>NZ_CP128494.1:1197500-2397500 GCF_030369615.1 Geobacillus stearothermophilus ATCC 12980 | reverse complement strand
CGAAGCGATGGACGATTTGCGCGCCAACCATGTCGACATTTTGACGATCGGCCAATATTTGCAGCCGACGAAAAAACATTTGAAAGTCGTCAAATATTACCATCCGGACGAATTCCAAGAGCTGAAAGAAATCGCGCTGAGCAAAGGGTTCAGCCATTGCGAGGCCGGTCCGCTCGTCCGTTCGTCGTACCATGCCGACGAGCAGGTGAACGAAGCGGCGAAAGCGCGGCAGCTGAAGGCGTGAAGATGGCAGGCGCCCGGGCTTGCGGAGTCAAAGCCGGCGTCCGCCCCCCTCGCTGCCGCCAAACAGCCTGCGAGGGGAGATGCGGGCATCGCGCCCAGGCGGCAAACACTTTGACTGGCGGCTTTTGTTGCCGGAAAAAAGAAACGGTCGAGCCTCTTTAAGAAACAGGCAGACCGTTTTCTTTCGCTACCGTCCGGCCGGCGTCGGCCGCGGCGTGCCGTCGCGGAAGTCACGGTCGAGGTGGTCGTTTGTCTCGTTGATCATTTCGCCGTTTTCATTTTCCCCGTCGCTCAGCTTTTTCCCTTGCGGATATTTCAACATCCGCTGAATCGTGGCATCGAGAAGTTGGTCGATATTGCGCGCGTTCGAATCAAGGAGCCCGAAGCGCTCAATGTCTTTCATCAGCTGTGGATTGTCGGCGATATACACATGGTAGTAGCGGGGAACGACGGACAGCGCTGTCTTTTTCACTTGGTCGGCGGTTTGCTGCCGATTTTTTGTGTCGGCGTCATAGACGACAAGCACCTCTTCATCGGTGACGAGCGTGGCGACATCGTTGACGCCCGGTAGCTGCGTGCACAGTTTGCTGATTAAATCGGCGGCTTGCTCGCGGTTGAACGACGGCATGTCGTTATAGCCGTTTGCATCGCCGAGGATCGGGCTTTTTTGATGGCGGACGTAGCCGAAGTTGTTCATCGGCGTGTCATCGCCGTTTGGCACCCCATTTTCGTTGTACAGCTCATTGCGGTCGGTCACATTGATCGTATTGCCGCTCCGTTTGTAGACGTCGGTGTTTTCGTCCTGCGCCGTCTGCGCGCAGCCGGCCAGGGCGATCGCCGTTCCGAACGCGGCGGCGATCCAACATCGGTTCATCGTCAGCCCCCCCTCGCTTTTAGGGTGGCACGCGGTTCGCTGTTTGATAATAGTAATTGATTGGGTGCGGTTCATCGTTTATGATGAAAGTGGAAAGGCGAGGTGAGAGCGGTGATTTGCGTTAACAACTATTGTTATGAACTGGTTGAAAACGTCAAAAACGCGTTTAACGAAGAGGCGTTTCGCGCCCGATACGCCGATATTTTAGGGAAGTACGACTACATTGTCGGCGATTGGGGATACAATCAGCTTCGCCTGCGCGGGTTTTTCGATGACCATAACCAAAAGGCGACGTATGATACGAAAATCAGCACGCTGTCCGAGTATTTGTATGAATATTGCAATTTTGGGTGCGCCTATTTTGTGTTGCGCAAGGTGAAGCGGTAAAGGCGGCAGCCGCCCGCTGCCGGGCGGTCGCACGTCATTCGCCTTCGTTGTATGGAAACTGCTCGCTTTGGCGCGGGTCGTCGTGCGGCGGATGGGAGGCCGGATCGCGCCTTGGAATGTTTTGGTGAAACGATTTGAACTCATAGTTGAAGGCGCTGTAATGGCGCTGCCCTTCCTTCCACGGCGTGCTTTTGTTCTCGACCAGGGCGTCATCGCGGCGCGGCGAGCCGTACGGACCTTCCGGGAATTCTTCGGCGGTTAAAAAGTTGCGCTGTTTTTCGACGACGGAAAAGTCGGCATATTGTTCTCGTTCCGCCATTCGTCTCACCTTCCTTGCTGTCGGGGGTGTTTCATAAGATGTCCAAAACCGAGGAAGGTTATGAAAGGCATTCGTCCAAAAAGGCGCGCAGCTCATCGGCGTCTTGTTCGCTGAGTGCATAGGCGCGTTCGATATAGCCCGGCTCCTCCAAATCGTCGCGGCCAAGAATGGCAAACCGGTTGCTTTGCAAATCCAGCACCAAATATTTCCCATAAAAGCGGTCATTTTCAATTAACGCCAAATCGAACCGCTGCCGCTCGCCGACAAAGCTGACGAACCGGACCGCTGCCTCGATCGTATCATCGTATAAGTAAAACCGTTCACTCATCTCCATTCCCCCCTCTATTTTTCGCCTATGTCCATCATAGCAGACGAACGGCGAAAAAGGGAGGAAGGCGGGGAAGAAAAAAGGAGGACGAGCCATGTATTTTGTCGACCGAAACAAATTGGAAGAGCGGCTTCGCTGCATGGAGCAACTGATGGCGCACTACAAAGCGCAGCGCCACTGGGACGGCGCGCTTGAGCAGCTGGCGCTCGAGCGGATCGCTCATGTCCTCATCGAGGCGGTGCTCGATGTCGGCAACGCGATGATTGACGGCTTTATTATGCGCGACCCGGGGAGCTATAACGACATTATTGACATTTTGACTGACGAGCAGGTGATTTCGGCTGAGGACGGCGAGCGGCTGAAAGCGTTCATCGCCCACCGGAAAGCGCTCGTCCAAAACTATACGAACGTCGATCACGCGAAACTGCTCGCGGATTTGAACGAACAGCTGCCGGCGCTTGAGGCGTACCCGAAGGCGGTGCGCCATTACTTGGAAAGCGAGCTCGGCTCGGTGTCGGCGTTTGGCAGCGAATCGGCGTTTGGCAGCGAATCGATGGATGGAAAGGAGACTGACAACCGTTGAAACGATACAAAGGCTATTTGCTTGACTTGGACGGGACAATGTACCGCGGCACAGAATGCATCGCCGAGGCGCGCGAGTTTGTGAACGAGCTGCACCGCCGCAGCCTTCCGTATTTGTTTGTCACGAACAACTCGTCGCGCACGCCGGCGCAAGTGGCGGAAAAATTGCGCTCATTCGGCGTGCCGGCGGAAGAGAGGCATGTCTTCACAACAAGCCAGGCGACGGCGAACTACATTTTTGAGCGAAAGCCGGACGCGTCCGTTTATGTCATCGGCGAGGAAGGGATCCGCACCGCGTTGGCGGAAAAAGGGTTCCGCTTCGCTGGGGAGGACGCAGACGTGGTGGTCATCGGCATCGACCGCCAGCTGACGTACGAAAAGCTTGCCATCGCGTGCCTTGCCGTCCGTAACGGGGCGATGTTCATTTCGACAAACGGCGACATCGCCTTGCCGACCGAGCGCGGGCTGCTGCCGGGCAACGGCGCCATCACGTCCGTCGTCGCCGTTTCGACGCAAGTGAAGCCAACGTTTATCGGCAAGCCGGAAAACATCATTATGGAGCAGGCGCTTAAAGTGCTTGGTGTTCCAAAGGAAGATGTGTTGATGATCGGCGACTATTACGAGACGGATATTTTAGCCGGCATGAACGCGGGCATCGATACGCTGCTCGTCCATACGGGCGTCACGACGAAAGAGATGCTCGCCCGCTACGAACGGCAGCCGACCTATACGGCTGATTCGCTCCGCGAATGGATGGAGCGCCTGTAAAGCAAGAGGGGTGTCCCGAAAGGCTCGGGGCACCCTTTCTCATGACCGGGTGCAGCAACAAAGCCATCGATGCGAACCAACAAATCGTGTTTGGCTTGAGGGGTGCTGCTATTTCGTCTTTTGCATGGATGCTTCGCGCCGCCGCTCACTCGGTGTTGGCGGCTCGATGCGCGAGGCGGCTGGATGCCGCCGCGGCGATGGCGCCGACGATGTCGTCCAAAAACGTGTTGCATTTGCCGGTTGATTTGTCATTTAAATATTGCAAAATGCCCGGTTTTTGTTTGTCGATATAACCGTAGTTCGTAAACCCGATCGATCCGTACACGTTGACGATCGAAAGGGCCAAAATTTCGTCCACCCCGTACAACCCTTCATCGCGGCGGATGATGGATTGCAGCGGCTCGTCAAGCCGACCGTCCTCGGCGAGCTTGTCGAGCTGGATGCCGGTCAAAATCGCGTTTTGCACTTCGCGTTTCGAGATGACGCGGTTGACGTTTTCAATGCATTCGTCCATCGTTAAATCCGGATGGTATTTCGATTGCAAATAATAAACAAGCTCCGCAATTTTTTCCACCGTCACCCCCCGCTCCTCGAGCCATCGGCGGGCGGTTTGTTCAAGGTTGTTCATATCCGGTTTGGTCATGGTTTGTCACCCATTCTTTTGAAAAAGTCGTTTGTTATATATACGTTATCATGCCATGAATGTATCCTTCGTATAAAGAAAAATGCTCATCGGTTTTTTTGACGCCTGCTGTCATATATAAACAATAGCTGCCCTTGCCGCGGCTATGGGCCCGGGAATCAGCGCGCAAAAGTCCGTTCCCGTCCGGGCGGCATCGGGGCGGCGACGACATGGAGGGAGGAAGAATGCAAGCCAAAAAGACAAAGGAGGAGCGGCCATGGAAACATGGGTATATGAGCAATATGACATGCGCGTCGGACGGATGGAACAGCGGGGAGCGTCTACGGTCGTTTGGCATAAACAAGAGCGGTTTCTCATCGTGCCGGCGGATGGGCGGAGCGAGGCGGAGCTGGAAGAGCGTCAGCAAATGAGCCGCTATTTGCGGGCGAAAGGGGTGGACGGCGTCGGGGAGCTGGTCAAAACGAAACATGGGACGTATATTGCCCCCTGCCAAGGCCAGCCGTTCGTCCTCCTCCGCGCGCCGCTTCCGGCCGCCCGCCTTCGTTCGCTCGGCCGCGAACTGGCGCTCATGCATGAATACGGGCGCTCTTGCCCGCTGCCGATCACATCCTGCCGGCGCATCGGCCAATGGCGCGAACTGTGGGCGAAGCGAATCGACCAAATGGAGGCGTTTTGGGCGAACATGATGGCAGCGGGGCCGGCATCGCCGTTTGACCGCCTGTTTCTTGAATCGTTCCCGTACTATTTAGGATTGGCGGAAAACGCCGTGCAATATGTGGCTGACACAGAGCTCGACGACGAACCGCTGCGCGTCGATTATGCGGCGTTTTGTCATGAGCGCCTGCCGCAAGCCGGCTGGGTCGAAGGAACGGAGGCGAAGCTGCCGCTCGATTGGGTGTACGACCATTGCGCCCGCGATTTGGCGGAATGGGTGCGCCATTTGTACAACAAGCGTGGGCTAGGCTGTCAACGGGCAGTGCGGCAGTTCTTCCAAGATTACGGTCATTTGGCGCCGCTGTCGTCGTTTGCCTGGCGGCTGGTTTATGCGCGCCTGCTGTTTCCGCTTCCGTATTTTGAATGCATCGAGGCGTATTATACGACGGCGGACCGCGAAGAGCAGGCGAGGCAGGAACGGGCGCTGCGGCAGTTGCTTGACGCATCGCGCGAGTATGAGCAGTTTTTGGCGTCATTTGCTGAGATCGCCGGCATCGCCAACCATATCCGGCTGCCGGCCGTTGAATGGCTGCCGCCGGCGCCATGAGGGGGAAGAAACTTCCCGTTTTTTCAGCTGAAGCAGGTCTGGGTGATTTTCCTTTTTATAGAAAGGAAACACCCTGTTTTTTTTCAGCCGAAGCGAATGGGGGCCTGTTTTCTTTCCGTGACAGGGGGTCTTCGTTTTTGTCCGCAACGAACGAGTGCCGACTTTTCCGAACCACCGGAACGGACAACTTCCCGTTTTTTTCAGCTGGAGTTGTGATAAGATTTAGAAAAAATGAGATGGAGGGCTGTTTCATGACGAAACCGTACGTCTTTGTGACGCGAAAGCTGCCGGAGGAGGTGATCGCCCCGCTCGCCGCCGTCGCCGAGGTCGGCATGTGGCCGCATGAGGACGTGGCTGTGCCGCACGAGGTGTTGGTGGAAGAGGCGAAAAAGGCGGCGGCCCTTTTGCCGATGGTGTCCGACCCGATCGACGAGGACGTGCTGGCGGCCGGTTCAGGGCTTAAAGTCGTCGCCAACATGGGCGTCGGCTATGACAACATTGACGTGCCGGCGGCAACGAAGCGCGGCGTTCTTGTGTGCAACACGCCGGATGTGCTGACCGATACGACGGCTGATTTGACGTTTGCTTTGCTGCTCGCCACTGCCCGCCGCCTTGTCGAAGCAGCCGAATTTTTGAAAGAAGGAAAATGGAAAAGCTGGAGCCCGTTTTTGCTGGCGGGCGCCGATGTCCATCATAAAACGATCGGCATCGTCGGCATGGGCAACATCGGGCAGGCGGTGGCGAAGCGGGCGAAAGGGTTTGACATGGATGTGTTGTATTACAACCGCTCGCGCCGTCCGGAGGCGGAAGAGAAGCTGGGCGCCGTCTACCGCCCGTTCGCCGATTTGCTTGCCGAGAGCGATTTTGTCGTCTGCTTGACGCCGCTGACCCGCGAGACGCGCCATTTGTTCAACCGCGAGGCGTTTCGGCAAATGAAAACATCGGCGATTTTCATTAATGCGGCGCGCGGCGCGGTCGTTGATGAACAGGCGCTTTATGAGGCGCTTGTCGCAGGGGAGATCGCCGCTGCCGGGCTCGATGTGTTTGAGAAAGAGCCGGTCGCCGCCGATCATCCGCTTCTGTCGCTTCCGAACGTTGTGGCGTTGCCGCATATCGGCAGCGCCACATACGAAACGCGGCGAGCGATGATGACGTTGGCGCGCGACAACATCATCGCTGTCTTGGAAGGCCGGTCGCCGTTGACCCCGGTGAACGAGCTGTCGTAAAACTTTTCATTGCCAAATGGCTGATCGTCTTTTATAATGTCTACTATAAAAATACAAATGTCTACTGTACGTAAACAGAAGGAGCGGGAATCATGGAAAAACCAATTTTGGTCGGATTGTTAGGACTAGGAACGGTCGGGAGCGGCGTGGTGAAAATTATCGAAAACCACCAGGAAAAATTGATGCACCAAGTCGGCTGTCCGGTGAAGGTGAAAAAAATCCTCGTCCGGGACGTACATAAGCCGCGCGATGTCGCCGTCGACCCCGCATTATTGACGACAAGCGCCGCCGACGTGATCGACGATCCGGACATCAATGTCATCATCGAGGTGATGGGCGGCGTCGAGGAGACGAAAGAGTGGCTGTTGCGGGCGCTCCGCCAAGGGAAGCACGTGGTGACCGCGAACAAAGATTTAATGGCTGTCTACGGTTCAGAGCTGCTTCGGGTGGCGGCGGAGCACCGTTGCGATTTGTTTTATGAAGCGAGCGTCGCCGGCGGCATTCCGATTTTGCGCAGCCTGGTCGACGGCTTGGCGTCCGACCGGATCACCAAGCTCATGGGCATCGTGAACGGAACGACGAACTACATTTTGACGAAAATGTCGCAAAACGGCGCTTCGTATGAAGCCGTGCTGGCGGAAGCGCAGGCGCTCGGGTTCGCCGAGGCCGATCCGACGTCAGACGTGGAAGGGCTCGATGCGGCGCGAAAAATGGCGATTTTGGCCCGCCTCGGCTTTTCGATGGACATCGACTTGGACGATGTGCAAGTGAAGGGAATCACCGAAGTGACCGAGGAAGACTTGAACTACGGGAAGCGGCTTGGCTACACGATGAAATTGATCGGCATCGCCCAGCGCGACGGGCAGAAGGTCGAAGTGAGCGTCCAGCCGACGTTTTTGCCGGATTCGCACCCGCTTGCGTCGGTGCATAACGAATACAACGCCGTCTATGTGTATGGCGAAGCGGTCGGGGAGACGATGTTTTACGGGCCGGGGGCGGGCAGCCTGCCGACGGCGACAGCCGTTGTCTCCGATCTGGTCGCGGTGATGAAAAACATGCGCCTTGGCGTCAACGGCCATTCCGCGGTCGCCCCGCAATATGAAAAGCAATTGAAAGCGCCAGCGGAAATTTTCTCAAAATACTTTTTGCGCATTCATGTGAAAGACCAAGTCGGTGCATTTACGAAAATTACGACGCTGTTTTCGCAGCGCGGGGTGAGCTTTGAGAAAATTTTGCAGCTGCCGCTGAAAGAAAACGGTCTGGCGGAAATCGTGATCGTGACGCATGACGCCTCGCAGCAAGACTACGAAGACATTTTGCAGCAGCTGGGCGATTTGGAAATCGTCGAGCGCGTCCAAAGTTCGTATCGGGTGGAAGGGGAGAAACGGTAATGGCATGGAACGGCCTGCTTGACGCCTATGGCGAGTTTTTGCCGCTTACGGCGGCGACGCCGAGGCTGTCACTTTGCGAAGGGAACACGCCGCTCATTCCGCTGCCGCGTCTGTCGGAAGAGCTTGGGATCACCTTGTATGTCAAGGTTGAAGGGGCGAACCCAACCGGTTCGTTTAAAGACCGCGGCATGGTGATGGCGGTGGCGAAAGCGAAAGAGGAAGGAAGCCATACGATCATTTGCGCGTCAACTGGCAACACGTCGGCGTCGGCGGCCGCCTATGCGGCGCGCGCCGGCATGCGTTGCCTCGTCGTTGTGCCGAACGGGAAAATCGCGCTTGGCAAACTGGCGCAAGCGGCGATGTACGGCGCGGAGATTTTCGCGATTGACGGCAACTTTGACGAGGCGCTGAAAATGGTGCGCCGCCTGAGCGAAACGGCGCCGATTACGCTTGTCAACTCGGTCAATCCGCACCGGATCGAAGGACAGAAAACGGCGGCGTTCGAAGTGTGCGACCAGCTTGGCCGCGCCCCGGACGTGCTCGCCATTCCGGTCGGCAACGCCGGCAACATCACCGCCTATTGGAAAGGGTTTAAGGAGTACCATGCGGCCAAAGGGACCGGGTTGCCGCAAATGCGCGGCTTTGAAGCGGAAGGAGCGGCAGCGATCGTCCGCAACCGGGTGATTGAACAGCCGGAAACGGTGGCGACGGCGATCCGCATCGGCAATCCGGCGAGCTGGGAAAAAGCGGTCGAGGCCGCCAACGAATCGCGCGGAAAAATCGATGAGGTGAGCGATGCCGAAATTTTGGCCGCCTACAAGCGGCTCGCCCGGACGGAAGGCATTTTTGCCGAGCCGGCATCATGCGCGGCCATCGCCGGGGTCATCAAACAGCGCGAACGGAACGAAATCGAACGCGGCAGCCTCGTCGTAGCGGTTTTGACCGGCAACGGCTTGAAAGACCCGGCCATCGCCTTGGAGACGGCGGCGATTGAGCCGGTCGTGCTGCCGAATGATGAACGAGCTGTCTTGGAGCGTTTGCAAGGGGTTGTCCGCACATGAAAGAAGACGAGATGTTGAAAATCATCGTGCCGGGCAGCACGGCGAACTTAGGGCCCGGCTTTGACTCGATCGGGCTCGCCGTCAACCGTTACTTGACGCTTGATGTTCGCTTGGCGGAAGCGTGGTCGTTTGCGCCCAAAACACCGGAAGTCAGCGGCATTCCGCGCGGGACGGACAATTTGGTGTACGAGGTGGCGGACAAGGTGGCGGACGCGCACGGCCGGCGGCTGCCGAGCTGCGCGGTCGATGTGTACAGCGACATTCCGTTTACGCGCGGGCTAGGTAGCAGCGCAGCGGCGGTCGTCGCCGGCGTGGAGCTCGCCGATGCGCTGCTCGAGCTAGGCCTGTCGCGCGAACAAAAGATGGAATGGGCGGCCCGCTATGAAGGGCATCCCGACAATGTCGGCGCCTCGCTGTACGGGGGGCTGGTCATCGGCTGCTGCCGCGAAGCGGGGGTGGATGTCGTCCGTGTGCCGGAATTTGATGTGGAGATCGTCGCCATTATCCCCGGTTATGAACTGGAAACGAAAAAAGCGCGCGGACAGCTGCCGGCCCAATGGCCGCGGGCGCGCGCCGTCGAGGCAAGCGCCGTCAGCAACGTCCTTGTCGCCGCCTTGCTCACGAAAAACTGGAAGCTCGCCGGCCGGATGATGGCGGCCGATTTGTTCCACCAGCCGTACCGGAAACCGCTCGTTCCGGAGCTGGCGCGGGCCGAGACGCTTGCCGAGGAATACGGAGCGATCGGCGCGGCGCTGAGCGGGGCGGGGCCGACAGTGCTCGTCTTTGCCGAACCGGGTCAAGGAGAGCGGTTGGCGCACCAGCTGCGCCCGCATTTTCCGACGTGCGACATCGCGCGTCTTTCCGTCGAGCCGCGCGGCAGCCGCGTCTACAAGCTGGCGCTTGAAGCTTGACCGCCAGCGGCAGTCCGGTTTTCGGGGTCGTCCGGAAGCGGACGGTGTCCGCCCGCCGGCGACAAAAAAATCCGAACAGCGGTCGCTGTTCGGATTTTTCATTAAAACACTTGTTCCACTTCAACGACGCCCGGCACTTCTTCAAACAAGGCGCGTTCGATCCCCGCTTTCAGCGTGATCGTCGAGCTCGGGCAGCTGCCGCATGCGCCAAGGAGACGGAGTTTGACAACGCCGTCTTCGACATCGACAAGTTCGCAGTCGCCGCCGTCGCGAAGCAGGAACGGACGGAGTTTATCTAAAACTTCTTGTACTTGTTCTTTGATTTCTTGATCCGTCATTTTCATCGACTCCTTTCCCTATTTTTTATTATAATCATGGTAGCGGAAAAAATCTAATGATAAATTTTGTTTTCGCAAAGGATGACAACGATGACATTCAAGCCGGTTGAAATTTGTGTGTACGGGGCCGACATCATTTGTCCGTCGTGCGTGCAGCTGCCGTCGTCGAAGGAAACGTATGAGTGGCTCGAGGCTGCGTTGCGCCGCAAATATCCCGACCAGCCGTTTGTGATGACGTACGTCGACATTTTCGCGCCGCCCGCTGACGATGAGGCAAAGCGGAAACTGGCGCAGACGATCGTTGAGGAAGATTGGGTGTACCCTGTCGTGGTCGTGGAAGGGGAAGTCGTGGCCGAAGGCAATCCGCGGCTGAAGTCGATTTATGCGGAAATGGAGAAATACGGCTACCGCTCATCGTAAGCGGCAGGTGAACGCCATCTAAAGAGGAGGCGGGGAGTCCTCCGCCGCTTTTGTTGGCGTGAATGAACAGGAAGCCAAAGCGGCCGCCTGCTCAGCAGGTTAATACCCATGATGGTACTTGTACATCCACAAAATGCCTGACTTTAACAGGCGCGGCACGCGTCCGGTGAGCGGGCGGTCCGCGACGAGGCCGAAGCCGTGTTTTTTGCCGAGTGAGCCGAGAATGCCTTTCAGCTTGATCGGCGGGAATTCGCTCGGCGGCTCTTCGCCGTTCCACCGTTTTTGCAGCACTTGGACGATTTGCTCCGCCTGCGCTTCGGCGAGCTGGGCGCTTGGCGAATGCGGCAGGCTTGTGTCCAGTTTCGTAAGCCGCCAATGCCAAAACATAAAAAAGTATAGCGAAATTGTGACAAAAGAACAACAATTTTTCTGGACGGCCGCCTTGGAGGCGCATAAGCTGACAAACCGCATCGTTTGGCGCTGAGAGCGCTCAACCGAAGCGGCATGGCGGCTTCCCTGTCGGCGGTCGGCGTCGTGCGTTCAGCGTCATGCCGTCGCTTGCGCCTTTTCTCAACTTGAGAAACCTTGCGCCAGCGCTTTTGATTTTCTCAAACTGGAGGGACGCTCTTTTTCCGCGCCCTTCTCGTGAGCATGTCCGTTGACGCCGCGCCGCAAAACGGCTACGATGGGAAGCAGGAAGGTGAACAGGCGATGATTTTGCCGGTCATAGAATTTTGCATCAGCAACTTGGCGAGCGGGTCGTACAAAGCAATGGAAATGCTTGAAAAAGACCCGAATTTGGACATCATCGAATACAGCTGCTTAAGCTATTGCACGCGTTGTGCGGAAACGTTGTTTGCGCTCGTCAACGGCGAATTTGTCAGCGGTGAGACGCCGGAGCAGCTGGTGGAAAATATTTATAAACATTTGGAAGAAAATCCGATGTTTTGACTGAAAAAAGGAGGATGCCTACAAGCGGCATCCTCTTCAATGTATATGAAAAAACGGGGGATATTCCCATTTTGTCCACACAAAGGATTCAATATACGCAAAAGGTGAAAAATTTTTTGGGAGGGCATATCGTGCGATCGTTTTCGTTTGCGAAAATGCATGGGTTAGGAAATAGTTATATTTACGTCGATTTGTTTCGGGAAACGTTGCCGGAAGACGAGTTGCCGGCGATCGCCCGCCGCGTGTCGGATGTCAACACTGGCATCGGTTCGGATGGCTTGATCCTCATTTGCCCGTCCGATGAGGCGCCGGTGAAAATGCGCATCTTTAACAGCGACGGCTCGGAAGGGAAAAACTGCGGGAACGGCTTGCGCTGCGTGGCAAAATATGCGTATGAGCACGGCCTCGTCCGCGGCCGCTCGTTTTTGATTGAAACGCTCTCCGGGCTTGTCGAGGCGGAAGTCGCTGTCCAAAACGGCAAGGTAGCGAGCGTGACCGTCGATATGGGCGAACCGCGCCTCGCGCGGAGCGCTATTCCGATGGCCGGGCCGGAAGCGGCGCAGGTGGTCGCCGAGCCGTTTGTGGTAAACGGGCGCGAATATACGATTACCGCCGTTTCGATGGGAAACCCGCACGTCATTTTTTATGTCGAGGACATTGACGAAGCGCCGGTGACGACGCTCGGCCCGCTTGTCGAGAAAGATCCGCGCTTTCCGGAAGGGGTGAACGTCGAGTTTGTCGAAGTCGTCAATGAACGCGAGCTTCATTTCCGCGTCTGGGAGCGCGGCTCCGGCGTGACGCAGGCGTGTGGAACCGGAGCGTGCGCGGCCGTCGTCGCTTCGGTGTTGAACGGCAAAACGGCGCGCGGAGTGGAAACGGTCGTCCATTTGGCCGGCGGCGATTTGCGCATCGTCTGGGGGCATGACGGGCGTGTACGCATGACCGGGCCGGCGGAGACGGTGTGCACTGGCGTGTATTTTTACGAAAGCGGGCAGAACGGTTGAGCACCCGGATGGGAAAGCGGTATACTATAAGCAAAGAGAAAAAAGAGGCAAAACGAGACCGGTTGGAAAGACGAGAACATGGAAAGGAGAGAGTCCAATGGCGGAAGCGATCGTGACGCTGACCGAAGCGGCGGCGTTTCAAATTAAGGACATGATGAAGGAGCAGGAAGAAGAGCACGCTTACCTGCGCGTCGGCGTCCATGGCGGCGGCTGCAGCGGGCTGTCGTACGGCATGGGCTTTGAGCACGAGCGGCGCGATGATGATATTGAATTCGAACAGCACGGGATTAAAATTTTGGTCGACCGCGACAGTGCCCCGATTTTGCGCGGCACGGTCATCGACTACAAGCAGTCTTTGCTTGGTGGCGGGTTTACGATCAACAACCCGAACGCCATCGCAACATGCGGCTGCGGCTCGTCGTTCCGCACCGCAACGAACGCCGGCACGCCGGAGCAATGTTAGCCGAATGGCATGAAATGCGCTGTTCAACGTATCAATCGTCCCCGGCGCACCGGGGCAATGCCGAGTGAACGGCTGAAGCCGCCCGTCGCCGGAGGCCGTTTCCAGACGGCCGTCAAAGGAAGGGGGAGCGCCGATGAAAGGGCAGTTGAATTTGTTGCTGGCGCTCGTGTTGGCGCTTGTCATCGCTCTTATGGCAGTGGCCAATGTCGAGCAAGTGACGATCCATTATTTGGCCGGTGAAACCCGCCTGCCGCTCATTGTCGTCATTTTCGGATCGGCGATTGTTGGCGGTCTCGTTGTCGGCATGCTTGGTTGGGTGCGCTTGTTCAGCTTGCAGCGGCGGTTGAAGGCGGCGGAAAAGAAAAATGAGGAACTGGCAGCGCTTTTGGAGCAAACAGAGCGGCTGGATACGGCGGCCGCGAAAGAATAGCGCAATGAAAAACGAGCCCTGCTGCGACCGGGCGGCGGTTTCCGCCCGATTTGGCAGGGCGCGTTTTTTTTTTTGCGTCAAACATTCTGGTTCCGTCGGGCTGTTGTTTTGGCAAGTACTGTTTTTCGTTCGTGTTATAGGCGAATCCGTTTCGGCGGTCGCCGCTTTTTTGCCGCTTAAAAGAGCGACGTGGAGTGCGCCGGCTGCATCCGCGCCGTCGGGTCGATGTACGTTTTCGCGCTGCTGATGGCGATCGGCGCTTCACCGAAGCCGCAGGCGATCAGCTTGATTTTGCCGTCGTATGTGCAAATGTCGCCGGCCGCATACACGCCGGGGATGTTCGTTTCCATGCGCGAGTTGACTTTGATCGCATTTTTTTCGATGTCAAGCCCCCAGTTTTTGATCGGGCCGAGCGACGAAATAAAGCCGTAGTTGACCACGACGGCGTCGACATCGATCGTTTCTTTCGCGCCTTCTTTCACATGCTCGAGGACGACCTGGCGGATGCCTTGGTCATCGCCGATGAGCTCGACCGGCACAAACGGCGTTTTCACGTGCACGCTTGACTTCATCAACTGTTCGACGCTATGTTCATGGGCGCGGAATTTGTCACGGCGATGCACAATCATGACGCTTTCGGCGATCGGTTCGAGCATGAGCGACCAGTCGACGGCCGAATCGCCGCCGCCGCAGACGAGCACGCGCTTTCCGGAAAACTGCCCTAAGTCGTTGATGAAGTAATGTAAGTTTTCTCCTTCATAGCGGGGAGCGCTTTCGATTTCGAGCCGACGCGGCTGAAAGGCGCCGTTTCCGGCGGTGATGATGATCGTTTTCGAATAATGGATTTGTTGATTGGTGACGAGTTTAAACGTTCCGTCCCCCTGCTTTTCGAGCGTGTCGACCGACTCGTTCAGGCAGACGGTCGGCGAAAATAGGTCCATCTGCTCTTTCAGCTGGTTGACAAGCTCTTGGGCGCGCACTTTCGGAAACCCGGCGACATCGTATATGTATTTTTCCGGATACAACGCAGCCAGCTGCCCTCCAAGCTGCGGAAGGCTTTCGATAATTTTCACTTTCATTTGCCGCAAGCCGCCGTAAAACGCGGCAAACATCCCGGTCGGCCCGCCGCCGATGATCGTGACGTCATAAAGATTCCGATCCTCTTTCACCGACATTCCTCCCCTCATATAAATAATGGCCTTACAAGTTTATCTTACCATAAATGCGCGCTGTTATAACGGCGAATTTTTGCCGGGCCGGCGGAAAAAAAGGGCTTGAAAAGAGGCAAAAAAAGAACTAATATGGTTGTGGATAGATTGTTAATTTTTTGTGACAATCTGTCGACATTTTTTTGAAGGTTAACGTGAATACTTTCACAAACTTCGCTCAATAAAAATGGGGGCCGAAGCAAAAGCTATCAGAAACGTGTGGAAAAAAATTAAAAAGGGTGGAAGTGATTCAAGTGAGAAAACCAAACGTTGTCATTTTAGGGGCTGGCTATGGCGGGCTCATGACGACCGTCCGCCTGCAAAAACTTGTCGGGGTGAACGAGGCGAACATTACGCTTGTCAACAAACACGACTACCATTATGAAACGACATGGCTCCATGAAGCGTCGGCCGGCACGTTGCACCATGACCGCGTCCGCTATCCGATCCGCGACGTCATTGATCGCAGCAAGGTGAAATTCGTCCAAGATACGGTGACGAAAATCGTGCCGGGCGAAAAGAAAGTGCTGCTTGAAAATGGCGAGCTGACGTACGATTATCTCGTCATCGCCCTCGGATTCGAATCGGAGACGTTCGGCATCAAAGGGCTGAAAGAGTACGCGTTCTCGATCGCCAACATCAACGCGGCGCGGCAAATCCGCGAGCATATCGAGTACCAGTTTGCGACGTACAACACGGAAGAGGAAAAGAAAGACGAGCGGCTGACGATCGTGGTCGGCGGGGCCGGGTTCACCGGCATCGAGTTTTTGGGCGAGCTCGTCAACCGCATTCCGGAGCTGTGCCGCGAATATGACGTCGATCCGCACAAAGTGCGCATCATTTGCGTCGAAGCGGCGCCGACCGCGCTGCCGGGCTTCGATCCGGAGCTTGTCGAATACGCGGTGAGCCAGCTCGAGCGCAAAGGAGTGGAGTTTAAAATCGGCACCGCCATTAAAGAGTGCACGCCGGATGGCATCATTGTCGCGAAAGGTGATGATGTCGAGGAAATTAAAGCCGGCACGGTCATTTGGGCGGCCGGCGTGCGCGGCAGCCGCGTCATCGAGGAATCTGGGTTTGAAGCGGCGCGGGCGCGCATTAAAGTGGACCCGTACTTGCGTGTCCCGGGGCATGAAGACATTTTCGTCGTCGGCGACTGTTCGCTCGTCATTGATGAAGAAACGAACCGCCCGTATCCGCCGACGGCGCAAATCGCCATGCAAGAAGGCCAGCTGTGCGCGAAAAACTTGGCGGTGCTCATCCGTGGACAAGGGGAGCTGGAGCCGTTTAAGCCGGATATTAAAGGGACGGTTTGCTCGCTCGGCCATGACGATGCGATCGGCGTTGTGTTCGGCAAAAAGTTGTGGGGAACGAAAGCGAGCTTCATGAAAAAAGTCGTCGACAACCGCGCTTTGTATTTGATCGGCGGTGCATCGCTCGTCATGAAAAAAGGGAAATTCAAGTTTTTCTGATGAAGGCCAAAAGAGGGCGCTCCCATCGCCAGGGGCGCCTTTTCTCATGGATGTTTCCGTTCGGGCCGGCTCTTTTTTATATGGCGGCTGACAGGGAACGGCTGCTTTCTTGTCGAAATACAAACAGGAACAACGATGGGAAAAGGATGAGGATGATGGACCACAAACGCGGAAACGTATGGATTGCCTCGGCCGGGCTTGTGATCAACGAAGCGGGCGAATGGCTTGTCGTCAAGAAAGCCTACAGCGGGCTGAAAGGCAAATGGTCGTTGCCGGCTGGATTCGTCAAGCCGGGGGAGATGCTTGACGAGGCGGCCGTCCGCGAAGTGAAAGAGGAGACGGGAATCGACGCCGAGCCGGTCGTGTTTCTCGGTTTGCGCACCGGGGTCATCGACGGAGAGATCAGCGACAATTTGGCGATGTTTCTTCTCCGCCCATTGTCGGCCGCCATTACCGTGCAGGCGGGCGAATTGTCGGCCGCTGCTTTTTTAAGCAAGGCGGCGTTCCGCGACGACCCGAACACGTCCGGGCTGCTTCGCTATTTATTGGCGCTTGAGCCGCTCGTCTCCCTTCCCCCGCATAACGGGCTGAACCCGGGTGATCCGGTTTGGGTACACGAAGTACCGCCTTTACTTAAAATCGTCAAAATCATAAGAATAATGGAGAAAATGAAAGCGAGGCGCCGATGTATTCGATTACATGAACGAAAACAGAGAAGAATCGCCGTTTTTTACAGAAAATTTTGATATATTAACAAAAAAGAAGTGGAGGGGAAGAAGAATGGCACAAACGGCGACGACGACCGATTGCGTGTACTGCGGTGGCCACGGATACGTCCAGCTTTTGCTCGGCGGATCGGAAACGTGCTGCGGCTGCCAAGGGACGGGAAGCGAGACGGAAGACGACGATGAGCATTGACTTGTCATCCGCCCATCCAGTACACTGAAAAAGGGTGTAAGGTAGGGAAGGGCGGATGCAAATGAGTTTGCCGGTTGTACTCATTTCGATGCTTTTATTTTTCGTCTTATTTTTCGGCATCGGATTTTTGTTAAATATGTTGTTGCGCATGACATGGATCATGGCTGTTTGCTTTCCGGTCATTGCGGTGTTCATTATTGACGATGTGCCATGGAAGCAGTATTGGACCGATCCGGCCGCCTCGTTTTCGGCGCTCGGCCGGAAAATCGCCTCGCTGGAAACGGCTGATTTGTTGATTTTGGCGAGCGGCTTTGCCGGCGCCCTTTGCGCCGGATGGGCGATCCGCACGCTGCGGGCGAAAGGCTATCAAATGTTCTAAGACATTTCGGATCGATCATGCTGCCCGATCGGTTGTATTTTTCGCAAAAGGGTATCAAAGGTGTTCAGGCGTCTCCGCGCAAGCGGGGGCGTTTTTTATTTTTGCGCGCCACCGTGTCTGCGGCGGCGTTTTTTCATGTTGCGGCGATGCCGGAGGGCGCCGCGGAACAGGCGCTTGGAGTCCGGTGTCATGCGTTTTTTCGATTGGCCCGCCGTTGCAATGAATATTTCGATTTTGGTTGGAGATAAATAGAGGTGTGAGAGGAGTTGAGATCATTGGATAGGTTCAGGCAGTTTGCACGCCGGACCGCGATGACGGTGTTGTTTTTCCTGGCGCTCACCGCGACGTTCCAGTCTGTTTCCGGAGTCGAGGCGGAAACGGTTCTCCGCTCCTTGTCGAGCGCATTATTGGTCGAGCATGAGCCGAGTGGCGGGACAAACGGCCGCCCGAAAAGCGGCAGTCGCTCCGCCCCGCGGCTTGAGGATCATTTTGACTGGTCAAAATATCCTTCCGTTGAAGTGGTCGCCACCGGCTATACAGCCGGCATTGAATCGACCGGGAAAACGCCTGATCACCCTGAGTATGGCATCACGTACTCCGGCGTCCGCGTGAAGCGCGACCTTTATTCGACGATTGCTGCCGATTTATCGATCTTTCCGATCGGCACGATTTTGTTCATCCCCGGATACGGGTTCGGCGTCGTCGCCGACAAAGGCGGGGCGATCAAAGGCCATCATCTTGATTTATATTATGAAACGGTCGAAGATGTCTATAAATATTGGGGAAAAAGGAAAGTGCAAGTTTACATTATCCAAAAAGGGGACGGCAAGCTGTCGGAGGAAGAATTGACGCGGTTGAACGAGGATGAAACGATGCAAGTGTTCCGGCAGCAATATTTGGAATCGAAAAGTTAAAGGAGGGCTCCCGCCCGTCAGCCGCCAAGGAGCGGATCGCTGTCGTCAGCGGGAGGAAACAGCGCCGGATGCAAAAGCGGCGACAATTTTTTAATCCGACCAAGAGGCGCGGAGACGGACGGCAATAGAGCGCTTCTTCCAACACGTGGATGCGCCCGGCACGGACCGCCTCAGTCTTGTCGGCGTGCGGGCGCGCGATAACGGCGTTGGCGTTCATGTTTTTCGTCTGCACGCCGACCCAAACGAGCAGGACGTGCGACGGGTTGCGGGCGACGACGTCTTCCCATTCCGTCTGGACGCTCGCTTCTGGAAGGTCGGCGAACACGTTGTGCCCGCCGGCGAGTTCGCTTAGTTCGCTCAGCCAGTTTGCCCCGCCCGGCGTGAAAATCGGCCGCGGCCACCATTCCCAATAGAGGCGAGCCGGCTCCGCCACCGTTGCGGCCCGCTCGCGGTATTCGCTGAGAAATGCGCGGTAGCGGCGGACGAGGTCGGCCGCTTTTTTCGTTTCGCCAAGCGCCTCGCCGAGCTGAAGGAGATCGTTGGCGATGTCCTCAAGCGAATTCGACGCCAGCACGAGATGCGGGAGCCCGCGCCGTTTGAGTTCCTCGACGTTGCGCTCCATGCCGGGCACGCTTAAAGAGGCGACGACCAGGTCAGGCTTGAGCGCCTCGACGCGGTCCATATCAATGTGCAAATCCGGCCCGACGTTTGGCAGCTGCTTCACCTCGGGCGGCCAGTCGGACGAATCGTCGACGGCGGCGACATCGTCAAGGCGGCCGAGATAGGCGAGCAGTTCGGTGTTGCTTGGACATAAGGAAACGATTTTCAACGGCATCGGTCCTTTCTGCATCGGAGTATGGTTATCCATTCGCCCCATCCCGCCTTTTTCCCTCTTTCGCCCCCCCTTGTTTTTAAATATGGGGAATTCATCCATTAGATGATCGAAATAATTGGCTTGTTTCGCTATAATGAAGACGGGAAGGCATAATCATAGAAAGGATGAGACGATGTTTACGGTAAAGCCATTGCCGTCTGTCGAAACGAACGAGGAAGCGTTGGTCATCGGCTTGTTTGAAGGGGGGCAGCCGTTTGCCGGCCTTGCCGGCGAGTATGACGCCCGCCTTGGCGGACAGCTGTCCGGACTGTGGAAGGAAGGCGACATTTCCGCGAAACGGGGGAGCATCGCCGTGATTCACCCGCTTTTGCCGGCCGGGGCGAAACGACTCTATTTTGTCGGGCTCGGCAAAAAAGAGGAGCTGACGTTTGCGCGGCTGCGCGAGGTGTTCGGCAAGCTGTTTCGCGCGTTGAAGCAGGCGAAGCGGACGAAAGCGGCGGTCGCGCTTGACACGTTTACGGCCGGGGACGTCGACGAAAACGAAGCCGCGCATGCGCTTGCTGAAGCGTATTATTTGGCGACGTATGAGTTCCCGGGATACAAGCAAAACAGGCGAGAGCGGGACTATGAGATGAAATCGCTCACCGTTTATACGGGGGCGGACGCAGCGGACATCGAGGCGAGCTTGTTCGTCGGTTCGGTATACGGGAAGGCGACGAACTCGGCGCGCACGCTCGTCAACACGCCGGGGAATTTGCTGACGGCGTCCGATTTGGCGGATTATGCCGTAAAGCTCGCTGACCGATACGATTTTGACTATGAAATTTTGGAGAAAGAAGACATGGAGCGGCTCGGCATGGGAGCGCTGCTCGCGGTCAACCAAGGGTCGAAGCAGCCGCCGAAATTGATCATGTTGAAATATCAAGGGAAAGAAAAATGGGAAGACGTGATCGCCCTCGTCGGCAAAGGGGTGACGTTCGACACAGGCGGCTACTGCCTGAAGCCGCGCGACAGCATGGTTGATATGAAAACGGATATGGCCGGCGCGGCGGCGGTGCTCGGGGCGATGGAAGCGATCGGCGAACTGCGGCCGGAACAAAACGTGCTCGCCGTCATCCCGGCGACTGACAATATGATCAGCGGCGAGGCGTTCAAACCGGATGATGTCATCACATCGCTGTCCGGAAAAACGATCGAAGTCCGCAACACGGACGCTGAAGGACGGCTCATTTTGGCCGATGCGGTGACTTATGCGAAACAGCACGGCGCCAGCTATATCATCGATGTCGCCACGCTGACAGGCGGAGTGATCGTCGCCCTTGGCACGGACAAAACAGGAGCGATGACGAACAACGAGGCGCTGTTTGAGCAGCTGCTGGAAGCATCGATGGAAACCGGGGAGTTCATTTGGCGGCTGCCGATCACCGAACACGACCGCGAGCGGGTGCGAAGCAGCAAAATCGCCGATTTGAACAACTCTCCGGGGCGCGAAGGGCACGCCATTATGGGCGGGGCGTTTATTGGCGAGTTTGCCGAAGACACCCCGTGGGTGCATTTGGACATTGCCGGCACGGCGACTGCAAAGAAAGATGGCGACCTCGGCCCGGTTGGGGCGACGGGTGTCATGGTGCGGACGCTCACCGCGTTTGTTGAACGGTTTGAATAAGCAAGACGCAAGCGGCGCTGCGATCGCCTAATTCAAGCAGGACGGGCTGAGCCGGCGGCCGCGCGATGTCGAATGGGAAAGCCGAAGCAAATGTGCATAGCTTCGGCTTTTGTTTGGCACGCTACATAATATATGGGCAGGAAAAGCGAACAAAATGTAAAGGTAATGTAAATTTTGTGTAAAATTTTTGATTGTCTTATTGTAAATGCTGTGTAAATTACTACAATAAGTAGCGGTGATTTTCGATTTCTGAGATGGAGGGTGGTCTCAATGATCTTTTCCCCAAAAAAGGACGTTTTCTTCGACATGTTGTTTAAGATTTCGGAAAATGTCAAGGAAGCAGCCCAATACTTTGTTGAGTATAAAATCCGAGGCGTGAGCGACTTGAAAGAATTCGCCCGCGTCATGAAAGAGTATGAACGGAAAGGCGATTCGTTCATCCATGAGCTTGTCGTCCAATTGAACAAAACGTTCATTACGCCGATTGAACGGGAGGACATCCATCAGCTGGCGATGAAAATGGATGATGTGCTTGACGGGCTTGAACAATGCTCCGCCCGGTTTGAAATGTTCTCATTCACGGACATTGACGAACATATGGTGAAGTTCTTCGACTATATTTACCAAAGCACGATCGAAATCGTTCATGCGCTCGAACTGCTGTCGCACAAAAAGTTGCTTGACATGCGCCAGCACGCCATTAAAATCAAGGATTACGAAACGAAATGCGACGAAATTTTGCGCGCTTCGATCAAAAACTTGTTTGTGACGCAAAAAGACCCGATTAAGCTCATCCAATACAAAGAGCTTTACGAAATGTTGGAAGAGATTGCTGACAGCTGTGAAGATGTCGCGAATACGCTCGAGACGATCATTATGCGCAACGCGTAAAAGGGGACGTTGTTTTTATGGATATGATTTTAGTCTTGACGATATTCATTGTGGTTTTCGCGTTGGCGTTTGACTTTATTAACGGGTTCCACGATACCGCGAACGCCATTGCGACGTCGGTGTCGACGAGAGCGCTCACGCCGCGCCAAGCCATTATTTTGGCTGCAACGATGAACTTTATCGGCGCGCTCACCTTCACCGGTGTCGCGAAAACGATTACGAAAGACATTGTCGATCCATTCACCCTTGAGAACGGTTCTCTCGTCATTTTGGCAGCGCTGGTTGCTGCCATTGCCTGGAACTTAATTACGTGGTATTATGGCATTCCGAGCAGCTCGTCGCATGCACTCATCGGTTCGGTCGCTGGGGCAGCCATTTCCGCCGCTGGCTGGGATGTAATCCACTACCAAGGTTTTCTTAAAATTTTGGAATCATTGATTATTTCTCCATTTTTGGCGATGGGTGTTGGGTTTGTCATTATGAGTTTGTTTCGTTTCTTATTTAAAGACGCCAATTTAACAAGAACAACCAAAGGGTTTCGTCTATTTCAAGTTGTAACGGCTGCATTGCAGGCGTATACGCATGGAACGAATGACGCCCAAAAAACGATGGGCATCATTACGATGGCGCTGATCGCTGCCGAAATGCACCACTCAGATGTCGTGCCGGAATGGGTGCGCATTTCTGCCGCCTTAGCCATGGGATTGGGGACGGCTGTCGGCGGATGGAAGATCATCAAAACGGTCGGTGGAAAAATTATGAAAATCCGCCCTGTCAATGGGGCGGCAGCGGACTTATCCTCGGCGCTCGTCATTTTTTCCGCCACGTTGTTGCATTTGCCAGTCAGTACGACGCACGTCATTTCCTCGGCCATCATGGGGGTCGGCGCCGCCCAACGGGTGAAAGGCGTCAAATGGGGCGTCGCCCGCCGCATTGTGCTGACATGGATCATCACCTTGCCAGTGTCAGCGTTGATTGCTGGGTTTGTGTACCAGGTTCTCCGTTTATTTTTCTAACGAATGAAAGAGGGTGTCCCAACAGATCGGGACACCCTTTCTTATTGTTTTTCCTATGTTGTGTTTTGTTTAAGGAAAATTTCCCTTTTGGGTCAGACTCTTTTCGTGTTTAGGCCGCCGAACGGTCCGCGGCGGAGGAGCGTCCGATCGCCCGGCAAATCCTTGGGGCGATCAAGCCGGCGACGATCGACAACAAAATGTCTTTCGGCAGCGGGGCAAGCATCCAGCCCCACACCATGCCGTACGAAAGCCCTTCCGGCGCTTCCGCCCATAGTTTGTACGCCATGTACATCCAGTTCGTGCCGATGACATAGTTGATGACCATGCCAACGAGTGCGGCGGTGACGAAACGAGCTTTTGACGCCGGCTGCGGGCCGCGGTTGATGACCCATCCGGTCGCATAAGCGGCAACGATAAACGAAAGAATGAAGCCAAATGTCGGTTGGAAAATCATCGACAGTCCGCCGTTGAATTTAGCAAACACCGGCACACCGGCGAGGCCGACGAGCATGTACACAATCATCGCCACCGCACCGAGCCGCCGCCCGAGCACCGCTCCGGCCAAGACGCAGAAAAACGTCTGCAGCGTAATGGGAACACCGCCGACGACAAGAAACGGCGCCCACGACGTAATGTTCGCCCCGATCGCCATCAAGGCGACGAACATGGCGGCGAGCGTCATGTCAATCGGTCGAAGCGAAGTCCGTCGCTCCATATGTAAACCTCCTTTTTTTGTTCGTTAACAAAATCGTACCGAACAATCGCTAGGCTGTCAATTCTCTTTTTTCGGCGGATGATAAAGCGGCTTGGGGGGATGATAAAGAAAAAACGACTCCTCGAGCGCTTCATGTGGACAACGCGGCGAGGAGCGTGAAAAGAGGTCTTGTCAATGGATCGGTTCGTGCCGGATGAGGAGCTGAAACGGGCGAGCAAAATCGGAGCGAACGAAGACATCATTCATACGAGCAAAAATGACGAGGGCTACGATTTGCGCACCCGGCGGAAATCGGGGCTCGGCAGCCGACGGATGAAAACGGCAATGCGTGAAAGAAGGGGCGCGGATGGACGGATAAGAAAATCGTCTTGGTCCGGAAAGATCGAGCGAAAAAAGAGGAAGATGGCCGTCTCCCCATCGTGTTCCCTTAGAGTGGTTTCGTCGTTCTGATAAAATGCTGCGGGCTCGAATGCTGTACTCGCTTTTCAGTGTTTTTTCGGCATGAAAGGAATAGCAGGAAACGAATGGATTGATTTTTATGAATAAATGCCTATTTTTGATATGGTAATAAAGTTCCTTTTTTTTATTTACAGTAAAATTTTAATTGTAAATATATAGTTGTTTTACCATAACATGTTCTTGTTAAACGATTGAGAATGAGGGGGTGGTGAAAAAAGGTGGTAAACTAAATTATTTTAGAATCAAAAAGTACTGGATTTGGTTTCTTTTTTATTAAATCACGAGCCTTCTAGAAAGACGTTGATATGATACAAAAGAAAGTCAAAAACGGGTTCTTCTTCATGGAATTGATTAAGGAGTTGAAATTATTATTAATTCCTCTAACAGTATGATTACACCTGAAAAAATGATCATTGCGAAGAAAGTGATTGATTCAGAATTATTGAATACATCACATGCTTTTATTTTAAACAGCAACCAAGTGAAGCCTCAAGTGATCCCTAACCCAGGAGATGGAACGGTTATCGGAACTAGATATTATTCTTTTGATAACGATACCGCTAAATTTGTAAGCAGTGTATTAAAAACAGGATTAACTGCTATCGCTACATTAGCTGGATATACGTTTGGTCCTGGAGCGGCAACAACCATTGCTTCGATTTGTACATTGGCAGGGGAATATATTAATCTAAAACCATACTGGACAACAGTGAAAATCATACGATATTACAGTGATTATTATGATCAGTATATATATGACGCGTATCACTTTGTCTATAGCGACAGCAAGCGCACCAATCTGAAAAAAGTATTTATTTCCGACGATATGATCAAAACGACGGGCAATGTATTGGATACATTCTGATAGAAGGAGAATCTATTGTCCATGAATCGAAAAAAAGATTTGTCTTAGCTCTCGCCGTGCTGATGGTCATATTCTTTTTCGTCTACATGTTTGAAGAACAAGTGCTGCGCTTTTTAGACTATAAGGTGGTCAAGATGACGATGTTGATTTCGTTGATCACGATCATTGTCGGGGATCTCATTTATCGACCTAGGTGAGCCCGAGTTCGACAGCTTTGAGGTCATTTTAGGCAAATGGAAATGACCAAAATGCTGTTATATCAAGGGTTTCGTAATGCGGATCCTAGAAAAAAACGCTGAATTTCATAGGCACACGATTTATTATTTTTTTCTTTTAAAAATAAAGTTTATAAGTTGTAATATAGGCATGTATATACGACGAGTCACACGCAAAAACAAGGATGGAACAACCGTTGCTTATCTCCAGCTTGCTCACAATGAATGGGATCCAAAGGCCAAATAGGCGAAAGCGAAGGTGATGGATTCGTTCGGGCGCGAAGATGAAGTGGATCGCGCCGTCTTGGAACGTCTGGCCAAAAGCATTTCGCGATTCCTTTCTCCGAACTCATGAATCGTGGCCGAACGTAAGAGACGAATGTGAGCGTCTTATGCTTGGACATTTTTCTTCCAAAAACGGCGGCCTTTCTCAGCGAGCCGAACTGACGGCCAAACAAGCGCAACTCTTTGCGGCTCTAGGGTTGGAACCTCCTCCGAAGATCCTAGGCATCCATCCTCGCGCCTAGATACACGCCCAAAGTGTGCTCAAATGCCTCCCGTCCCTTTTGTATCAAGGGTTGAGAGGCATTTTGTTTGCCTAGTCACTGTCGAACTCGGGGTGAGCGGATGCGCAAAGTGAATGGAAGGGGACGCCGGGCGTTGGGTGCCCGGCAAGTTTGTTTAGGCGCCAGACGGCGATGAGACGATCGCTGTCTTTTTTTTTTGGTTCACGAAGGTCGGCGGCGAGAACCGTTTTGGTGTGAAAGGAGCTTCTGGCCCAGCAAGGCTCAAACGACAACACCGCTTCCAGCGCCGTGCATCGTCTGGAAACGGCGCTATCGCATCAGGTGCGGCCGACGTGAACGGATGTTGGCAGCCGCCAAAGCAGGGAATGTGAAGAGCGAACGCCGCTTGCTGATTGCGCGTTGCGATGGCGAAGGCTATACGTGAAATGGAGGAAACACGTTCCAACGCAAGCCGATGGCAAGCTGGCAGCACGGGAACGATCCAGGCGGCGGCGACAGCGTCAGGCGGATGCCGTCGGGATTAAAATACACTTCAGTTTGCGAGCGGATGCCGAGCGAGCGGATGAGGCGCTTCACTTCCTCCGTTTTTCCTTCTTGGGCGGCGGACATGATCGTGGCGGCAAACGAGCGCGATTCGGCCAGCCTTTTTAAAATGACTCCAGCATCGTTCATGAGCGTCTGGGCGGTGGCAGCCGATTGGGAGAAGATGGCGGGGTTGACCGACGGGTACGGCCTTGCCCATGCCGCAGGGGGCAGGAAATAAACCATGGGCTTGCTCCTCCTTTTCTGCGTGATTACTACTTATTTATACTCGTTGCGCTGTAAGCCGGTGCCATGGAAGACCGGTGAAAAAGGCTGTCGCGCCCCAATCAGCGGCATTTCACCGAAAAAGAAAACGGGATTCACCATGCTTTTTAATGCAAAAAGCGGCTGGGACCAGCAGCATGTTTCACTAAATCACCTGCTCGATCGAAACGATGCGATTGGCGATTGGCAGCGTAAGGGGAAACTTTTTTAGGAATTTTTCGTATACAGATAGGCGGCGAAAGTCTGGCTTGATTTTCAGCAGACCGTTGTGCCGACAGAGGCGGGAGTTTATGATACAATACGAAGTAGGATAAGCGGGGCGATGTGAGGGGAAACAATAGGGAAGGAGGATGGTTCATGTTAAACTTGGCAATTGTCTCACCACTGATTTATGCTTTATTCGTTCCGTTTTTGTATAAATATGTGCGTTCGATTCATACCGGATGGTTTGTGCTCCCACTACCGGTCTTATTGTTTTTATATTTTATTCAACATCTCCCTCTTACCCCCTACGGACAAACGATCCCTTGGATTCCGTCTCTAGGAATGGATTTTCAAGTCTATATGGATGGGTTAGGGCTACTCTTTTCGTTGCTAATCACAGGGATCGGTTCTCTTGTCGTGCTGTATTCGACTTACTATTTGCCAAAGGAAAAGGAAAAACTCGGCCACTTTTACGTGTATTTGCTTTTGTTTATGGGAGCGATGCTTGGCGTCGTTCTTTCGGACAACGCAATGGCGCTCTATCTATTTTGGGAATTGACATCGTTTTCATCCTTTTTATTGATTGGCTACTGGAATGAGCGTGAACGCTCGCGGTATGGGGCGCAAAAATCGATGCTCATCACCGTGCTTGGCGGGTTGTCTTTGCTTGGAGGATTTTTATTGCTTTCGGTCATGAGTGGAGGGTCGTACAGTATTCGCGATTGGATGGCTATGGCGGATGCGTGGCCGCAACATCCGTTATTTTTTCCGGCGATGCTCTTGATTTTGCTTGGCGCGTTTACCAAATCCGCGCAGTTTCCGTTTTACATTTGGCTTCCGGACGCGATGGAAGCGCCGACGCCGGTCAGCGCGTATTTGCATTCGGCCACCATGGTGAAAGCCGGCATTTATTTAGTGGCTCGCTTCACTCCGATTTTTGCTGTTTCTTCGCTATGGGTTTGGTTGGTGATGGGCATTGGAATGGCGACGCTTTGTTGGGCATCGTTTCATGCCGCTCGCCAAACAGATTTGAAAGGATTGCTCGCCTATTCGACGGTGAGCCAGCTCGGGTTGATTATGTCGCTGCTTGGCGCTGGAGCGCTGGCTTTTCATGGCGATCCGGGCGATCGTCGTTTATATATGGCGGCCGTGGTGGCAGCAGTGTTTCACTTAATCAACCATGCGACGTTTAAAGGAAGCTTGTTTATGGTTGCCGGCATTGTCGATCATGAGACCGGGACGCGGGATATCCGGCGTCTTGGCGGGCTGCTCAGCGTTATGCCCGTCACGTTTACCGTTGCGGTCATCGGTTCATTGTCGATGGCAGGTGTGCCTCCGTTTAACGGATTTTTAAGCAAAGAAATGTTTTTTGCGGCCATGGTGCAGGTGGCGAACGCCCATTTGTTTTCGCTTGATGTCTGGGGGATCTTGTTTCCGGTGCTCGCTTGGGTGGGGAGCGTGTTCACCTTTTTGTACAGCCTTCTTTTTGTTGGGAAAACGTTTCTTGGCGCTCCGAGGCCTTCGGAATGGCCGAAACGGCCGCATGAAGCCCCGGTGGGGATGCTTGTGGCGCCGGTGGTGCTGGCCGTCCTTGTCATCGGTTTTGGACTGTTTCCGAATGTGTTGTCCAACACGGTGATTGCTCCGGCGGTGGATGCTGTTGTTAACGGCTTGTTCCGTCGGGAAGGGCTTTCCGTGCACATTAGTCATTGGCACGGAGGACGGCCGAAGTGTGGATGACGATCGGAGTGATTGTCCTTGGCGTGTTGCTATATCGGAAGTTTGATTCATGGAGGCGCGTGTACGGCGCGTTTTCGCAGCGGCTTTCACTGAATCACTTATATGACACGGTCGTGCGGCAGATGGAAGAGCAGTCGTATTCGCTGACAAGCCGTTACATGACCGGGTATGTTCGGACGTATTTCTTGTATATTTTGTCCGTAATGATCGTGCTGCTTGTCGCAACGATTGTTTTGAAAGTAGATGGAAGGCTCTCGCTAAGCCATTTAGCGGAAGTGGGCATCCATGAACTGATATTGGCGTTGGTCGCCTTGATCGGAACAGCGACGACTGTGGCGGCCAAATCACGTCTTGTTGCGATTATCGCGTTAGGTTCGGTCGGCTATACGGTTTCCCTTTTCTTTGTGTTGTTCCGGGCGCCTGACTTGGCATTGACCCAGCTTGTCATTGAAACGATTTCTGTTTCGCTGTTTTTGCTTTGCTTTTATCATTTGCCGAAGCTCAGCCGCCATGAGAAAGGCGTTCGATTCCGGCTTGGGAACGCTCTTATTTCGCTTGGCGTCGGCGCGTTGGTCAGCGTGATCGCCTTGTTGGCGTACAGTGAGAAAAACTTTGCATCGATCGCTCAATACCATATTGAAAACGCGTATGAAAAAGCGGCTGGAAAAAATATTGTCAACGTCATCTTAGTTGACTTCCGCGGATTTGATACACTTTTTGAAATTTGTGTGCTGGCGATCGCGGCACTCGGCATTTACGCTTTAGTGAAGCTGAAAGCTCCGAAAGGGGAGAGCGGCAAATATGAATGAGCTCATTTTGCGGACGGTAACGGCCGTTGTCACGTTTATGATCATTTTATTTGGGATTCAGCTTTTTTTCGCCGGCCACTATTACCCGGGCGGCGGATTCATTGCCGGTCTCGTTACCGCCGGCGCCATCATTTTGCTGCTGCTGGCGTTTGACATCAAAACCGTCCGGTCGATGATCTCGGTTTCGTATCGCACGCTCATTGGTGTCGGGCTGCTGTTTGCCTTAGGAACAGGTCTTGGCGGCTTATTATTCGATGTCCCGTTTTTAACGCACGCCCATGGCCATGTCATGCTGCCGCTGCTTGGGGATGTTTCGCTCCATACGGCCGTCTTGTTTGACTTAGGAGTCTATTTGGTCGTTGTCGGGGTGACCATGACGATTATCGAAACGATAGGAGAGGATGAATAAATGGAAGTCGTCATGATTATTGTCATCGGCTGTTTGTTTGCCGGCGCTACGTACTTAATGTTAAGCAAAAGTTTGCTTCGGATCATTATCGGCACGGGATTGTTAAGCCATGGAGCGCACTTGCTGTTATTGACGATGGGAGGATTGAAAAAAGGAGCGCCGCCGCTGCTTGACGTGCAGGCGGAACACTATGTCGATCCTGTTCCGCAGGCGCTGATTTTGACGGCGATTGTCATTAGCTTTGGTGTCACGGCGTTTTTGCTCGTTTTGGCGTATCGTTCTTATCAGGAGATCGGGACGGACAATATTGAACAGATGAGGGGAAAGGAAGACCATGACTAATGCAGTAATTTTTCCGATTGCGATTCCATTGACGACAGCGGTCATCTTGATGTTTTGTGTGAAATCATTGAAAGCGCAAAAAATGATTTCCCTCGTGTCAGCAGGGGTGCTCATCGCTGCGGGCGCTTGGCTTGTGCGCCTTGTCGACCATGAAGGGATGCAGAAGCTGGACGTTGGAAACTGGCCGGCACCGTTTGGGATTACGCTCGTCTCTGACATGCTTACAGCGCTCCTGGTGTTGACAACGAGCATGATCGCGTTCGCTTGCCTCCTGTATTCATTTTTCACGATTGATTCGAAACAGGCGTCTATGTACTACTATGTTTTTTTTCAGTTTCTCATTGTCGGAGTGAACGGGGCGTTTACCACAGGGGATATTTTTAATTTATTCGTGTTTTATGAAGTGATGCTTATGTCATCGTATGCGCTTCTCGTTCATGGCGGCACGAAAATCCAGCTTCAGGAAACGATGAAATATATGGTGATCAATGTGTTTTCATCAGCGTTGTTTGTCATCGCCGTCGGCTATTTGTACGCCGTGACCGGCACATTGAATATGGCGCACTTAGCTGTACGGATTTCTCAAGCAGACAACACTGCTGTATTGACGGTCATTTGCTTGCTTTTTCTCATTGTCTTTGGGTTAAAGGGGGCGTTGTTTCCGTTTTATGTTTGGATGCCGGGGGCTTATTCCGCTCCGCCGTCAGCTGTGCTTGCGTTGTTTGGCGGCTTGTTGACAAAAGTCGGTGTGTATTCGATCTTGCGCACTTTCACGCTCATTTTCCGTCAAGATGTCGGCTATACGCATACGATTTTAGCGTGGTTGGCGATCGCGACCGTTGTATTTGGCGTCATTGGCGCCGTGGCTTACCGCGATATGCGGCAAATCGCCATTTATAACATTGTGGCGGCCATCGGTGTGATGGCGTTTGGCATTTCTTTAATGACAGAAGAAAGTATGGAAGGCACGATCTTTTACTTGCTGCAAGACATGGTCATGAAAACGGCGCTCTTTTTCATTATCGGGGCGATTGCGTATGTCGCGGGAACGAATCAACTCGGGCGGTTCAGCGGACTGCTCGGTTCGTATCCACTGCTTAGCTGGACCGTATTCCTTTCCGCTCTTGCGCTAAGCGGCATTCCTCCGTTCAGCGGGTTTATCGGAAAAGCGCTCATTATTCGGACGGCGTTTGAAAAAGGACAGCTTCTGTTTGCGCTGGTTGTGTTATTATCCAGCTTGCTTGTGCTTTATTCGGTGATGAAAATTTTTATTCAATCTTGTTGGGGAGAAGCGCGCGGGTATGAGCAAAAACGAGTCGCCCCGCTGTATGTGCCGATTGTCGCGCTTCTTTCCTTGGCCGTTTTATACGGCGTCGGGGCCGAATTTGTTCGTCCATATATCGCTCAGGCGGCGGCGACGTTGGCGGATCCGTCAATATATATTGAGTCCGTGCTGAAGGAGTAGAGGCAAATGGCGCAACAATTGCTGATCAATGTGATATTGGCATTCGTTTGGATGTTTCTTGCTGATTCGTTTAGCGGATCATCGTTTGTCATTGGATATCTTCTTGGTTTCGGCATCATTTTTGTGCTGCGAAGATATTTCTCGACGACGTTTTATGCCGTACCGTTGTTTGTGATTGGAAAGCTGGCGCTCATTTTCATCAAAGAGTTGTTGTTGGCCAACTGGGCTGTTTTGAAGATTGTTCTTTCCCCGTCGCTGGACATGAAACCTTGCATTTTCGCTCTTCCTCTTGAGGTGAGAAGGAACTGGGAAATTACGCTGTTGTCGAGCTTGATTACATTGACGCCCGGAACGTTTGTGATCGACGTCTCTGATGATAAGAAAGAGATTTATATTCATACGATTGATGCTCCGGATGTGGATGAAGTCATCCGACAAATCAAGACATCATTTGAAAAAACGATTTTGGAGGTGAGCCGGTGATGGTGGTGTTCAATGTCGCGCTGACGTTGTTGTCGCTTGCTGTCATCTGCTTTCTGTATCGGGTTGTCAAGGGCCCGACTGTGGCGGACCGGGTCATTGCGCTTGATGCGATTGGGATTTGTCTGGCAGGCATTGTGGCGGTGCTGTCCATCATATTGGAGACGAGCGTGTTTTTAGAAATTATTTTGCTGATTGGAATTTTGGCATTTCTTGGCACGGTGGCGTTTGCTAAGTTTTTGCAAAAGGGGGTTGTGATTGAACGTGACGGAAATCATTGATGGGGTGATCATGTTGCTCGTCATGGTTGGCGCGCTGTTAACGTTGATTTCGGCCATCGGCGCCCTCCGCCTCCCTGACGTCTATACGAGAAGCCATGCCATTAGCAAAAGCACTACTCTAGGGATGATTTTTATCTTAATGGGGACGTTATTTTACTTTTGGTTGAAGCACGATCATTTCAATTCCCGTTTGTTGTTGGCTATTGTCTTTCTTTTTTTAACATCTCCGGTGTCAGCTCATTTGATTAGCCGTGCGGCGTACTACTCCGGCGTTCGCCCGTGGGAAGGGACGGTTCGCGATGATTTAGCCGAACGGAGAGAACGTATAACGAAAAGCGCAAAGTAGAGAAGAAATAGCGGGATGTCCTTTGGGTTTCTCCAGACCACTCCGCTTTCACGGCATCCGCCTCTTTTTCGCCCTTTTCTGAAAAAAGAAATAAACAATGGCTTCTACGTGATATAATAATAAGTAAGACCCATTACGGCTGTATGGAAGAAAGGGGGGAAGCGGCGATGGATGACCCGCAATATTTGTTTCTCGATTTCGAATTTACGATGCCGGAGACGAAAACGAATCCGAGCGGGTTTTGCCCGGAAATTATCGAAGTCGGCCTTGTTGCGGTTGTTGAGGAGCAAATCGTGAGCCAATTTTCCTCCTATGTGAAACCGCTCCGTTTTCCGCAACTCACCGACCGGTGCAAATCGTTCCTCAACATCACCCAAGCGCAAATTGATGGCGGCATGAGCTTTTTTGATCTCGTTTCCTTGCTCCGGCGGTATGACCGAGAGCGCCTGACGACCGTCATTACATGGGGCGGCATGGACATGAAAGTGCTCCGGGAAAACTGTCAGTCGGCGCAAGTCGCATTTCCATTCACCGGCGAACACCGCGATTTGGCTTTGGAGTATAAACGGTTTTTCGGCAACAAAAACCAAACCGCCTTGCGCAAAGCGGTGCAAGAGTATGGAAACGAAGCAGTTGGAAAAGCCCATTGTGCGCTCGATGATGCGTTTACCGCCTACACGATCTTCCGGCTCATCGAAAACGACAAAAAGTATTTGGCGAAGACGAAGCCGCCGACGCTCGGCGAGCGGATCGATTTCACCCAGCTGAGGAAAAAGTTTGCGTTATAGCCGGCTGCGTTGGCAGCGGCTTTTTTATGCTATAATGATAGATGATTTTACGGCAGAAAGGTTGTTTGCGATGTGGCCATGGGTGTTGAACTTGTTTTTGTACTTTCCGGAAGACAAGCGTGAATACATTCCGGCGGCGATTTCCTTTGCCGTCTTTTTCTTGATGGCGGTGTTTACCATGCGGCTCATCGTCGTCATTTCCCGGCGTCAGGAGAAGGAGGCGAAGCAGCTGGAAGAACAGCTGCTCGGCAAACAGGACAGACAAAAACAGCCGCCGCATGTATAAACCGGCGCTTTCCCGGCAATAATGGCGGATAACGGATGTGAAGCTGGGGGGAGTTTGTGTTGCGTGGATCATATGCGATCATGTCCGCCGTGCTGCTCGTGTTGTCCGGCTGCGGGCAAGATGAAGGAACGAGCCGGACGGTGGAGATGATCAATGCGGACGGCGATCGGATCGGTACGGTGGAATTGACGGAGCAAGCCGAAGGAGTGCGGTTGAAGCTCGATTTGGAAGGGCTCCCGCCGGGGGAGCACGCCATTCATATTCATGAAAAAGGAAGTTGCCAGCCGCCTGATTTTCAGTCGGCGGGCGGGCATTACAACCCGGACGGGAAAAAGCACGGCCTTCTCCATCCGGAAGGGGCGCACGCCGGCGATTTGCCGAACATCATTGTGAAGGAGGACGGCACGGTCAACGTCGAGCTGATGGCGCCGAATGTGACGCTCCGGGGAGGGGAAAAAGGGACGCTCTTGACGAAAGACGGAACATCGATCGTCATTCACGCCAAGAAAGACGACGGCATGACCCAGCCGGCCGGCGACGCCGGCGGGCGGATCGCCTGCGGGGAAATCAAGTCGTCATGAAACAGGGGCTCGCGTGCGGGCCCCTGTTTCACGTTGCCGGGACAGCTCTTCGCATGGCAAATGCGCGAAAGCGACGGTTGCACGGCCTCTGCGGCACATGGTTGGCAGAACAGAGAACGGGAAGGAACGATCGTTTGGCTTCCTTTTCCTTTTTGATTGACATGGATAGAGGGATCTCGCAATGGATTTGGTGCTGTTTCGTTTCCGTTTCGCCATTCGCTTGGCCGCACTTCTTTGGCGCAAAGCTAGCCTAGCGCCGCCCCCAGCCGCCGCAGCCCTTCTTCGAGCGTCGGGCGTGGGCAGGCGGCGTTTAAGCGGATGAAGCCGGCGCCTTCGGGACCGAATTTGCTGCCGAATTCAACAGCCAGTTTTCCACTTTCCAACAGCCGCCGTTTCAGCTCCTCCTCGGAAAGGCCGAGGCCGCGGCAGTCGATCCAGATGAGATACGTTGCCTGCGGCCGGATGAGGTGAAGCGCCGGCAGACGGTCGGCCAAATAGGCGGCGGCCGCCTCGATGTTTTCCTGCAAGTAGGCAAGCAAGGCGTCGAGCCACGACCCGCCGCATCGGTACGCGGCCTCCGCCCCGACAACGGCGAACGCATTCAACGTAAAAAAGCCGTGACGCTGCTGGATGCGGCGGAACGCCCGGCGCCGCGAATCGTCGGGAATGACCGCTTCGGCCGCCTGCAAGCCGGCCAGGTTGAACGTTTTCGTCGGCGCGCGGAATGTGGCGCTTTGCGCCGCAAACTCGGGACGAAGCGCGGCGAACGGCACATGCTGGTGCGGCGGAAGCGTCAAATCGGCGTGAATTTCGTCCGATAAGACGAAGACGCCGTGTTTGAGGCACAGCTCCCCGAGCCGCTCGAGCTCGGCGGCCGTCCACGATTTGCCTCCGGGATTGTGCGGATGGCAAAGGATGAGCAGCTTTGCCCCGGGTAGTTTGGCTTCCAAGTCGTTCCAGTCGATGACGTAGTTCTCTTCCGCCAGCCGGAGCGGGCTGAATATGAGCGTGCGTCCGTGGCGGCGGACGAGATCAAACAGCGGCCGATAGACGGGCGAGAACACGACGACGCCATCCCCCGGCTCCGAAAACGCCTCAATGGCAGCGGCGACCGCCGGCACAACGCCAGGGGCAAACACGAGCCAAGACGGATCGATCGTCCAGTCATGACGGCGTTCAAGCCATTGGCACACCGCTTCTTTGAGTGAATCGGGAATGACGGTGTAGCCAAACACGCCGTGTTCAACCCGCCGCTGCAGCGCTTCCTGCACTTCGGGCGGCGCCGGAAAATCCATATCGGCGACCCACATCGGCCAGACGTCTTCATGCCCGAATACGCGCTTTGTATCATCCCATTTCACGGACAGCGTGCCCCGGCGGTCAATCACGCGGTCGAACAGGGACGCGGCCGTGCCTTCCCCGTTTTGGGCATGGCTTTTTCCCTCATCGGACGGAAACATTGTTGCATCTTCTCCCTTCTTTTTTTCGAATCGATGGCTTATAATTGGTTATATCATAGCAGCAAGAAAGGTGGATGGACAGCATGGACGGACAGCAGTTGAACCGGCTGCTTCTTGAGACCATCGGCGCCTGGGACCCGTTCGGCCTCGGAAACGGCGCCTACGAGGTGGAAGCGGTCGACGTTCTTCAGGCGGTGTACGATACGGATGATCCCCGCACGCTGGCCGCCCGTATTCAGTCCATATATGAATTCGCGTTTGACAAAACGATTCCTGCCCGCGACTGTCAAAAACTCGCCCGCCGGCTTCTCAAACTGAAACACGCCGCATCTTGTTCGCTCCCGTGACGGCATCCAGCGGCCGGCTTGCGGAAATGGATGAAAGGGAGGAAGACAAAGTGAAACTGAGTGAAAAAGAACTAGAAATTGTAAAAATATTAGAAAAAGATGCGCGTACGCCGCTTGATATGTTGGCGAAAATGGTCGGCCTGCCAGTTGCGGAAACGGAGGCACTCGTCAAAAAGCTGGAAGAGGCGAAAGTGATCGTCCAATATACCGCGCTCGTCGACTGGCGGAAGGTGGACGGTCATGAAGGGGTGACGGCGATGATCGATGTGAAAGTGACCCCGAAGCGCGGTGTCGGCTTTGACGAGGTGGCGGAGCGCATTTACCGCTTTCCGGAAGTGACATCCGTCTATTTGATGTCCGGCGCCTACGACTTGTCGGTCGTCATTGAAGGGCGGTCGATGTCAGAAATTGCCCAGTTTGTATCGGAAAAGTTGTCGACGCTCGATTCTGTCATTTCAACGACGACCCATTTCATTTTGAAAAAATACAAACATGACGGCATCGTCTTTGGTCAAGGAGATCAAGATCGCCGCATCGTGGTGTCGCCATGAAGCCGCAAATGCGAAACACATACGTGTCGAAGACGGTCGCCGCCTTGAAGCCGTCCGGCATCCGCCGCTTTTTCGATCTCGCTTCCGGCATGGAGGGTGTCATTTCGCTCGGCGTCGGCGAACCGGATTTTGTCACGTCCTGGAGCGTCCGCGAAGCGAGCATTTTGTCGCTTGAGCAAGGCTATACGTCCTATACCCCAAACGCCGGGCTTTTGGAGCTCCGCCAAGAGATCGCAGCCTATTTGCGCCGCAAGTTTCACGTTGACTACCGGCCGGAGACGGAAATTTTGGTGACGGTCGGGGCGAGCCAGGCGATCGATTTGGCGCTGAGGGCGATTCTCGACCCGGGCGATGAAGTGATCGTCGTCGAGCCAAGCTTCGTGGCGTATGAGCCGCTTGTCGTGCTTGCCGGCGGGACGCCGGTGGCGGTGCAGACAACGGGCGCAGACGGGTTTCAACTCCATGTGGCGCAGCTGGAGCAGGCGCTCACCGCGCGGACGAAAGCGATCATCATTTGCTCGCCGAACAACCCGACCGGTACGGTTCTCCGTCCGGCTGAACTTGAAGCGCTCGCCCGCCTGGCGAAAGAGCACGATTTGCTTGTCATCGCCGACGAAATTTACGCCGAACTGACGTATGACGGCGGCTATATGAGCATGGCCGCCGTCAGCGGCATGCGCGAGCGGACGATTTTGATTTCCGGGTTTTCGAAAGGGTTCGCGATGACCGGCTGGCGGCTCGGATTTGCTGCGGCGCCGGAAGACATTTTGCAGGCGATGTTGAAAATCCATCAGTATGCGATCATGTGCGCGCCGACGATGGCGCAATACGGGGCGCTTGAGGCGCTTCGCAGCGGGGAGCGCGATGTCGCCGAGATGCGCAGCAGCTACCGGCGGCGGCGCAATTATTTCGTGTCGTCGCTCAATGAAATCGGCTTGCCATGCCATATGCCAGGTGGCGCGTTTTACGCGTTTCCATCCATTCGGCATACCGGCATGACGTCAGAGCAGTTCGCCGAGCGGCTGCTCATCGAAGAAAAAGTGGCGGTCGTCCCCGGCAGCGTCTTTGGCCAAAGCGGAGAAGGACATGTTCGCTGTTCGTACGCGTCGTCGCTTGAACAGCTGCAGGAAGCCGTCAAACGAATAAAACGGTTTTTGGCGCGTTTGTAGCCGGCGGCCAAGGCGCCCACGCGGAAGCGGGGCGCCTTTTTCCGTTTTCGCATGCACACGCCCTCATCCATACGGAGCGGTAATGGCGGCTTGGTTCGGAACCGCTGTTTGCGCCGGCTTTTTCTTGACGCCTATACGCGCGAAAGAGCGGCAAGGACACGACCGGGGGGCGGCCGGTTTAGGAAAAAATCCATCGGGTCGGCAGTTGGCGGCGAGCCGCGCGCCACGGAGCAAGCACATTCGTGCAAGAAAAACAATCGCTTGGGCCTATCCCCTCATTTTTGGGTTTTGCCTTCCCCTTATGTTATAATACAGAAACGATGAAATTCACCAATAGGAGTGTTTTGCTTGCCAACGATCAAACGAGGATCCATTGTGAAAGGGAAGGTGACAGGTATTCAGCCGTACGGCGCGTTCGTCCAGCTTGAGGGCGGCATGCAGGGGCTCATCCATATTTCCGAGATTTCGCACCGATTTGTCAAAGATGTGCGCGATTATGTCAATGTCGGCGATGACGTGACCGTCAAAGTGCTTGGTGTCGACTGGAAGATGAAGCGGGCGAGCTTGTCCTTGAAGGCGCTTGAACCAGGCGCGGAGAAGCGCCAGGCGCGCATCAAAATGCCGCTTGAGCCGGGATTCCGCTCGCTAAAAGAAAAGCTGCGTGAATGGATCGAGCAGTCGAAGAAGGAAGATTTGCCAAAACAATAAAACACTCACCGCCAAGCGGTGAGTGTCCGGTTTCGCCCGCAAACTGCGGTGTCCCGCCCCGTTCAGGTGCGGGTCGGTTTCGGTTCAGTGCGCTCGAGCTCTTCGGCCGGTTTGAACAACAACGCCAGGTTGATCAAGCCGGCGATGCCGACAAGGCTGTAAATGATGCGCGACCAAACGGCGTCCTGGCCGCCGAAAATGGCGGCAACCAAATCAAATTGAAAAAACCCGATTAGTCCCCAGTTTATCGCGCCAATGATCGTCAATAACAAGGCGATCCGCTGCCACGCTCCCATCGTGTCCACCTCCTTTGGGCAAGATCTTTCATTCGCTTATAGAATGAATCATAGCGGTTGAAAATATGCACGGCTGCTTTGGAAAGCAATCGGCTTTACAACGATGGCCGCGGCCGCCATAATAGAAGCCATAGAAGCCAAAGGAGGGAAACGAGATGAAACCGTTTACATTCCGCAACCCGACGAAACTCATTTTCGGGAAGGGGCAAATTGAACAGCTGAGGCAGGAAGTGCCGCGCTACGGCAAAAAGGTGCTGCTTGTCTACGGCGGCGGCAGCATCAAACGAAACGGATTGTATGATGAAGTGATGGCCATCTTGGCCGGCATTGGCGCCGACGTTGTTGAGCTGCCGGGCGTCGAACCGAATCCCCGCGTCTCGACCGTCCGGAAAGGGGTTGATCTTTGCCGGAAGGAAGGGGTTGAGTTTTTGCTCGCTGTCGGCGGCGGCAGCGTGATTGACTGCACGAAGGCGATCGCGGCCGGGGTGAAATTTGACGGCGATCCGTGGGAATTCATCACAAAAAAAGCGGTCGTCACCGACGCGTTGCCGTTTGGCGTGATTTTGACGCTGGCAGCGACAGGGTCGGAGATGAATGCTGGTTCGGTCATTACGAACTGGGAGACGAAAGAAAAATACGGCTGGGGCAGCCCGGTGACGTTTCCGCAGTTTTCGATTTTGGATCCGACCTATACAATAACGGTCCCGAAAGAACATACGGTGTACGGGATCGTCGATATGATGTCGCACGTGTTTGAGCAATATTTCCACCACACGCCGAACACGCCGCTTCAGGACCGGATGTGCGAAGCGGTGCTCAACACGGTCATTGAGGCGGCGCCGAAGCTGGTCAATGACCTGGAAAACTACGAGCTGCGCGAAACGATCATGTACTCGGGCACGATCGCCTTAAACGGATTCCTGCAAATGGGCGTGCGCGGCGACTGGGCGACGCACAACATTGAGCACGCCGTTTCCGCGGTGTATGACATTCCGCACGGCGGGGGATTGGCGATTTTGTTTCCGAACTGGATGAAGCATGTTTTGGATGAAAACGTCAGCCGCTTCGCCCAGCTTGCGGTGCGCGTCTTCGGAGTTGATCCGGCCGGAAAAGCGGAGCGCGATGTGGCGCTTGAAGGCATCGAGCGGCTGCGGGCGTTTTGGTCAAGCCTTGGGGCGCCGTCGCGGTTGATGGACTACGGCATTGGCGACGAGCAGCTCGAACTGATGGCGGATAAAGCCATGGCGTTCGGCGAGTTCGGCCATTTCAAAAAGCTGAACCGTGACGATGTGCTCGCCATTTTGCGCGCGTCGCTTTAACATCTTTCTCACTTCGAAACGAAGTGAAAGTAGGAGATGAATGTCGGTTGGCGTTAGCCAACGAATAGGATAAAATATGGTCCGAACCGACATCTTCGGAACGAAGGGAAGCGTAAAGGGTTCTTGTGTGTGGCTTGCTGTTCGGTGGACACGCACAAGTCGCTTGAAGCCCCCACCTCTAAGCGAAGCGTAGGTGGTGGGTCGTTTACTGGAAAAGCGGGGGCTCTCCAAGATGAAGCGGTTTTGCAACAGCCAGCCGGCGGCTTTAGGCCAAAGCTGGCTGTTTGCTGTCCGTCCCCGGCAAGGCTGGCGATGGAAGAGAAAAGCTGCCGTCATGACCGTGTTCAAAGCAGGAAATGTTGTTTTTCTCGCCGCTCCGGCATCGTCGGTTTGGCGGGCATGGCTGTGTTGCCCGGCTTTCTAGGAGTCGGAAAAGGGTCGGAAAAGGCAGCCAAAACGCACTTTCACAAGCGGCTCCCTTTGCCATTGCCTCTTCGTTTGTGGCAGAATTCTCAATTGGGCGAAACCGCCGTTGTTCGTCGGCTTTCGTCCGAAAACACGCAGCGAAAATTGTCGGAATTGAATCCGTTTGCAAACGCGGACTGCGGCTTGATTTCCCCCGTCTATTCCGCTAAAGTGAAAGAAGGAAATGAACATGAAAGGGAGGCGGAATGGATGACCCATATTCGGTTCGATTATTCGAAAGCGCTCGCCTTTTTTGGCGAACATGAGCTTACATACTTGCGCGATGCGGTGAAAGTCGCGCATCATTCTCTTCACGAAAAAACCGAACCGGGAACGACTTTTTAGGCTGGCTTGACTGGCCGGTCGACTATGACAAAGACGAATTCGCCCGCATCAAGGAGGCGGCGAAAAAGATTCAATCAGACTCCGATGTCCTTCTTGTGATCGGCATCGGCGGCTCGTATCTTGGCGCGCGCGCGGCGATTGAGATGCTGCATCATTCGTTTTACAACGCCTTGCCGAAAGAGAAGCGGAAAACGCCGCAAATCATTTTTGTCGGCAACAACATCAGCTCGACGTACATGAAAGACGTCATCGATTTCTTGGAAGGAAAAGACTTCTCGATCAACGTCATTTCCAAATCGGGGACGACGACCGAGCCGGCGATCGCGTTCCGTATTTTCCGCAAACTGCTCGAGGATAAATACGGCAAAGAGGAAGCGCGCCGCCGCATTTATGCGACGACGGACAGCAAGCGCGGCGCGTTAAGAACGCTCGCCAACGAGGAAGGGTATGAAACGTTTGTCATTCCGGATGACATTGGCGGCCGCTATTCGGTGTTGACCGCGGTCGGGCTATTGCCGATTGCTGCCAGCGGCGCGGACATCGACGCGATGATGGAAGGCGCGGCGAAAGCGCGCAGCGATTTCAGTTCCTCGGAGCTTGAGGACAACGCCGCCTACCAATACGCCGCCATCCGCAACATTTTGTACAACAAAGGGAAAACGATCGAACTGCTTGTGAACTACGAACCGGCGCTGCACTACTTCGCCGAATGGTGGAAGCAATTGTTTGGCGAAAGCGAAGGGAAAGACCAAAAAGGGATTTACCCGGCGTCGGCCGACTTTTCGACCGACTTGCATTCGCTCGGCCAATACATTCAAGAAGGGCGCCGCGATTTGTTTGAAACGGTGCTGAAGCTAGAAGAACCGCGCCATGAATTAGTCATCGAAGCGGAAGACAGCGACCTTGACGGACTCAACTATTTGGCGGGAAAAACGGTCGATTTCGTCAACACGAAAGCGTTCGAAGGGACGCTGCTCGCCCATACGGACGGCGGCGTGCCGAACTTGGTCATCACCTTGCCGAAACTGGATGAGTACACGTTTGGCTATCTCGTCTACTTCTTTGAGAAAGCGTGCGCTATGAGCGGCTACTTGCTCGGGGTGAATCCATTTGACCAACCGGGAGTGGAAGCATACAAAAAGAACATGTTCGCCCTCTTGGGCAAGCCGGGGTATGAGCAGCTGAAAGAAGAGCTGGAAAAACGGCTGAAATGACAACGCGGCTCACCGCTGTCCGCCATGCTGCGACGCGTCCCAAACGGCCAAAAAAACGCCTCTTCCCTTTTGCGAGGGAAGAGGCGTTTTTTTGGCCTGACCCCGTTGTGAACCAGCCGTTTGGCTGCTTAGCGCCCGGGCGCGGCTATATCGCCCCCTGCCGTTTTTCACCAGGCGTCTGAAGTCGCCGCGGTCAAATAATCCCCATCAAACGGGAAACGATAAAAAAGAAGGAGGGGTTGTCTATGATTGAACTTCCGTCGCGTTTGGAAGGGAAGCAATTTCAGCTGTACCATTTGGAAGAGCAATTAAAACCACTCGGTTATGTGATCGGCGGCGGCTGGGATTACGATCACGGGTATTTTGACTACAAAATCGCCGACGACTTAGGTTACCAGTTTTTGCGCGTGCCGTTTCGGGCAGTCGACGGGCAGCTTGATTCGCATGGCACGACGGTGGAGCTTGGGCGGCCGTTTTTGCTTGCGCATAAATATCAACAAGGAATTGATGATTTCGCCGATGTGGGCAATGTGGGGGCGACGTTCAACCAGTTTGCCGAACCGCAAGACCCGGATGCGACCGTTCCCGAGCGGTATATTTCCGTCGGTAAAGCGCTCGTTCAAGAGTTGGAGCGCCGCCTGCTCGATTAAGGAACGATCGCGAACAGGCGGTCTCCTTCTTCAATGAGGCGCTGCGGCGAAACGGAAACGGTCCGGTTGTCGGCGCAGACGACGGCAAGCGCGGTGATGTGGCGCCCAAGCAGCCGTTGCTGCACGTCATGAAACGTCTGTCCGATGCATTCGGCATCCGGCTCAAGCAAGGAGAGCGTCTGCGTGCCCGAGCGGCTGAGCATCGCCGTAAGCGCGCCGGCGACGCCCGGGGAGCGGAGGCTGGCGGCCATGGCGAAACTCGCCAGCAAGTTCGTCTCAATCACCTCGTCGGCGCCGGCGCGGAAGGCGTTTGCGACGTTGCGCGCCGTTAAGATTTCGACGATGGCGTACACCGACGGGTTGAGGCTTTTGGCTGCCAGCAGCGTCACGATCGCGTCTTTGTCCGCTTCTGCCTCGGCTTTGTGCGGATTCGCAGTAATGAGCAAAAACCGCGCTTTTTGAATGTTTGCCTTCTCCAACACCGCATCATCGCCGGCCGACCCTTTAATGAAATGAACGGGAACATCAGGGAGCGGGTGGGACGGCACGGTTGCGTCGATCAGCACAAAACGGAGCGACGGCTCGCGCCGGGCGAGGCGAAGCAGCACTTCTCGCGCCCGTTCGTTCCAGCCGACCACGATGGCGTGATCCTGGTCCCGATACTCAAAGCGCCCGCTTGTGCGCGCCGTTGCTTGGGTGGCGGCCGCCGCGGAGACGGAAGCGAAATAGGCGGTGAGAATACCGGTGCCCAGTGCGATGAGCACGATGGCCGCTATCTTTCCAGCGACTGTTTTGGGCACGATGTCGCCGTAGCCGATCGTGGCCGCGGTCACAATCGCCCACCAAATGCCGTCAAACACGGTGCGGAACGTCTCCGGTTCAATGAGGCGCATGAGCGCGCCAAACAGCACAATCGTGGCGCTCGCAGCGGCGAACAAACGGATGATGGCCGGCCAGCGCCAGTATGCGAACAACACATCCCTCGTTTTCATCGCATTCCCTCTCTCGGATTTTTCTCCCTTTAGTGTGGACCATTTTTGCATAATCATTCCTATTCCCTCGCATACTAGGAAACGGAGCACGACGGAAAGGGGGAAAGCGGCGATGGAGATGAACCGCGTCAAACAAATCGTTTCGTCGCCCGCTGATATTCTGGTCTATTACAACGGGGTATCGGTCTGGATCGACGCGTATGACGAAGAACGGCAAATGGCGACCGTCCATTTGCGCGACGGCCGGCTCAATGAGCGCCTGGATGTGCCGGTCGCCGAGCTGACTGAGGAGCGCGAATGACCCACAGGACGGGCGCGAAACCGCTGACGAACCAATTCGCTGGCAACGGCAAGGTTACGGACGAAATGTCTGTAACCTTATTTTATTGGCCCCGCTGTTCGGCGGTTGCCCCGGTGTTTTTTTAATTTCTTGATATATGACTGTCCGGTCGGTAACATACAGTCATGACTAATTGGTCAACAGTTGGAAATATCGAAAGGAGAGAGAACGGGTGGGGAACGTCATTCGATTTTCATCCTATTTCGCGCAGGAGACTCCCACTTCAACGACCAAAGGGAGTAAGTGGGAGAGGAATGCGCGTTCCCCTTTTCTTTTGTGTATGATATAATAAAGGCGTGGGGAAAACCGTTTAATAAAGGCACTCCAATAACTGCTACTCGATGTATGGAGTTGGTTACAGGAAACGTTGTAACCGTAAAACATCGAGCGTAGATCCGTCTGTTGTGTGTGGAAGCCAAGTACTGCCAACAGACACACCGAGAGAATCGGTAACGATGCAGGCATGACCTGCGTCGTTGGGTAGTTGTCAACCTGCCCTGATGCAACCCCAAGTCAAGGAAGGAGGACGAAGTCTGTTTGCACTTCTGGGGAGTTGCAAGCCCCCACTTCAAGCGTTAGCGAAGTGGGGGTAGTTGACGTTGTTCCCCTTTCTTTGTTTGTACATACGTTTTGATTATACTCCCCGCTTGTTTCGTTTTTGGAAACGAAATGCGCTGCAAAAAAAGCGGCTTTGGACGCAAAAGAGAAATCGAAAAGGGGAGATTTCAGATGGAACAATGGGTGATCCGCGATGCGACGGCGGCTGATTTGCCGCACATCGTCCGCATTTACAACGAAACGATCCCAAGCCGAATGGTGACAGCGGATTTGGAACCGGTGTCGGTGGAAAGCCGAAAGGCGTGGTTTGAAGCGCATGATCCTCACCATCGGCCGCTTTGGGTGGTGGAAGATGGCGGCGATATTTGTGCCTGGCTCAGTTTCCAATCGTTTTACGGCCGCCCGGCGTACCGCCATACGGCGGAGGTGAGCATTTATATTGCCGAATCGCACCGCGGTCAAGGATTGGGGACGAAGTTGCTGAAGCAAGCGGTCGACAAGGCGCCAGCGCTTGAAATAAAGACGCTGCTCGGCTTTATTTTTGCGCATAATGAACCAAGTTTACGGCTTTTCTCCCGCTTCGGATTTGAACGGTGGGGATATTTTCCGCGCGTGGCGGAACTGGATGGGGTGGAACGCGATTTGGTCATCGTCGGCAAACGGCTTGTATAGAATGGCGTCCGATGGGGCACGGATAATCATGACAATGCCAAGAAAGAGGGAATGACATGAACGTTATGCCGATTCGGCTGTTTACGATTCAAGACGGCGAAGGATTTGTCGCCGACGCCTTTCAATGCCCGGTGACCGGCAATTTGATTTATAAATCGTCCGGCACGCCGTCTGTCATCGCGTACACCGATCTCACAGACTGGCAAATTGCGCGTTTGGAGGAATACGGATTCCGCCGGCTCGAGGCGGCGTCCGGGCGAACGGCCGCCCACGAAGGCGGCATTGAAGAACTGCTCCCGAAACAATAGCAGCGGGTTGTCCTGCAGCCCGCACCAAAACAGCCTGTCCGCACCGGACAGGCTGTTTCATTGGCAGGGCGTCAAGATGCGGGCAGCCGGGCGTTTCGAGCTGCCATCATCCGCCCGCACCGGTCATGTCCCCCGGCGGACGAACCAATAGAGCGCGGCCGCCGCCAGCAAACCAAGCAACGCATAAACAACGGGATGACCCGCGCGGTCTTTCGGCGCCGCCTCTTGATCGGAAGCAGACGGTTGATCGGCGGCCGGGCTGCCAGCGGACTTCTCGTTTGACGGCGTGTTGCCATCAGGCGGATGGTCCGCCCCGTTTGGCGTTGGCTTTTCATCCGCCGCTCCCCTTCCGTACATGCCCGTCCCCGTCCGTTTTGCCTCGTTCAACGCGGCGCGGACACGGTCTTCGTATTTGTAATCGCCATAGTCATAAAAGTCTTCCACCAATCCCGCTTTGGCAATCTCCTCTTGCAACAGGCGACCGTCCACCCACACCCAAGCGAGCAGCCGCTGGTATTTGTCGAACAACGTATTCCCGTCTGTTTCAAGCACAATGTCCCCTTTTTGCAGGCGGGAGCACGTGAACTGGCTCGCTTCTTTTCCATATGGCTCGACTTCGATCGTGCTTTCCGGGGTGTCAATGAACAAAAAGCGGGTTGTATACACATGGCCGTTCACACGGAATTTGGCCGTGTCACCGTCCACGCACCCTACCAATGCCGCTTTGTATGTCCGGCCCAGCCGCAGCGAAGCATCGCCCTCTTTTCCCCCGAGCGCATGGCCGTCGAGGTCAATGCGGTCAGGAGTGAGGTTTCGCTTGCATCGTTCATTGCCGTTGTATTTCTGAATAAGTTGGACAAGCTCTTCTTTCGTTTTCGCCTGTTTCGCGAGCGCAGTCGGTTCATGCAGCAAGTACGTGCAGTCGCTGTTGCGAAAATGTCCGCCCAATTCATCTAGTTCGCCACGATGGGCGGCTGCATATATCGGGGCCATCAGCACCAAACAAACGATCATGATCATCATTCGCTTCATCGTGATCCCCTCTCCGCGAAATCAGAAAACAAAAAACCCTTGCCACGCAAGGGTTTGACGGATGGAGCATACCGGGCTCGAACCGGTGACCTTCGCGCTGCCAGCACGACGCTCTCCCAACTGAGCTAATGCCCCAAACGGTATGGATCATCTGCCCATGTTCCATTATATATAGTTTGTCGGCTGTTTGCAATCCTTTTTTCATCAGCCGCTTTCAATATCGACATGGACGACGGCGTCGATGGAGCGAATGATGTAGTAAAGCTCGGCGGTCGAGCGCTTTTGGTCAATGACGGCTCTTAGTTTCAGCAAATGCTCATGTTCCTCAACGTCTTTAATGCGGATCGTTTTAATATTGATGCGCTGCTGTTTTAAATGGTCAATCACTTTGGTGATGTTTTTCGCCTCATCGACCGTAATTTGCAGCATCACCTCTTTTTCGCGCAGCTGCTTCGGTCCGAAAAAGTTGATTAAAAATGGAATGAGTTCGACGCTGACAATGAGCAGCGCCACACCGAACGCCGATTCCCAATAAAAGCCCGCGCCAACCGCCACGCCAATCCCTGCCGCCCCCCAAATGATCGCGGCGGTCGTCAGCCCGGTAATGCTGTCGTTGCCGCGGCGCAAAATGACGCCCGCTCCCAGGAACCCAACCCCGGATACGATTTGCGCGGCAAGGCGGAGCGGGTCCATTGTGATATGGTCTTTAAGAGGAAAGACGTACGCCGATTCGATCGAAACGATCGTAAGCAGGCAACTGGAAATGGAAATGACAAGGCACGTTTTCAAGCCGACCGGTTTTCGCTTCAATTCCCGTTCCAACCCGATAATCAGCCCGAGGATGGCGGAAATCCCTAATTTGAGGAACGGATCAAACATCATTTTTTCTCACCTCTTTCATGGTATAATGAATGTAAAAAAATGTTGGTGAGGAGATGGAAACATGAAGCCGCCAAGCATAGCGAAATCGTATGCTGCGTTATTGATCGGCGCGCTTGCTGTGTCGACATCGGCCATTTTCGTCAAATGGTCGGAGGCGCCGTCGGCCGTTATCGCGTTTTATCGGCTTTTTTTCGCGGTCGTCATCATGACGCCGTTTTTTCTTCGCCATATCCGCGAACTGAAGCGTATTTCCCGACGCGACTGGTGGTTTTCGATTTGTTCCGGCGTGCTGCTTGCGTTTCATTTTATTCTTTGGTTTGAATCGCTCGACTATACTTCCGTCGCCAGCTCGGTCGTGCTTGTGACGCTGCAGCCGCTGTTCGCCTTTGCGGGCGGGGCGCTCTTTTTCCGTGAGCGGCTGACGGCGGGCGCGCTCGCAAGCGCTGTTTTGGCGATTGCGGGAAGCGTCTTGATTAGCTGGGGCGATTTTCGCGTCAGCGGCGAAGCGCTCTATGGGGACATGTTGGCGTTGGTGGCGTGCGCGATGGTGACGGCGTACTGGCTGTTCGGCCAAGAAGTGCGCCAACGGTTGTCGCTCATGACGTATACATATATCGTCTATGGCATTAGTGCGGCGGTGTTGTGGCTGTACGCGATGCTGTTTCGCCTTTCGCTGGCGGCGTATCAGCTGACGGATTGGCTTTGTTTTCTCGCCCTTGCCGTCATTCCAACGCTGCTCGGCCATTCGGTGATGAACTGGGCCGTCAAATGGGTGAGCGCCTCGACGGTGTCGATGGCGATTTTGTTTGAACCGGTCGGCGCTTCGGCGTTGGCGTACTGGCTGCTCGATGAACCGATCCACCTGTTTCAATGGATCGGCGGCATTTTTATTTTAACAGGAATCGGGCTGTATTTGTGGGAGAAAAACGAAAAAGGCCCGCTAACGATACAAGAAAGCAGCGGACCCTAACGTCCCGGCGATCCATGGCAGACGGCCGAGCGGCAGGCGGAGTTCGTCGAAGCGGCGGGCGAATTGGGATAAATAAGCGAAGTTCATTTGTGTAATATGAGGAAGAAGATAGGCGGATTTCGTCGCCCACTGCTTCCGCCTCCGGTTGAGGGCGGCGATGATGCTGTCCGCTGTCTCGATGCCGATGCCGTGTCCGTAAAACAAGCCATCGCCCAAATAGATCGTGTTCTCCCCTTGCCATTGCGGCGTCAGCGGATCAACGTCCGGGTTTTTAAAATAAAGGCAGTCCCCGGGGAGAAAGTGTTCTCCCTTTTTCGTTTCGATACCGAGGTCTTTGTCCGTATGCCAGTCATACAGCAGCAAATGGGCAAACAAACGATTGAACGCCGACACGTCAATCCCTTCAAGCACCGCTTTATAAAAAACGATGACGATCGCCGTCGCGCACTCAAAGGCGTACAGTTCGCTGTTGACAAAAATATCATTGATGGCGTCCGATGGAAGAACGTCTGGCCGAAGCTGAAACCCCCCGCGCTCATCCCGCAGCCAGAACTGGCTGTTGCAGCGCGAAAAACGGAAAATGGCAAACTGCGCCCGGCTTTTCGCCAAGTCCACCGAGGCTTGAACGATCTGGCTGCGAAGCTTGATTTCAAACAGCAGTTGCTGTTCGTTCGGATACGTATATAGTTCAGGGGAAGACACAAGGGCGTGCAAAATGCGCTGTTCATTCGGCGGAAGCGAGGACGAGCCGGAAACGTGAAAACCGGACGGAGATGACAAGATGCGAATCAACGCCAAGATGCCTCCTTCAAGAAAGTAAAAATCAAGTAAGTGATGATAGATATATTATTGAAATGTATGCGCCCGCCGCTCCGCATATTCGTCGTCTTAGGCGGACAAGTTGCCAAGGCAGCGGGCGTCGTATTCCAATATGATATAAAGGAAGAAGGGGGCAGCAGCGTCGCAAAAAAAAATAAAAAAAGGTATTGCATTTTTGTTTTTGAGGTGATATATTAAATAGCGTCGCTGCTAGAACGAACAGTTCGGACGCGACGGACAAGAAAAACAGTTGACAACGAAAAGATGTTATGTTAGTATGAAGAAGCTGCTTGCGAGAGACAATGAGTTGATGAGGAAGTGAAATTCCTTGCATCCAAGCAGCGCGATCGTTCCTTGAAAACTGAATGAAACGAAGCGCGACGAAAAGCGGAGGTCCGCGGGTCGCCGCGACGGGCAAATGTTCTTCGCTTGCAAGGGTGCTTGCACCCGGAAGGCGAAGGTTATTTGACCCCCGAGCGGCGGCGGACCGAAGCTGGACAATACGAAAAGCGGAGGTCCGCATGGGCCGAAGCAAAAGTCAATCAACTTTCTTTGGAGAGTTTGATCCTGGCTCAGGACGAACGCTGGCGGCGTGCCTAATACATGCAAGTCGAGCGGACCGAACGAGGGCTTGCTCTTGTTTGGTCAGCGGCGGACGGGTGAGTAACACGTGGGCAACCTGCCCGCAAGACCGGGATAACTCCGGGAAACCGGAGCTAATACCGGATAACACCGAAGACCGCATGGTCTTCGGTTGAAAGGCGGCCTTTGGGCTGTCACTTGCGGATGGGCCCGCGGCGCATTAGCTAGTTGGTGAGGTAACGGCTCACCAAGGCGACGATGCGTAGCCGGCCTGAGAGGGTGACCGGCCACACTGGGACTGAGACACGGCCCAGACTCCTACGGGAGGCAGCAGTAGGGAATCTTCCGCAATGGGCGAAAGCCTGACGGAGCGACGCCGCGTGAGCGAAGAAGGCCTTCGGGTCGTAAAGCTCTGTTGTGAGGGACGAAGGAGCGCCGTTCGAAGAGGGCGGCGCGGTGACGGTACCTCACGAGAAAGCCCCGGCTAACTACGTGCCAGCAGCCGCGGTAATACGTAGGGGGCGAGCGTTGTCCGGAATTATTGGGCGTAAAGCGCGCGCAGGCGGTCTCTTAAGTCTGATGTGAAAGCCCACGGCTCAACCGTGGAGGGTCATTGGAAACTGGGGGACTTGAGGGCAGGAGAGGAGAGCGGAATTCCACGTGTAGCGGTGAAATGCGTAGAGATGTGGAGGAACACCAGTGGCGAAGGCGGCTCTCTGGCCTGCACCTGACGCTGAGGCGCGAAAGCGTGGGGAGCAAACAGGATTAGATACCCTGGTAGTCCACGCCGTAAACGATGAGTGCTAAGTGTTAGAGGGGTCACACCCTTTAGTGCTGCAGCTAACGCGATAAGCACTCCGCCTGGGGAGTACGGCCGCAAGGCTGAAACTCAAAGGAATTGACGGGGGCCCGCACAAGCGGTGGAGCATGTGGTTTAATTCGAAGCAACGCGAAGAACCTTACCAGGTCTTGACATCCCCTGACAACCCAAGAGATTGGGCGTTCCCCCTTCGGGGGGACAGGGTGACAGGTGGTGCATGGTTGTCGTCAGCTCGTGTCGTGAGATGTTGGGTTAAGTCCCGCAACGAGCGCAACCCTCGCCTCTAGTTGCCAGCATTCAGTTGGGCACTCTAGAGGGACTGCCGGCGACAAGTCGGAGGAAGGTGGGGATGACGTCAAATCATCATGCCCCTTATGACCTGGGCTACACACGTGCTACAATGGGCGGTACAAAGGGCTGCGAACCCGCGAGGGGGAGCGAATCCCAAAAAGCCGCTCTCAGTTCGGATTGCAGGCTGCAACTCGCCTGCATGAAGCCGGAATCGCTAGTAATCGCGGATCAGCATGCCGCGGTGAATACGTTCCCGGGCCTTGTACACACCGCCCGTCACACCACGAGAGCTTGCAACACCCGAAGTCGGTGAGGTAACCCGCAAGGGAGCCAGCCGCCGAAGGTGGGGCAAGTGATTGGGGTGAAGTCGTAACAAGGTAGCCGTACCGGAAGGTGCGGCTGGATCACCTCCTTTCTAAGGACGAAAAGCGGAAGCGCCGCGTTCGGCTCTCGAAGCCAAATGTTCTTCACCCGGAGGGGTGCTGGCACCCCGAGGGGGAAGGTTATTTGGCAGAAGAGAGCCAGGCGCTGGAGCTAGACAAGACGAAAAGTGGAGGCCGCAATGGCCAACTGTCGATACACAGCGCTTTCGTTTCGTTCAGTTTTGAGGGAACGAGTCATGTTTTCTCAATGACAAAAATCGTTCCTTGAAAACTAGATAACCGGAAAAGCGGAGGCTCGCGGGTTGCCGCGATGGGCAAATGCTCTTCGCCTGCAAGGGTGCTTGCACCCGGAAGGCGAAGGTTATTTGACCCCGAGCGGCGGCGAGCCGACGCTAGACAATAAGGAAGAAGCCGAGAGCGCTGTAGGTTAAGCTAGAAAGGGCGCACGGTGGATGCCTTGGCACTAGGAGCCGATGAAGGACGGGGCAAACGCCGAAACGCTCCGGGGAGCTGTAAGCAAGCGTTGATCCGGAGATGTCCGAATGGGGGAACCCACTGTCCGTAATGGGGCAGTATCCATGCCTGAATCCATAGGGCATGGAGGGCACACCCGGGGAACTGAAACATCTTAGTACCCGGAGGAGAAGAAAGCAAACGCGATTCCCTGAGTAGCGGCGAGCGAAACGGGAACAGCCCAAACCAAGAGGCGTGCCTCTTGGGGTTGTAGGACCGCTCATTGTGGGAGTGAGAAAGGAACGGGGTAGACGAACCGGTCTGGAACGGCCGGCCAGAGAAGGTGACAGCCCTGTAGTCGAAACTTCGTTCCCTCCCGAGCGGATCCTGAGTACGGCGGGACACGGGAAATCCCGTCGGAAGCAGGGAGGACCATCTCCCAAGGCTAAATACTCCCTAGTGACCGATAGTGCACCAGTACCGTGAGGGAAAGGTGAAAAGCACCCCGGAAGGGGAGTGAAAGAGAACCTGAAACCGTGTGCCTACAAGTAGTCAGAGCGCGTTCATGCGTGATGGCGTGCCTTTTGTAGAATGAACCGGCGAGTGACGATGGCGTGCGAGGTTAAGCCGAAGAGGCGGAGCCGCAGCGAAAGCGAGTCTGAACAGGGCGAAAAGTACGTCGTCGTCGACCCGAAACCAGGTGATCTACCCATGTCCAGGGTGAAGGCCGGGTAACACCGGCTGGAGGCCCGAACCCACGCACGTTGAAAAGTGCGGGGATGAGGTGTGGGTAGGGGTGAAATGCCAATCGAACTTGGAGATAGCTGGTTCTCCCCGAAATAGCTTTAGGGCTAGCCTCGGGATGGAGAGTGTTGGAGGTAGAGCACTGATTGGGCTAGGGGCCCTCATCGGGTTACCGAACCCAGTCAAACTCCGAATGCCAACGACTTATGCCCGGGAGTCAGACTGCGAGTGATAAGATCCGTGGTCGAGAGGGAAACAGCCCAGATCGCCAGCTAAGGCCCCAAAGTGCACGTTCAGTGGAAAAGGATGTGGAGTTGCAAAGACAACCAGGATGTTGGCTTAGAAGCAGCCACCATTTAAAGAGTGCGTAATAGCTCACTGGTCGAGTGACTCTGCGCCGAAAATGTACCGGGGCTAAACGTGCCGCCGAAGCTGCGGGATGACCGTTGGTCATCGGTAGGGGAGCGTTCTAAGGGCGTTGAAGCCAGACCGGAAGGACTGGTGGAGCGCTTAGAAGTGAGAATGCCGGTATGAGTAGCGAAAACAGAGGTGAGAATCCTCTGCGCCGAAAGCCTAAGGGTTCCTGAGGAAGGTTCGTCCGCTCAGGGTTAGTCGGGACCTAAGCCGAGGCCGAAAGGCGTAGGTGATGGACAACAGGTTGAGATTCCTGTACCACCTCCTTCCCGTTTGAGCGATGGGGGGACGCAGGAGGATAGGGCGAGCAGGCGGCTGGAAGAGCCTGTCCAAGCCGCAAGGCTGATCCGTAGGCAAATCCGCGGATTGTAAGGCCAAGCGGTGATGGCGACGGAGTCATCCGGAAGTCCCCGATTTCACACTGCCAAGAAAAGCCTCTAGCGAGGGAAGAGGTGCCCGTACCGCAAACCGACACAGGTAGGCGAGGAGAGAATCCTAAGGCGCGCGGGAGAACTCTCGTTAAGGAACTCGGCAAAATGACCCCGTAACTTCGGGAGAAGGGGTGCTCGTTTGGGTGAAGAGCCCGAACGAGCCGCAGTGAAAAGGCCCAAGCGACTGTTTATCAAAAACACAGGTCTCTGCGAAGCCGAAAGGCGACGTATAGGGGCTGACACCTGCCCGGTGCTGGAAGGTTAAGGGGAGCGCTTAGCGGAAGCGAAGGTGCGAACCGAAGCCCCAGTAAACGGCGGCCGTAACTATAACGGTCCTAAGGTAGCGAAATTCCTTGTCGGGTAAGTTCCGACCCGCACGAAAGGTGTAACGACTTGGGCGCTGTCTCAACGAGAGACCCGGTGAAATTATACTACCTGTGAAGATGCAGGTTACCCGCGACAGGACGGAAAGACCCCGTGGAGCTTTACTGCAGCCTGATATGGAATTTTGGTATCGCTTGTACAGGATAGGTGGGAGCCTGGGAAGCCGGAGCGCCAGCTTCGGTGGAGGCGGCGGTGGGATACCACCCTGGCGGTATTGAAATTCTAACCCGCACCCCTTATCGGGGTGGGAGACAGTGTCAGGCGGGCAGTTTGACTGGGGCGGTCGCCTCCCAAAAGGTAACGGAGGCGCCCAAAGGTTCCCTCAGAATGGTTGGAAATCATTCGGAGAGTGCAAAGGCACAAGGGAGCTTGACTGCGAGACGGACAGGTCGAGCAGGGACGAAAGTCGGGCTTAGTGATCCGGTGGTTCCGCATGGAAGGGCCATCGCTCAACGGATAAAAGCTACCCCGGGGATAACAGGCTGATCTCCCCCAAGAGTCCACATCGACGGGGAGGTTTGGCACCTCGATGTCGGCTCATCGCATCCTGGGGCTGTAGTCGGTCCCAAGGGTTGGGCTGTTCGCCCATTAAAGCGGTACGCGAGCTGGGTTCAGAACGTCGTGAGACAGTTCGGTCCCTATCCGTCGCGGGCGCAGGAAATTTGAGAGGAGCTGTCCTTAGTACGAGAGGACCGGGATGGACGCACCGCTGGTGTACCAGTTGTCCCGCCAGGGGCACCGCTGGGTAGCTATGTGCGGACGGGATAAGCGCTGAAAGCATCTAAGCGTGAAGCCCCCCTCAAGATGAGATTTCCCACCGCGTCAGGCGGGTAAGATCCCTCGAAGATGACGAGGTCGATAGGTCCGAGGTGGAAGCGTGGCGACACGTGGAGCTGACGGATACTAATCGATCGAGGGCTTAACCAAGAAAAGCGGAGGCGAGCGGTTCGCCCCCGGCTTCTTCCCAAAACGGTTATCTAGTTTTGAAGGAATGAAAAAAAGTCCTTGACAGCTCAACGCGAATCATTATAATAATAAATGTCTAAAGTGATGTCATTCCGCAGTAGCTCAGTGGTAGAGCAATCGGCTGTTAACCGATTGGTCGCAGGTTCGAATCCTGCCTGCGGAGCCATCGTGGAGAGCTGTCCGAGTGGTCGAAGGAGCACGATTGGAAATCGTGTAGGCGTGAATAGCGCCTCAAGGGTTCGAATCCCTTGCTCTCCGCCATGATTCATCAACATGGCCCGTTGGTCAAGTGGTTAAGACACCGCCCTTTCACGGCGGTAACACGGGTTCGAATCCCGTACGGGTCACTTCTTCGTGGAGGATTAGCTCAGCTGGGAGAGCACTTGCCTTACAAGCAAGGGGTCGGCGGTTCGATCCCGTCATCCTCCACCATTTTCAATCGTTGTGGAGTGGAGCGACGAGCCTTTGCTTCATCGAATTCACTTCGAGTTGCCTCGACGCATCTGGCATCTTTGAATCAGCTTGTAGAGGAAGAGGTAACGGATAACAACGCTAAGAACATTGTGCAAATTAATTTACTTTCCTATCGTCGCGGGGTGGAGCAGTCCGGTAGCTCGTCGGGCTCATAACCCGAAGGTCGCAGGTTCAAATCCTGCCCCCGCAACCAAATTGGTCCCGTAGTGTAGTGGTTAACATGCCTGCCTGTCACGCAGGAGATCGCGGGTTCGAGTCCCGTCGGGACCGCCATTGTTCAAAAATTAGGAAAATCATGATGGCTTGGCAGCCTACTCGGCAGAGGCGAGTTGCCTCGACGCATCCAGCATCTTCGAATTAGCTCGAAGAGGAAGAGGCACAATCCAGGACAAGCAAACAGCATAAAACCTAATACGGCTCGGTAGCTCAGTCGGTAGAGCAAAGGACTGAAAATCCTTGTGTCGGCGGTTCGATTCCGTCCCGAGCCACCATATAACATAATGTGCATCATATGTATGCCAACTTAGCTCAATTGGTAGAGACGAGCATCCACTTCATCGAATCGGCTGCGAGTTGTCCCGACGCATCCAGCTTCTTCGAGTTGGCTGGTAGAGGAAGGGACACAACAAATGAACAATGAGCCGCGATTTATATCATAATTATGCCGACTTAGCTCAATTGGTAGAGCAACTGAATCGTAATCAGTAGGTTGCGGGTTCAAGTCCTGCAGTCGGCACCATTCCTTGGAGGGGTAGCGAAGTGGCTAAACGCGGCGGACTGTAAATCCGCTCCCTTTGGGTTCGGCGGTTCGAATCCGTCCCCCTCCACCATGATTGAAGGGGCATAGTTTAATGGTAGAACAGAGGTCTCCAAAACCTCCGGTGTGGGTTCGATTCCTACTGCCCCTGCCATTTTGATTATCATTATGGCGACTATGGCGAAGTGGTTAACGCACCAGATTGTGGCTCTGGCATGCGTGGGTTCGATTCCCACTAGTCGCCCTTCACTTTTCGGCGTTGGGGTATAGCCAAGCGGTAAGGCAACGGACTTTGACTCCGTGATGCGTTGGTTCGAATCCAGCTACCCCAGCCAATGACGCGGAAGTAGTTCAGTGGTAGAACACCACCTTGCCAAGGTGGGGGTCGCGGGTTCGAGTCCCGTCTTCCGCTCTCGATCAAGGCGGCATAGCCAAGTGGTAAGGCAGAGGTCTGCAAAACCTTTACCCCCGGTTCGAATCCGGGTGCCGCCTCCATCTAATGAATATAAAAAGTGTTGACAGACATGAAGTAATGTGATAAAATAATGCATGTCGCGCCGATGTGGCGGAATTGGCAGACGCGCACGACTCAAAATCGTGTGGGCTTTGCCCGTGTGGGTTCGACTCCCACCATCGGCATCCTTGGAATTCGATAGCCCACGGCCAAAAGTCGTGGAAGCCTTGATACGACCGCGTTTGCGGTCGTTTTTCATTTTCAGGAAATCCCGAAAAAAACGATAGAATCCGAAAAAATTTTGCACGAATTTTGCACGGCTATTTTGCATGATATAGATCATCCATGATTTGATCGAGGAGCATATTTTCCGCTTGTTCCAGCTCGTCCAAAATGTGCGAGTAGGTCTGCAATGTGATCCCTATATCCTTATGGCCAAGACGCTTTGAGATATATTTGATGTTCGCTTTCCGGTATAACAGCATCGAAGCGTGCGTATGTCTCAAGGAATGCATCGTCACCTCTTTTAAACCAAGTTTTCTACACAGCGTTTTTAGTGTTTTGTTAACAGCGTTATTGGACACTAACTCCATCTTCGTGTTCACAAAAACAAGATTTTTCTCGTTCCTCAATCCGGTTTTCATGGCCACCTCATTCTGTGCTTTCCGCAGTTCTTTCAATATTTTGCAGGTGTCTTCATCGATCTTTATGGTTCGCTTCGATGAATAGGTTTTCGTATCTGCAAAATCATTCGTAAATTTATAATCCCAAGTCTTGTTGATCGTCACCATTCTGTTTTTGAAATCAATGCAGTCCCATGTGAGCCCTAATATTTCCGAAAAACGTGCACCAGTCGCCAATGCAAAGAGAATGATATATCGCGAAATATATTTCGGGCGCATATCTTTTTTGATTTCAGCAATTAATTGTTTCGCCTCTTGATAATTTAAATATTTCAGTTCCTCGTCTTTCCCTTTTTTCTTCCCTTTCACCACCACTTTATAGGTAGGGTCGCGAATGATAACTCCTTCTTCGATAGCAGCTTTAATGCATTCCTTGATGTAAGTATGACGTTTTTTGACGGTTTCAGTCGTTCTCGTTTCCGCTATTTCATTAATAAACTTTTGGTACATATCCCTTGTGAGTTCTTTCATCTTTACGCCTGCAAAGTATTCCTCGACTAGCTGAACGGAGTATTCTACATTTTTATCATGCTCTGGACTGTGTTTCCCCTTTTTGTACAGCTCGAACCAATTCCGCATATATTCAGGGAAAAGCTGATCCCCAGCATTGATGTCGTATCCTTTGTGTAGCTGTTTCTCCAATTCAGCGGCCGCAAGCTCCGCCTCCTTTTTGGTGCGAAAACCGCCTTTCGTTTTCGTTTTGTATTTCCCATTCTCCTTATAAGACACACGATAACGCCAGCGGCCGTTTTTCATTTTTTGAATGCTTGCCACGTCATCTCCCTCCCTGTGAGAATGTATGTTTGGTTCAGTGGTCAAAATTTTTTAGATGCACCACCTCCTTGGGAATTCCGTACGTTTTAGCGGCCTCATAAATGGTCATATCGGTATTTCGATATGTATAAAGACAATCATCTGGAAGAAGCAATTCCACTGCAAACTCATTCGCTTCTCGCTCCACCTTGTCCATGCAGAAAAGCGTGTTTTTTCGCAAAAATGACGTACTGAGTTCGGGATGCAGAACCGCATGTCCCAGCTCGTGTGCGCAAACGAAGCGTTTCATAGGCTCGTCCAACTCATCATTGATATGAATGATCTGAATCCGGCGGAACGTATGATGATACCCGTAGATTTTGCCTAGCGGCTCAAACAACAGCACAATGCCTTTCTGCGATGCGATCTCAAAGGGGTTGTTCGTGCTGTGCTTTCGGATCAGTTTCTCTACAATCTGTTTGATCTTCGCCATAGCAAACCCCCCATAGAGACGGTTACTCTTTACGATATTTTTTAGGTGTGAATTTTTGTTTTGCGATACGCTTGGCGAGGCGGAGCGAGTTCTCTAAAGATGCAATCAGCAGTTCCCGATCTTCTTCGTCAAGTTCGTCGATGTCCATCCCTCCAAAAGACGCAAAGCCGCTCCCTGTTTTAAGTCCCCTAATCAGCTTTTCTAATTCTTTTTGTATATCGCGCTCGTCCCTCTCCGTCAAGTTAGGGAGATGTTCTTTAGTATCGTCAGAGATGTATCCAGCGGCTTGCATAAGGTCTTCATAGGAATGCCCTAGGGCTTCAGACAATTTTTTGATTGTCTCTGGTTTAGGAACCCCTCTTAATCCATTTTCAATACGTGATATTTGGGCAGAACTTACCCCCGAATATAAAGATAATTGGTTAATGGTATATCCTTTTTTCTCGCGCAATTGTCTAATATAACTCCCGAACTGTTTTGCTCTAGTCATGACCAACCCACCTTTGCCAAATGGTAATACCTAAATTAATATTACCATTTGGCAAAGAAGAGATAAAGACTTTTTTGAAATAAATATTGCCAAAAGGTAATATTTGTGGTATATTATAATTACCAAAAGGGAACGGAACGGGGGGTGTCAATGTGCGAGTAAAGATTAAGCACGAAAAATTAAGGGAATATATGAGGCGGAATAATTGGAGCGAGAAAGATTTGGCTGAAAAAATGGGTGTCTCCTATGTAACAGTATACAGAGTGCTTAGAAAGAAAAGGGAGCCGGGGAACGAATTCATAGCGAAACTGTTAAATGTTTTGAAAGGGGCTACTTTCGAAGAGCTCTTTTATTTAGATGATGTTGTTACCAAAAGGGAACAAAGGGGCGGGGAAATGAAATGAGCAAGGTCTGGTGGTCGATGCAGGATCTAAAAGAGCGCACCGGCTACAGCGAGGATTGGCTGAAGGAGAACATTCTCCTGCATCCTCGCTATCGGGAAATGCTCGACATTGAAAACGGCGGGTTTGTGTACTACCCGGAACGGAAAGGAGAACGTTGGTGCTTCATCGCATCGAAGATGGAGGAATTTCTTCAAAAGCATTTTCGAGACATCTTTTTGAAAAAGGGGGATACTCATGCAAATCAAAAACATCTCGCTAGATAAATTGCCTAGTGGCGTCAGAGAAGTAGCGGATCGGGCGATGGCGGAATGGAAAGTCAGAAATGTTTTTCGAGTCACTGAATTGGATTTTGGTGACGGGCGCGTGTACTACGAGATCGGCGCGATTAGCGCTAGCTTCATACTAGAGCTGAGCGTCAGCGAACTGGGAGTTGAACACGTCAACCGCATCGGAGTGGATACGGTTCGCGAAGCGATCAAAGCGAATCCAGAAAGATTCAGTCTAAGGTAGCAAAGAGGGTCGATCGTCTTCTTTGCTATCGCCCCCCATTGTAACAAACCTTTTGCTTAGTGTCTATCATCAGACGCAGGATGTTGTCCTGTTTTACTGAATTGCCTCGTGTTTTTGGCCAAAGGTTGTCCTGTCTCCTGCGTCTGAATATGGGCATTAAGGGAAAGGAGGTGATTTGTTGCGGCATGATGACAAAACAAAAGCGCGTATCCGCATAGGCGAGCTTCTGAACATATGCCGCAAATGTCCGTATGGAGGCCATCGCAACGGCAGTCGATATGTACAACAATGCGAAACGTGCGATGTCTACGAAGAAATGCGGGCGCTTGGGGATTGGCTCATTAAGGCTAATAGACGCCCGAAAAATCTAAGTAAGAGATGGACAGATAAAGAGCTGAGGATACTGATCGAAAATGTTCATTTGACAGACAAAGAACTCGCGATGATGTTAAATCGTACGATACTCGCAATTAGAAACCAAATAGGACGTCTAAAAAGAAAGGGGCTGTTATGAATGGCTGTGGAAAATCCGATGACACTTAACGTGAAATGGGAAGAGCCGAGAGTGATTGGAGAATGCGCTGGATGCTTATCTGACATTGTCGAGGGCGAAGGATACATTGAGTTCCCGGACGGCCTTCTCGTACATTATGACCGCTCTTGCGCGATGACGTTTTGTTTAGAATACGGCGAATTGAAGCATTACGACCTGTAAAGGGGGGACGATCATGAAGCTGTACGAACTAGCAGCCAACTATGTTGAGCTGATGAATATGGCTGACGAGATGGATTCAGAAGCAATAGTGGATACGTTAGAGGCCATACGCGATGAGATCGAACTCAAAGCTGAGAACATCGCGAAGCTGATTCGGAATCTCGAAGCGGATGCCCGAGCGATTCGGGAGGAAGAGAAACGGCTGAATGAAAAGCGGACGGCTATTGAAAATAAGGTGAAACGACTAAAAGCGTATCTATTCGAGCAGTTGGAACATGCGGGAATTCAAAGAATTAAGCGACCGACCATCACGGTATACATTCAAGACAATCCACCATCTGTGGATGTTGTGGATATGTCAGTGATCCCCGAGGAGTTTTTGAAGCATAAAGTCGAGGTAGACAAAAAAAGCATCTTGGAGCGGATCAAAAGCGGCGAACAAATTCCAGGCGTTGAACTAAAACGAGAAAAAGGAGTGAGAATTCGATGACGAAAGCAGCCGAACAACCGAAACCGCTCAATATCTATCAGAAGCTCGTTGAAATTCGAAAAACGGTCGATGTGTTCGTAAAAGATTCGCAGGGTTACGGCTATCGCTATGTATCCGGCACGCAGGTGCTGAAAAAGATTCGAGAAAAAATGGACGAATTGGGCGTGTTGCTCGTCCCAATCGTCCTCAATCAAACTCACTCTACTTTTAATTATACCGTATGGGACAGAGAAAATAAACGCGAACGGCCAAAAACAGACTTTGTTGTCACTGGCGACATGAAATATGTATGGATCAACGCTGACGATCCGAGCGATCGAGTCGAAATCCCGTGGCAGTACATGGGACAACAGGACGACATTTCAAAAGCATTTGGAAGTGCTTTGACGTACACGGAACGATACTTTCTCATGAAGTTTTTCAGTGTGCCGACTGATGAGGATGATCCTGATGCGAGAGATACGAAGGAAAAGCAAAATGGGCAACTTGACAAAAACGGGAAAAACAAAAAAGCGAGCGAAAACCAATTGAAATACATCGACGCGTTAATTTCCCGAAGGGTAACCGCTGATTGGACGAAAGAAAGGCTGTACGAAAAGCTGAAAGAAACGATGGGCGTTGACAAAGAACCGTCTGAATGGACTGTCGAAGAGGCGAGCAAAGCCATCTCGATCATAACGGGGCGGTTCGAATGAAAACATGGTTGAAGCGGTTCGGGGAAGCGTATTATCGCTTCCTTGAAACCGATGAGGATACAGACGCGATTTTGAGAGAAACAAAGCTGGGTTGGGTTCCCTACGCCGTTTCTGGCGCGATTCTCGCTTTGATTCTTATAGGGAATCATTGAAACTCGGAGATGAGACCGATTGGCCACAAGAAAGAAGAAAGAGAAGGTTCAAAAGGCATTTAAAGAGGGGCTCGAATATCGAGTAGCCTTGCCGTTTTGCTATACGTGGATGGCAAGAACGGAAAAGGAATATGAAGCGTATGCGAGTGGATATATCCGAATCGTTCATCCCGAATTCAAAGTGATCGAAGTAGATAAGGAAAAACAAGTGGTCGTTTGCATCAAAGAAAGGCCAGAGGGGGATTCGAAATGAGCAAACTTCTTCTTGACGAAAAGCCGCTCGTGATATTGCCATCATTGGCTAAAGAAATCGGGCTAAACGAGGCGATCATCTTACAGCAGTTGCATTACTGGCTACAAGAGAGCAACAACGAACGCGATGGACATAGATGGGTTTACAACACATACGAAGATTGGCAGAAGCAATTTCCGTTTTGGTCGATTAGGACAATTAGAAGAGTGATCAAAAATCTGGAAAATCAGGGGATTATCATATCAGACTATTTGAATTCGATGAAGATTGATAAAACGAAATGGTATCGAATTGATTATGAACGGCTAGAAGAAATTGTCTCGAAAGAAAACGATATGCGGCCAGACCATGTGGCCAAAATGGCCAGTCGAGATGGCCAAAATGGCCACATCCATATGGCCAAAATGGTCACACCAATAACCAGAGAATACACAGAGAATACAACAGATATAAAAGATGATGATAAGGCCAAGGCAGTTAGTGACCTATCGGAAGAAACGACAGAGAAAGAACAAGAAATCAAATGCAATCCTGTTGCCGAATTCGAGAAAGCGTTTGGCTACTTACCGCCTCATATCTTGCAACAGGAGTTTGAACAAATGATTGAAAGCGGACAGTTCCAAGAGCCGGAAGCGATCATCGTCGAAGCGATCCGTTTGGCGCGGAAACAGATGCCGCGCAATCCAGCGCGATACATTTCTAGCATTCTACGAAACTTCGAATTCATGGGGTTGTTCACTCTTGAGGATGTGAAAGAGTATAACGAGATGTTCGAGCAAAAGAGGAAACAGGCGCCGCGCCGCCGGCAATCGCCGACCGAAATCAACTGGGACGAACTCTAGCCAGAGGGGAGAACCGGCATGACAAGAGAGCAAGTGAAACACGTCATGAAGCTCATTTCCTTTGTCTACTCGAATTTTGAGGTGTCAAAGGAGAAAGTAGACATTTGGTACGACTTGTTGGCGGACGAACCGTTCGACTTGGTGCTGTCCAACGCAAAGCGACATGTGAAGGAAAAGGCGTATCCTCCTACCATCGCTGAACTCTGCCACAGAGAGGAACGACCTGCCTACTATAAACTGTATGTTCACAACGTGAACGCCGGAGAGGATTGGACACAATGAGCGTTGAGGCAGAAAAAGCAGTGTTGGGGACATTTCTAGAATGTCCCTACCTGCTCAAAGAAACGATTCTGACCGAAGCGCATTTCAGCGATCCGAAGCACCGGAAGCTGTTCGCCGCCATGAAGCGGATCGCACAGCAGGGAGACGAACCGGATATTGTGACGCTTTCCACGACAGAAGATGTGGCTGACTTTGGTGGCATCTCCTACCTCAATGAAGTATCCGCCTTTGCAAACGAAACGAAATTCGACCAATACGAAACGTTGGTTCTCGACGAATGGAAAGAACGTGAGAAGCGGCGGATTCTCGTTATGGCGGCGCAGGAAAATTGGAGCGTCGAAAAGATCACGACCGCGCTGACCCGTTTAAACGAGGGGAGAACCACCGACCATCACGACATCAACGATTTGTTGCAAGAGGTAGCCGAAGCGCCGTGGGCGCCGGCCGAGCGAAAAATGGGGGCGCCATCGGGAATTAGCGAGCTTGACAAGATGCTAAATGGGTTCAATGATAGCGATTCGATCATTTTGGCAGCGCGACCGTCCATGGGGAAAACCGATTTCATGATTCATTTCGCGAAAAATGCCGGGTGGAGTGGATACTTGCCTATCGTGTTTTCGCTTGAAATGGCGGCCGACAAAATCCGCGACCGGCTCATCGGTTCGATTGGCGGCTTTAATCGAATGAAATTGCGAAATCCGTACCATGACTTGTCAGAAGAGCAGAAACGCATGTGGATCGAAGTCATTGGGAAGGCATCCGAAACGCGCATGCAAATCTTTGACGGCGCCGGACAGAGCATCGCGGACATTCGCTCGAAGATCAGAAAGGCCATCAATCGATTTCCGGACAGGAAGCCTGTCGTGTTCATTGATTATCTCACATTGATACGGCCGGAACGATATTACGGTGGAAACATGCATTTGCAAGTCACCGAGATTTCCAGAGCGATCAAGGAGACGGCCAAAGAGTTCAGTTGCCCGATCATCACGCTGGCGCAACTGTCGCGTGATGTAGAGAAACGAAGCGACAAGCGGCCGCTGATGTCGGACATTCGAGAGTCGGGAAGCATTGAACAGGACGCGGACGTGGTCATCTTCTTGTATCGCGACAGCTACTATAATGCCGATGCCGACCCTCGCGTCGCAGAAATCATTGTAGCAAAGAATCGGAACGGGGCGGTGGGGACGGTTCAGGTTTCATATAACCGGAACACGGGAGTGATTCAAGATTTATACCGTCCATGAGCTGATGAAAGAAGCCATTCGGGATGAAGCCGCTTCTCTCATCTATACACTGCACTACTTTTTGTCCACGAAGCGATTGCGGCGCGACAGCACGATGGATGAACTCGAAGAGGCGATGGAAAACGCCACAGAAGAAGACAAACGCGCCATCGCGCGCCTTGTAGAAGAAAACCCTTTGAAGGTGCGCGAAATTCGAGTGTTTTCATTGAAGATTAGGCAGGGGCGATTCGCCTTTGTATTTGCCGCAAACAGCGAAGAAGCCAAGTCGTTTATTCGGCACAAATACGGCATAGAACCGAAAAACTGTTTTCAATATCCGCTAGATTTCCCGATGTCGATTGGCAATCGCTTCACGACGTTTCGAGAGATGGCAAGGGCAAAGAATTCGTTCCCGTCGCTCGCAGGATTTTATCAAAAGGAGGTGAGGGAGTGAGTTTCAAGGAATGTCGAGCCGTTCCCAAGAAAGTGCCGGAGAAGCGGAGAAAACGGAAAGCACCTTCGACAAAAACGAGGGGAAGCATCAGCAAAACCGAGTACAACCGCATGATCGAAGCATTTGGCTGTCATTGTGTGTATGCGGCGATCCACGAATCGAGGCTCACCATGTCCGTTTCCGCTCCCAAGGCGGCAGGGGGAAGTGGAGAAACCTTGCTCCCTTATGCCGCCGATGCCATCAGGCCGTACACCAAAACCGAGCGTTGGCGGAAAGGCTGATGGCGATGAGGGAAGACATGTTCGGGAAGTGGTATTGGGCGGACGAATACGACTTGTACGAAAGAGGGCTCATTAAAGAGCCGACAAAAGAGAAGTTCGAAGCATTCATGAGGAGCGAAGAAAATGAAGAAATGGTACGTCATCGTACAGGAAAAGAAGTCGGCGGATGGTGAGCGTTTAATTAGAATCAAAACCACAGAAAGCCGGCCGAAAAAATTCACTTATGTTGTGTTTGCCGAGAAATAGAAAGCGAGGGATTGACATGATTAACCGCGTCATTTTGACAGGACGGCTGACGGACGATCCGCAGTTTCGATATACGCCAAGCGGAGTGGCTGTTGTCACATTCACACTGGCCGTTACCCGTCCGTTTGCGAATCAAAACGGGGTGAGGGAGGTTGATTTCATTCGTTGCGTCGCGTGGCGAAAACAGGCGGAGAACATCGCAAACTATTTGGGAAAAGGAAGCATGGTTGGGATCGACGGGCGATTGGAAACGGGCAGCTATGAACGAAACGGACGGAGGACGTATTATACGCAGGTCGTGGTGGATATGGCGACATTCTTGGAGTCGCGCAACGCTTCGAATTCGGGCGAGAAGCAGAAAGGGAATAGGGAGACATCCAAACAGGAGAAAAACGCCTCTAGGAGGGCGAGAGAAGCGTTTATGAAGCCACCAGATGGACAGGGATGGTTTAATGATCCTTTTGCTGATAACGGGGAGCCGATCGAAATGAACGATGACGATTTGCCGTTTTGACGAAAGGGATGGTAGAGGGTGAAGGAAACGGATAAAAAGTGGTTCGATGGTGAAACGTCGATAGAACCGGGAGATTGGGTGTATTGTGTCAGCGTAAATAGCGCGTATTGTGGATGGTTGGGTTACGTCGAATGGGTTAGACCGCCCGCGGCGATGGTTCGATTCACACTTGACCACGATGAAAAACCAGTCCGGAGAAGAAAACAAATGTTGCTCCGGCAATTGGCGCTTGTGGATCAATGGGAACTGACGAGGGAGAACATCGACGACATGGTGAACATCGCATTGGACACGAGCGATCAAGAATGGTTCGAACAACTGATAACAATGAGAAACGAGAAAGAAAGGGAGGAACAAAAATGGAGAAAGTGAATAAGCGAATGCGGCCAGTCGATTTGTTTGAATTGGAACTTATCGCTCTTGTGGAAAGCCGATTTGATATTGATTGATGGAGGGAACGAAAATGGGTTCACTCTACCGCTATTTTCAAAAATCAGAAGTCGAAAGGGAGATGAAGAGGTACAACGCGATCCAGCAGTTGCGGCAAATGGGGATCAATGAATTTAAAGGGCAGCGAATAGACGAATTCGATTACGAGGAACTGAAATGGATTTTGGCAGTTGAGCGAGTGAAGCGGGATGAATAATCGAGGGGGAAAAGAAGCATGGAACTACGTGAACTTTTTGAGGTACAAGGAGAATTGGATGCGCATATTGAGAAGATTCACCCACGCGCGGAAGGCGAAAAACGGTTGGAAGAAAAGATTTTGGCGTTGCAAACGGAGCTTGGGGAGATCGCAAACGAATGGCGGAAATTCAAGTTTTGGTCGAATGATCGCAAGCCAAGAACTGACCAACTTCTTGAGGAATATGTCGATGGATTGCATTTTGTCCTTTCTATCGGTCTTGAGGAATCGGAACGCTACGAACAATTGGTGCCAATTCGACTAGGCCTGCCGGATGAACTGACGTCGATTTGCTATGAAACGACGATTCAGCAATTCAATTATCTATTCTTTGAAATCGGGCGCCTATACGACAGCGTAACGCTCCATGAAGTTACAACAGATACCGAAGTCGGGGAAGCCTATGAAAATATCGTTCGTATGTTCATCGGGTTAGGAGAAAAACTAGGATTTTCGGAAGAGCAAATTGTCGATGCGTACAGAAAGAAGAACCGAGTTAATCATGAGCGCCAAAAATATGGATATTAAACGAGGTGCGCCTATGAGATTCGTTGGCATTGACCCGTCTTTACACACGGGATTGGTCATCTTAAGTGGTCAGGGAAAAATCATTGAAGCGAAAGAGATTTCGAAAGACGGAAGCGATCCTGAACGTATGAATGCGTTGATCCAAGAGGTCACTTATTATGTTCAGCCGGATGACTTTGTAGCGATCGAAGGATTCGGGTATGCGAGTCAGCGTGGATTCCTTTTAGGCGGCATCGGATGGGGGATGCGAATGGAGCTGTACAGACGGGGCATTCCATATATCGATGTCGCCCCGTCCCTTTTGAAGAAGTTTGCCGGAGCAAGAGGAAATGCAAATAAAGAGAAGGTTGTGCTTGAGGTGTATAAACGATGGGGATTTGAAAGCGACTCGAATAACGTTGTGGACGCGTTCATATTGGCGCAAATCGCGAGGGCAGCCAAAACGGAAACGAAGCTCATTCAAGCACAGAAGGAAGTATTGAATAAACTTTTGAAAGAGAGGGAATGAAGTTGCCAAAACAAGAAGACGTACGCCCCGACTATTACAAGGTAGGGGGCATCGAACCTATCGATTATATGAAGGCGAAAATGACGCCTGAACAGTTCGAAGGATTTTGTTTGGGGAACGTATATAAATACACAGGACGTTATCTCTACAAGGGAGGATTGACGGATTTAAAAAAAGCGAGATATTACCTTGAGCGTTTGATCGAAACAAAGGAGGAGCGCGATGAACGAAGCGACGGATAAGGAGTTTGAGACATACACGCGGCTACACAACCGATATATCGAACAGATCCGATTTTACGAGGAACGCATGGACGAACTGACACCGTATGAGTTATCACGGATGGAATATCTCTATACAAAACTTGAGCAAGTGGCGTGGCAAATTGCCGGTTGGTACAAGAAACGCGCCAAATACCATGAGGGGATGGCAGAGATTGCACAAGGCCAACACTATCGAAAGGAGCGCGAAAAGTCATCAGCGACTGACGCCCAACATTACAGTCGGATCGCGAAGGGAACACAGTTGAAAATCGCTGGACAGTATGAAGGGGATTTCATCACATGGCGCGGGATCGCCGGAACGTACGAGCGAGCCGCGAATGCGATTAAGGACATGATTAAATCTATAACCATGGAAGAGTAGAGGCGGATGAATTATGAAGCAGTATTTGGACTTGTTGCGCGATATTCTTGAAAACGGTATTGAAAGGGAAGATCGGACGGGAACGGGAACGATTTCTGTGTTCGGCCGCCAGTTGCGTTTCGACTTGCAAAAAGGCTTTCCGTTGTTGACGACGAAAAAACTTCACATTCGCTCGATCATCTATGAACTATTGTGGTTTTTGCGCGGTGATACGAATATTCGCTTCTTAAACGAGAATGGAGTGACCATTTGGGATGAATGGGCGGACGAAAACGGCGATCTCGGCCCGATTTACGGCGCGCAATGGCGCTCGTGGAAGGGAGCAGACGGGAAAACCATCGACCAGATCGCATGGGTTGTCGAAGAGATCAAACGAAATCCGCATTCACGCCGGCTGCTGGTGAGCGCTTGGAATGTAGCGGAATTGGACGAGATGAAGCTGCCGCCGTGCCATTACGCCTTCCAGTTTTACGTGGCCAACGGCCGGCTGTCGTGCATGTGGCAACAGCGTTCTGTCGATACATTTCTAGGATTGCCGTTTAACATCGCGAGCTATGCCCTACTGACACATATGGTTGCCCAACAGTGTGATTTGGAAGTAGGCGAGCTTATCTTTTCCGGAGGGGATGTTCATTTGTATAAAAACCATGTGGAGCAGGCGAAGTTGCAATTGACGCGCGAACCGCGACCGCTTCCCAAACTTATCATCAAGAGAAAACCGGATTCGATTTTTGACTATCGCTATGAAGATTTTGAGTTTATCGGATACGATCCGCATCCGGCGATTAAAGCCCCGATTTCTGTATAAAAGGAGGGCATCTCATGACCGCTGTAAAAATCGAAAAAGGCGTTGCTCAATATATTGAACATAATCTCTATTACTATTTCGAATATGTGCGCGACATTCAACGCTTAAAGAAAGATATTCTGTTCGGTCGGGTGAGTTACGATGAGAATGTCGGTGGAGGGCGTGGCAATCTCCCTTCGCGGCCAACTGAACGACGGACAATTGAACTGATTACCCATAGGCGCTTGGAGCGTTTGGAGCAGATCGTTCACGCAATTCAAACGGTATACAGGTCGCTTTCACCAGAGAAACAAAAAGCGGTACAGTTGAAGTATTGGTCGGGAAAATCGTATACGTGGGAGCAAGTTGCTAGGGAGATCGGGGTGAGTGTGCGGCAATTGTACAGATGGAGAGATCAAATTATTTATGACATTGCGAAATTGTTGGGAGAGGCCAATTCATGAGATTGGCTGAAGATGCGGCGATCAGGAGGATGGATTTCGGAAAGGAATGCGATGAATACATGAAAAAGTTCACGGAAAGGCGAACTGGGATGACAAAACTGGAACGCGAGCTGATCGTGAAGCGGTATATGAGCATAGAGGAACCACGCGACTACGATGTCTACAATGAAGCGGGAATTAGTGAATCGACGTTTTATCGCGTGAGGGAGAAGGCGTTTTATAAATTGGCGTTTGCTTTGCGAATTGAAGTGTACAAGGAAGAGGCACCTGTTTAGGTGTCTTTTTGTTTGTCGTGATTTGTCGAATTAAACCAAAAGGACTATTATTTTGTTTGGAGAAGAAGTTTATTATAAAATATAATCGTTTTTTACATGTGCTAACCGTCCTTTTCGTGAATAAGTTTGTATAAAACATCAAAATGTGGAAATAACTTTGGGATGTACATACCACGAAAGGAGGTAGGCACATGGCGAAGATTTATTATTTAAGGGGGAAGATGGGGAATATGATGGCAACTGTTGAAGTTGAAACGGTTACAAACGTATATGACGTTGCCAAAACCTTTCTTACATTTGAACCCATGACTCATAAAAAGCTACAAAAGCTGTGCTACTATGCTTATTCGTGGTATTTAACGTTGTACGGCAAAAGATTGTTTAACAATCGTATTGAAGCATGGGTACATGGGCCAGTTTGTCCGGATTTGTATCATGAATATAAACACTATGGTTGGCAAGAAATTGAAACGGTTAACGAATTACCAAAATCTATTGCAGAAAACCCGGATGTTTATGAGTTTATTAAAGAGGTTTTCGAGTCTTATGGGCACTTGAACGGGGATGAATTAGAATACTTAACTCATATGGAAGAACCTTGGAAAGAGGCTAGGGGAAATCTTGGAGAGTTAGAACCTTGTACTGAAAAAATCAAAGATGAGGTAATAATCAGATTTTATCGCAAGGTGTTGGAGGATGAGCAGAAAGACTAATAAAAAAGAAAAGGAGTCAAAAAGAACCCGTTCAATTCCTAAGGCAGAATTGCCAAATAATATTAAAATCCCAAACAGGACGATCTTCCCTCAAAGGTCACAAGAAGAGATTGAGCGACTAAGAAAGGAGAAGATCGTTTTCTCTTTTAGGTTTTTAGATACTAAACATGAAGCATTTAATTGCGGCGGAATTAGCGATGGATGGTTTCTTCACCTTTTTGATAATTTAACAGAGATTTCAAAATTGACAATGAGCGAGTTTGAACAACAAAGACGCCATTATGATTTACATAGACATGATTTTGGCAAAACTGCACATCACTACAAAGAAAGCATCCCAGAGCATGTTCTGGAACAAGTATCTCCAGAGAATATGATACAGTTTAGGCTATCTAGGTCAGGTGGCAGGGTTCATGGAATTAGATACCATAATATTATTTATATTATTTGGTTGGATCCACATCACAACATGTATCCTGATGAAAGATATGGTCCACCTAAACGTTACCCTGCTCCGTTAAGACCGTATGAAGAACTCGAGCGGGAGATAGAGAAGCTTCAGAAGCAACTGGAAGAAAAGGAACAGGAAAACAAAATGTTGTTTGATATGATGGCTGAAATGGAGGAAAAGAAAAGTTCATAAAAATGACAGAAAACTGAAAGAAAACTGAAGGAAAATCCATCCTTTGTTGAAATGAACCGGCGAAATGCGAAGGGCGATAAAACGTCAAAAACATGTCAGTTTTGGCACGTTTTTTTGTGATAAAATGATATTGAACAAATGAATACCCTCTACCATATGTACGTATGAGTGAAGCAGACTAACCGAGAAGAGCCCAACAAATCCCTTCCCCGAAAAGAAGCTGTCGCTGATTGAGCGGCGGCTTCTTTTATTAAACATGAAGAAAATGCTGTAAGACCGCTTCGTAAAGAGGCGGCTTTTATTTTGAGAAGGAGGAAAAGCATGAAGACGGAAGATACAAAAGGACGCGGAAAAGGGCGAGGATCATGGCGCCGACACAGAAAATGTTTACACCTATACAAGCATTTAGAAACGAAAAAGTTGGTTTTCGACGATAGAGAAAGCGGCGCGAGATCATGGAAACGAATTGACCTGTTCTATTGTCAGCGCTGTTTGTGGATCAAAGAAAGGGTGCTCAAAACGACCTCGACGGATGAGCCGGAGTGGTATTAAAAGAAAGATGGCGGAGAAAAAAATAAAAAACGGAGCCAGTCCGATCAGGAGGAATCGGACATGTAACCGGGTGACGAATCCGGCTAGGCTCCAATTATATTATAGCAGAAAATGAGAGAAAAAAAGAGTGCGGAAGCGATTTTTCTAGAGAAATGGTGTGCAGTATGAAGCTGTACGAGCAAATGAAAAACGATTTTTAATACTACTATACATCCCAATGCAAGTACGAAGCGGTTCGGACAGAACGAGTGAAAGCGAGAAAAAGAATTGAAAAAACCGAAAAAATACGAGAGAAAAAGTGAAAATACAGAAATCACCCGAAAAGGTAGCGTATCAACGGTAATAACTGTGTATCAAAATTAACGTGGTAGGTGGTCAAGTTATAATAATAATTGAACAAACCAAAAAATTAAGAATGTTCGTGAGGTGACGGCTCACGGACAAACACGCAGGAGGGTGTTTAAAAAATGAATTATGCGCAAAAGTATCCTACCAAACGCTACCTAAAGTTCGAGCGTATCGTGAAAGAAAAAGTCAATGCGGGGTATTATCATATCCCTGAAGCGATCACAAGCCCAGAGGCCGCGGTTGACACTGTTTGTTCAGTCCTTGGGATTCACAAAGAAACTCAAGAAGCGTTCGTTGTAGCGTTTCTGAATACGAAAAACAAAGTCATCGGACTTGAAGAAATACACAGGGGGTCGGCGAACGCATCAATCGTATCCCCGAGAGATGTCTTCAAGATGGCGTTAATGAAAAACGCAGTAGGAATCATTTGTTTCCATAATCATCCAAGCGGAGATCCGACGCCAAGCAAAGAGGACGTGGAGATGACCAAACGGTTGAGAGATGCTGGGGAAATCATAGGGATTCAGTTATTAGACCACATTATCATCGGGGATGAGGAAACGTACGTGAGCTTGAGAGAGAGGGGCGTTATCTGATGTATACGTCGAATTTTGCGACGGTGAGAAAGCTGCCGGCTCATTTGAAGCCGGTGGCTATCTCCATCGGAGTTCCAAAATGGTGGAACGGACCAGTAGAAAAACGGCTCGCTCCCACATGGCAAATGCTCAAGATGGACAGAAAGAATTATGATCGGCTGTTTAAAGAAAAACTGGCTCGACTGGACGCTGAAGAACTATATGAAAGCCTTGGGGACAACGCGGTGTTGCTTTGTTACGAGGCGCACAACGATTGGTGTCATAGACGACTTGTAGCAGAATGGTTCGAGCAAGAATTAGGAATCGTCGTTCCAGAGTGGGGATTCGACAGAGAGGACACGTTCCCATACGATGAATGTTGCAAAGAGAGAAAAGGAACGTTACGGAGGGAATTTATTGCCAATGAAAATACCAAAGCGGAAAAAGTGGAAGAAGAAAAGGTAAAGCAACTGTCGCTATTCGAGATTTTTGATAGCAACGGGGTGTTTAAGATATGAAAACAAAGGTGAAACAAGCCATCGAACTTTACCGAAACGGAGACATCAAAAAAGCACTAGGGTTGGCGAAGACGTTTAGAATCGGGCTGACAAAAGAAGAACGCGGCCAATTGGCGAGAGGATATGAATGTATCGTTCACAAAGCATTTTATGAGTCCATCGGAAGAAATCCGAAAGAAGAAATCGAGAAAGCCAAAGCGATATTCGAGAAGCGCATTTACCAGCCGTACGTAACAGCGAAAGGAGCTGTTTCATGATGAGAGGGAAGACGCTGTTCGTAGGATATGACGTTCCATTGGCGTTAGACATCAAACACGACGTACTTTTTCCGATTTTGGACACGATGTTCAAGAGAATCGAAATCGACGGGGATACATTCCATTTGATAGACGATGAAAATAAATTGGAAAGCGTAAAAAGATTAGTGGAGCATTTGAATTGGGTTCACGAAATCAATATCACACTGGAATATTGAAAGACGGCACATTGCCGTCTTTTTTGTGTGTACGGAGAATGAAAAGAAATTTGAAAAGAGAGGGATTTTCGTGTTTGTGGGAAGCATCAATCAGGACTTGAGGGCGCTTGTAAGTGAGGTGACGCGGTCATGGGACGTAGAGGATATTTATATAGGCTGTTCAGGCAACTTCACGATAGAAAGGATTTTGAAAAACAGGGGATTTAACCTGTATGGGAATGACGTAAGTTTGTACAGTTGCACCATCGGCAGTTATCTGGCCGGCGAGGACATAAGAGTCGAAATCAAGCATAAAGACTGGAAGTGGTTAGAGCCGTACATGAAGGCAGGGATACCAAGAATCGCGACATTGCTGCTATGCACAACGATGTTAGACGGGTTGCATCGCGACGAACCGTTTTTCGTACGAAGGAGAAAGGCATATAGGGATCAATGGGAGAGACTGCACAACGAAACCTGCTCTAAAGTGGCCAAGGCTTTAGACGGGCTGAAATTGAAAAGGTTCTTTTCAGGCGACGTTGTGGAATGGGCAGAACAGGCTCCTAATGATGCCGGATTTATTTCATTCCCGCCAACCTACAAGGGTGGATACGAGCGGCTGTATCGAGCGTTTGAAATGGTATTCGACTGGGATGAACCGAAATACGAGATATTCGACCGAGATCGTCTTGCATACATGGTCGAGAGGGTGAAGGAGAAAAAACATTGGATGATGGCGAGGGACGAGCCAATTCCGGGGCTAGAAGGATACGAAGTGGGGAGAGTTCAAACATCACTGCGGAGCAAACCGGTCATTGTGTATGCGTCAAAGGCGAAACCGAAAATTACGATGCCTCATCAACGGACGGAAATCGTAAAACTGCCGAGAATGGGGGAACACGATGAGATTACGGAGAATTCAACAATCGGTGTTAAGAAAATCAGCCAAAGGCAGATGAACACGCTTCGGAGCCTATACCTCAACCCCGGAATTGCACCGGCGAGCGCATCTATTAATTTAGCCGTGTTGGTAGACGGTAAATTGATAGGTGCTATTGGCCTGTCAAAGTCGAGCCACAACATGGGAGACGCCTATATTATGAGCGATTTCGTGATACGCCCACTGCAATATAAAAGGGCATCGAAGCTGGTGTTGGCAGCGGCTGTGAGCACGGAGATCAAAAGGATAATAGAGCAAACTTTCAATGTGAAAGTCGATGAGATAGCGACAACGGCATTTACAGACAAACCGGCGAGCATGAAATACAGGGGATTGTTTGAGGTTCACAGCCGAAAAGAAAACCCGCCGAGAGTCAACTATATCGGAAAAGCGGGGCGTTGGAGCATGAGGGAGGGATTGATATGGTGGGTAAGGAATCACAGCAAGTACAAAAAATAAACGCCAAACTGGCCGGAGGATTTAAGTTGGCCATTGTGCCAATCGATCAACTGGAATTTTTAGAAAAGAACGCACGTTTCATGAGAAACGAGATGTTTCAAAATCTAGTGAACAACATCAAGCGTGACGGTGGACTGTCCCAACTCCCGTTTTGTTGGCTGACGCCGGAAGGGAAATACAGAATTTTGAGCGGCAACCATCGTTGTAAGGCTGCCATTGAAGCAGGACTTACAGAAGTGCCAGTCATCTATACAGACAGGGACTTGACGAAAGATGAACAAATCGCCATACAGTTGAGTCATAACTCCATTACTGGAGAGGACGACCCTGTCATTTTGCAAGAGCTGTATGCGGAGATCGAAGACTTGGACATGAAGTATTACAGCGGGTTGGACGACAAGGTTTTGGGTCAGCTCGAAAAAGTGCAAATTGACGGAATCACAGAAGCACACCTTGATTATTTGACGGTATCGTTTTTGTTCCTGCCGGAAGAACGGGAGGAACTTTTTAACGCCTTTGAAAAAGCTAAGGACGAGATCAACAGTGAAACTGTACTTGCGAGGTTGGCTGATTTTGATAGATTACTCGAAGCGCAAAAAAAGGTGAAACAATCGTATAACATTTTCAACGGTGCGACGAGTCTGATGATTATACTCGATATTTTCGAACGGCATTTAGAGGATTTGAAAGAAGGATATTTGGATGAGAATGGAGAGCCTGAACATAAAAATCGTGTGCCAATTTCGACTGTTTTTGGTTCTGATGAAATCCCTACGGAAGCGGCAGCTACGCTCAATAAGGCTATTGAAAAGGCTTTGTCGAGTGGAGAGATCGACAAAAAAGAGAAGTGGAAATTCATCGAGAATTTAGCGATGAAATATTTGAGTGGTGAGTGATATGGCAGAAGTATGGGAAAGACAGAAGGGAGAATCGAGGAAGGCATACGAAGCGTTTAGGATATATAGAGACATGGGGGCGGAGAGGAGTTTGTCGAAGGTCTCCAAGAAGTTGGGCAAATCGACCACCCTGCTTTCCCGTTGGAGCGCAAGGCACAATTGGGTGGAGAGATGCCGACAATATGACGAGTATATGGAAAGGGAATACCTCCTCCAACAAGCCGAGGAACGAAAGAAAATGGCAGAGCGGCACGCGAAACAGGCGATGATGTTCCAAAACAAAATTTTGGAGCGGATGAGATCACTCGATCCAAGAGAATTGTCGCCAAATGATTTAATAAGGTGGTTTGATATAGCAGTAAAAGTGGAGCGACTGTCGAGAGGGGAGTCTACAGAGATCCAAAAGGTGGAGCACGACGGAGAGGTGAAACAGTCGCATGAAATCGGCATCACCAACAAACTCCTTGCAGACGAAGAAGCCAGAGACCTTGTCAAGCGGCTCATCAGGAAGCGAAATGCTGTTAAGCGAGATTCTGACCAGTCTTAATTCATTGGAAAGAGAACTGGCCAAGGAAGATTACTCCGTTTATCTCGAATATGTGCATTTTGGGCGATATATCCCGTCCCGACATTCTGATTTGATTTGCGACTATCTTATGAAGGTGGAGAAGGGCGAAATCGATCGTCTTATGATATTTATGCCTCCGCGGCATTCCAAGTCCATGACGGTTACCGAGACGTTCCCTTCGTGGTTCATCGGAAGAAATCCGGACAGGAGAGTCATCGAAGTCTCATACGGGGATTCGCTTGCGAGACGGTTTGGGAGGGCGAATCGACAGAAGATCGAGATGTTTGGTGAGGAATTGTTCGGAATCAAAATCTCAAATGATATGGGATCGGTGACCAGTTGGGACGTCGAAGGGCGCCGCGGCGGGATGATTTCCGTAGGGATCGGCGGCGGGATCACCGGGCAAGGTGCGGACTTGCTCATCATCGACGACCCGATCAAAAACCGCAAAGAGGCGGATTCGCTCACGTATCGAAACATGCTTTGGAATGAGTGGCAAAACACGCTATCCACCCGTTTGCAACCCGGCGGACGGGTTATTTTAATTCTCACAAGATGGCATGAGGATGACCTTGCCGGACGGCTTTTAGAACACGAGCCAGAGCGGTGGACAGTGGTTTCCTTGCCTGCGATTTGCGATTCCGAAAACGACTTGCTAGGTCGAAAAATCGGCGAGCCGTTATGGCCGGAGTACGGATTTGACGAGAAGTGGGCGGAGGAAACGAAGAAATCAGTCGGATCGCGAACATGGAATGCGCTATACCAACAGCGTCCAACGCCGCCGAGCGGTGCGATCATCCATCGCTCGTGGTTCAAATATTACAAGCAAGCTCCCCAAATGGACGAATATATCCAATCATGGGATTTTGCATTCAAGGATACCAATGACGGCTCGTTTGTCGTCGGTCAAGTATGGGGCAGAAAGGGAGCGGACAAATACCTGCTTGACCAAGTCCGCGCGAAGTTGTCCTTCACCGAGTCCATCCGTGCCATTGTTTCGTTGACGTCCAAGTGGCCGCAGGCGCAGGCGAAACTCATTGAGGACCGCGCGAACGGGACAGCGATCATTAATGCGTTGCGGCATCAAATCAGCGGCATGTTGCCGGTTGTGCCGAATGGAACGAAAGTCGAGCGGCTGAATGCCGTATCGCCGCAATTTGAAGCAGGGAACGTCTACATTCCGCATCCGAGCATCGCGCCATGGGTGCATGATTACGTCGAGGAATTGGTGGCGTTCCCAAATGCACCGAGCGACGACCAAGTGGACGCCACGTCGCAAGCGTTGCGATACCTTGACCGAGCCGGAACGAAAGGAACAATTAAGGTTGACATCTTCTAACAGAAGGGAGGGAGCGGCATGGAAAAACAAGCAGTGGCCAAGGCGTATGTGTTAAGCGATGGGGAAATCATCGAAGAAAGCGCACTCGAACGCTACGCGATTAAACAAGGAGAGTCAAGAGCCCTTCCAAGCGACCGTTTTGGCAGCGCGTATGGGGAATTGGGGCTTGTCGAACCGTTATACAATCTCGAAGCACTGGCGCAACTGCTTGAACTCAACCCGTATCATTATCGGGCGGTCAAAACGAAAGCAAGAGATACTGCGGGGCTAGGGTGGTATCTTGAGGCAAAAACAAACAATCCGAGCGAACAACAGCGCGAGATTGCGATGCAGTTTTTAGAGAATCCAAACCCATACAAGACGCTGACCGACATCAATAACAACGTGATGGTGGACTATGATTCCATCGGAAACGGCTATTACGAGGTTATTCGTGACGAAGACGGCACGTTGATCGGTCTTGAGCATATTCCGGCGCATACCGTTCGTGTCCATCAGGATATGAACCGATATTGCCAAATTCGCGGGGCAAAGAAGGTGTGGTTCAAACGATTTGGCTTTGAAAATGATGTGGACTACATGACAGGCGAAATTGCCCCTGCCGGTTCCATTCCGGCCGAGCGGCGAGCCACCGAGATCATCCACATTCACAATTACACGAGCCGGAGCGACTACTATGGCTTGCCGGACATTTTGCCTGCGTTAAGCGCGATTATTTCCGACCGAGAACGGGCGGAGTACAACATCAGTTTCTTTGAAAATCACGCCGTCCCTGCCTACGTCGTGACGGTGACAGGAGCGGAACTTGACGAGCAAACGAAGCAGTTGATCCGCCGTTACTTCCAGCAGGACATCAAGAAAAACCGGCATTCAACGCTCGTCGTGACGGCACAAAAACCGCAGGGGGATTTCTCGGACACGCCGATTGAAATTAAGTTCCAAGCGCTTTCTGTGGAGACGAAGGAAGCGAGTTTCCGCATGTTGCGGGCGGACAATCGCGATGAAATTTTGTCCGCTCATGGTGTTCCGCCTTATCGCGCCGGCATCGTCGTCGAAGGTTCGCTTGGCGGTTCGACAGCGAGGGAGTCGACGGAAATTTACAAGCAATCGGTCATCGAGCCGCGGCAGGATATGCTTGAGAATGTGATGAATCGCCTGTTATTTGTCGGATTGGGAATTACAGATTGGCGTTTCCGTTTCAAGGACATTGACACGAAGGATACACAGGCGAAGATTGAGGAATTGCGCTTCCTGTTTGAAGTGGGAGCGTACAGTCCGAACATGATTTTGCGCGAATTAGGCAGAGACCCGATTGACGATCCGAACCTAGACAGGCATTTCATTTTCGGACAACCGCTCGACGCTTCACAAGAAGAAACGAACGCGATATTGAATTCGCTGAAGCAATTGCACGCCAAACTCATTGACATCGCCACGAAAGAAGGCGGCAGGCATGTGTGAGGTGTGCAAGCTGTTGGACATGGATCGCGAGCTTGTCGCGTTCCTCGTCGAACACGGAGCGCTTCCTGCTTTCAAAGAGCAAGACGAGCGGATCGCCGAAATCGAAGAAAAGCTGGCGAGACGATTGGTCAGTTTGCAGGTTGGGCTGGAAAGTATGTTCATCCAGCGGTTGCGCGAGCTTGGCTATATCCCGCTGTCGATTCTCGAACAGGAAACGTTTATAGCAGACATTCTTGATCCGATTTTTGCGGACATGGAAGAGGAGATTGCCGAAGCCGCTGTCGAAAGTGCAGTCGTGGCACGGCAGTTGACGTTTGAAGAAATTCTTGAACAAGGGCTGGAATTGGTGTTTACGGAATTCAGTGAACGCGTTCTCGAAGAATTGCGAGAGCGCGTTTATGTATTTTCAAACGATACGTTCAGGCGCATTAAGGGCGATTTCCGTGCCACGTTGGTTCGAGGATATGAAGAAGGAAAAGGGATTGACGACATTGCTGTCGATTTGCGCGCCGATTTCAAAGACCTGCGCGATCATCGGCTGCAAACGATCGCGAGAACCGAAGTGCAGGGAGCGCAAAACATTGGCATTTTCCAAACCATGCAAGATTACAACGTCCGCTACAAACAGTGGCTGACGGTCAGAGACAGCCGCGTGAGGGGCAGAAACCCGAAAGACCGTGCCGATCATTATTCGCTTCACGGGCAAGTGGTGCGGATGGATGAACGTTTCTCCAATGGGCTGATGCATCCGCTAGACCGATCCGGTCCCATCGAGGAATGGATCAACTGCCGATGCCGATGCCGTCCATATATCCCGAAAAAGGGCGAGCAAATCGTCCGCACTCCTTACTATCCGTAAAGGGGGTGATTTCATTCTAGGCGTGGCTCGTTTCATGAAGCGATTCCGAACAGAAAGGAGTGAGAGAATGAAGCACGAACTCACTGCGCCGGTCACACACAAGAACGAGGAGAAGCGGATCGTGTTCGGACCTGTTCTTGTGCCGAACGAGCCGGACAGCGACGGCGATGTCGTATCCGCTGAAAAGATTGAAGAAGTGGCGCACAAGTTTTTAGAGCAATACGGCAACATCGATTTGCAACACACGTTAAACAATGTCGGCAAGGTGGTGGAGTCGTACATCTTGCCGTTTGATTGGGAGATTGACGACGAATTGACTGTTCCGAAAGGAAGTTGGATGATGGGCGTTCGCGTTCAAGACGAGGACGTTTGGCAAGCGGTCAAAGAAGGAAAATTGACCGGATTTTCGATTATGGGTGTTCCAAAAGCGGCGTTGAAATCGAAAGAGGCACTGAAACGAACGACACTGGCCGATTTGGAACGTTCCGCAGGTGATTGGGTAGTCAATGCCGTTTCCCTTGTCGATGAGCCTGCCGTGCCGAAAGCCAAATTCATCGCGATCAAAAGCAAGGACAATCGAGAAGAAGCGGTGAAAAAGGCGATTCAAGGTTCGTTTGAATATATCAGCGAGCTGTTGCGTGAAAAAGTCTATCAGACATTCGATAACGGCGCGTTTGATTCGTATGTCTATTCCATTTTCGAAGATTCCATTGTGATTCGCGTTGATGACTTGGCGAGCGGCAAAAAACGATTCTTCCAAATCGGCTACACGATCAACGAACAAGGGGATGTCGAGTTTGTCGGCGATCTGCAAGAGGTTCGCATCGTGGAGAACATCGTCCCTGTTGAATCCCCTTCGCCGCAAAGTGTCGCTGTGGCCGCGCAGGCGGCTCTAGGAGACGAGCAAAGTGGCGGGCAAGGGGTAACCCTTTCGAACGAAGAAACAAGCCCACAGCGGACGAATAAGAGCCTTTTCGATAGATTCAAAGAAAAGCTGGGACTGAAACCATCGGGAAAGGCGGGGCGAAAAATTTCTGATGCGAACTACGAAAAGCTGAAAGCCGCGAAGGAAGTCATTGACGAACTGTTGCGGATTGCCGAAGAAGAACGAGCAAACAAATCGAAAGAAGGTGATGACGAAGTGAAAGTCGAGGACGTTCAAAAAATGATCGATGATTCGTTGAAACCCGTAAATGACAAGCTATCGGAAATCATGAGCACGCTGAAAGGAGCGGCGACGGATCACGAGCCACAAGAACCGCAAAATGAAGAGGAAGGCCTCCGAGACGAATCCGCTGCCAAAAGCGAAGACGACAGCTACAAAGAGAAATACGAACAAGTCGTCAAACAGCTTGACGAGCTCAAGCGAAAAATCCCGTTCTCGAAACGTCTGACGGGACAAGACGGAGTGGAAAAATCGAAGCCGCAAGACGAATACGACCGCGATCCGTTTGGGTTTAAACGCAAATAAATGTCAGACAAAAAATAGAAAGGGAGTGTTGAGTGTATGATGACGAACGACATGCTTCTTGGAAAATTGGAAAACGTCTTAAAAGCCATTACGACGACCGACCTTGGCGCGTCTCGTTTAGCGCCTGCGAAACAACAGCTTTTCGTGCGGACGGTCTCCCAAGCGACGCGCATTTTGGACGAAGCGCGCCGAATTGATATGACGAGCCATACGCACGATATTGACCGCATCGCATTCGGTTCGCGCATCTTGCAGGCGGCAACGGAAGGAGAAGCACCGACTGGAGAAGCGAAGCCGGAATTCAGCACGAATAAATTGGAGTCGGTCGAAGTGATCGGCGTTTCGGGGATCACGGATTCGACCCTTGAGGATAACATCGAACGCGAAGGATTCGAGGATACGCTGATTCAATTGATCGCTGAACGTGTTGGCGTTGACCTCGAAGAATTGTTCCTTAACGGCGACAAAGCGAGCAGCGATCCGTTCTTGGCGAAAACAGACGGGTGGCTCAAGAAGGCGGCCAACCTTGTTCAAGGCACGACTGACTTTGACCCGACGAACGTCGAAGCGATGTTTGACGCCATGATCCATGCGGTACCGAAGAAATACCTGCGCGACCGCTCGCAATGGCGTTTCTATGTGCACTGGGACATTGAAGACGCCTACCGCGATGTTCTCCGCGCGCGTGGTACGGGTCTTGGCGATACGGCGCAAACGACTGCTACGCAATTGGCCTATAAGGGCATTCCGGTGGTCGATTCGGCGAACATGCCTGCCGGAACGGCACTCCTTGTCAATCCGGCGAACCTTGTTTACGGCATTTACCGCGACATCCGCATTGAACCGGATCGCCAACCGAAGGCACGGCGTACGGACTTTGTCACGACGTTGCGCGTCGATTGCCATTTTGAAGACGAAAACGCTGCTGTCGTTGGGCAAGGCTATACGGGCTGATGAGGTGAGGATGGATGAAAACCTTGCGAGTCGTGAATAAAGGGCGGAAAACTCGATACCGTCTTGGTGTCGAGTTCCCGCCTAACCAACCGGTCGAAATCACAGTCGGAAATCGCGAATATCTAACCGTGAAGGCGGTTCGGGACTTTGAAGTGGAGATTGTGAATGAAGGCGACAAAAGCGAAACAGAACATCGTCATGAAAGTGCCAAGACCGACGCACCTTCATTGGACGTGCAAAGCATGACCATTGACGAGGTGCTCGAAGCGGTCAAGGAGGGCAAGATTTCTGTTGACGAAGCGTTGTCCCAAGAGAAAACAGGCAAAAAACGTTCGACATTGATCGACAAGCTCGAATCATTGAAAGAAGCGTGATGACACATGCCATTATTCGAAAGGCCGGTGACGGAAGTCGTGACTCCGCAGGACGTTCGGGATTTGACGGGCGTTTCTGCGGAGTATTTCCGTTTCCCGAATGCGACTGATCCCGAAGCGGCACTGGATGGTTTGTTGTCGACATGGATTGAGCGGATCGCGTCACATATCCATGCTAGGCTCAAACGAACCGTTCTTGAAACGGATGACGACTACTTGGCGATTCAAGACGTTTTAGTACGGACGGTCGCCAAAGTGGTAGCGGTCGCCCAACAGCAACGATCCAGCCCGATCATTCAAATTGACGATTTCGCTGTTTCTATTCTCAATACGTCGGAAGTAACTAAAGATTTAGGAACAGAATTACGACCGTTCATGAGGCGAAGCGTTGACGTCTTCCTTTCATCAGATGACTTTGTAGAGGCGTGATGAAGATGTTTGATGCTGAAATCAATATGGACGATTTACGGCGCTTGATTCCACGCATGAGAGCGGCGCTAAACCGTGCGACAGAGTTGACCGCATTAGAGGTATGGGGCAACCTAATGGAGTTTTCGCCGCAAGACCATGGACGTTTGGCCGGATCATGGAAATTGCAAAAACGGAGCGCGCGGTTCTATACAGTCGGCACGAACGTGGAATATGCGCTCGTGCAAAACTATGGTTCTGGACCATACGAAATCTATCCGCGTAGGGCGAAAGCGTTGCGGTTTGAAGTGAACGGGGAAGTGGTCTTTGCCAAAAAGGTCAATCACCCGGGAATCAAGCCGAAACGTTTCATCGAGAGATCAATTTCCGCAGCCGAGCGGCGGATTGACGATTTCATTGAACAGGCGTTGAGGGAAGTGAAATTGATATGATTCAAAGAAAGCCTCTTAAAGACATTCACAAGGCGATTCGGGCGAAGATTCGGGAAGTATTGGAGCAAGCGCCGGAGCTAGAAGAAATCAAACGGATTGTGTATGGGGAAAAGGTAAGAGTCGGGACGTTGCAAACGCCTGCTATTTGGATTGTACCGGAGCCGTATGCCCCGAACTTGCTTGGTGGCCACACAGCCGATCATGACATACGGTTCAATTTTGTGGTGCTTGTCAAAGACAGCGACCCTGAACAAGGGCTGGAGAAAGCGCATGATTTGGCGTTGACGGTCTATGACGTGCTGATGCAAGACCGAACGCTAGGCGGCACTGTATCGGATGTTCGCCCAACGCAAATCGACCCTGCCTACGAAATGGGCAATAACACGCAGGTGTGTTGGTCTGCGGTTCAATTTGACTTTCGAGTGAAACGGAGGGAATAGCATGGCGAAAGTGCCAAAACACATCGGAAAAGGCGAAGGCGGCGCTGGCATTGCTCAATTGCCGGCGATTTTTTATGATTTGATTGACGACTTGAATGAACTGCGGAACAAGCAAATCGCCTTGTTGCAAAAACTTGACGCGGATGCCGGAACGGCGGATACGGACTATGCCGCCACCCTAACGCCTGCTCCGCTCAAGACCGTCAAAGAGTGAGGTGATGACACATGGCGATTACGCGCTACTTGATGATCGGCGAGGAAACGGAATTCGGTGTGGAAGCGGCGCAATATGCGGAAACGCTCGACCCCGAAAGTGTTTCCATCGAACCGGCCGAAGATGACAAGCTGATTTACGAGGGCATTTCCGGCTTGGATCGTGTGGCGCAATTTGGTGTGTACTCGACAGGCGGCGCGATTACGTTGCCACTTGACGACAAGGCAACCGGCTGGTTTTGGAAGTGGGCGTTAGGAGGTTATGAAGTGACAGGGGACGCCACGACCGGCTATACGCACACATTCTATCCTGCCCGCAGTGCGCTGATGCCTTCGTTTTCAGCGAAAGTCGGCAAAGACATCATGGAGCATGTGTTCCTTGGTAACGTGATTGAGTCGCTAGAATTGGAGATTGAAAACGAATGGGCGTTGCTAACGGTCAACACATTAGGCGCGTCGGACAAACGTGCGCCGTTGGCCACCAACATTCAATTCACGGAAGGAAATGTCTTCACTGCGCCAATGGCGGCGCTTGAAAAGAACGGTACGGATATGAGCGCATCGGTCAACAGTCTAACGCTAACTGTAGAAACCGGCGCGGATATTGAGAGCGCCCAAGGATTCGGGTCGCGTTTCCCGAAGAAAGCGTTCATGGGTTCGATGGTCGTCACGTTAGAGGTTGCACTTGGGTTCGACAGTGATCAAGAGCTGATTGCCTTTTGGGGCGGCGCGGACGGCCCAAGCACTGAAACGTTGCAAGAATTCAGCTACACGTTGCATCTAGGAAGCAATTTGGACATCATTTTTCCGCGGCTGATTTATACGGCATCGAGCCAACCTGTTGAGGGACGGGAAGGCATTGTGCAGACGGTGACGGCACGGGCGTTGTTTGATCCGGCAACGTCGGCGGGGCCGATCCAAGTCTCGCTGACGAATGACAAAGCGTCGTATACAGTCGCGTAGGGATAGGCAAAACGCTTATCCCTCTTTTCGTTTTTTTGAAATCAAAATTGTGAATTCGCAAAATCAAAATCGCGAAAACGAAAGAACATTAACAGAGATTACTACAAAGACTACTACAAATATAGATGATGATATGCGTGTCGATAAGCGAAGTAGAATTCGCTTTCGAACAAACCGAAACGCGAGAGAATTCCTCTAACAGCCTAGTACAGAAGCGATAAACGAGTGGGAATGAAACTATTAGGCTTGCAAAAAACGTCTGTATGAAGCCGTTAGGCGGAAAATCGAAAACATGGAGGGATAACGATGGCGAAAAAATTGACTGCCGGCGTTTTGAACGGGACAGCCTACCAAGAAACATTAACTGTGACGTGGAACGGAGAAGAATTTGAGGTGGATATTCGGCCGCTCAACAATAAAGAAGCGCTGGAAATCGAGGAACTCATGCAGGAGGGCGTGTCAGTGAAAGGAACGCCAACACTGAAGGGCAAGGTAGCACAGACGCTCCAGTTCGATACTAAGGCCAACCTGCGTGGCCGGAAACGGGCGGCAATCAAAGCCGTTGCATACGGGACGGTTGATCCGATGATTACAGAGCAGGTCGTGGAAAACGAATTTCCACCGAAATTGGTGGAGGAGATCGCCGCTAGGATTTACGAATTGACAGGCATCGGAAACAAACAACAAATCCAAGAAGCAGTAGAGAATGATGAAGATTCCTTTCCTCAATCTTGAGGGGAGGAATTTTTATTTTCTTGTGAAAGAGTGCGGCATTTCGCCGCTTGACATCCCTTATATGACGCCCTTGCAAATGGAGTTGTTGATTGCGCACCATAACAAAATTCAAAAAGAGCGCCAAAAAGAAGCGGAGAAACTGCGAAGAAAACTCCCTTCACGAGCGCGTTTGGTACGAAAGGGGAGATGATGCATGGCGGAACAAGTTGTTCAAATTGCCATTTCCGGCGTGGATGAAGTGTCCGGCATTTTGAATCGTGTCACACGCAACGCGGAAAAAGCATTCCAATCGGTCGAAAGTGCCATCGAGTCGATGCCGGACTTGGACATTCAAGCCGACATGTCTTCGATTGTCCGGCTTGAAGGGGCGATCCGTGAACTGACGCAAACCATCCGTTCCATGCCCTCCCCGAAAGTGGATACATCTCAAGCAAGGGGCGAACTCAAGAAACTACAAGACGAAGCGGAGAATACTCAAAAATCGCTGAAAGACATTGATTTTGAGCCTGTTCTGTCCGGCTTGGCGACAGGCGCAGGCATTTCAGCGGTTGTCGGGAAAGCGTTAGAGAGCGTAAACACGGAAACGAAAATTCGCGTATCCTTCGATGTTCCTCCAGAGTCCATTCAAACGGTTAAAGAAGCGACAAATACGGTCAAAGCATATGGCATTGACGCGGAAAGTGCCCTAGAAGGCGTGCGCCGTCAATTCGCACTGAACGCCGATGCGAGTGATGCGGTAAACCGGAAAATCGTCGAAGGAGCTGGAGCGATCGCGGCCGCCTATTCGGGAATCGACTTTACAGAGTTGATTCAAGAGGTAAACGAAATTGGCAGCGAGCTTGAAATGTCGGATCAGCAAGCGCTTGGGCTTGTCAATTCGCTGTTGCGCATTGGATTTCCGCCTGAACAGCTCGACATCATTTCGGAGTACGGCCAACAATTGAACCGCGCCGGATTTGAGGCGAATGAGATTCAAGCAATTTTCGCCGCAGGGGTCGAGACGGGAACATGGAACATCGACAACCTGCTTGACGGACTGAAAGAAGGCCGCATCCGTCTTGCAGAATTCGGACAAGGCGTGAATGAAACGACGGTCGAACTCTTGAAAGGAACAGGCATCTCCGCAAAGCAGTTGCAGGCATGGGGGCAGGCCGTCGCCGCGGGCGGTGAGCGAGGGCGGACGGCTATGCAACAGGTTGCCAAAGCTCTAATGAATGTAGATGACGAAACGAAGCGAAACGCACTAGGGGTTGCTATTTTCGGGACAATGTGGGAAGACCAAGGGGATAACATCGCGGAAACACTCCTGAACATGAACAAGCACTTGGGTGATGCGAGCAAGAATCAAGACTTGTTCAATCAAACAGTGCAACAAATGAATGCCGACCCGATGGTGCAAATGCAAAATGCGTTCAACGATTTAAACACGGCTCTAGCTCCGGCGTATCGAGGGATTGCAGATGTGGTAAGCAAAGTAGCGGAGTGGATTTCTGAAAACCCGAAATTGGCGGCAACCATCGCGGCGATTGTCACCGTGATTGGCATTATCACCGGATTGTTTTTGACGCTCGCCCCGATTGTGTCTACCATCGCTACGGCGATGGGCGTGCTTGGCGTCAGTTTTGGGGCGATTGCCACGCCGGTGTTGATTGTAATAGGCGTGATAGGAGCACTCATCGCGATCATCATTTTGCTATGGAAGAACTGGGATTCTGTCAGCAAGTTTCTGTCGAATTCATGGAACGCGATCAAAAGCGTGGCGCAAACCGTGTTCAGCGCGCTTGGAGCGTTCTTTGTGAGTGTATGGGAAGGCATCAAGAGCGTGTCCATCACGGTTTGGAACGCCATCAAATCAGCCTTGTCAACGGCGTGGAACACCATCAAAACGACCGCTTCTACCGTTTTTGACGCAATTAAAACAGCGATCTCGAACATTTGGAACACGATCAAAAACGTGACCTCGACCGTATGGAACGCGATCAAGTCGGCGTTGACGGCAACGTGGAACGGCATTAAAAGCGCCGTATCGATAGTGTTCAGCGCGATTCAGACGGTGATTTCGACCGTGTGGAACGTCATTCGCACCGTGACGACAACGGTCTGGAATGCCATTCGTTCGGCTTTGACTACTGCATGGAACGCGATTAAGTCTGCGGTTTCTTCTGTTTTCAACGCGATTCGGAACGTGATTTCAACCGTATGGAATGCTATCCGTTCTGTCACATCGAGTGTATGGAATGGCATCAAAAGCGCAATCAGTTCTGTTATTAACGGCATTCGTTCGGGAATTTCGAGCGCATTCAATAGCATCCGCAACATCATTTCGAGCGTATGGAACGGAGTGAAAAGCGCGACATCGAGAGCATGGGACAGCGTGGTTAGCTCAGTACGTGGCGCAGTAAACAAAGTCATTGACTTTATTAACCGCATGATTAACTCAATCAACAGCGTCCGTATTCCGATTCCGAAGATTCCCGACTGGGTTCCGGTGATTGGCGGACGCGGCGGCGGTTCGATTGGGTTTAACATTCCGAACATTCCACGTCTGGCAACAGGCGGTGTAGTTGACGAGCCGACGCTAGCCATTGTCGGTGACGCGGGAGCAGGAAACCCCGAGATCGTGGCGCCGCAACGAATGTTGCGAAGCATCATCCGTGAAGAACTGCAAAACAGCGGAAAACAAAGCACAGAGAGAATAGAAATTGTCGTCCCTGTCATCATGGACGGCAGGGAAATCATGCGAGTGGTCACGCCTTATATCGACCGTGAACTCGGTCAGCGGCGCATCGGGAAAATGAGGGCAAATGGCGTAGGGGGTGGCATCTTATGATTACGTATGACGGGTTTGACCTTTCGCCGTATCTACTCGTTCGAGACATTGGTCGCCCCTTAATGCCGCCGCAAGAAATCGCATCCATGTCTATCGCCGGAAGGCATGGCGCGTATTTCTTGGAGAAGCGGCATCAGTCGATTGTCGTTCCTGTCGAGGTGGTCATCTTTGAACACCTCGACATGTCATATTTTGAATTGAAACGTTTCTTGGCCGGAAAGCTGAACAAGAGCGAGCCAAAGCCGCTCATCTTTGAAGACGAGCCGGACAAGTACATTAACGCCATCATTCAGGATCAAACAGAAATTGACGATTTGATCCGCGCCGGACAAGGAACGTTGAACTTCTTTTGTCCCGATCCGTTCTACTACGCGATTGAGGACGAAGTGTTCGAGTTCAGCGGAACGGGCGTGTACGTCGTGAATCGCCAAAAAGGAAACGAGTATTCAGAACCGCTGATTGAAATACAAGGAACAAACAGCGGCGGCTCAATTGGCGTGCGAACGCCGTTCACGTCCGTACGTTTTTCGGGAACGTTGCAACAAGGGGAGACTCTTGTCTTGGATAGCCAGCTTGTCACGTCCTACATTGTCGATGGATACGGGAACAAGCGATCAGCGAATCAGCATTTAGACTCGATGGATTTTCCGTTTTTAGACATAGAGGAAAACGAGGTTGAGTTTTTCACAGAAGGAAACGCGACCATTCAGAAAGCGACCGTCTATGCTCGAAGCCGATGGATTTAGAAAAGAGGTGAAACCATGGCGCAAACCCCATATCGTGATTTGACGAGCCAAGATATTCTATCCGCGCACATTTCGGGCTTGCAACACGACATCAACAAAATGCAGGCGGTTTTGGAAATGCAGACGGCGCAAGAGACGGGGCATGTATTGACGCCGGTGGCGGATCAAGATGATCCGACTATCCGTTATCGCATTTATGAGGGAACGATTCGCAATTGGCTGGACAATCCGGCGCCTGTTATTTATCGAAACGGCGTCCAAGTTGACCCAAGTGAATACGAGATTAGTCCGGCGCACGGCGTTGTCGTTTTTCATGAGCAACAGAACCTAAACGATACGATTGCGGCTGATTTTACGTACATCACGAACGTTTCAGCGTGGAGACAAAGCATCGAGGAAAGCGTTTTGGGCATTCCTTCGTTGCAACAGGCTGTGGATCAACATTCGCTGCTACTAGCCAACAATCCAGCGGGAGTAGAACCGTTTTATCCTTTGTCGGGCACGTATGTCAGCCATTTTCGGCGTGACTACAATCCAATTAATGCTGATGGAACGGCTAACACGAACAGCCACGTGCCCGCGTTTCGGATACTAGTCTACGGCAACACGATTGACGCTTTCCCGTTTCCGTTGCCAACCAAAACCCGATTCAATAAGGCGGCGATGAAACTGAATTCAGCCAGTACGAACGTATCGTTGCGGATTGGTATTTATCGCGACAACGGCTTGCGACCGAGCGAATTGCTGTTCCAAAGCCCTGTCATTACCATTCCGGCGGCTGGGGGCTGGGGGATGGTCGACATTGATTTGGAATTAGAAGCAGGCTTTTATTGGATTGCAAGACATGATGGGGCGACAGCGTATTACGATGGACTGAACCAAGTCAGCGCCATTCCGATCGTGAAATTCGATGCCCAAACATTCTTGCAAGATTTATCGCCACGCCCCAATCCTCATACGTTCTATGGAGGCTATCGGGCGACGAACATTCCTTTTGGCGATATGCCAGCGACGTTTCCGGCAAGTGGAGCGTTGTTTCAACGAAGTTCCTATTGCTCGCCTTGGCTAGTCGTGGCGTGAGGTGACGGCTATGCTGAAATACAATCAGTTGAGAGTCGGACGGTATAACATACTCGGGAAAATTCGATACAACAGCCAACCGCCGCAACGACAGCAACCCTTGTACAATCGACTGTCCAACGCCTTATTGGTCGTGTATGACCAAGACGGGAATCGGCTTGGCGTATTGGAAAACGCGGATGACCCGATTTTGGAACAAGAGATTGGCAGTGTGGATACGCTGACGTTTTCCCTTCCATACAACGATCCAAAACGAGAATACATTCAAAATGAAAACATCGTTGAAGTCGTTAATCAGCGTTATTTCATTCGCGATGTCTCGAAAGTGAGAGCGGGAGGGCGACTTGAACTTGTTGTGTATTGCGAAGCGACATGGTACGACCTGCAATATACCGAGCCGATGAAAGTGTGGAGTTGGCAAGACGCCACACCGGAACAAATCATGGCGGATATTTTGGATGGAACGGGATGGTCAGTCGGGCGTGTGGAAGTGACAGAACGCCGAAACCTTCAGTTGGAAGAAGGATTGACGAATCGCCTGAAAGCCTTGAGAGAGCTTCCCAACGTCTTTACGGGCGAGTTGTGGTTCAATACAAGCAATAACACGGTCGACTTCTTGCGGCCGGAAGGAAGGGATTCGGGGGCGTCTATCGTCTATCGCAAAAACATGAAAGAAATCGAAGTGAATTACAGCACGAAAGACCTCGTAACGAAGCTGTACTTGTACGGAAAAAACAACATGACGATTGAAGACGCCCATCCAGAAAGATTGCCCTATATTGAAAACTATCAATATACGACCAAAAAGAAAGTGCTGATCGTGAAAGACGAGCGTTTCACCAACCCGTTTCATCTTTACGAGCGCGGCGTATATGCTTTGAGCATCCTCTCGCGCCCGACCGCTTCATACGTGATGAAAGTCGCTGACCTTTCGAGAATGTCGGGCTTGAGCCATGAACAGTTCGCCCTTGGCGACAACGTATTTGTGTACGACAAAGAATTGGGCATCAACGAGAAGAAGCGCATTGTTCGTTGGAAGTACAACATCAAAAAGCCGTGGGAATCGGAAGTGGAGCTTGAACGTCCACAACCGACGCTGTCTGACTTGCTGACGGGCGTTCAAGAGTCGGCGCCTGCTCTTGAATCCGAGGACACGGTAGACCGACAAGATTTGCTGAACTTGAGCGTCTTTAACTACCTCATGAATTCCCGTGCTGATGACGGATTCAACTATTGGACGAACAATGGATGGGAAATCGATCCGGTCAACGGGTACAGCGGCAACGCTTCGTTCAAGGCGACAGCCGAAGAGGGAAAAACCAAGACGCTCAAGCAAATCGTCTACCCTTCCCATCGCGATTCGTATTCCATCAGCATGCGAGTGGCGGCGGAAAACTTGCAAGTCGGGAGGGGGCGCGTCGGTGTTTACATTCGCATCAAGTACGCGGACGGAACAGAAGACGAGCCAATTTGGCTGTCACTGGCCGGAGGTGAGGAGACATGATGTTTCAGCTTGTCAATCAAGTTATCGAAGTGAAAAACCCCGATAGAGGCGTCTCTGCGATTGAAATTGGGTTTGTTATGGAGAATTGCCAATCGGGGCAAATCAACGTCACCGACATCATGCTACAAAGCGGTTCGATTGCGACTTTGTGGAAAGGGCATCCGTCAGAAACACGTTGGTCGCTAGACGGGTGATGGTATGAATAAAGGGGATTGGACACGATTCCTTGCCACGCTGACAAAGTTTCAGCGCAAAAAAGTGGACTATATCGAGTTCGAGCTAGTCGCCGAAAACCTGCGGCGTGGGGTGGGGCAATTCGCATCACTGACTTGCAATTGCAAGAAGGCGAGCAGGTGACTGCTGCCATCCCGAACACGGCCGAATGGTTTCAACCGGCATACGGAACATTGGACGAAACATCGACAGCCGTTGGCAGAGACGTCTATTTAGGAGATCAGCCAAGAGTGTTTGAAAATGTGAAAAACCGGTTCTATAACATCGTCGGGCGAGGACATGAAGCGATTATCGTGCCAAACGTGTACGAAACAGACTTCTCACGTCAACTGACGACTACTGTCGTGGACATCACGCTATACGCGAAAAACGACTTCGATTTGTTGCGGATTTCCACCAACTATGGAGACTATGTGGACGATATATCCCGACGAGCCGGAACATCCCTTAAACAAGAGATACAGCCGCGAGTTTTTCTTTGAAGGCGGTGCGGCTGGAAGCGAGATTCGGCTGTGGGGATCAAAGAACGAGGCGTCCATCAACGGCGTTCCGGCCAATCGGGCGAGCCGTACGCTGAATGTCGGCGGGGGAACGCTGAAGATTAAACGGCAACTATTCATGGGCTTGCCCTATGGCTCGAACCGCATTCGCATTGAATTTTACAAACTTGTCAACGGAAAAATGCGAGATACAGGCATTGGCTTTTGGGGAATTGTTGAGCTCATTCAATGGCAGGAAGGGAAGTCCAAGCCATGATAAAGCTGTTATCTTGGTCGCTAAATGAGCCGTCAAACGCTGAATTTGAGCAATATGCGCGAGAAGTCTCGACAGGCGTATGGGAGATTATTGATCCCAAAGCATGGAAACGATGGGGCGGCGATCAAAGGAACTTTTGGTATGCGTTTTTAGAGCATCACGACAAAATCTACGCTTTTGGACTTCACGATTTCGGCGTGTTGGCCGACGGCTCCATTTATCATTACAAGGCCGGAGAGTCATATCCGGTGCTTACATCGGACGAGTCGGCTATCCGATATTGGATGAGGGACTCGTTACGTTTTTTGGTAGACAATTACCCGAACATCAAATGGTCGCTCCAAATGGTTTGTTTCGGCGAGAGCCGTGTCGAACCTGTGTTGGATAATGTGAACAATGCACAAGACACGTTCATCCGACAATTGCGGAAAATTGCCGAACTGTATATGGGGCGTTTTCCAAACCGGATCAAAGGAATTGAAATGGACTTTGAGAAAAGTTCGTCTCGAAGTCGCTCATATCAAGAAGCGGAAAAGTATCGCGATTTGCTTGTAAGGGTGAAAAACGAGGTTTGTATTCCGTTAGGGCTGGAATTGCGCGTGAACCTTCATGCGATGACGGGCGATTTTGAGCCGTATTGGTATCAATGGACAGACTATCGAACCGTTGCTAGCGGAAGGGATTTGAACGGAAATCAGGCTATCGACGAGTTTCAAATCATGTCCTATGATTTCTCGTCGGGCAATACTGCGCCTGGAGCATCTACCCCATTATGGTGGCTCGAACAGGTGTTAGATCATGTCCAAAATGTACTGCAACCAGAGAAGGTGTATGTCGGAACAGCCGCATATGGACGCCGTTGGCAGTTGAATGAGAAGCGGACAGGGACAATCGTCAGATATTGGCAAATTATACAATGGCAAAACGGATTGTTCAAGCATAACGCTGGCAGTAGAAACGAGAATGACGAATTTGTTTGGTATAATCAATCGTTCATTCCATATGCCGGATTCCATGATGAAGAATCATCCTACGAAAAGACGTATTTGCATGTGTATGACCGATTTGCGGTGCAGTTCGCAACGTTAAAGACGTTTAACGATCAAACCGTGATTTTCCGTGATACGTACAACGGACAGGACTACATCACAAGCTATTCGAAGCACCAAAGAGCGAAGTTCACGGGCATCAAGAAAATATTGAACGATGTGACGAGCCGGATGGGGAACACGCGAACAGGCACGACTTGGATGCCGCGTGATACACTGTCCGGCTACACATTTTACGGCTATTCGGCGCATTCAGCAGTGTACAACTACAACAAAGACCTGAACACATGCGAACCGGCAGAAGGCAACGAAGGGAAGGACGGGCGCTTGTACTACTCATTCACCCTGCCAGAAGCGGGAAGCTATCGGCTGATCGCCGCTGTCTATTTCCCGTATCTAAACCCGCGAATTCCCATCAGCGTGAACGGACAGGGCTTTGTCATCGGAGAAAAAGGAAATCAGCCCGAATGGTATCCGTTCTACGTCAATCCCGACAGGCATTTCTACGACTGCGGTGTTTTTTCGTTTGGCACTTCAAACACGATTGAGGTTGGCATATGCGAAGACGATGCGCAAATTCTAGGGTTTATCGTTTGCGAGGCGTTTGAGCATGGCATGTCGGGCGGGGAAGTCGAGTATCGCGTCAATTTGCAGCCGACGTGGAAACGGGGAGAAGTGACAAACGGGATCGTTTCAAAAGTGCAGGCCTCCTTTCCGGCGAACATGACGATCACAGGCGAACTATTGCGCCGCCCTCCACGTCCGGCAATCATTTGGGAAGACCTGTTCGGGCCACATGTCCGAAGCGGCATTGCGGACTTGGCACAGACGAGATACTACCTGCACGTTGATTCAAATTACATTCCGCCGGGTTCTAACCCCGATCCGAACTTGCAACGATGCGTCGGCGCTCCAGTGAGCAGGGGATACTCATTTGGATCATGGCGCCCCTATGCGGCGACAAGCACCGAGGAAGCGCACGTATTCGCCGATACAAGGACACAGTCTATGCAATTGATCGTCAACCGCCAATACGAGATGAACGCTCATATCGAAGCGGATTTGCGCGCTGACGTGAACGATAGAAACGCTGTGTACGGCATTCGCTTTTGCGCCGATCAAGCCGGACAAATCGGGCGAGGGTACGCCTTTGTTGCCGATCATCGAGCCGGACGATTTTATCTCAAATATGAAAGTGGCGGAAACAGCCAAGTGTTAGCGTCTGCTCCACTCACGTTGACGCTCGGACAACGCTACACATTCAAGGTTCGAGTGTACGGCAATCATATCAAGTGCATGGTCGGGAACACGGAAGTCATCGACTATCCGAGTACACAAACGTTTCCGGCGCCGCCAAACAAGGGAGCGCACGGTGTATATGCGAGTGGTTGTCGCGTGAAGTGCTATCGCCTGCAAATCGCCACCAACGATCGTTATGAGCCCATGGAGAAGGTAGCGGCGATCATCGACGGCGTGGAACATGTTGCACTTGAAGAAACGCGGCCGTACAGCTATGACGAGCTAGGCTATCTTGTATATTCGGGCTTTGACCCCGATGAAGGGTTAGGCATTAAGATTTCCAATGACTACGAAAATCTCCCGATTGTGACCGTGCCTTCTTGGCAAGGAGAGAAAACCATCCGTATTCGTATGGTCGATGCCGGTGTATGGCTGCGCAATTTCTATGTCGGCGATTCGGAAGGCTATTCGATTGCGTGGAACGGCGACCTTGAAAGTTTCATCAAAGCCGCCGAATACACCATGCGATACGGCTGTAAAGGTGTGGCGATGTGGACAATCGGGCAAGAAGACCCGCGGATATTCACTTATATCCCATGAAAGGGGGTGAAGCCATGGGCATTTCACATGACGGAAACGGGGTGACAATTACACTGCGAGAGATTTATGACTCGCTAAATGGAGTGTCGTCGTCATTGGACAGACTGGAACAACGAATCATTCGTTTGGAGGAAAAAACGTCCATGGCCAGTGAAGCTGATGAGAGAAGCCGGAACGCCTTGAAAAAGGCGGAAGAAGCGTTTCAAAAGGCAAGCGAAGCGCTTGTTCTGATCCAAGAAAAAGAGGCCGAGAAAAAAGAATTCAAGAAAATGTGGTTTAGCGCGATCCTAACAGCCATCACTCCTTGGCTGTTAGGTTTTTTATTCGCCCTTATTTATCTTGTCCATAAAGGAGGTGAGTTGTGATGAAGGATTGGAAAAAAATCATCGGGTATTTCATCCCGATCGCCGCCCTTGTCATTGCGAATATCGCGAAAGTCGATGACCCATCACAAATCGAGGGAGCGCTGGAGATCATCGTTTCCGGCGTTTTTGGTTTGTTAGCGGCAATTGGGGTCTACAAGAACAATAACAAAAGTGACGAAAACGACGAAAAATAATGGGAAAGGATGGTTGAAATATGCCTTGCAGTGAACTCATGATGCCGCATGTTGTCTGCACAGACGCCAGCTATTATACCAAAAATGCCACTTCCATTGATGTGACCGCCCATTACCAAGGCGGAGGGATCGCAGACCCGAATGGTGATGGTTTCATTGCGCCGACTTGGGATTATGTGATGGCACTAGAAATCTATGACGGATATTGGAAGGCTGTCGAATTGCAAACGGGATACTATAGGCATCAAACGCCGGTCAAAAAATTTTATTTGGCCGGAAAGAAACAGGGACGATACAGAGTCCGTATGTACTATCAAGCCAGAGAAAATGAAGAATATACGGGAGTGGTAACAACATATTCTTTCATGGTGTATCGATGATTATTAAGGTGCAGGGGCGCCCGAATTGGCGCTCCTTCATTTGAAAGGAATTAAAAAATTGGTTAAAATGGTAACGACCAATAAGGCAAGGGGGGAGGATTCAAGTTGGGCAAATGGATTTTTGGATTATTAGTCGCTGTTGTGTTATTGGGTGGCGGTTTGTTTTTCGTAGTGAATGAAAAAGACGCCCAAACTAAACCTGTAAAGGCACAGCAACAATCAGAGCAGGAACAAAAAGAATGGCTGACTGTCGGAGCTGATCCGAACAATAACCCTGATTATAAATCAAACAATGAACTCTACTTCGCGCATCTTAATTCGGCCATTTTCGTGGACAAAGCAAGCGTGAATAATGGGGGAACGAGTTTAACGAACGAAGATTATAGAGGAATTCTGAAAGAACTAAAGGGAAATTTAGACAGAATTAAATATAACGGAGAAGAGAAAAAGGATGAGCTAGAAAAAGCAAAGGATTTGGTGAATCAAGCGATTCAGAACGATGCGAAAAAAGGTGATGAAATTTATAACGAGATTCACCAAGTTCTTCACGACTTAGACCTATATTTCAACAAAACTCATTTTGCCGATGAGAAGTTAACCGAGAAAGCCGACAATTAACCCAAAAAAGAAAGACGCCTGACAGGGCGTCTTTTTTATTTGCATCAAAAATATAAAGGAGGAATTGACATGGATGAATTCATTCAAGTCCTCGATCCTGGTCACGGTGGTTACGATCCTGGCGCTGTCAGAAACGGCTTGCGCGAGAAAGATTTGACGTTAAAAATTGCGCTCTATACGCGCGAATACATTAATGAACTATATGAAAATGTCAAGGTATACCTCACGCGCGAAAAAGACGTATTCCTTAGCCTAAGCGAGCGCGCGGCTTTTGCCAACCGACTCAACGCGGATCACTTTTGTAGCATTCACATCAACGCTGGCGGCGGCACGGGATTCGAGTCGTACATTTATAATGGTTCGTACCCGAGCAAGCCGAAAACGCAGGCATTGAGAAACGTTTTACACGATACCATTGTTGCCGAAACGAAATTTGTTAATCGCGGGAAGAAAGAGGCGAACCTTGCCGTTCTCCGCGAGACGAGGATGCCGGCCGTTCTGACCGAGAATGGGTTTATTGACAATAAAAATGATGCTGATTTTCTGAAGTCGGATGACAGTCTACGGAAGATCGCACTTGCACATGCACACGGGCTGGCCAAAGCGCATGGGTGGAAAGCGAAAGCGAAGCCCACGTTAGAGGCAAAGCCTGTACCGAAGCCGTCGGACGGTGGGAAGGTATTCTACCGAGTGGTGGCAGGCAGTTTCGCGGATCGAGAAAATGCTGAAAAACGAGTAAGGGAGTTGAAAGAAAAAGGGCTTGATTCTTTTATTGATGTATACAGAGCCTAACTACTTTCAAACGGAAAGGAGGTGATTTATGATAAATGTAAATGCCAAATATGGCGGGTTTTACAAATTAAACATTACCAGTCTATCATCCTGTCTATATAGGCGAAGAAAGAATTGTAACTATTCAGCCACATCATAAAGTGAGCTGAATATTTTCTTCTTTCCTTGTCTATGATGTGAATATTGATAGACAAGGAGGTGAATCGCATGTTGACGGTACAACAAGCTGTATTTACAGTTGAGAGCTTAATCGGCAAAGTTCAACAACAAAAACAGCTCATTCATCAACTCATTCAAGAAAATGAACATTTGCGTCACGAAAACAAACAACTACGCAAAGAAAATGAACAACTGAAGTACCGTGTTCAAGAGCTGGAAGCACGCACGAAAAAAAACAGCTCCAATAGCCATTGGCCCCCATCTTCTGACCGTTTTGAGAAAAAGCGTTCCTCCCGCGAGCCGTCTGGCAAAAAGCCTGGTGGGCAAGAGGGACATGAGGGGAAGACGCTCCGTCAAGTGGAACATCCACATCATCGTGTCGTCCACCGTGTGCATACGTGTCAAGGATGTGGAGCTTCTTTGCGTGAAGTCAAACCGTTCAAAGTCGATATCCGTCAAGTGTTTGATGTCCCTCCTGTGGCGATCGAGGTGACACAACATGAACGTGAAGTGAAATCGTGTCCACATTGTCGATGCGTGCAACAAGCCGAATTCCCATCCCATGTCACGAATCATGTGCAATACGGTCCACGGCTCACGGCGCTCGTTGTTTATTTACATCATATCCAATTGATCCCGTACAAGCGTTTAAGTGATACAATCGAAGCGTTATATCAACACTCGATTAGTACGGGAACTCTTGCCAATATGGTGAAACGAGGACGCGAAGCGTTGGAATCAAATATGGACATCATCGAAGACGCCTTACTTGAATCCAACATCCTGCATGTCGATGAAACGAGTTTGCGCATCAAGGGGAAACTCGCATGGGTGCATGTCGCGTGTACATCGAGATATACATACTTGGCTCCTCACGCTTCTCGTGGAAAAAAAGCGACCGATGAGATCGGGATTCTTCCCCGATATGAAGGGACGATGATGCACGATGCGTTCGGTACGTATCCGAAATACACACATGCCACCCATGCCCTTTGTCATGCCCACCATTTGCGTGAGTTAAAAGGATTCATCGAACAGGGGCATACGTGGGCGATGCGCATGACCACGTTTCTGTTAGCCGCCAAGCAAGCCGTCGAAGCCCATCACGGTGCACTTTCCGAAGAAGAAGCGAGACGGTGGGAACGAGTGTATGATCGCATCCTAGAAAGAGCACAACACCGATTAGAAACGATGACGCCTCTTCCGAAAAAAGCACTCGCTTTTGTTCGACGCCTTCAAAAACGAAAGGAAGAAGCGCTGCGTTTCTTACGTGAAGTACATGTTCCCTTTGATAACAACCAAGCCGAACGCGATCTTCGCATGGTCAAAGTCAAAGAGAACATTTCGGGTACGTTTCGCGAAGAAACATTCGCGCAGTCGTTTTGCATCGCAAGAAGCATCGTTTCCACACTGACGAAACACGAAAAAAACGTGTGGGATTCGTTATGTCTTCTGTTGGCAGGCGAAACGATCGATCGAGTTCTTTCCGCTACCTAGGGCATTTTCTATGACCGAAATGCCCTATTTGTGCTGGGCTTTTTTATACACTAGCACTGGGGTGAATAGTTACAAAGAATTAGTACTATTTACTTGTTTCTATTAAAAAACGGCGATTTATTTGTTTTGGGATTAATGATATGATAGAATGTAGAATCCTTGTTCAGGGATAGCTTAATTTAGGATTTGTGGTAAATTAAGGGAGAGAAGTTGCAGTGGCAAAAAATAAGCTAGCACAACCTTTTTTAAAGTGGGCAGGAGGTAAACGTCAGTTACTTCCGGAAATACGTAAATATATTCCTAAAAAGATAAACACTTATTACGAACCATTTCTGGGTGCTGGAGCAGTATTATTTGATATTCAACCTAAGAAGGCTGTAATTAATGACGTTAATACTGAACTTATCAATACCTATATTGCTATAAGAGACCACGTTGACGAGCTTATAAATGATTTAAAAAAACACAAAAATGAAAAAGAATATTTTTATGCAATTCGTGATTTAGATCGTAAAGAAGAATTTAAGGAGCTTTCCTTGGTTGAGAAGGCATCACGAATTATTTACTTAAATAAAACGTGTTTTAATGGTTTATTTCGTGTAAACAGCCAAGGCCACTTTAATGTTCCTTTTGGCAAATATAAAAACCCTCAAATAGTGAATGAAATTGTTTTAAGAGCTGTTCATAACTATCTAAATTCTAATGATATAACTATACTAAATGTTGATTTTGAAAAAGCTGTAGAGAACGCCAAAAAAGGAGATTTCATTTATTTTGACCCTCCTTATGACCCTGTTTCAGATACTTCTTCTTTTACTGGTTACAGTTTATACGGATTTGATAAAGATGACCAGATTAGGTTGAGAGATTTGTTCGTTGAACTAGATAAACGAGGGTGCAAGGTGTTATTAAGTAACTCGGCGACTGATTTTATAAAGGACTTATACAAAGATTTTCACATTGAGGTTGTTTCAGCGAATAGAAACATCAATGCAAATGCTTCGAGGAGAGGAAAAATTGACGAAGTATTGGTGATGAATTATGAACCTGACAGATAAAGCTTGGGAGAGGTTATTTGAACGTTATAACATTCTCCAAGAAATTCAGAAAAAAGGTTTTTATGAAATTGAGGCCAAGACAATAAAAGAAGAACGAGAGCCAAGGTTAATGGCAAAGTTTGACCATAGTAGCAACTTGCCAAAGCTATTTAAAAAAAACGGTTTATCTATTTTGCCAATTTCACGCTCAAAATATGTTATAGGTCAATTTGATGTTTATCAAAAAGTAACCTATAATCAAAAAATAAAACCGACTCAAGTGAGCTTTCCAAGTGACATTACAACTATTGATCCGACGAACCTTTATTCAGAAAGCTCAGCTCTTCATTGTGCTGCTATAACTGGAATGATTGAGGACGTTCTAGGAGAGGAAGCCTTCCAGACTGTCTCTGGGAAGATGTCCTCTAACAAGTTTGACTTTAATATTAGAACTAAAAAGGGAAATGACCTCAAAATTAATGTTACTAACTCACAAGTAGAAATTGATGGCGGATATGAGAGTGCTCATCAATTTATGATTGTTGAAGCGAAAAATGAAATGGTTGAGGATTTTCTTATTCGTCAACTTTATTATCCGTACCGCTTGTGGCAAGGGAAAACATATAAAGAAGTTAGACCAGTATTTTTTACGTACTCAAACGATATTTTTAGCTTTTTTATATTTGAATTTACCGACCCAATGAGGTACAACTCTTTGAAATTGGTTGAGCAAAAAGATTATGTTATTGCTCATGAGGAGATAGAATTGGAGGACATTATTGAGGTGGTAAACACAACAAAAGTTCAACCGGAGCCACAAATAGCTTTTCCTCAAGCTGACTTATTTCCTCGGATAGTTGACCTTCTAGGGTTACTGGTCGAGAGTGATTTAGACAGAGACACTATTACTTTAAATTATGACTTTGATGAGAGACAAACATACTATTATACAACAGCTGGAATGTATCTAGGATTAATTGAAAGGTACACTGATAGAGAGACAAGGAAAGTTATGTTTACATTATCAAATAAAGGTAGAGAAATAATGAGAAAGAGCTTTAAGCAAAAATATTTGAGCTTAGCAGGTTGCATTTTAGCTCATGAACCATTTAAACAAGTTCTTCTTGAGTATATTCAAAATGGTGCTCCTCCAGAAAAGGGGAGAGTAGTTGAAATAATGAGAAGATGTAAACTTTATAATGTCAATTCAGACTCTACATATGAAAGAAGAGCGCACACAGTCAGCAAATGGGTTGAGTGGATTTTGGATTTGCCAAATATGTATTAACAAGACCGAGTCGCCAAGAAAGAATTTATGACTTAAGAGCCACCTTACTAGGTGGTTATTTAAATTTTTAAATAACATACTTTGAACCCAAGTTCGACAGTCGATAGGCAAACAAAATTCCTCTCAATCATTGATATAAAAGAGAACCCGTGGTGCTAGTTGAGCGTCAGCGCTCAACTAGCCCTAGTGTGACCAGGGAATACGCCAACAAGATGCCATCGAGTGCCACTTCAAACCCGGTAATGGAATTCGCTCGAATGTCGGTGATCCGGTATTGGTCTACGAGAATCGAAAACACCGTCTCGATGACTTTGCGTTTTTTCCTGATCCATTCTTCCCATGCCTTGGATGGGCCGTGCTTTTGATTGTGTCGAGACGGTGTCCAGAACGCGGCTTGGTGTTCTTCGTACAGCTTTTCTCGAAGAGCGTGGCTGATGTACCCTTTGTCCCCAAAGTTGTAGGGATGAGGGATTTGAGTCATCACCGTTTCAGCGGCTTTGACGTCGTGGCAGGACGCTTCCGTCACGACATAGCCCATGGCCAGCCCTTGATTGGTCACTTGAAGATGCAGCTTGAAACCGTAGTACCATTGCTTTTTGGAAGCACAATACCCCATATCCGCGATCCCTCGAAATCGCTTGACGCGCTGCATTCTTGCGGGATGGCACAACGGAAGAGGCAAGCTGTCGACGACCGCATAAGCATGGTGTTGGCCACGTTTCGCCAGCTCATGACGGATCCATTTGATGGCGAAACCAAGCGCCCGGCAGCGGCGGTTGTATCGGGAGCGTTCAAGAAACGAGCCGTTTGTGAACAAATTTCCCGTGACAAAACGATGCCAGGCTCGTTCGGAAGAAAAGCCCAGCAGCTTCCCCAAAAGGTGAACCGCCATGACCACTTCGTCTTCTTGCTTGACCAAGTGACGGTTGCGGCGATGAAGATACATTTGAATCAACGACAGTTGGGCAGAAACAAAACAGAAAATAGCGGCATATTGTTTTTGAAGTTTGGCTGGATCTGTAGTAAAATGAAAGTGCTCTTGCATGGGGGATCTCTCCTTTCGAATGTTGGGTGACACTTTCATTCTACTGGAGATCCGCCAGCAAGGGCTATTTTTATGCTTGATCAAGTTTATCTAGCACCACGGGTAAAAGAGACAATGAGCATAATTTAATGAGGTATTTATCCAATGAGTATTAACTTGGAGGGAAAAAAGAATATGTTCCAAATCATCGGCCGCCTGCGTTGCCCCATTTGTTCTGAACCGGTTCAGCCAGACGAGAAAGTGTTCCTCGACATCATCAATACTGTCATGCATCAGAAATGCTACTACAAGTTTCCGCATCGACGTCTTCCCATAAGGGATGAGGGATCGTTTCAGAAAATGCTTCTGAAGTATCCTTTCTTTCATCGAGACGATGATGCGGAAGATTGAAGAAGGAATATGAGCAACGAAAAGAAGGCGGATCGCTCCGCCTTTTTGCATGGATTTACGCACTGGAGATAATTTTGCACAAATTTTGCACACCAAGGAAATTGAAAGTCTATAAACTTTGAAAAATCAAGGTTTGGAGGGTGGTGGTTTTACTCCCACCATCGGCATCGAAAATAGGAAGAAGGCTTTAGGGACAAGGGGTTTCACGTAAGTGAAATCTCTTGTTTTTTTATTTACTGAATACGATTCGAGAAAAGAAAATCGTGTGCGTACAATCGTGTTCGGTGAGGTGAAATGGAAAGTGCCTACGTGCGGCCATCATGCCCACGTTTCTGTATTTGGGGCGGTGAATGTGCTCAATGGGGACACCGTTCTTCATCGAGCAGTCGCTGCGAATGCGACGACGTTTTTGGATTTTTTAAAGATCTTGAAGAGCCGTTATCCAGACCAGCTGATCGTGCTCGTGCTCGACAATGCCCGCATCCACCATGTCAAAATGGTGAGAGATTTCTTGCGCCAAGAAGGGGAATCGTTTCACTTGATCTTTTTACCTCCTTATTCCCCACAGCTGAATCCCATCGAACGCTTGTGGAAATGGCTCAAGGATGCGGTCATTGCCAATGTGTTTCACAAAGATCAAATGGATATTGACCAAGCCATTGCCCGGTTTATGGAATATATAGATCAACAACCGGAAGAGGTGCTTCGACGCTTGGGGTGTGCAGCGTGATGCAAAGGTTAACTTTTCAAGGTGCATTTATATAGTTAAGTGTAAAATTATAGAAGGAATTATATAGATAGGAAGCGAAATAGAGTAGAAAGATAAGGTGAAAAACGAACGTCTAAGCAAGGGATGCTGCTCGATGTAGTATGCTATATCATTTTTCTGTTAGTTGTCTGGCATGTGGCGCACGGTCACATTGATGACTATTATGCGACGCTTATCTCCACCGTTTTCGGCATGGCATACAAGATATACTGCTTTCTTTCTATATTTTGAAGCTCATCAATAAATAGAAAGGTGGAAGCATGAGATGAAAGTAGAATTAAGCAAATTTCGCGTAAAGGAAGGAAAATCGAAGCGGGTGGATGAATGGATGGAATTATTAAACACACATATGAACGAGGTGCTGTTGACGCTCAAAGATGAAAAAATGCATGTCGAAGCGATCTTCCGCGAGCGAAATGAGGAAGGAGAGTTTCTTTACTGGTTCTCTGTTCAGGGAGAAGGCGGGATTTCCGTAGAAGAGTCCGAACACGAAATTGATAAAAAACATTTGGCGTTCTGGTATGAGTGTATTGATGAGGAATATAACGAACCTGTGATCACGACAGAAGTAGTGATGATTCCAGAGCATATTCGTAAGGCGATGGAGTAAGCAAGTTTGAGAAGTTAATCATGAATCTAATTTTTTATTTTATTTCCTTAATATTTAAAATAAAATATTATTGTCAAGGGACAACAAAGAATGGGGGAATAACGGAGCATTCCCGTTAGAAGCTTTTCCGGGGACTTGATCAAAAAAGCCCTCTTGGTATGATGCAGGGGTGTCAACCACATCACTCACCATACCAAGGAGGACTTCAGATGAATTGTACACAAAACTATAAAATTGATCAAGTTACGGAACAAACGCTTGTCGTGGGCATCGATATCGCGAAACGAACCCACTACGCCTGCTTCGTGGATGACCGGGGGCGCGTGCTTCGCAAGTCGTTCCCGATCTTCCAGTCGAAAGAGGGGTTTCAGCAGCTGTATAAAGCGATTCAGGAGGCGATGCAAGCGTTTGGGAAGTCAGAGGTGATCGTCGCGGTGGAGCCGACCGGGCACTACTGGTTGAACCTGGCCTACTTCCTCGAGGAGCACGGGATCCCGTTGGTCATGGTCAACCCGGCGCATGTGTGCCGGTCGAAAGAACTCGATGACAACCTGCCGACGAAACACGACGCCAAAGACGCCCTGGTCATTGCCAGACTGGCAAAAGACGGACGATTCCTCGTTCCCCGGCTGCTGCACGAGATCGAAGCCGATTTGCGCGTGGGAAGCACGCTCAAAGAGAAGCTCCGCAAGGAACAGACGGCGGTGAAAAACGCGATCGTCCGCTGGACGGATCGGTATTTTCCAGAGTTTTGGACCGTGTTTCGTGACTTGGGGAAAACGGCGCTTTCGGTGTTGGAGTGGACGCCGCTTCCGGCTGATATGGCCGGTCGGACCGCCGAGGAGCTCATCGAGGTGTACCGGCAAAGCAAAGGGATGAAATGCCCGCAGAAGGCCAAAATTCAGGCGTTGATCAACACCGCGAAGGACTCGATTGGGGTGACGGAAGGGACAGCGATGGCCCGGTTTGAGATCGCCGCGCTCGTCCGCCGATACCGCCAATTGGAGGCGGAGATCGCTGCACTGGACGCCGAGTTGAAGGCATTGGTTCAAACGACGATGGAGTACCAATGGTTGAAAACGGTCGACGGGTTGGGAGACGCCACGATCATCGATCTGCTGGCGGAGATCGGCAGCTTCGCCCATTATCGGGACCCGCGCCAATTGGTGAAGTTGGCGGGCCTGACGCTCAAGGAGAACTCCTCCGGCCAGCGCAAAGGGCAAAAGCACATCTCCAAACGGGGACGGAAACGGTTGCGCTCGGTGCTGTTTCGGGCGATGATTCCGCTGATTCGGCATAACGAGGCGTTTCGCGAGCTGCATGAGTATTATACGACCCGATCCGTCAATCCGCTGACCGGAAAGCAGTCCATCGTCGCCTTGTGCCGGAAGCTGTTGAATGTGCTGTTTGCGATTTGTACGAAGAAACAAGCGTTTGACGCGGAGCGAATGAAACAGGACGTCTTGTCCCAGGTGCAACGGGCGGCCTAAGGCCTCCCCCTGCGAACGGAAGAATCGTTGGACAACGAGATGACACCGGAGAAGCTGGCGTGATTTCATCCATTCGACCTTGAGTCCCTAAAGGAGCTTGGCCGGCCTCCGCCTGATGACGAGACCGAACGAGGGAATGTTGGCGCGAAGACGCCCGGAGACATGGGAGGGTTCGTCCTCATCAGCGACGCGGAGATCCAAAGGGTGCATCGAATATGCTTCCCCCCCCACGGCAGGAAAATATCCCCAGCCGTGGCCGCGAAGCGCACCCTAGGTCTGTAAGATATCCACAAAACTGAAAAAGGATGTAAGGGATTTTGTCGAAAAATATTTTTTGGACACCCCTGAGAGGCCGAAAAGCCTTGATAAATCAACATTTCTAGAGGGAGGCAATCGAAAAGCCGCCCTTGCCTTTATCGAATGTTACCTTTGGCGGTGTTCGGTTGGTCAAGGGTTCGCTTCGCCGAATCCGGCAGGTTTTCTCTTCGACGGGCTCAGGAGGACAAAAAGGTCAGGTTGTCTCTTGTTGGAGAAACGCTTGTGCCATGGTGATCAGCTTCGTTCACTGGGCCGACATATGCGATAGCTCGGCGAGCTCCGGGATGACGACCGGCACCCGGTCTTCGAGCGCGCTATGCGGGCGCAGAAAGATGACAATGATTTGATGAGTGGGAGATGGACATTGAAAAAACGGAAGAAATACGCGGCGGCGAGCGTGGTGTTGGCGTTGGGGCTGCTGGCTCCTTCGTTTGGGCCGACGGCGGTAGGCGCGGAGGAGCGGGACGTCGTCAAGCTGCGCATTTTAGTGGCGTTCCGGTGACGATGCCGGGTTCATGGGGCGATACGCTCGGCGTGATCGACTTGACGGTCGAGCAAGTCGACGGAAAATGGAAAGTGACGCAAGCGAAAGCCCAACTCCGTCCAGTGTATGACAAGGCGACGAAAACGCCGTTGGTTGACAGCGATTCGGCCGTCGAGCAGGCCATTCAGGCGGAGCACGAAGCGACGATCCAGTACGTCCGCAGCCCGGTTGGAAAAACTACGAGCCCGATCAACAGCTATTTTGCACTCGTTCAAGATGATCCGTCCGTGCAAATCGTCACGAACGCCCAAAAGTGGTATGTGGAAAAAATGTTAAAAGGGACGCAGTATGAAGGCCTTCCGGTGCTGTCAGCCGGCGCTCCGTTCAAGGCCGGCGGGCGCGGTGGACCGAGCTATTACACGGATATTCCGGCAGGGGAAATCGCCATTAAAAACGTCGCCGATTTGTACTTGTATCCAAACACGGTGTATGCGCTGAAAATTACGGGAGCCGAGTTGAAAGAATGGCTTGAGTGGTCGGCGGGACAATTCAACCAAATCGACCCGAACAAGACAGGCATTCAGCCGCTTGTCAACAACGACTTCCCGACGTACAACTTCGACATTATTGATGGCGTGACGTACGAGATCGATGTGACCGAGCCGGCGAAATACGACAAAAACCAAAATGTGATCAATCCGAAAGCAAACCGCATTAAAAACTTGCGATTCCAAGGCAAACCGGTGACGGCGAAGATGGAATTTATCGTTGCGACGAACAACTATCGGGCGACGACGAACCGGATCATCAATCCGGGCGGGAAAAACACGATTTTGGCCGCGCCGGATGAAAACCGGCAAGTGATCATCGATTATATTCGCGAAAACGGAACGATCAACCCGTCCGTGGACGGCAACTGGACCTTTGCGCCAGTGAAAGGGAAAGCATCGGTGACCGTTTCCTTTGAATCGTCACTGGAAGCACAAAAATATTTGCCGCCAGACAGCCGCATCCGCTATGTGGCGACATTGTCCAACGGGTTTGCCCAATACGAACTTACGCTGTTGTCTTGGAAAGAAACGAAAACAAACCATTCGAAAGAGCTAGAAAAATCTGGACGTTAAGAAGAGGTTGGAAAAATAGCAGGTGATTTAGGAGGCAGGTGATTTCGTATAAAATACTGCTAGTTCCAGCTGTTTCTTAATTAGAACAACCTTGCGGAATCAATCTTCTTTTTCGGCGAAATGCCGCTGATTTGCTCGTGACAGCCGTTTTTTACCGGCCTTTTAGGTGACACGAAAATGTGACTAAAAGTATTTCTGGCGCTACTGCCATTTTTTCCATTTCGAAAATATCGCCTTTTTGACTGACGATGAGAAGAAGATCTTTTACGTTAACGTCATTTCCGAAAGAAGTCTCCCACCTCAAGGAATGTGAAGAGCGATCGATCAATGAGTAGGTGGGAGATGAATTTCGGTTGGCCATCGCCGATGAATATGATCGTCTATGGTTCAAACCGACACCTTTGGAACGAAGGGAAGCGTAAAGGGTTCTTGTTTGTGGCTTACCGTTCAGTGAACACGCACAAGTCGCTTGAAGCCCCTGCCTCTAAGCGAAGCGTAGGTGGTGGGCAGTTCACTTCTAACAAGGACAGTGAAAAACAGCCGCTTTCGTTGAGCGGGCGGTCATGGAAGGAAAAAAGATGTTCGATTGGGGAAGCGCTGCTTGTCCGACCGGGCGCTACCCATCATCTGCTTTTTCGAAGGCCGGTGGACATCGAGGTTCTTGGGATCATTCGTTTTGGAAAACGGAACGATTTTGTCACTGTATCGGTGGTGAAGCCCCCCACCTTTTGTAACATTGCCCGAAAGCAGTGCCACTGTCCATGGATGATTGTTTGCTAGCTTGGTCAGGAGGGAGACATGTGTTAGGCATTACAAGTTACGGGATGTATTTGCTGGCGTCGATTTTGATGCATGCCACTCCGGGAGTGGATACGATGTATATTATGGGGCGCAGTGTGGCGCAAGGGAGAAAAGCGGGCGTGTATTCGGTGTTGGGCATTTCGATGGGAGTGTGTTCATTCATACGTTGCTCGCTGCGTTTGGTTTGGCGGTGATTTTGCAGCAGTCGGTTGTCTTATTTACGGCTGTGAAAATCGCTGGCGCGGCGTATTTGGTGTATCTTGGCATCAAAATGATGCGGCAGCCGGCGCCGCCCGCGTTGGAGTCGGGGGAGTTGGCGCCGATGAAGCTGAACAAGATTTATTGGCACGGCGTGACGACGAATGTGTTGAATCCGAAAGTGGCGTTGTTTTTCCTTTCGTTTTTGCCGCAATTCATCGAAACGGCCCAGCCATACGGCCCGCTTCCGTTTCTGCTGCTCGGCGTTTCGTTCGTGGTGACGAGCACGCTGTGGGGGCTTGGCGTCGTCTATGTCGCCGCGCTAGCGACGAAACGGATGCGTCAAAACGCGAAAATGGCGCTTCTTGTCAATCGATTGACAGGGATCGTGTTTATCGGGCTTGGTGTGAAGCTGCTGCAAACGAAAGCGTCGTGAGCGAGGGCGAACGGCGTCAGAAAGCATGATCCTCACCTGCCTGAAAGCGCGGGCGGTGATTCGGTGCGGAGGTTGGCTAGAGGAATGGGGACGGATGACAAAGGAATAGCGGTGATTCTCCTTGTGGCGGGAATCGGGGTGTTTCCGTTTGGGATCGTGATCATTAAGCAACAGTGGGAAGAATACAAGAAGAAGGAGGGGCGTGAGCGGAGAATAGTCTTGTTTTTTGAAATGATCGATCTTTGGTCAACATGGGTGCTATTTCTCTCCCTGCTCCTCATATTGGGAGGCGCGGCACTGTTGTGGAGATGAGCAGAAAAGAGGGCAGCCGCCCTCTTTTTTCTTCCGCTACGACCGCTCGCTGACGGCGATTTGGATGCCGATCAGCGCGAAGATGGCGCCTTTGAGCCAATGGATTCGCCTAGTGATGGCGGTGTGGGCCGAGAGCCATTGGCGCAGTTTTTCCGCACCGATGCTCACTAAGGTGAAGACAGCGAGAGCTTGAACGAGAAAGATGACGCCTAATACGAGCATTTGCTGCGGGATCTGGCCCGCTGACGGATCAACGAACTGCGGCAGGAGCGCCAAAAAGAAGAGCGACACTTTCGGATTGAGCACGTTCATGACAATGCCTTTTTTGTACAGCGAGGCGTATGCCATTGGCTTCTGCCGCCCAAAGGCGAGACTGCTGTCTTTTTCGCGGAACGCCTGCCATGCCAAGTACAGCAAATACGCGGCGCCGGCGTACTTGACGATGGCAAACGCTAAGGCGGATTGGTAAATGACAGCCGAGACGCCGAGCACCGCCGCGCTGATATGGACAAGCAGGCCGGTGCACAGCCCGAGCGCGGTGGCGATGCCCGCCTGTTTGCCTTGCGACACGCTTTGGGCGATGACGAATAAAATGTCCGGGCCCGGCGCCAATGTAAGCAATATGGCGACGCTGAAAAACGACAAGATGACCTCCATTTCCATCGGAAATCCTCCTTTTCGATCGGTTTTGGCGGGGCGGCCGTGAAAGGCGGTTATGTATATGGATTCGCGAAAGAGGGGGCGGTTCCTTCCTGAACAGTAGTGATCAAAGCGAAAACCGGTAGATTCTCGTGGAAAGATTCGTTTCGTTTTCGCATTGGATTTTCCCCGTGCAGCCCCTGCATCCAGTTTACAAACAACTGTATCCAGGCGGTTCGGCTGATGCCGACCGACATTCACCCCCTCTTTCCCTTCGCGTTGAAGCGAGGGATTTCTTTACAAAGATTGAGTTAAATAGTGGTAGATATACGGCAGTTTCCAATTGTATAATATTGTTATATTTTCCTATATAGCAACAAAGGAAAGGGGGTAGCCGGTTCGAGTGAAAGATGGCATGGCGGCCGTAATGAAAGGGAAGCGAAAAGAAGGGGGAGCAAACACGTGAAATGGTTGAGGGCCATCGGCCTGTCGCTGCTGCTGCTCGGAGTCTATCATTCCGCTGTCTCAGCGGAAACAGTGGATTCCGTCAAGCCGCCGTCTTCGGTGAAGGATGTCGTTGTAAAGTTTTCCGAGCCAAAAGAAATAGCGGCAAACGAGTTGGTTGTGAAGTTTAAAGAAGGAATCAGCGAACAACGGCGGGAAGCGCTGCTGCGGCTGTTTCGGGCTGCCGAGCTTTCGTTCATGGACATCGGGAACTTTTCCCTGGTCAAAGCGCCGAAAGGCACGGATTTGAAAGGATTGGCGGCCAAACTCGTCCAACTTCCGGAAATTGAATCGGTGGAACCGAACTACGTGATTGAACGGACTTATACGCCGAGCGATCCAGGGTACAGCAAACAGTGGCATTTGAAAAAAATCAACGCCCCGAAGGCGTGGGATACGACAAAAGGATCGGGGCAAATTACCGTGGCGGTCGTCGATGACGGGGTGCAGATGAACCATCCCGATTTGGCGGGAAAAATTGTATCCCCCTACAATGTGCTGACAGGGGCGAAGTCGGTCCCAGCTGGGGAGCATGGCACGCATGTAGCCGGCATCATTGCCGCGTCGATCAATAAAAAAGGGGTCGTGGGCGTGGCGCCGAATGTGAAAATTATGCCGGTGAACGTGTTCGAAGGCGATGGGGCGACGAGTTACGACGTGGCGTACGGAATCGTGTATGCGGTAGACCACGGAGCGAATGTGATTAACCTCAGCCTCGGGTTGTACTCCGCGACAGTGTACGAAGCAGAAGCGGTGCAATACGCGGTGTCCAAAGGAGTTGTGCTTGTCGCGGCGGCGGGAAATGACGATATAGACTTCCCGGTGTATCCGGCTGCGTTTGACCCGGTCATCGCCGTGAGCGCTACGGACAGCAGCGATTGGATCACCGATTTCTCCAACTACGGCGATTACATTGACCTCGCCGCCCCCGGAGTCAACATTTATTCCACGTTTCCGGGAAGTTCCTATTACAGCCTGACTGGGACATCGATGGCGGCGCCGATCGTATCGGGCACGGCAGCGCTCGTGTTGTCGAAAAATCCGCTGCTGACGCGCGGGGAAGTCGAGAGCATTTTGCGAAAGTCAACCGTCGATCTGGGCGGTAAGGGATGGGACGTGTTTTATGGGTATGGAAGAGTGGATGCCTATAAGGCGGTGCGGAACACGCCTTCGCCGCTGTCTTCGATTTCGGCGGCAGGAACGTTTACAATGAAGGGAAATAACAAGGTTGGGTTTTCGCTGTCCGCCTATAGAAAAGGGCTGAAAGTGACGGCGTACGTAAAAAACAGCAGGGGGTACGCCGTCCGGACGATCGCCAAAAACAAGCTTTGGAACAGCAACCGCATTTCCTTGTCGTGGGACGGCAAACAAGATAACGGCGCATTTGTCGGAAGCGGCGCGTATACGATGGTCGTTCAAGTGTCGAACGGGCGCGAAACGGTGGCGAAAACGAAGCAAATCAAGGTTGTAGACAGCGTGGTTCCGTCTATTCAGCTGTCATCTTCCACTGTATCGTTCTCGCCGAAGGCAAAAGGGAAGGTGTCCATTCCGTTTGCGCTCAACAAAAAGGCAAGCGTCACGGCGCAAGTGTACGATTCGAAAAACAAGCTCGTGAAAACGATTTGGAGCAACAAATGGCTTTCCGGCGGAAAACAGACGCTTGTTTGGGACGGGAAAAATGCGAGCGGAAAGCTGCTGCCTGACGGAACGTACCGGTTGAAACTGTCCGCAGTGGACGACAAAAAACGCAAGGAAGCCGCGCGCAGCCTCTCGGTCGTGATCGATACAAAAGTCGCCTTTAGCGGCGTGTCGCTTGGCCAAACACTGTTTAAAATGGACGGGGTGGCGAAAGCAAGCTTCCGGATGAATCTGAAAGAGCCTCTCGTCGTTTCTGCCTACGTGAAAACAGAAAAAGGAGCCATCAGCAAACAGCTTTTGCGCAATAAAAAATACAACAGCGGTTCTTATACGATCAGCTGGGACGGAAAAGACAACAAAAACGCCTTTGTCAGTGAAGGAAACTACTATTATACTGTTGAAATTGCCGACTTGTGCGGCAACAAGCTTGTGGTCCATACGGCGAAATTTAAGGTGGAAGATTGGCGCAAGCCAACCATTCAGGCACCGGACGATTTGTATTATGTCCAGCAAGGGCCATTTGACATCCCGTATACGCTGTCGAAGGCGGGCAGCGTCACGGTGGAAATTTACCAAGGTTCGTCCCTCGTGCGCACCGTTCTCTCTGGATCGCAGCAAGGCCCGGGAAGCAAAAAGGCGGCGTGGGATGGGAAAGACGGAAGCGGCCAGTATGTCGCTGACGGGCAATATGAGGTGCGCATGAAAGTGGTGGACGCCCGCGGGCAGCAGGCTTCCTTCACGAGCCTCCTGCACGTCGACTTGGCCAACGTGGCCGCGCCGCAAGTCGTCTGGTTTTATGAAGAAATGGGAAGCGAAGTCCATTTCCGGCTGTCCACGCCAGCGACGGTGACGGCGGAAATTTTCAATGAGGCAGGGGAAAAAGTGCGGACGATCTGGACGGAACATCCGCTTAACGCCGGCGATCAAGTGCTGACATGGGATGGATTGAACGACAATGGCGAAACCGTGTTTTACGATGACAGCGTCTATACGTTCCGCATTGCCGCCCGGTTTGCGAATGGGGTGATCGAAACGACGGAAGGGAAAATCGATAACAGCGCTGATCCTCCATGGCTCGTTTCTTCCCTTTACTCTTTCACCTATGACAGCTATGGCAACCGGACGGCCTTGAACTTATCGATTCGCGTCACGGAAGCCGTGACGGCTACGTTATTCGTCTATGACCCGTACGGCGATGCGTACATTGATGAGAAGACCTATTCGCTGAAGGCCAATGTGGAAACCAACATCGTGTATGCGAAAAAAGACAAATACAGTGACTACTATTACTTGCTTGCATACAAAGACCGTCTCGGTAATGTTTACGTCTACGGCGTGGACGAAACGGAAGAAACGGGATATGCAGCTTCGTACCGCCTGCAAAAAGAAAACGGAGCCAAAAACGGGTTAAAACGATCCGTGAACTGATCATAAAAGACCGCCTTGCCGATTCGGCATGGGCGGTCTTTATCATTGCGGCTGCTTCTTTTTCTCCAAAAACGCCTTCCCATAGGTTCCGTGGTCGTGGAGCATGGCGTGCTCGACTTGGATCGTGGCATGCTCAATGCCGTATTTTTCCTTCAGCATTTCATTCACCGCCAAAATGACACAAAGCGGCTGGATGTGCTCGCTGACAAACACATGGGCCGACAGCGAGTAATGGTCGGTGGAGATGGCCCATAAATGCATGTCGTGCACGTCTTCGACCCCTTCGATCTGTCGAATGTCGGCGCGGATTTGTTCGAGATCGAACCCATCAGGTACGGCTTCCATTAAGATGAGATACGATTCACGCATAATTTTCGCCCCGCCTGTGAAAATGATGGCGGCGATCACGAGGCTGATGATCGGATCGAAAATCGTCCAGCCAGTGAAGTAAATGAGCAGCGCGGACACGATGACGCCGATCGAGCTGATTAAGTCGCCGATGAAATGCCAAAGGGCGCTCTGAACGTTCAAGTTGTCTTCTTCTTTCGTGCTCCGGCTTAAGACGATGGTCAACGTCAAGTTAACGATGAGGCCGATCGCCGCGATTCCGAGCATAAGACGAAAGTTGATCGGTTCAGGATGAAGAAAACGCTGAATGCCTTCCCATAAAATCCACAGCGCAATGACGGCCAACGTCAGCCCGTTCAAAAACGATGTGATGATTTCAAATCGCAAAAAACCGAACGTAAAGCGGCGGTTCGGCGGGCGCGTTGCCATGTAGAGGGCGACCATGCTCAATCCAAGCGCCAATACATCGGATGCCATATGGGCCGAATCGGACAAGAGGGCGAGCGAGTTGGAAATCAGTCCGCCAATGATTTCAACGGCGGTGAAAAACATGGTCAACAAAAGCGTCACCCAGAGCGCTTTTTTTGATTCATGTTGCGTTTTGACGTGCGGGAGATGGTGAAAATCGTACAGTGTTGGAGCCATAATGCACCTCCGTTATTTATAATAATTATCAACTTATATATATTATAATATAAAAATCCGCTTGTGTGCAAATGAAATTTCGACAGCGAGAAAGAGCGGTTGTTGGAATTTGTCTATATAGATGCAATTTGAAGATTTACCATTTGCAGCTTTTATCGACTGTCAGGCGACCGAACAACGCCGCTTCACAGACCCATATATGGGTCTGTGAAGCAGGTGGTTGTTCGGTCTTACGTCACGCCTTGGCGTGACGGGGCAAGCCTATGGCTTGCCTTCGACAGTCGAAAATGGACAAACCGCTTTTCCGTCAAGGATATGTTAAACTTCTTCGTTGCATCTATATAAGTTGAATTAAAGATTTACAACTGAACACACAAACGATCGATCGTTTGTTCTGGTTTCTGGTTGATTCGCTGAATAAAGGCTTGGACATTCTTTCTAATTTCTTGCACACTCGAATAGAACACGTTGTAAATCACGTCTGATTTCAGCCATTTCCATAGCCCTTCAATCAAGTTCAATTGCGGACTGTATGGTGGCAAAAAGACGAGCTCTAACCGATCTTCGTGTTCTTTTAAAAATGGCTGAATGAGTTTGGCATGGTGAATTCGAGCGTTATCTAAAATCATCACTATTTTGCCTGTGGGATAGCGTTCTAACACAAGTTGAAGAAATCGAAGAAATGTTTCCGCGTCATAGCGTTCTTCTTCGATGCAAAACACTTCCCCTGTTTCGTAGTTCAACGTGCCAATCAGCTTCAGCCCTTGATGTTTTCCAAACGTCGGAATGATTCGTTGTTTTCCTTTGACAAACCATGTTTTTTGAATCGCTTGGTAATCACGAATCATCGACTCATCTTGAAAGAGGACATGGGCGATGTTCCCATCTACCAGTTTTTTTTACTTCAGGGAAGGTGATTTCGACGAATTCTTTTTGTTTCTCTTCATCGGCATTGGCTAGTGTATAGGTCGGTTTCGTATAGCTTAGCCCTAACCGATGCAGAATGTCACTTGTTCCGCGAAGCGTGTATGTTGGCCCCCACTTTTGTTGAATGAGTTCAGCGATTATCGCAAGCGTCCAATTATATTTTGCTTCGAATCCCACATCTACGGGGAGCTGATGTTCAATGATCAAAGCCAGCTCTTTTTCCTGCTCAGGGGTCAATCGACGTGGGGCGCCAGGTGAGTATTTCATCTCCAGTCCATCAAGACCGCGCTGGGCGTAGGCATGAATATAGTTATAAATAGTTTTCTTGGATCGACCAATAATCGTTGCGATTTCTCCTTTGGTATATCCCTGCAAATGAAGATAAATCGCTTGGTAGCGTTCATATGCTCGTTTACTTTTTGCTTCTTTCATGGCAGTGGACAACTTTTCGATCTCGTCTTTGTGATTTGGCATCATATTTTCTCTCCGTTCCCCTATTTTCTCTTTGTATTTATTCGCCGTGAAACGGGAGAAAACCTTTATTTCAATTTATATATATAAAAATATAGACGAACAATTCAAGGAATGAATCCTGCTGCTGGCGAATAGGAGTCAATATTGTGTATGGCCATCATCTAGCTTCAGAAAGGATGCGATCGAGCTTGATTGCGGCGAATCCGACGGATTTGGAAGTGTATTTGTTTCATGAAGGCAGCTTGCATAAAAGCTACGAGCTGTTTGGCGCCCACGTGATCGATGAGGGCGGAAGGGCCGCCACCCGCTTTTGCGTCTGGGCTCCGCATGCGCGCGACGTGCGCCTGGTCGGCAGCTTTAACGGCTGGGACGGGGCGAAGTTCCGCCTCACCAAAGTGAACGATGAAGGAGTATGGACGATCGTTGTCCCGGAAAACTTGGAAGGGCATTTGTATAAGTATGAGATCGTCACGCCGGATGGGCGAGTGCTGCTGAAAGCGGACCCGTACGCGTTTTGCTCCGAATTGCGCCCCCACACCGCCTCGATTGTCTACGATCTGAAAGGATACCAGTGGAACGATCAGTCTTGGCAGCGGAAGAAGCGGCGAAAGCGGATTTACGAGCAGCCGATGGTCATTTATGAGCTCCATTTTGGTTCATGGAAGAAAAAGGAAGATCGTTTTTTGACGTACCGTGAGATGGCCGACGAACTTATCCCGTACGTGCTAGAGCGTGGATTTACGCACATTGAGCTGCTTCCGCTTGTCGAGCATCCGCTCGACCGTTCGTGGGGGTATCAAGGGACCGGCTATTATGCGGTGACAAGCCGCTACGGTGCGCCGCATGATTTCATGTATTTCGTCGACCGCTGCCATCAGGCAGGAATCGGGGTCATTCTCGATTGGGTGCCGGGGCATTTTTGCAAGGACGCCCACGGGTTATATATGTTTGACGGCGCCCCGACGTACGAATATGCGAACGAAAAAGACCGAGAAAATTACGTCTGGGGGACGGCGAATTTTGACTTAGGCAAACCGGAAGTGCGCAGTTTTCTCATCTCCAACGCCTTGTTTTGGCTCGAGTATTACCACGTCGACGGATTCCGCGTCGATGCGGTCGCGAACATGCTGTATTGGCCGAACAACGACCAGCTCTATGAAAACCCGTATGCGGTCGAGTTTTTGCGCAAGTTAAACGAAGCGGTGTTTGCCTATGACCCCAACGTCTTGATGATCGCTGAAGATTCGACCGATTGGCCGCGGATGACGGCGCCGACGTATGACGGCGGGCTTGGCTTTAACTACAAGTGGAACATGGGCTGGATGAACGACATGCTGAAGTATATGGAAACGCCGCCGCATGAGCGGAAGCATGCACACAATCAAGTCACCTTTTCCCTCCTTTATGTGTATTCAGAAAATTTCATTTTGCCACCCGTGGTGCTAGTTGAGCTTTAGCGCTCAACTAGCCCAAGTGTAACCAGGGAATAAGCTAACAATATACCGTCTAGTGCCACTTCAAATCCGATAATCGAATTGGCTCGGATCCCCGTGATGCGATAGTGGTCAACCAGAACCGAGAACACCGTCTCGATCACTTTGCGTTTTTGTTGGATCCATTTCTCCCATGCCTCGGACGCACGATGTTTCTGGTTTTTTCGAGACGGAGTCCAAAGCGCCATTTGGTATTCTTCGTACAGCCTTTTTTGCAAGTCACGGCTAATGAATCCTTTGTCCCCAAAGTTATACGGGTGGGGAATTTGGGTCATCACGCTTTCGGCTGCGATTCGATCGTGGCAAGATGCTTCCGTCACCACATACCCCATTGGCAGCCCTTGATCGGTCACTTGAAGGTGCAGCTTCAACCCGTAGTACCATTGCTTTTTGGAAGCGCAATACCCGATGTCGGCGATCTCTTGAAACCGTTTGACGCGATGCATTCTTGCCGTATGGCACAACGGGAGCGGCAAGCTGTCCACGACGGCATAGGCATGATGTTGGCCGCGTTTTGCTCACGACGGCAATCCATTTGATAGCGAAGCCAAGCGCCCGGCAGCGGCGGTTATACCGGGAACGTTCGAGAAACGAGACGTTTGTGAACAAATTTCCCGTGACAAAACGATGCCATGCCCGTGAAGTAAAACCGAGCAGCTTTCCTAAAAGATGAATGGCGATGATGACAGCGTCCTCTTGCTTGACCAAATGGCGATTTCGACGATGAAGATGCACCTGAATGCATGAAAGTTGAGCAGAAACAAAAACGAAAATGGCGGCATATTGCTTTTGAATCTTGGCTCGATCTGTAGTAAAATGAAAGTGCTCTTGCATAGGGATCCTCCTTTTTAATGGTTGGTTGCACTTTCATTTTAAGGGGATCCTCATGCAAGGGCTATTTTTATGCTTGTTTGAGTTTATCTAGCACCACGGGTGAATTATATTGAACAGTACGACCCGGACTACGTGCTCGTGCTGTCCGGCGACCACATTTACAAAATGGACTATCGGCAGATGCTCGACTACCATATCACCAAACAGGCCATGTGACGATTTCCGTTATTGAAGTGCCATGGGAAGAAGCGAGCCGGTTTGGCATTATGAATACGAATGACGAGATGCAAATTGTCGAGTTTGCCGAAAAACCGGCGGAGCCAAAGAGCAATTTGGCGTCGATGGGCATTTACATTTTCAATTGGCCGCTGTTGAAAGAATACTTGAAAATCGACAACGATGACCCGCATTCGTCGCACGATTTCGGCAAAGACATCATCCCGCTTTTGTTTCGCGAACGCAAGCGGTTGTTTGCCTACCCGTTCCAAGGCTACTGGAAAGATGTTGGCACGGTGAAAAGCTTGTGGGAAGCGAACATGGACTTGTTGGATGAGGACAACGAGCTCGACTTGTTCGACCGCTCATGGCGCATTTATTCCGTCAATCCGAATCAGCCGCCGCAATACATTTCCCAGGAGGCGGAAGTGGCGAACTCACTCGTCAATGAAGGGTGCGTCGTCGAAGGGACGGTCAAGCGTTCATTGCTGTTTCAAGGCGTCCGTATCGGCAAAGGAGCGGTCGTGAAAAACAGCATTATATGCAAAAGTGCCAAATCGGCGACGGCTGCGTCCTCGATGGCGTCATTATCGATAAAGACGCCAAGGTCGAACCGGGCGTGGTGTTGAAAGGAGCGGCTGATCAACCTAAAGAAACGTTCAAACGGGCGTTTGTGGTGCGGGTCGAGGCGCTGTGCGGCAAACCGTTTGCCGAATCGACGGCGCGCGATCATTATCACGTTCTCGGCCAGATGGTGCGCGAACATATCAGCCGCCATTGGATCACGACGAATGAACGCTACCGGGCGCAACGGTGGAAACAAGTGTATTATTTGTCGATTGAGTTTTTGTTGGGTCGCCTGCTCGGCAACAATTTGTTAAACCTCGGCGTCCGTTCGGTCGTCGAGGAAGGATTGCGCGAGCTCGGCATTCGCCTCGAAGATGTCGAGGAATGTAAGGCGGACGCCGGGCTTGGCAACGGCGGGCTGGGGCGGATGAGCGCCGTCAACATCGCCCACTCCGGCTACTTTGCCAGCGATCGGACCGTCGCGGAATACGCGGCTGAGATTTGGGGCATTTCGCCGTCGATGTAAAGCCCGGCGGGAAACAGGCGCCCCTAAAGACGAGCGCGGCCGCTTCGAATCATCTCAGAGGCGCAAACGACCAGCCGCTCGCCATCACGAACTTGTCTTTGGCATGATGAACCTTTTCCGTCTGAGCCGGTCTGAACGATCGATTCCGCCGTTTCCAAACGCCGGGCTTGGGACGGTTTCCTGTGCGGAGGCAAAACAGCGGCCAAGGAGCGACGGCTTGCAGCGGAAAGAGGTCGGATGTATGGCTGTTGCCGGACTGCGGCGGCAACGGCATAAACGGAACGGGGCCGCCCTGTTGGAACGCCCCGTTTCGCGTTGGCGGAACCGGCCGGCGTTCGGTTTGAACGCCTGATTTTGTTTCAATCGTCGCCGTCTAGCCAATCGCCGATGCTGCCAAGGATGCTGCCTTCGCCGACCGACCGTCCGCCGGCGCTCGGAGCGGCGGCAAGCACGCGGTCAGCGAGCCGGCTGAACGGGAGCGACTGCACCCACACCGCCCCGGGGCCGGTGACGGTCGCCAAAAACAACCCTTCCCCGCCGAAAAAGGCGGTTTTGATGTTGCCGACGTATTCAATATCGTAGTCGACGTCCTTCGTCATGGCGACAAGGCAACCGGTGTCAATGCGCAGCTTTTCCCCCGGTTGCAGTTCGCGGCGTTGGATCGTCCCGCCCGCGTGCAAAAAGGCGAGGCCGTCTCCTTCCAGCTTTTGCATAATAAACCCTTCCCCGCCGAAAAAGCCGGCCCCGAGCTTGCGTTGAAACTCAATGCCGACGGAAACCCCTTTGGCGGCGCATAAAAACGAGTCTTTTTGGCAGATGAGTTTCTCGCCCAGTTCGCTCAAGTCGACCGGAATGATTTTTCCCGGATACGGAGCGGCAAAGGCGACGCGGCGCTTGCCGCTGCCTTGATTTGTAAACACGGTCATGAACAGACTTTCCCCGGTGAGCAGCCGTTTCCCGGCGCCGACGAGGCGGCCGAGCAGTCCTTTTCCGGCTGAGGAGCCGTCGCCAAAGACCGTTTCCATCGCGATGTCGTCTTCCATCATCATCATGGCGCCCGCTTCCGCAATGACGCTTTCGCGTGGATCGAGTTCGATCTCGACAAACTGCATGTCATCGCCGTACAGCCGGTAATCGATCTCATGGGCATTCATCGTTTCTCCTCCATCCAAAGGTTTTTGCAACATTCCGTTATGTACTACGGAATCCGCCCCTCCTCCGTTTCAAACAAGCACGGGCAACCATGTGCCCATCGTTTGGAAGGCGGCGCGAGAACCCGTGCTCGTTTGAAAACAGACTGGCCCGTTGGCGAGTTTCCCGCCATTGGAACATGAGGCGCTTGTTGTCAGCGGACCATGGCAAGGCGTGCGTCCCACGTTGGAAGTCGGCCTTTGGAGCGCGTCAAACTGAACCGGCCGCCTGGCCGCATTCCCCACTTCAAGAGGTCATCGCACGGAGGCCCTTTGTCTACGGATTGGGTTCCCCGAAGTTTTGCTGGGTCGGGCGCTCATCGTAGCGGCGATAGCTTTCGTTCACCGTATACGGGTCTTTTTCATACGCCGGCAAGTCGCCGATGTTTGACATGATGCCTTCGTCATCCAATATGTTTTCGAGCCATTCGTGCTCCCGCGTCGGATACACTTTGACATTTCGCCCGTACAAATCGACAGCAGCGAAATTTTCCAAATCCTCGACATAGCCGACGTGCTCCTCCGATTCGGCGTATACTTCTCCGTAATAATCAACATTTTTGCCAAGGTCGGACGGCGTGTCCGATGAACCGTAGCGGGCGACTTCCTGCCAAGCGTCTTCGGCGTCATAGGCGACCGATTCGTCGCGGTCGTCAAAATCGAATTTGCCAAACGGCGGCATGAGTACCCCTTCTTCGAGTGGCCGCTTTTGCGAGACGATTTGGTCCGGGCTGTGCTCCCGGCAATAAAGCGTTGTCGGCAACGCCTCAAGCCGCTCGTACGGAATCGGCTGGCCGCATGTGCGGCAAATCCCGTACGTGCCGTCATCGATGGCTTTCAGCGCCCGCTCGATCTCGCGGAATTCGCGCTCTGTATGGTCGTCCAACGCCAAATCTTTTTCCCGCTCATACAGTTCAGTCGCCTCATCGGCGGGATGGTTGTCGTAGCTTGCCAGCTCGCCGACCGCATCGTGGGCGTGGCTGCGCGTCATGCCGAAATGGTCGTTTTGATTCAGCCGGTCTTCAATGTCCCGCTTCATCTCAAGCAATGTGGAGCGGAAGGCGGCGAGTTGTTCGTTCGTCAACATCGGTTGCAACCCCTTCCTTGCAGCGTCTGTCTTGCATGGATTCAAACTTGAAAATGTCTGGAGCCTTTCAAACACAGGGATCGTTTCATCCTTCCGTTGGCGGCGAATGGTTTCGCCGCGGGAGCCTATCTATATGGTGTAGTATGGGCGAAAATCAAAAAAAAAAACACGGCCGTTTCGACCGTGTTTACAGCCATTGGCCGACAAGCAAGCCGATGGCGAGCAAAAAGCCAAATTGTGTATTCGTTTGCGCTGTGGCCTTCATCGCCGGCATCATCTCCGCCGGTTTCGTTTTACCGATGAATCCGCGCGCCGCGGCCGCTGCTTTTGGCGCGCTCAGCAAGACGAGCATCGCCCAAAACGGCACGATGCCCAACAGCACAAGCGCCACCGTCCAAAGAAACGCGGCGGCAAACATCATGGCAAGCACGCGGATCGCCCAGTCGCGGCCGATTAAAATGGCGAGCGTTTTTCGTCCTTTTTCGCGGTCGCCGTCCAAGTCGCGAATGTTGTTGGCCAGCAAAATGGCGCCGATGAAAATGGCGACCGGGATCGCCACGAGCACCGCTTCTTTGCTCACGCCGCCTGTTTGGATGAAAAAGGAAATTAAAATGATCATAAAGCCCATGAAAAATCCGGCGGCGAGTTCGCCAAACGGTGTATAGGCGATCGGAACAGGACCGCCGGTGTAAAAGTAGCCGGCCGCCATGCAGACCGTTCCGACAAGCGCGAGCCACCAACTGCTTTGCGCGCAAATGTAGACGCCGATGAGCATCGCTGCCCCAAAGCAGGCAAACGCCAACGCCAGCACCGTTTTCGGCTTCAGGCCGTCACGGACGATGGCGCCGCCGATGCCGACCGATTCCGGCGAGTCAAGGCCGCGCTTGTAATCGTAATATTCGTTAAACATATTCGTCGCCGCCTGAATCAACAACGAGGCGGCCATCATGGCGACAAACAACAGCCAATTGACAGACGTTTCTCCCATCGCCAGCACCGTGCCGACGCAGACTGGCACAAACGCCGCTGTCAGCGTATGCGGACGCGTCAGCCGCCAAAAGACGCGCCAGTCGCGGCGAGCCGGCGGTCGGTGGCCGATATGTGTGACTGGTTGCATATCCATTCCCCTTATATTCCTTGAAAATATGATCGGTTTCCGCGCAAAATAAGTGTAGGAAAAGGTTTTAGGCGTGTCAACCCTTTCTGATAGATAAATGATTTCCTATTATATATAATGGATAATGGGAAGTAGGGGATGGAGAGGGAATTTTACGAAAGAAAGCGTGAGGATCGTGGCGATTGGATTTCAACATACACTCCAACAACAACTGCACGAATTGGTGGTGCGGGCGGCGCGGCCGTTTGTCAGCTGGACGGAATCGTTGGAAGGCGTCGATCCGGTTTCTTTTTTTATGCAAGGGCCGTCTTGCGGATTCCGCGAACGGTTTTTTTGGTCGGACCGAAGCGACGGCACCATCTTGGTCGGCCTCGGCTCGGTGCATGCAATTGAGACGGGGGAAAAGGACGGGCGGTTTCGCGAGGTCGATGCGCGCCGCCGGCAGTGGGCCAGCCAAATCGAGCGGCATGGCGACACGGATGCGCCGCCGCTGCTGTTCGGCGGGTTTTCCTTTGATCCGCACCGGACGCCGACGGACGTATGGCGCGGGTTTTCAGCCGGAAAACTGATCGCGCCGGCTGTGCTTCTTTCGATGCGGAACGGGCAGGCGAAGCTGACCGTCACGCTGCCTGCCGGCGGTGGGGGGCGGGAAATCGAGCAGGTCGGCCGGCTGCTTGGGCGAATCGCTGCACCGCCGCTTCCGGCCCCCCTTCCCGCGCTCGTCGCGGCTCGGGAAGCAGACAGCGGACGGTGGATGGAGGCGGTCCGACAGGCGATCGCTTCGATTCGCGCCGGGGCGCTTGACAAAGTCGTGCTCGCCCGCGCCCGGCAGTTGACATTTGCCGGAACGATCGATGCTGGCTCCGTATTGGCCCGGCTTCGCGAGCAGCAGCCGTTTGCCTACTTGTTTGCCTTTGAACAAGACGGCCGCTGTTTAATCGGGGCATCGCCGGAGCAGCTCGTCCAAAAAGAGGGGGAGACGTGCCGTTCGATTTGCCTGGCGGGATCGGCGCGCCGCGGGGCGACGGTCGAAGAAGACGAACGGCTCGGCGCCTGGCTGCTTTCCGACCGGAAAAACCGCCAAGAACATCAATTTGTGGTGCGCATGATCAGCCGCTTGTTCGCCGAGGTGTGCGAGGCGGTCGAGATGCCGGACGGGCCGCAGCTTCTCAAGCTTCCTCATATTCAGCACTTATGCACGCCGGTTGTCGGCCGCGGCTGCCGGGAGCCGTCCGTGTTGCGTCTGGTGGAACGGATGCATCCGACGCCGGCGCTCGGCGGGACGCCGCGCGAACGAGCGATGGAAACGATTCGCGCCCTCGAGCCGCTCGAGCGCGGGTGGTACGCCGCTCCGATCGGCTGGGTGGACGCTTATGGTGACGGGGAATGGGCGGTCGCCATTCGGTCGGCTTTGCTTGCTGGCAGTCAAGCGTTCTTGTTTGCTGGCTGCGGCATCGTCGCCGACTCCGATCCGCAAAGCGAGTACGAGGAGACGAACGTGAAAATGGCGCCGATGTTATCGGCGTTAGGAGTGATGCACCATGACTGAGGCGTTGTCGTTGTATGTAGCCGCTTTCGTCGATGGGCTTGTGCAAGCCGGGGTGGCGGAGGCGGTCATCAGCCCCGGATCGCGCTCAACGCCGCTGGCGATGGCGATCGCCGGGAACCCCGCCCTCCGCTTTTCGATGCACATTGACGAGCGGTCAGCCGCCTTTTTCGCCCTTGGCATGGCGAAAGCGAAGCGGCGGCCGGTCGCATTGGTGTGCACCTCGGGCACGGCGGCGGCCAATTACTTGCCGGCGCTCGTCGAAGCCCACTATTCGCGCGTGCCGCTCGTCGTGCTGACGGCGGACCGGCCGCATGAACTGCGCGATGTCGGCGCGCCGCAGGCGATCGATCAGCTTCATTTATACGGCCGCTATGCAAAATGGTTTGTCGATTTGGCGCTGCCGGAAGAAGCGGAAGGGATGCTTCGCTATGCGCAGGCGATGGCGGCAAGGGCTGTTGGAGCGGCCGCTGCTGCGCCGGCCGGTCCGGTGCATGTCAATTTGCCGTTCCGCGAGCCGCTTGTTCCGGAAATTGACGATGGCGTCTGGGAGCGCGTGCAGGCGCTTAAAGGGGTGCCGCGTGTGGTGAACGGCCAGCCGACGGTTTCTGATGAAAGCGCGGCCGGCCTGTATAAAGAGCTCGCCGCGGCTCAACGCGGGCTGATCATCTGCGGGCCGCTCGACCGGCCCGGTTTCGCCGAGGCGGTCACCGCGCTCGCGCGGGCGCTCGATGTTCCGATTCTCGCCGATCCGCTGTCGCAGTTGCGCGCCGGCGCGCACGACAAAACGTATGTCATTGACAGCTATGACGCGATTTTAAAAGACGAGGCAATCGCGTCCAAGCTTGTGCCCGATGTCGTGCTCCGCTTCGGCGCCATGCCGGTGTCCAAGCCGCTGTTGTTATGGCTGAAGCGGCATCGCTCGATCCGCCAAATCGTCGTCGATGACGGCGGCTGGCGCGACCCGACGCTGTCGGCCGCCTGCATGGTGCAAAGCGACGAAACAGCGTTGTGCCGGCAGCTGTTGCGTGTGGCCGAACCGAAAGCGGCCTCAAGCCCCTGGTCGGCGGCATGGCGGGAAATGAACGACATCGCCCGCACCGTGTTGCGGCAGCACTTGCCAGAAACCGAATGGTTTGAAGGGAAGGTGTTCGTCGAGCTTGCCGAATTGTTGCCGCCGGACGCGTTGCTGTATATCGGCAACAGCATGCCAATCCGCGACGCCGATACGTTTTTCTGGTCGACGGACAAGCCGCTCCGCGTGCTTGCCAACCGCGGCGCCAACGGCATTGACGGCGTCGTCTCGAGCGCCTTGGGGGCCGGCGCCGCCGCGGGGCCGCTTGCGCTCGTGATCGGCGATTTGTCGTTTTACCACGATTTGAACGGGCTGCTGGCAGCGAAAATGCACGGATTGCAGGCGACGATTGTGCTGTTGAACAACAACGGCGGCGGCATTTTCTCCTTTTTGCCGCAGGCGCGTCATGAAGGGCCGTTTGAAACGCTGTTTGGCACGCCGACCGGTTTGTCGTTTTCCGATGCCGTTGGGATGTACGGCGGACGGCACGCAACGCCGCGTACGTGGGACGAATTTCGCCGTCAAGTGGCGGAATCGTTTGAAGCAGGCGGGCTTCATGTTGTCGAAGTGCGCACGTCGCGCGCGGAAAATGTCCAAATGCATCGTTTTTTGTGGGAACGTGTTTCCCAGGAAATCGCGAAATTTCTCGAACATAAAGGAATGGTTTGATGTGGAGCTGAATGGGGTTCGTTACCATGTGGAACAATATGGCGAAGGGGAGCCGCTTTTATTGTTGCACGGGTTTACCGGCAGCGCGGACACATGGCGGCCGCTCCACCCGTTTTGGCGGAGGTTCCGCCTGATTGCGGCGGACTTGCTTGGGCATGGGCGGACGGAAGCGCCAAAGGACGCCCGGCGGTATCGGATCGAACGCGCCGCCGACGACTTGGCGGCGTTGCTTGATAAGCTTGGCGTCGAGAAAGCGAACGTGGTCGGCTACTCGATGGGCGGGCGGCTGGCGTTGACTTTCGCCATGTTGCATCCGCACCGCGTCCGCCGCCTTGTGCTGGAGAGCAGTTCGCCGGGGCTGCAGACGGATGCGGAGCGGCGCGCCCGGCGAGAGGCGGATGAGGCGCTTGCGCAGCGGATCGAGCAGGAAGGGGTGCGTGCGTTCGTCGACCATTGGGAGCGTCTTCCGCTTTTTTTCACGCAACAGGCGCTTCCGGCGTCTGTAAGGGCGGCGGTCCGCCGTGAGCGGCTTCGCCATACGGCTGAAGGGCTTGCCAACAGCTTGCGCGGGATGGGAACCGGCGTGCAGCCGTCTTGGTGGGAGCGGCTTAGGGAACTTGACATGCCCGTGCTTCTTGTTTGCGGGGAGCGTGATGAAAAGTTTTGCCGCATCGCCGCCCGCATGCATGAGCGGCTGCCCGACAGCAGGTTCGTCTGTGTTCCGGGAGCCGGACATGCAATTCACGTGGAACAGCCCGGTGTTTTTGCTACAATAGTAAGTGAATTCATGACAAAGGGGGAAGTGTAAATGCCGTTTGAATGGGTGAAGCAGTACGACTATGAGGACATTATTTACGAAACGTACAACGGCATCGCCAAAATTACGATCAACCGTCCGGAAGTACATAACGCGTTTCGGCCGAAAACGGTGAATGAGATGATCGACGCGTTCACAAAAGCGCGCGACGATTCGAATATCGGCGTCATCATTTTGACCGGCGCGGGCGGAAAAGCATTCTGCTCGGGCGGCGACCAAAAAGTGCGCGGCCATGGAGGATATGTCGGCGAGGACGAAATTCCGCGCCTCAATGTGCTCGATTTGCAACGGCTCATTCGCGTCATTCCGAAACCGGTCATCGCGATGGTCGCCGGCTATGCCATCGGCGGAGGCCATGTGCTCCACGTCGTCTGCGACTTGACGATTGCGGCCGACAACGCGATTTTCGGCCAAACGGGGCCAAAGGTCGGCAGTTTTGACGGCGGTTATGGGGCCGGCTATTTGGCGCGCATCGTCGGCCATAAAAAAGCGCGGGAAATTTGGTATTTGTGCCGCCAGTACAACGCCCAAGAAGCGCTCGAGATGGGGCTTGTGAACAAAGTCGTGCCGCTCGAGCAGCTGGAAGAAGAAACGGTCAAATGGGCGCAAGAAATTTTGGAGAAAAGCCCGACCGCCATTCGCTTCTTAAAAGCGGCGTTCAACGCCGATTCCGACGGCCTGGCCGGCATTCAGCAGCTTGCGGGCGATGCGACGCTTCTATTCTATACGACGGAAGAGGCGAAAGAAGGAATGCGGGCGTTCAAGGAAAAACGGAAGCCGGACTTCGGCCAGTTCCCGCGTTTCCCGTGAGAACGGACCAAGCAGCTTGATGCCGCATCAAGCTGCTTTTTCGCATCTCGCTGCCAGCGGGGCACATAAGGAAGGAACAACCTCGCCCCCGGAACAGGACGTTTCCACAGCGGCGGGTGTTTTTTGGCGGGAGCGGCGGCGCCTTGTGCGATGGGCCGGCACGCCAAACGGCCGAAAGGAGGAGAACGCATGACCACAATGCCAAACTGGCTGAAGCAGCGGGCGTTTTTAACCCCGGAGCGGACGGCTGTTCGTGATCGAGAGCGGGCGAAAACGTTTGCCGAACTGTACGAAGCGTCGGCGTCATGGGCGCGCCGCCTCGCTGCAGCGGGCGTTCGGGAAGGCGACATCGTCGCCATTTTGATGAAAAACCGCATTGAAATGATCGAGATCGTCCACGCCTTGTTTTTGCTCGGCGCGCGCGCCTTGCTGCAAAACGTGCGTCTCACGTCTTATGAGCTCGGCTGGCAGCTCGATGACAGCGGCGCGCGCCTTGTCATTGCCGATGAGGAACTGGCCGGGCGCCTTGGCGGCGACGGGCGGGTGATGACGACGAGCGCGCTCGCCGCGCTTTCGGAAGTGGACGTTCTGCTCAAGGAAACGCTCGAGTTGGACGAGACGGCGACGATTATGTACACATCCGGAACGACCGGCACCCCGAAAGGCGTGCTGCAAACGTACGGCAACCACTGGTGGAGCGCGGTCGGCTCGGCGCTCAATCTCGGGTTGCACGAAGGCGACTGCTGGCTTGCGGCCGTGCCGCTGTTTCACATCAGCGGCCTGTCGATCGCCATGCGCAGTGTCATTTACGGCATGCCGATGTACATTCAGCCGTCATTTGACCCAAAGGAAGCGAACGCCTTGATTATGAACGGAACGGTGACGATCATGTCGGTGGTAGCCGCCATGCTGCAACGGATGGTGGCGGAGCTTGGGGAAGCGCGCTATCCTGATACGTTTCGCTGCATGCTGCTTGGCGGCGGGCCGGCGCCGCGCCCACTGCTTGAGACGTGCAAGGAAAAAGGCATTCCGGTGTACCAGACGTACGGGATGACGGAGACGTCATCGCAAATTGTGACGCTGGCGCCCGAATACAGCCTGACGAAACTCGGCTCCGCCGGCAAGCCGCTCTTTCCGGCCGAGCTATGCATTATGCAAGACGGAAAACAAGCTGCGCCGTATGAAGCTGGGGAAATTGTCGTCAAAGGACCGAACGTGACGAAAGGATACTTGCACCGCCCCGAGGAGACGGAACGGGCGATCCGCGGCGGCTGGTTTTACACCGGGGATATCGGCTATGTCGACGAAGACGGGTTTTTGTACGTGCTCGACCGCCGCTCCGATCTCATTATTTCCGGCGGGGAAAACGTCTATCCGGCCGAAATCGAAGCGGTGCTGCTGTCGCACCCCGATGTCGAAGAAGCCGGCGTGACCGGCATCGACGATGACACATGGGGGCAAGTGCCGTGTGCCTTTGTAGTGCTGAAAAAAGGCGCTGCGGCTGATGAGCATGGGCTGAAGCAGTTTTGCCGCGAGCGGCTCGCCAAATACAAAGTGCCGGCGCGCATTTATTTCGTCGACGCGCTGCCGCGCAATGCGGCGCAAAAACTATTGCGCCGCGAATTGAAAACGTTGATTCCGGAAGCAGAAAAGCGAGCGTCCCGTCTTTAAGCAGGGCGCTTGCTTCGTCTGTTTGCCCGCCTTACACGTCATCATCCGTCCATCCGATCTCAGCCGCTCGATAAGCGACAAGCCGTTTCAAATCCGGCGGCAGCGTCTCGAACGAACCGAATTCGTACTCCCACAAATTGGCGAACGAGTCGATGCAACGTGGGGACGCCATCGGGCGAGTCCGCTTCATTTCCTTTTGGAACGCTTGAATGAGACTGGCGCGCTTGTCCACCGTCATCCCCCTCTAACGATGCAAGCGCCGCCCGCAACACCGGGCAGCGCTTTATTTGCTGAATCGTTACGCTTCATTGGAAGGAGTAAACGTTTTGCAGTCCGTTTCCGACGAATCAGACGCCATGTTTCCGGCATGGCTGACCACATAAATGGACTCCGCGCTGCAACGGTTCCCTTCCGCCCAATAATGGCAGTTGCGCACTTCGCAAAGAACATCTTTCGCCATGGTCATCCCCCTTGTCGTGATGAAATCGCCCGCGTCTATAGTTTGACGCATTTGCAGGCATTTTATCCATCTCTAATCGAGAAGACTCCCGCTTGGGATCAACGGAAGCAGGGGCAATCGACAGCTTCCATCATGGTTGTTCTCCCACGCCTCCCCAAATATAAAAGAAGGATTTCGTGCAGAAATGGCGTTTCCTTCTTTACCATCGTTGAAGCGGGGGCTCATCGTCCAAAAAAATGATGAAAATATCTCTTGTTATAATTGACATAGAAAATCATTCTCAATTAAAATAAAAAAGAAAGAAGCGAGCAAAGGAGGTTTTCGTGATGGCATCACTGCTTGTTGTCGGAGCCGATCATTTAGGCCATATTACCGATAAATTGGAGCGTTCCGGATTCCGGGAAATCATTCATCTCAATGGACGAAAAGTGAATATGGTGAAACGCGACATTCCGGAGCATGTCGACGCCATATTGGTCATGATCGATTACGTGAACCATAATTTGGCGAAGAAAGTGAAAGAGAAGGCGAAAAGCAAAGACAAGCCTATTTATTTTGCGAAACGGTCATGGAGCTCGATAAACGCCGTGTTGGAGCAGCTGGGAAAACATGCATGAACAAACAGGAGGCGAGCCATGGTGTCTATCCATCACGAGACGTTGGATGTCTGGCCGTATGCGTTGCGCCGGTTTCTTCGCCGCGTCATTCAAGCGTATTGCGACACCGCCCCTTCGCTGCGGTCGCCGCTTTGCTTGCTCCGGTTGATTGATCAGCACCGTTCGCTCCTTCCTTTGTCGATGTTTCCGACGCCGTTGCATTACGGACTTGTGTTGGCCAAGGTGACGGATCATTTGCTGCAGTTTTTCGGTTCGATGGAAGAGGCGGCATGCAAGCCGCTGCTGCTGGCGGACGGCGGATTGGGCGAAGAAGCGGATCGGGAGTTGTACATCGTTTACCGCGACCGGGTTCGTGTGCTGCTGTGGTGTGAGGAAGAGGAAGCCATTCGGCGATGCAAAGAAACGGCGTCGTCCTTATGCCGCAAAACAATCGGACGTTGTCCGAACGAACTGGAATGCTGCTTTTTATGGACGGGCGGACGCCGCATTGAGTGGATTCCGGCTTAAGGGAAGGAGAAGAGGCATGAAAAGCGTCTTTCTCGGGCGGAATGTGATGGAACGGATTCCGGCTTTGAATGAAGGGAATCGCCGGCGTATAATGAAATAGATTGAAAATGAAAATCGTTATTTTTAAATAAAATGGGGGAGCAAGTTATGAAACGCATGCCTTGGAAAGTCATGGCCACGTCGGCGGCGGCCTCGCTGCTTTTGGCGTCCGGCTGTTCCGCCGTCGGGGAGAAAGAGAACGGCCGTTCAGCGGAAGCGCCGCGCCTGCACGTGCCGGTGGCGGACGATCATTTTGATACGGCCGGCAATATGTTTGCCTACTCGGAATTTGAACTTTCGGGCGAACCGCTCGCTGAAGGGCTCGGGCTTGATTTGGACACCCTTGACGCGAGAAAGCCGGATGAGCCGACGAAATTTGACTATACGGCCGGCATCGAGTCATACGAGTATTCCGAGGAAGCCATGTATGAGGTGACGGAAAAGTCAGGGCTCGGGCTCCATCTCATCAACGGCCCGATCGCCAAGCAACGGGCCGAACAGCAGCATAAGCCAGCCGATGAAGCACTCGCCGACCGTTTTTATGAGCTTGCGGACAGCGTCGGCTATCCGCGCGAGGAAATTTTCCGCAACATGTTCCCGACCTTCATCGAGTACGCCGGCGGCGATCCGCATTATGCGCAAAAGGTTGACACGGACGTGTACGCGGAAAATGACGACGGTACATACGTTCCCGTCTATCAAGTCGATTTCCAATCGCTTCGCTGGGATCGCGGAAAAATGGACAAAGTGCTCACGCCATCGGCTTACGGCGGTGTCTTTTTGAAGCAAGCGCTTTGGGCCGGCGACTTTTTGGGGAATTTTCATCAAAAAGACAGCGATGAAGAGGTGGAGGCGAAAACGCCAAACGACGATCAAAGCGGGAACGTCGCTCTTGGCGTCAGTTCCGCCGACGGGATGCAAGGGATGATTTTGACGGAACAAATATGGAACAAGCTGGCTTTTATCCGTGACCATTTATTTTATGATGCGAAGCAACAGGCGTTGACGAAGGCAGCCGGTAGTCGCTACAACCCAAGCGGGGGATTCGTCTATTTGCCGCACGCGGTGGAAGTGGCTGAAGGGGGAAGCGAGCTGGCGCCGGATGCGGCGAAGTTGGTCGTCAAAGATCCCCGCAGCTTGCTTGAGGATCAATGGCTCATGCTATGGCCGGCGGCGGAGTTTTTCGGCATGACCGACCAGCGGCCGGAAAACAAAAACCAAAACCCCGCGTTTTTGGCCGTGTTTGACGGAAAACCGTTCCCGAAAGCGGCAAAAGAAAATGTGGATGCCGATCCAGCCAACGACCGCGTGGCCGACGACCCGTATTCCGTCAACCGCGACGTGCTGCTGCAAGTGTTTCGCAACATCGATGCCATGCATTTCAATGAAAAAGCGGGCGCGTTTGTGACCGAACATGACGGGCGAACGCAAGGAAATCGGGTCGATACGTTCCAAGCCGGCTATACAATGGAAGCGCTCCGCATCTTCGAACGGGCGATTGACGGGATGCCGGTCGGCTATGCGAGCGGAGAGAGCGCCAAAGGGCTTGGCACGCCGGAAGGAAAGCGGGCGCTTGAGCTCATCCGTCGGCAAGCGGATTTTATCATGCACAACTTGATGCGAAAAGACGGGCTTGTCGAAAACGGCTATACGATCGGCCAAGGGCCGGATCAAGACGAGCCGACGCTTCTTGCCCAGCTTGGTGCGATCCGCGGGCTGACGGCGGCGTTTTTGGCGACGAAAGACGAAGCGTACCGCGATGCGGCGCGCCTTGTTTATGAGGCGATGGACCGCCATTTTTGGGATCAAAAATGGCACGTGTACCATACGGGAGAAACAGAGGATAAGTACACCCCGTGGCTCGCCGGCGCGTTGTCGGGGGTGTTCCGCGTGGCGCTGCAAAACTTGAACAACGACCAAGCGGATGAGACGGCGAAATCCCTTGACCGCGAAACGATCATCTCCCGCTACGTCGACTTTTACGACCGAATCGTCGATGGCCCGACGCTTCAGGAAGGGATGCAGGCAAGTGAGTTTTGGGATACGGGAGATGTCTACATCAAAGGGAAAAAATTGGGCAACACTGACCGCGACCATGTGCCGCAAGTGCAGGCGGCCGGCGGCCCATACGGCGTGGCGCCGGTGTTGCGGACGGTCAAGGTCAATGTTGGATCCGGCAACAAATAACAGAAAGAAAGCGGCGAATACGACTGAGATTCGCTGCTTTTCTTTGTAAAATTGAGGATGGTTATCATTTTCGTGAAAAAACGGGGGAATATTGAAATGCGAAAATGGTGGTTCGCCGCGGCGATCGCCGCGCTGTTGGCCGGCTGTCAGGACGAAAAGGCATGGCATGAGCAGCCGAAAGTGGTCAGACACGCCCCGGCGCACGGCGACAACATCGCCGTAAGCAGCGACGGGCGCTATGTCTACACCGCCAACATCGATGTGGATACAGTGACAATCATCAACGCGAAAACCAAAACGAAGGAAGCGGAAATTCCCGTCGGCCGCGAACCGCGCCAGCTGGCGCTCAGCCCGGATGGACGGACGCTGTATGTTTCCTGCATGTACGATGATGAAGTGGACGTCGTATCGCTTGACAAGCGGACAGTCGTTGACCGTTGGAAAACGGGGATCGAGCCGTTCGGCATCGTCACCAGTCCAGATGGGGAGGAAGTATATGTCGCCAACTACCGCTCGGGCACGGTCTCGGTGTTTGACGCTGAGAGTGGGAAGCGGATCAAAGACATCCAAGTGGGCGATCGGCCGCGGGCGCTGGCGCTGACAGCGGACGGAAGGAAGCTGTACGTGACGCAATATTTGGCGGCTAAAGTCACCGTGATTGACACAAAGAAACGGCGGGCGGTCAAGGAAATCGCCCTCGCCCCGTCGCCGGATAAAGCCGATCGAAAAAAGAGCCAAGGCATTCCGAACACGCTTGAGCAAATCGTCATCGCCCCGGACGGCAAAAAAGCGTATATTCCGCACTTATTGACGAACATCGATACGCCGATCCAATTTGAGGAAACGGTGTTTCCGGCCATCTCGGTCATTGATGTGACGAACGACGTTGAGTTGCCGGACGAGCGGAAAGAGCTGTTTGCCGCGATCAATGTCACTGATGTTCATAACGAGACGATCATCGTCTCCAATCCGTACGATGTGGCGTTTTCCCCGGACGGCGGCAAAGCGTACGCGGTCATGTCTGGAAGCGAGGATCTCGTCGTCTTTGACTTGCGCCGCGGCGGCAAGGCGACGCAAATTTTGCGACGCATCCAAGGCAACAATCCGCGCGGGATCGCGATTTCGCCGGATGGGAAGACGCTTTACGTCCACAACGCCATGAGCCATGATTTGGCCGTGATCAAAACCGGAGGAAAAAGCCCATATGCGAAAGCGAAGCAGGAGAGCGGCACGATCCGCCTCATTGCGAAAGATTCGCTCTCCCCGCTCGTGCGTGAAGGAAAAACGATCTTTTACAGCGCCAACAGCGACGAGTTTGCCATCAACATTACAGGAAACAATTGGATGAGCTGCGCTTCGTGCCATAGCGACGGCGACATCAACGGCTTGACGCTCATGACGGCGAAAGGGCCGCGCAACGTGCCGAGCAATATTTTGACGACGAAAACCGGGCTGTTTATGTGGGATGGTTCGCGCGACGATTTTACCGACTACATTCATACGGTGCAAGGCGAGATGGGCGGCATGACGGCGATCGACCCGTCCAAGCCGCTGCCGCCGAACGTCCAGCATATGTTTGACGCCATTCTCGCCTACTTGAACGACCCGCGTTCGTTCCCCGTGCCGAAAAGCCCGTATCGAAAGGCGGACGGCAGCTTGACGGCGGAAGCGAAGGAAGGGGAGCGCCTGTTTAACGGGAAAGGGAATTGCTTAAGCTGCCATGGGGGCGAGTATTTCACTGACAGCGTCAAGGCGGTCGGGCCGGACGGGAAATTGACGACTGCCAATACCGCCTACTTGCACGATATCGGCACGGCCAATCCGAAGGACCGCGCCTCCAAAGGCGACGCCCGCGCCCGGTTCACAAACCCGCGGACGCCCAAACAGTGGGATACGCCGACGCTGCGCGGCGTATGGGCGACAGCCCCGTATTTGCATGACGGCAGCGCGAAAACGATCGAGGAAGCAATCCGGCGCCATCGGACGAAAGAAATGCAAACATTGACGCCGGGAGAAATTGCGGCCATTGCGGCCTATGTCCGCTCGCTGCAATAGTGAGAGTGATGGGTGAGGAAAAGGGTGCTTTTCTTTCTGCAGGGCAGAAGATCGCACGTCATAAAGGAAGGTGTCCCACGCGTGTTGGGGACACCTTTTTCCTTGTTGTTTTGGCCGTACATAGCGCTTATCGTGCATAAACAAACGCCAGAATGAGAAAGCCCACGAATCGAAAGAGGCAGGCGGTTGTATTTCAATAAAGAGCTTTTTGCAGCACGCGGAGATTCTCGGCCATAAGAGCAAAGTAATCTTTGTGGGCTTTTCGATCTTCATCGGTCAGCGATTCCAAGTTATGCAGACGGAGCGGCTTGGCGCCGATTTCGTTCTGAATCACTTCCGCCGTTTTGGGATGAACATTTTGTTCGAAAATGACATAGCGGATGTGATGCTGTTTGGCTGTCTGGATGAGCTGAGTCAGCTCTTTTTGCGATGGTTCGTTGCTCGGAGAAAGCCCGGAAACGCTCAGCTGTTTGATTCCGTAGCGATCTTCCCAATATCCGTAAGCTTGATGGGAAACGAGTATCTCTTTTCTGGGAGCTTTCTCCACTGTTGAACGGAATTGCCCGTCAAGGCGCTCGAGTTTCATCTTTAACGTTTCAAAGTTTTGCATAAACAGGTCTTTTTTTTCAGGTTTCAGTTCCATCAGCAAATCGCGGATGTTCTCGGAGATCGAAATGGATCGGATGGGGTCAAGCCATACGTGAGGATCTTTGTCTCCGTGTTCATGGCCATGTTCTTCCTCATGTCCCTCTCCGTGTTCATCTTTGTGCCCTTCGCCATGCGCATGCTCCTGTTCATGGTTCGATTCAAGCAATTCGATGCCGTTTGTGGCAACGAGAAATCGGACGTGCTCATTTTGTAATGTTTCCTGCAGTTTTTCGGCGAACGGTTCCATCCCGTGGCCAATGTAAATGAAGGCGTCCGCATCGGCAATCTGCTGCACGGTTTTGGGTGTCGGTTCGAACGTATGGGCTTCTACTCCCGGCGGGTAAACGCTTTTGACGTTCACGGCGTCGCCGCCGATTTTTTTCGTAAAGTCTTCAAGCGGATAGACGGTTGTATAAATCGTCAATGGGTCGTTCGATGTTTGGGCCTTATGTGCCTCCGGTTTTGCTTGGCAGCCGTATAGCCAGGCGCTTGCCGCCAAAAGGAAAGACAAAAGAATGGATGGTAGTCTCATATTGAACTCCTTTCTGGGCTCAAGATGTCCGCATTTATTATATCGTAATCATTACGATTTACAGGATTAATCATATAAAAAAATCAAGCAAATGGCAAGGCCATTAAGTGATTTTGTTTCTTTTCACATGTTCTGATGATTCAGGAACAGGATCAAAACCGCCCGGATGGAACGGATGGCATTTCAAAATGCGCTTCGCCGTCAGCCATCCCCCTTTTATGGCGCCAAAGCGCCGGATCGCTTCGATGCCATAGTTCGAGCAGGTCGGATAAAAGCGGCATGTCGGCGGCTTGAGCGGAGAAAGAAAGCGTTGATAAAAGCGGATGCACCAAATCAGCCATTGGCCCATGTACAGTTCTCCTTTCTGTGATCATCATGATTACAATAGAACAAACCGTTCTTTTGTTCAAGAAAAACAACTGTCGTTCGCTCGGAAGGGAGCGCCGACTCAGCCTTGCTTTTTGGGCATAGACGCCAAGCCGAACGAGAGGCAAAAAAGATGCGGAACGTTCCTCGTCTTGGTTATGATAAAAAAGAGAATAAATAACTAGGAGTGATTGACATGCCTTCACCGGTGGAAAGCTTTGAATTGGATCATTGCGCGGTCAAAGCGCCGTACGTTCGGCATTGCGGCGTTCACAAAGTCGGCAGCGACGGCGTCGTCAATAAGTTTGACATCCGTTTTTGCCAACCGAACAAAGAGGCGATGGATCCGGCCGCGATTCATACGCTCGAGCACCTGCTTGCGTATACGCTGCGCCGACATGCGGCCAAATATGATCATTTCGATATTATCGACATCTCGCCGATGGGCTGCCAAACCGGGTTTTATCTTGTCGTGAGCGGCTCGCCAACCGTGGACGAGATCATTGATTTGTTGGAAGAAGCCATGAAGGACGCGCTCGCCGCGACGGAAGTGCCAGCCGCGACCGAGCGGCAATGCGGCCAAGCGAAGCTGCATGATCTAGAGGCGGCCAAACAGCTGATGCGCTTTTGGCTTTCGCAAGAGAAAGAAGAGTTGAAAAAGGTGTTTGGCTGATGAACAAGCCGGCCCCGCGCCGCTACTGCGGCTGCTTCGGGCCGGCTTGTTGTTCGCCGCCGCGTTCATTCGGGAGCGGATCGACCGTATGCTTGTAGGCATACGCTTTGGAAGTCGTGACGACCGCCAGCGCAAGAACGACAGCGGCGATGATGAGGCAAACGATCAAGGTCCAGTACATCATGACGCCCGCCTTTTTTCTTTTTATTACTGTAGATGAGCAATTTTCATAACAATAATTACCATGTAAAAAGAAACAAACAGGGTACCCCTTATGCCACATGGAGCTGTTTTCCCGAAAAGCCCTTCGTGATCATCGCATCCACGATATGAACGAGATGCTTCATAACAGGTTTTGAAAAATAAAGGGCCAACCCCAACATCGTGAAAAACTTGTGAATTCCTTGATGATGTGCTAATCTATTCATTAGATATGAACCTCCTTGTAAATGGTTTGGTAGCACATCTATTCTAACCAAGGAATCGGGTTCATGTCTCCTTTTTTGTTTCGATGTAAATTTATGTTAGTGATTTTGCTCATCTACAGTTTATTATACCATATCTGGCAGAGCTGGCGTTCATATTTCCGGTGAAATCGGGCAAGCTATCCATCGACACGTTTTCCATGTTTCATCAACAAGCCAGCTGGGTACAAGAACCATAAGGAGGAGTGAGAGGATGACAACTCGACTGATCGATCTTGTCAACAAGCAAATCGCCAACTGGACTGTGTTGTACGTGAAATTGCACAACTATCATTGGTATGTCACCGGGCCGCAGTTTTTCACGCTGCATGAAAAATTCGAAGAGCTGTACAACGAAGCCGCGATCCACATTGACGCACTGGCCGAGCGGCTGTTGGCCTTGGGTGGCAAGCCTGTGGCGACGATGAAAGACTGCCTCAAGCAGGCGTCCGTCAAAGAAGCAGCCGGGACGGAAACGGCGGAGCAAATGGTCGCTTCGATTGTCGGCGACTTTGAAACGATGATCGGCGAATTGAAAGAAGGCATGCAGCTGGCGGATGAAGTGAACGATGAAACGACGGGGGATATGCTGCTTGGCATTCATCGCAGCTTGGAAAAACACGTCTGGATGTTGAAATCGTTCTTAGGACGATAAGAATAAGGAGGCTGTCCTCAGGCCGGGGGACGGCCTTTTGCTTCGTCCAAGGCGATCGAGCTGTTGAAAGATGAAATAAAATGAGCATAGTTTTCCCCGATTGCCCCACACTAAGCAAAAAGAGCAGAAGGAGTGAACGAAGGTGGCAGACGAACGGAAAAAGACGTATTACGTGTCGATGGCAACCGGGGAAATTTCCCAATTGAAAACCGCGTCGCCGTGGGACTTTCAAATCGAGGCGACTGATGAGGAAATCGCCCGCCTGCGCGAGTATTTCGACCAGAACTACTCGACCGACTGGCAGGCGTTTTGGCGCGCCCACGTGCCGTATATTCAATACCATTACGACCGGGAAAACGATGCGTACGACCGGACGATGGTCGACATTTACAAAATGATTTATGAGCTCGGCAACGACGAAGCGAAAGCACACATCCGCTCGATAGGCATTCTTCCGGACGAAAAAGAAGAGTAAACGCCGCGAGTCGAGCGGTGTTTTTCTGTATAATGGGGAGAGGAAAGGGGAGAGTCCGATGCATGAATTTCGCGATTATTACGGACATCGCGTTCGGCTGGCCTTTGCGGATCATCCGTTTTCCCCCTCCCCCGGGCATGTATGGGTCATGTGCCGCTATGGCGGGCGATGGCTGTTGACGGATCATCCGCGCCGCGGCCTTGAGTTTCCCGGCGGCAAGGTGGAAGAAGGGGAAACAGCGGCGGAAGCCGCGGCCCGCGAAGTGATGGAAGAAACGGGGGGAATTGTCGGCCGGCTCGAATACATCGGCCAATATAAAGTGGAGCCGGATATCGTGAAAAACATTTATTTTGCCGACATCGCTGCGCTCGTCGAGCGGGGGTCGTATTTGGAAACGAACGGTCCGGTGCTGCTTGAGGCGCTGCCGGATGACATCCGCGCCGATCAGCGTTTCAGCTATTTCATGAAAGATGACGTGCTTTCACTGGCGCTTGCCAAGTTGAAACAGCGCGGGCTGATCGATTGAAAAGGGGCGCCGATCGGAGGTTCCCGAAGATGGGCTTCCCAAAAGCGGCGGATGCCGGCTCATTGGGAGGACAGGAATGAAACGAGACGCCCGTCAACATTCGGCGAGCGTCCCGCTAGCGGCGGTTTCCCCATTTTTTTTCGATCAAGGCGACAAGCTGATACATAACGGTCGACAGCAAGGCGACAATGAGCAGGCTCATCAACACAAGGGTGAAGTTGAACACTTGGAAGCCGTAAATGATTAAATACCCAAGCCCTTGCTTGGAGATGAGAAACTCGCCGGTGATGACGCCGACCCAAGCGAGGCCGACGTTCACTTTCAACGTCGAAATGATCGCCGGGAACGACGCCGGAAGCACCGCCTCTTTAAAGCATTGGTAGCGGGTGGCGCCGAACGTCCGCAGCACTTTCAAATAGTTCGGATCAACTTCTTGGAACGCCGAATAGACGACAATCGTTGTGATGATGACCGAAATGACGACGCCCATGGCGATAATCGACGTAAATCCCGGCCCAAGTGCGACGATCAAAATCGGCCCGAGGGCGACTTTCGGCATGGCGTTGAAGACGACCAAATATGGATCGAGCGTTTTCGCCAGGCGCGGAAACCACCAGAGGACCGCGCCGATGAGCGCCCCGCCGGCGGTGCCGATCAGAAAGCCGAGCAACGTTTCAAACAATGTCGCCCACGTGTGGACAAACAGCGAATGATCGCCGAGTTTTTCGCCAAACAGCTTGGCGATGGCGGAGGGCGAACTGAATAGGAGCGGATCGACCCAATGAAAGCGGCTCGCCGCTTCCCAGACGGCGAAAAAGGCGACAAGTAGCGCCGTCTGCCAAAGGCGGATCACTCGCCGCTCTTTGCGCAATGCGGCGAGGTATTCACGGTGCAGCGACTGGATGCGGTCAGGAGCTTGATTCAAGAGCCTCCATCTCCTTCCAAATGGATTGGAACAATGGCGAAAACGCCGGATGCTGGCGGGCGGCAAGCGGCGGGCGGCCGCGCAGTTCATCCGGGATGACAAACGTCCGCACAAGGCGCCCAGGGCGCGGCGAAAACAAGAAAATGCGATCGCTCATGGCGATGGCTTCTTCGATGTCATGGGTGACGAGCACCGCTGTTTTTTCGTATTGTTTTAACGTCTTCCAAACGAGTTCTTCCAGTTTCAGCTTTGTTTGTTGATCGAGGGCGGAAAACGGTTCATCAAGCAAAAGCAGCTTCGGGTCGGTCGCCAACGTGCGCACGAGCGCCGCACGCTGGCGCATGCCGCCGGACAGCTGGCTCGGGTAATACGACTCGACGCCGCCAAGGCCGATCTCCGCCAGCAGAGCGAGCGCCCGTTCTTTGGTTTGAGCAGTTAGCGTTCTAGTCATTTTTAAGCCGAGAAGGATGTTTTCTTCGATTGTTTTCCATGGGAATAGGTAGTCTTGCTGAAGCATGTAGCCGACCGCGCGCCGCGCCGTCGGCGCGGCCATTCCGCTCGGCCAAATCGGTTGGCCTTCGATGTGGACCGCCCCTTCCGTCGGTTCAATCAGCCCAGCGATGATGGACAAAAGCGTCGTTTTGCCGCAGCCACTTGGGCCGAGAAAGGAGACAAATTCTCCTTTCTCGACGGACAGCGACACATCATCGAGTGCAGTGACGGCGTTCGTTTTCGTCAAATACGTGTGCGAAAGGCGGTCGATGGCAAGAAACATTTCGTTCACCTGCTTTCGTCACTTGTTCATCGCGTTTTTGGCAAACGACGAATCAACAAGCGTGTTCAGGTCGATGCGCTTCGGCAGCTCGCCGGCTTCGGCCATAATGGTTTGCAAGTTGTTCCATTCTTCTTCATCCAAAATCGGATCGGTCGCGTAGGTCCCTTGGCTTTTGTAGCGCTCAACCACTTTTTCGATGATGGCCGAGTCCGTGTCCTTAAAGTACGGTTGAATGGCTTTGGCAATTTCAGCTGCGCTGTGTGATTCGACCCATTGCTGCGCTTTGTAGATCGCGCGCGTAAATTTTTCAATCACGTCTTTGTTTTCGTTCATGTAGCTTCGTTTTGCCATATACGACGTGTACGGGACGCGTCCGGACTCCATGCCGAACGAAGCGACGATATAGCCTTTTCCTTCTTGTTCGAAAAGGCTCGCCGTCGGCTCAAACAGCTGGACGAAATCGCCCGTCCCGCTCGCAAAGGCGTTGGCGATGTTGGCGAAATCGACGTTTTGGATCAGCTTCAAATCTTGATGCGGGTCAATGCCGTGTTTTTTCAGCACAAACTCGCCGACCATCTGCGGCATGCCGCCTTTCCGTTGGCCGAGGAACGTGCTTCCTTTCAGCATCTCCCATGTAAAGTGGTCGATTTTCTCGCGGGAAACAAGAAACGTCCCGTCGGTTTGCGTGAGCTGCGCGAAATTGATGACCGGATCGTCCGTCCCTTGTGCATACACATAAATGGATGTTTCCGAACCGACCAACGCGATGTCCGCGCCCCCGGAAAGAAGCGTCGTCATCGTTTTGTCGCCGCCCCATGTCGTTGTCAGCTCGACATCGAGCCCCTCTTCCTTGAAGAACCCTTTCGCCAAGGCGACGTACTGCGGCGCGTAAAAAATCGAACGCGTCACTTCGGCGAGGCGCACGGTTTTAAGTGGTTTTTTTCCTTCGTCGGCGCCGTTGTTGCAGGCAGCGAGCGGCAAAAGGAGAAGAAGCGAACACAACCATGCGATCCATTTTTTCATGCGGCTTACCCCCTTTTCGTCCACGTGCGGTGAACATTGGTTTCACCTTATCGTATGCAGGAGGGAAAAATGTGTGAAGGCCTAGAAAAAATAGGCGGTCGGGCCGTTCCTCGCGCTCGAGGGCTTTTTCAAGTTGATGCTCTTCCAAGGGGCGGCATGCAAGAGCGGCGAGGCAGTCGGACATCTCCACTTGCCCTAATGAAAGAAGGCATTGGGGGATGATGACGGGTGGTTCGCATCATCTAGTTTCGCGTAGGAAGGAGGCGGGCGTATGGACGGGGACATCATCGACCAATACATGTTTCCGTCGCCGCACCCGGGCATCGAGGTGTTCGTTGTCACCTATATGTCCCAAGGGCTGAAGGTGAAAGGGTTTTTCGCGGCGCCGAAAGGAAACGGCGTGTACGACGGGTTTTTATATTTGCGTGGCGGGATCAAAAACGTCGGGCAGGTGCGAGTGCCGCGCCTCATCGAGTTCGCGTCGCGCGGATTTGCCGTCTTCGCCCCGCTTTACCGCGGCAACGGAGGCGGGGAAGGGAACGAAGATTTCGCCGGCGACGATCGCTATGACGCATTTGCCGGGTTTGAGCTTCTTCGCCGCCACCCGCTCGTCCACCCGGGGCGCGTCCATCTGTTCGGCTTCTCGCGCGGCGGGGCGATGGCGCTTCATGCCGCCCTTATGGCGGAAAACGTCTGTTCAGTCGCAGTTTGGGGAGGGGTGACCGATATGGCGCTTACGTATCAAGAGAGGCCAGACTTGCGGCGGATGATGAAGCGCGTCATCGGCGGGACGCCGAACAAATGCCCAGAGCGCTATCGGCACCGCACGCCGCTCTACCATTTGGAGCGGCTCAAGGCCCCGGTGCTCATCATCCACGGCGGACGTGATGAGAACGTATCGATTGAGCACGCTTGGCGGCTGGAACGGCGGTTGAAGCAGCTCGGAAAACCGGTGACCGCATGGTACTTCCCCACGTTCACCCACTATTTTCCGCCGCCAGCCAACCGCAAGACGGTGCAAAGGCTTACACAATGGATGAAACAACAGCCGACGGTGTGATACGATACGAGTAGAAAGGCGGCGCGGCCGCCAACGAATCGATGGGCAGCCAAGGAGGTTGAAATCATATGGGCATGCCGATGGAAGTGCAGACGGTCATTGTGACCAAAGGGAAGGAACAGCGCGTCCAAGGAAATGTGTTTGTGCTGGAAAAAGACGGATACCGTTTGTATCCGCTCGACGTGCCGCTTGAAGTGCGCCGGACCGTACAAAGCGAAGCGAGCGGCATCGCGGTCGTGAAAAAGCTCGAGTGGGAAGACAACCGGACGACGGTGACGTACGAGCTCGTCAGCCTGTATTCGACGAATTGAATGCGGGAGACCGCGGAGCCGCACCGAATGGGGCGGCCGACTAAGCGGGGAATGGGAGCGCAAACGGAAGAACGGTTTGCGCTCCCTGTTTTGGAAGCGAGGGAAAACTAGGCCGCTTGCCCCGATTCCGGCCGTAACAGCGAAACGGATGAAAAAGTTCGGGGAAAAGCAGGAGTTGGGCCGGAAGAAAGCGAATAGGATGCAATGTATTTGATATCGCAAGGAGGGAAAACGTGGCCAAACAGCGAATCGATCACGACCGGTTGTTCAAGGAGCTGCTGTCGACGTTTTTCGAAGACTTTTTGCTTCTTTTCTTTCCTGACGTGTACGAGCACATCGACGTTCACCATCTCTCTTTCCTCTCCGAAGAGCTGTTCACCGACGTGACAGCCGGGGAGAAGCACCGCGTCGACTTGTTGGTCGAAACAAAGGTAAAAGGGGAAGACGGGCTCGTCATCGTTCACGTCGAACATCAAAGCTATAAACAGCGGACGTTCCCCGAGCGAATGTTCCTCTACTTCAGCCGCTTGTTTCAAAAACACCGCCGCCGCATCCTCCCGATTGCCATCTTCAGCTACGACGAACGCCACGACGAACCTTCCTCATTGATGATTCAATTTCCATTTTTGATGGTTCTTGACTTCCGCTTTCTGACGGTGGAACTGCACAAACTGCCGTGGCGCGAGTACATCCGCCGTGACAATCCGGTTGCCGCCGCCTTGTTAAGCAAAATGGGGTATAATGAAAGCGAGAAGGTGGAAGTGAAAAAGGAGTTTTTGCGCATGCTAGTCCGCCTCGAGCTCGATGAGGCGAAGCAGCGGCTGTTGTTTGGGTTTTTTGAAACATATTTGTGGTTGTCCGAAGCGGAGGAAATCCAACTGCGAAACGAGGTGAGCCAAATGGAGACGAAGGAAGCGAAACAAGTGATGGAGCTCATCATCTCATACGAACAGCGGGGAATCGAGAAAGGCATTCAACAAGGAGTCAAACAAGGAATTGAACAAGGGTTGAAACAAGGAATAAAGCAAGGGATGAAGCAAGGGATTGAACAGGGACGTCAAAAAGGGATCGAGGAAGGGAAAATCGACATCGCGAAGAAAATGTTGGCGAAAGGGTACGATGTCGACACGATCCACGAGCTGACCGGGCTGCCGGCGGAAAAGATTGAACAGCTGAAGAAGTAAACCCGCCTTCGCATTGTCGTCGACCTCCAATCGTGCAAAAATCCCGGGGGATCGACGACAATCATTTTATGCGTTCGAAAAAACAGCCGGACAGGGAACGGCTCCCTGTCCGGCTGGGTTCTTGTTAAACGAGCGGTCCGCCGAGTTTTTCGATGGACGGATCGATGTGGGCGAATTTTTGGAAGTTGGCGCGGAATTTTTGCGCTAGCTCTTTTGCTTTTTGTTCGTATGCTTGTTTGTCGGCCCATGTGTTTTGCGGCTGCAGGACGTCATCCGGCACGCCCGGGACGCGGGTCGGGATGGCGAGGCCGAAAATCGGATCTTTGACCGTTTCGACGTTGTCGAGCTCCCCTTCGATGGCGGCTTGCACCATCGCCCGGGTGTAGGCGAGCTTCATGCGGCTTCCGACGCCGTACGGCCCCCCTGTCCAGCCGGTGTTGACCAAAAAGACGCGGACGTTGTGTTCGGCGATTTTTTGCCCGAGCATTTCCGCGTACTCAACGGCCGGGCGCGGCAAAAACGGTGCGCCGAAGCACGTTGAGAACGTTGCTTCCGGTTCGGTGACGCCGCGTTCGGTGCCGGCGAGCTTGCTTGTGTAGCCGCTTAAGAAATGGTACATCGCCTGTTCGCGCGTCAGCTTGCTGATCGGCGGCAGGACGCCGAACGCATCGGCTGTCAAAAACACGATCGTGGACGGATGGCCGGCGACGCTCGGGTCGATGATGTTTTGGATCGCCTGAAGCGGGTAGGCGGCGCGTGTGTTTTCCGTCAGCGTGCCGTCGTCGTAATTCGGCACCCGCGTCGCGTCATCGAGAACGACGTTTTCGAGCACCGCGCCGAAGCCGATGGCGTCAAAAATTTGCGGCTCTTTCTCGCGCGATAGCTTGATGCATTTCGCATAGCAGCCGCCTTCGATGTTGAAAATGCCGCGGCTTGACCAACCGTGTTCGTCATCGCCGATCAAGCGGCGGTTCGGGTCGGTCGAGAGCGTCGTTTTTCCCGTTCCCGACAAGCCGAAAAAGAGGGCGACGTCGCCTTCCTGCCCGACGTTGGCCGAGCAGTGCATCGGCAGGATGCCTTGTTCCGGCAGCACATAGTTCATGACCGAGAAAATCGATTTTTTCATTTCGCCGGCATACTCGGTGCCGCCGATCAACACGGTGCGCCGTTCAAACGAGATGATGATGAACGCTTCCGAGCGCGTCCCGTCCACCTTCGGGTCGGCTTTAAAGTTCGGCGCGCAAATGACGGTGAATTGCGGCTCGTGCGCGGCGAGCTCCTCGGCGCTCGGGCGGATGAACAGCTGATGGACGAACAAGTTGTGCCAGGCGAATTCGTTGACGACTTGAATCGGCAGCCGGTATTTCGGATCGGCGCCGGCAAAGCCTTTAAAGACGAACAGTTCATCTTGTTTCATTAAATAATCGAGCACTTTGTCGTACAGTTTATCAAACGTCTCCGGAGACATCGGCTGGTTGACCGCGCCCCAGTCGATCGTTTGCTTCGTTGACGGTTCTTCGACGATGTATTTGTCTTTCGGCGACCGCCCTGTGTACTTGCCGGTTGTCACCGCGACGGCTCCGGTGTGGGTCAGCCGTCCTTCGTTCCGTTGCAGGACTTTCTCGACGAGCTCGGCGACGGACAATTGGTGATGTACGTACGGTTTTTGTAGCAATAAATCAAGCTTATTCGTCATGTTTGCGATCCCCATATTCAAAACCCGCCTTCTTTTTGTAATCACTCTTGAAAATAGTATAACACATTTTTATTAATAGTCCATACTAATTGTGTGGGTTTTTCAAACTTTATTTTGCCCAATGTGTCGATTTCCTTGAGGAAAGAATTTTCGCGGCTGGAAATGATAAAAAATGAATTTTGATAGTTGACTTTGCCGATTCCGTTGCGATAAGATAAGTCATTGAACGGATACTCTTATCCCGAGCCGGTGGAGGGACAGGCCCGATGAAGCCCAGCAACCGTCACAACTGGACATGTGTGAAATGGTGCTAACCTGTGGCAAGGCGCAGTCCTTGAACGATAAGAGTGAAAGGAAGCAATACGATTGCCATGACCTTTCCTCAGCCGTTACAGGAAAGGTTTTTTATATTGCGAAGGGAAAAAGGGAAATGAGTTCCGTGTCGCCACATCATGCCAAGAGGAGGAAACAAACCGAATGTCAGCCAAACGCCGCTTGTTTACTTCAGAGTCTGTGACGGAAGGACATCCGGATAAAATTTGCGACCAAATTTCTGACGCCATTTTGGATGCGATTTTGGAAAAAGATCCAAACGCCCGCGTCGCCTGCGAAACGAGCGTCACGACCGGGCTGGTGCTCGTGAGCGGGGAAATCACGACATCAACATACGTGGACATTCCGCGCATCGTCCGCGATACGATCCGGGAGATCGGCTACACGCGCGCCAAATACGGATTTGACGCTGATACGTGCGCGGTGCTGACGTCGATTGACGAACAATCGCCGGACATTGCGATGGGGGTGGATCGGGCGCTCGAGGCGCGCGAAGGTCAGATGACTGATGAGGAAATTGAAGCGATCGGCGCCGGCGACCAAGGATTGATGTTTGGGTTCGCCTGCAATGAGACGGAAGAATTGATGCCGCTGCCGATTTCGCTTGCGCACCGCTTGGCGCGCCGATTGGCGGAAGTGCGTAAAACGGACGTCTTGCCGTACTTGCGGCCGGACGGGAAAACGCAAGTGACGATCGAATACGATGAAAACGGCAAACCGGTGCGCGTCGATACGATCGTCGTTTCCGCGCAGCACCATCCGGAAATTACGCAAGAGCAAATCGAGCGCGACATTAAAGAGCAGGTCATCAAGCCGGTCGTGCCCGCGGAGCTGCTTGATGAGAACACGAACTATTTCATCAACCCGACAGGACGGTTTGTCATCGGCGGTCCGCAAGGGGATGCTGGGTTGACGGGGCGCAAAATCATCGTCGATACGTACGGCGGCTACGCCCGCCACGGCGGTGGCGCGTTCTCGGGCAAAGATCCGACGAAAGTCGACCGCTCGGCAGCGTATGCGGCCCGCTATGTCGCGAAAAACATCGTCGCGGCAGGACTGGCCGACAAATGCGAAGTGCAGCTCGCCTACGCGATCGGCGTCGCCCGTCCGGTATCGATTTCCATTGATACGTTCGGCACCGGCAAAGTGTCGGAAGACATTTTGATTGAGGTCGTGCGCAGCAACTTCGATCTCCGCCCGGCGGGCATCATCAAAATGCTTGACCTGCGCCGCCCGATTTACAAACAGACGGCTGCTTACGGCCATTTTGGGCGTACGGACATCGACTTGCCGTGGGAGCGCACTGATAAAGCGACGACGCTGAGAGAACAAGCGCTGGCGCTGGCGGACAAGTGATGAAAGAAAAAGAGCTGCCTGATCACGGTAGCTCTTTTTTGTCGGCGCACGATGTCCGCTGTTGCTGCAGCGCTTTGTAATACTGCCCTTTCTCGACATATTCGCGGCGGATGCGCTCCATTTCGCGGATATCGTCTTCCGTCAGTTCGCGGACGACTTTCGCCGGTCGGCCGAGGGCGAGCGTGTTGGGTGGAATTTTTTTGCCCGGCGGCACTAAACTGCCGGCGCCGATAAACGCGCCTTCCCCGATTTCCGCGCGGTCCAAAATGATTGAGCCCATGCCGATGAGCGCGTTTTTGCGAACGATGGCGCTGTGCAAAATGACTTGATGGCCGACCGTCACCCCGTCCTCAATGATAAGCGGATTGTTTGGACTTTGATGCAAAATTGAGTTATCTTGAATATTGACCCGGTTGCCAATCACCGTTGGTGCCACATCGCCGCGAATGACGGTATTGAACCAAATGCTTGTCTCTTCGCCGATCACGACATCGCCGGTGATCGTCACATAGTCGGCGATAAAGGCGGAGGCGGCAATTTGCGGCGTTTTGCCTTTGTATGGGTAAATCATGGGCGTTCGTTCCTTTCTGTTGCAAAATCGATCGTTCACCATGTATTGTACAACGCTGCGTCCAAATCGCCAACGAAAGCGAGCGCGCCTAATCGGGATTGGTGAAAAACGTTTCGTTTCGCCCGATGAGTGGTTGGGATCGGGGAAGAAGATCCGATTTCACAAAGCTTCTCAACGTGAGAAGAACCGTTGTTGAGCGGCTTTTTCATTCCGTCGCCAACCCTTTTATGATTTGCCCCGGCCGCATTGATGGCAATACTGGAAGACGAGATCGCAAGCTGTTCAGACGCGAAACAATTTTGGTTGCCGATAAGATGGAAATGCTAGGAGACGAGACCATGGTGTTTGCACCTGAGGTGAACCGATTGAACATTCCGAAAAACCCCATCGCCTTGATGAAAATGGTGTATCGTGACGTGCTTCCGCTTGTCCACCGCGAGCTTGCCTATTGGCGGCGCCAGGCCGAGCGCATTCCCGACCCGGAGCTTCGGCGCCAGGCCTTGGCGAGCATCGCGTCGAAAACGTTCCATTGCGAAGGCGGCTCCATTTTGGCGCTTTTGGCCGGAGAAAACATGGAGGATTGCATCCGCTTTATCGTGGCTTACCAGACGATCAGCGATTATTTGGATAATTTGTGCGACCGCAGCACCTCGCTCGATCCGCTCGACTTTCGCGCCTTGCACGATTCGATGCCGGACGCGTTGACAATCGGCGCCGAGCCGTCGAACTATTACCGACATCGCCGCGAACAGGAAGACGGCGGCTATTTGCCGGCGCTTGTCCGCACGTGCCAAGAGGTGCTCGAGACGGTGCGCCATTATGAGACGATCGCCCCATTTTTGCATGAATTGGCCGGATATTATTGCGACTTGCAAGTGCATAAACATGTCGAAGCGAGCGAGCGGGTGCCGCGGCTGGAGAAATGGTTCGCGCAATACAAAGACGCCTTGCCGCCGATGGAGTGGTATGAGTTTTCCGCCTGCTCCGGTTCGACGCTCGGTATTTTCTGCCTCGTCGCCTATGCGTTTGGCGAATCGCTGCCGCCGGAGATGGCGAGACAAGTGCGCGACGGTTATTTTCCATACATTCAAGGGCTGCACATTTTGCTCGACTATTTGATCGATCAAGAGGAAGATCGAGCCGGCGGCGATTTGAATTTTTGCTTTTACTATCCGAATGAAACGGTGATGCTTGAGCGGCTTTGCCATTTCATCGAAGAGGCCGACCGCCATGTCGGCGCCCTTCCGCACAGCCAGTTTCACCGCCTTATTCACCGAGGGCTTCTTGGGTTGTATTTGTCGGATGCCAAGGTGAAAAAGCAACGCGGTCTGCACCGGCTGGCGCGCCGGCTCGTCCGCGCCGGCGGGGCGGCGTCGATGTTTTTTTATTGGAACGGAAAAGCGTACCGCTTTTGGCAGGAGCAACAAAAACGGCTGTCCTTTTCGTAAGGGCAGCCGTTTGCTTGTACTGGCGAGAGCAGTGGTTCGTCGGCGGATCGGACGGAATCAGGCGCTCCCATCCGCCCGATTCTCGAGTGCGATCAAAAACGGCGGGTTGTTTTGCCGATTGATGAATTCGTATTTCAAGGCATGGACGCGCCGTTGATCAAGAAAGCGGACGTAATCAAGGAGCGCGTCGCGTTCGCGCTTTCCCTCCGGATGGCCGTGGTAGACGACAAGAACGATGATGCCGCCCGGCTTTAGGATGGAAAGAAGCTGCTCGACCGCTTGAATCGTCGATTCCGGCTGGGTGGCGATTTGCTTATTGCCGCCCGGCAAATAGCCGAGGTTGAACACGGCGCCGGCGATGCGTCCGTGAACGGAGTCGGGGAGCGTTTCGAGCAGCAGGCTATGGCTTGTCTGAAACAGCGTCACCCGCCCGTCCAGCCCGTGTTCGGCGAGGCGGGCTCTGGCCGTCGCGATCGCTTCGGCTTGAATATCAAAACCAAACACATGCCCGCGCTCCCCGACGAGCTCGGCTAAAAAGACGGTGTCATGGCCGTTGCCAACTGTCGCATCGACGGCGATGTCGCCTTCGTTGACTGCTTGATCAAGCAAAAAGCGGGCAAACGGCAAAATATTCATGATGGCCATGCGTTTGCCACCCCCTGTTCGCGCCGCTTTCCTTGAAAGCTGTCCCGCCGCTTGAGTTCAGCGTCAATGGCGTTTAGCCCTTCCCATTTGTTGACGCTCCACATCGGGCCAAAATCGCCCGATCTGGCGGCGCTGCAAAACGTGCAGTCGCCATACGTCACCGTTCCGTCGCGGTTCGGGCAGTCAAACCTGCCGTCAAGGGCGACTTTGAACACGTTTTGGCCGAACGTTTGCCGCAAATGGCAGTTCCATGTGTGATACCGTTTTCCGTCGGCGGCATATGGAAATGGGATTGCGTTTGTCACGGCCGTTCTCTCCTTGTGCTGAAATGGCATCATCCTTGCATTGTACCACGGATGGCGGCAAAAAGCGACTGTTGCCAATCATTGACGTGATACAGATGAAAGCGTCGGCGCATAGTAAAGATGAGGGAACATCATGAAAAGAGGTGAGCGCATGGCGACAAGACAATCGGTGGAAGAATTTTTGCAGCGGTGCGAAGACGTCATCCGCTTTGCGAAAGAACAATATACGGAAGCGCAAAAGCAAGAGCACTACAACATCACGGAATACACAAACGCCCAGCAAATGCTTGAGCAGACAGTTAACGATTTGGCTCACTTGGCGCGAAGTTGCAACGCCCAGCAGCGGGAACAGCTGCATCGGATGCGGCTTCAGCTTGAGCAGCTGCAAAACGAGATGATTTTGCTTGACCGATGAAACAAGAGCTTTGCACGATGGCCGCTATCGAAGGTCCTGGTGCATAACAAGCGGATGTTGCCTGACCGGTGAAACGGAAAGCAACCGCAGGGCGGCTGTCTGCTTGATGGCGAACACAAGGAGGAACAAGGAATGAAGCGACGTCTGAAACAAACGAACCCGGAGCAAAAAACGCGCAACGGTCACAACAATAACGATTTGGAACTCGGCCAAGACTTTGATCCGGTGAAACTGGCGAAAAAACAGTATGAACAAACAGGTGGCCAGCCGGCCCGCTCCAAGCAGCGGAACGGGTGACGCGCCGCTGTCTGTGAGGGCGCCATGCCGCCCTCTTTTTTTGATTGCTTTTTTTCGCTTTCCCACATACAATTAGTTTGGGAGTCGAAATAGCAGACGAAAAGGATGATGACCGATGCCCCGTGCTCTTTGGTGGCTGCTTGTCGGCATGGCGCTCAATGTCACAGGAGCGTCGTTTTTATGGCCGCTAAATACCATTTATTTGCATGAACAGCTCGGCCAGCCGCTCGTCGTAGCGGGAGCGGTGCTGATGCTCAACTCCGGCGGCAGCGTCATTGGCAGCTTGCTCGGCGGCATGTTGTTTGACCGGATCGGCGGGTTTCGCACGCTCGTGTCCGGAGCGTGCCTGACGATGGCGGCGCTTGTCGGTTTGGGCGTCTGGCATGGTTGGCCGCATTATGCCGTCTGGCTGGCGCTTGTCGGCATCGGCAACGGCGTCGTCTTTCCGGCGGCGTCGGCGTATGTCGGGGCGGTTTGGCCGGAAGGGGGACGGCGGGCATTCAACGCCTTGTATGTGGCGCAAAACATCGGCGTCGCCGCCGGCTCGGCGCTTGGCGGCGTTGTCGCCTCGCATTCGTTTGCGCTCGTGTTTTGGGCGAACGTTTGGCTGTATGCCGCTTTTTTGGCGACGGTCGTCATTGGGCTGCGGCGCATGCCGCTTCCGCCGCTGCGGAGAAAAGAGCGGAAGCGCCGAACGGGGGACGGGGCGCCCCGGGCGCACATCCGCGCCCTTGTCCTTCTTTGCGCCGGCTATGGATTATGCTGGATGAGTTACGTCCAATGGTCGACGACGATCGCCGCCTATACGCGCGAGCTTTCCATTCCGGTTCATCACTACAGCTTGCTTTGGACGATCAACGGCGCCTTGATCGTGCTCGGCCAGCCGCTGTTGGCGCCGTTGGTCCGCCGCTTTATGCCGGGGATGAAGCGGCAGATCGCCATCGGGTTCGCCGTTTTCACCGTCTCGTTTGCGATATTGTTTGGCGCGGATTCACTTTTGCAATTTGCGACGTCGATGGTTGTGCTCACGATCGCCGAAATGATCGTCTGGCCGGCGATTCCGGCGGTGGTGAACGAGCTGGCGCCGCTGGGGAGAGCCGGGTTTTACCAAGGGATCGTCAACGGCACGGCCACGGCTGGACGGATGATCGGGCCGGTCCTCGGCGGGTGGGTCGCCGATGCGTTCGGAATGAAACCGCTCATCGGATTGCTTGTCGCCTTCGCTCTGCTGGCCGTCGGCGCGGCGCTCGTGTATGACCGGGGGCTGCCGAAGCGGGCGGAAGAGGCGGGGGAAAAAACGGCTGTGACCGTCTAGTTTTTCGCTTGCAATCGATCGACAAATTTTTTACAATAATAATAAATTTGTCATCATAAAGCGAACAACGGTGAAGAGGAATAGTAGCGGGCTTGATGGACGGCAGAGAGTTGACGGTCGGTGCGAGTCAACCGAAGTCAATCCGCGAACTCGCCTCGGAGTTGCCGGCGTGAACGGCTGCGGCCGATAACGCCGGCCGTGAATCTGCGTTAAGGAACAAAGCGGGTGCGCCATAGGCGCGCCAAAAAAGGGTGGTACCGCGGGAAGTGTTCCTCTCGTCCCTTTTGTTCGGGATGAGGGGTTTTTTTGTACATATTTTCGTCTATGATGCAAGTAGAACTGGATAGGAGGAGTGCTGCGATGAGCTTCAACCACCGCGAAATTGAACAAAAATGGCAGGACTATTGGGAGAAAAACAAAACGTTCCGCACGCCCGATGATGACGACAAGCCGAAGTTTTATGTGCTTGACATGTTCCCGTATCCGTCCGGCGCCGGCTTGCACGTCGGCCATCCGGAAGGGTATACGGCAACCGACATTTTGGCGCGCATGAAGCGGATGCAAGGGTACAACGTCCTTCACCCGATGGGCTGGGACGCATTTGGGCTGCCGGCCGAGCAATATGCGCTTGACACCGGCAACGACCCGGCGGAGTTTACGCAAAAAAACATCGACAACTTCCGCCGGCAGATCAAATCGCTCGGGTTCTCATACGACTGGGACCGTGAAATCAACACGACCGACCCGAATTATTACAAATGGACGCAATGGATTTTCTTGAAGCTGTATGAAAAAGGGCTCGCCTACATGGATGAAGTGCCGGTCAACTGGTGCCCGGCGCTCGGCACCGTGCTGGCGAACGAAGAGGTGATCAACGGCCGGAGCGAGCGCGGCGGACATCCGGTCATTCGCAAGCCGATGCGGCAATGGGTGTTGAAAATCACCGCCTACGCCGACCGGCTGCTCGAAGACTTAGAAGAGCTCGACTGGCCGGAAAGCATTAAGGAAATGCAGCGCAACTGGATTGGCCGTTCGGAGGGAGCGGAAATCGAGTTCGCCGTCGACGGCCATGACGAAACGTTCACCGTCTTCACGACGCGGCCCGATACGCTGTTTGGCGCGACGTACACCGTCTTGGCGCCGGAGCATCCGCTCGTGGAAAAAATCACAACGCCGGAGCAAAAGCCAGCCGTTGACGCCTACTTAAAGGAAATTCAAAGCAAAAGCGACCTTGAGCGCACCGATTTGGCGAAAGAAAAAACGGGTGTGTTCACCGGCGCGTACGCCATTCACCCGGTCACCGGCGATCGGCTTCCGATTTGGATCGCCGACTACGTCTTGATGAGCTACGGCACCGGAGCGATCATGGCCGTGCCGGCGCACGATGAGCGCGACTATGAATTCGCGAAAACATTCCACTTGCCGATCAAAGAAGTCGTTGCCGGCGGGAATATCGAAAAGGAAGCGTACACCGGAGATGGTGAGCATATCAACTCCGAGTTTTTAAACGGCTTGAATAAGCAGGAAGCGATCGACAAAATGATCGCCTGGCTTGAGGAGCATGGCAAAGGGCGGAAAAAAGTGTCGTACCGGCTGCGCGACTGGCTGTTCAGCCGCCAGCGCTACTGGGGCGAGCCGATTCCGATCATCCATTGGGAAGACGGCACGATGACGCCGGTGCCGGAAGAGGAATTGCCGCTTGTGTTGCCGAAAACGGATGAAATCCGTCCGTCGGGAACGGGAGAGTCGCCGCTGGCCAACATCGAAGAATGGGTCAATGTTGTCGACCCGAAAACCGGGAAAAAAGGGCGGCGCGAAACGAACACGATGCCGCAATGGGCGGGCAGCTGCTGGTATTACTTGCGCTACATCGACCCCCACAACGACAAGCAGCTCGCCGATCCGGAGAAATTGAAAAAAATGGCTGCCGGTCGACGTCTACATCGGCGGGGCGGAGCACGCGGTCTTGCATTTGCTGTACGCCCGCTTTTGGCATAAGTTTCTCTACGACCTTGGCGTCGTGCCGACGAAAGAGCCGTTTCAAAAGCTGTTCAACCAAGGGATGATTTTGGGCGAAAACAACGAAAAAATGAGCAAATCCAAGGGTAACGTCGTCAACCCGGACGATATCGTCGAAAGCCATGGCGCTGACACGCTGCGGCTGTATGAAATGTTCATGGGGCCGCTTGAAGCGTCGATCGCCTGGTCGACGAAAGGGCTTGACGGGGCGCGGCGCTTCCTCGACCGCGTCTGGAGACTCTTTGTCACCGAGAATGGCGAACTGAACCCGAACATTGTCGACGAACCGGCGAACGATACGCTCGAGCGCGTCTATCATCAAACGGTGAAAAAAGTGACGGAAGACTATGAAGGCTTGCGCTTTAACACTGCCATTTCGCAGCTGATGGTGTTTATCAACGAAGCGTACAAAGCGGAGCAAATGAAAAAAGAATACATGGAAGGCTTCGTCAAGCTCTTGTCACCGGTTTGTCCGCACATCGGCGAAGAGTTGTGGCAAAAGCTCGGCCATACGGACACGATCGCCTACGAACCGTGGCCGGCGTATGATGAAACGAAGCTCGTCGACGACGTCGTCGAAATCGTCGTGCAAATCAACGGCAAAGTGCGGTCGCGCCTGCACGTGCCAGCCGACTTGCCAAAAGAAGCGCTCGAGGAGCGGGCGCTGGCCGACGAAAAAATTAAAGAGCAGCTCGAGGGCAAAACGGTGCGCAAAGTGATCGCCGTCCCGGGCAAGCTCGTCAATATCGTCGCCAACTGATCGTTGGCTGTTCGATCCGCACAGGCGGTGGCGCGTGCCGTTTCCTGCGAAGCAACCGCAACGGCGCCCGCGCCGTCTGGGCCGGCTTTGTCCCTCCGCTTGGCGCGGAAGCGGGCGTCCATCGCCGATGTGCTTTTAGGCAGCGGGCGGGGAAACTGCGCTTTCTCGCCGCCGTTTGTCGAAGCGGCCAAAAGCAAGAACCGTTTGCTGAAACGATCAAAGAAAGGAGTCGGTCCGCCATGGAAGAGATCAAAGAAATTACCCCGGCTGAGGTGAAGGAAAAACTCGAACGCGGTGAAAAGCTGAACATTGTCGATGTGCGCGAAGACGAGGAAGTCGCCCTCGGCATGATTCCGGGCGCCAAGCATATCAAAATGGGCGACATCCCCGATCGGCTTGAGGAATTCGACCGCAATGAAGAATATATTTTCGTCTGCCGCTCCGGGCGGCGTAGCGAAAACGTCTGCCGCTATTTACAAGAGCGCGGCTACCGTGTTTGCAACATGACAGGCGGCATGCTTGAGTGGGAAGGGGAAACGGTGCCGAAACGATGATGCCTCGTCGCGCCTGCCGTTTCCGCCTGACCGCGGCCGGGCGTCCGTGCGAATGGCGATGCGGGCTTTCGTGAAGAAGGTTTCCATGTTAACGAGACATCACAGTTTCGGCCGACATGCAGCCGGCAGCCGAAGGCGGCCTGCACGTTTTGTTCGACAGGTGTCCCAATCGTTTGGGGCGCCTGTTTTGTTTTTTAGTGCCGAAGGGCGATGGAAGCAGACAGAAAAAACATTATAATTTTCAGTAAAAGAAAAATGAAGGGATCGATGGTGGTTGAAACTGGGCGATTATGTGAAATTGGCCCGCTTGATGAAGGGGTTGACTCAAGAGGAGGCGGCGGACGGTATCATTTCGGTCTCGTATTTGTCGAAAATTGAAAACAATCAAGCCACGCCGAGCAAAGACGTGCTTGACCTGCTGTTCCGCCGGCTCGGCATCTGTCAAGGTGAAGGCAAAACGGCCGCTTCATGGCGTGAATCGGTGATGGACTGGTACAAAACGATGGTGGCCAGAGAGGTGCAAGCCGCCCGCGAGAAGCATGAAACGGTGAGGCAGCTGTGCCAGGAGAGCAACGATATCGAAGCGGCGATTTACTTCCAATTGATGTACGTCCGGTATTTGCTGCTGCTTCGCGATGTCAAAGGGGCTGAGGCGGCGGCGCGGAGCGTACAGGAGTGGTATGAGGCGCTCGATGATGCGATGCGCTACTACTATTGGAAGTTTTTGGGGCTTCTCTATTATTGTCAAGAAAAATACGACGATGCTTTGCAATGCTACCAAAAGGCAGAACGGTTGTCGGGGGAGGAACGCCGGCCGGGCTGGGAGAAGGCGGATTTGGATTATTTGTTGGCGCTTTCATACAGCCGGACGTGGAACGTGTTTTCGTGCCTCCGCTATGCCGAGCAGGCCTTGGCGCTCAGTCAGGCGGAGTACGATTTGCGCCGCAGCGCTGAATGCCATATTTTGCTCGCGATTTGCTACCGGCGCTGCGGGGAGATCGACAAAGCGGTCGACCATTGTCTGCTGGCCCAAAAGGCGGCGAGGATGGTGGATGATCGACGGCTTCTGGGGATTGTGGAACACAATCTCGGCCACTTGAAAGGAATGAAACGTCAATACCGCGAGGCGGTGCAACATTACGAGAACAGTTTGATCTATAAAGAGGACGCCCCGCTGGATGCTCGGCTCATCACGCTTTTGTCGCTCGTGCGCGTGCATTGCGATGCCAAGCATTATCGCAAAGCGTCGATGGCTGTCGAGGAAGGGTGGAAACAGCTCGAACAAGCCCCTAACGGCGCGTCCGAGCATTATGAGTATTATTTGCATTTTTCCATTTACCGGCTGCTGTTGTCGGGCGAGGGGGAAGCGTTCGAGCGGCTGCTCAAGCACGAAGCCATTCCGTATTTTCAAAGGCGGAAAGAATACGAAGACGCCGCCTGCTATGCCGAATATTTGGCCGATTACTACGCGCGCTTGCGCCAGTACAAACAAGCGGCCCATTATTATCGGCTCAGTTGCGAGCTTTTGCGGAAACGGGAAAGGAGGTGAAGCGGTTGAAAAAGCGAATCATCCTGATCATCGCACTCGCTGCCCTTGGTCTTGCTTCCGCCTTCGCCGGCGGAACCGGCGTGAAAGAAGCAGCGAAAGACGAACATCCGCCGCCGACCGTGATCGCCCGGTAACCGGGCGTGCGATAGGCCGCGAAACTAAAGCAAAACCGTAAACAGTGGCGCCCCTAAAGGGCCCCTTTTTTCTTTGAAAATGCGCCGCCTTGATCAGTCATTTTCATGCCTGGGTGGGGAGCAAGGCTTGCACATAGATGTTTTTTATGAGCGGAGGAGGCCCCCTTCCCCGGGTGGCGTCACGCCTTGCTGTGGATCAGGAAGCATTGCGCTATGGACGAAGTGAGCCTCCTTTCGTTCTCGGGATATAGCCGAAAAGAACCAGGGGAGGAAAAACGAAAGTCCGGCCGTGCACGGAGGGCGTGTCATTGCCGTTCATTTTCCCAATACAATAAGGATGACTATTTTGGTAAAATTCAGAATGTGAGGAATCATCAAATACATATTCAAGAAAGGGGAAGAGGAGAATGAACAAACGGGCGATGCTCGGGGCGATCGGGCTGGCGTTCGGCCTGCTGGCGGCGCCGATCGGCGCTTCGGCGAAGGGGGAATCGATCGTCTGGAACGAACAATGGAAGACGCCGTCATTCGTGTCCGGTTCGTTGCTAAACGGAGGGGAACAAGCGCTGGAAGAGCTCGTTTATCAATACGTCGATCGGGAAAACGGCACATTCCGCCTCGGCGGACGCGCCCGCGACCGTTTGGCGCTGATCGGCAAACAGACTGACGAACTTGGCCATACCGTGATGCGGTTTGAACAGCGGCATCACGGTATACCGGTTTACGGCACCATGCTGGCTGCCCATGTGAAAGATGGCGAGCTGATCGCGCTGTCGGGGTCTTTAATTCCCAATTTAGACGGCCAGCCGCGGTTGAAAAAGGCGAAAACGGTCACCGTCCAACAGGCGGAAGCTATTGCCGAGCAAGACGTAACGGAGACAGTGACGAAGGAGCGGCCGACAACCGAAAACGGCGAGCGGACGCGGCTCGTCATTTACCCGACTGATGGCACGGCCCGCCTCGCTTATGAAGTGAACGTCCGCTTTTTAACCCCGGTTCCCGGCAACTGGGTGTATATCATTGATGCAACCGATGGGGCCATTTTGAATAAGTTCAACCAAATCGACACCGCCAAGCCCGGCGGCGGGCAGCCGGTCGCCGGCGCGTCGACGGTCGGCGTGGGCCGGGGTGTGTTGGGGGATCAGAAATATATCAATACGACGTATTCCTCGTATTACGGCTACTACTATTTGCAAGACAATACGCGCGGCAGCGGCATTTTTACGTATGACGGACGAAACCGCACCGTTTTGCCCGGCAGCTTGTGGACCGATGGCGACAACCAATTTTCCGCCAGCTATGACGCGGCGGCCGTGGACGCCCATTATTACGCCGGCGTCGTGTATGATTACTACAAAAATGTGCACGGCCGGCTGAGCTATGACGGCAGCAACGCCGCCATCCGTTCGACCGTCCATTATGGCCGCGGCTACAACAACGCGTTTTGGAACGGTTCGCAAATGGTGTACGGCGATGGCGACGGACAGACGTTTTTGCCGTTTTCCGGCGGCATTGACGTCGTGGGGCATGAGTTGACCCATGCGGTGACGGATTATACGGCCGGGCTTGTTTACCAAAACGAATCTGGCGCCATCAATGAAGCGATGTCCGATATTTTCGGCACGCTCGTGGAGTTCTACGCCAACCGCAACCCGGACTGGGAGATTGGCGAAGACATTTACACGCCTGGGGTCGCCGGCGATGCGCTCCGCTCGATGTCCGACCCGGCGAAATACGGCGATCCGGATCATTATTCCAAACGGTACACCGGCACGCAAGACAACGGCGGCGTCCATACAAACAGCGGCATCATCAATAAAGCGGCGTACTTGCTCAGCCAAGGCGGCGTCCATTATGGCGTGAGCGTCACCGGCATCGGCCGCGACAAAATGGGGAAAATTTTCTACCGGGCGCTTGTCTACTATTTGACGCCGACGTCGAACTTCAGCCAGCTGCGTGCCGCCTGCGTGCAAGCGGCCGCTGATTTGTACGGGTCGACAAGCCAAGAAGTCAACTCGGTGAAACAGGCGTTCAATGCGGTTGGAGTGTATTAAGACGATGACGTCACGCGTCCCGCTGTTCGGGGGCGCGTGACGCCTTTTGTGGGCAGGATTTTCCCTAAATGCGTGGAAAAGGAAAAAGAAAACGGGGGAATGGCGATGTACAAAGTGAAAGTGTTTGATAAAGAGCATGAAAAAGATTTGGAAGCGGCGGTCAATGATTTTTTAGCCCGATTGAAAGACGGACAGTTGATCGATGTCAAGTACAGCGTGGCGGCGATGGAATCGGAAGGCGAGCAAATCTACTGTTTTTCCGCCATGGTCATTTACCGGACTTGACACTTCACACGGCTCCAGACTGCGGGATTCTTTGGCCGTTTTCGTGCTGATCCCCCCAAAGCGGGCGACGCTTTTTTCGTTTCGGCATTTCCATTTCAGGCGGCGAAATTTTGCGATCGCCCGCCTTGAAGACGGGCGTTGTCGGAATGTCAGCGAACGCCCCGGAGCACCCGAGGGGCATGAGGACGGCGGTCAATTCGTTGCTGTCTGCCCCGCGGAGCCGCTCGCCCCGTTTTTTTCCGCCAATGCATAGCGGGCGGCGTTCACGCCGGCGAGCCGCCCGGTGACAAGGGCGGCGGTGATGTTGTAGCCGCCCGTGTAGCCGTGAATGTCCAAAATTTCCCCACAAAAGTAAAGGCCGGCCATGCATTTGGAGGCCATTGTTTTCGGCTCAATTTCTTTGACCGACACGCCGCCGCCGGTGACGAATGCTTTCTCAAGCGGCAGCGTGCCGTGGACGTAAAAGGTAAATTGTTTGCACTGTCGGACAAACGCCCGCAGCGCCTCATGGCCGACCGTGCCGGCAGAGGCGTGCGGGTCGATGCCGGCCCGCTCGAGCAAAAAGACGGCGTACCGCTCGGGAAGCACCGTTTTGGCGATCGTTTTCATCGCCTTTTTCGGCTCCTCTTTGCACAGCTTGGCGAACTGTTGAAACAGCTCTTCCTGCGTCACGTCCGGAAGCGCGTCGATACTCATTTTGACCGCGCCGTCCGCCGCTTTTTTCAACGCCTTAACGACAAACTGGCTGCAGCGGAGAGCAGCTGGGCCGGAAATGCCGAAGTGCGTAAACAGCATATCCATCCGGTGGGTGATGATCGGTTTGCCATTCGGCTTTAAGACGCTTAACGCGACGTCGCGCAGCGACAAGCCTTGCAGCGTCCGCTCTCGGATGAACGGCTCATGCGAGACGATCGGAACTTCGGTTGGAAACAGTTCGGTCACCGTGTGACCCGCTTTTTCCGCCCACGGATAGCCGTCGCCTGTTGAGCCGGTTTGCGGCACCGATTTGCCGCCGACGGCGACGACAACCGCACGGGCGTGGATCGTCTCCCCGCTTTTCAGCGTGACACCGACTGTTTTTCCTTGTTCATACAACACGTCCGCCACTGGCGATTCAAGTCGAACATCGACGCCAAGGCGCGACAATTCGCGAACAAGCGCGTCGACGACCGACTGGGCGCTGTCGCTTTTGGGAAACATGCGGCCGTGGTCTTCCTCCTTGAGCGGCACGCCGAGCCGCTCAAAAAAGCGGATGATGTCTTCATTGTTAAATACGGAAAAGGCGCTGTATAAAAAGCGGCCGTTGCCGGGAATATGGCGGACCATTTCATCCACCGGCAGCCGATTCGTCACGTTGCAGCGTCCGCCGCCGGAGATGGCGAGCTTGCGCCCGAGCTTCGTTCCTTTTTCCAACAAGAGCACCTTCGCCCCTTCTTCGCCGGCGCCGATGGCCGCCATGAGCCCGGACGGACCGCCGCCGATGATGATGACGTCGTATCCCATGTTCATTCCACCCTTTCTTTCTGCGCGTGGCCGATATTTTTCGTTCCATTGACAACTATGGTAAAATAGATACGTTGTCATTTTCAACGTCCATGGCTAGGGAAGGGGTCATATGTCAACATCGAAACTGCTGCGCGGCACGTTTATTTTAACGGCTGGCGTGATGATTTCTCGCCTTCTTGGTTTATTTTACGTCATCCCGTTTTACCATCTTGTCGGCGAGCGCGGCGGGGCGCTGTACGGATACGGCTATGTGCCGTACCAAATTTTTTTGAGCTTGGCGACCGGCGGGCTGCCGGTGGCGGTGTCAAAGTTTGTGTCGAAATACAACGCGCTTGGGGAATACGGCGTCGGTTATCGGCTCTTTCGCTCCGGCCTTGTCTTGATGATCGCAAGCGGCATCGCCTCATGGCTCATTTTGTACGCCCTGGCGCCCATCTTGGCGCCGCACGTCATCGATGCGAAAACGAACGTCAACTCGGTCGACGACGTCACGGCCGTCATCCGCGCGGTCAGCTTTGCGCTCCTCATCGTGCCGGTGATGAGCTTGATCCGCGGATTTTTCCAAGGACATGAGTCGATGGGCCCGACGGCGCTGTCGCAAGTCGTCGAACAAATCGCGCGCATCGCGTTTTTGCTTGGGGCGTGCTACGTCATTTTGCGCCTGATGGACGGCTCGATCGTCTCCGCTGTGAGCGCGGCGACGTTTGCCGCGTTTGTCGGGGCGGCGGCGGGGCTTTTGGTGTTGCTTGTCTATTGGTGGAAGCGGCGTCCGTATTTGCAGTCGCTGCTTGCGCGTGACCGCGGCGAAGCGGACGTGTCGCTTTTGGCGATGTATAAAGAGCTGCTTCTTTCTTCGATTCCGTTTGTTTTTGTCGGCTTGTCGATGTCGCTGTACCAGCTCGTCGATCAGTTTACGTTCAATCACGCGATGGCGGCGGCGGGCCGCGGGAGCATCGCGGAGCACGCGTATTCCGTGTTCAACATGTGGGCGCAAAAGCTCGTCGTCATCCCCGTGACGCTCGCGACCTCGTTCAGCTTGGCGCTCATCCCGACGATTACGAAAGCGTATGTCGCGCAAGATTGGAAAGCGCTGCGGCAATATTTGAACCAGACGTTTCAAGTGCTCATGTTTTTAACGCTCCCGGCGGTGATTGGCATGGCGGTGCTGGCAGGGCCGGTGTACAGCTCGTTTTACAGCTATGATCCGCTTGGTGAACAAGTGTTGCGCTGGTATGCGCCGGCGGCGATTTTGTACGCTTTGTTTTCTGTGACGGCGGCGATCATGCAAGGCATCAATGAGCAGCGGTTTACGGTCGTCAGTTTGACAGCCGGCTTGCTTGTGAAGCTTTTGCTCAACACGCCGCTCATTATGAAATGGTCGGCCGTCGGGGCCATTGTGGCCACGATGGCGGGCTATTTCGTCTCGGTGGCGTTCAACTTATGGGTCATTCAGCGCCGCACGCGCTACCGCTATCGGTTTGTCGCCCGCCGGACGGCGTTTATGGCCATCCTGACGGCGGCGATGTCAGCGGCGGTTATGGGGGTCGAGGCGCTGGCGTCCCGATGGATCGATTACCGCGCCGGCACCGCTGAATCGGTGGGCGCTGTTTCCATCGGCGCAGCGGTCGGGGCGGCCGTCTACTTGTTTCTCAGCATCCGCTCCGGGTTGTTTTCGGCGCTGTTTGGCGACCGGTTTGCGTTTTGGCGCCGGAAAGAGAAAAAGGCGGTATCGTAGACGAGGGTGTATGGGGGGATCGGCCGTTTCCTAGAAGCGGCTCGTTTAGGTCGGGAGCCTGGCGGACGGCGCTTCTTGCGAACATCGCGGCGCCCGAGCGAAAGGGTTCGACGACGGCTGTTTTTCGCCCTCCCCCATGCCGTTCGGCTTGCGGCAAAAAAAGAAGAAGGCGGTCGTCCCCGCCTTCTTTCTCCATTTCGCTTACGACAGGCCGAGCCGGCGTTCGACGCGATCGAGGCGGCTTTCCACCCGGTCGAGCCGGCGGTCGAGCCGTTCGACGGCCCGCTCAAGCCGTTCGATGCGCCGCGCCCAGTTGGCGAATGGCCCGCCTGGGTATCCGGGCCAAAATTGGCTGACTGGCGGCTGTTGACGGTAATCATCCAACGTTGGGACATAATAGTAATATTCATTCATCGGTAAATCCCCCTTCTTGATGTTTCCTTCACAGTGTATGGGGGGAAGGCGGAAGCGGACTAGATGAACGCCTAATGAAGGCCATTTTTTTAGGAGGGAGATTTGTGGAGCTGCGCATTGACAAGCTGCTCGCCCATATGGGGTATGGGACGAGGAAGGAAGTGAAAAAGCTGCTCAAGTCCGGAGCGGTGAAAGTGGACGGCGCGCCGGTTCGTGATGCGAAAACGAAAGTGCGGCCGGATGAGCAAATCGTGACCGTTTGGGGAGAAACGGTCGAGTACAAGCCATTCATTTACTTGATGATGAATAAACCTTCGGGGGTCGTTTCCGCGACGGAAGATGCCGTGGAAGAGACGGTCGTCGATTTGCTTGAAGAAGAAGACCGGGCATTTTCCCCGTTTCCGGTCGGGCGGCTTGACAAAGATACGGAAGGGCTGCTGCTCTTGACGAATGACGGCCAGCTCGCCCATCAGCTGTTGTCGCCGAAAAAACACGTGCCGAAAACGTATTTTGCCGTCGTGGACGGGGAAGTGACGGAAGCGGATGTCGCGGCGTTTCAGCGCGGCGTCGTCCTTGATGACGGCTATGAAACAAAGCCGGCCAAGCTCGTTGTGTTGAAATCCGGCCTTCGTTCCGATGTCGAGGTGACGATCACCGAAGGGAAGTTCCATCAAGTGAAGCGGATGTTTCAAGCGGTCGGCAAGCGGGTCGTCTATTTAAAACGAATTCAAATGGGGCCGCTGCCGCTTGACCCGGATTTGGCGGTCGGTGAGTATCGGGAATTGACGGACGAAGAGGTGGACATGTTGAAGCAATACCGGCCAGAGACGGACGAAAAAAAAGGAACCTGACGCGGTTCCTTTTTTATGGAAAAATAGTGGATATTCATCTGTGGAAAAATGGTTCGCGTTCATCTCCCATCTTGCCTACCCTATTGGCACCGGGTTTACGAAGAGATGCGCACTTTTTTGTTTGTGGTCGTCCATTTGCCCTTGCTTGGGCTGAGAACGAGATCGTTGTACATAAGCACGTTTAAGTCGCGCTGGATCGTTCGTGGGGTGGTGCCGAACTCATCAACAAGCTCTTGGGTCGTAACCGTTCCTTTTTCGCTAATGTACATATACACGGATTTGATGCGGGTAAGCATCCGATGTGTTGAAGGTTTCAAAAGACCACTCCCTATCTTAGCATCATTCGCATGGCACAACCGACTGCTAGCAGATGAGAGATGTCTTTGTCTGTTTACTACCATTGTACACGAAATGAGGGGGAAAATGCTACCCGGTTGCCTCTATTCACGAAAAATTTCAACATTTTGTCATGAAACGGAAATCGATTTGCAACGAATGAAACATTTTGACTTCCTGTTTTTGATATGATACGTTGGCAACAAAGGGTGTTGAATAAGGAAAGGAAGAATGGCGTTGAACATCGACTGGATGAACGAAGCGAAGAAACGAAAAGACGATCTTGTCCGCGACGTGCAAGCGCTTGTCCGCATTCCGAGCGTCCGCGATGACGGCGGGGCGAAACCGGGGGCGCCGTTTGGCCCGAAGGTGGCGGAGGCGCTCGATTACATGTTAACTCGCGGTCAAGAAGAAGGATTTCGCATTAAAAACGTCGACGGCTATGCCGGTCATATCGAAATGGGAGAAGGGGAGAAGCTCATCGGCGTGCTCGGCCATCTGGACGTCGTGCCGGCAGGGGACGGCTGGTCCGTTGATCCGTTTGCTGCTGAGGTCAAGGATGGCCGCCTTTACGGGCGCGGGGCGATCGATGACAAAGGGCCGACCGTCGCGGCGTTTTACGCCTTGAAAATCGTCAAAGAACTCGGCTTGCCGCTCCGCAAGCGGGTGCGGCTTATCCTCGGCGGCGACGAGGAAAGCGATTGGCGTTGCGTCGCTCATTATTTTCAGCGGGAAGAAATGCCGGATGTCGGGTTTGCGCCGGATGCTGATTTTCCGATCATTCATGCCGAAAAAGGAATCATTGACGCCGATTTGTCGTACCGACCGCCTGAATCGGCGGAGGCGGAAGGGCTCGCGCTTGCCTCATTCCAAGCCGGGCGCCGCTACAATATGGTGCCGGATGCGGCCGAAGCGGTGGTGGAAGGAGCGGGACGGACGGAGGAGCTGCTTGGCCTCTATGAACAGTTTTGCCGAGAGCGCGGCGTAAAGGGGAGCATGAGGCAAAGCGAAGGGGCCGTCGTCTTTCAATTGGAAGGGGTGTCCGCTCATGGCGCCGAGCCGGAGCGCGGCAAAAACGCCGGCGTCTATTTGGCGCAGTTTTTGGCGTCGCTTCCGCTCGATGGCCGAAGCCGGCCGTTCGTTCAGTTTGTGACCTCCGCCTTTTTCGGCGATGCCAGCGGCCGGCGGCTCGGCCTTGCGTATCGGGACGAACAAAGCGGCGAATTGACCGTCAACGTCGGGGTGCTGTCGTATGACCGGCGGCATGGCGGAACGATTGGGCTGAACATCCGCTATCCGGTGACGGCCGACGGCGACGCGATCCGCCGGACGCTCGCCGGCGCTGCGGCTGAACATGGATTCGCGCTCAGCCGTTTCAGCGATACGAAGCCTCATTATATCGATCCGAGCCACGAGCTTGTCCGCACGCTTCAGCGCGTCTACGAAGAGCAGACGGGCGAGCCGGCCCGGCTTTTGGCCATCGGCGGCGGCACATACGCCCGCGCCTTGACCGCCGGGGTGGCGTTTGGCGCGTTGTTTCCAGGCCGTCCGGATGTCGCCCACCAGAAAGATGAGTATATCGAAATCGACGATTTGGTGAAAGCGACCGCCATTTACGCGCAGGCGATCTACGAGCTGGCGAAATAAACGGTGGTCCGCCGCTCCGGCGAAAAAGAGAGCGGGGCGGGCGTTGTTTTAACGAAAGGGGGGGGGACGGGATGGAAGAGGCGTTCAAACGGGGGGCGGCAGCGCGAAAAACGGTGTTTCCGCTCTTTTACTTTCTCATCTTTTTGCTTTTGGTGCGTTGTTTCCGCTTTTGTCCGTCTATTTGCAGGAAGAGGCGCGCCTTTCGGGGGCGGCGATCGGCTGGATCATGTCGCTTCCTCCGATCGTGACGATGGCGGCCCAGCCGCTTTGGGGCACGGCGGCCGATTACACGCGCAAACCGGTCGGCCTTTTGCTGGCAGCGCTCGTGCTGGCGGCGCTGTTTGGGGTCATGTATGCGCTCGCCGGCAGCTATCGGCTGTTTGTTGTGCTCACCGTGCTGCTGTCAGCGATGCAAAGCGCCATCGTTCCGCTTTCCGACAGCCTCGCCCTTCGCCATGTGCACGAACAGGGAGGAAACTACGGGGCGATCCGGCTGTGGGGGTCGCTTGGGTTTGCGATGGCGGTGCTGGCCGTCGGCTGGTTGTCTGATCATATCGCCTTTGCGGTCATTTTTTACGCCTTTTCGTTGGCGCTGCTCACCGCGGCGGCTTTGGCCACCCGCCTGCCGCGCTATCCGATGGGGGCGCCGGGGGCGCTGACGCGGCAGGACGTGCGCGGGCTGCTGGCGTCCCGCCCGTTTCGGCTGCTGCTTGTGGCGACGTTTTTATTGTTTGGCCCGATTTTGGCCAACAATTCGTATTTCGGGTTGCTCATTCATGAGCTGGGCGGGACGTTGACCGGCATTGGCCTTGCTTTTTTGTTTGCCGCCGGCAGCGAGGCGCCGTTTATGAAAGCGGCGGATCGGCTCATCGGCCGTTTCGGCATGGTGCGGCTTCTTCTATTGGCGGCGCTCATCTCGGCGGCTCGCTGGCTGGCGTATGCGGCCGACCCGCCGCTTTGGTTTGTGTATATGACGACGGTCGTGCAAGGCTGTTCGGTCGGTCTGGCGATCCCGACGGCGCTGCAATATGCGCGCCGCCTGGCGCCGGAGCGGGTGCAGTCGACGGCGGTGGCGTTATACTCAGCGGTCGGCAACGGCCTTGGCGCGTGGTTTTGCACGTTGGTGGGCGGATATTTGCTTGAGCGTTGGCAGATCGGCGCTGTCTACTTGTTTTTTAGCATCTGCACGATCGTGGGTGTGCTCGTGCTCCTTTTGCTCGCAAAACGAGAACGAGCGGCAGGTGAAGAGAAGTGAAACGAAGCCATTATTTTATCGCTGTTCCGCTGACGTCTGAAGCGAAACAAGCCATTGCCCGATTTTCGGGGGATGCGTCGTCATCGCTGCCGTTTCGCACATGGGTGCATGAAGAGGATTATCATATCACCCTCGCGTTTTTAGGCGATGTGCCGCCGGGGAAAATGGCGCCGCTGTGCGAAGCGATGGCCGCCGTCGCCGCCAAAAGCGCCCCGTTTTCCCTTGCGCTTGCCGGACTGGGGACGTTCGGGGAGCGGACGGCGCCGCGCATTTTTTGGCAAGGGGTGAAAGAGGAGGCTGCGTTGAACGAGCTGCGACGCGATGTGTATGAAGCGTGCCTTTCGCTCGGCTTTTCCCTCGACCGGCGGCCGTTTGCCCCGCATATTACGATCGCCCGCAAATGGCAGGGCGAGGCGCCGTTTCAGCCGGAGGCGCTCCGTTCGCTTCCAGCCGCTTCGACGGTGTTTTCGGTGCCGGAAATCGTGCTGTACCGGACGAATATGGAGAAAACGCCGAAATACGAGACGATCGCCGCGTTCCCGTTGCTTGGCGCGCCGGACGGCCGGAGCGGGTGAAGGCATGGGGCAGCTTTTGAAGCTGCGGGATTATATTTCCCGCTATGAAACGGATGTGTATCATTATGTGCCGGAGTTTATCCGGCTGAAACAATGGCAATGGGAGCAGGCGAAAGCGCGTTGGGAGGCGGAGCGGGACGCCGATGGCGCGCGGCGGGAACCGGGAGAAACGTGGGACTTTTTGCTTGACAAGCCGTCATGGTGGGAGCGGCTCATCGGCCGCTGGCGCCGCGGCCCGGAGCCGGAGATGGACGAAGAACGGTCGCCCGCCCCGTCTTTGAGCCGGGCGGCCACCCTCGATGAGCTGAAGTGGCAGTTTCTTGACGATTTGTTTGAGCTCCAGCTGAGATGGGCGAGTTCAACGATGACGCACATCTCTTTTGTGGATGAAGCATGGTACGGCGATGAAAGGTTGAAATATTTTTTGCAGCGGTTTCCGGACACCTATTTATGTTTTTACCGGCCAGTCGCGGCAGCCGGCAAGGCGGCCGTCGAGCTTGAGACGATTTTGTTGACGCCGGCGGCCGCTTGGTGCCTCGCGTTTGTCGAAGGGGAGCCGGACAACGTCGTCATCGCCTCCACCGGCCGGTTTTGGGTGGAACGCGCCGGAGCGGACACAGCGAAGCGGGTCAACCCGGTTATCTCGCTGCGGCGGACGGAAGGAATCGTTTCGGACATTTTCCGCCGGCACGGTGTGGAGTGGCCGATCCATCTGGCGGTTGTCAACCGCTATGGCTACATTGACAGTGGCCATCTCTTTCCATTTGTCCGCTATATCGATAAGCGAAACTATGAATCATGGTTTTCCCGCCTGCGCGGCTCGGCTCTGCCGCTTCGGCACGGGCAGCTGAAGGCGGCTGAAGCACTGCTCAGGCATTGCATCAGCTTTTCGAGCCGCCGTTATGACGGGAATAGCGGCGTTGATGAGTGGCAACAATAGAATCATGTGTGCATCGATGGGGCGACCGGCCGTTTTTTTTGGCACCGCCCTTTTTCTTTTGCGTATGATAGTACTAACGGGAGGCAAAAAAAGGGGGTGAACCGCGATGCTTCACATCAGCCGAACGTTTGCCGCCTATTTGGACGAGATCGATCAAATAACAGTGATCGTGCCGAAAGCGCGCTGCCTCGACAACATGGAGCCGTTTGTGATGACGGCGCCAAGCGGAGAAGACATCCCGCTTGTGGTGCAACAAAAGGAAGACTTGGGCGATGCGGTCAAATATGTGTGCCGGTTTTCGGTGCCGTTTCAATTTGGAGAGACGCATTGGATTCGCACCCGCTCCGGGGAGGAGTCCGATGTGCAAATCGGGGCGGTGGTGCGGACAGCAGCGTTTGATGACCAGTTTTTTTACGACGGAAAGCTTGGCGTGGAGTATGCGAAAGAGCAGACGATCTTCCGCGTTTGGGCGCCGACGGCCACTGCCGTGAGCGTCAAGCTCGTCCATCCAGACCATGGCGATGTCCGCTATGTGCCGCTTGTGCGCGGGGAGCGCGGCGTCTGGTCGGTGGCCGTCTCCGGGGACTGGGAGCGGGCGCGCTATATGTATGTCGCCTGCATCAACCGCGTCTGGCGCGAGGCGGTTGACCCGTATGCGACCGCTGTCTCGGTCAACGGAGAGTATGGCGTGATCGTAGATTGGGAAAAAACGAAGCTGGCCAAGCCTGCTCCGCCGCTTCCGCCATGCCCGTCGCCGACCGATGCCGTCATTTACGAGCTGAGCATCCGTGATTTTACGAGCCATCCCGACAGCGGCGCCGTCTGGAAAGGAAAATACCTCGGATTGACGGAGGAACATACGCGCGGGCCGAACGGGACCGTCACCGGGCTTTCCTATTTGAAGGAGCTGGGCGTCACCCATGTCCAGCTCATGCCGTTTGCCGATTTCGCCGGGGTCGATGAGCGCGATCCACAAGCGGCCTACAACTGGGGATACAATCCACTTCATCTATATGCGCCGGAAGGAAGCTATGCCACCGATCCGCATGACCCATACGCGCGCATTGTCGAGCTGAAGCAGGCGATCCGCGCGCTGCAGGAGAACGGCTTGCGCGTCGTGATGGACGCGGTGTACAACCATGTGTACGACCGGGAGCAGTCGCCGCTTGAGAAGCTTGTTCCCGGCTATTACTTCCGCTATGACGCCTACGGCCGGCCGGCCAACGGCACCGGCGTCGGCAACGATATCGCCTCCGAGCGGCGGATGGCGCGCCGCTGGATTGTCGATTCAGTGGTGTTTTGGGCGAAAGAGTACGGCATAAACGGGTTTCGTTTTGATTTGATGGGCGTGCATGATATCGAAACGATGAAGTCGGTGCGCGACGCGCTCGATGCGATCGACCCGTCCATTCTCGTCTATGGGGAAGGCTGGGACTTGCCGACGCCGCTCGCTCCGGAGCAAAAAGCGACGATGGCGAACGCCAAGCGGCTGCCGCGCCTTGCCTATTTCTAGGAGGTTTGTTTGGCAAGAAAAATGTTTGCATGCCGGGGTTGTATTTCAGTATAATACAAGTAACATGGACGGAAGCAGGATGCGGGATGGCCGTCCTTTTTATTTGTACTTTAAGTCGCAGGTGAACATGCTTTGGAACAGTTACTAGGTAAGGAGTGGGCGATCACTCCGGCTGGCGGTGCAACAGGGGATGCGTATTTTGCGGAATATGAGGGGAAGAAGCTGTTTTTGAAACGGAATTCTTCCCCGTTTCTTGCCGTGCTGTCTGCCGAGGGCATCGTCCCGAAGCTCGTATGGACGAAACGGCTGGAAAACGGCGATGTGTTTACGGCTCAGCAATGGTTGAACGGGCGGGAACTGAAGCCGCATGAAATGAAGAGCGGGCAGGTGGCGGCGCTGCTGAAGAAAATTCACGGCTCGAAAGAACTCGTGACGATGCTTCAGCGGCTTGGCAAAACGCCGCTGCACCCTAAGGCGATGTTCGCTGCGCTCGCTGAGCAGCAGAGGCGCCATCCGCTCGGTTCGGCGGCCGTTTCCGAAGCGCTCGGCTGGCTTGAGCTGCGCGTCCCGCTCCTGCCGGCTGATCAATATGTCGTTTGCCACTGTGACATCAATCATAACAATTGGCTGCTTGCCGATGACGGCACGTTGTACTTGATCGATTGGGATGGGGCGGTCATTGCGGATCCGGCCATTGACATCGGCACACTGCTTCATCTATACATTCCACGCGCCGAATGGGAAGCGTGGCTGCGCGAGTATGGGTTGGCGTGGACGGAGGAGCTTGGCCTCCGCCTGAAGTGGTATACGATCGCCCATACGCTTTACTCGCTGTTTTGGCCGAAGGGAAAGGACTGGAAAAAAGAAAAGGAGCGGTCGCTCCAGTTTTTGCACCGTGTGTTGTCCGACCCGCTTTGACGTGCACCGAAGCGGCAGCGCAAAGCGTGGCGGTTTGGCGCCGCCCCCTGTTCAGGAGAGCTCGTTCACCCAGTCGGCGAGCTGGCTTTGATGAGCGGAAATGTGGGCGCTTAAATCGGCGCTGTATTTTCCGCCTTGGCCGTAGGCGTAAATGTTCGGAAGAATTTGCTTGACATGGGCGTTCACTTCGCTATTGGCAAGCAGCGACTTTACAAGCCGCTCAATTTGTTCACATTCGGAGACGGTTCCGCAACAATCAAGCTGATGTTCGGATAAAATATCGCGGAGCACGGTCAATTGGTCGTTATGGTCGAGCGTCATGTCGATCACCATCCTTCAAGCAAAGTTGTACGTTGTTAATATGCCCGGGCGCAGCAGCGTTTATGCCCGAGCGTTTGCTTCTTTGGGCGCGACTATGATATCGTCAAACTGACAAATTCAACGAGGCAGAGGTGTCCGTATGCGTTTGCGCAACAAACCGTGGGCGAAAGACAAAATCGCCGCTTATCCGCATTACGTCATTCCCGACCCGGAAGCGAGGCGTGGGCGATGGCGCGAACTGTTCGGCAACGAGCGGCCGATCCATATTGAAATCGGCACGGGGAAAGGGAAATTTATCACCGAAATGGCGAAGCTTCATCCCGATCTCAATTTCATTGGCATCGAGCTGTATCCGAGCGTGCTCGTATCAGCGCTTGACAAGCTGATTGAGAGCGAGCTGCCGAACGTGCGGCTGCTCAATGCCAATGCGAAAGACCTCGGCACATTTTTTGCCGACGGGGAAGTCTCCCGCATTTATTTGAATTTTTCCGATCCGTGGCCAAAAAAGCGGCACGAGAAGCGGCGGCTTACATATCGGGATTTTTTGGCGCTTTATGAACGCATTTTAACGGAAGACGGCGACATTCATTTGAAAACGGACAACCAGTCGTTTTTTGAATACTCGCTCGTCAGCTTGTCGCAATACGGCTTTGTGCTCGCGGCGGTTCAGCTCGATTTGCATCGGAGCGATGTCGAAGGCAATGTGATGACCGAATACGAGGAGAAGTTTTCCGCTAAAGGCAACCGCATTTACCGCTGCGAGGCGGTGCGCCCGCGGCGGGCGTAGCCGCAAACGGAAGAGCCCCAACAGGCGGGGCTCTTTTTTGTTTTACGAAAAGCCGACAGGGGCGGACGCTGCGCTGCCGCGACCAAGAGGGCACGATGCCGGCCCAGTCTGCGAACTTCAAAGCGGATGAGCGTTTCCGGCCTTACAAAAAAAGGCGGTGTTCCAAAAGGATCGGGACACCCCCTTTCGTTTTTATATATACACCGATCGCTTCTTCCGCGCTATATTTTGTGTCTATCCTGAAGACAGACAGCCTTTTGGGTCAGCCCCGCTCAAACGGAAACATGTTGCACCACACCGATTTTCATCCCGTTTTTGGTCATCGATATGATCGTCGGCTCAAACAGAAAAATGTTGAACCGCACCGGTTCGCCCACGGAACACCGCCGTTTTCCCCATCGGTTTAGAACGGAACGGCGGGGCGATTTTTTTCTTTCTCGATTATGAAGAAAATGGTACACTAAGGAAGGGGGAGATGGACATGGAACAGCTGAAAATCGGGCAAATCACCTTGACGTGGCTGAACGGAGGCGTCACTCACCTGGACGGCGGGGCGATGTTTGGCGTCGTTCCGAAGCCGCTTTGGTCGAAAAAGTATCCGCCAAACGACAACAACCAGATTGAGCTGCGCACCGACCCGATTTTGGTTGAAGCGGGCGGCAAGCGGCTGCTCATTGAGTCCGGCATCGGCAACGGCAAGCTGACCGACAAACAAAAGCGCAACTTCGGCGTCACCGAAGAATCGTCGCTCGATGAATCGCTTGCCGCGCTTGGGCTTGCGCGCTGCGACATTGACATTGTCATCATGACGCATCTTCATTTTGACCATGCGTGCGGCTTGACAGTGTGGGAAGACGGGCGGCTCGTGTCGGCGTTTCCGCGGGCGGCGGTCATCGTGTCGGATGTTGAGTGGGATGAGATGCGAAACCCGAACATTCGTTCGAGAAATACGTATTGGAAAGAAAACTGGGAACCGATCGCCGAACAAGTCGTTCCGTTTGCGAAAGAGACCGAAGTCGTTCCGGGAATCCGCCTTATACATACCGGCGGCCACAGCGCCGGCCATGCGATCGTGGTGATCGAATCAGACGGGGAGATGGCGATTCATCTTGGCGATTTGCTCGGGACGCACGCCCATCAAAACGTGCTTTGGGTGATGGCGTACGACGACTACCCGATGGATTCCATTTTTGCCAAACAGCGATGGATCCCGTACGGCATGGAGCGAAACGCCTGGTTTACGTTTTACCACGACGCTTATTACCGGGCGGTGAAATGGCAGGCGGACGGCGCGATCGCCGCAGCGGTGAAGCGGAACCGGCCGTCGCTATAACGGTTTGGCCTCGATGACCGCGCCGGTGTAGGCGTTGACGAAAAATTCCGCGTCCCCGTCATCGCGGCAAACGCCGCCGCGGTAAACAGTGTACGTCAACCCGTTTTTCTCATACTGCTCCGGCGCAACTTGAATCCATGAACCGCGAATGGGGAGCGGTCCGCCGAGCGCGCGTTTCGCCATCGCGAGCGCTTGTTCCGGCGCGAGAAGCGTCGGCTTTGCGGCGGCGCGGACGGCGCAGATGGCGGCGGCGCCCACTGCGGCGCCAACGATCCATTTTTTCCAAGCCATGCGTTCGGTCCTCCTTTTGCCTTGATACGGTTTAGTATAGCCGATTTTGGCGAAATAGGTAAGCAGAACGGGAAAAGGAACTGAAAACAGAAAGGAAGATAGGCGATGAATGAAGAAACGCTCCAATTGTTTCAGACGTTGACCGAGCTGCCGGGGGCGCCGGGCTATGAACATCCGGTGCGCCAGTTTATGCGCCAAGAGCTGGCGAAGTATGCCGACGAAGTGGTGCAAGACCGGCTCGGCAGCGTTTTCGGCGTCAAGCGCGGCGACGAAACCGGCCCGACGGTGATGGTCGCCGGTCATATGGATGAGGTCGGGTTTATGGTGACGGCGATCACCGACAACGGCATGATCCGCTTTCAAACGCTCGGCGGCTGGTGGAACCAAGTGCTGCTCGCCCAGCGCGTGCAAATTATTACGGACAACGGGCCGGTCATCGGCGTCATCGGCTCGATTCCGCCGCACCTGCTTGATGAAGAGCAGCGCAATAAGCCGATGGACCTGAAAAACATGCTCATTGACATCGGTGCGGAAAGCCGCGACGACGCGGAGCGAATCGGCATTCGCCCCGGCCAGCCGATCGTGCCGGTCAGCCCGTTTACGCCGTTGGCGAACGGGAAGACGGTGATGGCGAAGGCGTGGGACAACCGGTTTGGCTGCGGGTTGGCGATTGAACTGCTGAAAGAGCTCCAAGGCGCTGCGCTGCCGAACGTCCTGTACGCCGGCGCGACTGTGCAGGAAGAAGTCGGGCTGCGCGGGGCGCAGACGGCGGCCACGATGATCAATCCGGACATCTTCTTCGCCCTTGAGGCGAGCCCGGCGAACGATATGACCGGCGACAAGCAGGCGTTTGGCCATATCGGGAAAGGAGCGCTCGTCCGTCTGTACGACCGGACGATGATCACGCACCGCGGCATGCGCGAATTTGTGCTCGATACGGCCGAGTCGCTTGATGTGCCGTACCAATTTTTCATTTCCCCGGGCGGGGGGACAGACGCCGGGCGAGTCCATGTCGCCAACCGCGGCGTGCCATCGGCGGTGATCGGCATTTGCGCCCGCTACATTCATACGCATGCGGCGATCATTCATGTCGACGATTATGCGGCGGCGAAAGCACTCATCGTCGAGCTCGTGAAACGGTGCGACCGGGCGACGGTTGAGGCGATCCGCCAAAACAGCTAGGCAAAGAGAAACGAACGGCAGAGCGGAACAAAGGGAGGGGGAGAAGCGGCAGCTTCTCCTTTTCCATGCGAAGGAGGGCCAATGATGAAAACTGTTGCGGTCGGAACGAAAAACGAAGCGAAAGTTGCCGCCGTCCGCGCGGTGTTCGCCGCGCCGTCGTGGCGCCTTGTACCGCTGGACGTGCCCTCCGGCGTCTCCGTCCAGCCGCTGTCCGATGAAGAAACGCGGCTTGGGGCGATGAACCGCGCCAAACGGGCGCTGGACGCGGCAGGAGCGGAGATCGGCATCGGGTTGGAAGGCGGCGTGATGCGGATCGACGGGCAATGGTGGCTGTGCAATTGGGGGGCGTTGGCCGACCGAAGCGGCCTTGTTCTCACCGCGGCGGGTGCGCGCCTTGCCCTGCCGCCGGAGATCGGCGCCGGACTTGAAGCAGGAAGAGAACTCGGCGAGGTGATGGAGGAATATACGGGGCGGCGGAACATTCGCGCAAATGAAGGGGCGGTTGGCGTGCTGACGAACGGGCGCATCAAGCGTGCGGCGATGTTTTCCCACATCGTCGAGCTGCTGGCCGGCCACTATGAGTTTTTTTGCCAAAACGGACCGTTCACGGTATGATAAAAGGGAGCGGCTGACGACGCTATTATGCTAAGGAGGCAAACGAATGGACAGCCGGCAAATGTACGAGACGATTAAGAAGCGTCTAGGCGGCCATCCTCACTGGACGTTTCGCTTTGACGCCAAGCAGGATGCGATGCGCATCGAGGATGAACGCACGAAAAAAGGCGTGACGATTTCGCTTCCCGGTGTGATCGCCAAGTGGCACGATCAAAAAGACGAAGCGGTGCGCGAAATCGTCTATTACGTGGAACAAACGCTGAAAACGATGGAAGAAGCGGCGGCGCTTTCCGGCAACGAGCGGAACATTTACCCGGTCATTCGCTCGACATCGTTTCCGACGGAGACGAAAGAAGGCGTGCCGCTTGTGCACGATGGCCATACGGCGGAAACGCGCATTTATTATGCGCTTGATTTAGGCAAAACGTACCGCTTGATCGATGAACAAATGCTGAAAGCGGAGCGGTGGAGCGCCGAGCGGGTGAAGGAAATCGCCCGTTTCAACGTCCGGTCGTTGCCGACGCCGGTGAAAGAAGACCGCGTGGCGGACAACGTGTTTTATTTTGTCAACACGAACGACGGCTATGATGCGAGCCGGTTGTTGAACGAGGCATTTTTGGCGGAAATGGAAGCGCGCATCGAAGGGACGATGGCGTTGGCCGTCCCGCATCAAGATGTGCTCATTATCGCCGATTTGCGCAACGAGGTCGGCTACGACGTTCTAGCGCAAATGACGATGAGTTTTTTTGCCGGCGGCCGCGTGCCGATTACCGCCTTATCCTTTTTGTACGAAAACGGAGAGTTAGAACCTATTTTTATTTTAGGAAAAAAACGGAGAACGTAAGGTGCAAGGAGGAATCAACCGATGAATGTATTTTACAATCGCGAAGGAATCGGCGATGTATTGCTTGTGTCGCTGAAGCCGATTCCTGCCGAAGAGCGGGCGTTTGTGAAACGAGGCGACGTCGTTCGCATTTTTTCGGAGCGGAGCGGAGAGACGGTCGGTTACAACATTTTTTCCGCTTCTTCATACCATCCGTTTTCCGGCAACGGCCCGCTCGATGTCGATGAAGAACTCGTTGGCGTCATCAATGACATTTTGGCGAAAAACGGTTTTGACGAACCGATCGAGGCTGATTTGTCGCCGAAGTTTGTCGTCGGATATGTGAAAGAAAAAACGAAGCATCCGAACGCCGACAAACTGAGCGTCTGCCAAGTCGATGTCGGCGGTGAAGTGCTGCAAATCGTCTGTGGGGCGCCGAACGTCGCCGCCGGGCAGAAAGTCGTCGTCGCCAAAATCGGCGCCGTCATGCCGAGCGGCCTTGTCATTCAGGAAAGCGAGCTGCGCGGCGTCCGGTCATCCGGCATGATTTGTTCGGCGCGCGAACTCGGGCTGCCGAACGCCCCGCAAGAAAAAGGGATTCTTGTGCTCTCCGACGAGTACGAAGTCGGCCAGCCGTTCGTGTTTTGACCGTCCCGGCGGCGTTTTTGCCGACAATGAATGAGATAGAAAGAGTGAAACGGCCGATGAAATTTTGGAAACGATGGCTTCGCATGTTCGCGGAGGAAGAAGAGAAGGAACAGCCGCCCATTCCTCAACCGGAGCGTGCAGAGGCGAAAGTGGTGTACCAATACCCGCAAGGCCGCTTTCGGTTTCCGCTCATTCCCGACGATCAGCCGCGGGAGGAACAGAAACAGCCGCAGCGGTTGGTAGACGGGGGAAGAACGCGGCCGGCCTCTGGCCGCCCGTCAGACAGCCTGGCGCGGGAAACGGCGGAAAAACGCCCGTTCCGCCCGTCCGATGTGCCGTCGCCGGTATTTGGGTATCAAAGACAGGGCGGCGAACAGCGGGGGGCAAAACGAACGCCGGTTTCCGACTTTAAACCGGAGCAAAGCCGCTCCGCCTCTTTGGCGCCGCCCGAACAGGAAGAGAGCAGCAAAGCGACCGCCCCACCGGATGAACAAGCCGCCGTTGCGGCCGGGAGCGAAACGGCAGCAGAGACTATGGCCAAGGCCGCGGAAGAAGGGGCGCCGCGATCGGATGAGCGGCAGCACGATCAGCAGGAAAGGGGCGCCGGGCAAGAGGAAGAGGAGCGGTCCGTCTTTGGCGCCGGTCCGCGGCTTGAAGAGGCGATTGAGAATGAAACGGTGGCGGAGAAGATCACCAAGGTGCTAGAAGAAGGAGCGCCGCGACCGGATGAGGGGCAACGCGGCCATGGGGCGGAGAAAGGCGCCGGACGGGAAGAAGAAGCGCGGCTGTCTTCTCCCCGTCTCGGACGGGCGCGCATCCCGTACAATGTGATGATGCTAAAGGAAGACCGGCGCAAGCTCGAGGAACGCTCGCGCCGGGACGGCTATTCGCTGCCGCCGTCTGCGTTGCTTGAGTCGCCCGGGGAGGCGGCGTCTGCTGACGAACAGTGGATTCGCGAACAATGCGCCCGCCTCGACCGGACGTTTGCGAGCTTCCATATCGGAGCGAAGGTCGTTGGGGCAACGCAAGGGCCGACGGTGACGCAGTTTGAAGTGCAGCCCGATTTGGGCGTGAAAGTAAGCAAAATTACGAGCTTGACGGACGACATTAAACTGAGTTTGGCAGCGAAAGACATTCGGATTGAAGCGCCGATTCCCGGAAAGCGGACGATCGGCATTGAAGTGCCGAACCCATCGAGCCGTCCGGTGCGGCTGCGGGAGATTTTAGACGACCGCGCCTTCCGCGAGCGCCGCTCTCCGCTCACTGTCGCCCTTGGGCTTGACATCAGCGGCGCGCCGGTCGTGACCGATATCCGCAACATGCCCCATGGTCTCATTGCCGGGGCGACCGGGTCAGGCAAAAGCGTCTGCATGAACGCTATGCTTGTCAGCATGTTGTACAAAGCCGCCCCGCATGAGGTGAAGTGGCTGCTGATTGATCCAAAAATGGTGGAGCTTGCCCCGTACAACGGCTTGCCGCATTTGCTCAGCCCGGTCATCACCGAAGCAAAAGCGGCCGCCGGGGCGCTCAAGTGGGCGGTCGGCGAAATGGAGCGGCGGTACGAGCTGTTTGTCCATGCCGGCGTGCGCGATCTTGAAAAATACAATGACCGTCTGCGTGCAAGCGGAGGAAGTGAGGCGCCGTTGCCGTACATCGTCATCGTCATCGACGAACTGGCTGATTTGATGATGGCCGCCCCGGCCGATGTCGAGGAATCGATTTGCCGCTTGGCGCAAAAGGCGCGGGCGTGCGGCATTCACTTGTTGATCGCCACGCAACGGCCGTCGGTTGACGTCATCACCGGCTTGATCAAGGCGAACATTCCGACGCGCATCGCCTTTTCTGTTTCTTCCCAAGTCGACTCGCGCACGATTTTGGATGTGAACGGCGCCGAGCGGCTGCTTGGGCGCGGCGATATGCTTTTTTTGGAAAACGGGTCAGCCAAGCCGGTGCGGTTGCAAGGCTGCTTCATTTCCGATGAAGAAATTGAGCGGGTCACCGCCCACGTGAAAGCGCAGCAAGCCCCTTCGTACATGTTCAGTCCGGACGAGTTCCGGCAAGCGGCGGCGTTCGGCGAGGAAGACGACGAGCTGTTTGACGAAGCATGCCGGTTTGTCATCGCCCAGGGAGGGGCGTCAACGTCAAGTTTGCAGCGTCATTTCCGCATCGGCTACAACCGCGCCGCCCGGCTCATCGAGATGATGGAGCATCATGGGCTCATCTCGGAAGCGCGCGGCAGCAAACCGCGCGATGTGCTGATGAGCGAGGAAGAGTGGGCGCGCTGGCGCGGGGAGCACGGCGGGCGCTCTGCCAACGGCGTTGCTTCCGGGCGGTAGTGTTTTGCCGCCGGCCGTGCTATAATGGGGAAATGAAACCGCTGGCGCGGCGGCATGAAGCAAATGGCAAAACTAGACGAATATCATATACTGTTCTACAGAGAGAAGATGGCTGGAGGGCTTAGCGATGACAGTTTACCATTTTGTTGGCATCAAAGGCACGGGAATGAGCGCGCTTGCACAAGTGCTTCATGATCTCGGTTATACAGTGCAAGGGTCGGATGTAGAAAAGTGGTTTTTTACGCAAAAGGCGCTCGAGGAACGGGGCATCCCGGTTTTGCCTTTTTCCAAAGACAATATCCGCCCAGGTTATACGGTCATTGCCGGCAACGCCTTTTCCGATACGCATGAGGAAATCGAAGCGGCCCGTCAACTCGGCGTCCCTGTCATTCGATACCACCGCTTTTTGGGCGAGCTGGCGGGGAAATTCACAAGCATCGCGGTGACCGGCTCACATGGAAAGACGACGACGACGGGCTTGCTCGCTCACGTGATGAAAGGGGCGCACCCTACGTCATATTTAATTGGGGACGGAACGGGAAGAGGGGAGCCGGGGAGCAAATACTTTGTGTTTGAGGCGTGCGAGTACCGCCGGCATTTTCTGTCCTATTTTCCCGATTATGCAATCATGACGAACATTGACTTCGACCACCCCGACTATTTTGCCAATATTGACGACGTCTTTTCCGCCTTCCAACAAATGGCGGAACAAGTGAACAAGGCGATTGTCGCCTGCGGGGATGATCCGTATTTGCCGAATCTCCAGGCGAAAGTGCCGATTTTGTTTTACGGGCTTAGCGACGAAAACGATTTTCAGGCGCGCAATATTGTCAAGACGACCGAAGGGACGGCGTTTGACGTGTTCGTGCGCAACACGTTTTTTGCCTCTTTTTCCATCCCGCGCTTTGGTACCCATAACGTGCTGAATGCGCTCGCGGTCATCGCCCTTTGCCACTATGAAGGCATTGACGCCGGCACGATCGCCGCCCGGCTGCAGACGTTCCAAGGGGTGAAACGCCGCTTCAGCGAAAAAACGGTCGGGCGCCAGGTGTTGATTGACGATTATGCGCATCATCCGCGCGAAGTTACCGCCACATTGGAGGCGGCAAGGCAAAAATATCCGGGACGCGAGGTCGTCGCCATTTTCCAGCCGCACACGTATACGCGAACGCAGACGTTTTTGCGCGAGTTTGCCGAAAGTTTAAAGCAGGCCGACCACGTCTATTTATGCGATATTTTCGGCTCGGCGCGCGAACGCGAGGGCAAGCTGTCCATCCGCGATTTGCAGGCGCAAATTCCGCGCTCGCAGCTGCTTGAAGAAGACAACGTCGCAGTGTTGAAGCAGCATCCGGATGCAGTGTTGGTGTTTATGGGAGCCGGCGATATTCAAAAATTTCAACGGGCGTACGAACAGGCCGTTCTGTCCGCGTAGCGGCCGGCCGGGAAGCGGGCTGTGACCAAAACAGCCCGTTTTTCGTTGGGCGGCAGGAATCGAATGAGACGGCGGTGAACGTTTAAAGGCGGAGGCAAACGGGTACAAACGGGATGAGGCGGTCCGGACGGCAAGGAGGGAAACGAAGTGGAGTGGCTTTTGTACGCGAGCGCTGCGGTGGCGGCGGCGGCGTTTTTGCTGCTTGTCGTGTACATCGCGAGGACGCTCGTCGTCCTGCAGGAAACGCTGCGCCGGCTGACGGCGGCGGTGGGCCATACGGAGGAGCAAGTGCAAGCGGTGGCCCGCGAAGTCACCGAGCTTTTGCATACGGCGAACGACATCGCCGGCGATGTGCAAAAGAAGGTGGAAAAGCTGAATAGCGCCGTCGAAGCCGTCAGTGAAGTCGGCGACGCCGTCCGCTCGTTCAACCGCGCCCTTCAGCAGACAGCCGCGGCGCTGTCGGCTCGAGCGGGCGGCGGGCGGAAAAAATGGCGCAAAACGTTGCGATGGGCAAATGTTTTGCTCGATCTAAGGGAAAAATGGAGGGAAAGGGAACGATTGCGTGAACAGGAGGGAATGCAAAATGGCGAAAAATAACGGCGGATTTTTGCTTGGGACGCTTGTCGGCGGCATCGCCGGCGCGGCGGCGGCCATGTTTTTAACAAGTGAGAAAGGACGGCAATGGCTCGCGGAATGGAGCAGCAGCGAAACGTGGGAGCCGGTGAAAACGACGGCGGCGGAATGGTTGGAAACAGCGAAAGAGAAAACGAAGGAAATCGCCGAGTTCATCCCGCTGAAAACAGCTGAGGCCCCGTCCGAAGGCGAAGAGGCAAAGACCGGTGCTGAAAAAGCGACGATCCCGATTCCGCCATCCGCTGAGCCGGCCGACCGCGAGACGCTGCAAAAGCTGTTTGAGGAAGCGGAAGCGGCGCTCGATGACGCCGAGCAAACGATGGGACACCGAAGCGGAATGGAGTGAGCAGAACGTGGGAATGGAGAAACTGGAAACCGTCGAACAGTTTGAACGCGTCAAGAAGGAAACGAACCGCTTTTTGTTCGTCAAACATAGCCTAACATGCCCGATCAGCCGAGCGGCGTTCGGCGAATGTGAAAAGTTCGCCGCCGATCACCCGGAGCTCGCGGTATATTGCCTGTACGTTCAAGAAGCGCGGCTGCTCTCGAACTACATCGCCGAGACGACCGGCGTTAAGCACGAATCGCCGCAGGCGCTTTTGTTTGAAAACGGCAAAGTCGTCTGGCACGCGTCCCATTGGGCTATTACGTACGATGCGCTGAGAACGAACATAGCCACCGCCTAGCCGCCTGTCCGCGCGACAGGCGGTTTGTTCTCCTTTTAAACTTTACCACTTAAAAGCGTTTAATCAAAAAAGCATTTTTTTCGTGACAACCGATAAGTCATCGATTATAATAAAGACTAATTACAAAACTTCGATCTTCAAAACGGGGAAGCGCCCCGAACGCAGCCGGCCGGCGGCCGCTATGGGGCGGAAACGATGCATGAAAATGGGCGAAAGGATGAGAGAAGCATGAGCAACGAACGGTTGGAGGAGCTGCGGGCAAGGGTCGATGAGATTAACCTGCAATTGTTGAAGCTGATCAACGAACGGGGGCGGCTCGTTCAAGAAATCGGCAAGATCAAAGAAGCGCAAGGAACGCACCGCTACGACCCGGTGCGCGAGCGGAAAATGCTCGACCTCATTTCCGAGCATAACGACGGTCCGTTCGAAACGTCGACGCTGCAGCACATTTTCAAGGAAATTTTCAAAGCGGCGCTCGAATTGCAAGAAGATGACCATCGGAAAGCGCTGCTTGTCTCGCGGAAAAAGCATCCAGAAAACACGATCGTCGAGGTGAAAGGAGAGCGGATCGGCGACGGCAAACAATATTTTGTCATGGGCCCGTGTGCGGTGGAAAGCTACGAGCAAGTGGCTGCGGTCGCCGAAGCGGTGAAAAAACAAGGCATCAAGATGCTGCGCGGCGGTGCGTACAAACCGCGCACGTCGCCGTACGATTTCCAAGGGCTCGGCGTGGAAGGACTGAAAATTTTGAAACGGATCGCCGATGAGTTTGATTTGGCGGTCATCAGTGAAATCGTCACGCCGGCGGACATTGAAATCGCCTTGGACTATATTGACGTCATCCAAATCGGCGCCCGCAACATGCAAAACTTTGAGCTGCTTAAGGCAGCCGGCCAAGTGAATAAGCCGATTTTGCTGAAGCGCGGCTTGGCGGCGACGATCGAAGAATTCATCAACGCCGCTGAGTACATCATGTCGCAAGGAAACGGGCAGATCATTTTGTGCGAGCGCGGCATACGTACGTACGAGCGGGCGACGCGCAACACGCTCGACATTTCGGCTGTGCCGATTTTGAAGAAAGAAACGCACTTGCCGGTGTTCGTCGATGTCACCCACTCAACGGGGCGGCGCGATCTGCTCATCCCGTGCGCCAAAGCGGCCTTGGCGATCGGCGCCGACGGCGTCATGGCCGAAGTGCATCCGGACCCGGCCGTCGCCTTGTCCGATTCCGCCCAGCAAATGGACATCGCCCAATTCAACGAGTTTATGGAAGAAGTGCGCGCCTTCCAGCGCCAGTTCGTCCAAGCGTAAAGGGCAAAGGGCGGTGTGTCGGCGAAAGAAGACGTCCCATTGTGTTGGGGCGTCTTTTGTTTTTGGGGCAGTGCGAAGCAGGCTGTGGTCGAGGCGGGAAATGGAGGCCGGTTGGGTTGGCGGCATGATAGGGCAACCGAATCGCGCTGTCTGGCGGATTCCTGTTTGCGCTGATGGCCGTTGGCGCCCAGCACAAAAACACGGGGAAACGGCGGGCTTCCTTTTCATGCAATGGCGTGGTTTCGGGAAAACTATCGGTGAACGGTTTGTGAACAAACCGGCAAAAATGGTTGCGATTTCGTTGCGAGTTGGCGATAATGTATCGTATGATAGTTGTACATACATTCGGAATTTGACCGGTTGAGTGAAAAGGAGTGAAAGGAATGACCGTAACGATTTATGATGTGGCGCGGGAGGCGAACGTCTCGATGGCGACTGTTTCGCGTGTCGTGAACGGCAACCCGAACGTCAAGCCGTCGACACGAAAAAAAGTGTTGGAAGCGATCGAGCGGCTCGGCTACCGCCCGAATGCAGTGGCGCGGGGGTTGGCGAGCAAAAAAACGACGACGGTCGGGGTGATCATCCCGGATATTTCGAACATTTTCTTCGCCGAACTGGCGCGCGGCATCGAAGACATTGCAACGATGTACAAATACAACATTATTTTAAGCAACTCCGACCAAAACAAAGAAAAAGAGCTGCATTTGCTCAACACGTTGCTCGCCAAGCAAGTGGACGGCCTGTTGTTTATGGGCGGGACCATCACCGAAGAGCACGTCGCCGAATTTCAAAAATCATCGGTGCCGATCGTGCTGGCGGCGACGGTCGGGCCGGAGGAGATTCCATCGGTTAACATCGATTATGAGCAGGCGGCGTTTGAAGCGGTGACGTATTTGCTGGAAAAAGGAAACCGCCGTGTGGCGTATGTGACCGGTCCGACCGACGATCCGATCAACCAGCGGAAGTTGGCTGGCTACCGGCGCGCGTTGGAAGAGCGCGGGGTGCCATATGACGAAGAGCTGGTCGTTGAGGGCGACAATTCATACGACTCCGGCTTGGAAGCGTATGAGAAAATCGCGGAGCTTGCCGAACGACCGACGGCGGTGTTTGCCGGCACGGACGAAATGGCGCTCGGCATCATCCACAGCGCCCAAGACTATCACGTGCGCGTGCCGGAAGAGGTGGAAGTTGTCGGTTTTGACAACACAAGGCTTGCGACGATGGTGCGGCCGCGGCTGACGACCGTCGTGCAGCCGATGTACGACATCGGAGCGGTAGCGATGCGGTTGCTGACGAAGTACATGAACAAGGAGAAAGTTGACAACCATATCGTCGTCTTGCCGCACCGGCTTGAAGTGCGGGAATCGACGAAATAAGGAGCGAGGCTGATCCGAAAACGCGGAGCGTTTTCGGATCAGCCTTTTTCGCGTTTCCTCTGAACGCGCCTGCCGAGGCGCTCTCGTTTGCGTTTCCCATGCGCCGCCAACAGGCGCGAACCGGCTCGATGGCGCCCATAAAAAGCAGCCCCCTTCGCCTATTGTTTCTGAATTTGGAGGGCGGTTCGGCCGGCCGGTCACCGTGCCGGCCGCTGGCTGCGGATGAAATACAACGCTTTTTCCACCGTCTGGGCATTTTTTTCGCTGATCTCTGCTTTGCGCGGAATCGGGGGATACAAGTCATCCGGGTCGTCCCACTCAAGCGGAAGCGCGAAGGGTGAAAGCGGTTGCTAACGTTCGCGCCACTCATCTGGCGGCGGGCCGGACACATCGGCTTGTCCTGTCATCTCGAGCCAAAGGAGCGCCCATGCCCGCGGCACGACGCGCCAGATGTCATAGCCGCCGACGACGACGGCGATCCAGCGTCCGCCGCAATATTCATGTGCGATTTCGTGCGCGAGCTTCGGAATGGCGCGGTACGTTTTCATCGTCACCGACAAATGGGTGAGCGGATCGTAATAGTGGGCGTCGACGCCGTTTTGCGTCACGATGACATCCGGGCGGAAAAAGTCGGTGATTTCCCGAAGCGCGGTCGTATAGGCGGCGATCCATGATTCGTCTTCCGTGAACGCATCAACGGGAATGTTGAACGAATAGCCGTAGCCTGCGCCTAAGCCGCGCTCGTTGACATTTCCGGTCCCTGGGAACAAATAGCGCCCCGTTTCATGAATGGAAAACGTGCAAACGTTCGGATCGTCGTAAAACGCCCATTGCACTCCGTCTCCATGGTGGGCGTCCGTGTCGACGTACAACACGCGCAGTCCGTATTTCTCCCGGATGTATTGAATGGCGACCGCGCTGTCGTTGTAGACGCAAAAGCCGGACGCTTTGCCGCGGAAGCCGTGGTGCAGACCGCCTCCAAGGTTGAGCGCATGCCCGGCCGCTCCGGAAAGAACCGCGTCGACGGCGGTGAGGGTGCTGCCGACCAAAAGAGCGCTCGATTCGTGCATGTTGGGGAAAATCGGTGTATCCTCGGTGCCAAGGCCGTAGTTTTGCGCCGCCGCTTCCGATATAAATAAAAATGGCGACGGCTGGCGCGATTTTATGCAAATAGTCGATCGGATGGCGGGATCGAATTCTCATATACGTCCGAACAGCCGGGATGTTGAACGATTGCTGCAAGACATAGCGCACCGTGACGAGCCCGTGCGTTTTTCCGTCCGCGTTTTTCGGTGTATACGAACCGATCGAAAGCGACAAGTCGGGAATGATCGTCGCCGGCTGGATGACGCCCATCTCCATCGCCGGCGTGTATACTAAGAGCGGTTTCATCGTTGACCCGTTGGACCGGTGCGCCTGGGTGGCGTGGTTCAACTGCTCGCGCCCATAATCGAGGCCGCCGACGAAGCTGATGATTTTTCCCGTTTTGTTTTCGATGAGCATCGCCCTGACTTCGACCGGTTGGCGATGGAGGTCATTTTTCCTGTTTTCTTGTCTTTGGTGTAATACACATTGTCGCTTCCGTAATACGGGTAGCGGGCGGCGATGCGCTGCATTTGTTCATAAATCTTTTTGTCGATCGTCGTATAACATTGTGGAATTTTGCTGATTTTTCGCCGTTTGTGCGAAAAGCGTTAGGGTTGACAGCGAGCGCATCGCTATGGTAATAGTAATGTATATATTTCATATGAGAAAGCGATGATGGGAACAAGTAGCGGCTGCCTCCCTGGTGCAGAGAGCTGGCGGACGGTGCGAGCCAGTCCACAGGCAGGCGTGAATTACCTCCCTGAGCAGCGATGGCGAACGTTTTTGGCACCTAGTAGCCATCCGCCGGCCGGCGCCGTTATCCAAATGAGTGAGAAAGCACCATGCTTTCTAAGTAGGGTGGTACCGCGACGAACACTCGCCCCTTCATCACGGGCGGGTGTTTTCTTTTGCATGACATTTATAAAGAGGTGAAGGACATGGATTTGCTTGCGGAATTGCAATGGCGCGGGCTCGTCAACCAAACGACGGATGAAGACGGGTTGCGCAAACTGTTAAATGAGGAGCGGGTGACGCTCTACTGCGGGTTTGACCCGACGGCGGACAGTTTGCATATCGGCCACTTGGCCACCATTTTGACGATGCGCCGCTTCCAGCAGGCGGGGCACCGGCCGATCGCTCTAGTCGGCGGAGCGACGGGGTTGATCGGCGACCCGAGCGGGAAAAAAAGCGAGCGCACGCTCAATGCCAAAGAAACCGTCGAGGCATGGAGCGCGCGTATTAAAGAACAGCTCGGCCGCTTTTTAGATTTTGAAGCGGACGGCAATCCGGCGAAAATCAAAAACAACTACGACTGGATCGGGCCGCTGGATGTCATTACGTTTTTGCGCGACGTCGGCAAGCATTTCAGCGTCAACTACATGATGGCGAAAGAGTCGGTTCAATCGCGCATCGAGACGGGCATTTCATTTACCGAGTTCAGCTATATGATGCTGCAGGCATACGATTTTCTCCGCCTGTACGAGACGGAAGGATGCCGCCTGCAAATCGGCGGGAGCGACCAATGGGGCAACATCACGGCAGGGCTTGAGCTTATTCGCAAAACGAAAGGCGAGGCGCGGGCGTTTGGCTTGACGATCCCGCTTGTGACGAAAGCGGACGGCACGAAATTCGGGAAAACGGAAAGCGGCACGATTTGGCTCGACAAAGAGAAAACGTCGCCGTACGAGTTTTACCAGTTTTGGATCAACACCGATGACCGCGATGTGATCCGTTACTTGAAGTATTTTACGTTCCTGTCGAAAGAGGAAATCGAAGCGCTTGAACAAGAGCTTCGTGAGGCCCCAGAGAAGCGGGCGGCCCAAAAGACGCTTGCTGAGGAAGTGACAAAGCTCGTGCACGGCGAAGAGGCGCTCAGGCAAGCGATTCGCATTTCTGAAGCGCTCTTTAGCGGCGACATTGCCAATTTGACAGCGGCGGAAATTGAGCAAGGGTTCAAAGATGTACCGTCATTCGTTCATGAAGGAGGCGACGTTCCGCTTGTCGAGCTGCTCGTTTCTGCCGGCATTTCGCCATCGAAGCGACAAGCGCGCGAAGACATCCAAAACGGCGCCATTTACGTCAACGGCGAGCGCCTTCAAGACGTCGGAGCCATATTAACGGCTGAACACCGCCTTGAGGGGCGGTTTACGGTCATCCGCCGCGGGAAGAAAAAGTATTATTTGATTCGCTACGCCTAAGAAAAAAGATCCGAAATGCTGATGCATTTCGGATCTTTTTTGCGCCTTAACGCGAGTAGAACTCGACGATGAGCGCTTCGTTGATTTCCGCCGGCAGTTCGGAACGCTCCGGCAAGCGGGTGTACGTCCCTTCCATTTTTTCCGGATCAAACGACAAGTAATCTGGAATGTAGTTGTTCGCTTCGAGCGCTTCTTTAATCACTTGCAAGTTGCGCGATTTTTCGCGAACGGCGATCGTTTGTCCCGGTTTGACGCGGTACGACGGGATGTTGACGCGGCTGCCGTCGACCAAAATGTGGCCGTGCGTCACGAGCTGGCGGGCTTGACGGCGCGTGCGGGCCAACCCTAAGCGATAGACGAGGTTGTCTAGGCGCGATTCTAACAAAATCATGAAGTTTTCGCCGTGTTTGCCCGGCATTTTGCCTGCTTCTTCAAACGTTTTGCGGAATTGGCGTTCGTTCACGCCGTACATATGGCGCAGCTTTTGTTTTTCTTGCAGCTGCAAGCCATATTCCGACAATTTCCGCCGTTGCCCCGGACCGTGTTGGCCAGGCGGATACGGACGTTTTTGCAATTCTTTCCCCGTGCCGCTCAACGAGATGCCAAGGCGGCGGGAAATTTTCCACATTGGGCCAGTATAACGAGCCATTCGTTGCTCCTCCTTACGCTTTTATTCCCGTAAAATAAAAGCAGATGTGCGCCAACAATTATGGCCATTTTGTTTTCATGCATCCTCGCTCTCGCAGCTAAGAGTTACACGATGCACCTCGGCGGGTCGAGGAACAAAATGAACCATAAAAGTGGGCACAAAGGCTGCTATATTTTACACAAAGGCTATTATATGATTTTTAGAGGATAAAGTCAACATTTTGTTTCCCTTCTTCTCTATTTGTATGATATAATAAAAAATGCAATTTTTAGAAAAATTGTCATCCCATTCTCTTATTTGGAATGATGATGCCGGTTTGGGTGGAAAAGGCGATGAACAAGGAAGAAATGAAGCGGTATGAATCATTTAAACAAAAATTTTTCCACTGGTTTTTAGCGTTTCAGGACGATAGGCCGTTTTCGGCGGCGGCGGGCGAGTTGCTCGCGCTGCTAAAAGAAGAGCTGGCGCTCGAGCAAGCCGTTTTTTATTTGTACGACCCGGTGCGGGCTGCCTTTTATCCGGAAGCGGCCGCGGTTGGGACGCCGGACGCTAGGCCGATCGCGGCTGATGGAGAGCGGAAAGTCGCTGTTGTCGATGCCGGTGGGCCGCATATGGCGGCCCGGCTCTTTTTCATGCTTTCCGATGAGACACCGGCGATGGTCGAGCTCGTGTATCGAAAAGATGGCGGTTTTGACGAGCGGTTGTTGTGGGAGATCCGGACGGATTTGGCGCGATTGTTTCGGAAACTTAGCGCGGTGCTGCAAGGAGAGGGCGAAGAGAAACGGTATGGACAGCTGCATCACTTTGCCGCAAAAATTCATTCCTCGATGCATATCGATGTTGTGCTTGAAGAAATTATCCGCACGCTGCAAAACGTCTATCCATCATTCACCTACCACCTTCTGTTGTCGCATGACAACCATCTGCGCGGAAATTTGCCGATTAAAACGCTTGTATTGGATGAAAGGGAAAAACAGAAGGCGGCGTTGCGGGCGTTTTTGACTGGACAAGTGCAATGCGAGGTGATGGAGGCGCCGCCGCGCTCGGTGCTGTATGCCCCGATTAAAGGGGTGCAGGCGGTGTATGGGGTGATTGAAATGATCGCCCCATACGCTGCGCCATTTCCAAAACGAGAGATTCATTTTATTTCGCTGCTGGCGAGCACGGCTGGAAGTGCGCTTGAGAACGCCAAGTTGTATGAACAGTCGCGCCGGCTTGTCGCCGATTTGCAGCTGATCAACGACACAATGCGCCAATTGAACGCCCGGCCGCGGCTTCATGAAGCCATTGAGTACATGGTATCGCAAATCCAACAATCGTTCGGCGCGGATGAAGTCGGTTTTTTCTTGTTTGCCGACGGCAAGCGGGAGCTTTTGCCAGGCAGCACGCTGTTTTTTTTCGACCATCGGTCCGAGCCCTATATCGAATGGGTGGAAAAGCGGCGCCAAAGCGGAAATGACATTTTATTTGCCGGTGATGTATGCGTGTCCGCTTTCGGTTCGTTTCGTTCCATCATGGCGGCGCCGATGCAGCAAAACAAGGAAACGAAGGGACTGTGCATTGCGCTCGCCAGCGAGCCATACCGATTTACGTTTGAGATGTTTAAGCTCTTGGAATCCCTCGTTCAACATTCAACGCTGGCGTTTATGAACGCGATGCTGCGCGAAGAGTTCGAGAAGATGGTAGTCACCGATTATTTGACAAAGCTGCATACGCGCCGTTACTTGGACGAGGTGATCCAAACATCCATGGGATCCGATGCATCCGGGGCGCTCATTTTGTTTGACATTGACAACTTTAAGCAAATCAACGATGTGTACGGCCATCAAACGGGCGATAGGGTGCTCGTCCAAGTGGCTGAGACGGTGTGCGCCAACATTCGCGATGGCGATGTGGCGGCGCGTTGGGGCGGGGAAGAGCTGGCGGTGTATTTGCCGAAAGTGCCGCTGTCTGACGCCATTTCGATTGCCCGCCGCATCACAGAAAAAGTCAGAGAACAAACGATTCCGACGGTGACCGTTTCGTGCGGTGTGTCATGGTGGGAGCGCCAAGGCTGCGAGGATGCAAAACAGCTGTTCAAACGAGCCGACGCCGCGCTTTATATGGCAAAAGAGACAGGAAAAAACTGCATTTTTGTGCACGATGACGGTCATTTGTATAAGGTGTAAAAAAAGGAATCCGAGCAAGCGGATTCCTTCTTCGCGCTTGGTGCGCTTTTTTCGTCAGGCGGAAATGAGCACGCTGGCAAACTGCTCCAAGTAGCGGCGGTCGATGTCATCGAAGCGGTTTTTCACCGGGCTGTCGATGTCAAGAACGCCGATGACGCGGTCGTCTTTGATGAGTGGCACGACGATTTCCGATTGAGACGCCGCATCGCAGGCGATATGGCCCGGGAATTGGTGAACGTCTGGAACGACCACCGTCCGCCGTTTGGCGGCCGCCGTGCCGCACACTCCTTTGCCGAACGGAATGCGCACGCATGCCGGCAAGCCTTGGAACGGGCCAAGCACAAGCTCCTCGCCGTCTGCGAGGTAAAAACCGACCCAATTGATGTCGGTGAAAAACTGGTTGAGCAAGGCGGCTGCGTTCGCCAAGTTGGCGATGAAGTTGGGTTCCCCGGAAATGAGCGATTTCAGCTGTTCGATGACGAGCGCGTAATTTTCTTCGCGTGTTCCGTTGTAAGCCATGGGACGAAACATAGAACTAGCCTCCTTTTTCATCATGGTTGGAGCAGGACTCTGGCCTCAACATCCAGCAGGATGCAAGCAGGGAAATGGCTGATTCGCCTATTTTATGACGGCTGCGGGCGGTTGTCAACCGAAAGCGCCTCGCGGTCCATCCTCTCCCGTCCTTGGTGCAAGTCGGCGGCGCGATGGGCGTCGGATCCGTAGACGATTGGGATGCCCCGCCGCCGCGCCTCGGCGATCACGCCGCCCGGCGGATACGGCTCAAGGCAGAGTGGTTTGGCGGCGCCGGCGCCGTTGTAGTCCAATTCATAGCCGAACTGCTTGATGTCATCGAGAATGGAAACAATCCACTCATCCATTGGTTCCAAGCATGGGAAACGGCGTTGGAACTTGCGCACAAGCGTCATATGGCCGATACGTCTCGGTTTGTAGCGGCCAAGCTCCGTGCGGATCGATTGCAGCACTGTTTCGTAGTAGGCGCGGTGGACGCGTTCGACCGATCCGAACAAGCGGACGATGTCGGCGAACATATCTTCGCTGTAATCAAGGCATACATATTGCCCTTCGTAGGCCAAAAAGTGAACCGATAAAATGCTGTCGTCAAGCAGCGGGCCGACCTCGTCGAGCAGGCGGGTTGTTTCTTCCTCAAAGCCAGGAATAAAATCGACTTCGAGCCCGACACGGATGGCAATGTCGTTTCGGTAGCGGGTTTTCACCTCAGCGACGGCGTGCAAATAGCGCTCAAGCTGGCTAAGCTTCATCGAACAGTCCTGGTTGGGCGTTGGATCGATAAACCGCTCAGGAAGCGGGGCATGCTCCGTAAAGGAAATGTCGGTATAGCCCAGTTCGATCGCGCGCTCTACATAGGCCTCAAGCGGATCTTGGCTTCCGTGCGGACAAAACGGCGTATGAATATGCCCGTCGCGCATGATCGATTTTCCTCCTTTCTTCATGTATCATAGAAAAAATAGTGAAGATTCTTGTAAAAAAAATAAAAATTTTGGTCAAAAAATGTCGTTAACATGGTATCATAAAAACATTGAAAAACATATATTTTTGTCTTCCCCGCTATTTTCGTTTGTTCGATAGAAGTAGCTTGAATGCAAGGAGGGCATCAGCGGATGGGAATGGCATGGATCGTTCTGCTCCTCGGATCGGGGGCAATCATATATAATCATGTGTACCGAAAGCGGATGTACCGGGAAATCGATCGGCTCGAGGAATGGAAAATCAACTTGATGAACCGGCCGGTACCGGATGAGCTGGCGAAAGTGAAACAGCTGAATATGACAGGGGAGACGGAGCAGCTGTTTGAACGATGGCGCCAGCAATGGGACGACATTGTGGCAGTGAAGCTGCCGAATGTGGAAGAACAGCTGTTTGACGCGGAGCGGCTGCTCGACAAATACCGCTACCGGCAGGCGCGCCGGCTGCTTGGGCAGATCGCCGACGGATTGCGTCGTCTTGAGGAAGAAGTGCATGAAATCATTCATGAAGTGAATGAGTTGATCGGCAGCGAGGAACAAAGCCGGGCGGAGATCGAGGAGCTGCGTGCGGCTCACCGGGAAGCGAAAAAGACGCTGCTTGCTTACCGTTATACGTTCGGTTCGGCTGCCGACTTGCTTGACGTCCGTTTAACGGAAGCGGAAAAGCAGTTTCAGCGGTTTGCCGAATTGACGGAAGCCGGCAACTATTTGGCGGCGCGCGATGTGGTTCTGACACTGAAGGAAGAGCTCGGCCGGCTCACAGCCATGATGGAAGATATTCCTAAACTTCTTGGCGAATGCCAAACGTCGTTGCCAGCTCAGCTCGCTGAGTTGGCTGATGGCTATCGAGAGATGGAAGAGCGCGGATACATCCTTGACCATTTGCACATGGAGCGCACGCTTCAGGAAAAACGGGAAAAAATCGAGCAATGTCTGGCCATGATCCATGAGCTGCGCATCGAAGAAGCGAAGCAGATTGTCGCTGAGCTGAAAGAAGAGATCGACGCGCTCTACGATTTGCTCGAAAACGAAGTGCTCGCGCATCAATATGTGCAAACGGAAATGCCGCGCCTCAGCGGCATGCTTCAGGAGCTCGCCGCCGAGGCGAAGGAAACCGAGGCCGAGGCGCTGTTCGTCCAGCAAAGCTACCATTTGGCGCCAAGCGACCTCGAAAAGTACCGGAGCATCGAAAAGCAGCTGCACCAGTTGCAAAAGCGGTTTTTTCTCATTCAAGACCGCGTTGCCGAGGCGAAAACAGCGTATTCGCTCCTGAAAGAGGAGCTTGAGCAGCTTGTGTCTCAGATCGACCTCATGAAGGAAGAGCATGAACAGTTTCGAACGATGCTGCAGACGCTGCGCAAAGACGAATTGATCGCCCGCGAAAAGCTTGACGGCATGAGAAAAACATTGGCCGAGGCTCTCCGCCTTGTGCAAAAAAGCCGGCTGCCGGGGCTGCCTGAACCGTATGCGCTTGAATTGGCGGAAGCGAGACGCAGCTTGCAAGCCGTTGCCGCGCGTCTTGAAGAAAAGCCGCTTGACATGCCGGCGGTCGACCAAGCGTTGGAGGAGGCGAAAGCGGCTGTGGAACGGTTGTATGAGCGGACGGTGGAAATGATCGAACAGGCGACGCTGGCGGAGCGGACGATTCAATACGGCAACCGCTACCGCCGCCGCTATCCAGCGGTCCGCAAAGGGCTGGAAGAAGCCGAATTTTTATTTCGCCATTATGATTATGAGGAGGCGCTCCGGCAGGCGGTGGCGGCCGTTGAAGAAGTCGAGCCGGGCGCGTTTGACCGTGTGCAGAAATTATGGCAGGAGGATAACAGCCGCGAACAGTGATAAACCACCCGATCACGAGTATTGATTATCCATTATTTTACCTAAAAAACACAGAATCATATGGCTGAACACAAGCTTTTCTGCCTCTTCCCTCAAACAAGAACGCCGCCCGGAATATCTTGAATGAGGGGCTTCGTTTGCTGTCTTCGTAAGGCAGCCAAACCGTGGGACGCACGGGGATGGCTTGGCTGACAGCCTGCCGTGGGGCGGGTGTTCCCAAGAATCTCCCACCTCTTCGCGCAGGTGGAAGATTGTTCAATGGGTTTTTGGTGAATAATGTAAATGACGGTGTGTTTTCGTTGTCGATTGGCGCCTGTTTTGGTTAAGATGGACGATGTACAGCGATATTTTGCCGACAATGAGCGGAGGATGGAAGCGATGATTTATCTTGACAACAGTGCGACGACCAAACCATTTCCCGAGGTGATCGATTCGTTCGTCGCCGTCGCAACGAACTATTTTGCCAATCCGTCGTCGCTCCATGGGCTGGGCATGAAGGCGGAGCGGCTTTTGGCGCAGGCGCGTGAACAAATCGCCGCCATGCTGCGCGTTAAGCCGAACGAAATCGTTTTTACCTCCGGCGGAACGGAGGCGAACAATTTCGCCATCAAAGGGGTCGCCTGGCAATATCAGCGGCGCGGCCGGCATATCATTACGACGAAAATCGAGCATCCGTCTGTCGCTGAACCGTGCCGCCAGCTTGAGGAGCTTGGTTTTGAGGTGACGTACTTGCCGGTCGACCGCGAAGGAAGGGTATCGGTTGAGCAAGTGGAACGCGCGCTGCGCGACGATACGATTCTCGTGTCGGTCATGCACGTCAATAACGAAGTTGGCACGGTGCAGCCGATCGAAGAAATCGGCGCCCTCTTGTCCCGCTATCCGAAAACATTGTTTCACGTCGATCGGGTGCAAGGGATCAGCAAAGTGCCGCTCGACTTGAAGCAAGCCGGTGTCGATTTATGCACGATATCGGCGCATAAATTTCACGGATTGCGCGGCGCCGGCTTGCTTTATGTCCGTGAAGGCGTCCGCTTGGCGCCGTTGATTGCCGGCGGCGGGCAGGAGCGGCAGCTTCGGTCCGGAACGGAAAATGTCGCCGCCATCGTCGCGATGGCGAAGGCGCTTCGCTTGGCGCTCGAGCGCTACGAGCGGGACATCGGCCGGCTTCAAGCATTGAAAGACGAGTGGCTTGAAGCGCTCTTGGCGATTCCAGACATCGAGATCAACACGCCGCGCGATGGCGCCGCTCCTCATATCATCAACTTTTCGTTAAAGCGCGGCGTGAAGCCGGAAGTGTTTGTTCACGAACTGGAAAAAAGAGGAATATACGTTTCGACGACGTCAGCCTGTTCATCGAAAAAAAAGGCGCCGAGCAAGACGCTTTTGGCCATGGGGCTTGGTGAAGACCGAGCCGAGCGCGGCATTCGCATCAGCTTGTCGTTTGACAACAGCCGGGAAGAAATCGCGCCGGCGGTGGCAGCCATCAAGCAGGCGATCAAAACATTAAGCGAGGTAACGGAATAAGATGATGAACTATGACCGCATTTTGATCCGCTACGGAGAAATGACGACGAAAGGAAAAAATCGGAACATCTTCGTCCGGCGTCTTAAAAACAACATTGCCCGCAAACTGCAGGCGTTCGAGCGGATTCAGATTGAATATATGCGTGACCGAATGTACATTTTATTAAACGGCGAGCCGCATGAACCGATTATCGAAAAGCTGAAAACCGTTTTTGGCATTCATTCGTTCAGCCTGGCGATGAAGTGCGAAAACGATCTGGACGCCATTAAGGATACGGCGCTCGCCGCCGTCCGCCAGCTCCCATACAAAGGAAAAACGTTTAAAGTGAGCGCCCGCCGCGTCGATAAGCAGTTTCCGTATCGAAGCGACGAGCTGAACTACGAGGTGGGGGCGCATATTTTGCGGCAGACGGACGGGCTTAGGGTCAACGTGCGCGAGCCGGATATTGACGTGCGCATTGAAGTGCGCCAAGACGGGACATATGTCACGTGCCGCGACATTTTCGGCGCCGGCGGCCTGCCGGTCGGAACGAGCGGCAAGGCGATGCTCATGCTCTCCGGCGGCATCGACAGCCCGGTTGCTGGTTATTTGGCGATGAAGCGCGGTTTGGAAATCGAGGCCGTCCACTTTTTCAGCCCGCCGTTTACAAGCGAACGGGCGAAGCAAAAAGTGATTGACCTCGTGCGCAAGTTGACGACATACGGCGGGAGAATCAAGCTTCACATCGTGCCGTTTACGGAAGTGCAGCAAGCCATTTATCAAGGAGTTCCGAACGAGTACTCGCTCATTTCCACTCGGCGGGCGATGCTTAGGATCACCGACGCGCTGCGCCGCCGCCAGCGGGCGTTGGCGATTGTCACAGGCGAAAGCCTCGGCCAAGTCGCGAGCCAGACGCTAGAAAGCATGTACGTGATCAATGAGGTGACCAATACCCCGATTTTGCGCCCGCTTGTTTCGATGGATAAACTTGAAATTATCGAGCTGGCGAAGCAAATCGGCACACATGATATTTCCATTCTTCCGTATGAAGACTGTTGCACCATTTTTACGCCAAGAGCGCCGAAAACGAAGCCAAAAAAAGAAAAAGTGTTCCATTATGAGAGCCAGCTCGACCTCGCTCCGCTTCTGGAAAAGGCAGTCAATGACACAGAAACGCTCGTCATTGATGAAGAAACAGGGCAGGGCGATGAGTTTGCCGAGCTGTTTTGAATTTCAAAATTTACCAAAAAGCATCGCTGCATATCGCCATCTGTTTTCACACATTCTATAGGTACAAGGAGGTGAAAACAGATGGCACGCAACAACAATCAATTGCTTGTTCCGGGTGCCCAACAAGCGCTCGAACAAATGAAATACGAAATCGCCCAAGAATTTGGCGTCAACTTAGGCGCTGACACGACTTCCCGCGCCAACGGTTCGGTCGGCGGAGAGATCACGAAACGCCTCGTTGCCATGGCGCAGCAACAATTGGGCGGCGCACGCCAATTCTAATTTCATAATGATGGCTTACGCGGCGGGGGCATTTCCCGCCGCTTTCATATGAGAAAAACGGTATTCAAAATAGAACGGCTATTTTGTATAATAAAGATGCCGACCAAGGCGAAACAAGACAGAGGGGGAGAGGAACGATGAGGCGGGAAGACTTGATTGCTCCCGAGCGCTACAATTTAACATCGGAAATGGAACGGCATGCGGCCGCCGGCCCGGATCGGATCGCGTTGAAATGGGAGAGCGAGCAAGGCGAAACGAAAGAGATTACATACGGCCGCTTGATGGCGCGCGCCAACCAGATTGGAAACGCTTTCTTATCGCGTGGGCTCGAAAAAGGCGATAAAGTGCTCGTCATGATGCCGCGCCTCATTGAAACATACGAAGTGTATATAGGGGCGCTCAAAGCCGGGCTTGTCGTCATCCCAAGCTCGGAGATGCTGCGGACAAAGGATTTGCAATATCGGCTCGTCCATAGCGAAGCGAAGGCGGTTGTCGCTTATGCGCCGTATACGGACGAATTTGCGCCGATTGACGGCATCGAACGTTTGACGAAGTTCGTCATCGGGGAACCCCGAGACGGATGGATTCCGCTTGAAGACGCCATGGCCAAAGAGAGCGAAACGCTTGAGGCGGCGGATACCTCGCGCGATGATATGGCGTTTTTGTCGTACACATCCGGCACGACCGGCAATCCGAAAGGGGTTGTGCATTGCCATGGTTGGGCGTACGCCCACTTGCGCACGGCTGCGAAAAACTGGCTGTGCATTGAAGAAGGCGACCTCGTTTGGGCGACGGCCGGACCGGGATGGCAAAAATGGATTTGGAGCCCGTTTTTATCGGTGCTCGGCTCAGGGGTGACCGGCTTTGTCTATTACGGCCGCTTTGAGCCGGAAAAATATTTACAGCTATTGGAAAAATACAACATCAATGTGCTGTGCTGCACGCCGACCGAGTATCGTTTGATGGCGAAAGTGCCGGACATCGGCCGCTATCATCTATCTCATTTGCACAGCGCCGTGTCCGCCGGAGAGCCGCTCAACCGCGAAGTGATCGACACGTTTGCCAAGCATTTCGGCGTCGAAGTGCGAGACGGCTACGGCCAGACAGAAAACACGCTGCTGGTCGGCGTCATGAAAGGAATGCCCATCAAGCCGGGTTCGATGGGGAAACCGACGCCAGGCAACCGCGTCGAAATTATCGATGAAAACGGCGAGCCGTGCCCGCCCGGACAAGTCGGCGACATCGCCGTCCATATCGAGACGCCGGCGCTGTTTAAGTATTATTACAAAGATCTGGAGCGGACAGCGATGCAGTTCCGCGGCGACTACTACATTACAGGAGACAAAGCGCGCAAAGACGAAGACGGCTATTTCTGGTTTGAAGGCCGCGGGGATGACATCATCATCAGCGCCGGTTATACGATCGGCCCGTTTGAAGTCGAAGACGCGCTTGTCAAGCACCCATCCGTAAAAGAGTGCGCCGTTGTCGCCAGTCCAGATGAAGTGCGCGGCCATGTTGTCAAAGCGTTTGTCGTGCTGCGCGACGGGGTCGACAAAGACGATTCGTCTCTGATTCCGGCCCTGCAAGAACATGTGAAACAGTTGACGGCGCCGTACAAATACCCGCGCAAAATCGAGTTTGTCGACGATTTGCCGAAAACGGCGTCCAGAAAAATCCGCCGCGTCGAGCTGCGCGAGCGGGAAGCCCGCCTTGTCGGCCGGTCGTCGTAAGTAGAAAGAGCCGGTTGAGCTGGCCGTTGCCAGAAGCGGAGCGATGTCCGCGCGGCGACCAAACAAGAGGGTGTCTCGTTGCGAGACACCCTCTTGCCGCATGCGCGTCGAACGGATTCGCCATTTTAGATCCGGTGTTTCGCCGGGAGAACAGACACACGCTTCACAAAAAGACGCGTTTCACTTTATCCCAGAACGAATTGTCTTTTAGGCGCACCGTTTTCACGACCCGGTCGCTCAGGCGGATGTCGATCCGTTCAATGTGCTGGATGCTGAGCGCCTCATTGTCGAGGCCGATGATCGGAAAATGGCTTGTTTCTTCCAACATTTTCAGCGTCAACGTCCGCGAGCCGCTCAAAATGAACGGCGAGCCGAGCGTCCGATAGCGGTTGCTGTTGAGCGAGGCGAGTTCGCTCACTTGAAAGCACGGCAAGAGCGGATCGACGACCGCTCCGTGCACCGATTTATTGTAGCCGGTGCTGCCGGTCGGCGTCGAGACGATAATGCCGTCGCCGCGGAACGTCTCAAAATGCAAATCGTCGATGAACACGTCGACCGCCATCGTTTTAATGATTTGCGAGCGGATCGAACATTCGTTTAAGCAGAAAAACGAAGCCGCGCCGTCGATCGTCACTTCGATGATTGGGTAGCGCCGCACTTCGAGTTTCCAATTTTTCGCCGCTTCCACCATATGATCGATGTCGTCAATATGGAAATCGCAGTAAAACCCGCGCGCCGGCAAGACGGACACGCCGACGTACAAACGGTCAGGAAGAAATCCCGTCTGCCGGACCGCCTGCAAAAACGCGCCGTCGTCGCCGATGCTGACAATGATGTTCGCTTCCCGATAGTCGTCGACAACGACAAACGGCCCGCGCTCAGCCCGTTCGATGAGCGGCTTCACTCGCCGGACGAGTTCATCGTCGCGCTTATAAAAAAAATAAAGGCGGTTGCGTTCGGTATCCATATTTTGCATCCTCCTAGTAGCGTCGAATCTTGAACCGATGTACAATGAATATTGTACCACGTTTGCCACGATTCTAAAAATATGGCAGCCGATGCAAAGGGGGGAAGATGATGAATCGAAAACGATGGACGGCGTTGGCCATCGCCGCCGCCTTGTTTGTGATCTCCGTGCTTGTTCAGGCGGTTGGCGTTCTTTTGTCCGACAAGGAGGGCGGCTGGTCGGAAAGGTGGCTGGCGCTCATGGAGTCGCCATTTAGCGAAGAAGTCATCGCCGAGGGCGACCCGTTGAAAAAAATCGCAGTGTTGGAAGTGAACGGAGTGATTCAAGATGCGGGGGAAGCGGAGTCGTTTCTTTCCTCATCACAGTACAATCACCAAACGTTTTTGCAAATGATCAAACAGGCGAAGGAAGATCGAGACGTCAAAGCGATCATCTTGCGCATTAATTCGCCGGGCGGCGGTGTCGCGGAAAGCGCGGAAATTTACGATCAGCTGATGAAGCTGAAAAAGAAGACGAACAAGCCGATTTATGTATCGATGGGGACCATGGCCGCCTCGGGCGGTTACTATATCGCGGCGGCCGGCGATAAAATTTTCGCCAGCCCGGAGACGATCACCGGCTCCATCGGCGTCATCATGCAAAGCGTCAACTATGAAGGGCTGGCAAAGAAGTACGGCGTCGAGCTTGTCACGATCAAAAGCGGGCCGTACAAAGACCTCATGAATCCGGCGCGCAAAATGACCGAAGCGGAACGGGAGATTTTGCAGCGGCTGATCAATGATTCGTATGATGCGTTTGTGGATGTGGTAGCCAAAGGGAGAAAGCTGCCGGAAGATACGGTGCGCAAGCTGGCGGACGGCCGCATTTATGACGGGCGACAGGCGAAGGCGCTCCACCTTGTCGACGAGTTCGGCTACTTGGATGACGTGATCGCTGCGCTCAAAAAAGAGCATCATTTAACCGGCGCTCAAGTCGTAAAATACGTGAACGATGCGCCGTGGAGCTCTCTCTTTGAGATGGTGTCGAACCAGATAAAGCCGGACAGCGAGGCGGCCGGGCTCATCCGCCTGTTGTCGCGCCCATCCTCGCCGCGGCTTATGTACTTGTACGCCGAATAGGGGGATCAAGAAATGGAGGACACACAATCGATGGCGCTGCCGGCGTCCATCCGTGATGCGGCGGACCCCGCTCCCCGCTACGGCGGGTTTTGGCTTCGCTTTTGGGCGTATTGCCTTGATGTCATTGTTGTCTCGAGCCTCAACCGGCTTGTCGTTTGGCCGCTTTTCCGCCTATTCGATTGGCCGCTTGAGCGGGACGGGTTGTTTGCGCCGGCCTCGGTGGCGGCGGCGGTCGTTTTTTACGCCTACTTTGTGCTGATGACGAAAGCGTTCGGGCAGACACTCGGCAAGATGGTGTTCGGTTTAAAAGTCGTCGACGAACAAGGAGGGCCGCTCACCTGGCTGACCGTGTTGTTTCGCGAAGTCATCGGCAAATTCATCAGCAAAACATTGCTGTTTGTCGGCTTTTTGTTTGTCGCCTTTTCGGAAAAGAAAAAAGGAATGCACGACCAGTTTGCCGATACGATCGTCATCCGCGAGTAGCCGGCTTTTGCGGGGCAAACGGCGTTGTTCACCTGCCATGCGGCAGGTTTATTTTTTTTCCATATGGCGACAATGATATGGTGAAAGGGAGGACGGGCCTTGAAAGTCGTAATCATAGTCGCCATAGCCGTTATGGTGTTGTTCCTTCTTGCCGCCTTCATGAAACTTTCCGTGACGGTTGTGTTTCGCCATCGGCAGGACGATGATGAATACAAAATTGTGGTGCACACGCTGTTTGGCCTCATCCGCTACACGATTCACATTCCGCTCATCAAGCTGGAAACCGAATCGGAAGCGCCCGGGGTGGCGTTCATCCACAAAAAAGGGATGGGGGAGACGCGCGGCAAGGAAGAAAAGAAAGGAAAATGGACGCCGAAAAAAATCGCCGACTTTTTTCGCGAAGCAAAACAGTTTTTGGAGCACGTCATCGATTTTCATGAAATTATGAAACAATTTTATCGCCATGTGACGATTACCAAATGGGAATGGAAGACAAACATCGGAACGGGTGATGCGGCATCGACCGGGCTGCTCGTCGGGCTTGGCTGGTCGTTGAAATACGCTATTATCGGAGCGGCGAGACGGTACATGAACATGAAAACGACCCCGGTGATTGCGATCGTTCCCGTGTACGACCGAGCCGTCTCGGAAACGTCGTTTTTATGTATGTTTCATTTCCGAATCGGGCATGCTATGGTAGCAGGATTGCGCGTCATCAAACAGTGGCGCAGGCGGCGTCCGCCAAAGCGCAGCCTTTCCGCTGCGCGACAGGCAAATGAAGGCTATTAGGAGGAATGATGATGACGAACCATCCGATCCAAGGGCTTATGACAACCGCGATGGAAAATTTAAAACAAATGATCGACGTCAACACGATTATCGGCGATCCGGTCGAGACGCCGGATGGCAGCGTCATTTTAACGGTGTCGAAGGTCGGGTTCGGGTTTGCGGCCGGCGGCAGCGAATTTATGCTTGACGGCCAGACAAACGGTCAAGGGGCGCAAACGAACGGGCAAAACGGGCAGCAACAGGGGAACGGGCACCCGTTTGGCGGCGGCAGCGGCGGCGGCGTGTCGATCACCCCGATCGCGTTTCTCGTCGTCAACTCATCGGGTGTCAAACTTCTCCATCTAGATGAAAGCACGCATTTATACGAAAAAATTCTCGATCTCGCCCCACAAGCCATCGAAAAAATCCAGGCGATGTTGAAGAAAAACAAAAAAGACGGCGCGTCTTCCACCGCGAACGATTTTGACATTTAGCCGGGCTTGGCGCTGGATCGGGTTTCGTCCAGCGCTTTGTTTTGGCGGGCTGCAGGCGAAAGGGGCGATGCGGCGAGTAAAACGATTGTAAACGCCGCCTTTTCGTTTTACTATGGAGATGGTACATATTTTTTCCTAAGGGGGAGAAGCCATGGCTCAAGTGACGTTTAAAGGCAATCCGGTCACGCTCGTCGGCAACGAAGTGAAAGTCGGCGACAAAGCGCCGGACTTCACCGTGTTGAACCAAAATTTGCAGGAAGTGACGCTCGCCGATACGAAGGGGCATGTCCGCCTCATTAGCGTCGTGCCGTCGCTTGACACCGGTGTTTGTGACGCGCAGACGCGCCGGTTTAACGAGGAAGCGTCGAAGCTTGACAACGTGAAAGTGCTGACGATCAGCGTGGATTTGCCGTTTGCGCAAAAACGGTGGTGCGGCGCCGCTGGCATCGAAAACGTTGAAGTGTTGTCCGACCATCGCGACGTCTCATTTGGACAAGCGTACGGCGTCCTGATCAAAGAACTTCGCCTGCTTGCCCGCGCCGTGTTTGTCATCGATAGCAACGACACGGTCACATACGTCGAATACGTGCCGGAAGTGACGAACCATCCGAACTACGAAGCAGCGATTGAAGCGGCGAAAGCGGCGAAATAAGGAAAACGGCTCCGATCCGTTCGGGGCCGTTTCGTTTTGGCCGCTGTTTGCCTTGCGGGGCGGGGCGGACGGACGTACAATATATAGAAGGGACATGGGCAGAAAGGGGGACGCACGCATGATGACACCCGTTGAGCGGCTGTTTGCCGTCTTGGATGAAACGGCCCGCATTTTGCAGGAGGAGCTGCAATGCACGTATTTGGAAGCTGTCGCGGAAACAGGGGAAAATTTGTTTCACGGCGACGTGCTGCAAGATGAGGTGAGCGAGCTGAACGCGAAACGGTTGAAAAAGCAATATCGCGAATTGGGGCTCGAACAGTTTCAGAACGAGCACATTCGCAAGGCGTTTCAGCTTGCCGTCTTAAAAGGGATGCGCCAGCACGTCCAGCCGAACCACCAAATGACGCCGGATGCGGTCAGTGTGTTTTTGGCCTACCTCGTCCGGCAGTTCACGCGCCCGCATTTGGCGCTAACGATTCTGGACCCGGCCGTCGGTACGGCCAATTTGCTTACAGCCGTGTTAAACGGGCTCGGCGGCCGGCAGGCGAAAAGCTACGGCGTCGACGTTGACGATCTGCTCGTCAAACTCGCATATGTCAATGCCAACTTGCAGCAGCACCCGGTGCAGCTGTTTAACCAGGACAGCCTGCGCCCTTTGTTCGTCGAACCGGCCGATGTCGTTGTCTGCGATTTGCCGGTCGGCTACTACCCGGATGACGCCAATGCTAGCCGCTTTGTGTTAAAAGCGAAAGAAGGGCGGTCGTATGCGCATCATTTGTTGATCGAGCAAAGCTTGCGCTATACAAAAGACGGCGGCTATTTGTTTTTCCTCATTCCGAACACGCTGTTTTCCAGCCCTCAGGCGGAACAGCTGAATGAATTTTTAAAAGAAACCGCCATCGTTCAAGGCTTGTTGCAGTTGCCGCTGTCCATTTTTAAACACGAGCAGGCGGCGAAAAGCATATTCATTTTGCAAAAGAAAGGCCCGATGGCGAAAGCGCCGAAACAAGTGCTGCTCGCCGAACTGCCGCGCTTTTCCAACAAGACGGCCATGCAGGCGATGATGGCGAAAATCGATGCCTGGATCGCCGGCGAAAAAGGGCGCTGACAGTCTCCAACCTGCTTGGAGGCTGTTTTTATTTTCACAACATAAAAACATTTCTTTGCAACCGATTACGAAAGAAAACGCCGCTTGAAAGGAAGAAAAGGGAGGCATACAATGAAAAAGGCATAGTGAAACAGCGCCCAATCGCGCACACTAACCGTAAGTGCGAACGGATTTTGGCAAAAAGGAGCTGTATGTTCGATGGCAAAAGTGTTAGCCGTTAATGCGGGAAGTTCTTCGTTGAAATTCCAATTGTTTGACATGCCGGCGGAAACGGTGTTAACGAAAGGAATCGTCGAGCGGATCGGCTTTGACGACGCGATTTTTACGATCGTCGTGAACGGGGAGAAACAGCGGGAAGTCACTTCCATCCCGAACCATGCCGTGGCGGTGAAACTGCTGCTTGACAAACTGATTCGCTATGGCATCATCCGGTCATTTGACGAAATTGACGGCATCGGCCATCGCGTCGTCCACGGCGGGGAGAAGTTCAGCGATTCGGTGTTGATCACCGATGAGGTGATAAAACAAATCGAAGAAGTGTCCGAGCTCGCTCCGCTTCATAACCCGGCCAACCTCGTCGGCATCCGCGCGTTTCAGGAAGTGCTGCCGAACGTGCCGGCCGTCGCCGTTTTTGATACGGCGTTTCACCAAACGATGCCGGAACAGTCGTTTTTGTACAGCTTGCCGTATGAGTATTACACGAAATTCGGCATTCGCAAGTACGGCTTCCATGGCACGTCGCACAAATACGTCACCCAGCGGGCGGCGGAGCTTCTCGGCCGGCCGATCGAGCAGCTGCGCCTCATCTCGTGCCATTTAGGCAACGGGGCGAGCATCGCGGCGGTCGAAGGCGGCAAATCGATCGACACGTCGATGGGCTTTACGCCATTAGCGGGCGTCGCGATGGGGACGCGCTCTGGCAACATCGACCCGGCGCTTATCCCATACATTATGGAAAAAACAGGAATGACCGTTAATGAAGTGATTGAAGTGCTGAATAAAAAGAGCGGCATGCTCGGCATCTCCGGCATCTCGAGCGACTTGCGCGACTTGGAAAAAGCGGCCGCCGAAGGAAATGAGCGCGCGGAACTTGCGTTGGAAGTGTTTGCGAACCGCATTCATAAATACATCGGCTCGTATGCGGCGCGCATGTGCGGCGTCGACGCCATCATTTTCACCGCCGGCATCGGCGAAAACAGCGAAGTCGTGCGGGCCAAAGTGTTGCGCGGCCTCGAGTTTATGGGAGTTTACTGGGATCCCATCCTAAACAAAGTGCGCGGCAAAGAAGCGTTCATCAGCTACCCGCACTCGCCGGTCAAAGTGCTCGTCATCCCGACGAACGAAGAGGTCATGATCGCCCGTGATGTCATGCGGCTGGCGAATTTGTAAGCGGATTGTAATAAAAAGAATCGTTGCAGCCATTTTGGCCAAAACAGCTGCCCCAAACAAACGGGGCAGCCATTTTTTTTTGTTTTGCCGCTTTGGTGCGCTTGATTCTTGTTTCAACAACTCCGGACGGAGATGAGAAGACGGATTTGGCATCGAAGCGGCGTTATTTGCGGCCACGTTTAAGACAGGAGAGCCGGCGATTGGGCTGGCGGCGTTTTTCCAAAAGAAACAACCGCAATTTTTACGTTAAACGGAGGGATCACCGATGTCGTCATGGGCGGAACTGCTGAAAGGAAAAGTGGCGGTCGTCACCGGCGCCTCACGCGGCCTCGGGCGCGCGGATGCCTTCCCAATCCAAAGCGTTGACCGGTTCTTGGCTTGGCCAAGGCAATCCGCCGATTGACTACCCGAAGCTGCTTGATTTGTACGCGGCGGGCAAGCTGATTCAATGGCCGCTTCAAGTGAATGGGCCGCGATATGCTGCTTTTTCTTCAGTTTGCCTAATTTTTCATTCCAGCGGGCTGCGATCGATTCGCGGTGCCGTCCGATGACCGCCATCCCATCTTGCAAAATGGCCTGTAGCTTTTCACTTAGCGTACGATGCACCGCTTTTCCCTCCTTTTGCCGACTTGTCCGTTATCCATGAGTGGACAATTGCATTTTTCTTTATGTTTTAATATTATAATAATTCTGTCTATTATATAACAAATAGTTTTGTCCGAAAGTGTACAAAAAAGACGGCCGTCCGAAAACGGCCAGGCGCGCCTTCGGGACAGCCGATTGGTTGTCTTGTGGAGTGTAGGCGGAAGACATTGATTTCACGATGGGGTCTTTTCCTTTCGTTTCGCCAGCGAGAAGCAGCCGGCAAGAGTTGGGTAATTTTTGCTATACTATAGCTAACAACACAATGACAAAAGGAGATGAGGGAATGAGCACAGCTGCCCATAAACAAGAAGCTCCCAAAACCGTCCGCTGCAAAGTCATCACCGTCAGCGACACGAGAACGGAGGAAACCGACCGAAGCGGCCGGTTGATGATCGAGCTGCTCACGGAAGCCGGGCATGAGGTCGTCGGCTATGAGATCGTCAAAGACGAAGCGGACGCCATTCGCGAAGCAGTGCTTGACGGCTGCTGCCACGCCGATGTCGATGCGGTGCTCACGAACGGCGGCACCGGCATCGCCAAGCGCGACGTGACGATCGAAACGGTGAAAGCGCTGCTTGAGAAAGAACTCGTCGGCTTTGGCGAGCTGTTCCGCTTCCTAAGCTACACCGAAGACATCGGCCCGGCCGCCATGCTGTCGCGCGCCGTCGCCGGAGTGGCGATGGACACCGCCGTCTTTTGCACTCCCGGCTCCACCGGCGCTGTGCGCCTCGCGATGACGAAGCTCATTTTGCCGGAGTTGAGGCATGTGGTGAGAGAGATTCGGAAGGATAGGGAGAAGCAGCGAAAGACGCTTTGACGAAAGGAGAGGATGAGCGGAAATGGGGGGACTGACCTAAAAGGTTGTTTTTTCTTAAACAAAACACAGCACATCGTTTCTTCAAGATTGTTTTACGCCTACATCATAGTTAAGAAAGGGTGTCCCGAGCCTTTTGGGAGGTGGTCGCGAAAGCCGCGGCAAGGGCGGCGGGGGCGACATGGCCGTAGAAAAAAGAGACGGCCGGTTTCGTCAGCGTATTTTGCGTTTTACCGCCGCTTCCTTTTCAAAGGAAACATGGGGACTGATCCGATACCAAATCCATAAATCATTCACGATCGAAGCGAGTTCGGCGATGTTAGCATTGAGCTGGCACGAGCGCGCAAAATCCGCTTCTTGGCCGAGCGCGTCTTGTTTTTCGTTGATTTCCCGCTCCAGTTCGGCGATGCGGTCGGGGATCAAGCCGCGGATTGTTTCCCATTCCAGTAAAATCGCCTCTTGTTCGTTTGGGCTGTAGTCCTCCCAAGGCTTATCCAGATGCGGCACGCGGATGCCGAGCCGCTTGTCGTCGATGAAGATGCCGTTCATTCTTGCCGCCTCCTTTTTTTCTATTATACGAAACATTTCCGCATATCGGTGAGGAATTTTTATTCTTTTTATTGAATAAGTATTGAAAAATCACGGGAAAGCTGATAAAGTGATAATGTGTTCGATTTGAATATTTATTTATATTTAAGTATATTTATGTGACGGGAGAGGAGAACGACCATGGCAAATCCAAAATTGGTGTTGGCCTACTCGGGCGGTTTAGATACATCGGTGGCGATCAAATGGCTTCAGGAGCGCGGGTATGATGTGATCGCGTGCTGCTTGGACCTTGGGGAAGGAAAAGACCTTGATTTCGTGAAAGAAAAAGCGCTCAAAGTCGGCGCGATCAAATCGTACGTCATCGACGTCAAAGACGAGTTTGCGAACGAGTATGCGCTCATCGCTCTGCAGGCGAACGCCCTGTATGAAGGGAAATATCCGCTCGTCTCGGCGCTGTCGCGTCCGCTCATCGCGAAAAAACTCGTTGAAATCGCCGAGCTCGAAGGCGCGGTGGCGGTCGCCCACGGCTGCACGGGGAAAGGGAACGACCAAGTGCGCTTTGAAGTGTCGATCAACGCGCTCAATCCGGACTTGGACGTCATCGCCCCGGTGCGCGAGTGGAGCTGGTCGCGCGAGGAAGAAATCGAATACGCGAAACAGCACGGCATTCCGATTCCGGTCGACCTGGACAGCCCGTTTTCGATCGACCAAAACTTGTGGGGCCGCAGCAACGAGTGCGGCATTTTGGAAGACCCGTGGGCGGCTCCGCCGGAAGAGGCGTATGAGCTGACGGCTTCGCTTGAGAACGCGCCGGATGTGCCGGATGTCATCGAGATCGGCTTTGAACAAGGCGTTCCGGTGACGTTAAACGGCAAGGCGTATCCGCTCGCGCAATTGATTTTGGAGCTGAACGCGTTAGCCGGCAAGCACGGCGTCGGCCGCATCGACCACGTCGAAAACCGCCTTGTCGGCATTAAGTCGCGCGAAGTGTACGAATGCCCGGGGGCGATCACGCTCATCAAAGCGCATAAAGAGCTCGAAGACTTGACATTGGTGAGAGAAGTCGCCCATTTCAAACCGATCATCGAGCAAAAAATCGCCGAAGTCATTTACAACGGCCTGTGGTTTTCGCCGCTCAAAGACGCGCTTGTCGCGTTTTTGAAAGAAACGCAGAAAAACGTCACCGGCGTCGTGCGCGTGAAGCTGTTTAAAGGCCATGCGATCGTCGAAGGGCGCAAATCGCCGTTCTCGCTTTATGATGAAAAGCTGGCGACGTACACGTCGGAAGACGAGTTTGACCATCAAGCGGCGGTCGGGTTCATCTCGCTGTACGGTCTGCCGACGAAAGTCAACAGCATCGTCAACAAGCACACAAAGCGTCGGTATCGGCCGGCCAATAAGGAAAAGGAAGGAGGAAGTCGCATTCCTCTGCGGCGAGATTCGTGAAAAAACTTTGGGGCGGACGGTTTACGAAAACAGCGGAAGAATGGGTCGACGAGTTTGGCGCGTCGATCCCGTTCGACCAGGAGCTGGTGGAAGAAGACATTGAAGGCAGCCTTGCCCATGTGACAATGCTTGGCGAGTGCGGCATTTTGCCGGCGGAAGATGTCGAGAAGATCAAGAGCGGACTCCTGCGGCTGCTCGAAAAAGCGAAGCGGGGGGAACTCGAGTTTTCCGTCGCGTATGAAGACATTCATTTAAACATTGAAAAAATGTTGATCGACGACATCGGCCCGGTCGGCGGCAAGTTGCACACCGGACGGAGCCGGAACGACCAAGTGGCGACCGATATGCATTTATACTTGCGCAAGCGCGTTGAAGAGATTCTCAGTCTCATCCGCGGGCTGCAGCGGGCGCTTGTCGCTCAAGCCGACAAACATGTCGACACGATCATGCCCGGGTATACGCATTTGCAGCGGGCGCAGCCGATTTCGTTTGCCCATCATTTGCTTGCGTATTTTTGGATGCTCGAGCGGGACTATGAACGTTTTTCTGAGTCGCTGAAACGGATTAACCGCTCGCCGCTCGGCACCGGGGCGCTCGCCGGAACGACGTTTCCGATCGACCGGCGGCGGACGGCGGAGCTGTTGGGTTTTGCCGATCTTTACGAAAACAGCTTGGATGCGGTGAGCGACCGCGATTTCATCATCGAGTTTTTAAGCAACAGCTCGATGCTCATGATGCACTTGTCGCGGCTCGCTGAAGAGCTCATCCTTTGGTCGAGCCAAGAGTTTCAGTTCATTGAGCTCGATGATGCGTTTGCGACCGGCAGCAGCATCATGCCGCAAAAGAAAAACCCGGACATGGCCGAGCTCATCCGCGGCAAAACCGGCCGCGTGTACGGCCATTTGATGGCGCTTCTCACGGTGATGAAAGGGCTGCCGCTCGCCTACAACAAGGACATGCAAGAAGATAAAGAAGGCATGTTTGATACAGTAAAGACGGTCGTCGGGTCGCTGAAAATTTTCACCGGCATGATTGAAACGATGAACGTGCGCACAGACGTCATGGAGCGGGCGACGAATCAGGACTTTTCCAACGCGACCGAGCTTGCCGATTACTTGGCGGCAAAAGGCATGCCGTTCCGCGAGGCGCATGAGGTCGTCGGCAAGCTCGTGCTGCTTTGCATTGAGAAAGGCGTCTTTTTGGCCGACTTGCCGCTTGACGTGTATAAGGAGGCGTCGCCGCTCTTTGACGCAGACATTTATGACGCCTTGAACCCGCGCACGGCCGTCAACCGCCGCAACAGCGCCGGCGGCACCGGTTTTGCCGAAGTGCGGGCGGCGCTTGAAAAAGCGAAAGAAAAGCTAAACACCCCGTAACGGCGGGGTGTTCTTTTTGGCATTTGCCGGCGGCACAGAGAATGGATGCATTCGTTGGGCGCGGAAGGCTATTCTTTCGGTGTCCTGACCACAAGCACATCGCATTTCGCATGGCGGACGATGTTTTCCGAGACACTGCCAATCAGAAACCGCTCGACCGCGTTCAACCCGGTCGCCCCGCAAATGATGAGGTCGGCTTTGTATTTCGGAGCGACGTCTTTGGCGATTTTCACTTTCGGCGAGCCGAATTCGACCGCGGTGTCCACATCGTCGAGTCCAGCGGCGACGGCTTCGTTTTTATACCGTTCCAGAAGTTCGTTCGCATATTGCTCCGACCGTTCGGCGAGGGCGTAATCGTGCGCTTCAACGGTCGTAAAGCCGCGCAAGTCGATGATGTGGGTCAAAATGAGTTTCGCCCCGTTTCGCTTGGCGATTTGAACCGCTTTTTTGAACGCCCATTCCGCTTCCTTCGAGCCATCGACGGCGACGACGATCGTTTGGTAGGTCATGGTCATGTTCTCCCCTCCCTTTGGTTAAAAATGCTATCTCTATATATGGTATACCCATCGCCCTTTGACGAGAAACTAGGCCATATATTGAGATTTTGTGAACAGGGGAGGAAGAGCAATGGAAAAGCGGTATAACGACTGGCAGTACGATGAGGAGGAAGTGCGGACGATCACCGAGCAAATTACCGAGTCGTATGAAAGCGGCATTGTTGACGAGGATGAATCGTATTACGACCCGCGCCGCGAAGTCGGCGAATAGCCATAGCGCCTGCGCGTTATGGTTATTTTTTTGTATTCGCTCTGGTTTGTAGTAAAGTAAAAATGAGACAGCAAATCGCGACGAGGAGGGAGAAGGGTGCGGCACGCCTTGATTACGGCCGGAGCGAAAGGATTGGGGAGAAAAGTGACCGAGCTGCTGCTTGATAAAGGCTACTCGGTGACGGTGAACTACCGGAGCGATGAACAGGCGGTGCGCTCGCTTGCCGAGAAGTACCGCGGCGCCGCTGACCGCCTCCAGTTTGTGCAGGGAGATGTGACGGACAAAAACGATTTAGCGGCGCTTGTGGACGCCGCCATGGAGCGGTTTGGCCGCATTGACTGCCTCATCAACAATGCAGGGCCGTACATTTTTGAGCGGAAAAAGCTGGCCGATTATACGGAAGACGAATGGTACGAAATGATTGAAGGCAATTTGAGCTCGGTCTTCCATTTAGTGAGGCGGACGATCCCGATTATGCGAAAACAACGGTTTGGCCGCATCATTACGTACGGATTTCAAGGAGCGGCGGATGCCCCGGGCTGGGTGCACCGTTCGGCGTTCGGCGCGGCGAAAGTCGGGCTTGTATCGCTGACGAAAACGATCGCCCTGGAAGAGGCGGAATATGGCATTACCGCCAATATGGTGTGCCCAGGCAATATTGTCGGCGCCATGAAAGAGGCGGGGATCGCCGACGCCCGCGCGAGAAGGGATGCGGAAACGCCGGTCGGACGCCCGGGGACTGGTGAAGATATCGCCCGCGTGATCGCGTTTTTATGCGAGGACGACTCGGATTTCATCACCGGCGCCGTCATTGACGTCACCGGCGGAGCGAACGTCATTTACCGCCACCTTTTCCGTTGAGACCAGCGTCTCCTCCTTTTTCGTTTGCTTTTGCGCGAAACGGAGCACAATAAAAGGAAGAAGCGGGAAGGAAAAAGGAGGAAATGTAATGAAGATCGGCATTCCAAAAGAAATCAAAAACAATGAAAACCGCGTCGCCATCACTCCGGCAGGCGTGATGACGCTCGTCAAAGCGGGGCATGACGTGTATGTGGAGACGGAAGCCGGCGCTGGGTCGGGGTTTTCCGATTCCGAGTATGAAAAAGCCGGGGCAGTGATCGTGCCGAACGCGGAAGATGCTTGGACGGCGGAGATGGTGTTGAAAGTGAAAGAGCCGCTGGCTGAGGAGTTCCGCTATTTTCGCCCCGGATTGATTTTGTTTACGTATTTGCATTTAGCCGCGGCCGAAGCGCTCACGAAAGCGCTCGTCGAGCAAAAAGTGGTCGGCATCGCTTACGAGACGGTGCAGCTGGCGAACGGCTCGCTGCCACTGTTGACGCCGATGAGTGAAGTCGCCGGCCGCATGTCGGTGCAAGTCGGCGCCCAGTTTCTCGAGAAGCCGCACGGCGGGAAAGGCATTTTGCTTGGCGGCGTGCCCGGAGTGCGGCGCGGCAAAGTGACGATCATCGGCGGCGGAACGGCGGGGACGAACGCGGCGAAAATCGCGGTCGGTCTCGGGTCAGACGTGACGATTTTGGACATTAACGCCGAGCGGCTGCGCGAGCTCGATGATTTGTTCGGCGACCACGTGACGACGCTCATGTCCAACTCGTACCATATCGCCGAGTGCGTGCGCGAATCGGATTTGGTCGTCGGTGCCGTCTTGATCCCGGGGGCGAAAGCGCCGAAGCTGGTGACGGAAGAGATGGTGCGCTCGATGACGCCGGGATCGGTGTTGGTCGACATCGCCATTGACCAAGGCGGCATTTTCGAAACGACCGACCGCGTCACGACGCACGACGATCCGACATACGTCAAGCACGGCGTCGTCCATTACGCCGTCGCCAACATGCCGGGCGCGGTGCCGCGCACGTCGACATTCGCGCTTACGAACGTCACGATCCCATACGCCTTGCAAATCGCCAACAAAGGCTACCGCGCCGCGTGCTTGGATAACCCGGCGCTGTTAAAAGGGATCAACACGCTCGACGGGCACATCGTGTACGAAGCGGTCGCGGCGGCGCACAACATGCCGTATACAGATGTTCATTCGTTGTTGCACGGATGAAATCATGAAGATGGAGCCGCCTTGATGGCGATGAGAAAACAAAGCTGTCCGAATCGGCTTGGGGATCGAGCCGGTGGACAGCTTTGTTCGTGCACTTATTCGCAGAAGCTTTTGCCAATGGTTTTTCTCGTTATACAATGATCAATTCCTTCGAAAACGACGTCAACACCTCAACGCCGTTGTTCGTGACCGCGACATCGTCTTCAATGCGCACGCCGCCGATGGATGGGACGTAAATGCCCGGTTCGATCGTAAACACCATGCCGGGAGCGAGCGGGTCGGGGTTGGCGCCATGAAGCGATGGGTATTCGTGGATTTCGATTCCTAAGCCGTGCCCGACGCGGTGGGTGAAGTACGGGCCGTAGCCGGCTTGTTCGATGACGTTTCGAGCGGAGCGGTCGATCTCCTTCATCGCGGTTTGCGGGCGACAGGCGTCGATCGCCGCCTGCTGGGCGCGCCGAACGGTATCGTATATGAGCCGCTGTTCGTCGCTTGCCGTCTGACAGACGACGGTGCGGGTAATGTCGGAGCAATACCCATCGACGATGACGCCCAAATCGAACAGCACGAAATCGCCCGGTGCGACCGCCGCCGTTCCCGGCACGCCGTGCGGATCGGCTGATTTGGCGCCTGCAAGCACGGTTGTGGGAAACGACATCCCTTCAACGCCGAGTTTTTTCAGCTCATATTCAATGACGGCGACAAGTTCAAGCTCCGTCACGCCCGGGCGAATGGCCGAGACGCCGATTTCGACCGCTTTGTCAGCCAGCTCTGCCGCCTGGCGCAGCGCTTTCATTTCCTGCTCATCTTTGATCAGGCGAAGCTGGCGCAGCTTTTCTTCGGCATCGAGCCATTGGGCGTTCGGAAACAGCGCCGAGAGCCGCTCGAAACGGGCGAACGACAAATCGTTTTTTTCGACGGCAATCGAGACGGCCTTGACACCGCGCGCTTTGAGATGGCGCTCGATCTCTTCCCACGGGTCGGCGCTGTCGTCGTAGCCGATCACCGTATGCCCAAAGCCGCTCCGGCGGGCGCGCGGGACTTCCATTTGCGGGCAGACGAGCGCGGGCTCGCTGTCAGGAAAGACCAAAAGCGCCAGCAACCGTTCGTGCGGGTCGCACCGAAATCCGCTCAAATAAAACACGTTCGCACTTGACGTGACGAAGGCGAATGAACTATGTTGTTGAAGCCAAGAGGAAAATGCTTGCAGCCGTTTGTTCATCGTCCCATTCCTTCCTTTTTTCACTGTTGTCCATTTTGAGCGTACCAAGAAACGGGCCGTTTGTAAATGGACAGGCAGGAAAAGAAGGGAATGGATGGGCGGCGGCGAATCATGTGTAGTGGAAAGGAGATGTGACGATGAAAATCAGCTACCATGGCCATTCGGTTGTCCGCATTGAGACGAACGGAAAAACGATTTTGATCGACCCGTTCATCACTGGCAATGCGACGACCGATTTGAACGCGGCAGATGTGAAAGCGGATGTCATTTTGCTCACGCACGGGCACGGGGATCATGTCGGCGATACGGTGGAAATCGCCAAGCGGAACAACGCCCTTGTCGTGGCCACATTTGAGCTGGCGACGTATTTAAGCTGGCAAGGCGTCGAGACGTTTGGCATGAACATCGGCGGGGCGCGCGAATTTGACTTTGGCACGGTCAAGTTGACGCAGGCGTTCCACAGCTCCGGGTTTGTGACCGAGGACAAGCAAATCATTTATTTAGGCATGCCGACCGGCATTTTGTTCACGGCCGAAGGGAAAACGATCTACCATGCCGGCGACACCGGGCTGTTTTCCGACATGAAGCTGATCGGCGAGCGCCATAACATCGATGTCGCCTTTTTGCCGATTGGGGACAGCTTCACGATGGGGCCGGAAGACGCGGCCGTTGCCGCCGAGTGGCTCGGAGCGAAACTCGTCGTGCCGATCCATTACAACACGTTCCCGCCGATTGTCCAAGACCCCGAACGGTTCGTCTCGCTTCTACCGTCGGGTGTCGGCCGTGCTCTGAAGTCAGGCGAAAGCATCGAGCTGTAACAGCGGCGCCCTTCCCACTTTGGGAAGGGCGCTTTCTGATGGCCGGCGCGATCGTTGAATCCCCGCTGCTGAGCCCTGTATAATGAAAGTAACAATGCGTAAAGGGTGAAGACCGTTGGCGACCAAACATGAACAAATTTTAGAATACATCCACCGGCTGCCGATCGGCGAGAAAATTTCCGTCCGGCAGATCGCCAAGGAAATGGGCGTGAGCGAAGGAACGGCGTACCGAGCGATCAAAGATGCGGAGAACAAAGGATACGTAAGCACGATCGAGCGCGTCGGCACGATTCGGATCGAGAAAAAGCGGAAGGAAAACATTGAGAAGCTCACGTACGCTGAAGTCGTCAACATTGTCGACGGACGAGTGCTCGGTGGGCGGGAAGGGCTGCACAAGACGCTCAACCGCTTCGTCATTGGGGCGATGCAGCTGGAGGCAATGATGCGCTATACGGGTGCAGGGGATTTGCTTATCGTCGGCAACCGGACGAAGGCGCACGAACTGGCGCTTGAAGCCGGGGCGGCCGTGCTCATCACCGGCGGGTTTGACACGGCCGACCACGTGAAAAAGCTCGCCGATGAGCGGCAGCTGCCGATCATTTCGACGAGCTATGACACGTTTACGGTTGCGACGATGATCAACCGGGCGATTTATGACCAGCTGATCAAAAAGGAGATTGTGCTCGTTGAGGACATTGTCACCCCTGTCGAGAAAACAGTCTATTTATATACAGACGATCCCGTCGAGCGCTGGTATGCGCTAAATCGCGAGACGCGCCATACCCGGTTTCCGGTCGTCGACGACCAGTTGAAAGTGCAAGGTATTGTGACGGCAAAAGACGTGCTGGATGTCGACCGGCAGCTGCCGGTCGAAAAGGTGATGACGAAGCAGCCGATTACGGTGAACGGAAAAACATCGGTCGCATTTGCCTCGCACATCATGGTATGGGAAGGAATTGAACTGCTTCCGGTCGTTGATGACCATAACCGGCTGCAAGGGATCATCAGCCGCCAAGACGTGTTAAAAGCGCTGCAAATGGCGCAGCGCCAGCTGCAAGTCGGCGAGACGATCGATGACCTCGTCACCGCCCAGTTCCGCGAGTCAGGCGACAAAGAAACGCTGTTTCGCTGCACGATCACGCCGCAAATGACGAACTATTTAGGGACACTCTCGTACGGCGTGTTTACGACGATCGTCACCGAAGCGGCGGCGCGGATGCTGCGGGCGTACAAACGCGGCGATTTGGTGATGGAAAGCATTACGATTTATTTCATCAAGCCGGTGCAAATCGACACTACAGTCGACGTGCAGGCGAAGCTTTTAGAGCTCGGGCGCAAGTTCGGAAAAGTGGACGTCGAGGTGTACAATGAAGGCGCCATCGTCGGGAAGGCGATGATGATGTGCCAGCTGATCGACCGGTAATCGACAACGAAAAAAGGATGTCCGCCCTTTGTTGCTGGACATCCTTTCCCTTTCGCTGTGAACGGTTATGGTCAGCTTTGTTTCGCCGCTTTTTCCGCCTCTTCGATCGCCTGCGGCAGATAGCAGCGGTAGGCGCGGCAGCCGGCCCAGACGCTGCCGGCGCCTAGGGCGATAAAGATGGAGGAGATGATATAGGTGACAGTTGTCTGATACAAAAACAATTGGTTGACTCCGAACAAGGCGACAAACAGCCCGAGCGCCATGCTCGATTTCGCCGAGAGGAAGCGGCGCTCCATCGGGCGCTGCGAGCGAACGTAGCGAATTTTATAATAGACGTAAAACGAAAAGGAAAATATAATGAAAATAACCAATACGGGCATGCTGGCTCCCTCCGTAGTCCGTTTCTTTTTCCATTGTACATAGAAGCGCGGAAAAATGCCAGCGGTTGAAAATGACAAGCCATAAAAAGGGGACGAAGTGATGAAAGACGTTTGCCGGGACATTCTTGAAACGATTCGCCAATTTGATACGATCATCATCCATCGCCACGTGCGCCCGGACCCGGACGCGTACGGGTCGCAAGGCGGGCTGGCGGCGCTGCTTCGGGCGTCGTTTCCGGAAAAACAAGTGTATGCGGTGGGGACGGATGATCCATCGTTGTCATTTTTACGTCAAATGGATGTCATTGACGATGGCGCCTATGAACAGGCGCTCGTGATTGTCTGTGACACGGCGAACGAAGAGCGGATTTGTGACAGCCGCTACCGGCTCGGGCGGAAGCTGATCAAAATCGACCACCATCCGAACGATACGCCGTACGGCGACATCATGTGGGTTGACACCGACGCCAGCTCGACGAGCGAAATGATTTACGAACTGTATTTGGCCGGCAAAGACGACGGGCTGACGATGACCGCCGAGGCGGCGCGCCTGATTTACGCCGGCATTGTCGGCGACACGGGCCGTTTTTTGTTTCCGCGCACGAGCGAAAAAACGTTTCGCTATGCCGGAGAGCTCATTTCGTACGGCTTTTCGCTGACGGAATTGTATGACGGGCTGTACCGGACGAGCCTGCCGCTCGCCCGTTTGAGCGGTTATGTGCTGTCGAATTTCACGATCGATGAAGGAGTGGCGGCGGTGAAAATGCCGCGGGCGCTGCTTGAAGAATACGGCGTCACCCCGCTTGAAGCGTCGCAGCTTGTTGGGCTGCTCGGCAACATTGATGGCATCATCGCCTGGGTGTTTTTCGTTGAGGAGGAGAAGGAGATTCGCGTGCGTTTTCGTTCGAAAGGGCCGGTCATCAATGTCGTCGCCAAGCGGCATGGCGGCGGCGGCCATCCGCTGGCGGCCGGCGCGTCGATCGCTTCATGGGAAGAAGCCGACCGCATTGTTGAAGAGGTGAGAGCCGTTTGCCGGGCGGAACGGTAACAGAAGGGGGCGAGAAGGGCGTCATGCGGCGCCGCCCCCTCTTTTGCCGCCTGATGCAGTGTCCGGCGCTCTTGTCGGCGTCGGGGTGTCGGTTTGTTTTGGCTTTTCTCGTTTGTCGGCTGCATGGCGTGTTAAGGGAGCGGCTTCAATTTCACTTCCACAGCCAAAAAGGTGAAAATGGTGAGCGTATGAATTTCCAGCCGGTACGCTTTTTCGTGGATCGTATACGTTTTGTTTTCAATTGCCCGCTTGATCAGCTCGCGGCTGTTGTACACCGTTTCAATATCTTTGGTGATTAAATGGGACAAATCTTCTTTCACACTGTCTTCGATGCGGAACGCTGTGTACGAATCAAGCTTGTATTGCTTGGCGTTGACAAGATGGACGGACACGTCCTGCACGGTCAGCTTTTTTTTCATTTCTTTGTTGTAATGGATATAGTCTTCTTGCCAAATGCGAATTTCATTTTGCAAGTCGGCGATCTGCTCGTTCAGCTCATTGACGTGCCGCACCTGCTTTTCCTGCAGGACGCCGAAAATGTACAAAAAGACAAACCAGCTGATGAGCGCCCCAATCGCTACGCCGGCGAAAAAACGCTGCCATGACGGATATTGGTAATACGGAGGAATTCTCATGGCGAAATGTGCTCCTGTGTCAGCCACGTAATGATCGCCACTCCTGTTTGCGCGCCGCCCATGGCGGACAAAATGAGCAAAAACTGCCGCACAATGTCTTTTGTTTCCCCGAGAAACAGCCCTCGCTCGACGACGTAAAACGTATCAAACGTTCCGCCGATGGCGGCGACGACCGCCCAAATGCGCAAGTCGCCGGCAAACCGGTACATGGCCGTCAGCGGCTGGCCGCCGCTCAAAAATGCGCCGAGAGCGCCGATGATGGCGCCGCCAAGCAACACGCCGACCGCGATAAAATAGCTTTGGATCAACGCCGGCAAAAACGCTGCTTTTTCGTCCATCGTTTCCCCGCCCTTTCTTTCTCTTTTACTATGTATATCAACGAATGGGACGGAGCATGCAGCCAATGGAAAAGTTTTCGTCCGCAGATGGATGAATAAGGGAGGGCTGTCTATGACGTTTGTGCACTTGCATGTGTCAAGCGGCTATAGTTTGTTTCAAAGCACGGCCACCGTGGAAGCGCTGGCGGCCAAGGCGAAACAGCTCGGCTGCCCCGCCTTGGCGTTGACCGACCGCAACGTGCTGTATGGCGCTCTGCCCTTTTACAAGGAGTGCAAGCGCCATGGCATCCGTCCGATCATCGGCGTGACGGCCGATATTGCTCTCAGCGGGGACGGCGCCTATCCGCTCGTGCTGTTGGCCGCCAATGAGGAAGGGTACCACCATGTAATCGAAATCAGCACGATGATCCAAATGGGAGAAGAAAAGCAGATCGATGAAGACGCCCTCCGCCGGTTGAGCGGTGGAATTGTCGCCATCACCCCGGGGGCTGAAGGGCGGGTCGAGTCGCTGCTGGCCGCCGGGGAATGGCAGCAGGCGAAAGCGGTGCTCGCCCGCTATCAACAGCTGTTTCCTGGCTGTTTGTATGTGGCTGTCCAGCGCGGCGAGCGGACGCGCGCACCGTACGAAGGAGCGTTGCGGCAGTTGGCGGAAGAAGCCGGGGTTCCGGTCGTGGCGACGAATGACGTCCGTTATGTTGAGCGCGGCGACGCCGCAGCGTGGCGCTGCCTGCAGGCGATCAGGCTCGGCGTGCCATTTGCTGACGTCCAAGAGGATGGCGGCCGTTATTTGGCGGCGCCGGATGAGATGGCGCGTCGGTTTGCTGACTTGCCAGAAGCGCTTGAGAACAGCGCGGCGATCGCTGATCGGTGCGAACTGCACATTCCGTTTGGCGGCTGGCGGCTGCCGAAATTTCCGGTGCCTGACGGCGAGACGGCGGACGGGTATTTACGCCGTCTGTGCGAACAAGGGCTCGCCCGCCGTGTGCCGGACGCCGATGAGCGTTACTGGAAGCGTCTGCGGCATGAGCTTGATGTCATTCAGGCAATGCGCTTTAGCGATTATTTTTTGATTGTCGCCGATGTGATTGCCTACGCCCGCCAACGTGGCATTCTCATCGGACCGGGCCGCGGTTCGGCGGCCGGCTCGCTCGTCGCCTATGCTTTGGCTATTACCGATGTCGATCCGATCCAATATGGGCTGTTGTTTGAGCGGTTTTTGAATCCGGAGCGGGTGTCGGTGCCGGATATTGATCTTGATTTTCCCGATGACCGGCGCGAAGAAATGATTCGCTATGCGGCGGACAAATACGGGCGCGACCGCGTCGCGCAAATCATTACGTTTGGGACGTTCGGCGCCAAGTCGGCGCTGCGCGAGACGGCGAAAGCGCTCGGCATTCCCGGGCGCGAGGCGGAGCGGGTTGTGTCGCTTTTGCCGGATAAACAAGGGGTGACGATCCGCCAATGGCGCAGCGAGTCGACCGCGTTCCGCCGCGCCGCCGAAACGGTGCCGGACGGCAAGCAGTGGCTGGATATCGCACAAACGCTCGAAGGGCTGCCGCGCCATACATCGATTCACGCGGCTGGCGTCATCATCAGCCCTGAGCCGCTTGTGCGCCAAGTCCCGTTGCAGCCAAGCCATGGCGAATGGCCGCTCACGCAATACGCCATGGGGTCGCTCGAGGCGCTCGGCCTTCTCAAAATGGATTTTCTCGGCTTGCGCACGTTGACGCTGCTCGGGCAAATGGTGCGTCTCATCGAACGGCAGACAGGAAAGCCGTTTGATGTGCGTCGTGTTCCGCTTGACGACGAAAAAACGTATGCGCTCCTGAGCGCCGGAGAGACAAACGGCATTTTTCAGCTTGAATCAAGCGGAATGAAGCGTTTGCTTGCGGAATTGCGGCCGTCGGAGCTGGAAGACTTGGTCGCTGTCAACGCCTTGTACCGGCCGGGGCCGATGGACATGATTCCTGCTTATATCCGGCGCAAGCGCGGAGACGAGGCGATTTCGTATATCCATCCTGACCTTGAGCCGATTTTGGCGCCGACTTACGGAGTGCTGATCTACCAAGAGCAAATTATGCAAATCGCCGCCCGCATGGCTGGGTTTTCGCTCGGACAAGCGGACGTGCTCCGGCGGGCGGTGGCGAAAAAAGAGAAGGCGCGTCTCGCTGAACAGCGGGAGGCGTTTGTCGCCGGCTGCACGGCGAACGGCTATCCAAAGGAAGTTGCCGAGGAATTGTACCGGCATATCGTCCGCTTCGCCGATTACGGCTTCAACCGGAGCCACGCGGTCAGCTATGCGCTGTTGTCGTATGCGATGGCCTACATTAAAGCTCACTATCCGCTTTGTTTTTACGTGGCCATGCTCTCGGGCGCTTCCGGCGACCGGGAAAAAACGGCTCTTTACGCTAGCGAAGCAGCGCAAAAAGGGATTCCGCTGCTGCCGCCATCCGTCAACCGGAGCGGCTATCGGTTTGCGATCGAAGGCAAGGCGATCCGCACCGGGCTGGCGGCGGTGAAACATGTCGGCACAGCGGCGAGGCTCATCATCGAAGAGCGTCGGGAGCGCGGACCGTTTGCCGATTTTTTCGATTTCGCCATCCGCCTGTTGCCGAAAGGATTGCCGCGCCCGGCGCTTGAGGCGCTCGTTTTGGCCGGCGCGTTTGATGAAATGGACGGGGAGCGGGCTTCGCTTTTAGCGAGCATTGACGTGGCGGTCGAACACGTGCAATTGGTCGGGCCGTACTTGAACACAGGCGGATTGTCGCTGAAGCCGAAATACATGGATGCCCCCCCGCTGCCGCCGGATGAGCGGCGGAAACAGGAAAAAGAGTTGCTCGGGTTTGCCGTCACCCCGCATCCGGCCGCGGTCTGCCGCCCGCTGTTTCAAGCGGCCCGGGCGGTGCCGATTGCCGAAATGCACGGTTCGGCGGCCGTGGTCGGCGGCTATGTGGCCAAACAGCGGAAAACGAGAACGAAACGGGGGGAGGAAATGGCGTTTGTGACAATTAGCGATGAAAGCGGGGAAGTGGAGGCGGTCGCCTTTCCGTCCATTTATGCCCGCGCCTCCGATGAGCTGGCGGAAGGAAACTTTGTGTTGCTTTTTGGAACGGTCGACCGGCGCGCAGGCAGGCGACAGCTCATCATCCGCCGCGCCGGCCTCCTGCCCGTGTCGGCGCTATACATTAACGCGAGCCGGGCCGATGAGGCCAAATTGTCCAAGCTGAAACAGCTGCTTGAGCAGCAGCGCGGCGCTACGCCGGTCTATTTGTATGACGAAGCGAAGCGGACGCTTCTCCGTCTTCCGGAGCAGTACGCCGTCGCGCTCACAGCGCCGCTTGTCGATGGGCTGCTCGCCTTATTCGGCTTCGGGCGCATTGCTGTGAAATAACTCCCCTTTACTATTTCGCTATTTTATTATATCGTATAACCATTAGGTGGTCAGACCAGTGCATCTGGCTGCGGTTGAACGGCATGCCGCCCACGCATGGAGTATGGCATGAATCGAAAAGGAGGGGTCTCCGTTCAACGATGAAAAAGTGTACGCCGAGACGTTGAAGCATATCCATCGTCTCGTTGTCGAGGATGGCCTTGTCCCGGGCGACAAGCTGCCGTCAGAACGCGAGCTGGCCGAGCGGCTCGGCGTCGGCCGCTCGTCGGTGCGCGAGGCGCTGCGGGCGCTTGAGTTTCTCGGCCTGATTGAGACGCGGCGCGGCGAAGGGACCTACTTGTGCGAGGTCGGCGGACATCAGCTGATTGAGTTGCTGGCGATGTTTTTGCTTGAAAATGAACGGGCGAAAGCGGATTTGGCGGAAACGAAATGGCTGATCGAACGGCTGCTGCTCGAGCTCGCTTGCCTCCGCTGCAGTGAAGATGCGCTGGAGAGGCTGGAAAAAACCGTTCGCCAAAAACCGACTGATTTCACGCCGTTTTTTCAGGCGGTTGCTGAGGCGGCTGACAACTACTTGCTCATCCGCATTTGGCGGGCGCTGTCTGGGTTTGCCTCCGCCTGTGCGCCCGACCGGCCGCTTGCCGACTCGTTTTATGACCAGCTGTTAGCAGCATTGAAAAAACGCGATCCGGCTGAAGCCGCTGCTGTCTGGGAGAGGCACCGGCCTTCGCCGTTGTCGAAACAGAACTGACACCGTTTGACAAACAACCGCTTGCATTTTCGATAAAGTAGTAGAGAGGCGAAAACGCAAAGGAGGAGCTCCCTCGTGTGGAAAGATTTATTTGCCAAAAAGAAGAAGTATGCGTCGCTTTCTTCCGAGCAAGTGAGGCATGAGGTGCCGGAAGGCGTGATGACGAAATGCCCGCAATGCAAAAAAATTATGTATACAAAAGAGTTGGTGAAAAATTTGCGCGTTTGCCTAAGCTGCGGCTACCATCATCCGATGCCGGCGCGCGAACGGATCGAGAGCGTGCTGGATGACGGCAGCTTTCGCGAATATGATGCCGATATGATTTCTGTCAACCCGATCGGGTTTCCGGGCTACATAGAAAAACTCGAGGAAGACCGGCGCAAGTCGGGATTGAACGAGGCGGTCGTGACCGGCGAAGGGACGCTTGACGGCCATACGCTCGTCATCGCGGTCATGGATTCCTCGTTTCGCATGGGCAGCATGGGGTCTGTTGTCGGCGAAAAAATCACCCGTGCAGTCGAACAAGCGCACGATAAAGGTGTGCCGTTTCTCATTTTTACCGCTTCCGGCGGCGCCCGCATGCAAGAAGGAGTGCTAAGCCTAATGCAAATGGCGAAAACGAGCGCCGCGCTCAAACGATTCAGCAACGACGGCGGCTTGTTCATCTCCGTCATGACCCACCCGACAACAGGCGGCGTGTCAGCGAGTTTCGCCTCGCTTGGCGATTACAACTTCGCCGAACCAGGTGCGCTCATCGGCTTTGCCGGCCGCCGCGTCATCGAACAGACGGTGCGCGAAGAGCTGCCGGAAGACTTCCAGACGGCGGAGTTTTTATTAAAGCACGGTCAGTTGGATGCCGTCATTCACCGCCATGAGCTGAAAGAGACGCTGGCGACTGTGCTTCGCATTCACACGGGAGGAGGGGAATCAGGATGGTGGCGGAACTAGAATTCGAAAAGCCGCTTGTTGAGCTGCGCCGCAAAATTCAAGAGCTGAGAGAGTTTATGAAAACGGCCGATGTCGATTTGTCGGCGGAAATCGAGAAACTGGAGGCGCGGCTCGCCAAGATGGAAAACGACGTGTATGCCAATTTGACGCCGTGGGATCGCGTGCAAATCGCCCGCCATCCGCAGCGGCCGACGACGCTTGATTATATTGAGCGGCTGTTTACGAACTTTCTCGAATGCCATGGAGACCGTTGTTTTGGCGACGACGAAGCGATCGTTGGGGGCATTGCCGAATACGACGGGCTGCCGGTGACAGTCATTGGCCACCAGCGTGGCAAAGATACGAAAGAAAATTTGCGCCGCAACTTCGGCATGCCACACCCGGAAGGCTACCGGAAGGCGCTGCGGCTCATGAAGCAGGCAGAAAAGTTTTCGCGGCCGATCATCTGCTTTATCGACACGAAAGGCGCCTATCCGGGCAAATCGGCCGAAGAGCGTGGGCAAAGCGAAGCGATCGCCCGCAACTTGTTTGAAATGGCAGGACTCACCGTGCCGGTCGTCTGCATCGTCATCGGCGAAGGCGGAAGCGGCGGGGCGCTCGCCCTTGGCGTCGGCAATCATATTCATATGCTTGAAAATTCCACGTACTCGGTCATTTCGCCGGAAGGGGCGGCTGCCATTTTATGGAATGATGCATCATTGGCGCAACGGGCGGCGGAAACGATGAAAATTACCGCTCACGACTTAAAAGCGCTCGGCGTCATTGACGAAATCATTCCGGAAGTGAAAGGCGGCGCCCACCGCAACGCTGACGAGCAGGCAAAGGAAATGGACCGCGTGCTGCGCCGGTCGTTGAAAGAGTTGTTGGCGCTTGACGGCGAGGCGCTCGTCCGGCAGCGCTATGAAAAATTTAAACAAATCGGCCAAGTGTCGTTTTTGCAGGAAACGATTCGGGCAAGATAAGGAAAAAGCTGTCTCGACTTTCGGGGCAGCTTTGTTCTGTCCATGAAAAAATTTTGTTCATGTAAACCGTTTCAACAAGGCGTCGCTGTTGTGTTCCGCTCATGTTCATGGTACATTAAAGTTGTTCAAGAGCGACAGATGTATGAGGTCGGACGTGTTGAATTTGATACAAATGAGGTGAAATGAGTGAAACGCATTGGTGTGTTGACAAGCGGCGGCGACTCGCCGGGAATGAATGCGGCCATTCGCTCGGTTGTCCGCAAAGCGATTTACCACGGTGTGGAAGTGTACGGCGTTTATCACGGGTATGCCGGACTGATCGCCGGCAACATTAAAAAGCTGGAAGTCGGCGATGTCGGGGATATTATCCACCGTGGCGGCACGATACTCTATACGGCCCGCTGTCCGGAATTTAAGACGGAAGAAGGTCAGAAAAAAGGGATCGAGCAGCTGAAAAAGCACGGCATTGAAGGGCTGGTCGTCATCGGCGGCGACGGTTCGTACCAAGGGGCGAAAAAACTGACCGAGCACGGCTTTCCGTGCGTCGGCGTGCCGGGGACGATTGACAACGACATTCCGGGCACTGATTTTACGATCGGGTTTGACACGGCGCTCAATACGGTCATTGATGCCATCGACAAAATCCGCGACACGGCGACGTCGCACGAGCGGACGTACGTCATCGAAGTGATGGGCCGCCATGCCGGCGACATCGCCTTATGGTCGGGGCTGGCCGGCGGGGCGGAAACGATTTTAATTCCGGAAGCCGATTATGATATGAACGACGTCATCGCCCGCTTAAAGCGCGGCCATGAGCGCGGCAAAAAACATAGCATCATCATCGTGGCGGAAGGAGTTGGAAGCGGCGTCGACTTCGGCCGGCAAATCCAGGAAGCGACCGGCTTTGAGACGCGTGTGACGGTGCTTGGCCACGTGCAGCGCGGCGGGTCGCCCACGGCGTTTGACCGCGTGCTCGCGAGCCGCCTCGGCGCCCGGGCGGTCGAGCTGTTGCTCGAAGGAAAAGGCGGGCGCTGCGTCGGCATCCAAAACAACCAGCTCGTCGACCATGACATCGCGGAGGCGCTAGCCAACAAACATACGATTGATCAGCGGATGTACGCATTGTCGAAAGAATTGTCCATTTAAGTCCCGAGGGGAAAGGAGAAGACAAGATGAAGCGGAAAACGAAAATCGTCTGCACGATCGGGCCGGCAAGCGAGAGCGTAGACAAGCTCGTGCAACTGATGGAAGCGGGAATGAACGTGGCGCGCCTAAACTTTTCGCACGGCGATCATGAAGAGCACGGGCGGCGCATCGCCAATATTCGCGAAGCGGCGAAGCGAACGGGCCGAACGGTCGCCATTTTGCTTGACACGAAAGGGCCGGAAATCCGGACGCACAATATGGAAAACGGCGCCATTGAGCTGAAGGAAGGGTCAAAGCTCGTCATTTCGATGAGCGAAGTGCTCGGCACGCCGGAAAAAATTTCGGTCACCTATCCCAGCTTAATCGATGATGTGTCCGTCGGCGCGAAAATTTTGCTTGATGACGGGCTCATCAGCCTGGAAGTCAACGCGGTCGACAAGCAAGCGGGAGAAATCGTCACGACCGTGTTAAACGGCGGCGTGCTGAAAAACAAAAAAGGAGTCAATGTGCCGGGTGTCAAAGTCAACTTGCCAGGCATCACCGAGAAAGATCGGGCTGACATTTTGTTTGGCATTCGCCAAGGGATCGATTTCATCGCCGCCTCGTTTGTGCGCCGGGCGTCCGATGTGCTGGAGATCCGCGAGCTGCTTGAGGCGCATGACGCCCTCCATATCCAAATTATCGCCAAAATTGAAAATGAAGAAGGCGTCGCCAACATTGACGAAATTTTAGAAGCCGCCGACGGCCTGATGGTGGCGCGCGGCGATTTGGGCGTGGAAATTCCGGCTGAGGAAGTGCCGCTCATTCAAAAACTGCTCATTAAAAAGTGCAACATGCTCGGCAAGCCGGTCATTACGGCGACGCAAATGCTCGATTCGATGCAGCGCAATCCGCGTCCGACGCGGGCGGAGGCGAGCGACGTCGCTAACGCCATTTTTGACGGCACCGACGCCGTCATGCTTTCCGGGGAAACGGCGGCCGGCCAGTATCCGGTCGAAGCGGTGAAAACGATGCACCAAATCGCGCTCCGCACCGAACAGGCGCTTGAGCACCGCGACATTTTGTCCCAACGCACAAAAGAAAGCCAAACGACGATCACCGACGCCATCGGGCAGTCGGTCGCCCACACCGCGCTCAACTTGGATGTGGCGGCGATCGTGACGCCGACCGTGAGCGGAAAAACGCCGCAAATGGTGGCGAAGTATCGCCCGAAAGCGCCGATTATTGCCGTGACGTCAAATGAAGCGGTATCGCGCCGGCTGGCGCTTGTGTGGGGCGTGTATACGAAAGAAGCGCCGCATGTGAACACGACGGACGAAATGCTCGATGTCGCCGTCGATGCGGCGGTGCGCTCCGGGTTGGTGAAGCACGGTGACTTGGTCGTCATCACGGCTGGCGTGCCGGTCGGCGAAACGGGTTCGACGAACTTAATGAAGGTGCACGTTATCAGCGATCTTCTCGCCAAAGGGCAAGGCATCGGCCGCAAGTCGGCGTTCGGCAAGGCCGTTGTAGCGAAAACAGCGGAAGAAGCGCGGCAAAAAATGGTCGACGGCGGCATTTTAGTCACTGTCAGCACCGATGCCGACATGATGCCGGCGATCGAAAAAGCGGCAGCCATCATTACTGAAGAGGGCGGGTTGACCAGCCATGCGGCGGTCGTCGGTTTGAGCCTTGGGATTCCAGTGATTGTCGGAGTGGAAAACGCAACAACCTTGTTTAAAGATGGGCAGGAGATTACGGTGGACGGCGGGTTCGGTGCCGTCTATCGCGGCCATGCCAGCGTGTTGTAACGCGGACTGAAACAGCCTTGGCCAGTGGAGCCAAGGCTGTTTTTTACAAAGTCGGCCTGCCGACGATAAAGCGCCAAATGTCGCGGAAGACGTTGGCGCTGTGGAGCGCGCGGATGATGACGAGCGCGACCGGACCGGCGATGAGGCCGAGGAAGCCGAGCAGCTTGAAGCCGACAAACAAGGCGATGAGCGTCGCGAGCGGGTCGAGCCCGATCGAGGAGGAGAGCACTTTCGGCTCCATAATTTGCCGTTGGACGAGAACGACGATATACAAAACGCCGAGCCCGATCGCAAACGGGATGTCGCCGCTGATGGCGGCGTAAATGATCCAAGGCACGAAGACGATGCCGGTCCCGAGGTAGGGCAAAATATCGACAAAGCCGATGATCAACGCGATCGTAATCGCGTAATCGACGCGCAAAATGAGCAAGCCGATCAACACGATGACCGTCGTAATCGAAATGAGCGTCGCTTGCGCTTTAATAAAGCCAAACAACGCCCGCTTCAAATCCAAAAACACCGTTTTCCCGCTCGTGCGGGCTTTCGCCGGCAGCCAACGCTGCGCCATCCGCATTAAGCGGTGCCAGTCTTTGCTGATGAAAAAGGTCGCCAACAGTGAAAAAATAAATACGGTCGCCGCGTTTGGCAGCCAGGCGATGAGCTGGGGAATGTTTTGCAGCACGCGCTGAATGAATTCGCCGACCGTCGTCGCGATTTGCGTTCCGACCGCCTGAATGTTTTGCATGATCGTATCTTGTTGATCGGCGTTCAAGCTTTTAAACAAGACGGCCAAGTCTTGGTAAAGCGGGATAAGCTGATTGGCGGCAAACGATTCGATGTACGCGACGAGCGCCTGGAATTTTTCCGGCACCACATTGGCCAAATATTGCGTTCCCGAAACGATCTCAGCGATCAACAGCGTCACCAGCCCGGCGACAGCGGCGAACAAGACGATGAGCGTGGCGCTGACCGCGAGCCAGCGCGGCATTTTCACCTTTCGTTCCAACAAGTCGACGACCGGGTTGATGAGAAAGGCGATGAAAAAGGCAATGATAAACGGGTACGTCAATGTTGCGGCATAGTAGGCGGCGGCAGCGCCGAACGCAACGATCGCGATGACGATGAGAAAACGCAAAAAGCGGTCAACATATATTCGGGACAATGTTTCACCCCCACTCGTTTTCCATACTGATATATTACATGTTTCTTTACGAAGAAGCAAAAAGACAAGCTTCAGAGGAAAGGGTGAACAATCATGAACGAACCCGTCTTGTTTTTGCTCGGGCTGCTTTTGGTCGGCCTATTGGCGAAAAACAAATCATTTATTGCCGCGATTGTCGTGCTGCTTGCCATTAAACTCGCCGGCCTCGATCAGCGGCTGCTCCCGTTGATCCATGCCAAAGGCCTCAACTGGGGCATTACGCTCATTACGATCACCGTGCTGGCGCCCATTGCCTCCGGGGAGATCGGCCTTAAGCAGCTTGCCGGCTCGCTGCAATCGTTGGCGGCCTGGGTGGCGCTTTTATCCGGCATTCTTGTTGCGTTGATCGCGAAAGGGGGCGTGACGCTTTTGGCGAATGACCCACATATCACCGCGGCACTTGTGTTTGGCACGGTCATTGCGGTGTCGCTGTTTCATGGGGTGGCGGTCGGTCCGTTGATCGGCGCGGGGATTGCCTATATGGTCATAAAAATGATAGAATATTTTTGAACTAGGGCGGGGAACGTTATTTTATGTAATGTCTTTTGCCAGGACGATACATTTCCGTTCACAAAAGTCTGATAATTGTTTATAATAGTAGGCGTAAGCTAGTTTTCGGGTCAAACGGCGCCCCCCGCCACAGCGCGGCGGCATCCGCGCGGTGATGTAAGCACTTTCGATAGCGTGCGCTTGTTTTTTGCGCCTGTTTCGAGCAAGCGCTCACCGGCCGTAAAGCGGCAAGCAGGAACGAGGAACTATAAAGAAAAGGGGAAATTGACATGACGGTAACCCGCGGTTTGGAAGGAGTTGTAGCGACAACCTCTAGCATCAGCTCAATCATCGACGATACATTGACGTATGTCGGCTATGACATCGAAGATTTGGCTGAAAACGCTTCCTTTGAAGAAGTCATTTATTTGCTTTGGCACCGCGAGCTGCCCACGAAAGAACAGCTCGAGGAGCTGAAACAGCGATTGGCGGAAAATGCCGACATCCCGCGTGAGATCATCGAACACTTCAAGCTCTATCCGATTGAGAACGTGCATCCGATGGCCGCGCTGCGCACTGCCGTCTCGCTTCTTGGCCTGTACGACGAAGAAGCGGACGTGATGACGAAAGAAGCGAACTACCGGAAAGCGATCCGCCTGCAGGCGAAAATTCCGACGATTGTCACTGCCTTCGCCCGCGTGCGCAAAGGGTTGGAACCGGTTGCGCCGCGCAAAGATTTGAGCTTTGCCGCCAATTTCTTGTACATGCTGACCGGCAAAGAACCAGACGACATCGCCACGGAAGCGTTCAACAAGGCGCTCGTGCTGCACGCCGACCATGAGTTGAACGCGTCGACGTTTACGGCGCGCGTCTGCGTAGCCACGCTGTCCGATATTTATTCCGGCATCACGGCGGCGATCGGCGCGTTGAAAGGACCGCTTCACGGCGGGGCGAACGAAGTGGTGATGAAAATGTTGACGGAAATCGGCACGGTCGACAACGTCGAGCCGTACATCCGCACGAAGCTCGCCAACAAAGAAAAAATTATGGGCTTCGGCCATCGCGTCTATCGGAAAGGCGACCCGCGCGCCAAGCACTTGAAGAAAATGTCGGAAAAACTGACGAAGCTCGTCGGCGAACCGCACTGGTACGAAATGTCGACGAAAATCGAGGAAATTGTCACGTCGGAAAAAGCGTTGCCGCCGAACGTTGATTTTTATTCCGCTTCGGTTTACCATTGTTTAGGAATCGATCATGATTTGTTTACGCCGATTTTTGCCGTGAGCCGGACATCGGGATGGTTGGCACATATTTTGGAACAATATGACAACAACCGTCTCATCCGTCCGCGCGCCGAGTACACCGGCCCGGGCAAGCGGGCGTACGTGCCGATCGACGAGCGCGGCTGAAATAAGTGGACAAGGCGGTGAAGGCGAGCCTTCACGCCTTTTCAATAAAAAACTGGCATTGGGGGTTTTACTCGTGACGCAAGGGGAAAAAATTACTGTCACCAATGGTGTGCTCAATGTTCCAAACAATCCGATCATTCCGTTCATTGAAGGGGACGGAACCGGCCCGGACATTTGGGCGGCCGCTTCGCGCGTGCTGGAAGCAGCGGTGGAAAAAGCGTACAAGGGCGAGAAAAAAATCGTTTGGAAGGAAGTGCTCGCTGGCGAAAAAGCGTACAAGCTGACGGGCAGCTGGCTTCCGGATGAAACGCTTGAGACGATCCGCGAATACATAATCGCCATTAAAGGGCCGTTGACGACGCCGGTCGGCGGCGGCATCCGTTCGCTCAACGTCGCGCTCCGCCAAGAGCTCGACCTGTTTGTCTGCCTGCGTCCGGTCCGCTACTTTCCTGGCGTTCCGTCGCCGGTCAAACGTCCGGAAGACACCGATATGGTCATTTTCCGCGAGAACACGGAAGACATTTACGCCGGCATTGAATACGCCAAAGGAACGCCGGAAGTGAAAAAAGTGATCGACTTCTTGCAAAACGAAATGGGCGTGCGCAAAATCCGTTTCCCGGAAACGTCCGGCATCGGCATTAAGCCGATTTCCGAACAAGGGACGAAACGGCTTGTGCGCGCGGCGATCAACTATGCGATCGAACACGGCCGCAAGTCGGTGACGCTCGTCCATAAAGGGAACATTATGAAGTTCACGGAAGGCGCGTTTAAAAACTGGGGCTATGAGCTTGCCGAACAAGAATTCGGCGATAAAGTGTTCACGTGGGCGCAATACGATCGGATCGTTGAAGCCGAGGGCAAAGAGGCGGCGAACAAAGCGATGGCGGAAGCGGAAGCAGCCGGCAAAATCATCGTCAAAGACGTTATCGCCGACATCTTCCTGCAGCAAATTTTGACGCGTCCGCGCGAATTTGACGTCATTGCGACGATGAACTTAAACGGCGACTACATTTCCGATGCGCTCGCAGCCCAAGTCGGCGGCATCGGCATCGCGCCGGGGGCGAACATCAACTATGAAACCGGCCACGCCATTTTCGAGGCGACGCACGGCACGGCGCCGAAATACGCCGGTCTTGACAAAGTCAATCCGTCGTCCGTCATTTTGTCCGGCGTCATGATGTTTGAGCATCTCGGCTGGAACGAAGCGGCGAAGCTCATCATCCAGGCGATGGAAAAAACGATTGCCGCCAAAATCGTCACGTACGACTTTGCCCGCCTGATGGAAGGGGCAACCGAAGTGAAATGTTCGGAATTTGCCGATGCACTCATCCGCAATATGGACTAATTTAACTTCCCTCCGAAAGAAGTCTCCTACTTCTAAACGTGAAGGTGCGCCAGCACCAGTGAAAGTGGGAGATGAATTTCGGTTGGCGTTAGCCAACGAATAGGATAGAATATGGCTAGAACGGACACCTTCGGAACGAAGGGAAGCGTAAAGGGTTCTTGTGTGTGGCTTACCGTTCAGCGAACACACACAAGTCGCTTGAAGCCCCCACCTATAAGCGAAGCGTAGGTGGTGGGTAGTTCACTGAAAGGGTTGGCAAAACGATGGCGATGAAACGGAAGAAGATCTCGGTGATCGGCGCCGGATTCACGGGGGCGACGACAGCGTTCCTGCTGGCGCAAAAAGAGCTTGGCGACATCGTATTGGTCGATATTCCGCAGCTGGAAAATCCGACGAAAGGGAAGGCGCTTGACATGCTCGAGTCGAGCCCGGTGCTCGGCTTTGACGCCAACATTATCGGTACGTCGGATTATGCCGACACGGCCGATTCCGACATCGTCGTCATTACGGCCGGCATCGCCCGCAAACCGGGGATGAGCCGCGACGACTTGGTGACGACGAACCAAAAAATTATGAAACAAGTGACGAAAGAAGTCGTCAAATACTCACCAAACTGCTACATCATCGTCCTGACGAACCCGGTCGATGCGATGACGTACACGGTCTTCAAAGAGTCCGGCTTTCCGAAAAACCGCGTCATCGGTCAGTCGGGGGTGTTGGACACGGCGCGCTTCCGCACGTTCGTCGCCCAAGAGCTGAACATTTCGGTGAAAGATGTCACCGGCTTCGTGCTGGGCGGCCATGGCGATGACATGGTGCCGCTCGTCCGCTACTCGTACGCCGGCGGCATTCCGCTCGAGAAGCTCATTCCGAAAGCCCGTTTGGACGCCATCGTTGAGCGGACGCGCAAAGGCGGCGGCGAGATCGTCAACTTGCTCGGCAACGGCAGCGCCTACTACGCGCCGGCCGCCTCGCTCGTCGAAATGGTCGAAGCGATTTTGAAAGACCAGCGCCGCATTTTGCCGGCGATCGCCTACCTTGAGGGCGAGTACGGCTATGAAGGGATTTACCTGGGAGTGCCGACGATCTTGGGCGGCAACGGCATCGAGAAAGTGATCGAGCTCGAGCTGACCGAAGATGAAAAAGCGGCGCTGGCCAAATCGGTCGAATCGGTCAAAAACGTCATGCGCGTGTTGGAATAACGAAAAGGCGAAAATTCGGGCGCTGTCCCGAATTTTTGCCCGTGATTAATGAAAGCGCTTTCTGGGAGGAGGGGTGGGAACGTGTTGAAAAAACGGAAACCCGGGAGAACGATCAGGGAGATTCAGGTTGGAGAAAAAAATTGTCTTTCAGGCGTCCATTGAGGACAAAGACTTGCTTCTTTACCTTGGACTGACCGATGATGCCAACCCGCTTTACATCCAACATGACTACGCTTTGCAGACGCCGCTCGGCCGGCCGGTTGTGCGCCGATTATGCTGACGGGGATGATTACGTCGGCGGTCTCCAAATATTTGCCCGGTCCGGGAAGCTACATCACCCGGCAGGACATCCGCTTTCTCCGCCCGGTTTACCATTATGAGACGCTCGAATTTTTGCTCGAAGTGACCGGGGTGGATGAGGAAGGCCATTGCGTCACCTTGGCCGTGACCGCGACGCGCGGGACGGAGACGGTGCTGGATGGAACGTTGTCCGTCTGTCCGCCGCACGCCTTGCCGCGCTTTGATGGCCGGGTTTTAGAAAATTTTTGACCGGAATCGTGTTTCGCCGGCGGCCAAAAGCCGGCGACAACGTGCGAGAGACTGTTCCTTGCGGGGCTGCTTGCCCGCCGGGGGAGCAGTCTCTTTATTTTTTTCGTGACAAATCGCGAGTTATGGTATCATAAGGGCAGAAACTATCGGATGAAACGGAGGAGCGGCATGGAAAAAAAAATTTTAGTCGTTGATGACGAACAGCCGATCGTGACATTGTTGGCGTACAACTTGGAGAAAGCCGGCTTTCAAGCTGTGGCTGCCTATGACGGCGAAGAAGCGCTCGCCAAAGTGGCGTCCGAACAGCCGGCGCTCATCATTTTGGACTTGATGCTGCCGAAGCTTGACGGTGTCGAAGTGTGCAAGCGGCTCCGTCAGCAGCAAATCATGACGCCGATTTTAATGCTTACGGCCCGCGATGACGAGTTTGACAAAGTGCTTGGCCTCGAGCTTGGCGCCGACGATTATATGACCAAGCCGTTCAGCCCGCGGGAAGTCGTTGCGCGGGTGAAGGCGATCTTGCGCCGTACGGAGATTGCACAGCCGGCGGCGGAGGAGGGCGAGCGGCTTGCTGTCGGCCGGCTCGAGATTTTTCCAGAGCGATATGAGGCGGCGATCAGCGGCAAGCCGCTCGAGCTGACGCCGAAAGAATTTGAGCTGCTCCTGTATTTGGCGCGGCATAAAGGACGGGTGCTGACGCGCGACCAGCTGCTCAGCGCGGTATGGAACTATGATTTTGCCGGCGATACGCGTATTGTCGATGTCCATATCAGCCATTTGCGCGAGAAAATCGAAGAGGACACGAAAAAACCGGCATACATCAAAACGGTGCGCGGCCTCGGCTACAAACTGGAGGAGCCCAAGTAGCATGGATAGCTTGCGCAACCGGCTGTTGTTTTGGCTCATCACGCTCATCGTCACGGTTTTGATCGCCCTCGGTTTGCTGCTTGGACAACTGCTCAAACAGTTTTACGCCGAGACGATGAACAAGCGGATGGAAAAAGAGGCGAAAGCGCTCGCCATTTTGCTTGAAAACGAGCCGCTTGAGCAAATTCGCATCGACTTGCATGACATGGGGAACGAGCTGTCATCGCGCATCACGGTGCTTGACCGAAATGAACAAGTGCGCTTTGACAGTGGGCGCATCGCGGCGATCAGCGATGAAGACCATGAGCGCATCATCCGCACCATTTTGCGCAAACAGCAGTTTCCGCGCTTTTCGGTTATTGAAAAAGCGAATGATGTATACTATTACATCGCTCCATACGGACGCGGCTCGGAGCGGGACGGCTATGTCGTGTTAAGCACGCCGACGAGCTCGCTGAAAAAAGTGAACCAGCAAATTTGGGGCGTGCTCACGAGCAGCCTCGGCATGGCGCTTGTTGTCATAATCGCCCTTGTCTTTAAAATCACCAACCAATATATGCGGCCGATTGAAGCAGCGACGAAGGCGGCGTTTGAACTCGAAAAAGGCAACTATGCCGCCCGTGTGCCTGATGGCGAATATAAAGAAGCCGGCATGCTCGTCCGCTCGATCAACCGCCTCGCCCGCAACTTGCAGGAGATGAGCCGGGCGCGAGAAATCCAAACCGAACGGCTTCATACGCTCATTGAAAACGTCGGCAGCGCGTTGTTGTTTATTGACCATCGCGGGCATGTTCATTTGCTCAACCGCACGTTCCAAACCTATTTTCATCTTGAGCCATCCGCCTGCTTGTACCGTCCATATGCCGATGTGCTGCCATACCGCGACGTTGTCCGGCTTATTGACGACATTTTTATTACAGAAACGCCTATCCGCCGGCAAATGCAATTGACGGTCGGTCTTGAGCGGAAGCATTTCGACGTGTACGGCGCCCCGATTATCGGCACGAACGCCGAATGGAAAGGGATCGTCGTCGTGTTCCACGACATTACCGAGCTCAAGCGGCTCGAGCAAATCCGCAAAGACTTTGTCGCCAACGTGTCGCACGAGTTGAAAACGCCGGTGACGTCGATCCGCGGATTCGCTGAGACGCTGCTTGACGGGGCGATGAAAGACGAAGCGGCGCTTGAGCATTTTTTGACCATCATTTTAAAGGAAAGCGAGCGGCTGCAGACGCTCGTTGAGGAGCTGCTTGATCTGTCAAAAATTGAGCAGCAAGGGTTTCGGTTGAACATGGAGGACGTCGACGTCGCCCAAGTGATGGTGGAGGCGGTGGCCGTGTTTCGCAAGCAGGCAGCGGAAAAAGGAATCGACTTGCGCGCCGAGGCGCCGTCCGGGTTGACGATCCGCGGCGACAGGAACCGGCTGAAGCAAATTTTGCTCAATTTGCTCGCCAATGCGTTGGCGTACACGCCGGAACGGGGGAACGTCGCCGTTTGGGCGGAAGAAACAGATGGAGAAGTGCTCATCCATGTGAAAGATACCGGCATCGGCATTGAAGAACACGAAATCCCGCGCATTTTCGAACGCTTTTACCGCGTCGACAAGGCGCGCAGCCGCAACTCAGGCGGGACGGGGCTGGGCCTTTCGATCGTCAAGCACTTGGTCGAGGCGCATCGCGGCTACATTACGGTGACGAGCGAAGTCGGGCGCGGCACCGAGTTTACGATTCATTTCCCGAAGCCGGAGCGGTAGCCGGCTTCTTTTTATGGCCGCCCGCCGGCGTGGTACAATAGAACAAGGAACGTCCGAGGAGGGATGATGTTGAAAAACAAGCTCGTCTTAATTGACGGCAACAGCGTGGCGTACCGCGCCTTTTTCGCGTTGCCGCTTTTGCATAACGATAAAGGGATTCATACGAACGCAGTCTACGGGTTTACGATGATGTTAAACAAAATTTTGGCGGAAGAGCAGCCGACCCACATTCTCGTGGCGTTTGACGCCGGGAAAACGACGTTCCGCCATGAAACGTTCCAAGACTATAAAGGCGGGCGGCAGCAGACGCCGCCGGAACTGTCGGAACAGTTTCCGCTGCTGCGCGAATTGCTCAAGGCGTACCGCATCCCCGCCTATGAGCTCGACCATTACGAAGCGGACGATATTATCGGAACGATGGCGGCGCGGGCTGAGCGAGAAGGGTTTGCAGTGAAAGTCATTTCCGGCGACCGCGATTTAACCCAGCTTGCTTCCCCGCAAGTGACGGTGGAGATTACGAAAAAAGGGATTACCGACATCGAGTCGTACACGCCGGAGACGGTCGTGGAAAAATACGGCCTCACCCCGGAGCAAATTGTCGACTTGAAAGGATTGATGGGCGACAAATCCGACAACATCCCTGGCGTGCCCGGCATCGGGGAAAAAACAGCCGTCAAGCTGCTCAAGCAATTCGGCACGGTCGAAAACGTACTGGCATCGATCGATGAGATCAAAGGGGAGAAGCTGAAAGAAAATTTGCGCCAATACCGGGATTTGGCGCTTTTAAGCAAACAGCTGGCCGCTATTTGCCGCGACGCCCCGGTTGAGCTGACGCTCGATGACATTGTCTACAAAGGAGAAGACCGGGAAAAAGTGGTCGCCTTGTTTCAGGAGCTCGGATTCCAGTCGTTTCTCGACAAGATGGCCGTCCAAACGGATGAAGGCGAAAAGCCGCTCGCCGGGATGGATTTTGCGATCGCCGACAGCGTCACGGACGAAATGCTCGCCGACAAAGCGGCCCTCGTCGTGGAGGTGGTGGGCGACAACTATCACCATGCCCCGATTGTCGGGATCGCCTTGGCCAACGAACGCGGGCGGTTTTTCCTGCGCCCGGAGACGGCGCTCGCCGATCCGAAATTTCTCGCTTGGCTTGGCGATGAGACGAAGAAAAAAACGATGTTTGATTCAAAGCGGGCGGCCGTCGCGCTAAAATGGAAAGGAATCGAACTGCGCGGCGTCGTGTTCGATCTGTTGCTGGCCGCTTACTTGCTCGATCCGGCGCAGGCGGCGGGCGACGTTGCCGCGGTGGCGAAAATGCATCAGTACGAGGCGGTGCGATCGGATGAGGCGGTCTATGGAAAAGGAGCGAAGCGGACGGTTCCTGATGAACCGACGCTTGCCGAGCATCTCGCCCGCAAGGCGGCGGCCATTTGGGCGCTTGAAGAGCCGTTGATGGACGAACTGCGCCGCAACGAACAAGATCGGCTGCTGACCGAGCTCGAACAGCCGCTGGCTGGCATTTTGGCCAATATGGAATTTACTGGAGTGAAAGTGGACACGAAGCGGCTTGAACAGATGGGGGCGGAGCTCACCGAGCAGCTGCAGGCGGTCGAGCGGCGCATTTACGAACTCGCCGGCCAAGAGTTCAACATTAACTCGCCGAAACAGCTCGGGACGGTTTTATTTGACAAGCTGCAGCTCCCGGTGTTGAAAAAGACAAAAACCGGCTATTCGACTTCAGCCGATGTGCTTGAGAAGCTTGCACCGCACCATGAAATCGTCGAACATATTTTGCATTACCGCCAACTCGGCAAGCTGCAGTCAACGTATATTGAAGGGCTGCTGAAAGTGGTGCACCCCGTGACGGGCAAAGTGCACACGATGTTCAATCAGGCGTTGACGCAAACCGGGCGCCTCAGCTCCGTCGAACCGAATTTGCAAAACATTCCGATTCGGCTTGAGGAAGGGCGGAAAATCCGCCAGGCGTTCGTGCCGTCGGAGCCGGACTGGCTCATCTTTGCGGCCGACTATTCGCAAATCGAGCTGCGCGTCCTCGCCCATATCGCGGAAGATGACAATTTGATTGAAGCGTTCCGGCGCGGGTTGGACATCCATACGAAAACAGCCATGGACATTTTCCATGTGAGCGAAGAAGACGTGACAGCCAACATGCGCCGCCAAGCGAAGGCCGTCAATTTTGGCATCGTGTACGGCATTAGTGATTACGGTCTGGCGCAAAACTTGAACATTACGCGCAAAGAAGCGGCTGAATTTATTGAGCGATATTTTGCCAGTTTTCCAGGTGTAAAGCAATATATGGACAACATTGTGCAAGAAGCGAAACAAAAAGGGTATGTGACGACGCTGCTGCATCGGCGCCGCTATTTGCCCGATATTACAAGCCGCAACTTCAACGTCCGCAGCTTCGCCGAGCGGACGGCGATGAACACACCGATCCAAGGGAGTGCCGCTGATATTATTAAAAAAGCGATGATCGATCTAAGCGTGAGGCTGCGCGAAGAACGGCTGCAGGCGCGCCTGTTGCTGCAAGTGCATGACGAACTCATTTTGGAGGCGCCGAAAGAGGAAATCGAGCGGCTGTGCCGCCTCGTTCCAGAGGTGATGGAGCAAGCCGTCGCACTCCGCGTGCCGCTGAAAGTCGATTACCATTACGGTCCGACGTGGTACGACGCCAAATAAAAGCGGCCTGCCCGCCAGCTGCTCGGTTTTTCACGGGGCCGCGCAATGAGCTGTTGCTTTAAAACAGGTGCACGAACAGGAAAAGGAGGGAGGCGCCATGCCGGAACTGCCGGAAGTGGAAACGATCCGCCGCACGCTGTTGCCGCTTGTCGCTGGCAAAACGATTGAAGAGGTGCGGGTGTTTTGGCCGAATATCATTCGTCATCCGCAAGACCCGGCGGCGTTTGCTGCCAGGCTGGCCGGGCAGACGGTGCGCGGCATCGATCGGCGCGGGAAATTTTTGAAATTTTTGCTTGACCGGGATATGCTCATCTCCCATTTGCGCATGGAGGGGCGCTACGCGGTCGCCCAGTCCGATGAGCCGCTTGAACCGCATACGCACATTGTGTTTCGTTTTACAGACGGCAGTGAGCTTCGTTATCGCGATGTACGCAAATTCGGAACCATGCACGTGTACGCGAAAGAGGAAGCAGACTGCCGGCCGCCGCTCGCTCAATTAGGGCCGGAACCGCTGTCCCCAGCGTTTTCTCCGGCGGTGTTGGCCGCAAAAGCGGCGAAAACAAAGCGGACGGTGAAAGCGTTGTTGCTTGATCAAACGGTCGTGGCCGGGTTTGGCAACATTTATGTCGACGAAGCGCTGTTTCGCGCCGGCATTCTCCCTGGACGGCCGGCTGCTTCGCTGACGGATGAAGAACTTGCACGGTTGCACGAAGAAATGGTAGCGACGATCGGCGAGGCGGTCATGAAAGGGGGAAGCACGGTGCGCACGTATGTGAATACGCAAGGAGAAGCCGGAATGTTCCAGCATCACCTGTTCGTATACGGCCGCAAAGGGGAGCCGTGCAAACGGTGCGGCACCCCGATTGAGAAAATGGTTGTCGCCGGCCGCGGCACGCATTATTGCCCGCGTTGCCAACGCTAGGCAGCAGACAAAAAAGGAGGGGTGCCGAATGGCATTCACGATCGGATTAACCGGTGGAATTGCGAGCGGCAAAAGTACGGTCAGCGCGATGATGCGCGAGCTCGGCCTTCCGGTCATCGATGCGGATGAGGCGGCGCGCGCCGTCGTCCGCCCGGGGGAGGAGGCGTACCGGCAAATCGTCGCTGCATTCGGTCCGGGCATTTTGCGGGCGGACGGCGAAATCGACCGAGCCAAACTCGGGGCGATCGTCTTTAACGACGAACAACAGCGGAAAGTGCTCAACGCCATCGTTCACCCAGCGGTGCGGAAAAAAATGCTGGCTGAAAAAGAAGCGCACATCCGCTCCGGAGCGAAGACCGTCGTCCTAGATATTCCGCTGTTATTTGAAAGCGGGCTGACTCATTGGGTGGATAAAGTGCTTGTTGTGTACGTCGACGATGACGTTCAGCTCCGCCGGCTCATGGCGCGCAACGGTTTCACCGAAGAGGAAGCGCTCGCCCGCATCCGCTCCCAGTGGCCGATGGCGGAAAAAGTGAAACGGGCCGATGCGGTGATTGACAACAACGGGACGATCGAAGAGACACGCCGGCAGTTGCTGGCCATTTTGCATCAATGGGACGCCTTGGGAAAATAGGCGTCTTTTTTGCTGCGTTTTATTGATTTTGCTCTCCGTATTTCACAAAAATATGATATACTATTTATGTGGATTAAAATAAATAGTATAACATATATGAGAAGGGAACAAGGTGAATGAAGGCGAAAGTGGCGATTAACGGATTCGGACGAATTGGACGGATGGTATTCCGGAGAGCCATCAATCCTCCCGACCTTGAAATTGTGGCGGTGAATGCTAGCTATCCGCCGGAAACGTTAGCCCATTTGGTGAAATACGACTCCAACCACGGCAAATTCGACGGCGATGTCGCCGCTTTGGAAGACGGATTGCTTGTCAACGGCAAAAAGGTGGAATTGCTGAACTCGCGCGACCGCAACAATTGCCGTGGAAAGAGCTTGATATTGATATTGTGATTGAAGCGACCGGCAAATTTAACTTCCCTCCGAAAGAAGTCTCCTACTTCTAAACGTGAAGGTGCGCCAGCACCAGTGAAAGTGGGAGATGAATTTCGGTTGGCGTTAGCCAACGAATATGATAGAATATGGCTAGAACGGACACCTTCGGAACGAAGGGAAGCGTAAAGGGTTCTTGTGTGTGGCTTACCGTTCAGCGAACACACACAAGTCGCTTGAAGCCCCCACCTCTAAGCGAAGTGTAGGTGGTGGGTAGTTCACAAGGAAAGCTTCATGGCATGGCGTTGCGCGTTCCGACGCCGAACGTGTCGCTTGTCGATTTGGTCGTTGACGTCAAGCGGGATGTGACGGTCGAGGAAGTGAACGAAGCTCTTCTCCGCGCAGCCAATGGTCCGCTGAAAGGCATTTTGGATTTCACGATGGAGCCGCTTGTGTCGATCGATTTCAACACGAACCCGCATGAACCCGCATTCGGCGATCATTGACGGTTTGTCGACAATGGTGATTGACGGCCGGAAAGTGAAAGTGCTCGCCTGGTACGACAACGAGTGGGGCTATTCGTGCCGCGTCGTCGACTTGGCCAGCCTTGTCGCCGCCAAAATGAATGAGCGTCTTCATGTGAGCGCTTAAGCAGTTTTTCTTCCAATCTCGCAATCGTGAAAAGATGCGCAAAGCGTCCGATCCGCCCGTGTGGCGGTGTGGGCGCTTTTTCCTTTTGGCATGCGAAAAATTAAAAAAGCCTGTTGCAAAAACCCCCTAAACAAAGTATACTATGTTTCGTGAACTTCTTAACGGCAAAGGTAATGTGACTACTTAAAGGGTTAGGACCTCTTAGGACTAACTTTCCCCCGTGGTAGTTATACATGCCATTTTGCAACCTACAAATCTGTTTTTTATTTGAGAAAATTGGTTAAAAGGGGGACTTTCGCATGGATACGATGGGTCGTCACGTTATCTCGGAACTTTGGGGATGCGACTTTGACAAACTGAACGATATGGACTTTATTGAAAAAACGTTTGTAGACGCCGCATTAAAATCGGGAGCGGAAATTCGCGAAGTCGCGTTCCATAAATTCGCTCCGCAAGGCGTAAGCGGGGTCGTCATTATTTCCGAATCCCATTTAACGATTCATACGTTTCCGGAACACGGCTATGCCAGCATTGATGTGTATACATGCGGCCATTTAGACCCGACCATCGCCGCGGATTACATCGCCGAAAAGCTTGGCGCGCAAACGCGGGAAACGATTGAGCTGCCGCGCGGCATGCGCCCGATTGAAGTGAAAAAGGCGCACGCGCTGTAATTCCATAACAACGGAAGCAAAAGGAGCGTAAACAGGACGCTCCTTTTTTTACGCTTTCGGCGGTGCCATGGCGGCCAAAATCATGGTATGATGGTGAAAAAAAGAACGATTAGGGAGACGTGGCTATGAGCATGTGGAAAAAGTTGAAGTATGCGTTGACGAACCATTGCGAAACGCGGGAAAACCATGAGGACGCCGAGCTCCGGAGCCATTACTACAAAGCGGCCCACCGCGCTGTCATCGACGCGGTGAAAGAGCTGCTCGCTTCGCTGCCTGACGCCGAGCTGCTTTCCGTTTCCGAAGAGCGCGGCGAGCTTTGCGCCCAAACGCGGCGCGGCCCCAAGCTGTTTATCGTCGCCACCGTCATTTCCGTCCGCCCGTTTGAAACGGCGGTGGACTTTTCGGTGACGACCGAGACAAAGTTCTTGCCGTTTGATTTTGGCCGCAGCCGGGCGGTCATCCTTGAGTTATACCGGAAGCTTGACGGCCGCCTGCCGTATATCGGTTCTGGCCTCAATAGCTGACTATGGCTTGTCTGCCATCTGCCATTCCGGTATGATAGAAGATAAGAAGAGGAACGGAGTGGATGTTATGCGATGTCCGTCATGCCATCACCAAGGCACGCGCGTGCTTGACTCACGCCCGGCCGAAGAAGGCCGCTCGATTCGCCGCCGGCGCGAGTGCGAACAATGCCACTATCGATTTACGACGTTTGAGCGGGTCGAGGAACCGCCGCTGATTGTCGTCAAAAAAGAAGGGACGCGCGAGGAGTTCAGCCGGGAAAAAATTTTGCGCGGTTTGATCAAAGCGTGTGAAAAACGGCCGGTGGCGCTTGAGCAATTGGAAAAAGTGACGCAGGAAATCGAGCGCGAGCTGCGCAGCCAAGGCGTATCGGAAGTAAAAAGCGAAACGATCGGCGAAATGGTCATGGAGCGGCTGTCGCGCATCGATGAGGTGGCCTATGTCCGCTTCGCTTCCGTCTATCGGCAGTTTAAAGATATCAACGTATTTATCGAAGAGCTAAAAGAGCTGATTAAAAAAGGACAACGGTAAAAGGGCTCGAGCGGGAATGCGGCAGGCCCTTTTTTCAGCTTATTTTTCGGCCGGGAAGGCGAGAGGTGGATGGAAACGAATATGGCAGAATGGAAGGTCGGAGCGATGCCACACCATTGGAAAGAGTTGTTGGCCGTTGATCGGTATATGGTGCAAAGCCGCACTGCGCTGCACGATGCGGACCGAAAAGTGTTGACTATGCTGTATCAGCCGCTGATCGGCCATCGTGCGCTCGCCTTATATATGACGCTTTGGGGGGAGCTCGAGCTGCTTGGCGGCCGGGAAGCGACCCACCATCGGCTTATGGCGCTCATGCAGTGCGGCCTGCCGGACATTTACAGCGAGCGGCTGAAGCTCGAAGGCATCGGGCTGCTGAATACGTACGTCCACGCCCCCGAGGCGGAAGAGCCGAAGCAGTTTGTGTATGAGCTGCGCCCGCCGCTGGCGCCGGATCAATTTTTCCGCGACGAAATGCTCGGCGTCTTTTTGTACCGGCAAGTCGGCCGTCATATGTTTGCCCAGCTGAATGACTGTTTTGCCTGCCCGGTTGTGGATGAGACAAAGTTCACCCTGGTGACGCGCGCGTTTTCGGACGTATTTTCGTCCGTTCATGCTGAACAAATCGTCGCGGGATTCAATGAAGAGGCCGGGCGCGAGCTCGAGCCGCCGGATGGAAAAGTGCACATGGGGCGGGACGAGGCGTCGTATGCGCTCGATGACGGCGTGTTTGATTTTGAGCTGTTTTTTGCCGGCTTGTCGAAACAGATGGTGCCGCGCCGGGCCGTAACCGCGAAAGTGAAAGAAGCGATCAAAAAGTTGGCATTTTTGTACGGCATCCCGCCGCTGGAAATGCAAAAAATTGTCCTCGGCGTCATCGATCCGGCATACGAGATTGACATTGACGCCCTGCGCCGGGCGGCCCGGGAGTGGTATGAGATCGAGCACGGCGGCGCCGCCCCGCGCCTTGTCGAACGGGTGCAGCCGCTCGCTTACCGGACGATGGAATACATCGAGCCGCGCACAAAAGAGGAGGCGTTGATGAAGCAGCTCGAGACGATCTCCCCGCGCCAGCTTCTGAAGGAAATTTCCGGGGGAGCGGAGCCGTCGCTCGCCGATTTGCAATTGATCGAAGATATTATGTTTCAACAGCAGCTTCTTCCGGGCGTCGTCAATGTGCTGATTTATTACGTCATGCTGCGGACGAATATGAAACTATCGAAAAAATATGTCGAGAAAATCGCCAGCCATTGGGCGCGCAAAAAGGTGCGCACCGTCAAAGAGGCGATGGAGCTGGCTAAAGAGGAAGCAAAGACGTACCAAAACTGGGCGAATGAAAAAGAAAAAGGGACGCGGACAGTGCGCAAAGTCGTGCGCACCGAAATCGTCCCCGACTGGCTGAACATGGATTACAGCCAGCCGGATGATGACGACTTTGATGTGGAACAGGCGCGCAAAGAGCTCGAGGAACGGCTGAAAAAATACCGTGATGGATCGTAGGTGTAAAGGCGATGGAACGAGTAAATCAACTGTTGCAGCGGCTGTTCGGAAACGAAGGGTTCCGGCGGCGCTATGAACAAATGCGGCGCTATATTTTGACGCATCCGGACGTGCAGCCGTTTTTGCAGGCGCACGAGCAGCAGCTGTCGCGCGATGCGGTGGACCGAAGTTTAATGAAGCTGTACGAATTTATCGAGCAACATGGCCATTGCCGCCAGTGCCCAGGGCTCGAGCAATGCCCAAATATGTTGCCGGGGTATCATCCGAACTTGGTGGTCGCCGGCGGGCGAATTGACGTTGAATACGACCGCTGCCCGAAAAAAGTGCAAGATGATGAACGGAGAAGGCAGGAAGCGCTCATTCAAAGCATGTTCGTGCCGCGGGAAATTTTGCAAGCTTCGCTGTCGGATGTGGATCTTAGCGACGATGGGCGCATTAAAGCCATCCAGTTTGCAGAGAAGTTCGTGACGGAGTACGAGCCGGGGAAAAAAATGAAAGGATTGTACTTGTACGGGTCGTTCGGCGTCGGCAAAACGTATTTGCTCGGGGCGATCGCCAATGAACTGGCGAAACGGAACATTCCGTCGCTCATCGTCTATGTGCCGGAGCTGTTTCGCGAGCTGAAGCATTCATTGCAAGATCAGACGATGAACGAAAAGCTCGATTATGTGAAAAAAGTGCCGGTGCTCATGCTCGATGACCTTGGAGCGGAGGCGATGTCGAGCTGGGTGCGCGACGATGTGCTCGGCCCAATTTTGCAATACCGGATGTTTGAAAATTTGCCGACCTTTTTCACCTCCAACTTTGATATGAAGCAGCTCGCCCACCATTTGACGTATTCGCAGCGCGGCGAGGAAGAAAAAGTGAAAGCCGCCCGCATTATGGAGCGGATCCGCTCACTCGCGCACCCGGTTGAAATTACCGGGCCAAACCGCCGCGAATGATGGATAAGCGGTCAAACGGCGCGCTTACGGCGTCCCCTGACGCAAGGGGGCGCCGTTTTTCTGCGCTGGGGCGGAAAGGATGCATTCTCCGCCAGCCGCCAAGGAGCGGGGCATCTTGGCGAATGAACCCGTTGCGAATGTCTGTGCGCTCCGTCCGCCGCAGCCGCCGAGCGGCGCATCCCTGTAGGCGGGAAACGTTGGACGTTTTGCGCTTTTTTAGTCTAAACAGCTGATTGTCCCCATATATATAAACCAAGTGTTGATCTCGGAGAAGGGGGGACAGCGGGTGATCGAAATCCATTTTGACAAGGCAAGCGAGGCGGAGAAACTGTTTTGGCTGCTGAATGAACGGAAACGGGATGCCTGTCCGCTGTTTCACGCCGCTTACGACGGAAACAAGATCGTGGCGGTTTACATATACGGCGATGAGAAGCACGTGCTCGAGACGTATATCATACCAGCCATGACTGCATTTGTGCAGTCTGTCCTCGAAGACCGGCTGTTGTTGTCGATCATTTCCGGTGTCTTTTATTTTCGCGACCGCGAGGAACAGCAGCAAATTTTGGCGCTCGCCCATTCGTTTTTGGACGGTGAACGGCGCGATTATCAGAAAGGGGCGGAGTTTGCTGCTTCGCGCATGGCGCTGCTGCGCGAGGCGTGCGCTTCGTTTTTGCGCGACGGGCTGTCCTTCTCGTTTTCGTCGTTTGTCACCTTTCGGCTGAAGCCGTACATCGAGCGGCTTGAACATTATGTCGGGCTCGCGATTGACGAGTACAAATTGGAGCAAGAGTATCAAACTTTCGTGCAAATGCTGCGCGAATGCCTGGTTGGCCGGACGCCGCAATGGCCGCGCCTGTATTTGGTGCACGACCCGCCGCACTTCGTGTTTTACGACCGCCACCGCCGCGAGCTGTCGGCGGCGGAAGTGAAACGGCTGATCGACCGCCATCTCGTCGTCAGCCAGCCGATGTATATCGATTCTTCGGTGCTCGCGCCGCTTGTCTCGCTTGCTCCGGCGGAAATTGAGCTGTATACCGACCACCCGGATGACGGCATGGTGCAGACGCTGCAAAACGTGTTTCAAGAGCGGCTTCGCCTCCGCCGCCGCGCTGATTTTTCCCGCTTGTTTGTCGCCAGCGCCGGAAATGGGGAAGAATCTTGATTTTTCTTTTCGGTTCCGCTATAATATCGTACATAAATAACCGCATAGACAAGCGATGACGAGGATATGGGTGCATTTTTACGGTTTCCAGAGAGGGAAGGCGGCGGCTGGAACCTTCCTAACACGAAAAATGCGCTTACCCCCTCAGAGCTGCGGCAGCGAACGGAGCGCCCAGTAGTTGCCGCCGGTGGCTAGCCGTTATTGTTGTTGAGCCATGGCGTTGTGTTGCCATGGGAAGAAGGGTGGAACCACGACGAAAACTCGTCCCTTTTGAGGGAGGAGTTTTTTTCTTTTTTAATTATGACAAAGGAGTGATTGCCGATGCCAGACATGATTCGCATCACGTTCCCGGACGGAGCGCAAAAGGAGTTTGCGAGCGGGACATCGACCGAAGACATCGCCGCGTCGATCAGTCCGGGGCTGAAGAAAAAAGCGATCGCCGGGAAACTGAACGGCCGGTTCGTCGATTTGCGCACGCCGCTTCATGAGGACGGCGAGCTGGTGATTATCACCCAAGATATGCCAGAGGCGCTTGATATTTTGCGCCATAGCGCCGCCCATTTAATGGCGCAGGCGATCAAACGGCTGTATCGCAACGTCAAGCTCGGCGTCGGACCCGTTATTGAAAACGGCTTCTACTATGATATCGATATGGAGCATAAGCTGACGCCGGACGATTTGCCGAAAATTGAGGCGGAAATGCGCAACATTGTCAAAGAAAACTTGGATATCGTCCGCAAAGAAGTGAGCCGTGAAGAAGCTATCCGGCTGTATGAAGAAATCGGCGATGAGTTGAAGCTCGAGTTGATCGCTGATATTCCGGAAGGCGAGACGATTTCCATTTACGAGCAAGGCGAGTTTTTCGACCTTTGCCGCGGCGTGCACGTGCCGTCGACCGGCAAGATCAAAGAATTCAAGCTGCTCAGCATCTCGGGGGCCTACTGGCGCGGTGACAGCAACAACAAAATGCTGCAGCGCATTTACGGGACAGCGTTTTTCAAGAAGGAAGATTTGGAGCGCTATCTGCATCTTCTCGAAGAGGCAAAGGAGCGCGACCACCGCAAATTAGGAAAAGAGCTTGAGCTGTTTGCGACGTCGCAAAAAGTCGGGCAAGGCTTGCCGCTTTGGCTGCCGAAGGGGGCGACGATCCGCCGGATCATTGAACGGTATATCGTCGACAAAGAAATCGAGCTTGGCTATGACCATGTGTATACGCCGGTGCTCGGCAGCGTCGAGCTGTACAAAACGTCAGGACACTGGGACCATTACAAAGAAAACATGTTCCCGCCGATGGAAATGGACAATGAACAGCTTGTGCTGCGTCCGATGAACTGCCCGCACCATATGATGATTTACAAAAGCAAGCTGCACAGCTACCGTGAGCTGCCGATTCGCATCGCCGAACTTGGCACGATGCACCGCTACGAAATGTCCGGAGCGCTTACCGGCTTGCAACGCGTCCGCGGCATGACGCTTAATGACGCCCATATTTTCGTGCGCCCTGACCAAATCAAAGACGAGTTTAAACGTGTCGTCAACTTGATTTTAGAAGTATACAAAGATTTCGGGCTTGACGAGTACTCGTTCCGCTTGTCATACCGCGATCCGCATGACAAAGAAAAATATTACGACGACGATGAAATGTGGGAAAAAGCGCAACGAATGCTGCGCGAAGCGATGGACGAGCTTGGTCTCGACTACTATGAGGCTGAAGGGGAAGCGGCGTTTTACGGGCCGAAGCTCGATGTGCAAGTGCGCACGGCGCTCGGCAAAGACGAAACGCTCTCAACGGTGCAGCTCGACTTCCTCTTGCCGGAACGTTTTGACCTTACGTACATCGGCGAAGACGGGAAGCCGCACCGCCCGGTTGTCATCCACCGCGGCGTCGTCTCGACGATGGAGCGGTTTGTCGCGTTCTTGATCGAAGAATACAAAGGCGCGTTCCCGACATGGCTCGCCCCGGTTCAAGTCAAGGTGATCCCGGTGTCGCCGGAGGCGCACCTCGATTACGCCTATGACGTGCAGCGGACGCTGAAAGAACGCGGCTTCCGCGTTGAAGTCGACGAGCGCGACGAAAAAATCGGCTACAAAATCCGCGAAGCGCAAATGCAAAAAATCCCGTACATGCTCGTTGTCGGCGACAAAGAGGCGGCCGAGCGAGCGGTCAACGTCCGACGCTACGGCGAAAAAGAGAGCCGGACGATGGGGCTTGATGAATTTGCTGCCTTGTTAGCGGAAGACGTGCGGGAAAAACGGGCGAAATAAGGAACGACCTATGGCGGTCCGACGCGTTTCGGACCGCTTTTTTTCGCGCGCAGGCGGAGGCTGGAGCGCATTGTTGCGGTCAACTGAAAATTTTCTCTTGCTAACGAAGTGAGAATCCATTATAATAAAGGACGTTGTGTTTATCAAGAGCCGCTCCTTGACATGCCATCGCCAAGGTGGTATAGTGTATAAAGTGGAATGATTGCTTGTTTGTAACGAAAGCAGAAGCGCCCGCTTCTCACCTGACCGACGCTAAGAAGGCTGTTGGCAGGTTGTTACGGTTCGCCAACTTTTTGTCCGAACGTCGTGCGCGGGTGCTTTGTGCATCCGCGCTTTTTCGTTGAGAGCGGGCTCTGCCGGCAAACAAGCCAGTTGGAAAAAACCTTGGAGGTGGCTCATTATTAGCAAAGATTTCATTATCAACGAGCAAATTCGTGCCCGGGAAGTGCGCTTGATCGATCAAAACGGCGACCAACTTGGCATCAAGTCGAAGCAGGAAGCGCTCGAAATTGCGGCGAGACGCAACTTGGACCTCGTGCTTGTGGCGCCGAACGCCAAACCGCCTGTTTGCCGCATCATGGATTACGGGAAATTCCGCTTCGAGCAGCAGAAGAAAGAAAAAGAAGCGCGCAAAAAGCAAAAGGTCATCAATGTGAAAGAAGTGCGCCTCAGCCCAACGATCGAGGAGCATGACTTCAACACGAAACTGCGCAACGCGCGCAAGTTTTTGGAAAAAGGCGATAAAGTGAAAGCGACGATCCGCTTCAAAGGACGGGCGATCACCCATAAAGAAATCGGACAGCGCGTCCTTGACCGCTTATCGGAAGCGTGTGCCGACATCGCGGTCGTCGAAACGGCGCCGAAAATGGACGGGCGCAACATGTTTCTCGTGCTCGCACCGAAAAACGACAACAAGTAAGGAGGAAACTGTGATGCCAAAAATGAAAACTCACCGCGGCTCGGCGAAACGGTTCAAAAAGACGGCGAGCGGCAAATTGAAACGCGGCCATGCGTATACGAGCCACTTGTTTGCCAATAAAACGAAAAAACAAAAGCGTCATCTCCGCAAAGCGACGCTTGTCTCGCCTGGCGATTTCAAACGCATTCGCCAAATGCTCGACAACTTGAAATAACGACCGACTATAGGAGGGAACGATTATGCCACGCGTAAAAGGTGGACCAGTGACGCGCAGACGTCGCAAAAAAGTATTGAAGCTTGCGAAAGGCTATTTCGGCGCGAAACACGCGTTATATAGAGTTGCGAACCAGCAAGTGATGAAATCGCTCATGTATGCGTATCGCGACCGCCGTCAACGGAAGCGCGATTTCCGCAAACTGTGGATTGTCCGCATCAACGCGGCGGCTCGCCAAAATGGCTTGTCCTACAGCCGTTTGATGCACGGCTTGAAGCTGGCCGGCGTGGAAGTGAACCGGAAAATGCTCGCCGACTTGGCGGTGAACGATCAAGCCGCGTTCGCCCAACTCGCCGACTTGGCGAAAGCGAATTTGAATAAATAACAACGATGGCCATCCTTGATCAGGATGGCCATTTTCTTATCAAGGAAAGGGATCGATATGGTACAATACGGAATAGCGATCAATCTTCTTGCCTTTTTTATGATGGGGCTCGACAAACAAAAAGCGAAACGCCGCCGCTTTCGCACCGCTGAGCGGACGCTTTGGCTGCTGGCGTTTGCGGGCGGGGCCATCGGTGCGGCAGCTGGAATGTACACGTTTCGCCATAAAACGCGCCATCGGGCTTTTGGCTATGGCTTGCCGCTGTTGGCAGCGGTGGAGCTGTTTCTCTATTGGCGATGGATGAGGTAGAAAGGGGAGGAAAGAATGAATTGGCCTTTGCTTTACGATATGCAGCGCATGTTGGATCGGCGCATTGAAACGGAGCATGGCTTGATGGAGGAAGATTTGTTTGCCCGCAAGCAGCTCGCCTTTCTTGTGGAGCTGGGTGAACTCGCGAATGAGACGCGTTGCTTTAAATTTTGGAGCATCAAACCGCCCGCGCCAGCCGAGCGAGTGCTTGAGGAATATGTGGACGGCTTGCATTTTTTATTGTCGCTCGGGCTGGAGTGCGGCTTGTTTTATGAAGAAAACGAAGCTCCGTCGGCGGGACGGCCGCTTGTCGAGCAGTTTCTTGCCGTGTTTCGCGCCGCCGAGCGGTTCGGGGAGACGAGAGCGCGAGGGGAATATGATGCGCTGTTTGCGGAGTATTGGCGGCTTGGCGTGGCGCTCGGTTTTTCTTCCGATGACATCGAGGCGGCGTATCGGCGGAAAAATGAAGTGAACCACAAGCGGCAAAACGAGCGCTATTGATCTTTTTTTGGATGGCGAATGATTCATTTTGCCAATCGTCAGCCTTTTCAAGTATAATAAAAAAGTGGACAAAACCGGAAAGGAGTGCCAAGATGGCGAAGTTGGACGAAACGTTGACGATGCTGAAAGCGCTGACCGATGCGAAAGGCGTCCCGGGCAATGAGCGGGAAGCGCGCGATGTGATGAAGACATACATAGCTCCGTATGCGGATGAAGTGACAACGGATGGCCTCGGCAGCTTGATTGCCAAAAAAGAAGGGAAATCGGGCGGGCCGAAAGTGATGATCGCCGGCCATTTGGATGAAGTCGGCTTTATGGTGACGCAAATCGACGACAAAGGCTTCATCCGCTTCCAAACGCTTGGCGGATGGTGGAGCCAAGTGATGCTCGCCCAGCGCGTGACGATCGTGACGAAAAAAGGCGACGTCACCGGCGTCATCGGTTCGAAGCCGCCGCACATTCTGCCGCCGGAGGCGCGCAAAAAACCGGTGGAAATCAAAGATATGTTCATCGACATCGGCGCGACAAGCCGCGAGGAAGCGATGGAGTGGGGCGTCCGCCCGGGCGATATGATCGTGCCGTATTTTGAATTTACGGTATTGAACAATGAAAAAATGCTGCTCGCGAAAGCATGGGACAACCGGATCGGCTGTGCGGTCGCCATCGATGTGCTCAAGCAGCTGAAAGGCGTCGACCATCCAAACACGGTATACGGCGTCGGCACGGTGCAGGAAGAAGTCGGCTTGCGCGGCGCGCGCACGGCCGCCCAATTCATTCAGCCGGATATCGCCTTTGCGGTGGATGTCGGCATTGCCGGCGATACACCGGGCGTGTCGGAAAAAGAAGCGATGGGCAAACTCGGCGCCGGCCCGCACATCGTCCTGTACGACGCGACGATGGTGTCGCACCGCGGCTTGCGCGAATTCGTCATCGAATTGGCGGAAGAGCTGAACATTCCGTACCATTTTGATGCCATGCCGGGCGGCGGTACGGATGCGGGAGCGATTCATTTAACGGGCAGCGGCGTTCCGTCGCTCACGATCGCCATCCCGACGCGCTACATCCACTCGCACGCCGCCATTTTGCATCGCGACGACTACGAGAACACGGTCAAGCTGCTTGTCGAAGTGATCAAACGGCTTGACGCCGACAAAGTGAAACAACTGACGTTTGACGAATAAAAACACCGGCCAATTCGGCCGGTGTTCGTCATTGTTTAACCGCCTGCTCGAGCGTGGTGAGCATCATGTCTTTTTGCTGTTCATTGGCGTGCGTCCAAATGGCTTCAAAGAGGACGCCGAGGCCGGGCAAATATTTTTCCTCGCCACGCTGGATCGCGTCCTCGATTGTATTCTCGAGCTGTTCTTTCGAGTTGTTGGCGACGTTGTGCATAATGGCTTTCCGCAAGTTCAAATCCATTTGTCTCACCTCATTGGCCGTATTATACACCGTTATCGTTTGCCAATGGCGGCGGATTTATACATGGAGCGGCTCTCGTATATGGTATAATAGAGGAAAAACTAGACCGAAATGAAACGACAGCTTGACTCAGTGACATGAGCGGCCGGCGTGCGGAACGGAACGAGCCTGGCTTTGTGAAGGAACTTGGCTTTGGTCGTGAAAGATGACAACGGCACACATTTTGTTATAATCAAATGAAGAAACTTGACGAATGAGGTGACGACACAATGGAAAAAGCGACATTCGCCGGCGGCTGCTTTTGGTGCATGGTGACGCCGTTTGAGGAGCTTGACGGCATTTACGGCATCGTCTCCGGCTATACGGGCGGGCATGTCGAAAACCCAACATACGAGCAAGTGAAAACCGGCACGACCGGCCATTACGAAGCGGTGCAAATCACGTTTGACCCGGACGTCTTTCCGTATGAGCGGCTGTTGGAGCTGTATTGGTGTCAAATCGACCCGACCGATGACGGCGGCCAGTTTCACGACCGCGGGCCGCAATACCGGACGGCGATTTTTTACCATAACGAAAAACAGCGCCAGCTCGCCGAGCAGTCAAAGCGGGCGCTCGAGGAAAGCGGGCGCTTCTCGAAGCCGATTGTAACGAAAATTTTGCCGGCGACGACGTTTTACCCGGCGGAAGAGTATCATCAAAACTACCATAAGAAAAATCCGGAGCATTACAAGCAAGACCGCGCCGCGTCCGGGCGCGACGAGTTTATCGCCAAACATTGGGGGACGAAACGGTGAAGCGGATCGAATCGCCGAAAAATGCGCGCGTCAAACAATGGAAAAAGCTGCTGACCAAAAAAGGGCGCGATGAGACCGGATTGTTTTTGCTTGAAGGGTTTCATCTTGTCGAAGAGGCTGTAAAAAGCCGAGCGCCGCTTGTTGAGCTGATGGTGGACGAGCGGACAGCCATCCCGCCCGGCTGGGACGTCAGCGTCCCGGTTGTGATCGTGACCGAAGCGGTGATGAAGGCGATCAGCAGCACGGAGACGCCGCAAGGCATCGCCGCGGTGTGCCGACAGCTGCCGGCCGAGCTTGAAGGCGTGAAGACCGCCTTGCTCATTGACGCCGTGCAAGACCCGGGCAATCTCGGGACGATGATTCGCACCGCCGATGCCGCCGGGATCGATGCTGTCATCCTTGGCGAAGGGTGCGCCGATGTGTACAATCCGAAAGTCGTGCGGGCGACGCAAGGGTCGCTGTTTCATCTTCCGGTTGTCAAAGGCGATTTGGCGCAATGGATCGCGCGTTTCAAGGAGCAGGGCATTCCGGTGTACGGAACGGCCTTGGAGAATGCCGTTGATTACCGCACCGTTCCGCCTTCGTCTTCCTTCGCCTTGCTCGTCGGCAATGAAGGAAGCGGCGTCCGGCGCGAATGGCTCGAGATGACGACGGAAACCATCTACATCCCGATTTACGGCCAAGCCGAGTCGCTGAATGTCGCCGTCGCGGCCGGAATTTTGCTTTATTCCTTGCAGGCGGTGCGGTAAACGATGAGCTGCGCAAAGAAATTTCGGCCTGACCTTGCCTTTGCCGTTTTCTTTGCGTATAATAAATAGCGACATTTTCCATACGGACAACAACGATGACGGAGAAAAGTAGCTTGCCGCTCGCCATCCAGGGAGAAAACGCCGGAGACTGGGAGCGTTTTTATGGCCGACGCAAGTGAAGTTCACCTCCCGAGTTGGCACCGGGACCATCCCAAAAGGGGATGTAAAGGTGTTCCGGCTTTCGGCCGTTATCGCAATGAAGCGAACAGCACATTTGTGCTGTTAACAAGGGTGGTACCGCGAGCAACAACTCGTCCCTTACCGGGGGGCGGGTTTTTTATTTTGGATAGAGGAGGGACTCAAGTGAAAGAACGGCTGTACGAGCTGAAGCAAGAAGCGCTTCGCCGAATCGATGAGGCGAAAGACGTCAAAGCACTGAATGACGTGCGCGTCGCTTACTTGGGCAAAAAAGGGCCGATCACCGAAGTGCTGCGCGGCATGGGGGCATTGCCGCCGGAAGAGCGCCCGAAACTCGGCGCGCTGGCCAATGAAGTGAGAGCGGCGATTCAGCAGGCGCTCGAGGCGAAACAAGCGAAACTGGAACAGGAGGAAGTCGAGCGGAAGCTGGCCGCCGAAGCGATCGATGTGACGCTGCCGGGACGACCTGTGAGTCTTGGCAATCCCCATCCGCTGACACGCGTCATTGAAGAAATTGAAGATTTGTTTATCGGCATGGGCTATACGGTCGCCGAAGGGCCGGAAATCGAGACCGACTATTACAACTTTGAGGCGCTCAATTTGCCAAAAGGCCACCCGGCCCGCGATATGCAAGATTCGTTTTACATCACGGAGGAGATTTTGCTTCGCACCCACACATCGCCGATGCAGGCGCGGACGATGGAAAAACACCGCGGGCGCGGCCCGGTGAAAATCATTTGTCCGGGCAAAGTGTACCGCCGCGATACGGACGATGCGACGCATTCGCACCAGTTTACGCAAATTGAAGGATTGGTTGTGGACCGGAACATCCGGATGAGCGATTTGAAAGGGACGCTGCGCGAATTTGCCCGCAAGCTGTTCGGGGAAGGGCGCGACATCCGCTTCCGGCCGAGCTTTTTCCCGTTCACCGAGCCGTCGGTCGAAGTCGATGTGTCCTGCTTCCGATGCGAAGGGCGGGGCTGCGGCGTCTGCAAAGGCACCGGCTGGATCGAAATTTTAGGAGCCGGCATGGTGCATCCGAACGTGCTTGAGATGGCCGGCTTTGATTCGAAAACGTACACCGGCTTTGCGTTCGGCATGGGGCCGGAGCGGATCGCGATGCTGAAGTACGGCATTGACGACATCCGTCATTTCTATCAAAACGATCTACGTTTCTTGCGGCAATTTTTGCGTGTGTAACAGAAAAAGGAGGGGTTTTCCATGCTCGTGTCTTACCGTTGGCTGAGCGAGTACGTCGATTTGACGGGGGTCACCGCCGCGGAACTCGCTGATCGCATCACGAAAAGCGGCATTGAAGTCGAGCGGGTTGAGGCGCTCGACCGCGGGATGAACGGCGTCGTCATCGGCCATGTGCTCGAGTGCGAGCCGCACCCGAACGCGGATAAACTGCGGAAATGCCTCGTTGACCTTGGCGAAGGCGAGCCGGTGCAAATCATTTGCGGCGCCCCGAACGTCGCCAAAGGGCAAAAGGTCGCCGTCGCCAAAGTCGGGGCGGTGCTGCCGGGCAATTTCAAAATCAAACGGGCGAAGCTGCGCGGGGAAGAATCGAACGGAATGATTTGTTCGCTCCAAGAGCTCGGCGTCGAAACGAAAATCGTGCCGAAAGAGTATGCAGACGGCATTTTCGTCTTTCCGAGCGATGCGCCGGTCGGCGCCGATGCACTGGAATGGCTCGGCTTGCACGATGAAGTGCTCGAACTGTCTTTGACGCCCAACCGCGCCGACTGTTTAAGCATGATCGGCGTCGCCTATGAAGTCGCGGCCATTCTCGGACGTGAAGTAAAGCTGCCGAAAGCGGCGGTCAAAGAAACGAACGAAAACGTTCACGACTACATTTCCGTCCGCGTCGAGGCGCCGGAAGACAACCCGCTGTACGCCGGGCGGATCGTGAAAAACGTCCGGATCGGCCCGTCGCCGCTTTGGATGCAAGCGCGCTTGATGGCAGCCGGCATTCGCCCGCACAACAACGTCGTCGACATTACGAACTACATTTTGCTTGAGTATGGCCAACCGCTTCATGCGTTTGACTACGACCGCCTCGGTTCGCAGGAAATTGTCGTCCGCCGCGCAAAGGCAGGCGAAACGATTGTCACGCTCGATGATGTCGAACGGAAGCTGACCGAAGACCACCTTGTCATCACGAACGGCCGCGAGCCGGTCGCCTTAGCCGGGGTGATGGGCGGGGCGAATTCGGAAGTGCGCGATGACACGAAAACCGTGTTTATTGAAGCGGCGTACTTTACAAGCCCGGTCATCCGCCAGGCGGTAAAAGACCACGGGCTGCGCAGCGAAGCGAGCACTCGGTTTGAAAAAGGCATCGATCCGGCGCGGACGAAAGAAGCACTCGAGCGCGCCGCCGCCCTGATGGCCGAATACGCCGGCGGCGAGGTCGTCGGCGGCGTCGTGGAAGCGAGCGTGTGGCGTGAGGAGCCGGTGGCGGTGACGGTCACGCTCGAACGCATCAACGGTGTCCTCGGCACGGCGATGTCGAAAGAGGAAGTGGCCGTGATTCTTTCGAATTTGCAATTTCCGTTCACAGAAGACAACGGAACGTTTACGATCGATGTCCCGTCGCGTCGGCGCGACATTGCGATTGAAGAAGACATCATCGAGGAAGTGGCGCGCCTGTATGGCTACGACCGTCTGCCGGCGACGCTGCCGGTGGCGGAGGCGAAGCCGGGCGGACTCACGCCGCATCAGGCGAAGCGCCGCCGCGTCCGCCGCTATTTGGAAGGGGCGGGCTTGTTCCAAGCCATCACGTATTCGCTCACGAGCCCGGACAAAGCGGCGCGCTTTGCGCTTGAGACGGCCGAATTGGTCCGCTTGGCGCTGCCGATGAGCGAAGAGCGGAGCGTTTTGCGGCAAAGCTTAATTCCGCATCTGCTTGAAGCGGCGAGCTACAACCGCGCCCGCCAAGTCGAGAACGTCGCCTTGTACGAAATCGGCTCTGTCTACTTGTCCAAAGGAAAAGGCGTCCAACCAGCGGAAAAAGAGCGCCTCGCCGGCGTTCTCACCGGCTTATGGCACGCCCATTTATGGCAAGGAGAGAAAAAGGCCGTTGATTTTTACGTTGCCAAAGGCATTTTGGACGGCTTGTTCGACTTGTTTGGACTCGCCGCCCGCATCGAGTACAAGCCGGCCAAGCGCGCCGACTTGCATCCGGGACGGACGGCGGAGATTGCGCTTGACGGCAAGGTGATCGGCTTTGTCGGCCAGCTCCATCCGGCCGTGCAAAAAGAGTACGATTTAAAAGAAACGTACGTGTTCGAGCTCGCCTTGACCGATCTGTTGAACGCCGAAAGCGAAGCGATCCGCTACGAGCCGATTCCGCGCTTCCCGTCGGTCGTGCGCGACATCGCCTTGGTCGTTGACGAAATGGTCGAAGCCGGCGCCTTGAAGCAGGCGATCGCCGAAGCCGGGAAACCGCTGTTGAAAGACGTCTCCCTCTTTGACGTCTACCAAGGCGAGCGCCTGCCGGCCGGGAAAAAATCGCTCGCCTTCTCGCTCCGCTTCTATGATCCGGAGCGGACGCTCACGGATGAAGAAGTCACGGCCGTCTATGAGCGGGTATTGGCGGCGGTCGAGCAGCAATTTGGCGCCGTGTTGCGCGGGTAAAACGAAAAGCTGTTCCGAAAGCGATGGGCTTTTGGAACAGCTTTTTTTGATGAGAGCTCGTTTTCAAACAGATTCAGAAAACGAAAGATGCTAACAAAGGTGGATGCCCTGTCAGCCGCGTTCAGCTATAATGCGCCCGGTTTGCGACACATCGTACCCGCCGAGCGCTTCGAGTTCGGCGCGGAACGAATCGGAGCGGAGCACGTCGAGCACGGAAGCGATGAGCGATTCATTCTCCGGCGTCCGCAGCATGACGACATCATACTGTTCGTTCATTAGCGGAATGAACTCGACGCCGGCCATTCGCGCCACCTTTTCCGTGCCGATGCCGACATCGGCGAGACCTGACGCCACCGCGGAGGCGACGCTCAAATGGCTTGTTTCCTCGCGTTCATAGCCGCGAATGGCGGACGGCGACAATCCATGCAGGCGCAGCTGTTCATCTAACAGGACGCGCGCCCCGGCCCCTTTCTCCCGATTGACGATCACGACGTCGCTCCTTCCTAAGTCGCGCCACGTTTGAATGCTGCGAGGATTGCCTTTTGACACATAAAATCCAATCGGCCGGCGCATGACGTTCACCATGATGTACGCATGGCCTGTCAACAGCTTTTCCACATACGGACGGTTGTACTCGCCTGTCTGCCCGTCAAACAAATGCACGCTGACGATGTCGCATTGCCCTTTATACAGGGCGATCAGCCCATTGAGGCTGCTCGTGTAGGTGCGGAGCGATTGATAAGGGCCGTTTTTTTCCAGATGGACGCCAAGCAAATCGAGCGCCGCATCTTGGCCGCTGATGATGATGGGGCGAACGGCGGCTTCGACCGGCCGTGAAACGGCGGAAGAAACGGGGCTTGTCTCCCCTTTTTGCCCGTCGATGTACCGGCGAAGATCATCCGCGGTAATCCGCATTTGCCGCCCGACGCGAAAGGCGGGCAGCTTCCCTTTTTTCACTAAATCGTACACCGTTAGTTTGGACACTTTTAATAAGGAAGCGATTTCTTCAATCGTGTATGACTGCGGCTCCGTCATCATGCCATCCTCCTTTCTTTCATTGTAGCGCAAAGAACGCATGGGGAAAAAATTTTTCTTTCCTAACTACTTATTATTATTTATAATTAGATATCATTACATATAAAAAGATAAGGGGGAGACAGATGCGAAAAATCGCATGGCTTGCCGTATTGCTCTTGCTGTTCGGCTTGTATGGCTGCGACAGCGGATCAAAAGAGGGGAAGGGGCAAACGAAATCGGCGGATAAAGTGGAGCTCACCGTCTCCGCCGCCGCTAGTCTGCAAGAAGCGCTGGAAGAAGCGAAAACGGCGTTTGAACGAAAGCATCCGAACATCCGCATCCAATACAATTTCGGTGCGTCGGGCGCGTTGCAAAAGCAAATTTCCGAAGGGGCGCCGGTCGATCTTTTCTTTTCGGCGGCCGCTGAGCCGTTTGAAAAATTGAAAGCAGAAGGGTTGATCGATTCCAAACACGAAAAAACAGTGCTGGCGAACGAACTCGTCCTCATTGCGCCAAAACAAGGGGAAGGAGCGGTTCAGTCGCTCGATGACATCATCCGCGCCAAACGGATCGCCATCGGCATCCCCGAATCGGTTCCGGCCGGCATGTACGCGAAACAAACGTTGGAGAAGGCGGGGCTGTGGGAGAAGGTGGCACCGAAGCTCGTGTACGCGAAAGACGTTCGCCAAGTGTTGACGTATGTGGAAACCGGCAACGTCGACGCCGGATTTGTGTACCGGACGAACGCGCTTGCCTCGGAGAACGTCAATATCGTCGCTGCAGTGCCAAGCGGCATGCACGACCCGATCGTCTATCCGCTTGGTGTCGTCAAGACGAGCAAACATCTCAAGGAGGCGCAACAGTTTTACTCGTATTTGACAAACGGTCCAGCGCTGCAAATGTTCGAAGAGCACGGATTTCGCCGCGCCCGCTAGAAGACTGGTGGGCGAGTAAAAATACCGCTGAATCCTGTCTTTTCTCAACTAGAGAAGCCTAGCACAATCAGCCTTTTTTTTGGCAAAATGCCGCCTGTTTGCTGTCCTTCACACGGGAAGGGGACATTATGGTAAAATAACAAACAAGAAAACGTTATAGGCGATGGAGTTCGCCATAACCGCCGGCTTCCGGCTGATGACTCCTGCTACAAATGAAAAGCGGCAGGAGTCTGTTTATTTTACGAAGGAGGGATGGTTATTGGTCTATCTCGCCGTCGGCGCAGCCGGCATGATCGGCGCGCTTGTCCGCTATGTCGTTGGTCTTGTCGTGCCCGATGCCTGGTTGGGAGGAGTTCCGCTCGGAACGCTTTTGGTGAACTGGACCGGCTCGTTTTTGCTCAGCTGGCTTACGGTGGTGTTCACCCGCCGCCCGTCTTGGCCGCCGTGGCTGAAAACAGCGGCGACGACCGGGTTCATCGGCTCGTATACGACGTTTTCGACGCTCAGCGTCGAATGTGTGGAATGGATGGAACAAGGGCGCTTTGGCATGGCGGCCGTGTATATCGCCGCCAGCCTGTTCGGCGGCCTAGCCGCCGCATGGGCGGGATATGTTGCCGCCCATCCAAAGCGAAAGGAGGAAATAGCATGATGACCGCACCGCTATTGGTGATGATGGGGGGTTTTTTTGGCGCCATCTGCCGTTATGCCGTCAGCCGCTGGGCGGCTCGGCGTTCGCCGCGTTTTCCCATAGGGACGCTCATTGTCAACTTGCTTGGGTCCTTTTTGCTTGGCTGGCTCGCCGGAAGCGGCGCCGCCGATGCGACGAAGCTGCTTGTCGGCACCGGCTTCATGGGCGCGTTCACGACGTTTTCGACGTTGAAATGGGAAAGTGTGCAAATGATGCAGCAGCGCCAATGGGCGAAGGTGGTCGTTTATTTGGCGGCTACGTATTCGTGTGGCGTGTGGCTGGCGTGGCTTGGCTATCGCGTGGGGCGGTGATGAGCGGCAATGAAAAACGGGCTTGATTTCTGATCGGGGGGGGGGGAGAGAAAAGAGATTGCGATTTGTTGAGCCAGGGGAGGAGACTAGAATGGCGAGGGCAAGAGTGGAAGAGAGATTCAAGACATTGCGATACTTTAGCGATGGCTACTATAACCAATCGATCGATGATGAGTTTGATGGTCGGGTTCGCGATTTTCGCGATTATGAACCGAAATGTTTGGTCAACGCATTGCGGAGAGAGTTGGTTGATTTGCGAACAGTCGTCGCCCAAGCCGACAAGGAAACCTTTAACTTCCCTCGGAAAGAAGTCTCCTACTTCTAAACGTGAAGGTGCGCCAGCACCAGTGAAAGTGGGAGATGAATTTCGGTTGGCGTTAGCCAACGAATATGATAGAATATGGCTAGAACGGACACCTTCGGAACGAAGGGAAGCGTAAAGGGTTCTTGTATGCAGCTTACCGTTCAGCGAACACACACAAGTCGCTTGAAGCCCCCACCTCTAAGCGAAGCGTAGGTGGTGGGTAGTTCACAAGAAAATCCGTATTCGACATCGGCGCTCAGTCGTGTGGATGACATTCACACCGCCGCTGAGCGGGCGGTGAAAGGGACGAAGTGGGAAGACGCGACGATCGCTGTCGGCGGCGTCACCAGCACGTACGCCGATTTGCAGGCGATCTCAAACGCCGGCTATAAACGGACGGCCGTGCTGATGTTGATCGGCATCGCCATCGTGCTCGCAGCGCTCCTTCGTTCGCTTATCATGCCGCTCTATTTGATCTTGTCGCTCGTCCTGACGTATTACACATCGATGGCCGTCACCGAACTCATTTTCGTCAACGGCCTCGGCTATGCCGGCTTGAACTGGGCGGTGTCGTTCTTCGCCTTTGTGTTGCTGTTGGCGCTTGGCATCGACTACAGCATCTTCCTCATGGATCGGTTCAACGAATACCGCGGCTGGCCGGTGAAGGAAGCGATGCTGTCGGCGATGGGCCATATGGGGACGGTCATCATCTCGGCCGCCGTCATTTTAGGCGGAACGTTCGCCGCGATGTATCCGTCCGGTGTCTTGTCGCTCTTGCAAATCGCAACGATTGTGCTGACGGGGCTTCTCCTTTACGCCCTCGTCGTTCTGCCGCTGTTTGTGCCGGTCATGGTCCGCACGTTCGGCCGCGCGAACTGGTGGCCGTTTCGGCAGCCAGTGAGCGAAGTGGATGGTCTGGAACAACAAAAAATCAGTTAGGAAGGCGAGTCAACGCCGCTCCCCGCATGCTGGGGGCGGCGTTCTTTTTCAGGAGAGCTGGCACGATGCCGCCTCTCCTCATCAACGAAATATAGGTGCTCGTTGCTTGATCGTCCGCCAGCGATTCATTCCTTTTCCATTTCACAAGCATATTTTTTCCGCTTTTGCCCAATGTAAAGTATGATGAATGGTAGAGAACATGCTAAAACCTAAAGGAGGAATGCGGGCATGACGAAACGAGTGCTCATGGTGGTGACGAACCATACGACGATCACCGACGACCATAAAACCGGGCTTTGGCTTGAGGAGTTTGCCGTACCGTATTTGGTATTTAAAGAAAAAGGGTATGACGTGAAAGTGGCGAGCATTCAAGGCGGCGAGGTGCCGCTTGACCCGCGCAGCATCAATGAAAAAGACCCGTCTTGGTCGGAGGCGGAAGCAGTGCTGAAGAACACAACACGTTTAAGCAAGGCTGATGCACACGGGTTTGACGCCATTTTCCTTCCCGGTGGACACGGGACGATGTTCGATTTTCCCGACAATGAAACGCTGCAATACGTCTTGCAGCAGTTTGCCGAAGACGGGCGCATCATCGCCGCTGTCTGCCACGGTCCGTCAGGGCTGGTGAACGCCACATACAAAGACGGCACGCCGATTGTGAAAGGAAAAACGGTCACGTCATTTACGGATGAAGAAGAGCGTGAAGTCGGGCTTGATGTGCATATGCCGTTTTTGCTCGAGTCGACGCTGCGCCTGCGCGGTGCAAATTTCGTCCACGGCGAGAAATGGACCGATTTCTCGGTGCGCGACGGTAACTTGATCACCGGGCAAAATCCGCAATCAAGCCGAAGCACGGCGGAAAAAGTCGTCGCCGCGCTGGAAGAGCAGGCGTGAGCGATAAAGGCTGAATGTGCGGCAAAGGGGTGTCCCAAGAGAACGGGGCACCCTTTCTTCATGACGAGATGCAGGGACACACATATTACCCGTGGTGCTAGATAAACTCAAACAAACATCATTGTTCATCAATCCCACTCCTTCACTTCCGGCGCTTGGCGATGGCAAGCGCCTTTTTCGTATTGGCGAAATGAAGCTTGGCGCACGTCTCGAGCATCTCTTCCCCCCGCGCGCGGATGATCCGGGCGGCGGCTTCGTCAACGATGGCGCCGGCACCTTTCGGGAGCAAAAGGCCGACGGCGCGGGATAATTGCTCCATCTCCTCTAAAAACACATAGCGGGCGATGATCGAGGCGGCGGCGACTGATACGTGGACACTTTCCGCCTTGGGAAGGCAGTGCACCCGCTCGCGGATAATGCGATCTTCATCGGAAAGGTAACGGAAATACGAATCCCGTTTTAAAAATTCGTCGATGATGATTGCTTCTGGTTCGGCGGGCGCGATGGCGTCAACGAGTTTCACGAGCGTCCGGTTGTGAAGGAGCGCCTTCATTTTCGTCTGCGGCATGCCGCTTCGCTGCCAGCGGTTGTATTGGGGGTTATCCAGCACGGTGACCGCATGCGGCACGGTTTCCATGATGGCTGGTGCGATCCGTTTGATCGCTTCATCGTTCAATTGTTTCGAATCTTTCACGCCAAGCGCCGCGATTTTGGCGATATGCGGCCGATCCACGTAGGCGGCGGCGACGACGATCGGGCCGAAATAATCGCCGGTGCCGACTTCATCGGAACCGATGGCGGAAAGAGACCCGAGTTGATGAGCTGCCAAAGCGGACGGCTGGTGGTCAGCTGTTTCGTTTGAGGCGCTCGCCCCTGATATCCATTTCGCTGCTTCTTGCTCCGCCGCTTTCCCTTGAAACAGCACTTTGCCTGAGCGGTAGGCGGTGATCACGACATCCGGGCGTTTGACGGCAAACAACGCTCCAGCCGGAAGCCGGTCGGACAAGGCGCCTTCATAGTGGGCGCGCAAGGCGTCAAGCAGCTGTTGGTCGGCTTGAATCACATAGTTTGACAACGTTCGATCGCTCCTTTAATCTTCTCTATCGTTGCTATGTGTCGCTTCTTTCCATTATACCAGCGTTCATGATATGATAAACAGTAGGATTTGGCGAAATGGGGGAGAAAGCTTGACAGAACAGCCAAAAACGCGAGTGAGCGTCCGCATCTATGGACAAGACTACACGATCGTCGGCGCGGAAAGCCCGGCCCACATCCGGCTCGTGGCGGCGTTCGTTGATGATAAAATGCATGAATTCAGCGAGAAAAATCCGCTTCTTGATGTGCCGAAGCTGGCCGTGTTGACAGCCGTCAACATCGCCAGTGAGTATCTCAAACTGAAAGAACAATATCAACGGCTGGCGGAACAGCTGAAACAGGAAAAGGACGGGAAACAGGATGATTGATGTCGTGCTGCTATTTGTCCTGTTGATGGGGGCGATGATCGGGCTGAAGCGCGGCTTTATCCTTCAATTCATTCATATGGCCGGGTTTCTCATCGCCTTTTTCGTCGCCTATCGCTATTATGAACGGTTTGTGCCGACATTGCGCCTTTGGATTCCGTATCCGACGTTCGGAGACCCGGAGACGATGAAGCTGCTGTTTCAGAGCACGCATTTGGACGATGCCTATTATCGGGCGATTTCCTTTGCGCTTTTGTTTTTTGCTGTGAAAATCGTCCTGCAAATCGGCTCGATGCTTGATTTCGTCGCCCAACTGCCGCTCTTGCGAAGCGTCAACCGCCTGGCGGGGGCGGCGCTCGGGTTTGCGGAAGTGTATTTGCTCGTCTTTTTGCTGTTGTATATCGGGGCGCTCGTGCCGATTGACAGCGTGCAGGAGCAGCTGCAGCGTTCGCTTATGGCGACCGTGATTGTGAAACATACGCCGGTGTTGTCGGACATGCTTAATCATTGGTGGATTCATGGCCGCGTCTGACCGGGCGTGGCCGCGGTTTTGCGGGAAAGGGAGGAAATGGGGATGAGCGTCCATAAAAAAGAAGTCATCCGCCTGCTTGAAACGATCGCACTGTATATGGAGATCAAAGGAGAAAATCCATTTAAGGTCAACGCCTTCCGCAAAGCGGCGAACGCCTTGGAAACGGATGAGCGGAGCCTCGCGGAAATCGGCGACTTCACCGCCATTCCCGGCATCGGCAAAAGCACGGCGGCGATCATCACCGAGTTTGTCGAAACCGGTTCATCATCGGTGCTCGAGGAATTAAAGCGCGATATTCCGGAAACGCTTCTTTCCTTGCTTAAGATCCCGGGGCTTGGCGGCAAAAAAATCGCCAAGCTGCATCAAGAGCTCGGTATTGTCGATATGGATGGATTGAAAGAAGCGTGTCTGGTGGGAAAAGTGCGGGAGCTTCCTGGTTTTGGCGCGAAAACGGAGGAAAAGTTGTTGGCGGCGATTGAGGAGGCGGGCAAACGCCCTGAGCGGCTGCCGCTCGCTCGGGTGCTCGCCGCCGCGGCGGATGTGGAACGCCAGCTTGCTTGTCTTGATGGCGTGATCCGCTTCTCGCGGGCCGGCAGTTTGCGTCGCGTAAACGAAACGGTGAAAGATTTGGATTATGTCATCGCCACCGACCGTCCGGCTGCGGTGCGCGACGGGCTTCTTCGTTTTGAGCGTGTCCGCGAGGTCATCGCTGCTGGGGAAACGAAAGTGTCGCTTCTGCTTCGCTATGACGACGATGTGGCCGTCGACTTCCGGCTGGTTAGCGGGGCGCAGTTTGCGACCGCGCTCCATCATTTCACCGGATCGAAGGAGCATAACGTGCGCATGCGCCAGCTCGCCAAAGAGCGCGGGGAGAAAATCAGCGAATACGGCGTGGAAGACGAAGCGACTGGCAAGGTGAAAACGTTCCCGGATGAAGCGGCGTTTTACGCCCATTTCGGGCTGCCGCACATTCCCCCGGAGCTGCGTGAAGACGGCACGGAAATCGAGCGCTATTCGGATCGATATCCGCTTGTCCGCCTTGAAGACATTCAAGGCGATTTGCATATGCATTCGGCATGGAGCGACGGGGCGTGTTCGCTTGAGGAGCTCGTTGAGGCGTGCCGCCGCCTCGGCTATCGGTATATGGCCATCACCGACCATTCGCAATTTTTGAAAGTCGCCAACGGTTTGACGCCGGATCGATTGCGGCGCCAGCGCGAGGAAATCGAACGGCTGAACGCGCGCTATTCGGATTTTACCATCCTCGCCGGCATTGAGATGGATATTTTGCCGGACGGGACGCTCGATTACGATGATGACGTGCTCAAGGAGCTGGATTTTGTCATCGCCGCCATTCACTCTGCGTTCAAACAGCCGCGCGAGGCGATCATGAAGCGGCTCGAGGCGGCGTTTCGCAATCCGTACGTCGATGTCATCGCCCATCCGACCGGAAGGCTCATCGGCCAGCGCGGCGGTTATGACGTCGATCTCGATCGGCTCATGAAACTCGCGGCCGAGACGAACACGGTGCTTGAGTTAAACGCCAACCCGAGCCGTCTCGATTTGTCGGCAGCTTACGTGAAAAAAGCCGAGGAAGCGGGGGCGTATATTGCCATTAACACGGACGCCCACCATTTGGACATGCTTGATGATATGGCTATTGGCGTGGCGACGGCAAGGAAAGGCTGGATCAAGAACGAAACGGTCATCAACACATGGCCGCTTGACAAGCTGCGGCAGTTTTTGCGCGACAAACGAACGAAATGAATGAGCTGGGGGTCAGATACGTGCAACGAAAAGTGCTTCACACCTTGGAGTTCGATAAAGTGAAAGAGCAGTTGGCTGAGCATGCGTCCTCGCCGCTCGGTTTGGAAAAAATCGAGGCGCTCATGCCGTCATCCGATTTGGAGGAGATGGCCGCTTGGCTTGAGGAAACGGATGAAGCGGCCGCTGTTTTGCGACTTGCTGGCTATGCGCCGCTTGACGGAGTTGTCAACATTCGCCCTCATTTGAAACGGGCGTCGATCGGCGGCGTGCTCAGTCCGCAAGAACTCGTGGAAACGGCATCCACCTTGACCGCAAGCCGGCAGATGAAACGGCTGATTATGGATCTGCATGAAGAGCACGGGGGATTGGATCGTCTGTCCATTTATGCCGATGAGCTCGTGGAGGTGCCGGCGCTTGAGCATGACATTCGCCGTTCGATCGACGACCATGGCGAGGTATTGGATGCCGCAAGCGACCGCCTCCGTTCGCTCCGCGGGCAAATTCGGTCAGTGGAAGCGCGCATCCGCGAGAAGCTTGAGAGCATCATTCGCTCGCCGTCGGCGCAAAAGCGGCTGTCGGACGCCATCATTACGATCCGCAACGACCGCTATGTCATTCCGGTGAAACAAGAGTATCGCAGTGCCTATGGCGGCATCGTCCACGACCAGTCGGCGTCCGGGGCGACGCTGTTTATCGAGCCGCAGGCGGTCGTCGAGTTGAACAACGCACTCCGCGAAGCGCGGGCGAAAGAAAAGCAAGAAATCGAACGCATTTTGCGCGAACTGTCGGCAAAAGTCGCTGAGCAGGCTGAACCGCTTGCGCGGGCGGTTGAGTCGCTTGCGGCGCTCGATTTTGCGTTTGCCAAGGCGAAATACGCCCGCCGGCTGCAAGCCGCGAAGCCAGCGGTCAATAACCGAGGCTATCTTCGCTTTGTGCAGGCCCGCCATCCGCTGCTTGATCAAGAAAAGGCGGTGCCGAATGACATTGAACTCGGCGGCGATTATACGACGATCGTCATAACAGGCCCAAACACCGGCGGGAAAACGGTGACGTTAAAAACGGTCGGCTTGTTGACATTAATGGCGCAAGCGGGGCTGTTTATCCCGGCGGCCGACGGATCGGAAGCGGCGGTGTTCCGCGCAGTGTACGCGGATATCGGCGACGAGCAGTCGATCGAACAAAGCTTGAGCACGTTCTCGTCCCATATGGTCAATATTGTCGACATTTTGCGCCATGTCGATGGCCAAAGCCTTGTGCTGTTTGATGAGCTCGGAGCAGGCACCGACCCGCAGGAAGGGGCGGCGCTTGCCATCGCCATCTTGGATGAAGTGCACGGGCGCGGGGCGCGGACGGTGGCGACGACGCATTATCCCGAATTGAAAGCGTACGGCTACAACCGCCCCGGGGTGGTGAACGCGAGCGTTGAATTTGACACCGAAACGCTCCGTCCGACGTATAAACTATTGATCGGCATTCCCGGCCGCAGCAACGCCTTTGACATCTCACGCCGCTTGGGGTTGGATGAGCGGATTATCGAGCGGGCGAAAGCGCAAGTGAGCGCGGAAAGCCATAACGTGGAAAACATGATCGCGTCGCTCGAACGGAGCAAAAAGCAAGCCGAGGAAGACGAAGCACGGGCGCGCGCGGCGTTGGAGGAAGCGGAGCGGCTGCGCGCCGAGTGGGAGCAAAAGCTCGAAGCGCTCGAAGAGGAAAAAGAAGAGAGGCTGGCTGAAGCGGCGAAGCAGGCAACGGACATCATCCGCGCCGCCGAGCGCGAAGCCGAGCGGGTGATCCATGAACTGCGCCGCCTGCAAAAAGAAAAGCAGGCGGAAGTGAAAGAACATGAGCTCGCCGAGGCAAAACAGCGGCTCGCCGCCGCCGTGCCGAAAGTCGAGAAACGGAAAAGAGCAAAAAAACAGGCGCCGCGCCATGTATTCCAGCCGGGTGATGAAGTGAAGGTGACGAGCCTCAACCAAAAAGGCTACTTGATCGAAAAAGTGTCGGACGATGAATGGCAAGTGCAGCTCGGCATTTTGAAAATGAAAATTCACGAGCGTGACTTAGAATACATCGGCAGCGCGCCGGTGAACGACGTGACGCCGATTGCGACCGTGAAAGGCAAGGACGCCCATGTGAGCCTTGAGCTTGATTTGCGCGGCGAACGGTACGAAGACGCGCTCCTTCGGCTTGAGAAATACTTGGATGACGCCGTGCTCGCCGGATATGCGCGCGTCTCCATCATCCACGGCAAAGGGACAGGCGCGCTCCGTCAAGGGGTGCAGCAGTTTTTAAAGCAGCACAGGGCGGTCAAAAGCTTCCGATTTGGTGAGGCGAATGAAGGCGGGACCGGGGTGACGGTCGTGGAACTGAAATGATGGGGGCGAGAATGATGGCGCCGTTTTGGGAGCACGAAATGGTGAGAACCGCTGCCAATTTCAGCGTCGCCGTGCTGTGCATCGTGGTGTTTTTGGCCGTGTTTGAACTCGTCACGAAGTATAAAAACTGGGAAGAAATTCAAAAAGGCAATATGGCAGTGGCGATGGCAACCGGCGGAAAGATTTTTGGCATTGCCAATATTTTTCGTTACGCGCTCGCCCACCATGAGTCGCTGTTGTCGATGGTCGGCTGGGGCGTGTACGGGTTTTTGCTTCTGCTCGCTGCGTATTTTATTTATGAATTTTTGACGCCGAAGTTTAACATCGATGATGAAATCGCCAACGACAACCGGGCGGTCGGCTTTATCTCGATGGTCATTTCCGTCGGTTTGTCGTTTGTCATCGGCGAAGGGATTCAGTAAAGGGGAACAACCGAATGAACGCAGTAGTCAAATGGTTGTTGATTGCGGTCGGGCTGTTTTTGATCGCCGGCATCGCGTATATGGCGGTGCGCAACCGATCGGTCGATGTGCTGGCGAAAATCTTGTTTGTCATTTGCGCGTGCTTTTTCTTCATTGGTTTGGTGTACTGGTTTTGGTGACGTCTCGCTCAGGCGAGGCGTTTTTTTGATGAAAAATTACAAAAAGTGAAATAAAATAGAAACAAGGAGGGATGCATATGGAAAAACCGTGGCTCGCTCATTATCCGCCGTCCATTCCTGCTACGCTCGACTATCCAAAGAAAACGATTTCCGACTATTTGTGGGAGACGGCGGAACAATATGGCGACAAAGACGCCATCGATTTTTTCGGAAGGCTCTTTTCTAAAAAATTGTTGCTAATAACCTCAATAAATGTTTACCAAATTTTTTTAAAAACCCGTGGTGCTAGATAAACTTGATCAAGCATAAAAATAGCCCTTGCTGGCGGATCTCCAGTAGAATGAAAGTGTCACCCAACATTCGAAAGGAGAGATCCCCCATGCAAGAGCACTTTCATTTTACTACAGATCCAGCCAAACTTCAAAAACAATATGCCGCTATTTTCTGTTTTGTTTCTGCCCAACTGTCGTTGATTCAAATGTATCTTCATCGCCGCAACCGTCACTTGGTCAAGCAAGAAGACGAAGTGGTCATGGCGGTTCACCTTTTGGGGAAGCTGCTGGGCTTTTCTTCCGAACGAGCCTGGCATCGTTTTGTCACGGGAAATTTGTTCACAAACGGCTCGTTTCTTGAACGCTCCCGATACAACCGCCGCTGCCGGGCGCTTGGTTTCGCCATCAAATGGATCCGTCATGAGCTGGCGAAACGTGGCCAACACCATGCTTATGCGGTCGTCGACAGCTTGCCTCTTCCGTTGTGCCATCCCGCAAGAATGCAGCGCGTCAAGCGATTTCGAGGGATCGCGGATATGGGGTATTGTGCTTCCAAAAAGCAATGGTACTACGGTTTCAAGCTGCATCTTCAAGTGACCAATCAAGGGCTGGCCATGGGCTATGTCGTGACGGAAGCGTCCTGCCACGACGTCAAAGCCGCTGAAACGGTGATGACTCAAATCCCTCATCCCTACAACTTTGGGGACAAAGGGTACATCAGCCACGCTCTTCGAGAAAAGCTGTACGAAGAACACCAAGCCGCGTTCTGGACACCGTCTCGACACAATCAAAAGCACGGCCCATCCAAGGCATGGGAAGAATGGATCAGGAAAAAACGCAAAGTCATCGAGACGGTGTTTTCGATTCTCGTAGACCAATACCGGATCACCGACATTCGAGCGAATTCCATTACCGGGTTTGAAGTGGCACTCGATGGCATCTTGTTGGCGTATTCCCTGGTCACACTAGGGCTAGTTGAGCGCTGACGCTCAACTAGCACCACGGGTTTTTAAAAATAATGGTATAATAAATCTGGGAGTGATGATTATGTTAAGGTTAATATCGGTAATCATAACGATACCCTTAGTAGCCATTCATTTCGCCATTCTATACTTTTGGGTTTTCGATTGGCGAAAATTGGTTACACAAGTGGGCTTAATAAGTTGGATTTTCTCAATTATATTGGGTATTTTCGTCTATTTTGCTTATCGAAAGTTCATTAAAAACCAAAAATTTACTGTTGTCAGTAGAAAAGTATTATTCAGTTCAACTTTAATGACCATCGTTTTAGGTGTTCTTACGTTAGTCATTGAAGTAATTACAAGGTCAATGCCTTAGGAGGGGATTGATTTATGCACTCCTTCTAATTGTTTCAACAGTTGTAAAATTTACTTGTTGGCAAGAGGCAAGGAACATTTCTTTCGCTTGTTCTTTTTTCGGTATCTTCTTATTCAATTCAAGAAAACGATGCCAGAATAAGTAGTTATCAAGGTATTTCGTTGCTACACCTTGAAACCTATCCATCCACTTTTTCAAACGAGTATGATACCCGTTGACGTGTTGAATATGGTAAATTCCTTTCTTTGTATAGACACCTTTGCGAACATTAATGGCTTCGTGTTGTAATTCCTTCATCGTAGCGAATTTTTTATAGTTGGTTGCTGTATCTGTGCATAGCAAAGCAGAGGTGTCAATATGTTTTCCTAACACCTCATCAATTTCCATAGCCGTAACACGACCTCTTCCTACCATTTGGGAAAGGATTTGTCCGTTTCTATCGTGTGCAACTACCACACAAATTTGTTCTTCAGAAATGCCACGTTTTTTGGCTACACCGCCACGTTTACGAGCCTTTCTGTGAGCGATGAACTTTTTGCCTTTTTCACTTTCTAAAAAGTAAGTTTCATCGCTTTCCACGATTCCCTTTAGTGTTGGATGACCAAGAGAACGAATCGCATATAGAATTTTGTGTCGCCAATAAAAGGCAGTTGAAATGTGAATATGAAGTTCTTCCGCTATCTTTGGCAATGTGTAGCCTTTCACCATCATCTCAAAGTATTTCAGCCATTTATGAGGGTATCTTGTTCCTGACAATGGGCTACCTGTCATATCGTTGAATGACTTCCCACAATCTTTACATAGATACCGTTGGCGAGAACGATATCTCCCATTACGTTTAACGGACATACTTCCACAGTGAACACACGCTAATCCTTTAGAAAAGCGAGTTTCACGAACCTCTCTGACCATTTTTGAAATGTCGGATTTTGGCTCTGGAAACAAGTCCTTTTTAATGGCTCTAAATAATTCCAACTGTTCTTTCTTTGGAAGTGTATAGAAGTCTTGGTAAACATCGTGCCAAGCCATTGCCATACGGAACACCCTTTCTACCTTTTATGACTCTATTGTACATAATGTCCTATATAGCAACAATCTATACGAAAATAGCCTTTCGGAAAGACGATGACGTTCCGCCAAGTGTATGAACAGGCGCTCACATTCGCCCACTTTTTGCGCCGCCTTGGTGTTCAAAAAAGGAGACCGGGTGGCGGTGATGCTGCCAAACTGCCCGCAGGCGGTGATCAGCTACTACGGGACGCTCCTAGCGGGCGGCATCGTCGTGCAGACGAATCCGCTTTACACCGAGTATGAGCTTGAATACCAGCTGAACGACAGCGGCGCCTCGGTGCTCGTGACGATGGATCTTTTGTATCCAAAGACGGAAAAGGTGAAAGGGAGGACGCCGGTCAAGCATTGGATTGTCACGAGAATGCAAGAGTATTTGCCCACGGTGAAGAAATGGCTGTATCCGCTTGTGCAATGGAAGCAAAACATGCCGATTGTCCGCATCGCGGAAAGCGAAACTGTTCATCTGTTCCGTACGATCATGAGCCGCAAGGAAACCGCTCCGATCGGGGTGGACATCGACCCCGTGGAAGATGTGGCGCTGCTGCAATATACAGGCGGCACGACGGGACATCCGAAAGCGGCCATGTTGACGCATCGCAACTTGATCGCCAATACGCTCATGTGCGCCCATTGGGTGTATAAATGCGAAAAAGGAAAAGAAACGGTGCTCGGTGTGCTTCCGTTTTTCCACGTGTACGGCAGGACGACGGTGATGAATTTGTCCGTGATGATGGCGAGCAAAATGGTGCTGTTCCCGCGCTTTGATGTCAAGCAAACATTAAAAGCAATCGAGCGCACCCGGCCGACGATGTTCCCAGGCGCACCGACGATGTACATCGCTTTGTTGAACCATCCGGATTTGCTGAAATATGATTTATCTTCGATCAACGTCTGCATCAGCGGATCCGCTCCGCTACCGGTTGAGGTGCAGGAGCAGTTTGAACAGGTGACGGGCGGAAAATTGATTGAAGGATACGGGTTGACCGAGGCATCCCCTGTCACCCATAGCAACTTCCTTTGGGACGGGGAGCGGGTGAAAGGAAGCATCGGTGTTCCGCGGCCGGATACGGACGCGAAAATTGTTTCCTTGGAAACGGGTGAGGAAGCAAAGCCCGGCGAGCGTGGAGAACTCGTCGTGCGCGGGCCGCAAGTGATGAAAGGCTACTGGAACCAGCCGGAGGAGACTGAGCAAGTGCTGCGCGACGGATGGCTGTACACCGGCGACATTGGCTATATGGATGAGCGTGGGTATTTTTATATCGTCGACCGCAAGAAAGATGTCATTATCGCCGGCGGTTATTTACCCGCGCGAAGTCGAAGAAGCGCTGTATGAGCACCCGAAAGTGCAGGAAGCGGCCGTGATCGGCGTTCCGGATCCGTACCGCGGCGAGACGGTGAAAGCGTTCGTCGTGTTAAAGCCGGGGAGATGTGCAGCGAACAGGAGCTTGACGCGTTTATGCGCCAGCGCCTGGCTGCTTACAAAGTGTCGCGCCTGTACGAGTTCCGCAGCGAATTGCCGAAGACGGCGGTCGGCAAAATTTTGCGCCGTGTTCTCGCAGAGCAAGAAAAAAATAAGACTTGACAAATCGTCGGAACAATTCGTAAAATGGGAATATGAATGATGATTCATTCACTTGAAGATGGGGATCGGAAGCAAAGGAGAATGACGATTGCGCAGAGAAAAGCCGAAGTTCAAGCAAATTATTGACGCGGCCGTCGTCGTCATCGCCGAGCACGGCTACCATCAAGCACAGGTGTCGAAAATCGCCAAGCAGGCCGGTGTCGCCGACGGCACGATCTACCTTTATTTTAAAAACAAAGAGGATATTTTAATTTCGCTTTTTCAGGAAAAGATGGGGGCGTTCATCGAGAAAATTGAACAAGAGACAGAAGGAATTTCAAGCCCCCTAGAGAAATTGTATGTGTTGGTGAAAACTCATTTTTCCGCCCTCGCTGCTGATCCGCATATGGCGGTCGTGACGCAGCTTGAGTTGCGTCAGTCGAACAAAGAGCTGCGCCATCGCATTAATGACGTGCTGAAAGGATATTTGCGGCTCATCGACCGCATCATCATGGAGGGGATGGAAAAAGGGGAATTTCGCCAAGATTTAGACGTCCGGCTCACCCGGCAAATGATCTTTGGCACCCTTGATGAAACGGTGACGACGTGGGTGATGAACGAGCAAAAGTACGACCTAGCCGCGCTCGCCGATCCGGTGTACGAACTGCTCATCAAAGGGTGCGCCGCCGGGCGTTAGGAAAGGCAGAAAGGGGAGAGGCTTCATGAATTTTTTTCGCGTAGCGAAAGAGGAGTTCGTCGCCGTCGTGACGTTTTCGCGGTCGCCGGCGAACGCTCTTGTATCCACTGTTTTGAAAGAGCTTTCAAACTTGTTGGACGAGCTTGAGACCGACCCGGACGTGCGCGTCGTGTTGCTTCATGGCGAGGGGCGGTTTTTCTCAGCCGGCGCCGATATTAAAGAATTCACGTCCATCGCTTCCGTCGAGGAGGCATCCGGCTTGTCGCGCAACGGCCAACTCGTGATGGAGCGGATCGAACGCTTTTCCAAACCAGTCATTGCGGCGATTCACGGCGCTGCATTAGGCGGTGGGTTGGAGCTGGCTATGAGCTGCCACATTCGTGTGGTGGCGGAAAACGCCAAACTCAGCCTTCCGGAGCTGCAGCTTGGCCTCATCCCTGGATTTGCTGGAACGCATCGGCTTGTGCGCTACGTCGGCTTTGGCAAAGCGCCGGAAATGATGTGGACGAGCGAGCCGATCACCGGACTCGAAGCGGTTGAATGGGGGCTTGCCAACAAGGCGGTGCCGGAAGAGCGGCTTCTTGATGAAGCCAAAGCGTTGGCGAAAAAGATTGCCGCCAAAAGTCCGCTTTCCGTTCGGGCGGTTATTGAGTTGCTTAACGCCGCCAAGGAAAAAACGTTCGTTGAGGCCGTGCGCGAGGAAGCGGAATGGTTTGGCCGCGTGTTTGGATCCGAGGATGCAAAAGAAGGCGTGCAGGCGTTTTTGGAAAAACAGCCGCCCGTCTTTAACATCTTTCCGAAAGAAGTCTCCCACTTCTAAACGAAGTGAAAGTGGGAGATGAATTTCGGTTAGGTATAGCCTAAAATTGTCTCTTTTTTGTGTATTACAATATAATCAGTTATAGAAAAAACCCGGACTTGATTTTAGCCGGCAACGTCGCCATTGACGGCGGCTCCGGCCAAGTCGGCCCGCGTGTGGCGGAATTGCTCGGCATTCCATATGTAACGACGATCACAAAGCTCGACATTGCCGACGGCGGCAACGTGACGGTCGTGCGCGATGTCGAAGGGGATGAGGAAATCATCGAAACGTCGCTGCCGCTCCTTGTCACCGCTCAACAAGGCTTGAACGAACCGCGCTATCCGTCGCTGCCGGGGATCATGAAAGCGAAAAAGAAACCGCTTGAAGAGCTAGAGCTTGACGATTTGGACCTCGACGAAGACGATGTTGAAGCGAAGACGAAAACGATTGAAGTGTTCTTGCGCCGAAGCGGGCGACGTCATCGCCGTCGAAGAGGCGGGCGGCAACATCGTCTTTACCCGTCCGATCTACTCCGGCAAAGCGTTTGAAAAGAAAAACTGAAAGTGCATTCGTAATGAACAACACGGGCGGCTGCAGCCGTCCGTTTTTTTGACGGATAAATTCCGCGGCAAAAGCGAATAGTAGAAACGAAGCAAAACATTCGCGCCGACATGCATTCCATGGTATACTTTGCTTGCAGCATTCAAGAAGATGGGAGGGAATCCATATGGCGATTGTCAACGCCACTGACCAAACGTTCGCCGCAGAAACGAAAGACGGCCTCACGCTCGTTGACTTTTGGGCGCCATGGTGCGGACCGTGCCGCATGATCGCTCCGGTGCTGGAAGAGCTTGACCGTGAAATGGGCGACAAAGTGAAAATCGTCAAAGTGAATGTCGATGAAAACCAAGAAACAGCGTCGAAGTTCGGCGTCATGAGCATCCCGACGCTGCTTCTGTTCAAAGATGGCCAACTTGTCGACAAAGCGATCGGCTACCAGCCGAAAGAGGCGCTTGTGCAGCTGGTTGGCAAACATGTGTCATAACGGAGAAAGAAGGAAATCCAGAGGGGAAGAAGCCTCTGGATTTCTTTATTTAAGGTGTGATCAGCTAGGAAAAGAGGATTTTCAGCAAGAAGGGAGTCCTCTCTTTTTCATCATGTGTTGACATTGAAATTCATTTTCTCTTATAATCTTATTGTATTGATATTGATTATCATTTTTTGGATGTGTGAACGGGGGATACATAATGTCATTAAAATGGAAGTGGCTGGCCTTGTTGGCCGCCGCGGCGTTGGCGCTTGGCGCGTGCGGCCAGAGCAAACAGACGGCGGGAACAGAAAAAGAAAGCAGCAACCAAACGGCTGTGGAAAAACAAGAAAAGCCGAAAGAGGAAGAGAAGACGGAGAACGAGAAGGAAGAAGCGGAAGTCGATTATGCGGGAGCGTTCAGCGAAGCGCTCGCGGAGCTTGAGAAGGCGAAGCAAGGCGGGGCGGTCGACTTCGGCAAAGTGGAGAGCATCTACAAAGAAAAGCTGCAGCCGCTTGTACAAAAACGTGACGCGGAATTTGAAGATACGCTTGACCAACATATTACCAACGCACTGGCCGCCGGCAAAGACGGGTCGCTTGAGCCGTTGGTTGTCAAGCAAATTTTTGACAAGCTGATGCAAAAAGTGTTTTACACGACGATCAAGCATGAGTTTACCGAAGCAGAAGAACATTGGGCCAATAAGGAAGAAGTAAAGGAAGAGCTTGAGGAAGCCAAAACCTTTTACGCGATTTTGCAGTCGACCGTGGAAAAGCGCGATGCGGCTTACGGAACGAAGTTGGTTGACGCGATCAACGGGGCGTTTGCCCAAATGGAGCAAGCGGTCCAAAACGATGATGCGCTCTCATTTGCCCTCGGTAAGCAAGTCGTGGACAAAACATTGATGAAAACATTCTATTTAGCGAGCGGAGCGCTGCCGCACGGCTATGCGGCGAAGGCGGCGGCTGCGGCCAAGGAAAACGCCGAAGAAGCCAAAGTGGAGCAGGCGGAAGGCTGGGCGTTTTATCAGTCCGTCTATCCGTATATGAAACGGCATGCCGCGGAGGAGGCGGACTACATTTTGAAACAGTTTGACCTGCAAACCGATGTCAAAATGCTCGATCCGAAAGCGGTGAACCATGCGTTCGTGCGCGGATGGGCGAAAGTGGCGCTTCATGAATATGAAGAAAGCAAAGAAAATTGGGGGCAAGACAAGTCGGTGATCACCGCCTTAGAAGGCGCGCTCTTTATTAACATGATCGAACAGGATATCAAAACGCTGCTTGGCGACAAAGCATACACCGACTTGAACGAACAGGCGACACGCTACCTAGAGGCGGCAAAGGCAAAAAACAAAGCTGAGGGTGACAAATGGCTGCCGCAAATCGAGGCTGCGCTTCAGCAAGTGATCCAGAAAGCGAACTAAATGATCAGCAAGGGTGTCCGGCGCGGCTCCCTTTTTTTGCAGGCGTCCATCCGGAGCGAAGGCAGCGATGGCTGGGCTGCCGCTTGCCTCACCGAGCCAAGGCGGGAAATGAAAACATTTGGTTTTTGCCGATTGGCCACGACGTTCCCCGACGGTTTATGGTAAGATGCTAATGGACAATGGAATTCGATGATGAGGTGAAGGCGATGAAAGTGGTGGTGACCGGGGGAGCCGGATTTATTGGCAGCCATCTAGCCGCCCGGTTAAGCGGACTCGGATATGACGTGGCTGCAGTGGATTGTTTTCATCCATATTATTCTGCTGAACGGAAAGAGCGGCAGTTTCAGACGCTCACCGGCGGCCGGGTGCCGCTTGTCCGCTTGGATTTGCTTGATGGGGAGCGAACGAAAAGGTGGCTGGTCGAGTTTCGCCCCGATGTCGTCTACCATTTGGCGGCGCTGCCGGGCGTGCCGTATTCCCTCGAGGAGCCGCTCGCGTATATCGATTATGACATCAAAGCGACGGTCAATGTGTTGGCGGCGGCGGGGGAAGCGGGTGCGGCGCACGTGCTGTTTGCCTCATCGTCATCGGTGTACGGCGACCGAGGCAATGTGCCGCTCCGGGAAGAGATGGCTGACGGCCGCGTCGTGTCGCCGTATGCGGCGGCGAAATACGGAGCGGAATCGTTTTGTCATGCCTATGCCCATTTGTATAGCTACCAAATGACGATTTTCCGCTATTTCACCGTTTACGGGCCGTGGGGTCGTCCGGATATGGCGATCGGCACGTTTTTGCGCCGATTGCTGGCGGGCGAGGAGATTGTCGTGTATGGCAAGGGGACGGCGCGCGATTATACGTACATCGATGATATTGTGGAGGGCATGATCGCAGCACTTCACCGCAGCGGCGGGCGAAGCGAAGTGTTCAACTTGGGCGCCGGGGCGCCCGTCACCATGGAGCAGCTGCTCGCTGAGTTGCGGAAGCACTTTCCCGATCTGAAAATCGTGCACGCGCCGGAGCGGAAAGGCGATGTGAAAGCGACATGGGCGGACATCACGAAGGCGGAGCGGGCGTTTGGTTACAAGCCGAAGGTGGCGTTTGCCGAAGGGCTCGCCCGCACGGTGGCGTGGGCGCGCGAATATGAGCGGTAAACCGGCGGCTAAAGCGGCGTTGCAAGCAGCTGGGCTCGCGCTTCTTTTCTTTTCCGCTTGGTTGACATACCGCTGCTTTGACGGCCGGCAGATGCTCCATCATCTATCCAGGATAGTCAGCCGCCCGATCGAGATGGCTGCCGCTGCTTTCGTATATGGCTTGTCGTTTTGGCTGCGGGCGTGGGCGTGGAAGCGATATGTCGGAAAGCCAATCGCCTTCTCTGTTTATTGGCGTGCCGTGCTGCTTAGTTTGTTTGTTAACCATCTAGCCCCAGTGAAAATCGGTGATGCTGTGCGTATGGCTTTGCTTGCCCGCCAGCCCGGTGTTTCAGCCAGCGAGGCCATTGAATCGGTGGCGGTGATGCGGCTCCTTGATATGGCGGTGCTTGGTGGATTGACTGTCATTGGGATGTATGCGTATATGCATTACATTCCCCGCATTTCTCTCTTGGCAGCGGCCGTTGCGGCCGGGTTCGTGCTGACCGTGATCGTGTTTCGCCGTCCGCTCCGCCTCGATCGGTTATGGCGGCGATGGCGGAGCGTATTTCACGGCTGGAGCGGCGCGGCGATGGTCGGGGCGGTGGCGGCGAGCTGGCTGTGTGAGGCGGCAGTCATTGGCGTGATCGCGAAAGCAGTCGGCATCCCGCTTTCCTTTGGACAGGCGGTGTGGGCAAACAGCGCGACCGTTTCCGGCCAGATCGCCCAAGTCGCCCCCGGCGGGATCGGAACATACGAGGCGGTGATGGCGTTTGCGTTGACCCGGCTCGGCGCACCGTGGGAGAAAGCATATGCGGCGGCAGTGTTGACCCATGCGTTTAAGTTTTTGTTTTCTTACGCCGCTGGTGCCGCGGTATTGTGGTTTTGGCGGTCCGACTGGCAGATGGTGCGGGGTGTATGGAAAAAGGAAAGGGAGAAGCGATGAAACAAGCATCACGATTCGAAAAAATCGCGGCGCGCTGCTGGAATTTGCTGAATGAAGGAAAGCCGTTTACGCCGATTTTTGTCGCGGGAACGATGACGATCTACCATGCCGCTGATTGGATGGGCGGCTCATGGGGATGGATGCTTGGTCTGGCGGCGGCGCTGCCGCTGTTTGTCATCTACTATGTCTATGATTATCCGCTGTTTTTGCGCAATTATTTATGGATCCCTTATGTCGTGTTTCTCATCGTTTGGTCGTTCGCTGATGCGTCGTTGTTGTTGTTGGCGTCGGGGCTTTACTTTTTCTTTACCGTCTTTTTTTGGGGGACGCTGTATTACCATTTGCGCATCGGCACGTCGTGGTGGAATTTCACCCGCTTTTGGAAGCTGGTGTTGAAAAACAGCGATTCGACGAGCGGCAACGCCCAAGAGCAGCTGCCAAAATGTTTTCTTCTTTTGTCTGTATGGGAATACGCTTCGCAGCAGATCGATCAAGGAGCGGCTTTGGCGCCGCTGTGCGGGGCGCTTTGGCTGTTTGCCGCTGGGGTGTGGCTGTTTTCATGGATTTTGCATCGGAATTTGTTCGACTGGCAGCCGGAGATCATTCCGACTTATACAAACAATGTGCCGAGTCCAACCGTGCCGATCAGTGACAAAGTGTATGTCATCGTGATTGATGGCATGCGCAAAGACCGGTTTGAAGCGGCCAACGCCCCGTTTTTGAAACGGTTGCGCGCTCAAGGGACGGAATTTGCGCAAATGGAAACCGTCTATCCGGCGCGCACGGTCGTTTGCTTCACCTCGATGCTGACGGGGACGTATCCGTTTGAGCACGGCATCCGGTCCAATATGGTATGGAAGCTTGGGGCAAAAGTGGAGACGATTTTCGATTCGCTCCGGAAAATCGGAAAAACCGGCCGCTTGCTTGGCATCGCTCATTTGGTCGATTCGTTCGGCGACGATGTCGAAACGGTGACGGCCGTCATGCCGAACGACCTCGCCGACCGTTATATCATCGAGCGGGCGAAACGCATCGTCGAGGAACAAAACCCGGATTTGCTTGTCGTACAGTTGATCGCCACCGATCAGACCGGCCATAGCCGCGGTGTGCTGTATGACGAGTATATCGAAAAAATTGAAGAAGCCGACGCGTTGATCGCGGAGTTTGTCGGCTGGCTTGAGGAACGGGGCGAGCTCGAGCGCGCGACATTGATTGTCTGCGCCGACCATGGCCAAGCGGATGGCATCGGCGGCCACGGCCACCTCGATGAAGGGGAGCGGTATGTGCCGTTTTTTTTATACGGCCCGGCGATTGAAGCAGGAAAACGAGTCGATGAGAAAAAAAGCCTCGTTTCGCTGGCGCCGACGATCGCCTATTTGCTTGGCGCTCCGTATCCGAGCCATAGCCGCGGTCCGGTTTTGATCGAAGCGATGCGAAAGAAAGGAGGAGAGCGATGAAGAAGCAGCGCGTCATCGTCTTTTTGCCGGCGCACAATGAAGAAGAAGCGATTGGGGAAGTGATTCGCCGCATTCCGCGTCATTTCCATCCCGATGTAGAGGTCAGCGTCTTGGTCATTGATGACGGGTCAACCGACCGGACTGCTGAAGCGGCGCAAGAAGCGGGAGCGGACTACATTTGCCGCTGGCCGGAAAACCGCGGCCTCGGTGCGGCGGTGCGGCGAGGGCTTGAAGAGTGTGTCCGTCTTGGCGCGGATATCGGCGTGATGATCGATGCCGATAACGAATATCCGCCGGAACAAATTCCTGACCTTTTGGCGCCGATTTTCGCCGGTGAGGCCGACTATACGATCGGCTCGCGCTTTCTTGGCACGATTCGCGGCATGAAATGGCACCGCCGCCTCGGCAACTATGCCTTTACGTGGCTGCAGTCGCTCCTGCTCGGCCAGCGGTTGTATGACGGGCAGTCGGGGATGCGTGCGTTTTCCCGCCAAGCGATTGAAGAGGCGGAAATCATCCACGATTACAATTACGCCCAAGTGTTGACGCTCAACTTAGTGCGCAAAGGGTTTCGACTAAAGGAAGTGCCGATCCGCTACCAAGTGCGGACGACCGGCCGTTCGTTCATCAAGTTCACCGCCTATATGACCGCGGTCATCCCGGCCATCTGGAAGGAAATGCGCCGCCCGGTAACAAAAGCGGTCATTGACCGAAAAGCGCATCTGCTTTCTTTGGAGCGGGAGCGCCATTGTTCGTGAGGCGGCCGCCTTGGGCCGCCGGCCATTTTTCCCAATATTGACAATGATGGTGATAATGATTATCATTGATCTTGATGGAGGGGGATCAGAAACGTGAAAACATCCCGTTTCTTTTTTTACATAGCAGTGATCATTATTCTCAATCTCATTCCGCTGAAAGCGTTCGCCTATTTGTATGGAGATCCGAACAAAGAAGCGGTTGCTGAGGCGTATAAAGAGATGAAAGAAAAGTTGAACGAGCAGCCGCCGAACTTTGCCGCAGCGAAGGAAATTTTCGGAACCATAAAAGAAGAAATCGACATGCATATGGGACCTGAGCCGTCCAAGGCCGTGCTTGCAGCCATCGAAGCGAAGGACCGCCAGGCTGTGATCAAAGATATGGAAAAAATTTTAGTGCTCAATATCGCCCGACGTTTGGACAATATTGAGGCGAACTTTGATCAGTACGACACGAGCAAGCGGCTGTTGGCGAAGGCGTTTGCGACGTATGAGGCGCTGTCGCCAATCATCCAAGGGAAAGACCCTGCGCTTGACAAACAGCTGCGCACCGAGTTTGACAAGGCTCTGCAGTCGCTTGGCAACCCGGGGTTATTTGGCGTCGGCGAGAAAAAATCGGACATCAATGCGTTTAAAAAAAGCAAAGAGACTATTTTAACCGTGCTGCAACAACAATTCGGTTTGAAAAGCTTAGAAGTTGGCCATTTTTCGGACAGTGCTACAGAAAAACCGGATGAAGTGAAAAAAAAGGAATGGACGGATTTGTCGAAATCAAAAAACTGGATTCCTCTCATTATCATCGTTGCGATCATCATTGGCACTGCCTTGATTTATGTGCGACGTCGGAAACGGGCTTAGTTTACATGTGAAGGGGAGGCGGGGGCATGGAAGTTCAAGCGCTGCTCATTACGTTTCGCGAAGCACTGGAAGCGCTGCTGATCGTTGGCATCATCACCTCGTATTTGAAACGGGTCGGTCACCGCGAATACACGAAATACGTATGGCTTGGCGCCGCTCTCGCTGTGGCGGCGAGCGTCGGTGTCGCCATGTTGTTTCAGCTTGTCTTTACCGGTTTTGCGGCAATGGGAAGCGAGATATATTTAAAGATCGGCATCATGGTCGTTTCCACGCTGCTGTTGACGCAAATGGTGTTCTGGATGGCCGAACACAGCCGGGACATGAAAAAAAGCTTGGAAGGGAAAATGGATCAGTTTGTCACCGCCGGCAATGTCGTCGGCATGGTCATTCACTCGTTTTTGGTCGTGTTGCGTGAAGGGGTGGAAACGGTCTTCTTCTTCGCTGCGATTACGCACGGCAACATCGGAGCGGCGATGCAAGGATGGGGAGCGGCAACTGGGGTTGCCATTGCTGCTTTCGTCAGCTACTTCTTCTTTAAAGGGACGATGCGCATTCCGTTGAAGACGTTTTTTAAAGTCACCGGCGCGTTTATCGTCCTAATTGCCGCTGGACTGCTCGTGCAAGCCATTTCGATGATGCAAGATATCGGCCTCATCGGCAGCGTCATGCCGCATGTATACGATTTGACGTGGCTGCTTCCGGAACATCCGATCGATTACGAACATTACGTGCGCGACCATGGCGTCGCCCCTGTCTTTTCCGGCGAAGTCGGCGTCTTTTTAAAAGCGTTGTTTGGCTATTCATCAATGCCGTCGCTCGAGGAAATGATCGCCTATATCGGTTATTTTGTCGTGATTTACTTGCTCGTGACGAGCCGCCATGGGCAACAAAGCGGCAAACAGGAGCAACCATCGGCGGCATTGGAGGAACAGACAAAACGGGTGATGTAAGGTACAAGGCGCGGATGCCTTGTACTTTTTCTTTAGAAGGCTGGTGAAAAACCGCGGCCACCAGTAAATCAGTGGCATTTCGCCCCAAAAAAGAAGGTTGATTTCGCATGGTTTATCTAATTGAGAAACAGATGGGAATAGCAGTATTTTGTATTAAATCACCAGCCCTTTAGGGGGGATGCGATGAAACGACCGTTTCTTGACCGCGTTTGGCTTGGCTTCAGCATCGGCTTGGCTGCCGTTTTGTTGGGGGCCGGCCTGCGTTACGCCAGCCCGTACGCGGCCTCGTGGGACGAAGTTGACTTTGCGCGGGCGCTGGAGCGCTATGATTTGTTGGCGATGCAGCCGCATTTTCCAGGATATCCATATTTCGTTTTGGGCGGGATGGCTGTTCATGCCGCAATCGCTAATCCAGCCAAAGCGCTTTCGATTTTGAACGTGCTTGTGTTGTATTCCGCTGTCTTTCCCATCGTTTGGCTGCTCGCTCGCCATATGCCGCGCTCAGCGGCGCTATGGGCGGCGCTTTCGGTGCTTTCTTCAAGCTACGTGCTCCTTGCCGCCGCCAGACCGATGTCGGACGGCGCGGCGCTTGGCGTGCTTTGGTGGTACATATGGGCGGTGGAATGGGCGCGGCGGCGAACAACATGGATGGCGCAGCTTTGGCCGTCCGCGTTGTTTAGCATCCTCATGGGCATCCGTTTGTCTTATGCCCCGTTTGCTGCCGCGTTGTTGATCCTTTGGCATGAAGACTGGAAAACGCACCGCCGCCTCGGCCGCGTGGCGGCATCGCTGTTGGCGGCGGCCGCCTTTCAATTTGTTTGGGTGGCGGCGGTCGCGGCGACGGAAGGCGGCCTTTGGCCGTTTTTCAAGCTTGGTTGGGCGTTTGTTGCCGGTCATTTCAGCGAATGGGGCGGAACGGCGGCAACGAGCCCGCTGCCGTTTTCTGAGCGATTGTACCGCTTTATCGTCCACAACTTTGTTTGGACCGGCATCGCCAGCCAGCACGTTTCATTGCTGTCCGCCTATGCGGCAATCGGTGCCATCGCCTGGCGCACGGGGCGGTTTCAGCTGCCGCGTGCGCTTGTCGTTTCCGCGTTGCTGTATGCTGTCTGGGCGCTGTTTGGACAAAATATTGACAAGCCGCGCCACCTTCTTCCGTTGGTTCATTTTGCGCTGTTTTATGTGTGGGGCCGCTTTTTGGCTGCGCCGAAGGCATGGAGATTAGCGCTGGCAGCGGCGGTTGTGCTGCTGCAGTCTGCAATCGGCATCGGGCTGCTGCACGAGCAGGCAAAGACGCCCCCGGCAGTGTATCAGCTTGCCGACGATTTGCGTGACAAGCCGCAGCCGTTTGTGGTATATACGTGGGAAGAGACGCGCGTCCTAGACTATTTGAACGTGCCCTTTCCACATAAAGACGTGCTCCATTTTTCCTTCTTTTTGCAAGACAAAGAAAACTACCGCCATGCTATGATATATATGACCAATCACGTTGTCCAAGGGTTCGAGGCTCAAGGGATCGATATTTCCCGCCATGTGCGCAAAGTGAAAACGTATCGTTCCAGTCCGCTTGCCGACCCGGTGTATGGAACGATTACACTGTATGAATGGGTGGACGGAGAGTGAGGGGATGGCCATGAACGACCGGCTGAAGGAAAAGCTGTCCGTGCTCCCGGAACAGCCGGGCTGCTATTTAATGAAAGACAAACACGGAACGGTCATTTACGTCGGCAAGGCGAAGTCGTTGAAGGCGCGCGTCCGCTCGTATTTTACCGGGACGCATGATGGCAAAACGCAGCGGCTTGTGGAGGAAATCGCCGATTTCGAATACATCGTCACCTCGTCAAACGCCGAGGCGCTCATTTTGGAGATGAATTTGATCAAAAAGCATGATCCGAAATACAACGTCATGCTCAAGGATGATAAAAGCTACCCGTTTATTAAAATCACCGCGGAACAACATCCGCGCTTGCTCATCACCCGCAAAGTGAAAAAAGACGGCGGCAAATATTTCGGCCCGTATCCGAACGTGCAGGCGGCGAACGAAACGAAAAAGCTGCTCGACCGTTTGTATCCGCTCCGCAAATGTTCGACGATGCCTTCGCGCGCCTGTTTGTATTACCATATGGGCCAATGCCTCGCCCCGTGCGTCAACCCGGTGTCGGACGAACAAAATAAGGCGATGGTTGAACAAATCGTCCGCTTTTTAAACGGCGGCTATGAAGACGTAAAGCGGGAGTTGGCCGAGAAAATGCACGAGGCGGCGGAAGCGCTCGAATTTGAGCGGGCGAAAGAATACCGCGACCAAATCGCGGCGATTGAGATGACGATGGAAAAGCAAAAAATGATGTTCAATGATTTCATCGACCGCGATGTATTCGGCTATGCGTACGACAAGGGCTGGATGTGCGTGCAAGTGTTTTTCCTCCGCCAAGGAAAGCTGATCGAGCGCGACGTGTCCATTTTTCCGCTTTATCAAGACCCGGATGAGGAAATGCTGACGTTTTTGGGCCAGTTTTATGCGAAAGCGCATCATTTGAAGCCAAAAGAAGTCGTCCTCCCGTCCGACATTGACGGGGAGCTTGCCCGTGAATTGCTCGGCGTAGCCGTCGTCCAGCCGAAAAAAGGGAAGAAAAAAGAGCTTGTGGAGCTGGCGAGCCAAAACGCGGCCATTGCTCTGAAAGAAAAATTTTATTTCATCGAGCGGGACGAAGAACGGACGATCAAAGCCATCGAACGTCTCGGAGAGCGTCTTGGCATTCCGGCGCCGCGCCGCATCGAGGCGTTTGACAACTCGAACATTTACGGGGCCGATCCGGTCTCGGCGCTCGTCGTTTTCCTCGATGGCAAGCCGGCGAAAAAAGAATACCGGAAATATAAGGTAAAAACAGTGGCGGGACCGAACGATTATGAAACGATGCGCGAAGTTGTGCGCCGCCGCTATACGCGCGTGTTGAAAGAAGGATTGCCGCTTCCCGATTTGATCATCATCGACGGCGGCAAAGGACACTTGTCGGCGGTGCGGGATGTATTGGAAAACGAGCTTGGCCTCGATGTGCCGCTGGCCGGGCTGGCGAAAGACGAAAAACACCGCACATCCGAGCTTTTGGCCGGCGACCCGCCAACGGTCGTGCCGCTTGACCGGCAAAGCCAAGAGTTTTATTTATTGCAGCGCATTCAAGACGAAGTGCACCGGTTTGCGGTCACGTTCCACCGCCAGGCGCGGCAGAAGACGATGTTCCATTCCGTGCTTGATGACATCCCGGGTGTTGGGAAAAAGCGGAAAAAAGCACTCTTGAATTATTTCGGCTCGGTGAAAAAGATGAAAGAGGCGACGGTGGAAGAGCTGCAACAGGCGAACATTCCGCGGGCGGTGGCGGAGAAGATTTATGAGAAGCTGCATGAATAACTGCAAACGGAAACGAAAGGGCGTCCGGCTGAGCCGGGACGCCCTTTCGTTACTCGATGGGCTGCTTCCGGTCCCATTTGACTAAAATGCGCGCCTGGCCGGCTCGCTTGGCCGGCAGTTCAACCGCTTCGGTGACAAGACGTTTTTGCTGCTCAATCTGTTCGGCAAGAAATCCGGCTTCGAGCTGAAACGAGCAGCTGCCGTACAAGGAAAAGCGAGCGGCGATGATAGAGCCGGACAGCTCGATGGGCAGCTCGTCGTTCCGTTCTTCGCCAGCCGTCAGCGTTCCCCAGCCGGCCTCCTCAAAAAAAGCGGCGATTTGTTCCAAGTCGCGAAGCGGATAGCGACGCGCCAGCTGTCTGCCCGCCCAGTATAAAAGGGACGGGGCGTTTTTGCCGAGCAGCTCGGGAAGAAGCGAATGGCGGAGCAGCTCAGCGCCAAACGCCGATTGGGTAATCGATCGAAATGTTTCGTACTGTTTTTCCAATGATGGCTGTCTCATCATGTTCCCCTCTTTCTATCCATTTTCCCATTATAGCCAAACAGCCGCCGGCATGCACTCTCTTTCTTGCAAAAAACGTGAACGGAGAATGTTTGAACACTTTGTGACGATGTTTTCTTGACGCTTGTATAATGTGGGAGTACAATGAATGTGACAAATGCAAGATGGAAATGGAAGGCGTTTCTATCCATTCTGTAACGAGGAGAATTTATTTTTACTTACGTTAAAGGGGGTTTACATAATGGCAGGGAATCGCGAGTTTTATTATCGCCGGCTCCATTCGCTGCTCGGGGTTATCCCCGTTGGGGTGTTTTTAGTGCAGCACTTGGTCGTCAACCATTTTGCGACGCGCGGACCGGAAGCGTTTAACCGGGCGGCTGCGTTTATGGAAAACTTGCCGTTCCGTATTTTCTTGGAAATTTTCATTATTTTCCTTCCATTGCTGTTCCACGCGGTATACGGCATTTACATCGCGTTTACAGCCAAATTCAACACGCGCCAGTACGGCTATTTCCGCAACTGGATGTTCATGCTTCAGCGGATTACGGGCATTATCACATTGATTTTTGTCGTCTGGCACGTGTATGAAACAAGGGTGCAAGCCGTGTTTGGCGCTGAAGTGAATTATGATATGATGGCCAATATTGTCGATAATCCATTTATGCTTTGGTTTTATATTATCGGTATTTTGTCGACCGTCTTTCACTTCGCCAACGGTTTATGGTCGTTCTTCGTCAGCTGGGGTTTAACGGTATCCCCTCGTTCACAGCAAGTGTTCACGTACATTACGATGATCATCTTTGTCGCGCTTTCGATTGTCGGCATTCGCGCCATTTTGGCTTTTGCGTAAAAAATTGATTTCAGCTGTTGGATGACATGAACCGCTGCGTTGGCTCTTGATGGATCACGCTGCAGCCGTTTGTCGAACGAACGCTTGATCGACAGAGGCAAACCGAGGGACATTGAAGCAAAAGCAGCAATTTTCTAGGGAGTGAGTAGCCATGAAAAAAGGAAAAATCATCGTTGTCGGCGGCGGGTTGGCCGGCTTGATGGCCACGATTAAAATCGCCGAAGCAGGAGTGCCTGTTGAGTTGTTTTCGCTCGTTCCGGTAAAGCGTTCTCACTCCGTCTGTGCCCAAGGCGGCATTAACGGAGCGGTCAACACGAAAGGGGAAGGCGATTCGCCGTGGGAACACTTTGACGATACCGTCTATGGCGGGGACTTCTTGGCGAACCAGCCTCCGGTCAAAGCGATGTGTGAGGCGGCGCCAGGGATCATTTACATGCTCGACCGGATGGGCGTCATGTTCAACCGCACGCCGGAAGGGCTTCTTGATTTCCGCCGTTTCGGCGGGACGCAGCACCACCGCACGGCGTACGCCGGGGCGACGACCGGACAGCAAATTTTGTATGCGCTTGACGAACAAGTGCGCCGCCATGAAGTAGCGGGGCTTGTGACGAAATATGAGCATTGGGAATTTTTGGGGATCGTTTTGGATGACGAACAAATTTGCCGCGGCATTGTCGCGCAAGACTTGCGTTCGATGGAAATTAAAGCGTTCCCTGCCGATGCCGTCATTTTGGCGACCGGCGGCCCGGGGATCATTTTCGGGAAATCGACGAACTCGGTCATCAATACCGGATCGGCGGCTTCCATCGCCTATCAGCAAGGGGTTTACTACGCGAACGGCGAGTTTATCCAAATCCATCCGACCGCGATTCCAGGCGATGACAAGCTTCGGTTGATGAGCGAATCGGCGCGCGGGGAAGGCGGCCGCGTCTGGACGTATAAAGATGGAAAACCATGGTATTTTCTTGAGGAAAAATATCCGGCTTACGGAAACTTGGTGCCGCGCGATATCGCCGCCCGGGAAATTTTCCATGTGTGCGTCGACTTGAAGCTCGGCATCAACGGCGAAAACATGGTGTACCTCGATCTTTCCCATAAAGATCCGAAAGAGCTCGATATCAAGCTCGGCGGCATTATCGAAATTTATGAGAAGTTCATGGGCGAAGACCCACGCAAAGTGCCGATGAAAGTATTTCCGGCCGTTCACTATTCGATGGGCGGCTTATGGGTCGACTATGACCAAATGACGAACATCAAAGGGCTGTTTGCCGCCGGTGAGTGCGATTATTCCATTCATGGCGCCAACCGTCTCGGGGCAAACTCGCTTCTGTCGGCGATTTACGGTGGAATGGTCGCCGGCCCGAATGCAGTCCGCTACATCCGCGGCCTCGAGAAATCGGCCGATGCGATGCCGTCGACGCTGTACGACCGTTATGTCAAACAAGAGCAGGAAAAATGGGAAAACATTTTGGCGATGGACGGCACGGAAAACGCCTACGTGCTGCATAAAGAGCTCGGTGAATGGATGACGGCAAACGTGACGATCGTCCGCTACAACGACCGGCTGCTGAAGACCGATGAGAAAATTCAAGAGCTGATGGAGCGGTATAAAAACATCAGCGTCACCGATACGTCGAGATGGAGCAACCAAGGGGCGACGTTTATCCGCCAGCTGTACAACATGCTCCAGCTTGCCCGCGTCATTACGCTCGGCGCGTACTATCGCAACGAAAGCCGCGGGGCGCACTACAAGCCGGAGTTTCCGGAACGCAATGACGAAGAATGGCTGAAAACGACGATGGCCCGCTATACGCCAGACGGTCCGGCGTTCCATTACGAAGATGTCGATGTCTCGTTGATTAAGCCGCGCAAACGCGACTACAGCAAAAAGAAAGAGGAAGTGAAGTAAGATGAGCGAAAACAAAACGGTTCGGTTCATCATCACGCGCCAAGATCGTCCGGATTCCGCGCCGTATGAAGAAGAGTTTGTCATTCCGTACCGCCCGAACATGAACGTCATTTCGGCGCTCATGGAAATTCGCCGCAATCCGGTCAACGCCAAAGGGGAAAAAACGACGCCGGTCGCCTGGGAAATGAACTGTTTGGAAGAAGTGTGCGGGGCCTGCTCGATGGTCATTAACGGAAAGCCGCGGCAAGCATGTGCGGCGCTCATTGATAAATTAGAGCAGCCGATCCGCCTGGAGCCGATGCGCACGTTCCCGGTCATCCGCGACTTGGTCATCGACCGGAGCCGGATGTTTGATGCGCTAAAACTCGTCAAAGCATGGATTCCAATCGACGGAACGTACGACTTGGGTCCGGGTCCGCGCATGCCGGAGCGGAAGCGGCAATGGGCGTACGAGCTGTCCAAATGCATGACGTGTGGGGTCTGTCTTGAAGCGTGCCCGAACGTCAACAGCAAGTCGAACTTTATCGGCCCGGCGCCGCTGTCGCAGGTGCGGCTGTTTAACGCCCATCCGACCGGAGCGATGCATAAAGCCGAACGGCTGCGGGCGATTATGGGCGACGGCGGTTTGGCCAACTGCGGCAACTCGCAAAACTGCGTGCAATCGTGCCCGAAAGGCATTCCGTTGACGACATCGATCGCGGCGTTAAACCGCGAAACGACGATTCAAATGTTCCGCGATTTCTTTGGAAGCGACGAAGTGTAACAGTTGGACCTCTCATCCCCTCCGTGGCCAGCCATGGAGGGGATTTTGCGCTTGCCCAGCCCCCTTGTCTTTGATCAGGTGGGGAGGCGAAAAAAAAGACCTATTTTTCTATTAGATAAGCAAAATTTCGTCACCGCCGTCCTTGCTCTCACATACGATATGGTGAGGAAATACCCATCCGGCAGTTCGGGCCCATTGAGAGCAAGGAGGGTTACCACCGTTGAGGGATCAATCGTTTCAATCGAAGCCGCTTTTGACAAAAAGAGAAAAAGAAGTCTTCGAATTGCTCGTGCAAGATAAGACGACGAAGGAAATCGCCAAAGAACTGTTCATCAGTGAAAAAACCGTTCGCAACCATATTTCGAATGCGATGCAAAAGCTTGGGGTCAAGGGGCGCTCGCAAGCTGTGATTGAATTGCTTCGAATGGGCGAACTGAAACTTTAACTTCCCTCCGAAAGAAGTCTCCTACTTCTAAACGTGAAGGTGCGCCAGCACCAGTGAAAGTGGGAGATGAATTTCGGTTGGCGTTAGCCAACGAATATGATAGAATATGGCTAGAACGGACACCTTCGGAACGAAGGGAAGCGTAAAGGGTTCTTGTGTGTGGCTTACCGTTCAGCGAACACACACAAGTCGCTTGAAGCCCCCACCTCTAAGCGAAGCGTAGGTGGTGGGTAGTTCACACAATGCCGGCTTTTCCCTTTCCGGGTGGCCGGCTGTTATGTTCCTTTGCGGCCGGACGAGGCTTTGCCGTCTGTCTGGCCTTTTGTCTGCAGCGGCGTTCTATATTTTGTATTGATTATGCCCCCCGGTATTGTAAAATGAAAAATAGAATGGCCGTTGGCTGAGGCACGTTGTTTTGGGGCCAGGCCGCGAAAATGATCAAGGGGAGATTGTATGCCGTCTGCGATGAACGAAAAAACGGTTGCCGAGTTGGAAAAATTGCTTCGCTATATCGCCGCCAACTTAAAACAGCGCGGCCGCGAAATTTTAACGAACTATCCCATCACGCCTCCGCAGTTTGTTGCGTTGCAATGGCTGCTTGAAGAAGGGGACTTGACGGTTGGCGAGTTATCGAACAAAATGTATTTGGCGTGCAGCACGACGACCGACTTGGTCGATCGCATGGAGCGAAACGGTCTCGTCGCCCGAGTGCGTGATGAACATGATCGGCGCGTCGTCCGCATTCACCTGCTCGAAAAAGGCGAGCGCATCATTGAGGAAGTGATTGAAAAACGCCAGCGCGATTTGGCCCAAGTGCTGGAAAACTTTTCGGATGAAGAAATTGTCGTTTTTGAGCGCTGTTTGCGCAAACTGCATCAAGAAATGATGAAAGAATGAGGCGATCACTTGGAAAGAGCAATTGGTGTCATTGATTCAGGAGTCGGCGGCTTAACCGTCGCCAAAGAAATTATGCGGCAGCTGCCAAAGGAACAGATCATTTACCTTGGCGACACCGCCCGCTGTCCGTACGGGCCGCGCCCGGTTGAAGAAATTCGCCGATTTACATGGCAGATGATTCACTACTTGCGGCAATATCCGTTGAAAATGCTTGTCATTGCCTGCAACACGGCAACCGCGGTCGCGCTCGATGAAGTGCGGGAGCGGCTTGACATTCCGGTGCTCGGCGTCGTTCATCCCGGCGCCCGCGCCGCCTTGAAGGCGACAAAAAATGGGCATATTGGCGTGATCGGCACGATCGGCACGGTGAGAAGCAAGGCGTACGAAAAGGCGCTCCAATCGATCAATCCGCACGTCCATGTCGAAAGCTTGGCGTGCCCGAAGTTTGTCCCTCTGGTCGAAAGCGGCGATTTTGAAGGGGAGAAAGCGAAGGCGGTCGTCGCCGAGTCGCTCGCTCCGCTGCGCCCGCTGCCGATTGACGTGCTTATTTTAGGCTGCACGCATTATCCGCTGCTTGCCCCGCTGATCCGGGCCTACATGGGCAAAAAAGTGAAACTGATTTGCTCGGGCGGTGAAATGGCCCGCGAAGTGAGCGCCATTTTGCATCACAGCCACCTTCTTTATACGGGCCAGCGCGAGCCGGAGCATTTGTTTTTTACGACCGGTCCGAAAGAGCTTTTTGAAAAGATTTCAAGAAAGTGGTTTGGCAGACCGATCGGAACGGTGGAATCGATTCGCCTGTAGGCAAAAAAATCCTTTAGCGCATAGACGCTAAAGGATTTTTTTATTCTATTTTGGACAGTGGCTCGTATATATAGTAGTACAAACCACGAGTAGGAGGGAACGTCAATGGGCAAACGGACGGTTCATAGATGGACGGCGCCGGTGCTCGCTTCGCTTTTGCTGCTCGGCGGCTGCGGCTTGTTTGGCCAAGATGAAGCAGTGAAGGAAATTGATCCGCCGCAAAACACGAGCTATGTAAAAGACGGCCAGGCGCTCGAGGAGGCAACGAAAGGGAAAGAGGGGGCCAAAGAGGAAGAGAAGGCGACCGAGACGGTCAAGCGAGAGCTTTACCTGATTGACAAAAACGGATATGTCGTGCCGCAAACGGTTGAGTTGCCAAAAACGCAGGCTGTTGCGAAACAAGTGCTTGAGTATTTGGTTGAAGACGGACCGGTGTCGAATATGTTGCCGAACGGTTTCCGCGCCGTCATTCCGGCAGGGACAACCGTGCTTGGCACCAAACTTGAAAAAGACGGGACGTTGATCGCCGATTTTTCACCGGAATTCAAGCAATACAAACCGGAAGACGAAAAGCGGATTTTGCAAGCCATTGCGTGGACGTTGACGCAGTTTGACAACATTAAGCGCGTCAAAATCCGCATTAACGGTTATGACCAAGAGGTGATGCCGGTCAATAAAACGCCGATTCAAGACGGGGTGAGCCGCGCCGACGGCATCAACATGGAGGCGGGCGGTGTGCCGGACATTACGAATACGCATCCCGTCACCGTGTATTTTGTTGCCCAACAGGGAGAAACGACGTATTATGTCCCTGTGACAAGACGTGTTTCCAACCAAGAAAAAGATGATATCGCGGCGGCGGTCCATGAACTTATTCAAGGGCCGGAACATGGCAGTGTGCTTGTCGGCGTCTTCCAGCCGGACGCCAAGCTGCTTGACAAGCCAAAATACGAAGATGGCCAAGTCACGCTCAATTTTAACGAAGGCATTTTTGGCAGCAACAAGAAAAATGTGATTTCTGACGTCGTCTTGAACTCGCTTGTGTTGTCGCTCACCGAGCAAAGCGGCGTTGAGAGCGTCACGATTACGGTGAACGGCAAAGCCGATCTTGTTACGGAAGACGGCAAACCGCTCACAAAACCGGTCGCCCGCCCACAAAACGTCAATACCGGGTCGTTTTAACATCTTTCCGAAAGAAGTCTCCCGCTTCTAAGCAAAGTGAAAGTGGGAGATGAATGTCGGTTGGCGTTAGCCAACGAATAGGATAAAATAAGGTTAGAACGGACCCCTTCGGAACGAAGGAAAGTGTAAAGGGTTCTTGTGTGTGGCTTACCGTTCGGCGAACACGCACAAGTCGCTTGAAGCCCCCGCCTCTAAGCGAAGCGTAAGTGGTGGGGTGTTCACCCAAGCTGGAAACGAATAGGCTGTTATGGTATAACAAAGAGGTGGAAGCGTGCTCCGCCTCTTTGTTTTTTGGCAACGGCGGCACGGAGTCGTGATGCAAGGAAGGAGGCAGGACCGACCGGCTCCTGCTGGCAAACGGGAAGGAAAAAGGAGGAAGAGTGAATGAGAGCAGACGGACGACATAACCGTGAGCTGCGCCCTGTACATATACAGCCGCATTATGTGAAACATGCCGAAGGGTCCGTGTTGATTGAAATCGGCGACACGAAAGTGATTTGCACGGCGACGGTGGAAGAAAAAGTGCCGCCGTTTATGCGCGGCGGCGGAAAAGGATGGATCACCGCCGAATATGGGATGTTGCCGCGGGCGACAGAGCAGCGGAATGCGAGGGAGGCAAGCAAAGGGAAAGTGTCGGGGAGGACGATGGAAATTCAACGCCTGATCGGCCGCGCGCTCCGCTCGGTCGTTGAATTGGAGCGGCTTGGCGAACGAACGGTTTGGATCGATTGCGACGTCATTCAGGCGGACGGCGGAACGCGCACCGCCTCGATCACCGGCGGCTACGTGGCGCTCGTGCTGGCGCTTTCCAAGTTCGTTGACGAAGGGAAGCTCGAGGCGCTTCCAATCCGCGATTTTCTTGCCGCTACGTCCGTTGGCATCGATCCGGAGCATGGCGTTGTGCTCGATTTGAATTACGATGAAGACGCGCGGGCAAAAGTCGATATGAACGTCGTCATGACCGGATCCGGCCAGTTTGTTGAAATTCAAGGGACCGGGGAAGAAGCGACTTTTTCTCGCGCCGAGCTCGATGAATTGCTTGAGGCGGCGCACATCGGCATTGAACAGCTGATCGCCGTGCAGCGCCGCGTTTTGGGCGATTGGGCGGCTCGCATCGGGACGAAGCAAGAAGCGAAGCAGGAGGAGGGGACAGAGTGAACAAGATTGTGATCGCGACGAAAAATGCCGGAAAAGTGCGCGAATTTGCCGCTTTGTTTGCGAAGCGGGGCATCGACGTCAAATCGCTGCTTGATTTTCCGGACGTTCCGGACGTCGAGGAGACGGGAAGCACGTTTGCCGAAAACGCCCGGTTAAAAGCGGAAGCCATATCTCACCGTTTCGGCTGCCCGGTGATCGCCGATGATTCGGGGCTGGTGGTCGATGCGCTCGGCGGCCGGCCGGGCGTCTATTCAGCCCGCTATGCCGGTGAAGACAAAAACGATGCGCGCAACATCGCGAAGCTGCTTCACGAGTTGGAAGGCGTGCCGATGGAACAGCGCACCGCCCGGTTTCATTGCGCACTGGCGGTCGCCATCCCCGGGCGGCCGACGGCCGTTGTGGAGGCGGCGTGCGAAGGGTACATCGCCGAAGCGCCGCGGGGAGAAGGCGGTTTTGGCTATGACCCCGTCTTTTATCTTCCGGAAAAGGGGAAGACGATGGCGGAACTCACCCCGGAAGAGAAAAATGAGATCAGCCACCGGGCGAAGGCGCTGGCCAAGCTTGACGAGCAATGGGATGACATCATGGGAGGGGAGGGACGGATGGAATGAAAGCGGTCGTTGTAAGCGACAGCCACGGGCTCAGCGGCGAACTCTCCGCCATTGTCGAGCGCCATCGCCATGAAGCCGATCTGTTTATTCATTGCGGCGATTCCGAGCTGTCGGCTCAAGCGGCCGAACTTGCTCCATTTGTCGTCGTGCGCGGCAACTGCGATTTCGCGGCGTTTCCGAATGAGCGGACCGAGGAGGCGGAAGGCCTTCGCTTTCTCATCACGCACGGCCATTTGTACGGCGTCAAAACGTCGCTGCTGCGCCTCTACTACCGGGCGAAAGAAACGAGCGCCCATGTCGTTTGTTTCGGCCATTCCCACCTGGCTGGGGCCGAGCAAATCGAGGGGGTGCTGTTCATCAATCCCGGCAGCATCGCCTTGCCGCGCGGGAGAAAAGAAAGAACGTACGCGGTGCTGACCGCTGCAAACGGCCGGGCGACAGTGGAATTTTACGACACAGCAGGGAAGCCGGTCCCAGGCTTGCAACAAACGTTTTCCATCTAGGCGGACAAAGCGTCCGTCTTTTTCGTTTTCCGGACGTTTTCAAGAGGCCGGCGGGTTTCTCGAGCCGGAGGCGTTGCGTTGCTTTTGCGAATGGGGAAACATAGCTTCTTCCCTCTTCACTGCTAGGCGAAGAAAAAATTTTTTTAAACGGCAAATCCTTGATTCTATCAAATTGTAAGCGTATACAAGCAGTTCGACGAATCGAAATTTTCAAAAAAAGTTATTGACGGCGCGGTCGTTTCGGATTATTATAATTTTCAAACAAAAGAAACGATTCAAACGCATCACCGAGCCGTTTAAAGCAACCGTTGACTGATCAAGGAAGAGGGGAACCGAAGTGGGCGAACAATGGATCTTTTTAAACGGAGAATTTGTGACAAAAGAAAACGCCAAAATTTCCGTGTATGACCATGGATTTTTGTATGGGGACGGCGTATTTGAAGGCATTCGCGTCTACAGCGGCAACGTCTTCCGTCTTGAGGAGCACATAGATCGGCTGTACAATTCGGCCAAGTCAATTTTGCTCGACATTCCATATACGAAGGACGAAATGATCGGCCATGTGCTTGAAACCGTCCGCCGCAACGGCTATCAGGATGCATACATTCGCTTAGTCGTTTCGCGCGGGGTTGGCGATTTGGGCCTTGATCCGTACAAATGCAAAACGCCGCAAATCGTCATTATCGTGGAGCCGCTCGCGCTCTTTCCAAAACATTTATATGAAACCGGCATCGAAGTGGTGACAGTAGCGACGCGCCGCAACCGCTCTGATGTGCTGAGTCCGAAGGTCAAATCGCTCAACTATTTGAACAATGTTCTCGTGAAGATCGAAGCGCATTTGGCCAACGTGAGCGAGGCGCTGATCTTAAACGACCAAGGATATGTGGCCGAAGGTTCCGGCGACAACGTCTTCATCATTAAAAACGGCGTCATTTACACGCCTCCAGGGTATGTCGGGGCGCTGGAAGGCATCACGCGTCAGGCGATTATGGAAATTGCCGTTGATCTCGGCTATACGGTGAAAGAGGAGCCGTTCACCCGCCATGACGTGTATGTGGCAGATGAAGTGTTTTTAACCGGGACGGCAGCCGAAGTCATTTCCGTCATTAAAGTCGATGGCCGGACGATCGGCGACGGGACGCCGGGTCCGCATACGAAGCGGCTGCTTGAAGAATTCCGCCGCCGCGTAGTCGTCGAAGGAGTAAAGGTGTATCCGACGAACGCCAATGTCAGTTGAGCAAGAATGACAACCATATAGCGAGAAAGCGTTGACGAGGATAAGTAGTCAGCGGGGCCAACATCCACAGAGAGCCGGGGGAGCTGCGAACCGGTGATGTTGCCGCTTGATGAACTCACCTCCGAGCGCCGGCTTGAACGCAGATTCGCCAGTAGGGCCGGACGGGTGGGGATGTGCGCTTCACCCGTTACAAAAAACGAGCAGCCGGTTTCGGCTGGCTGCTCCTGAGGCGGCCGTCATGGCCGTGAAGAAGGGTGGTACCGCGGAAAGGAAACCTTTTCGCCCCTTTGGCTGGAAATGCCAGTCATGGTGGGTGAAAAGGTTTTTTATATGAATCACAACCAACGGGGAGGATCGACGATGGCAAAGATGAACGTGGAGGAGCAGACGAAGACGAAGATGAGCGGGTCGATGATGTTGATCGAAGCGCTGAAGGCGGAGCAAGTCGAAGTCATTTTCGGCTATCCGGGCGGCGCGGTGCTTCCGCTTTACGATGAGCTGTATAAAGCCGGTGTGTTTCACGTCTTGACGCGGCACGAGCAGGGAGCCATTCATGCGGCGGAAGGGTACGCGCGCATTTCGGGAAAACCGGGGGTCGTCATCGCGACATCGGGGCCGGGAGCGACCAACATCGTCACCGGACTGACCGACGCCATGATGGATTCGTTGCCGCTCGTCGTGTTCACTGGGCAAGTAGCGACGAGCGTCATCGGCTCGGACGCCTTTCAGGAAGCCGATGTCGTCGGGATTACGATGCCGATTACGAAACACAACTACCAAGTGCGCGACATCAGTGAGCTGCCGAAAATCATCAAAGAGGCGTTCCACATCGCAACGACTGGACGACCGGGACCGGTGTTGATCGATATTCCGAAAGACATCACAACGGCCGAAGGGGAATTCGATTACGATGAAGAAGTTTGCTTGCCTGGGTATCAGCCGACGACACAGCCGAACCATTGGCAAATCCGCCGTCTTGTCGAGGCGGTCAGCCAGTCGAAGCGGCCGGTCATTTTAGCCGGCGCCGGCGTCTTGCACGCCGACGCGGCAAACGAATTGCGGCAGTACGCCGAGCAGCAAAACATTCCGGTCGTTCATACGCTTCTTGGCCTTGGCGGCTTCCCAGCAGACCATCCGCTTTTCTTGGGGATGGCGGGCATGCACGGGACGTACACGGCGAACATGGCGCTCTATGAGTGCGATTTGCTTATCAACATCGGCGCCCGTTTTGCCGACCGGGTCACTGGCAACTTGAAATACTTCGCGCCAAAGGCGACTGTCGCTCATATCGACATCGACCCGGCGGAAATCGGCAAAAACGTGCCGACCAAAATTCCGATTGTCAGCGACGCCAAAGCGGCGCTGCAGGAACTGATCGCCCAGCAAGGCAAACCGGCTGACAACGCGGCGTGGCTCGAACAGCTCAATGAGTGGAAGCGGCGCTTCCCGCTCCATTACGAGCCGGAAGCCGGGACGATCAAGCCGCAAAAGCTTATCGAAATGATTTACGAATTGACAAATGGCGAAGCGATCGTCACAACGGACGTCGGCCAGCACCAAATGTGGGCGGCGCAATATTACAAGTTCAATCGACCGAACCGGTGGGTGACGTCCGGGGGGCTCGGCACGATGGGCTTTGGGCTTCCGGCAGCGATCGGCGCCCAGCTGGCGGATCGGAGCGCGACCGTCGTTTCCATCGTCGGCGACGGCGGTTTCCAAATGACGCTTCAAGAGCTGTCGGTCATTCAAGAGCTGGGGTTGCCAATTAAAATCGTCATCGTCAACAACCAGGCGCTCGGCATGGTGCGGCAATGGCAGGAGCTGTTTTACGAAAAACGGTACTCCCATTCGCTCATCCCGAATCATCCGGATTTTGTAAAACTCGCTGAAGCATACGGCATACCGGGGCTGCGGGCGAAGACGGAGGCGGAAGCAGCTGAAGTGTTAAAACAAGCGTTTGCGATGGACGGCCCGGTGCTGTTGGATTTCCACGTCCGCGCCGACGAGAACGTGTATCCGATGGTGTCGCCTGGCAAAGGGCTTCATGAAATGGTGGGGGTGAAAGCGTGCGAAGAATGATCACGATGACGGTCAACAACCGCCCGGGCGTGTTAAACCGCATCACCGGGCTGTTTACGAAGCGGCATTACAATATCGAAAGCATCACCGTCGGGCATACGGAAATCGATGGAGTCTCGCGGATGACATTTGTCGTCAATGTCGACGACGAACGGACCGCGGAACAAATTATCAAACTGCTAAACAAGCAGATCGATGTATTGAAAGTCAATGACATCACGGATCAGGCGATCGTCGCCCGTGAGCTGGCGCTTGTGAAAGTGTCGGCTGCTCCGGCGATCCGCCAAGAAATCTACACGCTCATTGAGCCGTTCCGCGCCTCGATCGTCGACGTCAGCAAAGACAGCCTCGTCATTCAAGTCACCGGCGAGCCGGAAAAAGTCGAGGCGTTGATTGAGCTGTTGCGCCCCTATGGCATCAAAGAAGTGGCGCGCACCGGTACGACCGCGTTCACCCGCGGGGCGCAAAAAGCGGCAGCCAACCAGAAAACGGCGTTTATCATTTAACGGCCGCTGTCTCCGTTGCAACGATCGTTGTCAAAACATTGTCGATACGAATAACCGCGCCTGTGCGCAATGAGGGCGCATGGCGGCCCATTTACACTACACGACAAAGGAGAGGGTAATCATGGCAAAAGTCTACTATAACGGGGATGCAAACGAACAATATTTGCAAGGGAAAACGGTCGCGATCATCGGCTACGGCTCACAAGGCCACGCCCATGCACAAAACTTGCGCGACAGCGGCGTCCGCGTCATTGTCGGGTTGCGCAAAGGGAAATCGTGGGAGCAGGCGGAACAGGACGGCTTTGAAGTATACTCGGTGCGCGAAGCGGCAAAACAAGCGGATATTGTGATGGTGTTGCTGCCGGATGAGAAACAGCCGGCTGTCTACAAGGAAGAGATTGAACCGGGGCTTGAACCGGGCAACGCGCTTGTGTTTGCGCACGGGTTTAACATTCATTTCAGCCAAATCGTCCCGCCGGAGCATGTCGATGTCTTCTTGGTGGCGCCGAAAGGACCAGGCCATCTCGTGCGTCGCACATATGCGGAAGGAGCCGGGGTGCCGGCGCTCATCGCCGTTTATCAAGATGTAACCGGACACGCGAAAGAAACGGCGCTCGCCTATGCGAAAGCGATTGGTGCTGCTCGAGCTGGGGTGTTGGAGACAACGTTCAAAGAAGAGACGGAAACCGACTTGTTCGGTGAACAAGCGGTGCTGTGCGGCGGGCTGACGGCGCTCATCAAGGCCGGGTTTGAAACGCTCGTTGAAGCCGGGTATCAGCCGGAAGTCGCCTATTTCGAGTGTTTGCATGAAATGAAGCTCATCGTTGATCTTCTTTATGAAGGCGGCTTGTCGTGGATGCGCTACTCGATTTCCGATACGGCGCAATGGGGCGACTTTATCACCGGTCCGCGCATCATTAACGACGCCGTGAAAGCGGAAATGAAAAAGGTGCTCGATGACATCCAAACCGGCAAATTCGCGAAAAGCTGGATTTTGGAAAACCAAGCAAACCGTCCGGAGTTCAACGCCATCAACCGGCGCGAGAACGAGCATTTAATCGAAGTCGTCGGACGCGAACTGCGGAGCATGATGCCGTTTGTGAAAGCAAAACAAAAAGAAGCGGTGGTGCCAGGTGCGAAACATTAAGTTTTTTGATACTACATTGCGCGATGGGGAACAGTCGGCCGGCGTCAATTTGAACTTGCAAGAAAAGTTGGAAATTGCCCGTCAGCTTGAACGGCTGCGGGTTGACATCATCGAGGCGGGCTTCCCCGCCTCGTCAAAAGGCGATTTTGAGGCGGTCAAACAAATTGCCGAAACGGTGAGAACATGCTCGGTCACCGGGCTGTCGCGCTCGGTCCGAAGCGACATTGATGCGGCGTGGGAGGCGTTAAAAGGCGGCGCGGAGCCGCGGCTCCACCTATTCATCGCCACCTCGCCGATCCATATGGTGCATAAATTGCGGATGACGCCGGAACAAGTGATTGAAGCGGCGGTTGAGGCAGTGAAATACGCGAAGCGCTTTTTCCCGATCGTCCAATGGTCGGCGGAAGATGCGTGCCGGAGCGAGCTGCCGTTTTTGGCGAAAATCGTCGCCGAAGTGATCAAAGCCGGCGCCTCGGTCATCAACATCCCGGATACGGTCGGCTATATTACGCCGAAAGAATACGGGGAAATTTTCCTCTATTTGCAAAACAATGTTCAGAATATTGAAAATGTTTCGCTCTCCGCTCATTGTCATGATGACTTGGGCATGGCGGTGGTGAACTCGTTGTCGGCCATTGAGCATGGGGCGACGCAGGTCGAGTGCACGATCAACGGCATCGGCGAGCGGGCCGGCAACGCGGCGCTTGAGGAGATCGCCGTCGCCCTTCACATTCGCAAAGATTATTATCAAGTGGAAACGCGCCTCAATTTGCAAGAAATTAAGCGCACAAGCAATCTTGTCAGCAAGCTGACCGGGGTCGTCGTTCCACCCAACAAAGCGGTCGTCGGCAAAAACGCGTTTGCGCATGAATCCGGCATCCATCAAGACGGCGTCTTAAAAGAAAAAACGACGTACGAAATCATTTCACCGGAGCTCGTCGGCGTGCCGTCGAATTCGATGGTGCTCGGCAAACATTCCGGCCGCCATGCGCTTCGCAACCGGGTTGAGGAGCTCGGCTACACGTTGTCCGATGAAGAGATCAATCAGCTGTTTGTCCGTTTTAAAGAACTGGCGGACAAAAAGAAGGATATTACCGACGACGATTTAATCGCGTTGATTTTCGAAGAGAAGTTCGACCACTTCAAAGATTTTTATCAATTGTCTTCCATTCAAGTGCAATACGGGACGAATCAAATTCCGACAGCGGTCGTGGTACTGAAAGACGGGAAGGGGAATGAAATCCAAGAAGCGGCGACCGGCTCCGGCAGCGTCGAGGCGCTGTACAATACGCTCGAGCGCTGCTTCCAAACGGAAGTGACACTGCTTGACTACCGGATTGAGTCGGTCGGCGGCGGCCGCGATGCGCTAGCGCAAGTGTTTGTGAAAGTGCGCGTGCGCGATGTTGAAACGAGCGGGCGCGGAACGGCGCAAGACGTGCTTGAGGCGTCGGCGAAAGCGTACATCAACGCCATGAACCGCGTGTTTATGATCGAAGCGATGCGTGCTGAAAACGAAAAGGTGGCAACATCATAAAACGGAGGGATTCAAACATGGGAAACTATCGGATTGCCGTCTTGCCGGGCGATGGCATCGGCAAGGAAGTGACGTCCGGAGCGGTCGAGGTTTTGAAAGCGGTCGGCATCCGGTTTGGCCACGAGTTTGCGTTTGAGTATGGATTGATTGGCGGAGTCGCGATCGATGAAGCCGGGACGCCGCTCCCAGAAGAGACGCTTCGCCTTTGCCAACAGAGCGATGCGGTGCTGCTCGGGGCGGTCGGCGGTCCGAAGTGGGACGACAACCCTCCGCATTTGCGCCCGGAAAAAGGATTGCTTGCCATTCGCAAGCAGCTCGACTTATATGCCAACTTGCGGCCGGTTGTTTGCTATGACAGTTTGGTTTCCGCTTCGCCGTTAAAACCGGATCTCGTGAAAGGCGTCGATTTTGTCATCGTCCGCGAGCTGACCGGCGGCATTTACTTCGGCCAGCCGAGCGGCCGCGTCGTGGAAAACGGGGAAGAAAGAGCGGTTGACACTCTCTTATATAAAAAGGAAGAAATCGAACGGATCGTGCGCATGGCGTTTATGCTTGCGCGCGGGAGGAAGAAAAAAGTGACGTCGGTCGACAAGGCGAACGTCCTGTCGTCAAGCCGATTATGGCGAGAAGTGGCCGAAGAGGTGGCGAAGGAATTTCCGGACGTCACGCTTGAGCATATGCTTGTTGACAATGCCGCGATGCAGCTCATCCGCGCGCCGAAGCAGTTTGATGTCATTGTGACAGAAAACATGTTTGGCGATATTTTGAGCGACGAGGCCTCGATGCTGTCCGGTTCGCTCGGGATGCTGCCGTCAGCCAGCTTATCCGCTTCCGGGCCGAGTTTGTATGAGCCGGTTCACGGCTCGGCGCCTGATATTGCCGGTATGAACAAAGCCAATCCGATTGCCGCGATTTTGTCGGCCGCGATGATGCTTCGCCTGTCGTTCGGGCTCACCGCGGAAGCGGAGGCGGTAGAGCACGCGGTGTGGCAGGCGCTCGATCAAGGTTTGCGCACCGCCGACTTGGCGCCAAGCGGCGGCCGCATCGTATCCACGAACGAAATGGTCGAAGAAATCAAAGCGGCGGTGCTGGATTATACGACCATTGCTCAAATTAGGACCGTTTATACCTAAGACGTGCGAGGTGAAAACCAATGAAGCCGAAAACGATCATCGATAAAATTTGGGAAAACCACGTCGTCTACCGTGAGGAGGGCAAACCGGATTTATTGTACATCGATTTGCACTTAGTGCATGAAGTGACCTCGCCGCAAGCCTTTGAAGGATTGCGGCAAAAAGGGCGGAAGGTGCGGCGGCCGGATTTGACCTTTGCGACGATGGACCATAACGTGCCGACCGTTAACCGATTTGTGATTACCGACGAAGTGGCGCGCAACCAAATCGCTGCGCTTGAGCGCAACTGCCGCGAGTTCGGCATCCCACTGGCAGATTTGCATAGCGAAGAGCAAGGAATCGTGCACGTCATCGGTCCGGAGCTCGGCTTGACCCAACCGGGGAAAACGATCGTTTGCGGCGACAGCCATACGTCGACGCACGGGGCGTTTGGCGCGTTGGCGTTTGGCATCGGCACAAGCGAGGTCGAGCACGTGCTGGCGACGCAAACGCTTTGGCAGCATAAGCCGAAAACGCTGCAAATCTGCATCAACGGCCGCCTCGGCAAAGGGGTGACCGCCAAAGATGTCATCTTGGCCATTATCGGCCGCTATGGCGTTGGCGTCGGCACCGGCTATATTATTGAATTTACCGGTGAGGCGATCCGCCGCATGTCGATGGAAGAACGGATGACGATTTGCAACATGTCGATTGAAGCGGGGGCGAGAGCCGGGCTCATCAGCCCGGATGAAACGACATTCGCCTATTTGCGCGGCCGCAAATATGCGCCAAAAGGCGAAGCGTTTGAGCAAGCGGTCGAACGGTGGCGGGCGCTTGCAAGCGATGAGGGGGCGGAATACGACAAGACGATTGAAATCGACGCGTCGACGATCGCCCCGATGGTGACATGGGGTACAACCCCGGCGATGAGCACATCGGTCGATGGTGTCGTGCCGCATCCCGAGCAGTTTGAAAACAAAACAGAGCAAAACGCGGTGCGCCGGGCGCTTGAGTACATGGGGCTCAAGCCGGGCACGCTGATTGCGGATATTCCGGTGCAGCACGTCTTCATCGGTTCGTGCACCAACTCACGCCTCAGCGATTTGCGCGCGGCGGCGAGCATCGTGAAAGGGAAAAAAGTGGCTCCGGGTGTACGGGCGCTCGTCGTGCCTGGATCGCAGCAAGTGAAAAAACAAGCCGAGGCGGAAGGGTTGGCGCAAATTTTCATCGATGCCGGTTTTGAATGGCGTGATGCTGGATGCAGCGCCTGTTTGGGCATGAACCCGGACATCATTCCGGAAGGCGAGCACTGTGCGTCAACGTCGAACCGCAACTTTGAAGGGCGGCAAGGAAAAGGGGCGCGCACGCATCTCGTCAGCCCGGTGATGGCCGCGGCGGCTGCGATTTACGGACATTTTGTCGATGTGCGCCAGCTTGAAGCTGAGCTGGTCCGATGACGGGTGCTCCTTGATATGGCCGCCCCCGTTTTGGGGCTATCTTCTCAAAAGCGGCATAGAAACGAACGATACACGGGACGGAAGGGGAGAGACGGGATGAAGCCGTTTACGATTCACCGCGGGAAAACCGCCGGCATCGACCGGGCGAATATTGATACCGATCAAATCATTCCAAAGCAGTTTTTGAAACGGATTGAACGCACCGGCTTTGGCCAGTTTCTCTTTTACGATTGGCGGTATTTGAGCGACGGCACGCCAAATCCGGAGTTTGAGCTCAACCGCCCGGAAAACGAAGGGGCGACGATTTTAGTCGCCGATGAAAACTTCGGCTGCGGCTCATCGCGCGAACATGCGCCGTGGGCGCTCCAAGATTACGGATTTCGCGTCATCATTGCCCCATCGTTTGCCGATATTTTTTACAACAACTGCTTAAAAAACGGGCTGTTGCCGATCCGGCTGGATAAAGAGGATGTCCGCTACTTGCTGCGCCAAAGCGAGCGCGCAGACTATGAACTGACGGTTTCGCTTGAAGAACAGCGGGTATTTGACGATGAAGGATTTTCGCGTCCGTTTGACATCGACCCGTATCGAAAACAGCTGTTGCTAAAAGGATGGGACGAAATTGATTTGACGTTTGTGTACGAAGCGCATATCGCCGCCTACGAACGACGGCATTGTCCACGGCCGTAAGCGCCATGTGTTTCGGGAGGCAAGGAGAGATGGGCTGCTCTGCCAATCGGCGGGCGCAGCCTTTTTCGCGTTTGACGGCGCCTGCGTCCAGAGGCCGGCTGCTTTTTGGCAAACAAGCGGTTTGTGTTACCCAGCAAGGCGCGGGTTGTTTCGCTAGGGAAAACTTGTTACACTGATGGTAAATGCAAATGGGAGCGGGCGAAGATGACCGGGAAAAAAGGAAAAATCATCATGTTTCCGCAAACGAAAGAACGACTGATGGAAGAAGCGTTTGCGGCGCTTGAAGCGAAACGCTACAAAGAAGCGCTCCGCTTTTTGCGCGCTGCTGAACAGCTTGGCGACCACAGTTTTCCTGTTCGCCTTGGGCTGGCTGTCTGTTGCTATGAGCTTGGAGACTACGATGAGGCGGAGTGGCGCCTCGCCGCCTTACTTGACGAACAGCCGAACAACAGCGATCTGTTGCAAATGTATCTCGCTGTGCTGCTGCAAACGAATCGATACAGCAAGGCGGAAACGGTGATCCGCGCCGCCTTGCGCCATCCGTCGCTATCCGCTTCGTTGCGCGAACAGCTTCATCAGCTGCTCCGGTTTAGTGAAAAAATGAATGCCCGCACGCTTCCGCCCGCGGAGTGGAAGCGGGTGAGACGGCTGCTTGAGTCCGGGGACATTGCTGAGCAGCTGCAACTGATTAAACAACTGGAAAAAGAAGACATCGAGCCGGTGCTGCCGTTGCTCAAGCAATATTTACGCGCACCGGAAAAAAGCCCGATGGCGAAAACGATGCTCCTTCGCCTGTTGACAGGGAAGCAAGTCAACGAAACGGTGACGGTTGAGAAATTTGGCCGTTGCATGGAGGTCGTCCCGTCAGCGTTGGACGAACAGACGGAAACGGAATTTGCTTCATCGCTGCTGGGTCGGCTTGAACAGCAGCTCGCGGCGGAAAGCCCGAGTTTGTATGAAACGGCGGCGGACATTTGGCTTCGCTATGCATATGTGTTGTACCCGTTTCCGCCAGAGCCGGCGGATGCAGCGGCCTGGCTTGCTGCTCTCCATTGGATGGCGAGCCGGTTTTTAGGCTTGGATGCTGACGCGACCGCCTTGGCCGACCGCTACGGTGTGGAGGCGGCGGAGATGGAAACGCTTTGCCAAAATCTATACGAAATAGAGGAACTTTCCTCCCTCTAATGGCTAGTTCTCTGTTGAAACATGGCTGTTGTATGTTATAATATAGTGGCTGTGCTATGTATCTGTTTTCGCATACTTGTCTACATAATTGGGCATCATAAAAAGATATGGACAAGCGGAGTGCGCTATGGTCCGAGCAATGATTTCAGGTGGAGGGAACAAGGATGTCAGTCAAATGGGAAAAACTTGGAGGGAACGAAGGCGTATTGACCGTTGAGGTCGACGCCGAGCAAGTGAACAAAGGCTTGGATGCCGCATTTAAAAAAGTGGTGAAAAATATTGCGCTGCCGGGCTTCCGCAAAGGGAAAGTGCCGCGTGTCCTGTTTGAAAAACGGTTTGGCGTTGAGGCGCTCTATCAAGACGCGCTCGATATTTTGCTGCCAGAGGCGTATGCCAAAGCCGTCGAAGAGGCAGGCATCGAACCGGTGTCAATGCCGGAGATTGACATTGAGCAAATGGAAAAAGGCAAAAGCTTAATTTTCAAAGCGAAAGTGACCGTAAAGCCGGAAGTGAAGCTCGGTCAATACAAAGGGCTTGAAGTGGAAAAAATGGATACAACCGTGACGGACGAAGATGTCGAAAACGAATTGAAACGTTTGCAAGAAAATTACGCCGAACTTGTCGTGAAAGAAGACGGGACGGTGGAAAACGGCGATACGGTCGTCATCGATTTCGAAGGGGTTGTCGACGGCGAGCCGTTTGAAGGCGGCAAGGCGGAAAACTATTCGCTCGAAATCGGTTCAGGCACCTTTATCCCGGGGTTTGAAGAACAGCTTGTCGGTATGAAAGCCGGCGAAGAAAAAGAAATTCAAGTGACGTTCCCGGAAGAATACCACGCTGAGCAGCTGGCCGGCAAACCGGCGACGTTCAAAGTGAAAGTGCATGAAGTGAAAGCGAAGCAATTGCCGGCTTTGGATGACGAGTTTGCGAAAGACGTCGATGAAGAAGTTGAAACGCTTGACGAACTGAAAGCGAAAATCCGCGCCCGTCTGGAAGAAGCGAAAAAGAATGAAGCGGAAACGGCGTTGCGCAATGCGGTCGTCGAAAAAGCGGCTGCCAATGCGGAAATCGATATTCCGGCTGTCATGGTGCAAAACGAGACGGACCGGATGCTTCGCGAATTTGATCAACGACTGCAAATGCAAGGGCTGAACTTGCAGCTGTACTATCAATTCTCAGGTCAGGATGAAGCGGCGTTGCGTGAGCAAATGAAAGAAGACGCCGAAAAACGGGTGCGTGCGGCCTTGACGCTCGAAGCGATCGCCAAAGCAGAAAACATCGAGGTAACCGATGAAGAGGTGGAGGAAGAACTCCAAAAAATGGCGGAAGCCTACAACTTGAGCGTGGACAAGTTAAAAGAGCTGCTCGGCAGCTTGGATGGCGTCAAAGAAGATTTAAAATGGCGGAAAACGATCGATTTTCTTGTGGAGCACAGCACGGTTGCGGCATAATAATAAAGGTAGAAGGAACAAGGCGCGAGACGTTCGTGCCTTGTTCTTTATCTCAGTCATTGGCGCCTGGAGGTGATTTTTCAAACTTTTCTAATACATCACGGGTTTTTCATTCGCTTTTTTTGACGCATGTATGGTAAAATAGCGAATACATAAGTTTTTTGCAACATGGGATGGCGAGACATGATACATAACGCAGGTGCGATTTTGTTAGCAAGGGGTGAATGACATGTTTAAATTTAATGATGAAAAAGGGCAGCTAAAGTGTTCGTTTTGCGGCAAAACGCAAGACCAAGTGCGCAAGCTCGTCGCCGGCCCGGGCGTTTACATTTGTGATGAATGCATTGAATTGTGCACGGAGATCGTCGAGGAAGAGCTTGGAAACGAGGAAGAATTTGAATTTAAAGACGTGCCGAAGCCGATGGAGATCAGGGAAATTTTAGATGAATACGTCATCGGCCAAGATGACGCGAAAAAATCGCTCGCCGTTGCGGTTTACAACCATTATAAACGGATCAATTCCGGCAGCAAAATCGATGATGTCGAGCTGTCGAAAAGCAACATTTTGATGATCGGACCGACCGGGAGCGGGAAAACGCTGCTGGCGCAAACATTGGCGCGCATTTTAAACGTGCCGTTTGCCATCGCCGATGCGACATCGCTCACGGAGGCAGGCTATGTCGGCGAGGACGTCGAAAACATTTTGTTAAAGCTCATCCAAGCGGCCGATTATGATGTGGAACGGGCAGAAAAAGGCATTATTTATATCGATGAAATCGATAAAATCGCCCGTAAATCGGAAAACCCTTCCATCACCCGCGATGTTTCCGGTGAAGGGGTGCAACAGGCGCTGCTCAAAATTTTGGAGGGAACGATCGCCAGCGTTCCACCGCAGGGCGGCCGCAAACATCCGCATCAGGAGTTCATCCAAATCGACACAACGAACATTTTGTTCATTTGCGGCGGGGCGTTTGATGGCATCGAGCCGATCATTAAGCGCCGCCTCGGCAAAAAAGTGATCGGATTCGGTGCGGAAATGAACCAAGCCGATGTTGATGAGAAAAACTTGCTGTCGAAAGTGCTGCCGGAAGACTTGCTCAAGTTCGGGCTTATTCCGGAGTTCATCGGCCGTCTGCCGGTCATTACGACGCTTGAGCCGCTTGACGAACAGGCGTTGATCGATATTTTGACGAAGCCGAAAAACGCGATCGTGAAACAATACCAAAAAATGCTGGAGCTTGACGGCGTTGAACTCGAGTTTGAAGAAGCGGCGCTCCGGGAAATCGCGAAAAGAGCGATTGAGCGGAAAACGGGCGCGCGCGGCCTTCGCTCGATCATCGAAGGCATTATGCTCGATGTGATGTTTGAGTTGCCGTCGCGCGAAGATGTGCAAAAGTGCATCATCACGCTCGACACGGTGCGCGGCACAAAGCCGCCGACGCTGATCCGTCATGACGGCACCGTCATCGAGCTGGAACGGAAAACATCTGCCTGATGGGAAAACCGCCTTTTTTCGGCGGTTTCTTTTTTTGCCGCCCATGCCCTTGGCGCCGGTCGGCGCTTTTTTTGTTTATTCCCGCCCGTTCGCGGAGATACTATCATACTACATACCATCTAAAGGCAGGAGGATATCGGGGCATGGATTGGACGAACATCGTACTGGTCATCCAGCTGTTTTTCGGGGTCATCATCGGCCTTTATTTTTGGAATTTGCTAAGAGGGCAACGTGTGCAAAAAGTTTCGATTGATAAGGAGTCGCGCAAAGAGATGGAACAGCTCCGCAAGCTGCGTTCGATTTCGCTCACCGAGCCGCTGGCGGAAAAAGTGCGGCCGAAAAGTTTTGACGATATCGTCGGTCAGGAAGACGGCATCAAGGCGTTAAAAGCTGCTTTATGCGGCCCCAACCCGCAGCATGTCATCATTTACGGCCCCCCTGGCGTCGGCAAGACGGCAGCTGCTCGGCTCGTGCTTGAGGAAGCGAAAAAAAATCCGCTCTCCCCGTTTAAGAAAAATGCGGTGTTCGTGGAGCTTGACGCGACGACGGCGCGTTTTGACGAGCGCGGCATTGCCGATCCGCTCATCGGTTCGGTGCACGACCCGATTTACCAAGGGGCCGGGGCGATGGGGCAAGCCGGCATTCCCCAGCCGAAGCAAGGGGCGGTGACGAACGCCCACGGCGGCGTTTTATTCATCGACGAAATCGGCGAGCTTCATCCGATCCAAATGAACAAGCTGCTGAAAGTGCTTGAGGACCGGAAAGTATTTTTTGAAAGCGCCTATTACAGCAAAGAAAATCTGCAAATCCCAAGCCATATTCACGATATTTTCCAAAATGGACTGCCGGCTGATTTCCGTCTTGTCGGGGCGACGACGCGCACGCCGAACGAAATTCCTCCGGCCATTCGCTCTCGTTGCCTGGAAGTATTTTTCCGTGAATTGGACCAAGATGAGATCGCCCTCATCGCCAAAAAGGCGGCGGAAAAAATCCGCCTGAACGTGTCAGAAAGCGGCATTCGCCTGCTTGCTGCCTATGCGCGCAACGGGCGGGAGGCGGTGAACATGATGCAAATCGCCGCCGGTCTTGCCATTACGGAAAACCGCGACAAAATTTTGGATAAAGACATTGAATGGGTCATTCATTCAAGCCAAATGGCCCCGCGCTATGAAAAGAAAATTGCGTCCGCCCCGGCGGTCGGCGTCGTCAATGGCCTTGCCGTGTACGGCCCGAACACCGGCGCGCTTCTTGAAATTGAAGTGACCGCCTTGCCGGCGAAAGGAAAAGGGACGATCAACGTCACGGGCATTATTGAGGAAGAGAGCATCGGCAGCGCCGAAAAATCGGTGCGCCGCAAAAGCATGGCGCGCGGTTCAGCAGAAAACGTCATCACTGTGTTGCGGGCGATGGGCGTGCCGGCCGACCGTTACGACATTCATGTCAACTTCCCGGGCGGGGTGCCGGTTGACGGCCCTTCAGCCGGGGTGGCGATTGCAGTCGGCATTTATTCCGCCATTTACCAGCTTCCAGTCGATCATACGGTCGCGATGACCGGAGAAATCAGTATCCGTGGCTGCGTGAAACCGGTCGGCGGCGTGTTCGCCAAAATCAAAGCGGCCAAACAAGCTGGGGCGAAAAAAGTCATCATCCCGATTGAGAATATGCAATCGTTGCTAGGCGAAGTCAGCGGCATTCAAATCATCGCCGTCCGCCGCCTCGAGGAAGTGCTCGTCCATGTGTTCGACGAAGAGGCGCTCCGCCGCGGCTCCGTGCTGCTGCCAGCGGCTATGGACCGCTCGGAGAAAAAGCTCGTCTAGCCAAAGGAAACGGCGGCAAGGCGAACGATTGGCAACGAAAGCGGGCGATCCGCTCGCAACCGAGTCGGGCGGTTCGCCCGGCCTCTCTTTTATGTACGGCTTCGGCGCAAGCGGATCGTCGCTGAAGTCGGTTTTTCTTTGCATGCAGATGGAGCGCCGCGCGCTTTTTCGTTCGTCAAATTTTACAAACCCGGCTACCGTACTATACAATAAACGAATAGAAGCGAGAGATGGAGGTGTTCGGCGTGAACGGAAAGAAAAAGGAGACGGTCGTTCCGCTTTTGCCGCTGCGTGGGCTGCTCGTGTTTCCGACGATGGTGCTCCATTTGGATGTCGGGCGCGAGAAATCGGTCAAAGCGCTCGAACAAGCCATGGTTGAGGATCATATGATTTTGCTGACGTCGCAAAAAGACGTTGCCATCGACGAACCGGACATGGATGACTTATATAAAATGGGAACGATCGCGCGCGTCAAGCAACTTCTAAAACTCCCGAACGGCACGTTCCGCGTGCTTGTCGAAGGCGTCGCTCGGGCGCTCATTACGGAAGTGATCAGCGAGGAGCCGTACTTTCTCGTCAAAGTCGAAAAGTTTGCTGATCGGGCGGCGAAAGATTTAGAAGATGAGGCGCTCAAGCGGACGATGCTTGAATATTTCGAGCAGTACATAAACTTGTCCAAGCGGCTGTCGGTCGACATTTACGCCTCGATCGTCGACATCGATGAGCCGGGGCGAATGGCGGACATCATCGCCTCGCACTTGCCACTTAAGCTTGAGGAAAAACAGCGTATTTTAGAAACGATCGACGTGAAAGAGCGCCTCAATAAAATCATCCAAATTTTGCACAACGAAAAAGAAGTGCTCCAGCTTGAGAAAAAGATCAGCGCCCGCGTCAAGCAGTCGATGGAGCGGACGCAAAAAGAGTATTATTTGCGCGAGCAAATGAAGGCGATTCAAAAAGAGCTTGGCGAAAAAGAAGGAAAAACGGGCGAAGTCGAGGAGCTGAAAGAAAAAATCGAGGCGGCCGGCATGCCGGAGCATGTGAAACAAACGGCATTGAAGGAGCTTGACCGCTATGAAAAAATTCCGGCGACCTCAGCGGAAAGCACAGTCATTCGCAACTACCTCGATTGGCTCATCGCCTTGCCGTGGTCGAAAGAAACAGAAGACATCCACGACATTAAGCAGGCGGAAGCGATTTTAAACGAGGAGCATTACGGGCTCGATAAAGTGAAAGAACGGGTGCTTGAATTTTTATCTGTCAAACAGCTGACGAAATCGTTAAAAGGTCCGATTCTTTGCCTCGCCGGACCGCCGGGGGTCGGCAAAACGTCGCTCGCTCGCTCGATCGCCAAAGCGCTCGGCCGCCGCTTCGTCCGCGTTTCGCTCGGCGGCGTCCGCGACGAATCGGAAATTCGCGGCCATCGCCGCACGTATGTCGGCGCCATGCCGGGACGCATTATCCAAGGGATGAAAAAAGCAGGCACGATCAACCCCGTCTTCTTGCTTGATGAAATCGACAAAATGTCGAGTGATTTCCGTGGCGATCCATCGGCGGCCATGCTGGAGGTGCTTGACCCGGAGCAAAATCATACGTTCAGCGACCATTACATTGAAGAGCCGTACGATTTGTCGAAGGTAATGTTTATTGCGACTGCCAACTATTTGGCGGCGATTCCGCAGCCGCTGTTGGACCGGATGGAAGTGATTGAGATTCCGGGCTATACCGAAGTTGAAAAGCTCCATATTGCGAAGCGGCATTTGCTGCCGAAGCAGCTCGATGAGCACGGCTTGAAAAAAGCGGCGCTGCAAGTGCGCGATGATGCGATGCTTGCCATCATCCGCCATTATACGCGCGAAGCTGGAGTGCGGGAGCTGGAGCGACAGTTGGCGGCGATTTGCCGGAAGGCGGCCCGCCTCATTGTCTCCGGTGAGAAAAAACGGGTCGTCATCACAGAAAACAATCTCGAAGAATTTTTAGGAAAACGAAAATACCGCTATGGACAGGCGGAAGCGGAGGACCAGATCGGCGTGGCGACCGGTCTTGCGTACACCGCGTTTGGCGGCGATACGCTCGCCATTGAGGTGTCGCTCGCGAAAGGTAACGGCAAACTTGTGTTGACCGGAAAACTCGGCGATGTGATGAAAGAATCGGCGCAGGCGGCGTTCAGTTATGTTCGATCGCGCGCTGAGGAACTCGGCATCGATCCGAAATTCCATGAAATGTACGATATCCATATCCATGTCCCGGAGGGTGCGGTGCCAAAAGACGGGCCGTCTGCAGGCATTACGATCGCCACCGCACTCATTTCCGCGCTGACGGGCAAGCCGGTGAGCCGCTTTGTTGGCATGACCGGCGAAATTACGCTGCGCGGCAGGGTGCTTGCGATCGGAGGCTTGAAAGAGAAAACGTTAAGTGCCCACCGCGCCGGGCTGAAAACGGTCATTTTGCCAAAAGACAATGAAAAAGATTTAGCGGACATTCCGGAAACGGTGAAGCGCGACTTGCGCTTTGTGCTCGTCTCCCATCTCGATGAGGTGCTGCCGCACGCGCTGGTGGGGTGGAAGCGATGAATGTGAAGAAAGCAGAGCTTGTGACCAGTGCCGTCAAGCCGGAACAATATCCGGACGGCGGACGGCCAGAGGTGGCGCTCGCCGGCCGTTCGAACGTCGGCAAATCATCATTCATCAACAAAATGATCAACCGGAAAAACTTGGCGCGCACCTCCTCAAAGCCAGGGAAAACGCAAACGTTGAATTTTTATTTGATTAACGACTCGTTTTACTTTGTGGACGTGCCAGGTTATGGTTTCGCCCGCGTGTCGAAGCAGGAGCGGCAAAAATGGGGGAACATGATGGAGACGTACTTTACGACGCGCGAGGTGCTTAAGGCGGCGGTCCTGCTCGTTGATTTGCGCCATCCGCCGACGAAAGACGATGTGATGATGTACGAGTTTTTGAAACATTACGAGATCCCGGTGATCGTCATCGCGACGAAAGCGGATAAAGTGCCGCGCGGCAAGCATCAAAAACACGCGAAAATCGCGCGCGAGACGCTGCGGATGGCTGACGGCGACCCGCTCATTTTGTTTTCCGCCGAGACCGGACAAGGGAAAGACGAAGCATGGGCGGCGCTTTTGCCGTTTGTGTCCTCATGACGAAAACACCAGCGATTCCGCTGGTGTTTTCACTTCCAAGGCTATTTTCGCCTAGTCCATAATAGATAGACGCCGATGGCGATGAGTCCGAGCGGCCAAAACTTCCAGACAGAGGAAAGTCCGGCTTGGACGAGGTGAAAGAACGGCTGGCCGCGCCCGGAAAACGTCAGCACGACAGCGAGAAGCAAGAAAAGTACGCCAAAGCCGGCCCCGCCTTTTTGTTTGCGGCTGCTGGCGAAAAAAGCGAACGCAATGAGGAAAAAAAACATGTTCACGCCGCGGGGCCAGGCCGAAAATGCACTCGCAAGGAGCAACTCAACGCCAAATCCGAGTAAAAGAAAGCCGGGGAAAAGGTAAGCATATTCACGCGCTGAATGCGCCTGGCCAAGCAAAGCCGCGCCGCAAATGGCAAGCAAGGCCGGCCACCCTTGGAAGAAATGGAAAAGGGGGGATTCCAACTGTCCGGCGAGAAAATACAGCCCGAGGCCGATGAACAAGATGCCGGCGAATACCGTTCGGGTTTTCATGATCGTCGCGTCCTCCGTTTCCCTTTTGGACATGTTTATGATAGAATGATCACTGTCTACAGTTTAGCATAGCTTTGGAGGCATGTTCACAATTTTTTTAAATCGGAACGATGGACAGTTGTGATATAATGATGGAAGGGATTCGGTCAATAAGGGGGATGGCATCGTGCAAATCGTAGTCGTTGGCGTCGACTATAGAACCGCCCCTGTAGAAATCCGCGAAAAGCTCGCGTTTGCAGAAGCGGAACTCGGTGCGGCGATGAAACAGCTCGCCGAGCAAAAAAGCGTACTCGAAAATGTGATCGTCTCGACGTGCAACCGGACGGAAGTTTATGCAGTGGTTGATCAACTGCATACCGGACGTTACTATATGAAAGCATTTTTAGCCGAATGGTTTGGCGTCAAAGTGGAAGCGATTGCTCCGTATTTGCGTGTGCTTGAAGGAGAAGCGGCCATAAAGCATTTGTTCCGCGTGGCGGCCGGCCTTGATTCGATGGTGCTTGGGGAAACGCAAATTTTAGGGCAAGTGAAAGACAGCTATTTGCTCGCTCAAGAGGTCGGGACGAGCGGCACGATTTTCAATCATCTGTTCAAGCAGGCGGTGACCTTTGCGAAGCGCGCCCACTCGGAAACGGGCATCGGCGCGCACGCTGTATCGGTCAGCTATGCGGCGGTTGAGCTGGCGAAGAAAATTTTCGGCCGCCTTGCCGGCAAGCACGTCTTGATTATCGGGGCCGGCAAAATGGGGACGCTGGCGGCGCAAAACTTGTACGGCAGCGGCGTCGGGAAGGTGACGGTTGTCAATCGGACGCTTGAAAAAGCGAAACAGCTTGCTAAGCAGTTTGCCGGCGAAGCGAAGCCGCTCGGCGAATTGTCATGCGCTTTGCTGGAAGCAGATATCGTCATCAGCTCGACGGGAGCCAAAGGCTATATTTTGACGAAGGAAATGGTGGCGCCGCTTGAGAAAATGCGCAAAGGCCGCCCGCTCTTTATGGTTGACATCGCGGTGCCGCGCGATTTGGATCCGGCGTTGGCTGATTTGGAAACGGTGTTTTTGTACGACATTGACGATTTGCAAGATGTGGTGGCGGCCAACTTGGCGGAACGGCAAAAGGCAGCGGCTCGCATTGAAACGATGATCGAAGCGGAACTTATGGCGTTTAGCCAATGGCTGCAGACGCTCGGCGTCGTGCCAGTCATTGCCGCATTGCGCGAAAAGGCGCTGGCCATTCAAGCAGAAACGATGAAAAGTTTGGAGCGGAAACTGCCGCATTTGTCGGAGCGCGACTGGAAAGTGTTGAATAAGCATACGAAAAGCATTATTAACCAGCTGCTCCGCGATCCGATTTTGCAGGCGAAGGAACTCGCCGCCGGCCCGAATGCCGAGGAGGCGCTTTTGCTGTTTATGAAAATTTTCAATATCGAAGATGCGGTGAAAGCCGAGCGGCATATAGAGCAGGCGAAATCCGTGCAATGCGATGAACAAGACGCGGAAGCGGTCCGTGCCGCCCGCCCATCATGGCAGCTGTAAGGTGGGATGGATGGTGGCGCTGTTGTATGAGTTGTCCATTTTGCTTTACATCGCTTCGATCCTATTCTATTTCATCGATTTTTTGCAACAAAACCGGAAGGCGAACGACATCGCCTTCTGGTTGCTTTCTATTGTGTGGCTTTTGCAGACAGTGACGTTTGTTTCTCGCATCATGGAGACGAAGCGCTTTCCGATTTTAACGATGTCGGAAGGGCTTTATTTTTACGCTTGGCTGCTCATTACGCTGTCGCTCGTCATCAATCGGCTGCTGCGCGTCGATTTCATCGTCTTTTTTACGAACGTGCTTGCTTTTTTTATTTTGGCCATTCATACGTTTGCACCGTCTTCGCAGTCGCCGGCTGTTGCGGAGCGGCTCGTCTCGGAGCTGCTGATCATCCACATCACCCTTTCGCTCGGAGCGTATGCGGCGTTTACGCTGTCGTTTCTGTTTTCGGTGCTTTACATGTTGCAGTACAGTTTGCTGAAAAAGAAAAAGTGGGGGGCGCGCCTTTGGCGCATGGCGGATTTGTCGCGGCTTGATTGTTTGTCGTATGTTTTAAACGCGCTCGGCTTGCCTATGTTGTTATTAGGGCTCATTCTTGGCGTGATTTGGGCGTATATTCAAATCGGCCATTTCCATTGGTATGATGCGAAAGTGCTTGGGTCGTTTGTCGTTCTTCTCGTCTATGGCGTCTATTTTTACAAGCGAGCCGTCCGGCAGATGCAAGGGAAGGCGATCGCGCTATGGAATATCGGTTCGTTTTTATTTTTGCTTGTCAACTTTTTCTTGTTTGGTAGTTTGTCAAAATTTCATTTCTGGTATTCGTAATCGAGGTGGAACGAGATGCGGAACATTGTCGTTGGCTCGCGGCGCAGCAAGCTTGCCTTGACCCAGACGAAGTGGGTGATCAACGAATTGAAACAGCTTGGGGCGCCGTTTACGTTTGAAGTGAAAGAAATCGTCACGAAAGGAGATCGGGTGCTTGATGTTACGCTCTCGAAAGTCGGGGGCAAAGGGTTGTTTGTGAAAGAGATTGAGCATGAATTGCTCGCCGGCGGCATCGATATGGCGGTCCATAGCATGAAAGATATGCCGGCTGTGCTGCCCGAAGGTTTAGTGATCGGTGCGGTTCCGCGCCGCGAAGATGCACGCGATGTGCTTGTCAGCAAAGGAAACCGGATGCTCTCCGACTTGCCGCCTGGGTCGGTCATTGGCACGAGCAGCTTGCGCCGTTCGGCGCAGCTGCTTGCCTATCGCCCGGATTTGACGATCAAATGGATTCGCGGCAATATTGACACAAGGTTGGCGAAGCTCGAAAGCGAAGAGTACGATGCGATCGTGTTAGCGGCGGCGGGTCTTGCGCGCATGGGTTGGGGCGATGACGTCATCAGCGACTATCTTCCTTTTGATGTCTGTGTTCCGGCGGTCGGCCAAGGGGCGCTGGCGGTCGAATGCCGGGAGGATGATGACGAATTGCGCCAATGGCTCAGCCGGTTAAACGACGAGCAAACCGAGCGGGCTGTTCGGGCGGAGCGCGCCTTTTTGCAGCAAATGGAAGGAGGCTGTCAAGTGCCGATTGCCGGCTATGCGGAAGTGAAGGAGGGGACGGTGCGTCTTACCGCGCTTGTCGCCTCCCCGGATGGCAAAGAAATGTATAAAGAAATCGTCACTGGCGCCGATCCGGAAGCGGTCGGCCGACAGGCGGCTGCTGTCTTGATCGAACAAGGGGCGAAAGCGCTCATCGAGCGGGTGAAACAGGAGTTGAGCCAATCATGACACACAGCGCGCTCGCCGGCAAAACGGTGCTCGTGACGCGCGGCAAAGAGCAGGCGGCATCGTTTTCTGCCAAGCTGCGCGCTGTCGGCGCCGTGCCGGTCGAGATCCCGCTCATTGCCATCCGACCGGCGGCGCCGGAAGAAATCGCTTCTATGGTTGAGCGGCTTGGCGAATACCGTTGGCTCGTTTTCACAAGCGCGAACGCCGTCCGCTTCTTTTTTCCGCACGTTTCGTTGCCGCGGCCGCTGCCGAATGTCGCCGTCGTCGGGCGGAAGACGGCGGCCGCGCTCGCCGAGCATGGTCTTTCCCCGGCGCTTGTGCCGGATGATTACACCGCTGAACGGCTGGCTGACTTGCTCATGCCGCGCGTCAAACAAGGCGACCGGGTGCTGTTTGTCAAAGGCAATTTGGCGCGCCCGACCTTACCTGAGGCGTTGCGAAACGCCGGCGCCGCGGTCGACGAGCTCACGGTGTATGAGACCGAGCCTGATGAAAACGGCCGGGAGCGGTTGTTGTCGCTGCTGCGCCGGCGGGAGCTTGATGCGGTCACCTTGATGAGCCCGTCGGCGGTCGACAGCCTTGTCCGCCTTCTCGACAAAGAAGTGGATGCCCTTCTTTCCGGTGTTGCGGTCGCCTGCATCGGACCGGTGACGAAAGAAGCGGCCGAGCGGGCGGGCATTCCGGTCCATATTTGTCCGACGGATTACACCACGGATGGTATAATCAAAGCGATGGAACAATATTTTTCCATGGAGGGACGATGAATGGCACTGTCATTTGACCGCCATCGCCGTTTGCGGCAAACGGCTGTGATTCGGGCGATGGTGCGTGAGACGCATCTTCGCGTCGAGGATCTCATTTATCCGCTGTTTGTGGTCGAGGGAAGCGGCATTAAGCGGGAAGTGCCGTCGATGCCAGGGGTTTACCATTTATCGCTTGACCGTTTATCTGAGGAAGTGGACGACATCGCCAAGCTTGGCATTCCCGCCGTCATGGTGTTTGGTGTGCCGAATGAAAAAGATGAAGTCGGTTCGCAGGCGTATTGCGAAACAGGGATTGTTCAGCGGGCGATCCGCCAAATCAAAGCTGAACACAAAGATCTAGTCGTCATTGCGGATACGTGTTTATGTGAATATACGAGCCACGGCCATTGCGGCGTCGTCGAAAACGAGCGCGTGCTGAACGACCCGTCGCTCGAGCTCCTCACCAAAACGGCGGTGAGCCAAGCGCAAGCCGGCGCCGACATCATCGCGCCGTCGAACATGATGGACGGCTTTGTCGCCGCCATTCGCCGTGGGCTTGATGAAGCAGGGTTTGAGTATGTGCCGATCATGTCGTATGCAATCAAATACGCTTCGGCATTTTACGGCCCGTTCCGTGATGCCGCCGACAGCGCGCCGCAGTTTGGCGACCGGAAGACGTACCAAATGGATCCGGCCAACCGCCTTGAGGCGTTTCGCGAGGCGGAGTCGGATGTCAAAGAAGGCGCTGATTTCTTGATGGTGAAGCCAGCGCTTGCCTACATGGATATTATCCGCGACGTCAAAAACCGTTTTCCGCTTCCGCTTGTCGCCTATAACGTGAGCGGCGAGTATGCGATGGTCAAAGCGGCGGCGCAAAACGGCTGGATCGATGAGAAGTCGGTCGTCATGGAAATGTTGACAGGGATGAAACGGGCGGGCGCGGATTTGATCATTACGTATTTTGCCAAAGATGTCGCCCGCTGGCTGGCTGAATAGAGAGGAGGGCGGAAGCATGCGAAGCTACGAACGGTCAAAAACCGCTTACGAAGAAGCGGTGAAATTGATGCCGGGAGGGGTGAACAGCCCGGTGCGCGCCTTCAAGTCGGTCGGGATGACGCCGATTTTCATGGCGCGCGGCCAAGGAGCGAAAATTTACGATATTGACGGCAATGAGTACATTGATTACGTACTGTCATGGGGTCCGCTCATTTTAGGGCATGCCAACCCGCAGGTCGTGGAAGCGTTGAAGCGCGTGGCGGAACAAGGCACAAGCTTTGGCGCTCCGACATTGCTTGAAAATGAGCTCGCCAAGCTCGTGATTGAGCGGGTGCCGTCGGTGGAAATCGTGCGGATGGTCAACTCCGGTACGGAGGCGACGATGAGCGCCCTCCGCTTAGCGCGCGGCTACACGAAGCGCAACAAAATTATCAAATTTGAAGGCAGCTACCACGGCCACGGCGATTCGCTGCTCATTAAAGCCGGCTCCGGCGTGGCGACGCTCGGCCTGCCGGACAGCCCGGGCGTGCCGGAATCGGTCGCCCAGCATACCATCACGGTGCCGTACAACGATTTGGACAGCGTCCGCTATGCGTTTGAGCGGTTTGGCGAAGACATCGCCGCGGTGATCGTCGAACCGGTCGCCGGCAATATGGGCGTCGTTCCACCAGTGCCTGGCTTTTTGGAAGGGCTACGCGAGGTGACGAAACAATACGGAGCCTTATTGATTTTCGACGAGGTCATGACCGGGTTCCGCGTCGATTACCACTGCGCCCAAGGGTATTATGGCATTGAGCCGGATTTGACGTGCCTTGGCAAAGTGATCGGCGGCGGCTTGCCGGTTGGGGCGTACGGGGGCAAAGCCGAGATCATGGAGCTTGTCGCGCCGAGCGGGCCGGTGTACCAAGCCGGCACGCTCTCCGGCAATCCGCTCGCCATGACGGCCGGGTACGAGACGCTCCGCCAGCTGACGCCGGAAACGTACGAAGAGCTTGGCCGCAAAGCGGCGCGCCTTGCGGATGGGCTTCATCAGGCAGCAGAGAAATACGATATCCCGCATACGATCAACCGCGCTGGGTCGATGATTGGCTTTTTCTTCACGAACGAGCCGGTGGTCAACTACGAGACAGCGAAAACGTCCGACTTGGAGCTGTTTGCCGCCTATTATCGGGAAATGGCGAATGAAGGCATTTTCCTGCCGCCGTCGCAATTTGAAGGGCTGTTTTTGTCGACGGCGCACAGTGATGATGATATTGAATATACGATTGCCGCTGCTGAGCGGGTGTTTGCCCGTCTGCGCGGATAAGGAAAGGGGCTGCCGACCGTCGGCAGCCCAATTTTTTATCATACCGCCTCGTTTCCGTTCATACAATGGATAATGTCATAGAAATTATTTGCCGAAGGGACGGAAGGAGGAGGCCCGGTTGGAGCAATCGTATTTGCGTTTTTCATTGGAAGAATCGGTCTGGTTTAAAAGAGGACAGGAAGTCGCCGAGTTTTTATCCATTTCTCTTGATCCGGTCATTTCCGTCGATGAGTACGACCAATATATTACGATCCGCGGCGCGCTTGAGTTGAGCGGCGAATTCCACCAAGCGGGCGAAGGGCAGGCTGAAGCGGATGACGATGTGTTTGAGCTGGCTGGTTATCGGTTCATTCAGCACATTTCGGTGCGCGAAGACGGGATCAGCGAACTGTCGCACCGCTTTCCAATCGATATTACGATTCCAAAAAACCGCATTCGTTCCCTTGAGGATGTGTACGTGACGGTTGAATCGTTTGATTATGATTTGGATGAAAACGGGAGATTGCTGATCACTGCCGACATTTCGATCAGCGGCATCAGTGAAGCGCCGCTTGACGATGATTTGCCGGACGATGAGGAGGACGATGAGCCGCTGTTTGCCCCGTTTGAATCAATCGCCCGCAAGGAAGCGGCCGGTAAGGAAGCGTTTGCTTCCGCGGATGATCTCACCGATGAGGCGGATGAACAGCCGGTTTTTGCCGCCGACGAAACGACCGTTTCCGTCATGGAGCCGGCCGCCATGCGTCATGAAGAAACGGAGGCTGAGGAAGAAGAGGAGGCCAAAGAGCCGTTTTTGCCGCTTGAGACGGAAACGAAGGAGGTCAGCGCACAGACGGAGGAAGACATCGCTTCGCTGCTGCCGCCAACTGAGGCGAAGGTATCGATCGGGGCGGCGAAAAAGGCGGTTGAGGAAGAAGAAACGAAAACAAAAAGCGAAAATGCGCTTTACTTGACGAAACTGTTTGCGAAAAGCGAGGAGAAAGAGTTTACGAAACTGAAAATTTGCATCGTCCAGCAAGGAGATTCATTGGACAAGATTGCCGAACGGTATGATGTGACCGTCTCGCAGCTTTTGCGCGCCAACGATTTGGAAGGCCCAGATGACGTGCACGAGGGGCAGCTGCTCTATATTCCGGCCATGGCGGGAAGCCGTCCTTTCTCATGAAAGGAACGCTTTCCGTTTCTTTTGCCGATAAGGGGGCGTAACAAATGGCCGCACAGGCTGACCGATATGAGGCTGTGCTCGCCCAGTACGGTCTTCGTCCAGAGCGCATGGAGCAGCGAGGCAAAGCCGTCAAAGTATACACGAACCGCGGTGTTTTCGCCTTAAAGCCGCTTGAAAGCGAGCAAGAAGCCGCCGCCGTTTGGCAGTCTCTTCAGCATGGCGGCCCCCATTGTCTCCCGCTTTACCTGACGCGGCGGCGGTCGCTGTTTGCCACAGAAGGCAGGCGCCTTTATTATTTGCAAGCATGGCATGACGGCGAATCAAAGGTGGAGAAGGATGCGGTGGACGCCTTTTTTCGCGAGCTCGCCCGCCTCCATCGCGCCACCGTCCGTACGATCGAGGTGAGTGAGGAAGAGGCGGCGGCGTACCGAAAGCAAAAAAAGGACGAATGGCAACGGGCGCGGATGGTTTGGGAAGAACGGATTGAGCGGTACGAAGCGGCGTGGTACATGTCTCCGTTTCAGCTCCAATGCTGCACCTATTTTCATGAGGTGATGCGCGCGTACTCGTTCGCTGAAGAACGGCTCGATGTGTGGGAAGAGACGCTCAAAGAGACGAAGCAATGGCGCATCGCCTGGGTGCACGGCAAAGCGCGCCTCTCCCACCATCTCCCGCCGTATTGGATCAGTTGGGAGCGGGCGCATTGGAATTCGCCGCTCTTTGATGTGATCGCCGCGCTCCGTTTTCACGTACAGACAATGCCGCCGCTTGGGCGCGAGTGGCTTGAAGGGATGGGGGAGTACGAGAAGGAGCTGCCGCTGTCCGACGGGGAGCGGGCGTTTTTATACAGCCATTTGGCGGAGCCGCGTGGGTTTGTCCGCTGTTTGGAGCGGTATGAGGCCGCTTCGCGGAACGAGCGGAACGAACGGGAATATGTGACCGCGCTGCAACGTTGTTACTGGGCGTTCAAAAACATGGAGGCCGTTGTCATGCATCTTGTCCAACGCGACGCCGCGCAGCAGGAAGAGGCGATGGATAATGAACAGCCGGCGGATGAAAGCAGCAATGGTTAAATGGATTTTGAATCCAGCCCAACAAAACGGCGTCGCACTAAATCCATTCCAAATGGAGCGCCACGGCAATGAAAACGAAGATGGCCAATAAAATGACATCAAACGTCGTTGGCAGAAAAATGGTGCGGATCGCTTGAAAAATGGTGAGCGGGATGATCACTTGGGCGCAGACGGCGCGCACTTGCCGAAGCCAAGGCGGCCATGAATACGGGTTGAATCGCCGCATCGGTGTTCCCTCCTTCTCCGGTTTACTATACAATATGAAACGTGCGGTGGTTTGTCACCAAATGCACACGGATGGAATAAATAAATAAAAACTTGGCAAAGATGATGGACAATGGTAGTATAATAATCGAATCATGACGACAAAAGCGAAGACGGGGAGGAGTACAGCGGTCCGCGCCTGCAGAGAGGGAAATCAGAAGCTGCGAGATTTCCTAGGATGACGGCTGCTGGAAGGTCGCCCTTGAGCTGCTTCTTTGAAAGGCGCTGCTGCCGAGTAGAGGAAGCCGGCATCATGCCGTTATGCCAATGAAGCGCTTAAGCTTCTAGAAGGCCGGTCAACTAAACTGATTGTGGGCTCGCCAGCCGATGTTTCACCGGTGGGTTGGCCGTGTTGCGGTTCTCTTCATCACCAGCCTTCTAGGCTTAAGAAAAAAGGTGGTACCGCGAAAGCAGCTCCTTTCGTCCTTTTCGGATGAAAGGGGCTTTTTTGCTTGCCGGCTGCGCGGCATTGCTTAGTGGGAAGCCGCCGTCGCCGCATTGTCCATCATGTTGAAGGAGGGAAATGAAACATGGCACAGCACGAAGTGTCGATGCCACCCAAATACGATCATCGCGCCGTTGAAGCCGGGCGCTACGAATGGTGGCTGAAAGGAAAATTTTTTGAAGCGACCGGTGATCCGAACAAACGACCGTTTACGATCGTCATCCCGCCGCCCAACGTCACCGGCAAATTGCACTTAGGGCATGCGTGGGATACGACGCTGCAAGACATCATTACGCGCATGAAGCGGATGCAAGGGTATGACGTTTTGTGGCTTCCGGGAATGGATCACGCCGGCATCGCCACCCAGGCGAAAGTCGAGGAAAAATTGCGCCAGCAAGGGCTGTCGCGCTACGATTTAGGCCGGGAAAAATTTTTAGAAGAAACGTGGAAGTGGAAGGAAGAATACGCCGGCCATATTCGCAGTCAATGGGCGAAGTTAGGGCTTGGGCTTGATTACACGCGCGAGCGGTTTACGCTTGACGAAGGGCTTTCCAAAGCGGTGCGCGAAGTGTTCGTCTCGCTCTACCGGAAAGGGCTCATTTACCGCGGCGAATACATCATCAACTGGGATCCGGTGACGAAAACCGCGTTGTCGGACATTGAGGTTGTTTATAAAGAAGTGAAAGGCGCGCTCTACCATATGCGCTATCCGCTCGCCGACGGCTCCGGCTTCATCGAAGTGGCGACGACCCGTCCGGAGACGATGCTCGGTGACACGGCCGTTGCCGTGCATCCGGATGACGAGCGGTACAAGCACTTGATCGGCAAAATGGTGAAACTGCCGATCGTCGGCCGCGAAATTCCGATCATCGCCGATGAGTACGTCGATATGGAATTCGGCTCTGGGGCGGTCAAAATTACGCCGGCGCACGACCCGAACGACTTTGAAATCGGCAATCGCCACAACTTGCCGCGCATTCTCGTCATGAACGAAGACGGCACGATGAATGAAAACGCCATGCAATACCAGGGGCTTGACCGGTTTGAATGCCGGAAGCAGATCGTCCGCGATTTGCAAGAACAAGGCGTCCTCTTTAAAATCGAGGAGCACGTGCACTCAGTCGGTCATAGCGAACGAAGCGGCGCAGTTATTGAACCGTATTTGTCGACGCAATGGTTTGTGAAAATGAAGCCGCTCGCCGAAGCCGCCATCAAGCTCCAGCAAACCGACGGCAAAGTGCAGTTCGTGCCGGAACGGTTTGAAAAAACGTATTTGCATTGGCTTGAAAACATCCGCGACTGGTGCATTTCACGCCAGCTTTGGTGGGGGCATCGCATCCCGGCATGGTACCATAAAGAGACGGGTGAAATTTACGTCGACCATGAACCGCCGAAAGACATCGAAAACTGGGAACAAGACCCAGATGTGCTCGACACATGGTTCAGCTCGGCGCTCTGGCCGTTCTCGACAATGGGCTGGCCGGATACCGACTCGCCGGATTACAAGCGCTACTACCCGACCGATGTGCTGGTCACCGGTTATGACATCATTTTCTTCTGGGTGTCGCGCATGATTTTTCAAGGGCTTGAATTCACCGGAAAGCGTCCGTTCAAAGACGTGCTCATCCACGGCCTCGTCCGCGACGCCCAAGGGCGGAAAATGAGCAAGTCGCTCGGCAACGGCGTCGATCCGATGGATGTGATCGACCAGTACGGCGCCGATGCGCTCCGTTACTTCTTGGCGACCGGCAGCTCGCCGGGGCAAGACTTGCGCTTCAGCACAGAAAAAGTCGAAGCGACGTGGAATTTTGCTAACAAAATTTGGAACGCCTCGCGCTTTGCCTTGATGAACATGGGCGGCATGACGTACGAGGAGCTTGATTTGAGCGGCGAAAAAACGGTCGCCGACCATTGGATTTTAACGCGTCTCAACGAAACGATCGAGACGGTGACGAAGCTCGCTGAGAAATACGAATTCGGCGAAGCGGGGCGTACGCTGTACAACTTTATTTGGGACGACTTGTGCGACTGGTACATTGAAATGGCGAAATTGCCGCTTTACGGTGACGACGAAGCGGCGAAAAAGACGACGCGCTCCGTGTTGGCGTATGTGCTCGACAACACGATGCGCCTGCTTCACCCGTTTATGCCGTTCATTACCGAGGAAATTTGGCAAAACTTGCCGCATGAAGGCGAATCGATCACCGTCGCTCCGTGGCCGCAAGTGCGCCCTGAGCTGTCGAACGAAGAAGCCGCGGAAGAAATGCGGATGCTTGTGGACATCATCCGCGCCGTCCGCAACGTCCGCGCCGAAGTAAACACGCCGCCGAGCAAGCCGATTGCGCTCTATATTAAGACAAAAGACGAGCACGTGCGGGCCGCGCTTTTGAAAAACCGCGCCTATCTTGAGCGGTTCTGCAACCCGAGCGAGCTCTTGATTGATACAAACGTTCCCGCGCCGGACAAAGCGATGACGGCGGTCGTCACCGGCGCCGAGCTCATCATGCCTCTTGAAGGATTGATCAATATTGAGGAAGAAATTAAGCGGCTTGAAAAAGAGCTTGACAAATGGAACAAAGAAGTCGAGCGCGTCGAAAAGAAACTGGCGAATGAAGGCTTTTTGGCGAAAGCGCCGGCTCATGTCGTCGAAGAAGAGCGGCGCAAGCGGCAAGATTACATCGAAAAACGCGAAGCCGTCAAGGCGCGCCTCGCCGAGCTCAAACGGTAGACAAACGATCTTGCGGTTGATTATGATGAAGACGAATCCGCTTTCCTGTGGATTCGTCTTTTTCGATGGATCATGATGGAAGGTTGGCATATTCTGAGAAGAGGTTTGTTGTCAACATATACTCGCTTTCGCCACGCTTCTCGATGTGTGGCGCATCTGCCGCATGAAGCCGGCAGGGGGCGGCAAGACACCAATGGAAAAAGGAGGACGATGAACATGGTTCGAACGTATGAAGAAGCAGTCGCTTGGATTCACGGGCGGCTGCGGCTCGGCATGAAACCGGGATTGAAACGGATGGAATGGATGATGGAACAACTCGGCCACCCGGAACGCCGCGTCCGCGCCGTCCATATCGGGGGAACGAACGGCAAAGGGTCAACGGTCGCCTATTTGCGCTCGATTTTGCAGGCGGCGGGCTATTCGGTCGGCACGTTCACCTCGCCGTATGTCGAGCAGTTTAACGAACGAATCAGCATCAACGGCGAACCGATTTCCGATCAAGAGATCGTCGAGCTCGTGCGAGTCATTCAGCCGCTTGCCGATGAGTTGGAACAAACAGAGTTTGGCGGACCGACCGAGTTTGAAGTGATCACGTCGATGATGCTGTATTATTTTGGAAAACAGAACATTCAAGACATCGTGCTCGTCGAAGTCGGGCTTGGCGGCCGCTTGGACTCAACTAACATCATTTATCCGCTCGTTTCTGTCATTACAAACGTCAGCTACGATCATATGAACATTTTAGGCGATACGCTTGGGCAAATCGCCGCGGAGAAAGCCGGAATCATCAAATCGGGCGTACCGCTTGTGACGGCGGTGAAGGAACCGGAGGCGTGGGAAGTGATCGCCAAAACGGCGGCGGAGCGGAAGGCGAAAACATATCGTCTCGGCGTCGATTTCACCGTTTCCGACCGGCAGGCGACGGTGGAAGGGGAGCAGTTTTCGCTTGTCACGCCGTTTGCCGAATACCGCGATTTGCGCATTCAAATGCCCGGCGCCCATCAAGTCGAAAACGCGGCGGTGGCGGTGATGGCGGCAGAATTGTTGCGCCTTGGCTATTCGTTTTTGATCGATCCGGAGCATATCGCCGATGGACTGGCCACAGCCGCTTGGCCCGGCCGGTTTGAGCGGGTGAGTGATAGTCCACTCATCATCCTTGACGGCGCCCATAACGAAGCTGGGATTCGCTCGCTCGTGGAGACGGTGCGCGCCCATTATCCTGACAAACGCGTCCATGTCTTGTTCGCCGCGCTGACCGACAAGCCGCTGGAGCGGATGATTCGGCAGCTTGATGAGCTTGCAGATACGATCACGTTTACCACGTTTGACTTTCCGCGCGCGGCGGCGGCGGAACAGTTGGCGGACCTTTCGTCCCATCCGCAGAAAGCGGTGACAGGTGATTGGATCGGCTGGATCGGGGAAAAGAAAAAACAAATGGGAAGTGATGAGTTGATGCTCATTACAGGATCGCTTTACTTTATATCTGAAGTGCGAAAACGTTTAAAAAAATAATGCCAAGCGATGAAAAGGATTGATATAATGGAAGAAAGATAGTTCTTTTGGCGCGGGGGGGGGGGGAGGCGCATGAAGCGGTGGCGCGGCTGGCTTTTATGGGGAATGTTGTTTTGGCTGATGGCAAGCCTATGGCCGATGAAAGCAGGTGTTGTGTATGCCGATCAGGATGTGTATTTTTCGTTCCCACAGACGCCTTATCAATATACGAGGCAAATGGAGGCGAGCACGGCGAAATTGGATTTTTCCCTTTCGTTTTCACAGCCGGAATACGCCAAGCCGCCGAACGGCAATGCCGAAGGACGGCTCGATGTGACGCTCATTCCACAAGGCGCTGTTTCAGGAATCATCCGCCCTCCAATCGACGTCGTGTTTGTCATGGACGTGTCGCGATCGATGACGATGACGAAGCTGCAAAGCGCAAAATCGGCTTTGGAGACGGCTGTTAATTACTTTAAGTCGAATTACAATGGAAATGACCGTTTCGCGCTCATCCCATTTTCCGACGGAATCCAGCAGGCCAGCGTCGTTCCATTCGGAAAATATTCGGATGTAGCAAGCCAGCTCGACGCCATTCTCAATACCGGCAACAGCTTGACCGCCAGCGGCGGAACGAACTATTCGGCTGCTTTGTCTCTTGCTAAATCGTATTTCACGGATCCAACGAGGAAAAAGTATATCATTTTCTTAACGGATGGCATGCCGACGGTGTTGAATGCAGTCGATACGATTACGTATCGGGAGGTCAAGCAGAATTTTGGGGGTGGATATTCCTATACAGGGAATAGAGTAACCGATTCTCTTTCGGTCACATACGAATTGTACAGCGATGGACGGACTGCCGGTATCCGTTTTACCGACAACCAAGGATATTCTCGCCGATTTTACAGCGACGGCCAAGATTATGTTAATAGATGGCGGGTGTCTTGGGATAACGGCTATTCGTTCACTTACAGCAGCATTGAAGGAAAAATCCGAGCCGATGCCACAGCGGTGGCAAAAACGCTCGGGATGAACAATATCACCCTTTACCCAATCGGCTTCGGCGACAATGATGAAGTCGATATGGACTATTTACTGTCGCTTTCAGCGACTGCCGGCGGCGAAGCGCGGCAAGGAACGGTGCAAAATTTGGCCTCTTTGTTCCAGCGCTTTTCCCAGCTCGCTACGACGCCGGCGCTTACAGGCACGGTGCGCATCCCGCTTTCGTCATTCGGCGGCAATGTCACCATTGAGGAAAACGGCCAAGTATGGCTGGATGAAACGAAGCAAACGCGTATATTTCGTTTTCCATCCCATACCAAGTTGGTCAAGGCACTCCGGCGCCGGTGACGATTCCGATTCCCGTGTCATTTAAAGCAAAAGGGACATATACGTTCACTGCTGAACTGACGTATCGCGATGTGTATGGCCAACCACAGCCGGCTGTGACGAAAACGGTGACCGTCACGGTCAAAGACGAAGCGCCGCCGTCGTTTACTGGAACGGTGAAGCTGCAAGGGCTGACCAATGATGTCACAAGCTTAATCAAACGGGGGGCAACCGATGGCGACGACAACCGCTTCCGGGCCACGTATTCGCTGTCGCTTGTCGGGTATGTCGGCAATGCGACAGGGACGATCAGCAATGTAAAAATCGTTCAGGAGCTTCCTGACGGCATCTCTGTCGTCCCCGATGGCAAAGTGGTGACGTACGAGGAAAATGGGAAGCGTTACGCACAATGGTCGTTTGCCGACCAGACGTTCGAATACAGCCAATTGAATAAGCTGACGCTCTCAGCGCAGTGGGTGATGCAGGCGGATTTTGCCATGAGCAATGTCCAATTGCCCCCTGCCGTTGTGACGTTCGCCGACAGCCGCTATGGGGTGAGGACGTCGACGCTTTCGCTGCCGGCAGAACGGATCGGCATGAGGGTTCGTTTAGATGATTTTCTGAACTTTTACTATGAAGGCGATGAGAGTGGGCTAATCAGCAAATGGCAAACGTTCAGCGCTTCTTCCTCTCTAATTGGAACGAGCAAACATCCTAACTCGTATGGATTGCTGCAGCTCCCTGTCAAGGCGCTTCAATATGACCCAACTGATGACGGCGTGTTGCTTGTCACCTACAGCAATGGCCAAACGGTGCCTGTGTATATTAAGCCGCATCTTTTGGTGACAACATCAAAAGGCACAGTGGCGAATGGAGCGATGACGTACGAGGCGCCTACCGTCAAATTGATGGGACCGGTGGCCGGTGAAGGGGTGTCGTATCAGTATCAGATTGTGCGCAATGGCGTGGCGTCCGCTTGGACGGCGCTCAGTTCTCCGTATGAAATTCCGATCTCAAACGATGGATCGTACACAGTGAACGTGCAGTCGTCAGGAGGATTGACGAGAGGAATGGGAATAGGGAGCGCGGTGTTTGCGTATACGAAGCTGATCACCGAGCTGAAGTTTGGTTCATATCAAACGACGATGAACGTCGGAGATGTGCAGACCATTCCGGTGACGATTGTACCGAGCGATGCGACGAACAAAACACTAGTATGGTCGTCAAGCGATAATGCCGTGGCTGTTGTGCAAAATGGAGTTGTAACAGCGCTGAAACCAGGGACGGTTGCCATCACCGTGCGCTCTACAGACGGCGGGAATGCCTCTGCGACGGCGTCCATCCGTGTGATTGATCCGTACGTAGCGCTCACAGGCATGGCTTTCCGCAACCCGGTGATCTATATGAATCCGGGCGATCGGCTCGAAGTGGCGGAGCAGCTCCGCTTTATCCCGGAAAATGCGACGGATAAAACGCTCCGCTCTGTGACATCGTCTGACTTCCGATTTGTCGACGTCGTCCAAGAAAATGGACGATGGTATTTGGAAGCAGTGGATGTCGGCTACGCGGTTGTGACGGCGACCGCCAATGCGAGAACGCCGGATGGCAGGCCAATTCAAGCCTCAGTGTGGGTCTTTGTCCAACCGCGTGAAGATGAGGGGGGAAGCGGCAGCAACGGTGGGCGTTGGTAATGATGAAAAAAGCGGCCTCCTGAATTGGAGATCCGCTTTTTTTTCGTTTGTCCAGGGGATCGAGAGGATGAGAGAGGGAATTTAGCCGTCTTCGTTCACTCAACTTCAAGCCGGTCGGCGACGAGTGAGATTTGATTGACAAATGGCAATCCTGTTCCTTGTTCGACTAACACCCGTGGATTGTATTTGACGATCAGACGAGATTGTCGCATGTCAGAGCTTGGAATGAAGTTCCACGGCTCACCGTCTTTCGGCTCGATCCGGCCGCGAAAGGCGTTGATGACGAGCCCGTTGATGTCTGTATCCGGAGCAGCCGCTCCGTTCCCGCGGGCGAACAACCCGCCTTCAATGTACAAATACGACCCGACAACATAAATCGTCGCGCTGCTGTCCGTATAAAAATACCCTTTTAAGTTCGGGATTTCACTTGAGTCTTGAAATTCATTGATGCGGGCGATATCGAGCGTGCCTTTGGACAACAACACGAGCCCTTTTCCATCCGCTCCGTCGATATGGCTGTTGTAAATGGTCGTCTTGCCAGTGACGTAAATGCTCGCGTTCAACGCCAAGTTTCCGGTGAGCGTCAAATCACCGAACACGATCAAATTGCCGCGTACAGCCGCTGTTGATTTTGTCGATCCTTCAATGCGGAGATCGCCATTGACAATGAGCCATTGGTTTTGGCCATTTTGTTGCACGTCAATGCCGCGATAAAGGGTGATCTCCTTCCCTTCTGCGTCCAACCAAAGCGGCTTGTCTTTTGGCATCTGATTGATGGATTGTTCATACGGCGTTTCGTCGTCTGTCACGACCCGAGCCAAATTCCCTTCTTGCTCAAGCTCCCGCGCTACATCGAGCGGCGCCTGGTGATCGTTTTCAATGCGCTCGATATACGCTTGTTGGGTTTCAGGCGACAACGGCGAGAGACCGGCTGCTTGAAGCAATTTATCTTTCACGGTGCGCTCGAAATCAGTATCGATGAAATCGTCCGTCTCTTGTTGAATGAGGGGGCCGCCATCGTCCGGCCATCCTGGGAAGAAAAGGCCTTCTTCCATTTGGAAAGTTCGGCCGCCAGTCTTCCAGCAACTGCTCGTTTGCGTGCATGAAAACAGCAGCTTGTCATGAATGTGCCAAATCGAATCGTTTATTGATGCGGGCAGTCCGGCATCGATAGGAGCGATCGTTAACTCGCCGCTTTTTTTCACGTAGTTTGCCGCGTTGCTGATGTAAGCGCTTTTTCCGGCGTATACGTTTCCTTGCTCCACGTAGACGCCGCCGTTTAAGATGACGGTTTCTTTTGATCCGAGCGCGTATTTGAGAAAACTGGGCGTATTCGTTAAAAAGACGAGCCGTTTGACTTTCCGCTCGCGATGGCCGTCCGTAAACGGTTTGGACAAATTGAGCGCGCGGAGGAACACTTTGTTCGTCGGAATGTTGTACAAGCGATAGGACACGTCTTCCACCTCCACGCCGTAGCGCGCTTTCAGCTTGCCGGTGATCGTCTCCGGGCTGGGGGTGTCCTCGTTAATACCGAGAAATGCATCCCATTGACTAGGGGTGAAGATGTCATGGTGAACAAAAAAATCATCGTCTGAAAGCTCAGCTTTAAGCTCAGCAATTGCTTCATTAAGGGCTGTTTTGGCTTCGTGAAACGATTCGATGTTCTCGACGCGCACCGCGGTAAATCGCGCTTGCTGGACGGCGACTGTTAAAATCGTCAAGCCGAGCAAAAAAAAGAGGGTGATCATGAGCATTGTTGTCACCAAACTGTAGCCAGCGGCGTTCAAGCGCAGTCGGTTCATCGCAGCCCCTCCCTTCGCAGACAAAGTTTCGGAATGCAATACTTAAAAACCAAATTCCGTTGTCAATGTAAACGGCGGCACATACAGCCAACCACTCGGGTCGGCGTGTCGACGGTCGGAGACAATGAGACGGATCGTCATGACGCCGCTGCGGCACAGGTTGCCTTCTTTTCGTGCGCAACGGAATGAAAACGATGAAGAGTCGCCCAGCAAAAAGCGGGAAGAGGTGATCGTTTCGCCATTGATCGCGAGCGCGCCGTCTTGGATGGACAGCGTCATCCGCTCGATGCTTTCCGGCTTTTTCTCTTCACGGGAGACAAGCCCGGTGTCCGCATCGGCTTTGAATTCTTGGTTTTTCACAAAGGTGACGGCCGTTAACGGCGTGTTTTCCTCTTGACTTTCCATTCCATCTGGAGAGAGCGTGTACAGCTCGTTCATTATTCGGGCCATGGTGTAGTCCGCTTCGCTGCGCAAGTCGTTTTCGATGCCGATGCGCTCGTAGGCGCGAATGCCGGTTAAAAACACCGTGTAGATAGCGCCGATGATGAGCAAAGAAATGGAAACGGCGGCCAACAGCTCGATCATCGTCATGCCGGCTTCGCTTCTAGCGGATCGTTTCATCGGTGATCACTCCTTCGACCCACGCCGTCTCGTTCGTGCGCTCGTCCCAACGGACGGAGGTGTATAATTTGATCATGTAGCCGCCGGCGTTTGATTCGGCTGCTTTTTCCGTTTCAGCGCGGATGCGCGCCTGCAGCGGCGCAGGCAAGGAAGCGAATTCCGACGATGAAGTGAATGCATCCCATGCCTCCTTGTCGTATCGGACAAGGTAAACGGAAGCTTCGTAACGGACATTGTTGATTTTCGGGGCGAACTGCGCTTCACATACCGTATGCAGTTGGCCAGATTCACCGGGAAAAAACAGCGCCGCCAACGATTCGTTGCCGCAATTGTCTTTTGTTAGCTCAAGAAACGGTGTTTGATGGTCTTCCATATACTCTTTTAGCCGTGAGAAATCTGCGTTTTTTTCAAAATAGACAGCGACGCCGCGGGCGACGTTGACGGCCACCGTCCGACCTTGGTTGTAAGACGTATGCATCATCGCATTCGTGAAAAAGTAAAACAAACCGATCGCGACGCCCGATAAAAGAGTGATGGCCAGCAACGTTTCGATCAACGTAAATCCTGCTTGACGACTAGGAAGAGGAAAATTGCTTCCCGCCATTTGTCATAACCTTCTTTCAAAATATGTAACTTTATTATACAATATTTTCGAGTTGAACCATGTAGAATTTTAGGATAAGAGAACGAGCAATGGCATATTTGTCGCGTTATTGCCAATGATACGCCGGGAAGGAACGGGTGGGCATGTGGAAAGAGGCGGTTGTTTACGTTGTTGCATTCATAGTGGCGCTGTTGGCCGTTTGGCTGCTGCCGCTTGGCTTCAGCAGGGCCGGGGGCGCGGCGGTGGTGGCGGCTGCCTTTTTGGCTGCGGGGCTGGCGCAGTTGGCCGAATCGGTGATTCCGTTATGGCAAATCGTCCTGCTCGTCGGGCTTTTGCTGTTGGCGGGCTCGTATTTGCTTGATCGTTGGTTCGGTCCGCTTCTTTACCGGTCGGTGGAGACGGAGGAAGCTGGGGAACGGAGAAAGGGAGGATGGAAAGGGAGTGGCGACCGGACGGCAGTAGGCGATAGGTATGGGACGATGGTCCAGAATGCAACGGAAAATCTAGTCGATTCGGCCTGGCCGGCAGCTTTTGGACAAAACGGCGCTTCTAGGGAATTTCAAGGCGCTGACTCGGGTGGGGAGGCGTTGCGATCGCACGTGCAGGAAACCGGTAACACCGCTTCAGGAGCGTCGCCTGCAGCGTCGGAAGCAGCTTCGGGAGAGACGGAGCGGGCGCCGAAATCCAGCGAGGAGCCCTGGGAAGAACAGACTGCTTTCTTGCTTCGATCGATGGATGGCATAGAGGAAGCCGCTTCCGATCCCGGAGCGGATCAAACCGAGCCGGAGGAGCTGCTTTCGTTGGATTCGGCCGATGTGGAGCAAAAAATGCGCTCCGTGGACCGAGACGATGCCGAGCAAGAGGAGTTTTTTCCGTTGGATTCGGATCGTGTGGAGCTGGAGAAGTTGTCCGCCTTGGATTTGGATGCAGTAGAGCCGACCGCCATGACGGGTGACGGTGGCGGACTGAATGTTGAGCCGGCGCGCCGTCTGCGCGATTGGCTCGATGAGCTACCTGTCTCGATGACGCCAGACATCGAAGCGGCGGTGCTGCAGGAGGGAGCGGCCGCCGACGGCCGCGGCCTGTTGCAGGCGCTTGATCTCAGCCATGAAGAAGAGGAGGGGCAACTTTCCGCGTTCATGTCTTCTAGCTCGGCGGGCGTTTCTGCTGTAGAAAACGGGCTGCCTTCCGGCCAGGCAATGCCGCGTGAAGGGGCGCTTTTGGAAGAAGCAATACGGGTATTGTCGACTGTTCGCTGCCGGAAACGGACGAGGCTGCCGAACCGCCCCGTCAGGAGGACGCGATGAAAGCAGAGCCTGACAGGCAGGAAGGGCAACGAGCGGAGCATGGCCGGTCGGAAGGCGAACAATCAACCGAGCGCCGAGAGCCGGAAGAAGATGGGCAAACGGAAAGCCGGCGGGAGGAAGAGAGCGAACGGCCAGCGCGAATGATCGGTCCGGAAGTCGTGCAGGCGGTCGTTCTTGAATTGCGCCTCAACCGCCGTCGTTTGGGCGCCGCCGATTACGAACGCTGCATCCGCCGCTGTTTGGACGCTCCGCTTTCTGACCGCGACTATTACGTATTGGCCCGTTTGTTAATGGAACATTATGTAGTAGAACAACAGTACGGCAAGCTCGCAGCGTGGCTTGAGGAGCTCGCTGACCGTTTTCGTGCCTATCCGGCTGTGGCCGAAGAGTTGGCGCTTTGGCGGCAGTTTGCCGCAACACTAAATAGTTGGGGTGAACAAGATGAAAGCTAGCGCGCAAATCATTGGACTGCCGATCATCAGCATTGCTGACGGTGCACAAATCGGCACGGTGAAAAGTTTGGTGATCAACCCGGACAAAGGATCGATCGATTTTTTGACCGTGGAACAAGACGATGTGCAGCTCAGTTTAAAGGCGATTCCGTTTAAAAAAGTCGTCGGCATCGGCGAGTTTGCTGTGACGGTGGAGCAAGGACACGATGTAATTGACCTCTCGGAAATTCCGATCGCCAATCAGCTCGTCAATAAGCAAATCCGGATTAAAAATACGAAAGCCATCACGCGCAAAGGGCAGCTGCTCGGCGAAGCCCGCGAGTTTTTCGTTGATGAAGAGTCAGGGGATATTGTCGGCATCGCTCTTCAGCTCGAGAAAGGGGAAGCGGTGCTGCCGGCCTCGGAAGTGTTGACGTACGGCAAAGATATTTTGATCATCAACGACGGAGCAAACGAATCGCTTCTTGATGACCCGGCGCAGTTGTTGAAGGCAGAGAGCATCGAGCCAACCAGCGTTATGGCGGAAGAGGACGTTTCCGCGCAAATGGAGGCGATGGCCGAAAGCGCGGAAAATGTTGAAGCGCTGCAGTCGCTGAGGGAAAAACAAGTTGCGCTGTTGGCCGGAAAACGGCTGACAAAAGATATTTATGATGCAGACGGCCGCCTGCTGTTTAAAGCGGGCACTCTGCTTGGCGAAGAGGATGTGCGCAAGGCGCAAGAGGCGGGGCCAAGCGTCATCGTCGATGTCTCGATGAATGTGGAGGCGTAATGGAGGAGGGTCGGCGGTGAAAAAGGCTGCCGCGTGGAAATTGTTTGTTGTCATGGCTGTTTGCACCGTTTATTTTATCGCTTTTTCGCATCTGGGCACCCTCGCCTATGATGTTTTAGCCCCGGATGACGGCCGCCTTGGCCCGGGCACGGCGGTCGGTCCGGTGTCACTCTCCGGCATGACGCCGGAAAGAGCCCGAGAGGCGGTTGTCGAGCGGGTGAACGAGTGGCGGGCGACCGCTTCCATTTCTTTTCAGTACCAAGAAAAGCGCATTGACCTGCCGGCGGATGCGTTTGCGTTTCGTCTTGCCGAGAGCACGAAGCGGTTTGTCGACGGGAGGCGCACGCCGCTGTTTGTGATCGCTGATTTAGAAAAATGCCTCCAAGCGGCGGCAGCCATCGTTCCTCCAGCGGCGTTATCGGCGCTTGACATCAAGAAGCTTGGGGCGGATTTAGAGGGACAGGCGGCTCAGCTGCAAAAGCCATCATCTCCGATCGACTTGGATCGCTACATATCGTTGGCAAACGGCCGGCAGCCGGTCGTCAGCGAAGCGGCCGCATCGGTGCCTGACTCTTCGGCCGTTCGCTTGTTGTCTGGCGAGCGGCGCGCGGTGATTAAAGCGAAACAGCTGTTTTCGTTTGGCGATTATATGAAAAAGGTGAAGGCCGATTTGTCCGATGAAGCGGCCGATGCGATCGCTTCAGCGGTGTACCGGGCGGTGCTGGCGACCAATTTCACTGTCGTGGAGCGCTATACGAGCCGTATGTTGCCGGATGGAGTGACGCCCGGTTTTGAGGCGGCCATTAGCGGCGGCCGCGATTTGGAATGGTTCAACCCCAACACGACCGACTACACGCTTCTTCTCCGGCATGATGGACGAAAGGTGCGTGTTGCCATTATCGGGTTGCCGTTTGCCTATCAATATATCATTCGCCTAGGCGAGGCGGAGTCTATCGAACCGCGTGTCATCGTCCGCTATGACGCGCGCCTGGCGCCGGGCGAGAAGAGGACGGAACAGATCGGGCGGCCGGGGATGGTTGTGACGGTGGAACGCGAAGTGCGCGACGGCGATCGGCTCGTGCGCAAAGAAACGGTGAGCGAAGATTTTTATCCGCCAACGTATACGATTCACGTGCGCGGCCTTGAAGTGCCGGAAGGCAATGTTGGGCAAAGCGGCGACGGAGAAGGCGGAACGATGGAGCCGGCGAATGGGGTAACGGAAAACAACGGAGCGGCGAACCAACCGAATTCGACTGCGGAAAACAGCGGTGGGAATATAGAGAGCGGGACCGCGTCAAAGAAAGGCGATGAGGCGGGCAACGGGGAATCGGCCCCCGCCGCTGGCAGTGAAGAGAAGACGGATGCGGGCGGAGGGAAGGAAAAATGAGCAAAAAGCAGGAACGGAAACGGCTTGGTGATTTGCTTGTCGAAGCGGGGTTGATCACCGAAAGTCAGCTGGCCGAGGCGCTGCGCGAGAAGGCGCCCGGGCAAAAGATTGGCGACGCCTTGTTGCAGCGCGGCTACATCACGGAACAGCAGCTGATTGAGGCGCTCGAGTTTCAGCTCGGCATTCCGCACGTCAGTTTGTACCAGTACCCGATCGATCCGAAAGCGACAAACCTCGTGCCGAAAGAGTTTGCCCGCCGCCATATGGTCATGCCGCTCAAGGTGGAAGGCGATCGGCTGCTCGTTGCCATGGCCGATCCAATGGACTTTTTTGCCATCGACGATTTGCGCCTGTCGACCGGGTTTCAAATTGAAACGGCGATCGCTTCAAAAGACGATATTTTGCGGGCGATCAATAAATATTACGACATCGACGAAGCATTTGAGGATTTTTTGCAAACGCCGCCGCCTGAGGTGCGCGACGACGAGCGGGCTGCTGAGGACGATTCTCCCATCGTTCGTTTGGTGAACCAAATTTTGCAGCTTGCTGTTGAACAGCGGGCGAGCGACATTCATATCGATCCACAGGAGACGAAAGTACTCATCCGCTATCGGATCGACGGCCTGCTTCGCACCGAACGCGCGCTGCCGAAACATATGCAAAGCATGTTGACGGTGAGAATTAAAATTTTGGCCAATATGGACATCACCGAACACCGTGTGCCGCAAGACGGGCGGATCAAAATGGACATCGATTTTCATCCGGTCGATTTGCGCGTTTCAACGCTGCCGACCGTATACGGTGAGAAAATCGTCATGCGCGTCCTCGACTTGGGCGCAGCGTTAAACGATATTCATAAACTTGGTTTCAACCCGGTCAATTTAGATCGGTTCATCCGCTTGATCGAGCGGCCGAACGGCATCGTCTTGATCACCGGACCGACCGGTTCGGGGAAATCGTCGACGCTCTATGCGGCGCTCAACCATTTAAACAGCGAGCACGTGAACATTATTACGATTGAAGATCCAGTCGAATATCAGATCGAAGGCGTCAACCAAATTCAAGTCAACCCGAATGTCGGCTTGACGTTCGCCCAAGGGCTCCGCTCGATTTTGCGTCAAGACCCGAACATCATCATGGTTGGGGAGATTCGCGACCGCGAGACGGCGGAAGTGGCGATCCGCGCTTCGCTCACCGGTCATTTAGTGTTGAGCACGCTCCATACGAACGATGCATTAAGCACGATCACCCGCCTGATCGATATGGGGATTGAGCCGTTTTTAGTGGCCACATCGCTCGCCGGCGTTGTCTCGCAGCGGCTTGTGCGCCGCGTCTGCCGCGACTGTCAAGAGGTGTATGAGCCGACGAAGCGGGAGCGGGACATTTTCGCCCGCCGCGGCATTGAGGTTCATCAACTTGTCCGCGGCCGCGGCTGCCCGATGTGCAACATGACCGGTTACCGCGGACGGCTGGCGATTCACGAGCTGCTTATTGTCACCGATGAGATGCGGCGCGTCATTTTAAACAACGAGCCGTTTTCGAAATTGCGAGAGCTTGCCCTGCAAAACAAAATGATTTTTTTGCTGGATGATGGGCTGTTGAAAGTGAAGCAAGGGTTGACCACGCTTGAAGAAGTGCTGAAAGTGGCCATTTTGCATTGATGGGTGAGACGGATGAAGGAAAAGCTTGAGGCGTTATTGCGCGCGGCCTTTGAATGCCGCGCTTCCGACGTGCATTTGACCGTCGGCGCGCCGCCGATTTTTTGCGTGAACGGGGAGTTGAGAGCTTACGGCCATGAGCGCCTGCACCCGGAGGAAACAGAGCAAATGGCGAAAGCCGTCATTCCGGCGCCGCTTTGGCAGCAGTTTCAGGAAACCGGAGAGCTTGATTTTTCGTATGGCATTGCCGGCGTTTCCCGCTTTCGCTTAAACGTGTTTAAACAGCGGTCATGCGTGTCGCTCGCCGTGCGCCTCATCCCGGTGCGCATCCCGACGCTGGAGGAACTTGGCCTGCCGGATGTTTTAAAGCGCATCGCCGAAAAGCAGCACGGACTCGTGCTTGTCACCGGACTGACCGGCAGCGGCAAATCGACGACATTGGCGGCGATGATCGACTATATGAACAAAACGATGTCGAAACATATCATCACGCTGGAAGATCCAATCGAGTATTTGCATAAACACGGGAAATCGATCATCGACCAACGCGAGGTGGGATTCGACACTGGCAGTTTTGCCGCCGGATTGCGCGCTGCGCTTCGTCAAGATCCAGACGTCATTTTAGTCGGGGAAATGCGCGATTTGGAAACAATCCAAACGGCAATCACCGCCGCGGAAACGGGCCATTTAGTGCTTGGCACGCTTCATACGGCGAGCGCGCCGGCGGCGATTGAGCGGATGATTGACGTCTTTCCGCCGGCCCAGCAGGCGCAAATCCGGCTGCAGCTTGCTTCCGTGCTCGTGGCCATCATCGCTCAGCGCTTGTTTCCAAACAGACACAAAACCGGGCGGACGGCAGCGCTGGAAATTTTAGTGAACAATGCGGCCGTCGCCAACTTAATCCGCAACGAAAAAGAACATCAAATCATCAACATTATGCAAACGAGCCGCAGCCTCGGCATGCAGACGATGGAAATGAGCGTTAAGGAACTTGCAGCCGCTGGACGCATCGATCCGCTGGCGGCTGAAGTGTATTTGGCGGGGGAGCGTGGGGACGATGGCGCAGTTTAAGTACGAGGGGCGCGACCGAAGCGGACGGAAAAAAGCTGGGGTGATCACTGCCGTTTCGCGGCGCGAGGCGGCGGCAAAGCTTCGGGAAAAAGGAATTCGCCTGCTGGCGCTTGCCGAAGTGCCGCCGTCCATATGGAACAAAGAAATTTCGTTTGGCCGCGCCGTCAAACTGCAGCACTTTGTCATCTTTTTGCGCCAGTTCGCAACGCTTGTGCGCGCCGGAGTGACGATCGTCGATTCGATCCGCATTTTGGCGGAGCAAACGGAAAGCAAGCCGCTCGCTAAGACGCTTCTTGACATCGAACAGTCATTGCGCGGCGGGAACCCGCTCTCAGCGGCAGCGGCGAATCATCCGCGCATCTTTCCGCCGCTGTTTGTCAACATGGTGCGCGCCGGTGAAGCGAGCGGGACGCTTGACGAGACGCTTGACCGCTTGGCCGATCATTTTGAAAAAATGCATCGGACGCGGCAAAAAATCGCCTCGGCGCTCACCTATCCGATTGCTGTTGCCATCGTTGCCACCGCGGTTGTCATTTTTTTGCTTGTCGCCGTTGTGCCAACGTTTGTCGAGATGTTCGCCGAGTTCCACGCTGAACTGCCGGCGATTACGAAGTTTGTGCTCAAAGCAAGCAGTGTGATGCAGCGGTATTGGTGGGCCGTCGTCCTGCTTTTTGCCGGCGTGTACGCATCGTTTGTGGTTCTTCGGCGGCAAAAGACAACGAAGTACTATTTGGATTATGCCGCCCTGCGGATGCCGATGTTCGGCACGCTCGTGCAAAAAGCGGCGCTCGCCCGCCTGACACGGACGCTCAGCTCGCTTGTTGCAAGCTCGGTGCCGATTTTAGAGGCGCTTTCTATCGCCGGGCGCGTCGTGGAAAATGAAGTGATCGCATCTGTGCTGGCTGAAGCGCGAACCTCCCTCGAGCGCGGGCAATCGCTCTCGGAGCCGCTCCGCCGCCATTGGGCGTTTCCGCCGCTTGTTGCGCAAATGATCACGATCGGCGAACAGACCGGTGCGCTTGACGCCATGCTCGGCAAAGTCGCCGATTTTTACGAAACGGAAGTCGATGCGGCCACCGACCGATTGAAATCGCTCATCGAACCGCTTATGATCGTGCTTCTCGCCGGCGTCGTCGGGACGATCGTCACTTCGATCATCGTGCCGATGTATGATATTTTCAACCATATTCAACAATAAAATAAGAATATATTTCTATTTTTCTTCCTATGTTGTAGAATAATAGGTAAAACAGGATAAAAATGAAAGAAAGGGAGAGGGAACTATGTTCAAACGGGTGTTGAAAAACGAGCGCGGCTTGACGCTCATCGAACTGCTCGCCGTCATCGTCATTTTAGGGATTATCGCGGCGATTGCGATTCCGAGCATTGGGGGAATTATTAATAAGTCAAAAAATGATGCAAAGATTGCTGAGGGAATTCAAATTATCAATGCAGCTAAGATGTATATGACAGCTAATAGTTTTACACCAGATAGTGCCAACAGTTCAATTCAAACGCTAGACCAAACAGATTTAAATGACTATTTAGATAGCGTAGATGATAGACAATATGAAGTAGAAGTACATCAGGGGAATTCAGGTAAGTATACGTATTATTTAAAAGAACACGATTCAGTAGGTCTTGTAGATACAAATAACGACGGCCTTGCATCTGAAGAAGAACTAAGCAAATAATATCACACCTAAAAATTGGGTTTATTGGTGTCTCATTATGATTGCTATGGTTATTTTTCTCTTCTCCCTCCTCCTCGCCTCATTTTTCAACGTTGTCGGGCTGCGGGTGCCGGTCGGGGAGTCAATCATCAGGCCGCGGTCGCATTGTCCGGCGTGCGGACGGACGCTATCGGCGGGGGAGCTCATTCCGGTTGTGTCGTATGTCGTACAGCGCGGGCGGTGCAAAGGGTGCGGGGGGCGCATTTCTCCCCTTTACCCGGCGATGGAATTGGCCACCGCTGCCTTGTTTATGGCCGCGCCGATGTGGGTCGGCTGGAGCGGGCGGCTCGTTGTGGCGTGGACGTTGATCAGCTTGTTTGCCATCATTGTCGTCTCCGATCTTCGCTACATGCTCATCCCCGACCGGGTGCTTTTGGTGTTTGTCGGTTTGTTTTTGGTTGAGCGGCTTGTGATTCCGTTTTTGCCGTGGGCCGATATGCTCCTTGGGGCGGCGGTCGGATTTTCGCTTTTATGGCTGATCGCCGTTTTGTCCAAAGGCGGGATGGGCGGCGGCGATGTGAAGCTGTTTGCCGTGCTTGGGTTTGTGCTCGGTTGGAAAATGGTGTTGCTCGCGTTTTTCTTGGCGACGTTGTACGGAACGGTGATCGGGCTTGTCGGCATGGCGTTGGGCCGCGTGCGGCGCGGCAAGCCGATGCCGTTTGCGCCGGCGATCGCACTCGGGGCGTTGACCGCGTTTTTCTTCGGAGAAGCGATCGTGCGCGCGTATATTTCACTCATGATGTAAAGACGGCAGAAAGGAAGCGGAATGAAGATGGCGTTATGGCGGCGAAAGGCGAAACAGGCGAACATCATCATCAAAGATCATGTCCTGCGCTATGTGGAAGCAAAGCCGGGGCAGCCGCCCGAGGCGAGGCGATGGGGCGAGCGAGCCTTGCCGCCCGGCATCATTCACGATGGAAAAATCGCCGATCGGGAAACGTTGGCGATGATTTTGGACGAATGTGTTGACGAATGGAAACTTGACGGGCGGCGTGTCCGCTTTGTCGTTCCCGATCCGTTTGTGATGATCCGCCATTTGCCGCTTCCCGCTCATTTGTCGGACGAGGACATACGCGGCTATTTGTTTATGGAGCTTGGTGAATCGATTCCGCTTCCGTTCGCCGATCCGGTGTTTGACTACGTCGTGGCCGAGAGAACAAACGAGGTGCTGAACGTGCTGTTGTTTGCCGCGCCGGAAGAGGCGGTGGCCGAATATGCGGCGCTCTTGGAAGACGCAGGCCTGCGCCCGGTGGCGGCCGATGTGTCCCCGCTTTGCGCCTATCGCCCGTTTTTTGTTGCCGGACAAGCCGCGGCGGACGACCACATTTTGCTTGTCCAGTTTGACGAATCGGCTGTCAATTTGAGCGTCTTCCACCGCCATTTGCCGCAGTTTATGCGCCATGTGCCGCTTGAGGCGCCCGGGGAGCGAACGATGCCGATCGTTGACCCGTTTGCGGAGGTGTATAAGGAAATCGAGCGGATGATGAGCTTTTATTCGTTTTCCATCCAGCAAGGAAAACAGCAAATTACGCGCCTCTTCCTCACCGGCGACCATCCGCGGCTTGACGATTTGTTTGCCGTTATGTCAGAGCGGCTTGATGTGCCGCCGGAGCGGCTTTCTCGCTCGCTTGATCCGTTGCCGGACCGTTATCATCTCGCCTGGGGATTGGCGTTGAAAGAAGGAATGGCTGACCATGATCGTTGACATCAACTTGCTGCCGCGCAAAGAGCCGCGCCGTGCGGCGGGCGCCGTGCTGGCGGCCTTCGCGGTTTTTCTTCTGCTGCTTGGCGCTGGGGGAGGCTACTGGCTGATGGAGCGTGCGAATCAACGGCTCGCGGCGCTTGAAGGGGAGCTTCGGCAAGTGCGCGCCGAGCAGGCGGCGATGGAGGCGAAGGGAAAAACGACGGAGCAGCAGCAAGCTGAGCAAGAGCTTGCTAAAGCGGTCGAATGGGCGAACCGTTATCCGCTCAAAACGGTGCCGCTGTTGCGTGCGTTGGCCAAACAACTGCCGGAGCGCGGCTTTATCATGAACTTTTCGTATGCCGGCCAAAAGACGGTGACGATGACAGTGCAGTTTGATGCGGCGGAAGAAGCGGCCTATTATTTAGATCGGCTTGAGGAAGTTCATTTGGTCAAAGCCGTCAAATTGACCGGCATCTCGGCCAGCGGCGAAAGCGGCGGGGCAGAGGGGGAAACGATCGTGCCGCGGTATATCGCGCAATATGAACTGGAACTTCAGCCGACAGGAAAAGAGGGGGACAACGAATGATGGGCCGTTTTGGAAAATGGCCGCTCGTGTTTACCGGGGTGTTTCTTCTTGCCGCTCTTTTGTTTGCCGCTTTCTATGTTTTTGTGCTCATGCCGCGCTACGAACAAATGGATCGGCTCGAGGCGGTCGTACAAAGCGAGAAAAACGTGTTGGCTGCAATGAAAAAGCAGGCGGCGGGGAATCGAGAAGAAACGGCAGAGAGCCTGGCGGCTTTGCAGAGGAAAGTGCCGGTGCGCCCGTTCGCCGACCAACTGTTACTGGCGTTTCAAAAAGCGGAATATATTTCTGACAGCCGGCTATTGAGCGTCAGCTTCGCTGAAGGGAAAGGAACCGGAGAATCTCCTTCGCAAGGGAACGCGAATGGAGCGGAAAGCAAGGCGCCCGGAGACAAGGCGTTGATTCCTCCAAGCGGCATCCAGTCTATTACCGCCCAATTGACGGTGGAATCTCCCTCCTATTATCAGCTTGAACGGTTTTTAGAGGTGCTTGAGCACTCTGAGCGCATTTTGGCGGTGGAAGGATTGACGTTTACCGGCCCGCCGGAGTTGACGTCCACCGCTGTCGACGTGCAACCGCTCGCCTATTCCATCAATGTCCGCGCCTTTTACGCGCCGCAGCTTGAGAAATGGAAGCAGCTCATTCCCATCCGCGATGTCCCTCCGCCAAGCGGTAAAGACAATCCGCTCGTGGAGGTGGCGCCGTCTTCGGACCGATAGAGAGGATGGTGGAAGTCCGATATGCTCATTCGCATGAAGAGGGGAATGACCCTCATTGAGCTGTTGGCTGTGCTTGTGATCATCGGCATGGTGGCGATGATCGTCGGTCTTGCTATGTGGACGGTGATCGACCGTGCGCGCGAGCGGGCGTTTGTTTCCAATGCGTATGGACTATATGAAGCGGCGCGGCTGTATGTCGGCGTGGAAAAAGTGGAGTTTTTGCCAGCCCGTTCTTCTGCCATATTGTTGTATGGCGAATTGGTGGGCAACGGTTTGTTGGATCCAATCGAAGATCCGTTTACCGGAAATGTATTGCCGCCGGAAACAAATCCATCGTACGTGCTTGCCACAAAGCGGGAAGACGGCGGGATTGAGTACGCTGTCTGCTTGAAAGGTGAGACAAAGCAGCTTTGCACCTATGAGGGGCGCGAGCAGCCGATTCCTGTCGAAGCGCTGGGGACGGAGATGATTCGTGACCGATAATGTCGGAAAATGAAGAAAAGAAGCAGGAACAAGGCGACAAATGTCTTGTTCTTTTTTTTTCTCTTTATGGTAAGATAGGCGAAAGAAATCGAAGTGTGAAAAAGGACGGTGGCAAAATGGACAAGCAGCGTCCGGGCATTACGGTGAACATTAACGGACAATCGCGGCCGTTTACCATTGAACAACCATCGGACGAGCAACAGGATGAACCCAGCGGACAGAAGCACAGAGCGGCTTCGCCGGCCGCTTCTTCCGTTGGTGGAACCTCGGTCGGATATCTTTCGCTCAGCCCTCGGCAGGGGGGCAGCCTTCCAGACGGTGGAGACGCAACGGATTGCGGGCGCAACGGCGGACAAGAAACGGAAACAGAAGTGATGGCCGTTGCTGAAAAGGAGGGGGCTGCCGCTATGGAAGATGATGAACCGATCTTTTCCATTTCAGAGGCAGTCCCCAAGAAGAAAGTCGGCAAAACGCGCCGGCCGTGGCTGCCGTCGCACGTCAAGCCGCTGTTTCTCGCGGCGGCAGTCGCGGCGCTTGTCGGCATGGCATTTGGCATGGTGATGCTTCGTCTTGTCCCGAAGGAAAAAGCGGAGCCATCGCCGGCGGCGGAAGCGTTGACAGAACTGACGGAGGATGGAGCGGTTTCGGGCAGAGGACGTGCGGAAAGCGAGTTGCCCGCCCCGTTTTCGGTCGCTGTCATTCAGGCCGGCGTCTACTCAAATGCGGATTCGGCGGCGCGGGCAGCCGAATCGATTCGACAGGCCGACGTGCCGGTCGTGGTGGCTGGAAAACAGCCGGCGGCTCTCTATATTGCGGTTGGCGCGGATAAGGAAGCGCTGCGGGCGGTCAACGACCAATACCGAGGAGCGGTGCCGAGCACGTACGTAAAGGAGCTGTCGTTTGCGGCCGACACGAAGGCGCGCCGGTCGGATATCGTCCAAAAAGGAGAGGCGCTATACAAAAGCATGGCAGCAGTTTCCGCCGCTTTGCTCGCCGGCAAGGATGTGAGCGACGGGGAATGGAAGGCGCTGAGCAAGGTGTACGGCTCGTTTGAAAAAAGCGAAACACCCAACGACAACACGGTCAAGAAATATGCCGAGTCGCTGAAGCAGGCGTATTTGGCGCTTGTTGCCTACAAGGAGGGGGAGGAAAAAGAGCTGCTGAACAAAACCCAGCAGCTACTGCTTGAGGCGCTTGCCGTTTACATGGAGTTGGTTCCGCTGCGGAGCTGAACGGCTCCGTTTTTTGTTTTTTCGCCCACCTGCAGAAATTGCCTTTCACCGCAAAATTTGCTACGATACAAATGAATCTTCCGAACCGAAACGAAGAAAGGAGAATGACGATGCCCCCACGGTTCGTGCTTGCCTCTCGTTCCCCGCGCCGCAGGCAAATCCTCGAGCTGGCCGGCTGGGCGTTTGACGTGCAGGAAAGCCAGGCCGATGAGACGATCCCCCCCGGAATGCCGCCCGACGCAGCCGTTCAATTGCTGGCCCGCCGGAAAGTGGGAGCGGTTGCGCCGTCTGCGCCCGGTGCCTTCGTTCTTGGCGCCGACACGATCGTCGTGTGCAACGGACGCTTGTTGGGAAAACCGCGCACCGAAACAGAAGCGTTTGACATGCTGCGGCTTTTGTCCGGACGAACGCATGATGTTTGGACCGGTGTCGCGATCGCGGCGCCGCACGGGAAGACTGTGTCATTCGCTGAAAAAACAGCGGTGACGTTTTGGGAGTTGAGCGATGAGGAAATCACATCCTACATCGCCACCGGAGAGCCGATGGACAAGGCGGGGGCGTACGGCATTCAAGGACGGGCTGCCTTGTTTGTCAGGCGGATTGAGGGGGATTATTTGACGGTCGTCGGCTTGCCGCTGTCGCGGACGGCACGGGAGCTGCGCCGGCTTGGATGGCCGCCTTACGGAATGGAGACGTGATTGTTTCAGCAAAGGATGTTCAGTCTGGGGCTTCGCCATGGCCGCGAGACGGCATGGGGACGCGATGTGGCCAAGCAGCTGGGCGCCTGCAGCGCGCCAGCCGTTTGGTCGAACAAAAATACGAAAAGGGAGGAATACAATGGCGTGGATGATCCGCGATGTGCCGAAAGACAGCCGTCCGCGCGAACGGATGTTGTCGTCGGGGCCGGAAAGCTTGGCAGACCATGAATTTCTGGCGATTTTGTTGCGCACCGGAACGAAGGACGAGTCGGTCGTGCAGCTTGCCCAACGCTTCCTTCGCCACTTTGAAGGGCTAAGGCTGCTCAAAGACGCAACAGTGGAAGAAATGACGAATATTAAAGGAATCGGGCCGACAAAAGCGGCGCAAATTTTGGCGGCGTTGGAACTCGGCCGCCGCATCCACCAATCCGGCTATAACGACCGCTATGTGATCCGCTGCCCGGAGGACGGAGCCAAATATGTGATGGAAGATATGCGGTTTTTGTCGCAAGAACATTTTGTTGCGATTTATTTGAATACAAAAAACCAAGTTATTTATCGCAAAACGGTGTTCATCGGCAGCTTAAACGCTTCAATTGTCCACCCGCGCGAAGTGTTTAAAGAGGCGATCAAACGATCCGCCGCCTCTGTCATTTGCGTGCACAACCACCCCTCCGGTGATCCAACCCCAAGCCGCGAAGACATCGATGTCACCAAACGGCTCGCGGAATGCGGCCGCATTATCGGCATTGAGCTGTTGGACCATCTTATCATCGGCGATCAAAAATTCATCAGTCTGAAAGAAAAAGGCTATGTCTAACGGTTCTCATTTTTTGTCGAATCAGTTATAATATCAACTATGAGTTTTTCCGAATCCGTTTAGGCGGTGCTGTACAATTTATAAATGACTGACATCCGACCAATTTGGCCAATAGAAAAATGATAATACGCATTTCGTTTCGGAAAGGAAGATCAACGATATGTTTGGGATTGGAACGAAAGATCTTGGGATCGATTTAGGGACAGCGAACACGCTTGTTTATGTCAAAGGAAAAGGGATCGTCTTGCGCGAGCCGTCCGTCGTCGCCATTCAGCGCGACACGAAGCAAATTGTTGCGGTCGGCAACGAGGCGAAAAACATGATCGGGCGCACGCCCGGCAACATCGTGGCGCTGCGGCCGATGAAAGACGGCGTCATCGCCGATTATGAGACGACAGCGACGATGATGAAATATTATATTCGCAAAGCCATCAAGACGAAGGGATTGTTTGCCGGCAAGCCGTATGTGATGGTGTGCGTGCCGTATGGCATTACAGCGGTCGAGGAGCGGGCGGTCATCGATGCGACGCGCCAGGCCGGAGCGCGCGACGCCTATACGATTGAAGAGCCGTTTGCGGCTGCAATCGGCGCTAACTTGCCGGTATGGGAGCCGACTGGCAGCATGGTCGTCGACATCGGCGGCGGCACGACCGAAGTGGCGGTCATTTCGCTCGGCGGCATCGTGACGAGCCAGTCGATTCGCATTGCCGGTGATGAAATGGATGAAGCGATCATCCAATACATTCGCAAGTCGTATAACCTCATGATCGGCGAACGGACAGCCGAGGCGATTAAAATGGAAATCGGTTCAGCCGGAAATCCGGAAGGAATCGGAAACATGGAAATTCGCGGCCGCGATTTATTGACGGGCTTGCCGAAAACGATCGAAATCAGCGCCGAGGAAGTGGCTGAGGCGCTTCGCGACACGGTTTATGCCATTGTGGAATCCGTGAAAAACACGCTTGAAAAAACGCCGCCGGAGCTAGCGGCCGACATTATGGATCGCGGCATCGTCCTGACGGGCGGCGGAGCTTTGTTGCGCAATTTGGATAAGGTCATCAGCCAAGAAACGGATATGCCGGTCATCGTCGCCGAAAATCCGCTTGACTGCGTGGCCATCGGTACAGGAAAAGCGCTCGACCACATCGACTTGTTCAAAAACAAGGCGAGAGACCATCGCTGACAGCAAGAAGGTGCCGACGCATGCCACAGTTTTTCGGAAATAAGCGCCTCATTTTTTTGCTTGTCAGCATCGTCATTCTCGTCATGTTGATCGGGTTTTCGCTGCGCAGCCGCGAGCAACTGACGTGGCCGGAGCAGTTTGTGAAAGACACGGTTGGCTTTGTCCAGCTTCTGTTCGGGAAGCCTGCGCAAGTGGTCGCGGGCTTCCTTGAAAATGTGAGCGACCTTCGCCATACATATGAGGAAAATCAATTGCTGAAGGCGAGGCTTGAGGAGTATGCGGCGCTGCAGGCCGAAGTGGAGTCGCTGCGCCAGGAAAACGAACGGTTGCGGGCGCTTCTCGATAAAAAAGAGAGTTTGCGCGATTTTATCCCCATTCAAGCGACCGTGATCGGACGGAATCCAGACCGTTGGCGGGAGACGGTGATCGTCAACAAAGGTGCGCAACACGGGGTGAAAAAAGATATGGCCGTCATTACCCCGGCTGGACTTGTCGGCAAAGTGCAGCATGCTTCCCAATTCACATCCACCGTCCAGCTGTTGAGCGCGCTTGACCAAAACAACCGCATTTCCGCGTATGTCCAAGGAAACGAAAATGTATTCGGCTTAATTGAAGGGTATGACAGCAAACGACGCGAACTGATCCTTGGCGAAATTCCAATTGACGCCAAAGTGAAGGAGAAGCAAAAAGTATTGACTTCCGGTCTCGGCGGCGTGTTTCCAAAGGGATTGCCGATCGGTGAAGTGACGGAAGTCAAACCGGATCAGTACGGGCTGACGCAAGTCATCTATGTCAAGCCGTTTGCCAACTTGTACGATGTGGACGACGTTATGATTGTGAAACGGACGATCGATGCAACACTGCAAGAAGAGGAGGAGGCAAAGTGAATAAGTGGCGTCTCCCTTTCCTTGCGGTGTTATGTTTTGTCAGTGAAAGCATTTTGGTTGATGTATGGCCGAAAGGCGATGTATACATCCGGTATTTTTTTGTTCCCCGCTTTTTTCTCATTTTTTTGGTGCTGATGGCTGTGCACTTCGGCGGAACGCGGGCGATGGGATACGGGGTTATTTTCGGGTTTCTGTATGATTGCGTCTATACGGAGCTGCTCGGCGTTTACGCGTTTGCCTATGCGCTCATCGCCTATGGAGCGGGCAAAGTGATGAGATGGTTTCACCAGAACTGGCTCGTTCTTTTTTTGTTGTCGTTGTTGGCTGTCGCGGTGCTTGACAGTTATGTGTACGGCATCCAGCTGTTGATCGGACGGACGGATTGGCCGTTTGCCGTCTTTTGGGGGCGCCGCTTATGGCCAACGCTGCTGTTAAACGCCGTGTTTTTGCTCGTCTTTTTGCACCCGCTTGAACGGTGGATGGCAAAAATTCGCCGGTCGGAGCAGGAAGAATAAAAGAGGAAAAACGGCCCGTTTTGTAGAATTATTCGTTGGGGTGAACGTTGTGGCAAAGCAAAAGCAGCAGTACGTGACGATTAAAGGGACGAAAGACGGGCTGACGCTGCAGTTGGATGACCGTTGTTCGTACGAGGACTTGTTGAAAGAAATCGAAGAGCGGCTCATCAAACGCGCCGGCGTTGCGCCAAACAGTCCGCTCGTCTCCGTGCATCTCAAAGTCGGGAACCGTTACTTGACGCCCGAACAAGAAGAGGAGCTGCGCGCGCTCATCCGCCGTTCCAAAAACTTGGTCGTCGATTCAATCGAAAGCAATGTCATATCGAAAGCGGAAGCGCTCGAATGGGTGCAAAAAATGAAAATTTCGGCTGTCCCGCGCATCGTCCGTTCCGGGCAAGTGCTTCATGTCGAAGGGGATTTGCTGCTGATCGGCGACGTCAACCCTGGCGGAACAGTCATCGCCGGGGGGAACATTTTCATCCTCGGCGCTTTGCGCGGCATTGCTCATGCTGGGTATAGCGGGAACAAAGAAGCTGTCATCGCCGCGTCGGTGATGAAGCCGATGCAGCTGCGCATCGGAGATGTGATGAACCGCGCTCCCGACTACAAAACGGACGAAGGAAATGAAATGGAATGCGCTTATGTTGATGAACATAACCAGATTGTTGTCGACCGCTTGCAGCTGCTCATGCATTTGCGGCCGAATTTGACGCGCTTAGAAAGGAGAATGTGACCGTGGGAGAAGCGATCGTCATCACTTCCGGGAAAGGCGGCGTCGGCAAAACGACGACGACCGCGAACCTTGGGACGGCCCTTGCCATTTTGGGGAAGCGGGTGTGCCTGGTCGATACGGACATCGGGCTGCGCAACCTTGATGTTGTGCTGGGGCTTGAAAACCGCATTATTTACGACTTAGTCGATGTCGTCGAAGGGCGCTGCACCGTGCAAAAGGCGCTTGTTAAAGATAAGCGGTTCGAGAACCATTTGTATTTGCTGCCGGCTGCGCAAACGAGCGATAAATCGGCGGTCAATCCGGGGCAGATGAAAGAGCTGATCGAGCAGCTGAAGCAAGAATACGACTATGTGCTCATCGACTGTCCAGCTGGCATTGAGCAAGGATACCGCAACGCCGTCGCCGGCGCGGATGAGGCGATCGTCGTCACGACGCCGGAAGTGTCGGCCGTCCGCGACGCCGACCGCATCATCGGCTTGCTTGAAGCGGAAGAGCACGTCAAGTCGCCGCGCTTGATCATCAACCGCATTCGCAGCCATATGATGAAAAACGGAGATATGCTCGATGTCGATGAAATCGTCATGCATTTGTCGATCGAGCTGCTCGGCATTATTGTCGACGATGAAAACGTGATCAAAGCGTCGAACCGCGGCGAACCGATCGTGCTCGACCCTAACAGCAAGGCGTCGATCGCTTACCGCAACATCGCCCGCCGCATCCTCGGCGAATCGGTGCCGCTGCCGCCGCTTGAGGAAGAGGAGAAAGGGTTGTTCTCAAAGATTCGAAAAATATTTAGCCTGAAATAGAGGAATGAGGGCAATTCCGGTAGGGAAATTGCCCTTTTTGTTTTGCCCCTCGTCTGTGCCAAGCGCCGCCAAGCTGTGCGAAAAACCTGCTTTTCACCGCCTTTTGAGTCGCAAACCATCATTTTTCGCCGCCGCGGCTGATCACGTCTGCATCGATGGGCAGATTCAGCGCCGCGAAAAACGCCTGCTCATATTCAAACGGGTTGTCTCATAAACTAGTACAAACGTTGTTAGAAAGGTGGAGGGGGGACGTATGGATCGACGCGTCCGTGAGATGAAAAAACGCATTGAAAAACGAAGAAGGGAACGTCAATATAAGGGGCAGGATCCAAAAGAATCTAGATGGAGCGCCGCTGATGAGGAGCGGTACGGGCTGCCGGTCGTTACGTACGACCGCTATTCGTTTGAATCGGGGCCGCACCCGCTGTTCCGCAAAGAGTGGTTTCTTTTTCAAACGCTCATCGCCGCTTGCCTTGTGCTCGTCACCGCCATTTTGTTCAAACATCCGTCCGCTTCGCTCGAGCCGGCCCGGCAGTTTGTCGCTCGGACGATGGAGACGGAATTTCAGTTCGCCGCTGTCTCGGCTTGGTATGAACAAACGTTTGGCGAGCCGCTCGCCTTTTTTGCACCGAAAAAAGAACAGGAAACAAAAACTGCCTCATCATACGCGGTGCCCGCATCCGGCCGCGTGCTGGAGAGCTTTGAAAAAAATGGCCAAGGGGTGATGATTGAAACCGCAAACGGCGAAAGTGTGGAAGCGATGAAAGAAGGGATCGTCACCTTTGCCGGCATGAAAGAGAATCTCGGGAAAACAGTCGTCATTCAGCATGCCGACGGCAGCGAGACGTGGTATGGCCATTTAGGGACGATATCGGTGAAACTATACGATTTTGTCGAAATGGGAAAAGAGATCGGCACCGTCCAAGCGAGCGAAACGGATAACCAAAAAGGGCTGTTTTATTTTGCCATTAAGCAGGGAGATAAATTTATTGACCCCATCCAGGTGATCTCCTTTGAATAAGTATATCGGGCTGCTTGGCAAACTGCATGTTCATCCGTTGTTATGGCTGATCGGCGGCATGGCGGTGCTGACCGCCCATTTTAAGCAGCTTTGTTTGCTGTTTTTTATCGTCCTTGTTCATGAGCTCGGCCATGCGGCGGCCGCGGCGTTTTTTTCGTGGCGGGTGAAACGGATTTTGCTGCTGCCGTTTGGCGGGGTAGCGGAAGTGGAAGAGCATGGAAACCGGCCGTTTCGCGAGGAGTGGATCGTGACGCTCGCCGGGCCGGCGCAGCATCTTTGGCTCGGGGCCGCAGCGTGTTTTTTCTGGAAGGCCGGTTGGATGGATGACGGGAGCTGGGAATTGTTTTTTCGCTATAACGTTGCTGTCTTCGGGCTGAACCTGCTGCCGGTTTGGCCGCTTGATGGCGGCAAACTGTTGTTTTTGCTGCTTTCGTATCGCCGCCCGTTCAGTGAGGCGCACCGGAATATGGTCGCCATCTCAGCGGCGATGCTCGTTGCCGGCGTGATCCTTTTGCTCGTCGCGGTGCCGCGCCAGTTGGAGTTGTGGGTGATCGCCGCTTTTTTGGCGCATGCCGTCTGGCAGGAGTGGAAGCAGCATCCGTATATCGTGATGCGCTTTTTGCTTGAACGGTATTACGGAAAAAAAGGCGACTATACAAGGCTGCAGACGATCACCGCCTCCGCCGAGGAGCGCATCTCGGCCGTGCTGCACCGCTTTTACCGTGGACAAAAGCATGCGATCGAGGTCACTGGCGGGAGCGGCGAGCGGATGACGCTCGATGAAAATGAGCTGCTGCATGCGTTTTTTGCGGAAAAGCGGACCGACGCGCCACTAGGTGCACTCATTTATTAAAGCGGCGACCGCCGCTTTTTTGTTGGCTTTTGTGGGGAAAATAGTGGTTGACGATAGGCTGTTTCTATGTTATTATAAATGACGTTGTAGACTTTTTGTCCCTTTCGGAAAGGACAAAAGAGGGCGGCTGTCGCAAAAAGACGCACCCGTACTACAACCGCTCAGCGCGGGTTGTGAAGCGTTCCATCCGGAACCGCCTTGACGCTGGCGAGTCTGAGTATTATGAAGGAGGTGCGATGCATGTACGCAATTATCGAAACTGGTGGCAAACAATTGAAAGTGGAAGAAGGCCAAGAAATTTACATTGAAAAATTGGATGCCAATGAAGGCGATACGGTCACGTTTGACAAAGTGTTGTTCATCGGCGGGGAAACGGTGAAAATCGGAAACCCGACGGTCGAAGGCGCAACCGTGACGGCGAAAGTGCAAAAACATGGCCGGCAAAAGAAAATCATCGTCTTCAAATATAAAGCGAAAAAGAACTATCGCCGCAAACAAGGCCACCGTCAGCCGTACACCAAAGTCGTGATCGAAAAAATCAACGCATAAGATGATTCGCGTCACGATTGAACGGGAGGCGGACGGCTGCATTCGCGCGTTTACGATGGAAGGGCATGCCCATTTTGCGAAACGCGGAGAGGACATTGTATGCGCCGGTGCTTCGGCGGTTTCGTTCGGCACGATCAACGCCATTGAGGAGCTCACCGGCGTCCGCCCGAATGTGTCGCTCGGCCAAGACGGCGGCTATCTTCGCTGTGAGCTTCCGAAGCTGGAAGAAGCAGCGACGGCAGAAAAAGTACAGCTTTTGCTCAAAGCGATGGTCGTCTCGCTGAAGACGATCGAACGCGATTACGGAAAATTCATCCGTGTAACATGGAAGTAGCAGGAGGTGACTGCCATGCTGAGACTCGATTTGCAATTTTTCGCTTCGAAAAAAGGGGTCGGTTCGACGAAAAACGGCCGCGACTCGATCGCGAAACGCCTTGGCGCGAAACGCGCTGACGGCCAATTCGTCACGGGCGGCTCGATTTTGTACCGCCAACGCGGAACGAAAGTCCATCCGGGCTTGAACGTCGGCCGTGGCGGCGATGACACGCTGTACGCCAAAATCGACGGCATCGTCCGTTTTGAACGGCTCGGCCGCGACCGCAAACGCGTGAGCGTCTATCCGGTCAGTCAAGAAGCGTAATATTGTTTCGAAAAACTCTAACCGTGGCGGTTAGAGTTTTTCTTTTTCCCCTCGAAAAACCGCTCCCGTTCGCTGTCAGAAAATGCTATAGTAAAAGTAAACTGTCCTCTCTAAAAAGGGAGAAGGAAACAACAGGCGGCGCGGGAAGCTGCGCTGCATTGAATAGGGGAGCGTTGCATGGAAAAGCGATGGACTGTCGTCGAAGTGATGCGCCATGCCCGCCATGACTGGCTGAACAAAATCCAGCTCATTAAAGGCCATTTGGCGCTCAATAAAGTGGAGCGGGTGCAAGAAATCATCAACGGCATTATCGGCGAAGCGCAGCAGGAAACGCGGTTAACGAACTTAAAGGCCGAACGGTTTGCTGAGCTGATGATGACGTACAACTGGGAGCCGCACCCGATTTTTCTTGAGTATGAAATTGTCGGCGGCGAGGCTGATTTGTCGCCGTATGACGAACAATTGAGCGAATGGTGCCGCCGGTTTTTTCGTCTGCTTGAGGCGCAGGCCGATGAGCAGGCGGAAAACCATTTATGCGTGACGATTGAGATTGCGGATGGGCGGGTGGGGCTCTTTTTTGACGGCCGCGGCGCATGGCGGGATGGTGATGCCATTCGCGCCTGCCTCGAGCGCTGTGAGCCATCAGCACCGCTTCGGCTCGTGTCGTTTGCTGTCGGGGCGGACGAATTGACGGTGGAGCTCGAGCTGCCGCTCGGCTCCGGGTCGCCTTATTGGTAAGCACATATTGACAGCATTGAATTGGCTCTGTATACAATAATAAATATTAGCTACACTCATTTTGTCATGATGGAAGCGAATCGGAGGAACAGCCATGTTTGTCGATCAAGTGAAAATTTATGTAAAAGGCGGGGACGGCGGCAACGGCATGGTCGCGTTCCGCCGGGAAAAATACGTCCCGAAAGGCGGTCCGGCCGGCGGGGACGGCGGCAAGGGCGGCGACGTCGTCTTCGTCGTGGACGAAGGGCTGCGAACGCTAATGGATTTTCGCTACCAGCGCCATTTTAAAGCGCCGCGTGGCGAAAACGGCATGTCGAAAAACCAGCATGGGAAAAATGCGGAAGACCTGCTCGTCAAAGTGCCGCCTGGGACGGTCGTTATCGATGCCGATACAAATGAGGTGCTCGCCGATTTGACGGAAGCCGGACAGCGGTTTGTCGTCGCCAGAGGCGGGCGCGGCGGGCGCGGCAACACCCGGTTCGCGACTGCGGCCAATCCGGCGCCGGAAATCGCCGAAAACGGCGAACCGGGCGAAGAGCGAAACGTCATTTTGGAATTGAAGCTGCTTGCCGATGTCGGGCTTGTTGGCTTCCCAAGCGTCGGCAAATCGACGTTGCTGTCGGTTGTTTCCGCCGCGCGGCCGAAAATCGCGGAATATCATTTTACAACGCTTGTGCCCAACCTAGGTGTTGTCGAAACAGAAGACGGCCGCAGCTTTGTCATGGCCGACTTGCCGGGGCTGATTGAAGGCGCCCATCAAGGGGTGGGGCTTGGGCATCAGTTTTTGCGCCATATTGAACGGACACGCGTCATCGTCCATGTCATCGACATGGCGGCGGTGGAAGGACGCGACCCGTATGACGATTACGTCGTCATCAACGAGGAGCTGAAACAGTACAATTTGCGCTTGACCGAGCGGCCGCAAATTGTTGCCGCCAATAAAATGGACATGCCAGGTGCCGAAGAAAACTTGCGCCGCTTCAAAGAGAAAGTCGGCGAGGCGGTGCCGGTCTTTCCAATTTCAGCCGCGACAAGGCAAGGGGTGCGCGAGCTTTTGTTTGCCATTGCGGATTTATTGGAAACAACGCCGGAGTTCCCGCTCCATGAACCGGAAGAGCCGGCTGTGCAGCGTGTCGTCTATAAGTATGAGAAAGAGAAGCCGCCGTTTACGATCACCCGCGGCAGCGACGGAGCGTTTATTCTATCTGGCGATAAAATCGAAAAGCTGTTGAAAATGACCGATTTCTCGCGTGAAGAATCGGTGCGCCGCTTCGCCCGCCAGCTGCGGGCCATGGGGGTGGACGATGCGCTGCGCGAGCGCGGGGCGCAAGACGGCGACACCGTCCGGCTGCTCGATTACGAGTTTGAGTTTGTCGACGACTGGGATGAACGGTAAAAAGTGGGGGAAGGTGCGGTGGAGAAAAAATTTTACTTGGTGCGCGAAGATGTCCTGCCGGAAGCGATGAAAAAAGTCGTGCTGGCTAAGCAGCTGCTTGAGCGGAAAAAAGCCGCCTCGGTCGCCGAGGCGGCGCAACTTGCGAACATCAGCCGCGGCGTCTTTTACAAATACCGCGACGCCATTTTTCCGTTTCAGGCGGTGACGAAAGAAAATATCGTGACGTTGTTTTTCCATTTGGAAGACCGCTCGGGCACGCTGTCACAGCTGCTTGGCGTCGTGGCGGCGGCCGGCTGCAACGTGTTGACGATCCACCAGACGATCCCGCTGCAAGGGCGGGCGAACGTGACGCTTTCCGTCAGTACGAACGATATGCATGAAGACATCGATGACCTGTTGGGGAAGTTGAGAAGGCTTGAATTTGTCGAAAAAGTGGAAATTGTCGGTTCAGGAGTGTATTAAAGCAAGGGAGAGGCAAACGAAATGAAAATCGGCTATTTAGGACCGAAGGCGACGTTTACCGAAGCGGCGGTCGCGGCGCTGTTTCCGTCGGAGCCGCGCGAGCCGTACAATACGATTCCCGACTGCATCGACGCCGCCGCCGCTGGGGAAATTAAGGCGGCCGTTGTGCCGCTTGAGAATGCATTGGAAGGGTCGGTCAACTTAACGCTCGATTATTTGATTCATGAACAGCCGCTGCCGATCATCGGCGAAATTGTCGTCCCAATCGAGCAGCATTTGCTTGTGCACCCGTATCATGCCCCACACTGGCGCGAAGTGAAAGAGGTGTACTCGCACGCACACGCCATCGCCCAATGCCGCAAATTTTTACATACGGTGCTCAAAGGCGCCAGTCAAGTGCCGATGACATCGACGAGCGCTGCCGCCAAATTTGTGAGCGAACACCCCCACTTGCCGGCGGCCGCGATCGCCAACCGGCTCGCTGCCAACGAATATGGGCTGGTGATCGTCCAAGAGAATATTCACGACTATGACTACAACCATACGCGCTTCATCGTTGTCAGCCGGCGGAATGAGCCGCTTTCGCCCAACTCGCCGCTTTATGCCGGCGACAAAACGACTGTCGTTGTGATGTTGCCGCAAGACCATCCTGGCGCGCTCCATCAGGTGCTGTCGGCGTTTGCCTGGCGGCGGCTCAACTTGACGAAAATTGAGTCGCGTCCGGCGAAAACAGGTCTCGGAAACTACTTTTTCATCATTGATATCGACGCGCCGCTCGACGAGGTGCTCATTCCGGGAGCGATCGCCGAAATCGAAGCGCTCGGCTGCACGGTGCAGCTGTTGGGCAGTTATCCATATTATTTTGCCTAAAACAGGTGAAAAACGCGAACGGTGTGTTCCTGTCCGCGTTTTTTTCTTTACGTGCATGCGGTTTCCGTTTAGGCTTCAATTAAAAAGCCGGCTTGTTTCAAAGCGTGGCAGGCGGCATCCAGTTTCAGCGGTGAGTCGGCCTCAAGCGTATGCAAATGCGTCCCATCCGTCAACTGAAGCAAATACGACGATTTCGTCGCTTCGATTTTGGCGATAAACTGGTCCACTTCCAGGCGGTTGCTGACCATGATCGACGCGGTCAAGTCGCCGTAGACCGGATGTTCGATTTTGACGTCTTTCACCGTCACGCCGCAGTCCACGAGCAAATACAGCTCTTCTTTCGTCCGCTCGGGCGTATGGAAGCAGGCGACCGTTCGCGTATACGTTTTGGCCGGCTCAGCCGGCTTTAAATACAGATATCCTTGGCTTGTCGCGATAATCGGTTCGTTGCGCGCCTTTAACAGCGAAATGTCTTGGACGATCACCTGGCGGCTGACGTTCGTTTTCGCCGCCAACTCGGCGCCGGTAAGCGGTGTGTCGCTTTCTTTCAGCCACTGCAAAATGAGCTGGCGCCTTGCTTCCCCTAAAATTTTCTTTTCCTCCTTCATCCTGTCCATCCCCCCTTTTGCGGCAAGATCACTGTTCGAGCGTGGATACGAGTTCGTCAATGTCAGATTGTGTCGTCGCCATGCCGAAGGAGATGCGGACGAACTGCTTCGCTTCTTCCGGCGTTTTTCCGACGGCGAGCATCGTCCGCGACGGCGCCTGCTGTCCAACCTGGCAGGCGCTGCCGGTGGAAATGGCGATGCCGGCGCGGTTGCATTCGAGCATCACCAGCTGCCCGTCCAACCCGTTAACGGTCAAACCGACAATGTGGGCGAGCCGGTAGTCGGGATGGCCTTCGACCGTGATCGGCAGCTGTTTGACGGTGATGGCGTCAAGCAGCCGGCGGCGCAGCCGTTCGAAGTGCGCTTGCTCGCTTTCCATCCGATCGTACAGCTGCTTTGCGGCTGTGATGAAGGCGGCGATACCCGGCACGTTGACCGTTCCCGGGCGAAAGCCGGATTCATGCGTCGCTCCCCGAAACACCGGACTCCAATGGCGGCGCGGATCGATATACACCGCTCCGACGCCTTTCGGCCCGTACACTTTATGGGCGGACACCGAGATGCTGTCAATCGCCATGGCTTTGACGTCTAGCTGTATTTTAGCAAAAGTTTGGACGCAATCGCTATGGAAAAGGACGCCGCGCGCCCGCAGCAGGCGGCCGATGTCGGCAAGCGGCTGGGTGGTGCCGATTTCCGAGTTGGCGTGCTGGATGGAAGCGAGAATCGTCTGCGGCGTGATCGCCCGCTCCAAATCTTCGAGACGGATGCGTCCAAAACGGTCGACCGGCAAGTAAGTGACACGGTACCCCTCTGTTTCCAACTGTTTGAACAGATGATGGAGAGAGGCGTGCTCGATTTCCGTCGTAATCAAATGATTTCCGTTCTGCCGGCGGGCGGCGACGAGCGAACGGACCGCGAGCACGTTCGCTTCCGTGCCGCCGCTTGTGAAATACACCCCTTCCGCTTCCCCGTTGATCATGGCGGCCAACTCGCGCCGGCATAAGGTGAGCAGTTGTTTTTCTTTCGTTCCGATGTCATGCAGGCTGCTTTCGTTGCCAAAATAAACAGCTGCTGCTTCGGCGTAGGCCGCAATGGCTTCTTGGCACATCGGTGTAGTCGCTGCATAGTCCAAATAAATCATCGTTTCCCGCCTCACTTCATTTTTTTCAGCAAACCTCTTGCCATTAGTTTAAATATGTGTAAATATAGATGTCAAGACATGTGGAAAGAAAGGGGCGTCCAAACATGGGAGAAGGCGGCGTTGTGATTGTCGGCAGCGGACTGGCGGTGTTAACGGTCGCTTACTATTTGCCGCGGCATGAAAATGTGATGATCTTCACAAAGAAAGGCCGATCGGACAGCAACTCATGGCGGGCGCAAGGCGGGGTGGCGGATATGGAGTTCATCCAGTTTCATCCGACGATGTTGGCCACCATAGGAAAAGCGGTCGGGCTTGTATCGGAGGCGGTGCGCGGCGAGGGAGCGGTGTTAGAGACGGAAGACGGGCGGCGCCTCGTGCGGACGAAAGAAGAATGGGCCTGTTTGCCGGCTGGACGGTGAATGAGCCAAGTGAACAAAGAGGGGGATGGGACATGAACGAGGTAAAGCTTGAGCAATTGCTGCGGCAGTTTTTTCTTGAAGATATCGGCGATGGCGATATCACATGTGAAACGGTTTTTCCTGCCGATGAGCGGGCGGCAGGCGTGTTTGCCGCGAAAGCGGACGGGGTCATAGCAGGCGTCGGCATCATTGCAGCCGGATATCGGCTGCTTGATCCGCGCATCGAAGTATCGATTATGAAACGGGACGGCGAGCGGGTCGCAGCCGGCGAAGCGATCGCCGCTGCATCCGGCCCGGTCAGAGCGCTGTTGTCCGGCGAGCGCGTCATTTTGAATTTGCTTCAGCGCCTAAGCGGCATCGCCACCGTGACGCGCCAAGCCGTCGATTTGCTCGGTGACAGTCATACGCGCATTTGCGACACAAGGAAAACAACTCCCGGGCTGCGCATGCTTGAAAAGTATGCCGTCACGTGCGGGGGCGGCTACAACCATCGCTTTGGCTTGTATGATGGCGTCATGATCAAAGACAACCATATCGCCTTTTGCGGATCGATCGCCGACGCGGTCAAAGCGGGGGCAGACGTCATTATGTTTGACAACCGGACGCCGGATGAAGTGCGTTCGTTTGTCCGGCTCGTGCCAAAGCCGATCATCACCGAAGCGTCCGGGGGAATTACGCTCGTCAACGTAGCAGCGTACGGCGCGACCGGCGTCGACTACATTTCGCTCGGATTTTTAACCCATTCCGCTCGAGCGCTTGACATTAGTTTTGATTTACAATGACGGGGGGAGAAAATAATGAACGTACTGGAGCAGCTAAAACGGCTCGATGACATACCAGAGCGCTATAGAACGATGGAAAAAAGCGAGCTCGAGGCCCGCGCTCGGTCGATAAAAGAGCGGCTCGGCCGCCGCTTGTTTATCCCTGGGCATCACTACCAAAAAGATGAAGTCATCCAGTTTGCCGATGCGACCGGCGATTCGCTTCAACTGGCCCAACTGGCGGCAAAAAACGATGAAGCGGAGTATATCGTATTTTGCGGCGTCCACTTTATGGCGGAAACGGCCGACAGCATCACCGTTCCGAACGAAGTGGCCTGTCAGGCGAAAGCGGCGCTTGACCGCATGCTTGCTCTTGCCTAGTTCCCCAACCCGGCGTGACGGAATCGCTTCCGTCCGGCCGGGGATTTTTTTATCATAAATGGGCGCTCATCGTCATACATTGTGTTGAAAGACGATATCGGGAAACAAGCATCGGTCGGATAGAGTGCAAACAGTATCGGTGTAGGAGGGGGAGCGGAGTGAAAATCCATATTGTTCAGAAGGGAGATACTCTTTGGAAAATAGCCCAAAAATATGGGGTTGATTTTGAACAATTGAAAAAAATAAATGGGCATGTAAGCGACCCGGATATGATTATGCCCGGAATGAAAATCAAAGTGCCGACGGCGGGAGTGCCGGTCAAAAAAGAAACAAAATGGCAGGCGCCGCCGAAAAAAGCGAAAATAGAAGAGCACCCATACGCGGAAGCCAAGCCGTTCGTTTCGATCGACATTGATACAGAGTTCGGCGCCGTTGCTCCAGAAGGCAAAACGCCGGCGAATGACGCACCGGCCAACGAAGCGCCGAAAGCGGCGGTGAAGGAAGCACCGAAGGCGCCGGTGGGCGAAGCGCCGAAAGCGGCGATGAAGGAAGCACCGAAGGCGCCGGTGGGCGAAGCGCCGAAAGCGGCAGTGAAGGAAGCACCGAAGGCGCCGGTGAGCGAAGCGCCGAAAGCGGCGGTGAAGGAAGCACCGAAGGCGCCGGTGAGCGAAGCGCCGAAAGCGGCGGTGAAGGAAGCACCGAAGGCGCCGGTGAGCGAAGCGCCGAAAGCGGCGGTGAAGGAAGCACCGAAGGCGCCGGTGAGCGAAGCGCCGAAAGCGGCGGTGAAGGAAGCACCGAAGGCGCCGGTGAGCGAAGCGCCGAAAGCGGCGGTGAAGGAAGCACCGAAGGCGCCGGTGAGCGAAGCGCCGAAAGCGGCGGTGAAGGAAGCACCGAAGGCGCCGGTGAGCGAAGCGCCGAAAGCGGCGGTGAAGGAAGCACCGAAGGCGCCGGTGAGCGAAGCGCCGAAAGCGGCGGTGAAGGAAGCACCGAAGGCGCCGGTGAGCGAAGCGCCGAAAGCGGCGGTGAAGGAAGCACCGAAGGCGCCGGTGAGCGAAGCGCCGAAAGCGGCGGTGAAGGAAGCACCGAAGGCGCCGGTGAGCGAAGCGCCGAAAGCGGCGGTGAAGGAAGCACCGAAGGCGCCGGTGAGCGAAGCGCCGAAAGCGGCGGTGAAGGAAGCACCGAAGGCGCCGGTGAGCGAAGCGCCGAAAGCGGCGGTGAAGGAAGCACCGAAGGCGCCGGTGAGCGAAGCGCCGAAAGCGGCGGTGAAGGAAGCACCGAAGGCGCCGGTGAGCGAAGCGCCGAAAGCGGCAGTGAAGGAAGCACCGAAGGCGCCAGTCAGCGAAACACCGAAAGCGACGGGGAAAGGGGAGCTGAAAGTACCTGTCAACGAAACACCAAACGCACCAGTAAATGAAACACCGAATGTGCCGGTCAATGAGGCGCCAAATGCCGCGAACGCCGAGGGAGCGAAAACGCCGACTGTCGAACCGCCGTTTGTGCATACGATCCCGCCGGCCGCTGCGTCCTCTCACGTTTCATTTGCCAAATCGTTGTCGAATCTGCCGCCGATTCCGCCGAAGCCGAGCAATATTTTACCTGGCATTATGAAAGAGGAAACAGGAGAAAGCCCGGATAAACTGAAAGGGGAGCAGATGGAACCGGAAAGTGATGAAGCGCCGCCGCTTCCGAACATTCCATACGTTCCGGTCGCGCCGCCGCCAGCGCCGGCGTTTGGCAGTGATCAAGGATGTGTGCCGGTGACGCCGATTTTGCCGGGGCCAGGGTTTTATGTGCCGCCGTTGCCAGCGATGCCGCCGTATTCTCCGCTGCCCAATCCGCCGGCCGGGGAAAGCCCAGAAAGCGGTGCAGCACCTTATCCAGGCATCAGTGAAAGCAGCAGTGAATCGGCGGAGTCCCCACCGCTTCTTGGGCCGGGTGGACATGGGGCTGCCATCCCGCCGGCGCCGCCAGCGGGAGCCGCTTTCGCTTCGCCGGGATACGCGCCGCCCGGGGTGTATGCGCCTCCGGCTGGGTATCCGCCAGTTGCCTATATGCCTGTATATTCGCCGGTTCCGCACTATGGGGGGTATGCACCGCCTGGCGTGTACGTGCCGCCGGCTCCATACGGGTATGCCCCACAACAGGCGGCGCCGCTTCCGTGGCCGGGCGTCGTCTACCCGACAAGCCCGCCTGGGTATGCGCCTTCGCCTGCTCCGCCGGCCGCCAGCCCGCGCCTGTTTGCCGGACCGCCGGATGAGGAGAGCGAACATGGTGAAGAACAATAATCCAATCGAAAGAGACGCCGTCGGCCGTCTCTTTTTTCTTCTTGACCGCCAATATCGGCTTGTTATTCAACAAGTTGTGGCATTGAAACCGCATGTCTTCGCCATTGCCGCCCGGCAAGGAATGTTTGTCGCCAAAGCGTATCGCTTTCCTGTTGCGGCCGCGCGGCACGCCTGGCTTCTTGCCGCATTAAGGAAGACCGGTTTTTCCGACGCGCCGGCCCCTATGCCGATCGGGCGCGGAGGAGTGGTTGAAGCCGGCGGATGCTATTGGCTGCTGACGGAATATGTAGCCGGAGCGCGTCCAATCTCGTTTGCCGCTTGGGCTGACGCCGCTGACGGACTTCATTTGCTCGAACGTTACCATACCATAACGGCAAACATCGCCAGCAGCAAGCAGGAGGCGATAGGGCTACCGCGTGCGCAGCTGTATGACAAATGGCGGCGCCGCTATGAGGAGTTTTGCCGACATTTGCCTGTTGTTGAAACGATCATGGACAAAGAAGACATTTTATTTACGCTGCGCTGGGCGGATTACTGTCTATCAACGTGTCGCGAGCATGCTCCAGAGTTGACGGAGGATTCTGCTGCCATCATTCATGGTGATGTCGCCTCCCATAATTTTTTGCGCACCACAACCGGCCAGATGTACCTCATCGACTATGACGCGGCCGCTCTTGCCTCGCCCGGGCTTGACTATTGCCAATACGCCAATCGCCTCTTGCCGTATATCGGTTGGTCATATTCAACACTCGCCCGTTTCGCTCCGCTTCGCCGTTGGTTGGAAAAACGCTGGTTTTTGCATGCGCTCTTATTTCCGGCTGATGTGTTTCGTGAATGGCGGTCAGCCGCCGCGCGCCGCCGCCCTCTTGTGTTTGACCGCAAGCGGAGAGAACGGTTTGTCCGTAGCCTTTATGCTATGCTACAATGAGAAATGGAATCTTTGGAAAAGGAGTCGAGGGCGGATGCAAGAAAAAATTGACAAACTCGTGCAATGGTTGCGTGACCAAGTCTCATCAGCCGGTTTAAACGGGGCGGTCGTCGGCATCAGCGGCGGCATCGACTCGGCGGTTGTCGCCCATTTGATTAAGCGTGCCTTTCCGGACGATTCGCTGGGGCTGATCATGCCTTGCAAAAGCAATCCGAAAGATATGGAAGATGCGCTGAAAGTGGTGAAAAGCTGCGGCATCTGGCATTTGGTCATCGATTTGACCGAGGCGCACCGGACGTTGTTTGGCGCGGTCGAGGCCGAGCTGAAAGCCATCGGGGAATGGAGCGAAGAGCGCGCGCGCCTCGGAGATGCGAATACAAGGGCGCGTTTGCGCATGACAACGTTGTATGCGGTCGCCAACAATTACGGCTATCTCGTCGTCGGTACGGACAACGCCGCCGAATGGCATACGGGCTACTTTACGAAATACGGTGACGGTGGAGTCGATTTAGTGCCGCTCATTCACTTTACAAAAGGCGAAGTGCGCGAAATGGGTCGTCTGCTCGGCGTCCCGGAAGAAATTATCAAGAAAGCTCCAAGCGCCGGACTGTGGGAAGGGCAGACGGATGAAAGCGAAATGGGCACGACGTATGAAATGATCGATAAATATTTAAAAGGGGAAGAGATTCCAGAACGCGATCGGAAAATTATTGAACGGCTTCATGAACGTTCGCATCATAAACGACAGTTGGCGATTGCGCCGCCGAAGTTTTAAGCTGTCATCTCGTTGGGTTGAACTAACAGCGATAAACCCCCCGCGTTTGCCGCAAGCTAAACGTAAGGCTGGCTTCATGCCAGCCTTGGGCGAAGGAAACCAAGGGGGGTTTTCCATTGAGATACGCGGTCAGATGGATCGGCGTGTTGTCGGTCGCCGGATTGCTCGCCTCATGCACCAACTACCGGGCGAATGAGGAAGGGGCGCAGCGTTATCATGATGCGGCGAGACCGATCGGTTTTTACTCGACGGAGCGAGGCGACGATTTCCGCTATGGCCAATATGGGACGAATGCGCTCAATTATGACAACCGTTATATATGGGCGCGCCGCGGTCCGGTCACCGATTATTTGACGGACGACGGCCGCCTCGGAGGACCAGCAGCGACCCGGTTTGACACGGACGTTCCGGCTCTTCCGCCCGACGTCGATTTCGGTGACAGTGATTACAACTACCATGGGCATTTGCACTCGCTAAACGTCGATCCGCACCCGTCGTACTACCGAAGCTATGCCGGCGGTTTGGCTGAGAAGCTTTCCCGCCGCGCCGCAGCGGTGAACGGAGTCGACGATGCCCGCGCGGTTGTGTATGGCGATCAGGCGCTCATCGCGATTGCCACAGACGCCCGCCATCCCAAGCGGCTTGAGAAGCGTGTCGAGCAAGCGGTCGCTCCGTACGCGGACGGCAAGCGGGTGCGCGTCACCTCGAATCCGAGCATGTACCACCGCATTCGCACGATTGACAACGCGCTTCGACGCGGGACTCCAATCAATATGGAAGAAATCCGCCGTGATTTGCGCACCATTTTTATCGATGGCACGATTCAAGAACGGCCGGAAAACACTCGGTGACAAACCGAAAAAGGCGTCCCAAAAAAGCGGGGCGCCTTTTTTCATGGCTGCTCCTTCGCTGGAGCTGGCTGACAATTTCCGCGTTTTTTGCTATAGTAATAATCGGAACATTCCGTTGCGATGAGAGGAGAACTGTCGATGGCTGGACATTCGAAGTGGAAAAATATCCAACGGCGGAAAAATGCTCAAGATGCCAAACGCGGCAAACTGTTCATGAAACTGGCGAAGGAAATTTATGTGGCCGCCAAAAGCGGCGGAGGCGATCCAGCGTCCAATCCGAGCCTGCGCCTTGTCATTGAGAAGGCGAAAGCGGCCAACATGCCGAGCGAAAACATCGAACGGGCGATTAAAAAAGCAACTGGAACCCAAGAACATACCAACTATGAGGAAATTCGCTACGAAGGATATGGACCAGGCGGCGTTGCCGTCATGGTCGTTTGCCTGACGGATAATAAAAACCGCACCGCCGCCAACGTGCGTGCGGCGTTTTCGAAAAACGGCGGCAATTTAGGGGAAACGGGTTGCGTCTCCTATTTGTTCGAGCGCAAAGGGCTGCTCGTGATTGACCGCGAACAGCATAACGTTGATGAGGATGAATTGCTGCTGTTGGCCATTGAAGCGGGCGCCGAGGAGATGGAAACAACGGACGAATCGTTCGAAATTTATACAGCGCCCGAATCGTTTGAAACGGTGAAAGACGAGCTGGAACAGCAAGGATTCACGTTTGCCAGCGCGGAAATTACGATGATTCCGCAAACGTATACGACGCTTGAGGGCGACGATTTAAAAAAAATGCTGAAGTTGATCGATACGCTTGAAGATGATGATGACGTCCAAGAAGTGTACCATAATTTGGACGAATCGGTGCTTGAGGAGTAGCGACGTCCGTCGGCGAAGCCGGCGGATTTTTTTGTACATACGTTCGAAGGTCGTGGAACATAATGGAATATGATGATCGAGCGCCGTTGGCTCGAATCCCCGCCCCACTTTTTGGATCGGCGGCAGCTTGCTTGGCAAAAAAGCTGATGGATCAAGGAATAAAATGGCGTCCGCTGGTAAAACTAGTGGCGTAAAGGAACCATCATCCGAGAAGAGAGGAACAAACGATGCGAATTCTTTCCCTCATAATGTGGATCGCCGCCATCGTGTTACCGGTTCATTCGGCCTCCGCCGCACCGGTTAAGATGACGATTGTGCTCGAGCGGCAATACTTGGACGGAGAGATGAGCGAAGAGAAAGTCACCGAAACCGTCGATTCGATGACAGAAATATGGAAAAAATATCGCGGTTGGCAACTCGTGACGCTCGATGATCAGACGATCGTGTTTCTCAAAACAATCAACGACATTTCGCCGTTGTTAAAAACAAACGGCTACTTCGGAATTACGGACGATGGCACGTTGTCTATCTTCAACGGCAAACCGGGCCAGTCGAGCGAAATCATCCAGTCGTTTTTCCAAATCGACGTGCAAAAGCTCGAAAGCCGTCAGCAAGAAAAGCTGAAGCAAGGAATTCGCGTCCTCTCGAAAGAACAATACGAACAAGTGATTGAAATGTACCGCCATTTTGCGGTTGTCCAGTAAAGCGGCAACAAGCCCGTGGTGCGATGCGCATCACGGGATTTCTTTTTGCTATAATGAAATCATATGATACAATGAAAGGACGAGAAAAGGGGAGGAGCGTTCCATTGATCGAGTTTATCCGCGGGTACGTCGACTACGTCTGCCCGGAATATATCGTCATTGACCATCATGGCATCGGCTACGAAATTTTTACGCCGAATCCGTTTGCCTTTCGCGAGAGCCGCGAGGCGGTGGTGACGGTGTATACATACGAATATGTGCGCGAAGATGTGCACGCTTTATACGGGTTTTCCACGCGCGAAGAGCGCAACTTGTTCACTAAGCTGCTTCAAGTGTCCGGCATCGGTCCGAAAGGGGGTCTTGCCATTTTGGCGGCCGGGCGTCCGGATGAACTGGCGCGGGCCATCGAGGAAGAAAACGAGGCGTTTTTATGCAAGTTTCCAGGCGTAGGCAAAAAGACGGCTCGGCAAATGATTTTGGATTTAAAAGGGAAGCTCGGAGCGCTTGCGGCGCCGGCGGCTGCACGTTCGGCCGCCCCGCTTTCCGGAGAGCTGGCTGAGGCGGTCGCTGCGCTCAAGGCGCTCGGTTACGCCGAGCGGGAAATTGAAAAAATCATTCCGGCGCTCCGCAGTGAAGCGATGTCGACGGAGCAATATGTGAAGCGGGCGTTGGCGCTCTTGCTCAAGTAAGGAAAGGAGGAAACCAAGAAGGGAGGGATGGCGGTGGATGACCGGATCGTATCCAGCGCTGCCCTAGGCGGCGAGGCGGCATTGGAACCGAGTTTGCGTCCGCAATATTTGCATGAGTATATCGGGCAAGATAAAGTGAAAGAAAACTTGCGGGTGTTCATTGAAGCGGCCAAGCTGCGCGAGGAGACGCTTGACCATGTGCTGCTGTATGGGCCGCCGGGGCTTGGGAAAACGACGCTGGCCGTGATCATCGCCAATGAAATGGGCGTCAAGCTGCGAGCGACATCTGGACCGGCGCTCGAGCGGCCGGGAGATTTGGCGGCGCTTCTCACTTCGCTTGAGCCGGGGGATGTGCTCTTTATTGATGAGATCCACCGGCTGCCGCGGGCGGTGGAAGAGGTGCTCTATCCGGCGATGGAAGATTATTGCTTAGATATCTCGATTGGCAAAGGGCCGGATGCGCGCACGCTTCGCCTCGACTTGCCGCCGTTTACGCTCGTCGGGGCGACGACGAGAGCCGGGGCGCTGTCGGCGCCGCTTCGCGACCGGTTTGGTGTCATCAGCCGGCTCGAATACTATCACGTCGACCAACTCGCCCAAATCATTGAGCGGGCGGCGGCCATCTTGCAAATCGGCATCGAGCGCGAAGCGGCGCTTGAGCTTGCCCGTCGGGCGCGCGGCACGCCGCGCATCGCCAACCGTTTGCTGCGGCGCGTCCGCGATTTTGCGCAAGTGCGCGGGGACGGTGAAATTACCCTGCCGCTCGCTGTCGAGGCGCTCGAGCGGCTGCAGGTCGACCGGCTCGGGCTTGATCACATTGACCATAAGCTGCTTTTAGCGATCATTGAGAAGTTCGCCGGCGGCCCGGTCGGGCTTGAAACGATGGCGGCGGTGATCGGGGAAGAGGCGCAGACGATTGAAGAAGTGTATGAGCCGTATTTGCTGCAAATCGGTTTGCTGCAGCGGACGCCGCGCGGGCGCGTCGTCACGCCGGCTGCGTATGCCCATTTCGAAATGGAGGTTCCGAAGCGGTGAACAGCTTGCCAAAGTTGATCATGACGATCGGCGTTGTGCTCATCATTGTCGGGTTTGTCATGCAGTTTGTCAAACTCGGCCGCTTGCCGGGGGATATCGTCATCCGCAAAGGGAATATGACGTTTTATTTTCCCGTTGTGACATCCATCTTGCTGAGCGTTGTGTTATCGTTGATTTTTTACGTACTCGGACGATTTCGCTGAAGGAAGGAGAACTGCATGAAAGTCGATTTGTTTGATTTTCATTTGCCGGAAGAGTTGATTGCGCAAACGCCGCTTCCAGACCGGGCGGCATCAAGGCTCATGGTGCTCGATAAACGAACGGGCGCCATTCGCCATGAAACGTTTCGAAACATTATTTCGTACTTGAATCCGGGCGATTGCCTCGTGTTAAACGATACGCGCGTCATGCCGGCGCGTCTTTACGGCGAAAAAGAGGAAACGGGCGGGACGGTGGAAGTGCTGCTTTTAAAGCACCTTGACGGCGACCGTTGGGAGACGCTCGTTAAGCCGGGCAAACGGGTCAAGCCGGGGACGAAGCTCACCTTTGGCGGTGGGAAGCTTCAAGCCGTCTGCCTCGATACGCTGGAACACGGCGGGCGAGTGCTTGAGTTTTCGTATGACGGCCTGTTTTATGAAGTATTGGCCGAGCTTGGCGAGATGCCGCTGCCGCCGTACATTAAAGAAAAGCTCGACGACCCGGAGCGGTATCAGACGGTGTACGCCCGTGAAATTGGTTCGGCAGCGGCGCCAACCGCCGGTTTGCATTTCACCGAAGAGCTGCTTGACGCCATTCGCGAAAAAGGGGTGCATATCGCCTTTATTACACTTCACGTCGGGCTTGGCACGTTTCGACCAGTGCAAGTGGACGAAGTCGAGAAGCACGATATGCACGCCGAATTTTATCAAATGAGCGAGGAAACGGCTGAGACGTTAAACCGCGTCCGGGAGCAGGGCGGCCGCATCATCGCCGTCGGCACGACGTCGACACGGACGCTCGAGACGGTCGCCGGCAAACATAACGGCCGATTTGTCGCCGAAAGCGGCTGGACCGACATTTTCATCTATCCGGGCTATGAGTTCAAAGGGATTGATGGGCTGGTGACGAACTTCCACCTGCCGAAATCGACGCTCATCATGCTCGTGAGTGCGCTCGCCGGGCGCGAAAATATTTTGCACGCGTATCAAGTAGCGGTCAAAGAGCGATACCGCTTTTTCAGCTTCGGTGATGCGATGCTCATCATTTGAGAAAGGAGAAGAGCACGTTGACGACACCGATTCGCTTTGAACTGATCAAAACGTGCCGGCAGACGGGCGCGCGCCTTGGCATCCTCCATACGCCGCACGGCTCGTTTGAAACGCCGATGTTTATGCCGGTTGGGACGCTCGCCACGGTCAAGACGCTGTCGCCGGAAGAGCTGAAGACAATGGGGGCCGGCGTCATTTTAAGCAACACCTATCATCTTTGGCTGCGCCCGGGGCATGACATTGTCGCGGAAGCGGGCGGATTGCATGCGTTTATGAATTGGGATCGCGGCATTTTGACGGATTCCGGCGGCTTCCAAGTGTTCAGCCTCAGTGAATTCCGCCGCATCGAGGAAGAAGGCGTCTATTTCCGCAACCATTTAAACGGCGATAAGCTGTTTTTATCGCCGGAAAAAGCAGTCGAGATTCAAAATGCGCTTGGCGCCGACATCATCATGGCGTTTGATGAGTGCCCGCCGTATCCAGCGACATATGAATACATGAAACAGTCCATCGAGCGGACGAGCCGTTGGGCGGAGCGCTGCTTGAAGGCGCACCGCCGCCCGAATGAGCAAGGGCTGTTTGGCATCGTCCAAGGCGGTGAATATGAAGATTTGCGCCGGCAAAGCGCCCGCGATTTAGTGTCGCTCGATTTCCCGGGCTATGCGGTCGGCGGGTTGTCGGTCGGCGAGCCGAAGGAGGTCATGAATCGGGTGCTTGAGTTTACGACGCCGCTTCTGCCGGCGGACAAGCCCCGCTATTTAATGGGCGTCGGTTCGCCGGATTCGCTCATCGACGGGGCGATCCGCGGCATCGACATGTTCGACTGCGTATTGCCGACGCGCATCGGCCGCAACGGCACCGTGATGACGAGCGAAGGACGGGTGGTGATCAAAAATGCCCAGTACGCTCGCGACTTCTCGCCGCTCGATCCGAACTGCGACTGCTACACGTGCCGGAACTATACGCGTGCGTACATCCGCCATCTCATCAAATGTGATGAAACATTTGGCATCCGCCTCACGTCTTATCATAACGTCTATTTTTTGATAAAATTGATGGAGCAGGTGAGACAAGCGATCCGCGAAGATCGACTCGCCGATTTCCGTGAGGAATTTTTCGAACGCTACGGCTTCAACAAGCCGAATGCAAAAAACTTTTGACGACCGGAAAGGAGGGGGATTGCATGAACGCAGTGATCGCCAATTTGTTGCCGATTGTGCTGTTTTTTGTGTTTTTCTACTTTTTGCTCATTCGCCCGCAACAAAAACGGCAACGCGCCATCCAGCAAATGCAGGCGAATTTGAAAAAAGGCGATAAAATCATCACGATCGGTGGATTGCACGGCATCATCGACTCGGTCGATGAGGACAAAATCATCGTTCGCGCCGGCGACGGCACGCGACTGACGTTCGACCGCTCCGCGGTGAGAGAAGTGGTGGCGGAAAGTAAGGCGTAGCGAAAGCGCGGCCATCGGCATCTAAGCTTGAGCGCCGATTTGAACGGCGGTGTGAAAAGCGCGAGCGAGACGCAATCTCGTTTCTTACCATCGCGCTCTCCATCACAAAAGGTGTCCCGTTTGCCTTGAGGACACCTTTTGCTTTTGCGATGGTTTGTCGTTTTTACGTCCGTTCATAGCGCGACGATGACAAATTGACTCCGACGATGCCACCTAAGGAAGCAGCGGCGAAAAAGGCAAGGTGGTACAGCCATTGTTCGACGGTAAACGATTTTTCCATGCCAAGAAATTGAAACAAAAAGATGATCGCCGTAAATAAGAGGCCGGTCAGCCCGCCGGCGAGCCATCCTTTTTCTTGGCTTTTTCCGCCGGCGACAACGCCGCCGATAAACAGCGAGACAACCGAGGCGGCAAACACGATCCAGGTGAGCGACGATTCGTGAATGTCCGTCCATTTGAGCAACAACGAAAAAATGAAGCTGACGAGCGCCGCCAACACAAAAACTGTGGCGATTCCATACACCAGTGCGCTGCCAAGCCGTGACACCGCAATCCCTCCTTGGCCCAAACGCTTTTTACCACAATATATTCACCGCCGGACAGGTTTAGACGTTTATTTTCGCTTGTTTTTGCCGGCCAGCCAGTGCAGCCCCGGAAGGTAGACGAGCTCTTCGCGCCGGATGAGCCGGAACAGAATGAGGCAGGCGGCATATAGGGCGGCTGTCGCGGCCATGGCAAGCAGCGTCCAAAGCGGTGCGGGCACCGCCAAAAGCGGATGGCGGGAGAGCGCATAGCCGATTGCGCCCGCAGCGATGATGGCGCCAAGCGCTTTGATGTACTCGCGTGCATCGATGGAAAAAGACACCATCTTGACGACCGTGGCAAAGTGAAGCAACGTCACAAGAACGGTGCTGACTGCAGTCGCCAGCGCCGCGCCCATAATGCCCAAACTTGGACGGGAAGCAAGGACGAAGATGCACACGAGCTTCACCACTGCTCCGATCAAGCTGTTCGTCATGGCGGCTTTCGCCAAGTCCAGTCCTTGCAAGACCGCCTGCAGCGGGCCTTGGAAATAATACAATAAGAAAAACGGCGCCATCACTTGAATAAAGATCGCGGCTTCACTTGTGCCGTACATCCAGCGCATGAGCGGCTCGGCGAACAAGTAAAGAATGACGGTGGAAAGGCCGCCGGTGATAAGCGACAAGCGCATCGCCTGGGTGATCCGGTATTCGACCAAAAGCAGCTTGCGTTGCGCCATGGCTTCGCTGATGGCCGGCACCAGGGTGGTCGAAAGCGCGTACGTAATAAACGACGGCAACGTCAACAACGGCAGCGCGTAGCCGACAAGCTGTCCGTATTGCCTTGTGGCAGTGGAGGCGGCGATGCCGGCCAATGCCAAGCTGTTGGCGACGACGATTGGCTCAAAAAACCAAGAAAGCGAGCCGATCAAACGGCCGCCGGTCGTTGGCAAGGCAATGCGCATGAGGCGGACGAACGTCTCTTTGCCGGCTTGGACGTAGTGAAAAAACTTTGTCCGCAGGCGAATCGATTTTTTAACCTTAAATAAAAACAGTAAATACAATAATGCTGCCAGCTCGCCGAGAACGGAAGACGCCATGGCGCCGGCGGCGGCATACTCGACGCCGTACGGCAAAAGCGGCTGTGTGCATAAGGCGATCAAGCTGATGCGGACGATTTGTTCCAGCAAGAGCGAGTAGGCGTACGGTTTCATTTGCTGGCGTCCTTGAAAGTAGCCGCGCAGCACCGAAGAGATGGCGACGATCGGCACAATTGGAGCGATGGCAAGAAGCGGATAGTACGTACGCGGGTCGGTGAACATCGTCCGGGAGAGCCATGGCGCAACAGCGATCAACGCCGGCAGAAGCACGATGCTTAGCGCGCCGGTGGTGGCCAGCGACACGACGAGAATTTGTTTCACCCGTTGCCGGTCGCCGGCCGCCTCTGCTTCGGCGACGAGTTTGGAAATGGCGACCGGAAGCCCGATCTGCGTCGCGGTAATCGCTAAAACGAGCGTCGGCACGGCCATCATGTACAGCCCGACTCCTTCATCGCCGATCATGCGGGCGACGACAATTCGGTTGATGAAGCCGAGAATTTTCGTAATAAAGCCAGCGACGATTAAAATGACCGTACCTTGTAAAAATTTAGACATTTTCTCCCCCTGCCTTCTCAAATGCCTCCATCTTTTATACAATATATGCAAGGCCCATGGCCAAGCATGACAAGATTGGCAGGCGGCAATGGATACAAGGGGGTATGGGGGATGGATGAAAACCGGAAGCTGCGCGAACAGCTCATGCCGGCGCTCGAGTCGAAGTGCGATGAGTTTCGTCTTCTCGGCTATACGCAAGTGACGATGGACGGGCTGTGGGAATGTTTATGTTCCCGAAAGTGGAAGCATCGGCCGGCGGAAAAAAAACTGCATGAGTTGGTCAGCGACATTTTCTCTCTTTCGCCGAGCGAGTATATGATATTTTTGACGATGCGTTCGTATAAGCAGCAGGCGGCCGGCGATGATGAGTTGGAGCGGGTTTTAAAGGAGTTGTTATAGTGGAAAATTGACACTTGCCGGCTGCTGTTTCATAATGGAAGGCGAGGCCAATGTTTTGCTTGGCGCGACACCGGACGGCTCTGAAGCAAGTTGAAGGAGGATCTTAAGGAGAATGGTAAAACGAAACCGCATCGTCGCCTTTTTTCTGCTCCTGCTTTTGTTCGCCGGAGTGATGGGGCCGACGATTCAAGGAATTGTACATAACATCAAACTGGGCCTTGACTTGCAAGGCGGTTTTGAAGTGCTGTATGAAGTGAAGCCGGCCAAAAAAGGCGATAAGATTGACCAAGAGACGCTGCAAAGCACCGTCAGTGCGCTGAATAAACGGATCAACGTCCTTGGCGTCAGTGAGCCGCGCGTTGACATCGAGGGAGGAAACCGCATCCGCGTCCAGCTCGCCGGGGTGAAAGACCAAAATGAGGCGCGCGAAATTTTGTCCACGCAGGCGAAATTGACGTTCCGCGATGTCAATGACAACGTGCTTATGGATGGAAGCGACCTCGTCCAAGGCGGAGCGAAGCTGTCGTTTGATGAAAACGGCCGGCCGAGCGTCGCTCTGAAATTGAAAGACGCCGACAAGTTCCGCCAGGTGACGGAAAAAGTATATAAAATGGGGCCGCCAAACAACATTTTAGTCATTTGGCTCGATTTTAAAGAAGGGGTGGACTCCTACCGGAAAGAAGCGGGCAAAACGGATCCGAAATTTATTTCCGCCGCTTCAGTCAACCAAGTGTTCAATCAGACGGATGTGTCGATCGTCGGCAATTTTACGGTCAAAGAAGCGCAACAGCTGGCCGATTTGCTCAATGCCGGCGCGCTGCCGGTCGAGCTGCATGAAATTTACTCCACGTCCGTCGGCGCTCAGTTTGGGAAAAACGCCCTGCAAAAAACGGTGTTGGCCGGCATCATCGGTGTGGCGGCGATCTTCTTGTTCATGATTTGGTTTTACCGGCTTCCCGGGATCATCGCCGTCATTACGCTGTCGGTATACATTTATTTGATTTTGCTTTTGTTTGATTGGATGAACGTCGTGATGACGCTGCCGGGCATTGCCGCCCTGATTTTAGGGGTTGGGATGGCGGTCGATGCCAACATTATTACGTACGAACGGATCAAAGAGGAGCTGAAGCTCGGCAAGTCGATGCTGTCGGCGTTCCGTGCTGGCAACCGCGGGTCGTTTGCGACGATTTTTGACGCCAACCTTACGACGATCATCGCCGGCGCTGTTCTTTTTATTTACGGGACAAGCTCGGTGAAAGGGTTTGCGACGACGCTCATCATCAGCATCGTCGTCAGCTTTCTCACCGCTGTTTATGGCACGCGGCTGTTGCTCGGACTGCTTGTGTCAAGCCGCTGGCTCGATAAAAAGCCGGAGTGGTTTGGCGTCAAAAAGTCGCAAATCTTAAACATTGCCGAAACGACCGAGGAAACGGAAGTGCCGACGAAGTTTGACCGCTGGGATTTTGTCAAACATAGCAAAAAGTTTTTCATTTTCTCTGGCGCATTGGCGATCGCTGGCGTCATCTCGTTGTTTGCCCTGGGGCTGAATCTTGGCATTGACTTCACGAGCGGAACGCGCGTTGAGGTGACGAGCAGCCAGCCGATCGATGCGAAAGAGTTGAGCGACTATTTCGAGCGGCTCGGCTACAAGCCGGAGGATGTCGTCCTGTCCGGCACGGATGGGAAAACAGGCGTCGTCCGCTTGATTGGCGTGCTCGATAAGCAAGAAATTGCCAAGCTGAAAAATGAATTGAAGCAAGCGTATGGCAACGAACCAAACATCAGCACCGTCTCTCCGGTCGTCGGCAAGCAGCTGGCCCGCAATGCGCTCATTGCTGTGCTGATTTCCTCGATCGGCATCATTCTTTACGTGACGATCCGTTTTGAGTGGCGGATGGCGTTGGCGGCGATCGTTGCCCTGTTGCATGACGCCTTTTTCATTGTCACTGTGTTCAGCTTGACGCGTCTTGAAGTCGATTTGACATTCATCGCCGCGGTGCTGACGATCATCGGGTACTCGATCAACGATACGATCGTCACGTTTGACCGCATCCGGGATTTGATGAAAAAGCGGAAAGTGAAAACGGTTGACGACTTGAAGTATATCGTCAACCGGGCGTTGCAGCAAACATTTACGCGCTCGGTCAATACCGTATTGACCGTCTTGTTTACGGTCATCGCGTTGCTCATCTTTGGCAGCGAAGCGATCCGCAATTTCAACCTCGCCTTGCTCGTTGGACTTGTGTGCGGCGTCTATTCGTCGCTTTGCATCGCGTCTCAGCTTTGGGTCGTTTGGAAAGGACAGGAGCTCAAAAAAGGGAAAGGAGCCAAAAAAGCGGCGGCCGAGGCCGAACCGCAGGTGTAACAGCGCGCCGGAAAAGTGAATGTGCTTTTCCGGCGCCTTTTTTGTTCGGGGCAATGCTCGGGGCGGAAAATGGATACACTAACCGTCAGATGCAACATAGGCAGCGTGTGAGGTTGCTGAATGCAAAGGTGGGGGAGATGGCCATGGAACACGAACAGCGATTCAAGCAGGCGAAAACAGCAGCGGTCGTCGGCATCGCCGGCAACATGGCGCTTGCTGCTGTCAAGGCGGCGGTCGGCGTGTGGAGCCAAAGCCAAGCGTTGATCGCTGATGCCGCCCATTCAGCGTCCGATGTTGCCGGCTCGTTCGCCGTTTGGGTCGGACTGCGGGCCGCTGCGCGCCCGCCGGATGAGGATCATCCGTACGGGCATGGGAAAGCGGAATCAATCGCCGCCATTATTGTCGCGGTTCTTCTATTTCTCGTTGGGATCGAGATCGGGCGCTCGGCGTTTCTGTCATTTTTCGCCCCACTGTCGCCGCCCGGGGCGGCCGCCATTTACATCTTGTTGTTGTCGATTGCTGTCAAAGAAGCGATGTTTCACTATAAATACCGGCTCGGGAAAAAGCTAAACAGCGATGCGCTGATCATCAACGCCTATGAGCACCGATCGGATGTGTTTTCGTCGTTTGCTGCGCTCATCGGCGTCGGCGCCGCCATTGTCGGTGGAAAATGGGAGATTGACTGGCTTGTATATGCCGACCCGCTCGCCGGATTGTTCGTCTCGCTGCTTGTTCTGAAAATGGCATGGGACCTTGGCCGACAGTCGGTCCATACGGCGATCGACCATGTGCTTCACAAGGAAGAGGCTGGCTATTTGCGCGAGGCGGTCTTGTCCATTCCCGATGTGCGGCAAATCAATGAGCTGCATGCACGCGAGCACGGCCATTACGTCATCGTCGATTTGAAAATCGCCGTCGATCCGCGCTTGACGGTCGAAGAGGGGCACCGGATCGGAAAGAAAGTGAAAGAAAAACTACTGACGCTGCCGCGCGTCCGCAATGTCATGGTTCACATCAACCCGTACAACCCGGAAAAAAAACCGTAATGTCGTTGCCTGCCCTTTTCTCCTTTTTGTATAATAAGGAGAGTTGAGGTGGGAGATATGTTGAAAGCGAAAACGCGTTGGGAGGTGGAGCGCCTCGATGAGCAGACGGTGAGGCGGCTGGCTGAGGAAGCCGGCGTCACGCCCTTATTGGCGAGGCTTCTCGTCCGCCGCGGGGTGCGGACGGCCTCGGAGGCGGCGTCGTTTCTCAATCCGCTTGAGCAATCGTTTCATGATCCGTTTTTGCTTGACGGGATGGAGCGCGCGATTCAGCGTCTAAAGCGGGCGATCGACGCGGGTGAACGCGTGTTGGTATACGGCGATTACGATGCCGATGGCGTTTGCAGCACGTCGGTGATGGTGAGTGCTCTCAAGGAGGCGGGGGCGTCGGTCGAGTTCTACATTCCGAACCGATTTACGGAAGGATACGGGCCGAACATGGCGGCGTTTCGCTCCGCAAAAGAGCGCGGCGTTTCCGTCATTGTGACCGTCGACAATGGGATTGCGGCGGTCAAGGAAATTGCGGCCGCCAACGAGTGGGGAATGGATGTCATCGTAACAGATCACCACGAGCCAGGTCCGGTGTTGCCGGAGGCGCATGCGATCATCCATCCGAAGCAGCCGGGAAGTACATATCCGTTTCGCGATTTAGCCGGCGTCGGCGTTGCGTTTAAGGTAGCCCATGCCTTGCTTGGGCGGGTGCCGCGCCATTTGCTTGATTTGGTCGCGATCGGCACGATCGCTGATTTGGTTCCGCTTGTTGGGGAAAACCGCCTCTTTGTTGCACACGGGCTTGAAGCGTTGCGAGCGACGGAGCGCATCGGGCTGCGCGCTCTTTTTCGGCAATGCCGCATTGATGCGGCGGCCATCAACGAACAGACGGTCGGATTTGTCATCGCTCCGCGCTTGAACGCGGCGGGGCGCCTCGGAGGCGCCGATCCGGCAGTGGCGCTCTTAATGACGGACGATGAGAACGAAGCGGTGCAGCTGGCGGCGGAGATGGACGAGTTAAACCGCGAACGTCAGCAGCTTGTGGCACAAATCGCTGAAGAAGCGGCGGACATGGTGCGCCGCCAATTTCCTCCTGAGGAACATCGCGTCTTGGTTGTGGCAGGCGAAGGATGGAATGCCGGAGTGGTGGGCATTGTCGCTTCTAAGCTTGTTGAGCAGTTTTACCGCCCGGCGGTCGTGCTTTCAATCGACCGGGAAAAAGGGATCGCCAAAGGGTCAGCCCGCAGCATTCATGGGTTTGACTTATTCGCCAGCCTGTCGCAATGCCGCGACCTGTTGCCGCACTTTGGCGGCCACCCGATGGCGGCGGGGATGACATTGGCGCTTGATGATGTCGAAGAATTGCGGCAACGGCTGAACGCCATCGCCGCCGAAACGTTGTCTGAGGACGATTTTACGCCGCCGACGTTCATCGATGCTTCCTGTTCGATTGCTGAGTTGACGCTGTCGACCGCCCGCGGCCTTGAGCGGTTCGCTCCGTTTGGCGTCGGCAATCCGCGGCCGCTTGTTCTCGTTGAAGGGGCGTCGGTTGAAACCATGCGGCGCGTCGGGGCGAACGGAGCCCATATGAAAGCCGTCTTTTCCCAAGACGGGGCCGCGATCGATGCCATCGGCTTCGGCCTCGGGCCGTTATGCGAAGAAATCGCTCCGGATGCGCGCATTTCGGCGGTCGGGGAGCTGTCGGTGAACGAATGGAACGGGTTCGCCAAGCCACAGCTGTCGTTGTGTGATCTGGCGGTCAGCGACTGCCAGCTGTTTGACGTCCGCGGCTGCCGCGACGTCCGTTCACTTCTTGAGCGGCTGCCAAAAGAGAAGCGGCTAGTCGTCTCCTTTCGCTGCGAAACTGGACAGCGCCCGGACGTGGCGCCATTTCGCGGGGAGCTTTATTGCGTGCCGACCGAAGAAGAGGCGGGCGCCTTATCGATTGACGACCGCTATGTCGTGCTGCTTGACGTGCCGCCGCGGCTGGCCTTGCTGTCGGCGCTTCTTGGCAACGGGCGGCCGGCGCGCATTTACGCGGTGTTCGCCCAGCCCGAGGCGCAATTTTTCCGCACGTTTCCGACGCGCGAACATTTTAAATGGTTTTACGCCTTTTTGCATCAACACCGTTCGTTTCCGCTCGCCAAGCGCGGCGGTGAGCTGGCCCGCGCCCGCGGTTGGACGGAAGAGACGGTTCATTTTATGGCGAAGGTGTTTTTAGAGCTTGACTTTATCAGCGAACAAAACGGCGTCATTTCGCTCGTTCATCAGCCGGCGAAGCGCGGTTTGCACGAATCGCCGACGTACCGCCGGCGGCGGGACGAACTTGAGGCGGAGCATCAGTTAGTCTATTCCACTTACGAGCAATTGAAACGCTGTTTGGCGGAAATGACACGTTCGCAAACGCACGAGGAGGCAAACGTATCATGGACTTAAAACAATACATTACGATTGTGCCCGATTTCCCGAAGCCGGGCATCATGTTTAAAGATATTACAACGCTGATGGACAACGGTCTGGCGTACAAATACGCGATCGACCAAATTGTTCAATATGCGCGCGAAAAACAAATCGATATCGTCGTTGGTCCGGAAGCGCGCGGCTTTATCATCGGATGCCCAGTCGCCTATGCGCTTGGCGTCGGGTTTGCGCCGGTGCGCAAGGAAGGGAAGCTGCCGCGCGAAGTCGTCCGTGTGGAGTATGGCCTGGAATATGGAACAGATGTCTTGACGATGCATAAAGATGCCATTAAGCCAGGGCAGCGTGTGTTGATCACCGACGATTTGCTCGCGACGGGTGGGACGATGCGGGCGACGATCGATTTGGTGGAACAGCTCGGCGGAGTGGTGGCCGGATTGGCGTTTTTGATTGAGCTCACCGAGCTTGGCGGCCGCAAAAAATTGGAAGGCTACGACATTTTGACGCTGATGCAGTTTTAAACAGTCGACATTGTTCGCATCTTCGGATACAATAAAGAAAAAAGGGGCACTCACACATGAGTGCTCTTTCTTATTAACCGTATGAACGCAACGGACCTCTGTGCTTTGCAGCTTCAATTTTAATCGATTAAAAAGGTGATTCAACCCTATGGCCAATGAACAAGTGCTGACAGCGGAGCAAGTGTTTGAACGAGCGAGCTGCTATTTGTCGGAGCAGGATGTCGCCTTTTTGAAAAAGGCGTATGAGTTTGCCAAGCACGCCCACCGCGACCAATTTCGGAAATCGGGCGAACCATACATCATCCACCCGATTCAAGTCGCGGGCATTTTGGTGGACTTAAAGATGGACGCGACAACGATCGCCGCCGGGTTTTTGCATGATGTCATCGAAGACACTGAGGCGACAAAAGAAGACCTTGAGCGCGAGTTCGGCGCGAAAGTGGCGATGCTTGTCGACGGGGTGACGAAGCTTGGGAAAATTAAATATAAATCGCAGGAAGAACAGCAGGCGGAAAACCACCGGAAAATGTTTTTGGCCATGGCGCAAGATATCCGGGTCATTTTGATCAAGCTCGCCGACCGGCTGCACAATATGCGGACATTGAAACATTTGCCGGCCGAAAAACAGCGGCGCATTGCCAATGAGACGCTCGAAATTTTCGCTCCGCTCGCGCATCGGCTCGGCATTTCGAAAATCAAATGGGAGCTTGAGGATACGGCGCTTCGCTATTTAAACCCGCAGCAATATTACCGCATCGTCAATTTAATGAAGAAAAAGCGGGCTGAGCGCGAGCAATATTTGGAGGAAGTCATTCAAGAAGTGCGCGAACGGCTCAACGAAGTGCATATTCCTTGCGAAATTTCCGGGCGTCCGAAACATATTTACAGCATTTACCGAAAAATGGTAATGCAAAACAAACAGTTTAATGAAATTTACGATTTGCTTGCCGTCCGCATCATTGTCAACAGCATTAAAGACTGCTACGCGGTGCTCGGCATCATCCATACATGCTGGAAGCCGATGCCAGGGCGCTTCAAAGACTACATCGCCATGCCGAAGCCGAACATGTACCAGTCGCTCCACACGACGGTGATCGGCCCCAAGGGTGAGCCGCTCGAGGTGCAAATCCGCACATTCGAAATGCATCAAATCGCCGAGTTCGGAATTGCCGCCCATTGGGCGTACAAAGAAGGAAAGACGATCAAACCTAATTCATTTGAAGAAAAGCTGTCTTGGTTTCGGGAAATTTTGGAGTGGCAAAACGACGCGAGCAATGCCGAAGAGTTCATGGAATCGCTCAAGATGGACTTGTTTTCCGATATGGTGTTCGTTTTCACGCCAAAGGGCGACGTCATCGAGCTGCCAGCCGGGTCGGTGCCGATCGATTTCGCCTATCGCATCCATTCGGAAATCGGCAATAAAACGATCGGCGCCAAAGTGAACGGCAAAATGGTGCCGCTTGACTATAAGCTTCAGACGGGCGACATCGTGGAAATTTTGACGTCGAAACATTCGTACGGTCCAAGCCAGGACTGGCTGAAGCTCGCCAAGACGTCGCAGGCGCGCAACAAAATCCGCCAGTTTTTCAAAAAACAGCGGCGTGAAGAAAATATCGAAAAAGGAAAAGAAATGGTCGAAAAAGAAGTGCGCAGCCTCGGTTTTGAACCGAAAGAAGTGATGACGGCGGACAACGTCAAGCGCGTTGCGGAAAAATTTAATTTTTCGAATGAAGACGATATGTATGCGGCAGTCGGCTATCATGGCATCACAGCGGCGCAAATCGCTCATCGGTTGACGGAAAAATGGCGGAAGCAGCGCGATCTCGAGGAACAGCAGCGCAAACTGGCCGAAGCGGTCTTCGAAGCCAAGCTGCCGGCTGGAAAAAAACGCGACTGCGGCATCCGCGTCCAAGGAATGGACAACTTGCTCATCCGTCTGTCGCGCTGCTGCAACCCGGTGCCGGGGGATGAAATCATCGGCTTTATTACCCGCGGCCGCGGCATTTCCGTCCACCGCGCCGATTGCCCGAACGTCAAGACCGAAGAAGCGGCCGATCGGTTGATTGCCGTAGAATGGGAAAGCGGGGCAAACGGAAAGTGCGAATATAACGTGGACATTGAGATCACCGGATTTGACCGCCGCGGTTTGCTGAATGAGGTGCTGCAGGCGGTCAATGAAACGCGAACAGACATTTCCGCCGTCTCGGGACGCTCCGATTATCGCCATAAAATCGCGACGATCCATATGACGATCGCCATTCATAATTTGAGCCACTTGCAAAAAGTGGTCGATCGAATCAAGCAAATTCCCGACATTTATTCCGTCCAGCGTTTGATGAACAACTAAGGGCGGCGAAAGGAGGAAGGCGAGTGAGAGCGGTCATCCAGCGGGCGAAAGAGGCCAAAGTCACCGTCGACGGCGAGACGGTCGGAGCGATTGATGCCGGGCTTGTCGTCCTTCTTGGCGTTACACACGAGGACACGGAGGACGATGCTGCCTATTTGGCTGAGAAAATCGCTCATTTGCGTATTTTTGAAGATGAAAACGGAAAAATGAACCGCTCCTTGCTTGACGTCGGCGGGGCGGTGCTGTCGGTGTCGCAGTTCACCCTTTACGGTGACTGCCGAAAAGGCCGGCGCCCGAACTTTATGGCGGCGGCAAAGCCCGACCATGCCTTGCCGCTGTATGAAGCGTTCAACGCCGCTTTGCGCGAAAGAGGCGTTCATGTAGAAACCGGCGTATTCGGTGCGATGATGGACGTATCGCTCACAAACGACGGGCCGGTCACCTTGATCATCGACAGCAGCGAGAAACCGGGAAACCGATGAAGTTTCCCGGTTTCTTTTTTATTTTCGGCGAAAAATGGGAAAGATGAAAACAAGTGTGGCAATAAGAAAGGAGGAGTGCGATGCGGCAAACCAAAAGAGGCGAGCAGGCGCATCGGGCGGACGATGTGTTGTCCGCCGACTTTCACGAATGGGTGCGGCTCGAGGCCCAATATAGAGCGTTTGAGTTGGCATCCGAATTCGGTGTGGCGCCGAAAGACGTACAAATGTTGAAAAAACAGCAGCCCCGTCCGTAAACATGGCGAGTTGGAAGGAGCGCACGCGGCGTGTGGATGTTTCGTGGGCCGAGGCGGTGTGGCCGTTCAGACGAAACAGCTGCGAATGAGCGCTGCGTATCCGCTCAACACTGATCCGGATCGGTAGAGGAAAAAATCTATTGCATATGTATTGACAAACACGTGCCCCTATATGATAATAAGTATTGGTTTAAAATTATTATAAAATAGTCACAGGAGGTAGATGAAGAATGTCACTCGTAGGGAAAAAAGTGCAACCATTCCGTGCCCAAGCGTATCACAACGGCGAATTCATCGAAGTGACAGAGCAAGACTTCATGGGAAAATGGAGCATCGTTTGCTTCTATCCAGCGGACTTTACGTTCGTCTGCCCGACGGAGCTCGAAGATTTGCAAGACCACTACGCGACGTTCAAAGAACTTGGCGTAGAAGTGTACTCGGTTTCGACCGACACTCACTTTACTCATAAAGCATGGCACGATACATCGCCAGCCATCAGCAAAATCGAATACGTGATGATCGGCGATCCTTCGCATCAACTGTCGCGCATGTTTGATGTGCTCGATGAAGAACAAGGATTGGCGCAGCGCGGCACGTTCATCATTGATCCAGACGGCGTCATTCAAGCGGTGGAAATCAATGCGGACGGCATCGGCCGCAACGCCAGCACGCTGATTGATAAAATTAAAGCGGCCCAATACGTGCGCAACCATCCGGGTGAAGTCTGCCCGGCGAAATGGAAAGAAGGAGCGGAAACACTGAAGCCAAACCTAGATCTCGTCGGCAAAATTTAAGGGGGCTTAGGAGATGCTGTTGGATGCTGACATCAAGGCGCAACTAGCTCAGTATTTGCAATTGCTTGAAAATGATATTGTCTTGACGGTAAGCGCGGGAGACGACAACGTTTCCCGCGATATGCTTGCTTTAATCGATGAATTAACGGCGATGTCGCCGAAAATCAAAGTGGAAAAAGCGAAGCTGGAACGAACGCCAAGCTTCAGCGTCAACCGGGTCGGCGAAAACACCGGCATCACCTTCGCCGGCGTGCCGCTCGGCCATGAATTTACGTCCCTCATTTTGGCGCTGCTTCAAGTGAGCGGGCGGCCGCCGAAAGTCAGCCAAGACGTCGTGGACCGCATTCAACAAATCAGAGGCAAACATCATTTTGAAACGTACGTCAGCCTGACCTGCCACAACTGCCCGGACGTCGTGCAAGCGCTCAACATTATGAGCGTGTTGAACCCAGATATTTCGCATACGATGATCGACGGGGCGGCGTTTAAAGAAGAAGCGGAGCAAAAAGGGATTATGGCCGTACCGACGGTGTTTTTAAACGGCAAACTGTTCGCGAGCGGCCGCATGTCGCTTGAAGATATCCTCGCCAAATTAGGGAGTGCTCCGGACGCTTCTTCCTTCGCCAACAAAGAGCCGTTTGATGTGCTGGTGATCGGCGGCGGCCCTGCAGGTGCGACAGCAGCCATTTACGCAGCGCGCAAAGGCATTCGCACTGGCATTGTCGCGGAGCGCTTCGGCGGACAAATTTTAGATACGCTCGGCATTGAAAACTTTATCAGCGTCAAATATACGGAAGGACCGAAGCTTGCGGCCAGCATTGAAGAACATGTAAAGCAATACAACGTCGACATCATGAGCTCGCAGCGGGCAAAACGGCTCGAGAAAAAAGACTTGATTGAAGTCGAGCTGGAAAACGGCGCTGTGTTGAAAAGCAAAACCGTTGTCATCGCAACGGGCGCCCGTTGGCGCAACCTTGGCGTGCCGGGCGAGGAAGAGTTCAAAAACAAAGGGGTCGCCTATTGCCCGCACTGCGACGGCCCGCTGTTCGAAGGGAAGCACGTGGCGGTCATCGGCGGCGGGAACTCTGGAGTCGAAGCGGCGATTGACCTCGCTGGCATCGCCAGCCATGTGACGCTGCTGGAGTTCGCCCCTGAACTCAAGGCGGATGCTGTGTTGCAAAACCGGTTGTACAGCCTGCCGAACGTAACGGTGATAAAAAACGCGCAAACGACGGAAATCACCGGCACGGACAAAGTCAACGGCTTGACGTACATTGACCGGGAAACAGGAGAAGAACATCATATCGAATTGCAAGGCGTGTTCGTGCAAATCGGCCTTGTTCCGAACACCGAATGGTTGGGAGAAACGGTGGAACGGAATCGCTTCGGTGAAATTATCGTCGATAAACGCGGCGCGACGAACATTGAAGGCGTCTTTGCCGCGGGCGACTGCACGGACAGCGCCTATAAGCAAATCATTATCTCGATGGGCTCGGGTGCAACCGCGGCGTTAAGCGCGTTTGATTACTTGATTCGCCATTAAAGAGAGCCGAAGGTGGACCGCCTCTTCGATCCCATGGAGGGGCGGTTCAATGAATCGGCTCTCTTTTTTTACAACAAGGAGAAAAATGCGATGAGACATCAAGGTTTTTCTCTTTGCGAACAACCATGGATCACAGCTGCTAGGACAACTTGACAAACGGGCGAGATTGTCCGTAATATAAAATTACATCTTTCTCATACGGAACAACCGATGATGGAGAAAAGTAGTTAAGGTCCACATGGCCAGAGAGGAAGCGCCCAAGGCTGCGAGCGCTTCTCCATGATGGCTTAACGAAAGACACTCCGTAGGTTTCCCTTTGAACGCGCTTTGCGCCAGTAAAGGGGAACGTGTGCCATGCGTTAATGGCGACAAGCGGAAGCCGGATCGGCTTCAATTAGGGTGGCACCGCGGGAATGACGCTCTCGTCCCTATGATCATGGGGACAAGGGCGTTTTATTTTGGGCAAAGGAGGATGAGCATGGCTTTTCAAATTCCAAGAGGGACACAAGATGTGCTGCCGGGTGACTCGGAAAAATGGCAATATGTCGAGCACATTGCCCGCAGCCTCTGCAGCCGGTATGGGTATCAGGAAATCCGGACGCCGATTTTTGAACATACGGAGCTTTTTTTGCGCGGCGTGGGGGATACAACGGACATTGTGCAAAAAGAAATGTACACGTTCGAAGACAAAGGGGGGCGCGCGCTGACGCTCCGCCCGGAAGGAACGGCGCCGGTTGTCAGAGCGTTTGTCGAGCATAAGCTGTACGGCAGTCCGAACCAGCCGCTGAAATTGTATTACAGCGGGCCGATGTTTCGCTACGAGCGTCCGGAAGCGGGACGGTTCCGCCAGTTCGTCCAGTTCGGCGTCGAGGCGCTCGGCAGCAGCGATCCGGCGATTGACGCCGAGGTGATGGCGCTAGCGATGCATATTTACGAAGCGCTTGGCTTAAAACGGATCCGGCTTGTCATGAACAGCTTGGGCGACCTTGACAGCCGCCGGGCGCACCGAGAGGCGCTTGTTCGCCATTTTTCAAACCGCATCCACGAGCTGTGCCCGGACTGCCAGACGAGGCTTCATACGAATCCGCTCCGCATTCTCGACTGCAAAAAAGACCGCGATCATGAGCTGATGGCGACGGCGCCGTCGATTTTAGACTATTTAAATGACGAATCGCGTGCCTATTTTGAGAAAGTGAAACAATACTTGACAGCGCTCGGCATCCCGTTTGTCATCGATGCGCGGCTCGTGCGCGGGCTTGACTATTACAACCACACGACGTTTGAAATTATGAGCGAAGCGGAAGGATTTGGCGCGGCGGCGACGCTGTGCGGCGGTGGGCGTTACAACGGGCTTGTCCAAGAAATCGGCGGTCCGGAGACGCCGGGCATCGGCTTTGCCTTGAGCATCGAGCGGCTGTTGGCCGCCCTTGACGCCGAAGGAGTGGAATTGCCGGTGGAGAGTGGGCTTGACTGCTATGTCGTCGCTGTCGGTGAGCGGGCGAAAGACGAGGCGGTCCGCCTCGTTTATGCATTGCGCCGCTCCGGATTGAGGGTCGATCAAGATTATTTGGGCCGAAAATTGAAGGCGCAGCTGAAGGCCGCCGACCGGCTTGGGGCATCGTTTGTCGCCATTATCGGCGATGAAGAACTCGAGAGACAGGAAGTGGCGGTAAAGCATATGGCGAGCGGCGAGCAAACGAATGTACCGCTCGGCGAGTTGGCGCACTTTTTGCATGAACGGATCGGGAAGGAGGAGTGAGCGAATGGAACGCACATATCATTGCGGAGAAGTGCCGGAAACGGCCGTCGGCGAGCGCGTCGTGCTCAAAGGCTGGGTGCAAAAGCGCCGCGACTTAGGCGGCCTCATTTTCATTGACTTGCGCGACCGAACGGGCATCGTCCAAGTTGTCGCCAGCCCCGATGTCTCGGCCGAGGCGCTGGCGGCAGCGGAACGCGTGCGGAGCGAATACGTTTTAAGCGTCGAAGGAACGGTCGTCGCCCGCGCGCCCGAGACGGTCAATCCGAACATCGCGACCGGCCGCATTGAAATTCAAGCGGAACGAATCGAGATCATCAACGAGGCAAAAACGCCGCCGTTTTCGATTTCCGATGACACGGATGCGGCGGAAGACGTGCGCTTAAAATATCGGTATTTGGATTTGCGCCGCCCAGTCATGTTTCAAACACTGGCGCTTCGCCACAAAATCACAAAGACGGTGCGCGACTTTTTGGATAGCGAACGCTTTTTGGAAATTGAAACGCCGATGTTGACGAAAAGCACGCCGGAAGGGGCGCGTGACTATTTGGTGCCAAGCCGCGTTCATCCGGGCGAATTTTACGCCTTGCCGCAGTCGCCGCAAATTTTTAAGCAGCTGCTCATGGTCGGCGGCGTGGAACGGTACTACCAAATCGCCCGTTGCTTCCGTGACGAGGATTTGCGCGCTGACCGCCAGCCGGAATTTACGCAAATCGACATCGAAATGTCGTTTATCGAACAAAAGGATATTATGGATTTAACCGAACGGATGATGGCTGCCGTCGTGAAAGCAGCAAAAGGGATCGACATCCCGCGCCCGTTTCCGCGCATCACGTATGACGAGGCGATGAGCCGCTACGGCTCGGACAAGCCGGATATACGCTTTGGTCTTGAGCTCGTCGACGTATCGGAAATCGTCCGTAATTCAGCATTTCAAGTGTTCGCCCGCACGGTCAAGGAAGGCGGGCAAGTAAAGGCGATCAACGCGAAAGGCGCAGCAAGCCGCTATTCGCGCAAAGACATCGACGCGTTAGGCGAATTTGCGGCCCGCTACGGGGCGAAAGGGCTCGCCTGGCTGAAAGCGGAAGGAGATGAGCTGAAAGGGCCGATCGCCAAGTTTTTCACCGATGAGGAACAGGCGGCGCTGCGTCGAGCGCTTGCTGTCGAAGACGGAGATTTGCTTTTGTTTGTCGCCGACGAAAAAGCGATCGTCGCAGCGGCGCTTGGGGCGCTCCGGCTGAAGCTTGGCAAAGAGCTCGGCTTGATCGACGAAGCGAAGCTCGCGTTTTTGTGGGTGACGGATTGGCCGCTTTTGGAGTATGACGAAGAAGAAGGGCGCTATTACGCCGCCCACCATCCGTTTACGATGCCGGTGCGCGACGACATTCCGCTGTTGGAGACAAACCTGGGCGCCGTTCGCGCACAGGCGTACGATTTAGTGTTAAACGGGTACGAGCTCGGCGGCGGTTCGCTCCGCATTTTCGAGCGCGACGTGCAAGAAAAAATGTTCCGCGCCTTAGGGTTCAGCGAAGAAGAAGCGCGCCGCCAGTTCGGATTCTTGCTTGAGGCGTTTGAATACGGCACTCCGCCGCACGGCGGCATTGCGCTTGGCCTTGACCGGCTGGTGATGTTGCTCGCTGGGCGCACGAACTTGCGCGATACGATCGCCTTCCCGAAAACGGCGAGTGCGAGCTGCTTATTGACGGAAGCGCCGGGGCCGGTCAGCGACAAGCAGCTCGAGGAGCTGCATTTGGCCGTTGTGCTTCCTCGTGAGGAATAATGGCGCCGTTGGAAGGAGAAACATTGACGGCAGAGGTTCACAAACGCGAAAAAATATGATACAATCAAAGCAACACACCGTCCTAATGTGTTCGTCGAGTCACCCATCGTTTTGACCGAACAGTAGATGATCCGGGAGTCCGGGGTTTCCAAGCGGCGTGCACGCCCCTTCGTCACAGGGGAAGCGCAAACCTTGGAACAGGGCACCCACCTATGGGAGAGCGGGTTCAAAACGAAGGCATCGACGGCACGATTGGGACTGGCGACATTAAGGAATCAACAGCATTTCCCCTATGCGGATGGCCGCATAGGGGTTTTGTTTTGCCAGCAAAATGCCGTTGCCTCTTTTGCTGTCTTGATGGTAGGATAAAAAGCGGCATAAACATCAATTTTGAAGCAAACGGAGAGGAGAACGATGCTGCACCAATTTTCCCGCAATGAACTCGCGATTGGCCCTGAAGGGTTGGAACGCTTAAAAAACGCCACCGTCGCCGTCCTTGGCGTCGGCGGTGTCGGGTCGTTCGCCGTCGAGGCGCTCGCCCGCTCCGGCGTCGGCCGGTTGGTGCTTGTTGATCGCGATAACGTCGATATCACCAACATCAACCGGCAAATCCATGCGTTGCTCTCGACCATCGGGCGTCCGAAAGTGGAGCTCATGAAAGAGCGCATCGCCGACATCAACCCGGCGTGCGAGGTGATCGCTTTGCAAATGTTTTATACAGAAGAGACGTATGAGCAATTTTTCGCCTATGATCTGGATTTTGTCATCGATGCGTCCGACACGATTGTGTACAAAGTGCATTTGATGAAACAATGCCTCAAGCGCGGCATTCCGATCATTTCCAGCATGGGTGCGGCGAACAAAATGGATCCGACCCGCTTTCGTATTGTCGACATTTCAAAAACGCACACCGATCCGATTGCGAAAGTCATCCGCGCCAAGCTGCGCAAAGAAGGGATTCGCCGCGGCATTCCGGTCGTCTTTTCCGATGAGAAGCCGGTGAAAATCCGCGAAGACGTTCGCCAAGTCGTCGGCAACGATGCTTCGCCGATCCGCAAAGCGAAAATGCCGCCATCATCGAACGCGTTTGTTCCGTCGGTTGCCGGGCTTATTATGGCGTCTTACGTCATCAATGAATTGTTAAAAGACATCCCCATCGCCCGCGTCAGCGAATGAGGAAACGATGGGCAGACAAGGGGCGATGCATGCCATTGCCTCTTGTTTTGTTATGAATGGGCCATCGGTTCGACTTGTCCGCCCGTTTCGGAGAGAAGAAGCTGGGCGAGGGAAAAGCGGTCGCCTTCTTCGGAGGCAAGCTGACGGGCGCGGGCCATAATTTTGACGAGCGCCTCGTAATCTTCGTGCACCGTCGTCTGGCGCGCTTCCAAGCGTTCGGCCTTTTTGGCCAACTGTTCATTGCGAGCCTGCCACTCCGCCCGTTCCCGTTTCAGTCGCTCGTTTTCCCGGCGGGCGGCTTCCAGCTGCTCAACGTCGTTCCGCAGCCTTTGCAAAAAGGAAATGCACTCGTCAAGCGTCAACGGGGTAGCCGGGAGAAACGGGGACGATCCCTCGGCAAGTTTCGGATCGTCAGGGGCGCCGAACGATACGGCGGCCGCCTCCTTTTGCCATTTTTTCATCATTTCCAATGCCCGTTTCCGTTCTTTTCGCTGTTTTTTTGCCTGTTCAATGGCTTCAAGGTGTCGTTTCCGCACCTCGGCGTTCCAGCGGAACCCGCATGCCGCCGCTGTGCGGTGCAGTTGTCTCCCAACGACTTCAAAAGCGGCAAGTTGCGTTTTTCCTTCGCGTATATATTGCAGCACCGTTTCAGCCAACAGTACATCTTCTTCATGTGACCAAGCATCCTGTCTTGTTTTCATGTTGTCCACCCCATCAAATGGTAATGTTGATATGGTCATAGTTTTTCCGTTTGATTTCCACTTTAAACTTCGCCCTTTTCATTTTTTCCCATTTTCATGTATCATAGAAATAGTTTTGTATGACCGGTCAGTCCAAAACAATTAGAATTATTGGTCAAAATCGTAGGATGAGAGGTGGCATGATGACGTTTTTGACCAGGTTCAGTTTGAAAAATGCGGCAGCTGTGTTTGTATGTTCGTTTTTGCTCATGTTTCTAGGACTGGCTGGGGGCGGTGGCCGATGCGACCAAACCGGTCGATGTGGGGACGCTGAAACTCGGCGGCAAGGATGAGCAAGTCGAACTTTCGTATGATGAAACGTTGGGATCGATGAGTTGAAAGAGCTTCCGATCGTGACGAGAAACGGAGTGATTCCACTTTCAGCTGTCGCCGAAGTGAAAGAGGCGGACGTGTATACGTCCATTCAAAAGCTGGACGGAAAAGTGTTTGCCCGCGTATCCGCCCAGATTGTCGGCGACAACATTCAGAAAGTAACGAATGATATTTCGAAACATGTAAATGATTTGAAGATCCCATCCGATGTCACAAGAAGGAGTAAGGAAGGAGAAAACATTGGGACGGAAAGAGGACATCATTGAAACGGCGATGAAATTATTCGCCGAAAAAGGCTATCACGCTACCTCTATGCAGGAAATAGCCGAGCGGAGCGGAGTAGCCAAAGGTTCGATTTACAATTATTTCAAATCGGAGGAAGAGTTGGCTGTATCGATTTTCCGCTACCATTATGAAGTTTTGTTTCGCCAGCTTAAACAAATCGAGGCTGATCCCGCCTTAACCGCGCGCGAGCGGTTAAGGCGTCAGTTGACTGTACAAATCCAGCTGTTTGACGAACATAAAGAGCTGGTGCAAATGCAGTTGGGCGAACAAGCTGTGAAGGTGAGCCATGAGGTGCAGCATCTGGTGTTTCGCATCCGCGCCCATACGCTCCACTGGTATCGCCGGGCGATTGAAGACATATACGGCGAACAAGTGCGTCCAGTTTCGTTTGATTGCGCGACGATGCTCAACGGAATGCTGAAAGAATATCTGATTTACTTGGCGGTAGACCGAAAACCGCTGCTTCCTGAGAAGCTTGCCCCCTTCTTGCTCGATCGGCTTGATGCCATCGTTGCCAGCCTGCTTGACGGCAAGGCGGGATTGCTCGATGAAACGGTGATGGCGGATTACATTGCTGCGGCGACCCAAGAGCGGAGTCAATGGAAAGAACGGGCCATCAGCTGTTTAGAGCGCATGGCGGCGCTGCGTCCGGTTGAAGACGATATTCTTCGCTCGCTGCGCTTATTGAAGGAAGAACTCGAGAAAGGGGAGACAGCTAGGCGGTTTATGGTGGAGGCGCTTCTGCTCTATTTGGCGAAATACTCTCTTCCGCTGTACAATGAGTTGAAGGAGGCCATTGAACGCTATTTTTATTAAAACCACCGATTTTCCCACGGGGAGACGCCCCATTCGCCGAAAATGAATAGGCGGCATCGGAGGATGTCTGTGAACATAGCGTCATCAATCTCAAGGAGGGGGTCGGCATGCCCAAAACGACGGAGCCGCTTGCTTGGCGGATGCGGCCGCGGACGATCGATGAGATCGTTGGGCAACAGCACATCATTGGCCCTAGTACGCCGCTTTATAAAATGGTCAAAAAAGGTCATGTTCCATCGCTTTTGCTTTACGGAGAGCCGGGGACAGGGAAGACGTCGCTCGCTTACGCCATTGCCCGCACCGCCAGGCGCGAATGGGTCGCTATCAATGCGACGGCCGCCGGCAAAAAGGAAATCGAAGAGGCAGTCGAAGCGGCGCGCTGGTCAGGGAACGTCGTGTTGTTTATCGACGAAATCCATCGGCTGAATAAAGCGCAGCAAGACGTTTTGTTGCCGCATCTCGAATCCGGGCTCGTGACCTTGATTGGCGCCACAACGGAAAACCCGTTTCACGAGGTCAATCCCGCCATTCGCAGCCGCTGCGGGCAAATCCAACAACTGAAACCGCTCAAGCCGGATGACCTCATGATCATTCTGAAGCGGGCGCTCGCTGATCCGGAACGAGGGGTCGGCGAGCCGCCGGTTGTCATTGACGAGTCGTTGTTATGGCGCATCGCCGAGGCAGCCGGTGGGGATGCGCGCGTCGCGCTTTCGCTTCTGGAGGCGGCGGTTGCGGCTGCCGATGAGCGCCACGGCCGCTTGTATATTGATGAGGATATCGTGGCTTCATGCACCGCAAACCGCGGTTTTACCCATGACAAATATGGCGATCATTATTATTCGTTGTTGTCCGCGTTTCAAAAAAGCGTGCGCGGCAGCGATGCCGATGCCGCGCTTCATTATTTGGCCCGTCTGCTTGAAGGCGGAGACTTGGCGTCCGTTTGCCGGAGATTGCTTGTGATGGCTTATGAGGACATCGGACTTGCCAATCCGATGATGGGAGTGAAAGTACAGGCAGCGGTCGAAGCGGCGGAACGCCTCGGACTGCCGGAAGCGCGCATTCCGCTCGCGGTTGTGACGATTGAACTCTGTTTAAGCCCGAAATCCAACAGTGCTTACAAGGCGCTGGACGCTGCCATTGCCGATGTCCGTTCCGGCAAGCTTGGCGATATTCCGGATCATTTAAAAGACGCTCATTACAAAGGGGCGGCTGCACTCGGGCGTGGACAAGGCTACTTGTATCCGCACGATTATCCGAACGGCTGGGTGGCGCAAGCGTATTTGCCCTCCGCTCTGGAAGGCGTCCGCTATTATGAACCGAAAGAGCATGGCGAGGAAAAACATTACGCCAAGGTGTACCGGCGGCTTGAGCAGTTGAAACAAGAGGTCAAGGTTCAGCCGTGAAGGGAAAGGGATTTTTATGATATAATAACATAGGCGTTTCATGCTCGCTTTGACCGAGCTGACCGGATGGAACGTGGCGTACATTCGCATCGGGATCGAAGCGTTCGTGCTGTTGGCCGGCTGGTTGCTCGGCGGCCCGGTGTCGTTTGGCACGTTCCTTTTTTGTGTGACGATCGGTTCGATGCCGGCTTGGCGCTGCCGCAATGCCAAAAGGTCGCAAGCCGCCTGCTTGGACCGGCCGCCGGCACTCGGCTGCAAGGGTTAAGCGGTTAGGAGGGATATGAATGAAGATTTCGACGAAAGGCCGATATGGCTTGACGATTATGATTGAATTGGCCAAAAAATATGGCGATCGTCCGATCTCGCTTCGTTCGATCGCCAAGGCGAACAATTTATCTGAACATTATTTAGAGCAGCTCGTCACGCCGTTGCGCAACGCCGGGCTCGTCAAAAGCATTCGTGGAGCGTATGGCGGCTATGTGCTCGCTGAGCATCCGGCGAAAATCACCGCCGGCGACATTTTGCGCGTGTTGGAGGGGCCGCTGACCCCGGTCGAGGAGCTCGAGGAGGAAGAGCCGGCGAAGCGCGAGCTATGGATTCGCATCCGCGATGCGGTCGAGGAAGTGCTCGACAGCACAACGCTCGAAGATTTGGCGAAGTATAGCGACGGGGATGAAGGGGCATATATGTTTTATATTTAAGCAACAGAAAGGAAAGGAGAATGACCGTTGGAACGGATTTATTTGGACCATGCGGCAACTTCCCCTGTCCATCCAGACGTAGCTGCCGGTATGGTTCAGTGGATGACGGAACAGTTCGGCAACCCGTCAAGCATCCATCATTTTGGACGGCAGAGCCGCCGCGCGGTCGATGAAGCGAGGGCTGTTGTCGCCCGCTCGATTGGGGCGAAAGAGACGGAGATTGTGTTTACAAGCGGCGGCACGGAAGCGGATAACTTTGCGGTCATCGGAACGGCCATAGCGAACCGTGGCCGCGGCAATCATATCATTACAACCGCCATCGAGCATCATGCGGTGCTGCGCGCTTGTGAATATTTAGAGACGCAAGGGTTTAAGGTCACGTATTTGCCCGTTGACGAACAAGGGACCGTATCGGTCGAGGATGTCAAGGCCGCGCTGCGCGATGAGACCGTTTTGGTGTCGGTCATGTTTGCCAACAACGAAGTCGGCACGATCCAGCCGATTCGAGAAATCGGGGCGCTGCTTCGCGATCATCCGGCTTATTTCCATACGGACGCCGTCCAGGCGTACGGGCTTCTTCCGATCGATGTGAATGAATACGGGATCGATTTGCTGTCGATTTCTGCTCATAAAATCAACGGCCCGAAAGGAAGCGGAGCTTTGTATGTCCGGGAAACGGTCCGCATCACTCCGCTCTTTTTCGGCGGCGAACAGGAGCGGAAGCGGCGCGCCGGCACGGAAAACGTCCCCGGCATCATCGGCTTGGCGCAGGCGGCGGAAATCGCTGAGCGAACAAGGGAAGAGAAACGTCGGCAATATGCGGCGTGGCGCGAGGCGATGCTTGCGATTTTCCGCTCCTCAGGGATCGATTATGCGGTCAACGGCCGCCCGGATGGCCTGCCGCATATTTTGAATGTCGCCTTCCCGGGAACGAATGTCGAATCGCTGCTCGTGAACTTGGATTTAGCCGGCATTGCCGCCTCGAGCGGGTCAGCATGCACCGCCGGATCAATCGACCCATCGCACGTGCTTGTCGCGATGTGCGGAAAAGAGTCGGAGCGCATCCGTTCGTCTGTGCGCTTCAGCTTCGGGCTCGGCAATACGATGGAACAAATTGAGCGGGCGGCCGAGGAAACAGTGAAGATCATAAAGCGGCTCACAAACCGCTAAAGGAGGATGTAAGGGATTTTGTCGAAAAATATTTTTTGGACACCCCTGAGGGGCCGAAAAGCCTTGATAAATCAACATTTCTAGAGGGAGGGAAACAGCATGAACAAAGCGCCGCACGAAACGCGCGTCGTCGTCGGCATGTCCGGCGGGGTCGACTCGTCGGTCGCTGCGCTGCTATTGAAAGAACAAGGATATGATGTGATCGGCATTTTTATGAAAAACTGGGATGACACCGATGAAAACGGCGTTTGCACGGCGACTGAGGACTACGAAGACGTCGTGCGCGTTTGCAATCAAATCGGCATCCCGTATTATGCGGTCAATTTTGAAAAACAGTATTGGGACAAAGTGTTTACGTACTTTTTGAATGAATACAAAGCCGGGCGCACGCCGAACCCGGACGTGATGTGCAATAAGGAAATTAAGTTCAAGGCGTTTTTAGAGCACGCCATGTCGATCGGCGCCGATTACATCGCAACTGGCCATTACGCCCGCGTCGAGTTTCGCGATGGCGAATATAAAATGCTGCGTGGAGCCGACCCGAACAAAGACCAAACGTACTTTTTAAACCAGCTCGGCCAAGCTCAGCTGTCGAAAGTGATGTTTCCGATCGGCCATTTGCAGAAAGCGGACGTGCGCCGGATCGCCAAAGAGGCTGGACTCGCCACCGCTGGAAAAAAAGACAGCACGGGCATTTGCTTTATCGGCGAACGCGATTTCAAAGAATTTTTGAGCCATTATTTGCCGGCTCAGCCGGGAGTGATGAAAACGCTCGATGGCGAAGTGAAAGGGCGGCATGACGGCGTCATGTATTACACGATCGGCCAGCGCCACGGCCTTGGCATCGGCGGCGGCGGCGAGCCGTGGTTTGTCGTCGGCAAGGATGTGCGCGAAAACGTGTTGTATGTCGCCCAAGGGTTTGAAAACGATTATTTGTACTCCACATCATTAAAAGCGATCGATGTCAACTGGGTGTCTGACCGCAAACCGGAAGCGCCGTTCCGCTGTACGGCGAAATTCCGCTATCGCCAGCCGGATGTCGGCGTCGAAGTTCGACCGCTTCCAGACGGCAAAGCCGAAGTCGTGTTCGATGAGCCGGCGCGGGCGGTGACGCCGGGGCAGGCGGTTGTGTTCTACAACGGCGAGGAGTGTCTTGGCGGCGGCATCATCGATGAAGTGTTCCGCAACGGCGAAAAGCTTTGGTATGTTGGTTGACGGATGTGCCGGTGCGCACGATCTTCAACCAGGCTATTAGGCTGGAGGCCATTGCTTGAAAATCACGTTGAATCAGGGAGGGGATGGGCGGTGGCCAATTTCAACGAACAAGGCTTGAGGTATATGCGCGAGGGGAAGTATGAGGAAGCCATCCGCTGTTTTTCCGCTGCGGTCGAACAGCATCCGGACGATCCAGCCGGGTACATTAACATTGGCACGGTTCTCGTTGCTGCCGGTGAAGAAGAGAAGGCGCTTGACTGTTTCCGGCAGGCGTTGAAAATTGACAAGAAGGCGGCGGCCGCGTATTACGGCATGGGTACAGTGCATTATAAGCGTGAGCAGTTCGCGAAAGCGAAAGATATGTTTGAGCGCGCGCTAGGGCTTGGTCTTGACGATGCCGATACGCATTTTATGCTCGGCATGTCCTTATGGCGGCTCGAGATGCCGCGGCTGGCGCTGCCGTATTTGCAGCGCGCGGCTGATCTGAACGAGACGGATGCCGAAGCGCTGTTTCAGCTTGGCCTTTGCCTCGCCACACTCGATTATGTCGATGAGGCGAAGCGTTATTTCGAAAAAACGTTGGAACTCGATCCGCGCCACGCTGATGCGTACTACAATTTAGGCGTCATTTATGCGTACAAAGATGAGCTCGATGCCGCCCGCAATATGTTTGCCGCTGCCTTGGAAGCCAAGCCCGATCACGTGCTTGCCGGATACGGAAAGAAACTGATGGAAAAGCGGCTTGCGCCGTAAAAAGGCAGGGGGATGGCTGTTGCAAGAGCAACAAATCCTCGCCCTTGACGGACGCACGTTCATTAAAGGAGTGTGCTTGGCGGTCATTTTTCATAATGAGGAAACATTGTACACGGTCGTCCGCGTGCGCGTTGAGGAAACGAACGAAGCGCCCGTTGAGGAGGAAGTCGTCGTCACCGGCTATTTTCCGCGTTTAAACGAAGGGGACGTCTACATCTTTTACGGACAATTCCGCCAACATCCGCGTTTTGGCCGCCAATATGCGGCTAGTCAGTTCCGCAAACAGCTTCCGAACACGAAAGAAGGAGTCATTCATTATTTATCGAGCGGTTTGTTTAAAGGAATCGGCAAAAAAACGGCTGCGGCGATTGTCGAGACGCTCGGCGAAAACGCGATCGCCGCGATTTTGCGCGACCCCAGGGCGCTAGAGCGTGTGCCGAAGCTGACGAAAAAAAAGGCGAAGCAGCTGTACGATGCGCTTCGCGCCCACGAAGGGCTTGAGCAAACGATGATCGCCCTCGCCCAGCTCGGTTTTGGCCCGCAGCTGGCCATGAAAATTTACCAAGCGTATGGCGAAGAAGCGGTTGACATCATCCACGAGAACCCGTACCAGCTCGTTGAGGATATCGAAGGGATCGGCTTTGGCCGCGCTGATGAAATCGGGCGCCAGCTCGGCATTTCCGGCAGCCATCCGGCCCGGCTGCGCGCCGCCTCGTTGTTTGTTCTTGAACAGGCGTGCTTGCAGGAAGGGCACGTTTATTTGCGCGAAAAAGAGCTGATGGAGCGCATCGGGGAGCTGCTTGACGGAAGGCAAAGCGGTGCGGTGGATGGACGAGCGATCAGCCAAACGCTTCTGATGTTAAGCGAAGAAGGGAAGCTGATCGCCGAGCAAGGGCGTTATTATCTCCCTTCCCTTTACTTCGCCGAGAAAGGGATCGTCTCCAACATTAAGCGGCTGCTCGGGCAGACGCCGCCGTCGGCGTTTGCCGAGTCGGAGTTTTTGCTGGCGCTTGGGGCGCTTGAGGAACAGCTTGGCATGCAATATGCCCCCCAGCAAAGGGAAGCGATCCAACAAGCGCTTTCTTCGCCGCTGTTTATTTTGACCGGCGGTCCGGGAACGGGGAAAACGACGGTCATCAAAGGCATCGTCGAGCTGTTTGCCGCCCTAAACGGCCTGTCTCTTGACCCGGCTGACTACAAACAAGGCGAGCCGTTTCCGGTGCTGCTGGCCGCACCGACCGGCCGAGCGGCGAAGCGGATGAGCGAGGCGACCGGGCTGCCGGCGGCGACGATCCACCGCTTGCTTGGCTGGAATGGGGCGGAAGGGTTCAGCCGCGACGAGAACGAACCGATTTCCGGCAAGCTGCTTGTCATCGATGAGATGTCGATGGTCGACACGTGGCTCGCCAACCAGCTGTTAAAAGCCGTGCCAAACGGCATGCAAGTCATTTTTGTCGGCGATGAGGATCAATTGCCATCCGTCGGGCCAGGGCAAGTGCTGAAAGACTTGCTCTCTTCAGGCGTCATTCCGTTCGCTCGGTTGACCGAGGTGTATCGCCAGGCGGAAGGATCATCGATCATCGAGCTCGCTCATGAGATGAAGCGCGGCGTCGTGCCGGACGATTTGACCGCTCCGAAGGCAGACCGTTCATTCATCCGCTGCCGTGCGGGCCAGGTCGTCGATGTCGTGCGGCAAATCGCGGACAACGCGCGCAAAAAAGGGTTTTCCGTCAAAGATATTCAAGTGCTCGCCCCGATGTACCGTGGTCCAGCGGGCATTGACCAATTGAACAAAGCGCTTCAAGAGCTGTTCAACCCGCCGGCTGAGGGGAAGCGGGAGCTGTCGGTCGGTGAGATCGTCTACCGCGTCGGCGATAAGGTGCTGCAGCTCGTCAATCAACCGGAAGACAATGTGTTTAACGGCGACATCGGCGAAATCGTTGCCATTTTTTACGCCAAAGAAAATATCGAAAAGCAAGACTTGCTCGTCGTCTCGTTTGATGGCATTGAAGTGACGTACACACGGCAAGATTTAGGACAAATCACCCATGCGTACTGCTGTTCGGTTCATAAGGCGCAAGGAAGCGAGTTTCCAATCGTCATTTTGCCCGTCGTCAAAAGCTATTACCGGATGTTGAAACGGAATTTGTTGTATACTGCGGTGACAAGAAGCAAGCAGTTTCTCGTTTTATGCGGGGAAGAGGAAGCGTTTCGATTCGGCGTCGCAAAACAAAGCGACGGAGCGCGCCAGACGGCGCTCGCTGAGAAGCTGGCGGGGGCGGCGGCGTCGTTTGTCGAGGTCGAACTGCCGTTTGAAGAGGCGAACATGGGGATGGAAAACGTTACGCCGTATGACTTTATGGGCGATGAGCCAAGCTAAAGGTGGCTGGAAAGGTGGGAGAACGATGCGGACGTTTTCCGACGTCAAAGGGCTTCCCATTTATGAGCAAACGACAGGGAAAGCGGTCGGGACGATCGCGGACATTTGGTTTACCAGCCACGGCACGGTCAAAGGGTTGGTAGCGGAACGGGGCGGTTTGTTTGGCCGCCGCCGCTACTTGCCGCTTTCCGCCGTGCAGTCGTTCGAAAACGACCGAGTCATCATCTGTGATGCCGATAGCTTCCAGTTGTTTCCTTCTTCTGACAGCGGCCACTCTCTTTACGGCGAACGCGGCCTCGCCGGCAGCATGGTTGTCGCCGCGGACGGAACAACGATCGGACTGTTGGATGACGTATATTTTGACGGGCAATTGGGCAAAATTGACGGATACGAGATCAGCGAGGGATTTTTTTCCGATTTGACCGAAGGAAAGAAACGGATGAAGGCAGTTCCGTTCACCGCCAGGGAAGGCGTGATCACCGTGGAAACTATGATGTAAGGAGAGTGGCTGTCGATGCTCATTTGCCCCAATTGCAAGCGAAAAAATCTGGGGAAAATTGGTGTCAACCAGTATTATTGCTGGGATTGCTTCATTGAGCTGTCCGTCTCGAAAGGGATGATCCACGCCCATCAAGTGGAAGAAGACGGAACGTTGAGTTCTCTTGACGACTTGTTTGACGACCACGAACGCACGATCCAATTTTAGGGGGGACACGCATGAACCGGATGATGACGTCGCTGTTAGCAGTCGGATTAGGCGTCGCCGCTTATCAGCTCGCCCAACGAAACGATTGGATGAACGGTCGCACGATGCGGAGGATGCGCCGCCGCTTGATGCAAGCGATCCGCTGACGGCGCTCGCCCTCGCCTTTGCGCGGGGGCGTCGCCTTGTGGCTGTCAAATAGTGCTAAAAGCGGTGAAGGCATATTTCCCGCCGCATCTCCTACACTAAACGGTAGGAGGTGTGGCGATGGGCGAGCAACAATGGCTGTCGTTCTTTCGCATCGGAAAATGGCTGCTCATGACGGCAATCATCTATTTGATCGTTCGGATGAAAGACGTTTGGCGGCCGGTCATTGATTTTATCGCAACGGTGTTGACGCCGTTTTTGCTGGCGTCGTTTATTACGTATTTGCTCTACCCGCTTGTGGAATCCATCCATCGCAAGGGAATGCCGCGCGCCCTTGCCATTTTGTTGATTTATTTGTTGTTTTTCGGTTTGGTCGGTTACGGCTTGTACCGCGGCGTGCCGCTATTCATCGCCCAGTTGCGTGAACTGGATGAACAGCTGCCGTCTTTGATGAATACATACCGCCAATGGGTGCGCCACATCCACGACGAGACGTCGAATTGGCCGCTTGAGGTGCACACACGCATCGAGGCGATGTTTGGCGAGATCGAGCAGGCAGCGGCGGCCGCCGTCGCGATGGCGATCAACGCCGCCAAATCGTTCATCGGTTCGGCGGCGACGCTGTTGATCATTCCGTTTATCGTCTTCTATATGTTAAAAGACATCGATGTGTTGAAAAAAGCGATTTGGTACATGACACCGAAGCGGTGGCGTGGGCCGGGGATGACGTTTTTGAAGGATGTCGATGAATCGCTCGGCGGCTACATTCGCGGCCAGCTGTTCGTCTGTGCAGCGATCGGTCTTGCGGCGTCGCTCGGCCTTTGGCTCGCCGGCATGGACTATCCGCTTTTGCTTGGATTTATCATCGGGCTGACGAACATCATTCCGTACTTCGGCCCGTTGCTCGGCGCGATTCCGGCTGTGATTTTGGCGGCGACCATCTCGCTCAAAATGGTGATCATCGTGCTGATCATCATTTTTGCCTTGCAGTTTCTTGAAGGGAACGTTTTATCACCGTTCATTGTCGGCAAAAGCGTGCATATGCATCCGCTTGTCATTATGTTCGCGCTGTTTGCCGGCGGCGAGCTGGCCGGCGTGCTCGGCCTCATCCTCGCCGTCCCGACTGCAGCAGTGCTGAAAGTGGCTGTATCGCACTGGAAAGAACATTACGCCCCGCATTGACAAACGCTTGCTGCTTGTCTATAATCTTTCAATGAACAAAGCGAATACATAACGCGATGACGGATCGAGTATGTTGCAGTCCATCTTAACGCGCAACCGGCGCACAGAGAGGAATTTCCGCGGCTGAAAGAAATTCCAGATGAAGGGCAACAGAAGGCTAATCCGGAGCGCAGGCAAAACCTGACGCAAGGCTGCGTTACGGCCGAAGAGGTGATGGGCATTTTCTGCCCATAAACAGGGTGGTACCGCGAGCGCAACTCTCGTCCCTGCCAAGGGATGGGAGTTTTTTTATAGAAAAAACAAAGGGGAGGATCATCATGAAGAAACTGACATCTGCCGAAGTGCGGCGCATGTTTTTAGAGTTTTTCCAGGAAAAAGGCCATATGGTGGAGCCGAGCGCATCGCTCATTCCGGTTGACGACCCGTCGCTGCTGTGGATCAACAGCGGCGTCGCGACGTTGAAAAAGTATTTTGACGGCCGCATCATTCCCGAAAATCCGCGCATTTGCAATGCGCAAAAATCGATTCGCACGAACGATATCGAAAATGTCGGGAAAACGGCGCGCCACCATACGTTTTTTGAAATGCTCGGCAACTTTTCGATCGGCGATTATTTCAAGCGTGAAGCGATCCATTGGGCATGGGAGTTTTTAACGAGCGACAAATGGCTCGGTTTTGATCCGGAACGGTTGTCCGTCACGATCCATCCGGAAGACGAGGAAGCGTACAACATTTGGCGCAACGAAATCGGCTTGCCAAAAGAGCGGATCATTCGCCTTGAAGGCAACTTCTGGGACATCGGCGAAGGCCCGAGCGGCCCGAATACGGAAATTTTTTATGACCGCGGTGAAGCGTTCGGCAACGACCCGAACGACCCGGAGCTGTACCCAGGCGGGGAAAACGAGCGCTACTTGGAAGTATGGAACCTTGTCTTTTCGCAGTTCAACCATAACCCGGACGGCACGTACACGCCGCTGCCGAAGAAAAACATCGACACCGGCATGGGCTTGGAGCGGATGTGCTCGATTTTGCAAGATGTGCCGACAAACTTTGAAACCGACTTGTTTATGCCGATCATCCGCGCCACCGAGCAAATTTCCGGCGAACGGTATGGCGAAGATCCGGAGAAAGACGTCGCGTTTAAAGTGATCGCCGACCATATTCGCGCGGTGACGTTTGCGATCGGCGATGGGGCGCTGCCGTCCAACGAGGGCCGCGGCTATGTGCTGCGCCGCCTGCTCCGCCGCGCCGTGCGCTACGCGAAACACATCGGCATTGAGCGTCCGTTTATGTACGAGCTCGTCCCGGTTGTCGGCGAAATTATGCATGACTATTATCCGGAAGTGAAAGAAAAAGCCGATTTTATCGCCCGCGTCATCCGCAGTGAGGAGGAGCGGTTCCATGAGACGCTTCACGAAGGGCTCGCCATTTTAAGCAACGTGATCGAGAAGGCCAAATCCGAAGGAAGCGACGTCATCCCCGGCGAGGACGTGTTCCGTCTGTACGATACGTACGGCTTCCCGATCGAGCTGACGGAGGAATACGCGGCAGAAGCGGGAATGAAAGTCGACCATGACGGGTTTGAACGAGAAATGGAACGGCAGCGCGAACGGGCACGCGCCGCCCGCCAAGACGTGGATTCGATGCAGGTGCAAGGCGGCGTCCTTGGCGACATTAAAGACGAAAGCCGCTTCGTCGGTTACGATGAGCTCGTCGCTTCTTCCACCGTTCTCGCCATCGTCAAAGACGGACAGCTTGTCGAGGAAGTCCGCGCCGGCGAAGAGGCGCAAATCATCGTCGATGTGACGCCATTTTACGCCGAAAGCGGCGGACAAATCGCTGACCAAGGCGTGTTTGAAAGCGAAACAGGAACAGCGGTCGTCAAAGATGTGCAAAAAGCGCCGAACGGCCAACATCTTCATGCGATCATCGTCGAGAGTGGTACGGTGAAAAAAGGTGCGGTGTATACGGCGCGCGTTGATGAAGCGAAACGGGCCCGCATTATCAAAAACCATACGGCAACCCATTTGCTCCATCAAGCGCTAAAAGACGTGCTCGGCCGCCATGTCAACCAAGCGGGGTCGCTTGTCACCCCGGACCGGCTTCGTTTTGACTTCACCCATTTTGGGCAAGTGAAGCCAGAGGAGCTCGAGCGCATCGAAGCCATCGTCAACGAACAAATTTGGAAAAGCCTCCCGGTTGACATTTTTTATAAACCGCTCGAGGAAGCGAAAGCGATGGGCGCGATGGCGCTGTTTGGCGAAAAATACGGCGACATCGTCCGCGTCGTCAAAGTCGGCGACTACAGCCTCGAGCTGTGCGGAGGCTGCCATGTGCCCAACACATCAGCCATCGGGTTGTTTAAAATCGTCTCCGAGTCCGGCATCGGCGCCGGCACGCGTCGGATTGAAGCGGTGACCGGAGAAGCGGCATACCGCTTTATGAGTGAACAGCTGGCTATTTTGCAAGAGGCGGCGCAAAAACTGAAAACAAGCCCGAAAGAATTGAATGCGCGTCTTGACGGACTGTTTGCCGAGCTGAAAGAGCTCGAACGCGAAAATGAATCGCTTGCTGCCCGCCTCGCCCATATGGAAGCTGAGCACCTCACCCGTCAAGTGAAAGATGTAAACGGCGTGCCGGTGTTGGCGGCAAAAGTGCAGGCCAATGACATGAATCAACTGCGGGCCATGGCTGATGATTTGAAACAAAAGCTCGGCACGGCGGTCATCGTGTTGGCGTCCGCCCAGGGCGGAAAAGTGCAACTGATTGCCGCAGTAACGGACGATTTGGTGAAAAAAGGATTCCATGCCGGCAAGCTGGTGAAAGAAGTAGCGTCGCGTTGCGGTGGGGGCGGCGGCGGGCGCCCGGATTTGGCGCAAGCTGGCGGCAAGGACCCAAGCAAGGTCGGCGAAGCGCTCGGTTATGTCGAAACATGGGTGAAATCCGTTTCCTAATTGGCGCGGATCGTGTACAATGGATGTAAAAGGACGGGGTGCCTGAATAAGGAGCGAGGTGGAAACGGTGAGCTCGTTTGACCAAACGATGCAGTTTCATTTTTCCGAAGAGCCGGCGGAAACGAATGTCCGCGAAGTGTTGTTGACGGTGTATGACGCCTTGCAAGAAAAAGGCTACAACCCGATCAACCAAATTGTCGGCTACCTGCTGTCCGGCGACCCGGCTTACATCCCGCGCCATAAAGATGCGCGCGCGCTCATCCGCAAAATTGAACGCGACGAATTAATCGAGGAATTGGTGAAATTCTATTTACAGAGGCAACGAAAGGATTGACCGATGCGGATATTGGGGCTTGATCTCGGAACGAAAACGCTCGGCGTCGCGGTGAGCGATGAGCTTGGCTGGACGGCGCAAGGACTCGAGACGATCGCCATTGATACGGAGCGCGGCGATTATGGTTTAGAGCGGCTGCGCGCCCTTATCGATGAGTACGGCGTCGATGCGATCGTCGTCGGATGGCCGAAAAACATGAACGGCACGCTCGGACCGCGCGCTGAGGCAAGTGAGCGGTTCGCCGCCAAACTGCGCGAGGAGTTTTCTTTGCCCGTTGTGCTTTGGGATGAACGGCTGTCGACGATGGCCGCCGAACGGATGTTGATCGCTGCCGACGTCAGCCGGAAAAAGCGGCGGAAAGTGATCGACAAAATGGCGGCGGCCGTCATTTTGCAGTCATATTTGGACAGTAAACGATAAATTGGAGGAGAAAACATGGAACACGGAGACCGTCATATTACCGTTGTCGACGAACAAGGCAACGAGCAGCTGTGCGAAATTTTGTTTACGTTTGAATCGGACGATTTTGGCAAATCGTACGTGTTTTACTATCCGGTCGGCGCCGAAGCCGAAGATGAGGACGGCGAGACAGAGGTGCACGTCTCAGCCTTTGTCCCAGGCAATGAAAACGAAGAGGGCGAGCTGCTCCCGATCGAAACGGAAGAAGAATGGGATATGATTGAAGAAGTGTGGAATACGTTTTGCGCCGAGCAAGAAGGAGAAGACGAGGCGTAACGGACAAAACGGCTGCCTGCGGGCGGCCGTTTTTTAGCGTCCAAAGGCGAAAAATGCCGAAAGTTGTAGTATAATATGGCCGATGAAAGGAGGCTGGAAATGAACCAGAATGGTTTCAAGGCGCCCAAGGCGCGGCTTGGACGGAAAACCGTCTTGATCGTCTGCGCCGCCCTGGTGGCTGCAATCGTCATCGCCGGCGCCGGCAGTTTTTTCTACATCCGTTCGGCGTTCCAGCCGGTTGCTCCGAACGACCGCACTCCTGTCCATGTGTCGATTCCGGTCGGCTCATCGGCGGCGGATATTGCCGAACAGCTTGAACGAAAGCGGCTCATTAAAAGCGCGGCCGTCTTTCGCTTCTATGTTCGCTGGAAAAACGAGTCAGGCTTTCAAACGGGGGAGTATGAGCTGACGCGGGCGATGCCGATGGCGCGCATCATCGAGCTATTGCAAACCGGCCGGTCGCTAAAAATCGGATTGAAGCTCACCATTCCAGAAGGATCGCAGCTTGTGCAAATCGCTGCCATCATCGCCGCCAAAACCGGGTACAAGCAGGAAGACGTGATGAAGCTGTTGAACGATCGCGCGTATATTGAACAGCTTCGCCGCACGTACCCTGAGTTGTTGACAGCGGACATTTTTCAGCGCGGCATTCGTTATCCGCTTGAAGGCTACCTGTTTCCGGCCACTTACGTGTTTGCCGACCAAAAGCCGCCGCTTCCGGAGATCATTGAGGCGATGGTCGCGAAAACGGCGGAGGTGCTCGGTCAATACAAAGAGACGATGAAAGAAAAACAATTGTCGCCGCATCGATTGTTGACCATGTCGTCGTTAATCGAAGAAGAGGCGACCGAGAAAGCCGACCGCGAAAAAATCGCCAGCGTCTTTTACAACCGGCTGCGCATCGGCATGCCGCTGCAAACCGATCCGACCGTCCTGTACGCGCTCGGCAAACATAAAGATCGGGTGCTGTATAAAGACTTGCAAGTTGATTCGCCGTATAATACCTACATTCATCAAGGGCTGCCGCCCGGTCCGATCGCCAACGCCGGCGAGATGTCGATCGAAGCGGCGCTTCAGCCGGCTGCGACCGACTATTTATACTTTCTGGCCACTCCGGCGGGCGACGTCATTTTCACGAAAACGCTCGCCGAGCATAACCGCGAAAAAGCGAAATACATTGGGAAACAATAGCGCAAACTGGAAGTTGCTTGCTCAATGGGCAAAACGGCTTCGCTTTTTTGCCCGTTTATGATACTATAATAAAGTTGAACAGCGCCCCCGCCTGAATCGGGCGGCGGCCAACGATAAGAGTCGGTTGGCGGCTCTTATTTTTCATGCTGATGACATGATCGACGGAGGAGGAGTCCTCTTGCTTTCAGAACATATCGTCCGTTATTTGCGGCAGTTGCGCCCGGCGCCGGATGCAGAAATCGCGGAAATGGAGCGGTACGCCCGCGAACAGCGCGTGCCGATCATCGATCCGGTGAGCATGGAGGTGCTGCTGTTTGTGTTGAACTTGGCTGCGCCGCGCCGCATTTTGGAAATCGGCACCGCGATCGGCTATTCGGCGATCCGGATGGCGAAGGCGCTGCCGGATGTGCGCATTGTGACGATTGAAAAAGACCGGGAGCGGTACGAGCGCGCCCGTTTTTATATCGAGAAAATGAACATAGCCGGACGGATTGAGGTGATTTTGGGCGATGCGCTTGACGCTGTGGCGGATGCGGCAGCGGCGGCGCCGTTTGATGTGCTGTTTATCGACGCGGCCAAAGGGCAATATGAGCGCTTTTTTACGCTGTATGAGCCGCTTCTGGCCGAGGGCGGCCTTGTCATTAGCGACAACGTGCTGTTTAAAGGGCTTGTCGCGGCTGAAGAGCCTGCGGGCAATAAGCGGCTGTGGAACATCGCGCAAAAAATCCGACGCTACAATGAATGGCTGATGGCCCGGAGCGATTACGACACGGTCATCATTCCCGTTGGCGACGGGCTGGCTATATCGAAAAAACGAGGTGAACGAGAATGAAAAAACCGGAATTGCTCGTCACGCCGACGAGCGTTTCCCATATTGAGGAATTGGCTGAAGCGGGAGCGGACGCTGTAATGATCGGCGAACAGCGCTATGGCTTGCGGCTTGCCGGCGAATTTTCCCGCGCCGACGTTGCTGCGGCCATCGAAGCGGCTCACCGGCACGGCATGAACGTGTATGTGGCGATGAACGCCATTTTTCATAATGACAAAGTCGATGAACTGGGCGATTATATCGCTTTTGTCGCCGCCGCCGGCGCTGACGCCATCGTGTTTGGCGACCCGGCCGTGCTGTTGACGGTTCGCGAGGCCGCCCCTCATATGAAGCTCCACTGGAGCACGGAAACGACGGCGACGAACTGGTATACGTGCAACTATTGGGGGCGAAAAGGAGCGAAGCGCGCTGTCTTGGCCCGCGAGTTGAACATGGACGCCATTTTGGAAATCAAAGCCCATGCCGAAGTGGAAATCGAAGTGCAAGTGCATGGGGCGACGTGCATGTACCAATCGAAGCGTTCGCTCATCGGCAACTACTTCGAGTATCAAGGAAAAGTGATGGAAATTGAACGAAAAAAATATGAAAAAGGGATGTTTTTATACGACAAGGAGCGCGACAACAAATATCCGATTTTTGAAGATGAAAACGGCACGCATATTATGAGCCCAAACGATGTTTGCATCATCGACGAGCTTGGCGACATGATCGAAGCCGGCATTGACAGTTTCAAAATCGATGGCATTTTGCATGAGCCTCGCTACATTACGGAAGTGACAAAGCTGTACCGCCGCGCCATTGATATGTGCGCCAAAGACCGCGAGCAGTATGAGCGGGAAAAAGAGGAGCTGCTTGCCGCTGTTGAGGCGCTCCAACCGCCGCACCGCCGATTGGACACCGGATTTTTCTTCAAAGAGACGATTTATTGACAAAGGAGGGAGAACGAATGCTGCTGAAAAACGACCGCATTTCCGAAATCGTTGACGGCAAGCGCGTCATTGTGAAAAAACCGGAATTGCTTGCGCCGGCCGGCAACCTGGAAAAGCTGAAAATTGCCGTCCATTACGGGGCGGATGCCGTCTTTATCGGCGGCCAAGAGTACAGCCTGCGCGCCAACGCCGACAACTTCACGATTGACGAAATTCGCGAAGGAGTTGAATTTGCCAACCGATACGGAGCAAAAGTATACGTCACGGCCAACATTTATGCGCATAATGAAAACATTCCCGGCCTTGACGACTATTTGCGGGCGCTCGAAGATGCCGGCGTCCATGGCATTATCGTCGCCGACCCGCTCATTATTGAGACGGCGCGCCGGGTGGCGCCGAAGCTTGAAGTGCATTTAAGCACCCAGCAATCGCTTTCGAACTGGAAAGCGGTCCAGTTTTGGAAAGAGGAAGGGCTCGAGCGGGTCGTGCTCGCCCGCGAGGTAAGCGCCGAGGAAATTCGGCAAATCAAAGAAAAAGTCGATATCGAAATCGAGGCGTTCATCCACGGAGCGATGTGTTCCGCCTACTCGGGCCGCTGCGTGTTGAGCAACCATATGACGGCGCGCGACTCGAACCGCGGCGGGTGCTGCCAGTCGTGCCGCTGGGACTATGACTTGTACCAGCTGGCTGACGGCCGGGAAATCCCGCTGTTTGCTGAGGGCGATGCTCCGTTTGCCATGAGCGCGAAAGATTTAAACCTCATCCGCGCCATTCCGGCGATGATTGAGCTTGGCGTTGACAGCTTGAAAATTGAAGGGCGGATGAAGTCGATCCATTATGTGGCGACGGTTGTGAGCGTCTACCGGAAAGTGATTGACGCCTACTGTGCCGACCCGGATCATTTCACGATCCGCGAAGAGTGGGTGCGGGAGCTTGACAAGTGCGCCAACCGCGAAACAGCGCCGTCGTTTTTTGACGGGTTTCCGGATTATACGAACCATATGTACGGCACGCACAGCCGGAAGACGACACATGAGTTTGCCGGCCTTGTGCTTGGCTACGATCCGGAGACCGGCATCGCCACCATCCAGCAGCGCAACCATTTTAAACCGGGTGATGAGGTCGAATTTTTCGGCCCGGAAATCGAAAACTTTACCCAAGTGATCGATACTATTTGGGATGAAGATGGCAACAAGCTCGATGCAGCCCGCCACCCGCTGCAAATCGTCAAAGTGCGAGTCAAACGCCCTCTCTTCCCGTACAACATGATGAGAAAGGAGAATTGAGATGGCGGACAAGCCCGTTGTCATCGGCGTCGCCGGCGGTTCCGGCTCGGGAAAGACGAGCGTCGCCCGCGCAATTTATGACCATTTCGGCGATCACTCGATTCTTGTGCTCGAGCAAGATTTTTATTACAAGGACCAAAGCCATCTCCCGTTTGAAGAGCGGCTGAAGACGAACTACGACCATCCGTTGGCGTTTGACAACGACTTGTTGATCGAGCACGTTCATCGGCTGCTTCGCTACGAGCCGATCGACAAGCCGGTGTATGACTATAAGCTGCATACCCGTTCGAACGAAGTCGTCCGCGTCGAGCCGAAGGATGTCATTATTTTGGAAGGCATTCTCGTTTTGGAGGATGAGCGGCTCCGCAATTTGATGGACATCAAAGTGTACGTCGACACCGACCCGGACATTCGCATCATCCGCCGCCTCATCCGCGATATGAAAGAGCGCGGCCGCACGTTTGATTCGGTCATTGAGCAGTATTTGTCCGTCGTGCGGCCGATGCACAACCAGTTTGTCGAACCGACGAAACGCTACGCGGACGTGATCATTCCAGAAGGCGGGCAAAACGCAGTCGCCATCGATTTAATGGTGGCAAAAATTCGCACAGTTCTTGAACAAAAAGCGTTTTTATAATAACATAACAGAGACAAAACAATATATTATATACCAAGTAAGCGTACGAACAGTTGTTTTTCTGTTCGTACGTTTTACATAATGCAAAACATAGAGGAGTGAGACAAATGGCGAATGAAAAGCAGTATCCAATGACGAAAGAGGGAAAAGAGAAACTGGAACAAGAGCTTGAGTACTTAAAAACGGTCAAGCGGAAAGAAGTCGTTGAACGAATCAAAATCGCCCGCGGGTTCGGGGATCTGTCGGAAAACTCGGAATATGACGCCGCGAAAGACGAGCAAGCGTTTGTGGAATCGCGCATTCAAATGCTTGAAAATATGATCCGCAACGCCGTCATCATTGAAGAAGACAAAGAAAACCCGGATGTCGTCTCGCTTGGCAAGTCGGTGACGTTCATCGAGCTTCCGGACGGCGAAGAAGAGACGTACACGATCGTCGGCAGCGCCGAGGCCGACCCGTTCGAAGGGAAAATTTCCAACGACTCGCCGATTGCCAAATCGCTTCTCGGCCGCCGCGTCGGCGATGAGGTGACGGTGCAAACGCCGGGCGGGGAAATGCTGGTCAAAATCGTGGCGGTCAAATAAACAGGCGGACCACCGCGTCCGGGCCGCTCCGAATGAAGGTTGCAGCAAATCGCCGCCGACGGCACGTTTGAAAGGAAAGCACCTCGTCGAAACTGATGATGAGGTGTTTTCATTATGTGGAAAAAACGGACAATCGTCACCATCGCGCTCATCCAGGCTGCCTTGCTGCTGCTGATCGGCCGGTTAGCGCAAATCCAGCTCATTGATTCGGAATCGTTTGCCGGCCGCAATTTAATCGCGGAAAGCGTCGCCCAGCGTACGCAGGAGCTGACAATTGACGACGGGCGCGGCTCGTTCGTCGATCGGAATGGCCGCCCGCTGACAAAGCGGTACGTGCCGTCGCTTGTGCTGTTTCCGTTTTTGGCGACGATGAAATGGCCGATTGAGCAAGTCGCCCGCATCGCCGGCGTTACGGTGGAAGACATCCGCCGCCAGCTTGAGGAGGCAAACGGCCCGTTCATCCTGCAGCAAGACGGCGAGCCGCTCGCCTTAAGCGCCAGCCAAATGAAGCAAATTAACGACTTGCGCATCCCCGGGGTTTTTGCCGTCAAGAAACAATATCCGCTTGAGACGGTGTATGCGCCGCATTTGCTTGGCTTTACCCGGAAGGATGAGAAGCTTCTGCGCATGCGCTATCCGAAGCGTTCGCTCCCGCCGCAGGCTGAAGTTGGCATTCAAGGGCTTGAGAAGGCGTTCGACGAGTTTTTGCTCACAGATGGCGAAACGAAGCTGTTGTACCACGTTGACGCTGAAGGAAGGCCGCTGTTTGGGCTTGATGTGAAATACAGCGACCCGGGCAATCCGTTTTACCCGGCGACTGTCCAAACGACGCTCGATCGTGATATCCAGCAAGAAATGGAGCAAATCGTGGACCGGTACGGGTTGAAAAAAGGCGGGCTCGTCCTGCTCGATGTGGACGACAGCAGCGTGCTCGCCATGGTCAGCCGCCCCAATATGAATCCGCGCGACCCGTATAAAAACAGCGGGGCGGAAAATCAAATGGTGCTGCCGCAAATTCCCGGCTCCGTCTTTAAAACGGTTGTCGCCGCCGCGGCGCTTGAGGAAGGGCTGGCTTCGCCTGCTGCGATGTTTGATTGCAGCAAAAAAATTGACAGCACGACGCTGGATGAGGAGCACGACTACGGCATGCTCAACTTGGCCGACAGCTTTGCCGTCAGCTGCAACAACGCGTTTGCCGCGCTCGGCAAACAGCTCGTTCGCCATGACCCGGATGCATTGGAAACGTATGCGGAAAAGCTCGGGTTGTATCCGACAGCCGGCTGGGAAGGAGCCGTGTACCATGAGGAACATTTCCGTCAATTTCCAGAAGAGCAGAAAGGAACGATTTGGCACGACAAGCGCGATAAGCGGGTGCCGCTTGCCGTGGCGCAAACGGCCATTGGGCAAAAAGATGTGCGCGTCTCCCCGCTTGGCGTCGCCAACATGATGGCGACGATCGCCCGCGGCGGCGAGGCCTTGAAGGTGCGGGTCGTGGACAAAGTGCTGTATAAAAACGGGACGACGTTGTTTTCGTTTTCACCCGAGCCGGCGACGGACAAGGAGCCGCTTGCGCCGCAAACGGCAAGGCAGCTCCAGCAGCTGCTGCGCGGCGTCGTCATCAATGAAGACGGCACCGGCCGCCGCTTTCGCTCGCTTCCGTACGAAGTGGCCGGCAAATCCGGGACGGCGGAGACAGGAAAAACGAAGGGCGGCAGCGAATTAATCAATAAATGGTTTGCCGGCTATTTCCCAGCTGACCGCCCGAAATACGCCCTCGCCGTCGTCGAGCTCGACTGCCCGAGCGGACAGGCGGCCACGAATGATGTGTTTGCCGCGGCGGTTGAGGCGCTTTATGCGTATGACCGAAACAAAAACGACCAGGAGTGACGAATCGATATAATGAATTCGTTGCGGCCACATAAAGGAGGGGGAGGCCGATGCAACAAACCGGAACACGTTTTGCCACCCGCGCCAAGCGGCGGAAAATCAACCGCTGGCTCAATGGAGCAATCGCCGTTGTGGTGTTGCTCATTCTCATTGTCGGTTGGAACATATTGTTCGGCGGCGAGCCGAGCCATAAAGCGGCGGATGCTGAGGCGAAGCCGGCTGCGGGGGCGGATGGGGCGAAGCGGGTCGAAATCGAAACGGGAGAACCGACCGCGCCGTCTGAAACGGAGGAAGCTGCTTCCGGGGACGAGTCCGAACCGGCTGAAGAGGAAGCCGAACAAGACGTGACGGCAACGCCGGGGCCGCCGGGGTCGAATATTGAAAAAGAAATCGTCAACCCGGCATGGCAGCCGGTCGGCACGACGCAATCAGAGCCGCATGAAACGGTGTTTAAAAAAGATTCGGTGGACTGGAAGGAAATGCTCGATGCGGTCAGCTATGCGACCGGCATCGCGCCGGACGATATGATCGTTTGGTTCATCGGCAACAATGGGCCGAACAAAGCGGTGGCGACGATTTCAACGAGAGACCAGACCGCCCATTACCGAGTGTATATTGAATGGGTGACGAATGAAGGATGGAAGCCGACGAAAGTGCAAAAGCTGCGGGAAAAACCGTAGCGATTTTTGAAGGGGAACAGGTGCCCGCTTAGAAGGGGCGCCTGTCATTTTTTTGCCTTAAAGTGGACGACGGCACTGTAAAACCGCTTCCCGTTTTCCATGACATGCATTTGGTGCGACACATGATGGACGGAAAGCAGCAGCGCTTTGTTATGCTCGATTTGCTCGTTGATTTTTTTTTCAAGCGTTCGCAAGTCGTCAGCTTCAAAAAACTCCACTTTGTCTTCAATCAAATCAAGGGAAATGTTCACCATGTCTTTGCCTCCTTTCATCGACAGTGTAGCAAATTTTCCCGCTTCCATCCACCCGCGCAATAGAAGCGGCGATGGGGAACAATACAAATGACAGCGAGCACGATCATTGAACGGCGGAAGAAGTTATGGTACAGTGGGAGCAGGTTATCATCTAAAGAATACTATGTTTATAGGAATTATAAACTTTATGGAGTGAGGCCATATGGGCAGGGAATTTCTTGGTTTGTTCGAGCAATGGGCGGAGTCATACGATCGATCAGTCGAAGGGGGAGATGAGCAATACCGCGATGTGTTTGCCGGTTATGATCGCATTTTAAACACTGTCGCTGATAAAGCCGGCCGTGTTGTGCTTGAATTTGGCGTCGGCACCGGCAATTTGACGAAAAAGCTGCTGGAGCGCGGCAAAACGGTATACGGCATCGAGCCGTCGGCGCCGATGAGAAAAAAAGCAACGGAAAAGCTCGGCGGCCGGGCGGTCATTATGGACGGCGATTTTTTGCAATTTCCGGTTCCTCCTGAGCCAGTCGACACCATTGCCAGCACGTACGCGTTTCACCATTTGACGGATGAGGAAAAAGACGAGGCGCTCGGCAAATATAGCCAACTGCTCCAAACTGGTGGTAAAATAGTGTTTGCCGATACGGCGTTTCGCGACAAAAAGGCGTTCCGCCAAGCTGTCGAAGCCGCACGGGAGCGCGGCTTCCACGATTTGGCTGACGATCTTGAGCGCGAATATTACACGACGCTTGACGTATTGGCTTCGCTGTTTGCCAGCCATGGCTTTTCCGTCTCCTTTGCGCAGCAAAACGCGTTCGTCTGGGTGATGGAGGCGGTGAAACAACCGACATAGAAAGAGGGAGAACGATGAAGGCAGCCATCATTGGAGCAATGGAAGAAGAAGTGGCCATTTTGCGCGCACGCATGGAAGGGCGCGAGGAAACGGTGATCGCCGGATGCGAGTTTTCCACCGGCCGCCTTGGCGGTGCCGAGGTGGTGCTGCTCAAGTCCGGCATCGGCAAGGTGAATGCGGCGATGGGAACGACGCTTTTGCTTGACCGATTCCGCCCTGATTTCGTCATCAACACCGGCTCGGCCGGCGGATTTTTGCCGTCGTTGCGCGTCGGCGATCTCGTCATTTCCGATGAGGTCGTCCACCATGACGTTGATGTGACGGCGTTTGGCTACGCCTACGGGCAAGTTCCCGGCTTGCCGGCGCGCTACCGGGCCGATGGAGCGCTTGTTGAGGCGGCGAAGCAGGCAGCAGCGCGGCTTGACGGTTTGCAGGCGGCGGTCGGTTTGATCGCGACTGGCGATTCGTTTATGAACGATCCGGAACGCGTCAAATTTGTGCGCAGCCAGTTTCCGGAGCTGTGCGCCGTCGAAATGGAGGCAGCCGCCATCGCCCAAGTGTGCGTGCAGTTTGGGACGCCGTTTGTGGTGATTCGGGCGCTGTCCGATATTGCCGGTCAAGAGTCGGATGTGTCGTTTGAACAGTTTTTGGAGACGGCGGCGAAACACTCTGCACAACTGGTGTTGGCTGTGTTGTCCGCCATGCAGAAGCGAAAATAAACGCCAAAACGCAGCCGTCCCGCCGCCAAATGAGCGTGAGGAATGGAGTGACCAACGATGCGGGTAGCAAAAAGCATTCATGAATTAATCGGCCATACGCCGGTCATCGAGATTACACGCTTTCCGTTGCCGGAAGGCGTCCGTTTGTTTGCGAAGCTCGAGTATTTCAACCCAGGCGGAAGCATTAAAGACCGGCTCGGGCAAGAGCTGCTCGAGGAGGCGTTCGCGTCGGGAAAACTAAAAGAAGGGGGCACGATCATTGAGCCGACGGCCGGCAACACCGGCATCGGCTTGGCGCTGGCGGCGATCGGCAAGAACGTCAACGTCATTTTTTGCGTACCGGAAAAATTCAGCGTTGAAAAGCAGCAGCTGATGAAGGCGCTTGGGGCGCAAATTGTCCATACGCCGACCGAAGAGGGGATGGAGGGGGCGATTCGCAAAGCCGAAGAGCTCGCCCGCACGATTCCGGGCGCCTATTGCCCCCAGCAGTTCGAAAACCCGGCCAACCCAAGGACGTATTACAAAACGCTCGGGCCGGAGTTGTGGGACGACTTGGGCGGACAAATCGACGTTTTTGTTGCCGGCGCTGGTTCGGGCGGCACGTTCATGGGGACGGCGACGTTTTTAAAAGAAAAAAATCCGGCCATTAAAACGGTCATCGTTGAGCCGGAAGGATCCATTTTAGGCGGAGGCGAGCCGGGGCCGCACCGAACCGAAGGAATCGGCATGGAGTTTTTGCCGCCGTTTATGGATCCGGAGTATTTTGACGCTATTTACACGATTTCCGACGACGACGCTTTCCGCCGCGTCAGCGAGCTGGCAAGGCGGGAAGGGCTGCTTGTCGGCAGCTCGTCCGGCGCCGCGTTTCATGCCGCTTTGCTCGAGGCGGAACAAGCGAAGCCCGGGACGAACATCGTTGTCATTTTCCCCGACGGGAGCGAGCGATATTTAAGCAAAAACATTTACGAAGGTGGGCGATAAGATGAGACGAAAGACGATGCTCATCCATGGCGGCATCGCAGGCGACCCGTACACTGGGGCGGTGTCGGTCCCAATTTATCAAGTGAGCACGTACAAACAAGAGGAAGTCGGCAAACATAAAGGGTTTGAATACTCGCGCACCGGCAATCCGACGCGCGCGGCGCTCGAAAAGCTCATTGCCGACCTTGAAGGCGGCGAAGCCGGGTTTGCGTTTGCTTCCGGCATGGCCGCCATTACGGCTGTCATGATGCTGTTTCAAAACGGCGACCATATCGTGCTGACCGACGACGTCTATGGCGGCACGTACCGCGTCATGACGAACGTGCTGAACCGGTTCGGGCTTGAGGCGACGTTCGTCGACACGAGCGATGTCGCCAACATTGAAGCGCATATTCGCCCAAACACGAAGGCGATTTACGTTGAAACGCCGACGAATCCGCTTTTGAAAATCACTGACTTGCAAGCCGCCGCCGCCATTGCCCGTGCTCGCGGGCTGCTGTTGATCGTCGATAATACGTTTTCCACTCCGTACTTTCAAACACCGCTTGCGCTTGGCGCCGATATCGTCATCCACAGCGCGACGAAATATTTAGGCGGCCATAGCGACGTCGTCGCCGGGTTGGCGGTTGTCCGCACGCCGGAGCTTGCCGAACGGCTCCATTATGTGCAAAATTCAACCGGAGGCGTGCTCGGCCCGCAAGACTCGTGGCTGCTTATGCGCGGGATCAAAACGCTTGGCGTGCGGATGGAAGAGCATGAACGAAACGCGCGCGCCATTGCCGCCTTTTTGGCCGAGCATACGTCCGTTGCCCGCGTCTATTATCCAGGCCTTCCAAATCATCCGAACCATGAGCTGGCCAAACAACAAATGCGTGGATTCGGCGGCATGATTTCGTTTGATGTCGGCAGCTTGGAGCGCGCGGAGAACGTGCTGTCGCGCGTACGCTACTTTACGCTTGCCGAAAGCTTAGGGGCGGTCGAAAGTTTAATTTCGCTGCCGGGGAAAATGACGCACGCCTCGATTCCGAAAGAGCGGCGCGAACAGCTCGGTATTACAGACGGACTCATCCGCCTGTCCGTCGGGCTTGAGGATGTGAACGATTTGCTCGACGATTTGGCGCAGGCGCTTGGCTGAAATTGCCGCTCCTCCCTTCCGTTCATGTATGATACAGTGAAAGGGGAGAGGAGGGATCGGGCTTGAACGAGCAGCAACGAGACGAGCTGCGGGCGAAGGCGGGCGATTTCAAGATGTACAGCCTTGTCTTGTTCTCGCTCGGTGTGTTTTTCTATTTAGGGACGATCATCCCGGGAGCGCTTGAGGAAGCGAAAAAACCGTTCGCCTTGCTGGCGGTTGCCGGGTGTTTGGCGGCGGCGTTGTACTGCTCGCGCCGCGCTGCCCGTTATGTCTGTCAGCTTGAAGAAGAGAACCCATTTGAACCGTAAACCCGCCTTTTGCCGAAAGGTGGGTTTTTTCTCACGATCACGATTGAGCGGAGAAAGCCGCGGCAGGGGAACAGGGAAGAGAAGCGGTTCGCGCGTGCAGCCGAGGAGGAGCTTGTTGACCGCAAATGCTTTTTCCATCAACGATTGTTGTAAACATGTTCAGCAATGAAGGATGAAAGGAGAGACGATGTATGTCCATTGTAATCGTATGGCTGGTGACGTGGATAAAGCAAAGGGGAAACTCCACTTGACTTAGTCGAAAGTGCGATCGGTGCTCCGCGCACTGTTGTTGACCGTCGAATTTCATGAATTGTTCAAAATGTGGCAGAAGCGTTCCCCGTCTTCTTTGGTAAAATAAAAATAAACGAGAAGGCCAAGGAGGAAACGGGGATGTTCGCCATCGTCACGGCAGTTGTGATTACGGCGTCGATTACGCTCGTCATCGCTGCGGAAGTGAGCGCCGAAGCAGGAGTGTAACAAGGCGGGCGCCTGTCTAGGATGGGAGGGGAACAGCAGGCGAGCTGCAACACAAGAAATGAGTGTGTTTGTTCACTGATACGGGTGGCACGTTTGCCCGCAGCCGGCCTCGTTAAGGGGGTCGGCTGAATTTTTTGTCCAGACACGGACAACAACGCCCCTGCATATACATAACGATAGGCGGTTTCCGCCGATGACAACAGGCGGGGGTGAGAGCATGTCTGGCATTTTTTCAGCATTTGCGTTTTTGTTGAAAGAATTGACGTTTCTCGTCTCGTACATTAAAAACAACGCGTTTCCCCAGCCGTTAAGCGCCAAAGAAGAGGAAAAATATTTGGAGTTAATGGCCAAAGGCGACGAGCAAGCCCGCAACCGGCTCATCGAACATAACTTGCGCCTTGTCGCCCATATTGTCAAAAAGTTCGAAAATACGGGAGAAGAAGTGGAAGATTTAATTTCGATCGGGACGATCGGCTTGATCAAGGCGATTGAAAGCTATTCGCCGGGGAAAGGGACGAAGTTGGCCACATATGCGGCCCGATGCATTGAAAACGAAATCTTGATGCATTTGCGTTCACTGAAAAAAACACGCAAGGACGTTTCTCTTCACGAGCCGATCGGCCAAGATAAGGAAGGAAATGAAATCAGCCTGCTCGATATTTTGAAATCCGAAGGGCAAGACATCGTCGACGAAATTCAGCTTAACATAGAGCTTGAGCAAGTGAAACGATACATCAGCGTGCTAGACGAGCGGGAAAAAGAAGTGATCGTCAAGCGGTTTGGCCTCGGCCGGCAACAGGAGAAAACGCAGCGTGAAATCGCCAAAGAGCTCGGCATCTCAAGAAGCTACGTCTCGCGCATCGAAAAACGGGCATTAATGAAAATGTTTCATGAGTTTTACCGGCAGGAAAAAGAAAAGCAGTGATCATGAAATTCGGGAATGAGGCAGGCGCCTGACCGGCGGCCTGTTTTCTTTTGCCAACGATACAAGTATTTAAATTATTATAAAAAAACAAAATATATTGATAGTTCCTTGCGACAAAGCGGTTTCATTCAAAAGTATTGACAGATTTTATTTTTAATAGCAAAATAATTTCGTCGTTTTTTGTCTAAAATTGTCTAAAGGAGGCGAAGTATGATGAGAAAGATCGGGTTAGCATGGCAAATTTTGATCGGTCTTATTCTCGGGATTATCGTCGGAGTCGTTTTCTACGGAAACCCGAACGTGGCAACGTATTTGCAACCGATTGGGGACATTTTTCTCCGTCTCATTAAGATGATCGTGATTCCGATTGTCGTCTCGAGCTTAATTGTCGGCGTCGCCAATGTCGGCGATGTGAAAAAGCTCGGGAAGCTGGGCGGCAAAACAATCCTTTATTTCGAGATTATCACGACGATTGCGATTGTCGTTGGCCTCTTGGCAGCAAACGTGTTCCAACCAGGCGCCGGCGTCAATATGAAATCGCTTGAGAAAACCGATATTCAATCATACATTGATACGACGAATGAAGTGCAGCACCATTCGATGGTCGAGACATTCGTCAATATCGTGCCGAAAAATGTGTTTGAATCCCTCGCGACAGGAAACATGTTGCCGATCATTTTCTTCTCGGTCATGTTCGGATTGGGTGTAGCCGCGATCGGCGAAAAAGGAAAACCAGTGCTTCGCTTTTTCCAAGGAACGGCGGAAGCGATGTTTTACGTGACAAACCAAGTGATGAAGTTTGCGCCGTTCGGCGTCTTTGCCTTGATCGGGGTGACGGTGTTGAAATTTGGCGTCGCTTCACTTCTTCCGCTCAGCAAGCTTGTTGTGCTCGTTTACGCAGTGATGGCCTTTTTCGTGCTCGTTGTGCTCGGCGGCACCGCGAAATTGGTAGGTGTGAATATCTTTCATATTATTAAAATCTTAAAAAATGAGCTCGTGCTTGCCTATAGCACGTCAAGTTCGGAGACGGTGCTCCCGAAAATTATGGAAAAAATGGAGAGGTTCGGTTGCCCGAAGGCTATCACCTCGTTTGTCGTTCCGACCGGCTATTCGTTCAACTTGGATGGGTCGACGTTGTATCAGGCGCTGGCGGCTGTATTTATCGCCCAACTCTATGGCATTGACATGCCGCTGTCGCAACAAATTTCGCTCGTACTCGTCTTGATGGTGACGTCCAAAGGAATCGCCGGCGTCCCGGGCGTTTCGTTCGTCGTGTTGTTGGCGACGCTCGGCACAGTCGGCATTCCGGTCGAAGGATTGGCGTTTATCGCTGGCATTGACCGCATTTTGGATATGGCGCGCACCGTTGTGAATGTTATCGGCAACTCGCTGGCAGCGGTCGTCATTTCGAAATGGGAAGGGCAATATAACGAAGAACAAGGGAAACAATATATTGCCGAACTGCGCCAGCAAAGCGTCTGACCGGGAAAACAGCGGCTGATCGTTCAGCCGCTGTTTCGCTTTATGCGCAAAAACAGTTGCCGGCCCGCAGTGTGTTCGCTATATTTATAGTGGAACATCATTTTGACAAATCTTGATTAAATGAGGGACGCATGTGAAACGTTGGATCATCATTGCGCTTTTGTCGGCGATCTGTTTATGGCTGCTGCCGTACAGCGTGCCGCTCCTGCTGGCGCTTGCCACCGCCCTCTTGTTGGAGCCGCCTATCCGCCGCCTGCAAGACCAGTATCGGCTGAAGCGCGCGCACGCCGTAACGGCGATTTTTTCACTCTTTTTGGTAATCCTTGGGTTTTCGCTTTATTTTTTAGTTGTCATTTTGGTTCAGCAAGTGATGGCGCTCTCGCAAAACCTTCCGTACGTGCTGAGCGAGGCGACAAAAGTGTTCAACCGCCTCATCGAAACGTGGCGGTTGTATTCAAGTTCGATCCCCCAGGAAATCATTGATTCGCTCGAGCGCGGCGTGCGCACGGTGCAACAGATGCTGCTGTCGTTTGCGACGAATTTGACGCAGTCGCTCGTTCATTATATCACCGCCATCCCGGCGTTTTTCATTCACTTTTTAGTCTATTTGGTCGCATTGTTTCTCATTTCGCTCGACTTGCCGCGAATGAAACGGTCGATCAGCCGCTATTTGTCAGAGCGCACCCGCCAGCGGCTCGGGATGGTCATCGCCCAGCTGAGCAAGGCGGGGATCGGCTTTATTAAAGCGCAATTTTTGCTCAGCCTGGTGACGTTTTTTCTCGCGCTGGCCGGGTTGCTCGTGCTCGGCATTGATTACGCTGCCTTGATGGCGCTCGTCATCGTCATCGTCGACATTTTGCCGATTTTGGGGACCGGCTCAGTGCTTGTTCCGTGGGGCATCATCAGCATGGCGAACGGCGACAATACGCTTGGCGTCGGGCTGATTGTGCTGTTTATCGTCATCACTGTCGTGCGGCGGATCATCGAGCCGAAAGTGTTTTCCACCAATTTGGGCATTTCCCCGCTTGCGGCGCTCGTCAGCGTCTACCTCGGCTTCCAGCTGCTTGGCTTTATCGGGCTGTTTGTCGGGCCGGTCGTTGTCATTTTGATCGAGGCGCTTGCCAAGGCCGGGGTAATTAAGTGGACGATCAAGCTGTGAACAGGTTGCCCGCCGTCGGCCTTTTCCTTTTTTATGAATTGGAACATTGAAACGGAACAGGGCATGAAACGGGTGGAGAGCCCGGAGAAAAGCAAAAGACCGCCGGACAGCAAGGCGGTCTTTTACTGTGCAGGCGCCAGTGAACGGCTTCCGTCGATGCGGGGCAAAATTAAAATCTCGACGCGCCGGTTTTTCATCCGGCCGGCGGCGGTCGTGTTCGTGGCGATCGGCTTGTATTCGCCATATCCTTTGGCGCTGAAGTAGCGAGGGTCGAGTTGCTTGTTCTCAAGCAGAACTTTCATGAAATTGACGGCGCGCATGACGCTCAGCTCCCAATTGGAAGCAAATTTCTCATTATGAATCGGCACGTTGTCCGTATGGCCGCTGATCATGATATTGCGCGGCGGGTTCATGACGAGCAAAGCGGAGATCTCCGCCGCAAGACGCCGGTCTTTCATGCGTACTTCAGCGCTGCCGGAGTCGAATAAAATGTCATCCAAAATGGTGATGGCAAGCCCTTCATCCGTCAACGATGTCTGCAATTTCCCTGTCAAGTGTTTTTGATGAATATAGCTGTCAATTTTCACTTGGATTTGTTTCAGCTCTTCTTTTTCTCCTTCGTTTATAGACGAAGAAGGAGTCTGAGACTGTTGCTGCTGATTTTGCTGCCGCCCTTTTTCGTCTTCCGCAGGCGGTGTGATCGGTTCAATGGGGCTTTGAAAATCAAACACCCCTGTCCCACCGGCAAAGGCGGTGCTGAAGGCGCGGGCGATTTCTTGAAACTTTTTTTGGTTGATCTGGCTGCTGGCAAACAGAACGATAAACAAGGCGAGAAGCAGCGTAAGCAAATCGGCGTACGGAATCAACCAAGATTCGTTTATGTGGTCATCGTGTGAGTGCTTTTTTTTCTTAGCCATTGACCGTTTCCCCTTGCGCTTGCGCCAGCGCCTGATGGCGTTCGCTTTCCGGCAAATAGGACGCAAGTTTTTGTTCGATCATGCGCGGGGCTTGTCCTTCCAAAATGGACAGCACCCCTTCAATCATGATGTAGCGCACGCGCGCCTCTTCCTTCGATTTCCGCCGCAGTTTGTTGGCAAACGGATGCCAAAGAACATAGCCGGTGAAAATGCCGAGCATCGTGGCGACAAAAGCGGCGCTGATCGCTTTGCCGAGCTCAGCGATATTTTCCATGTTCCCGAGCGCAGCGATTAAGCCGATGACAGCGCCCAACACCCCAAGCGTCGGCGCATACGTGCCGGCCTGTGTAAAAATGGCGGCGTTCGCCTCGTGCCGCTCTTCCATGGCGGCAATTTCTTCCGTCATCACATCGCGGATGAACTCTTGCGTCTGCCCGTCGATCGCCATGCTGAGCCCGTTGCGCAAAAACGGATCCTCGATGTCATCCAGCTTCGCTTCGAGCGCCAGCAGCCCTTCGCGGCGGGCGACGTTCGCCCAATCGACGAACAGCGGAATCAGTTGTTCGACCGTCGGCGTCGTTGATTCCGTGAAAATGACTTTGAAAAGTTTTGGCACTTTTTTAATTTCCTGCGTCGGAAAGGCGATCACGACCGCCGCGGCTGTGCCGACGAGAATGATCAAAATGGCGGCTGGATTGATCAATACAGCAGGCGAAACGCCTTTAAAGTACATGCCCAACCCGACGGCGATCACGCCAAGGATGAGGCCGATGACTGATGTTTTATCCAAATTGATCCCCCCCCCCCCGCTTTTTTGTGCAAACGATCCATGCTGCTTTGTTTTATGAAGAAACCATATTTATCATATACTGAATAGAGAAGGTTGAAAAGGGAAAAAGGTGTGACTTTGGACATAAAAAAGCCGCCCAGTCCGTCGGTCAATTGGAAAGGGGCAGCTCCGGCGATCGTCATATTTTTTTCAACTTAAACGTGCCGACCATTAAAAACGATAAAATGAGCGCCAAAAACATAAACGATTGCGGCGGAAAGTACGGAATGGCCAAATAGCCCAACGTCATCAACACTCCGGCAGCCGTGATCGGCAGCCCGGCGAAATAGCCGTTGTTCTCCGTAATGTTGAAACGAGCGAGCCGGAAGGCGCCGCAGGCGATATACAAGATGGTGAACACTGCCCCCGGCGCGCCGAATTCGTAAAACAGCGCTTCGTACATTAACAAGGCGGGCGCGACGCCGAAGGAGACGATGTCGCTCATCGAATCGAGCTGCTTGCCAAGTTCGGATTCAATGTTCATCTTGCGCGCCACAGCGCCGTCAAAGCGATCGACAAACGCTGCTAAAAAAATGAGCAGCACGCTCATATGAAGCTGCCCTTTCAGCGTGGTCAAGACGGAAAAGCCGCCAAGCGACAAGTTCGTCATCGTCAAAATGTTCGCCATGTTTGCTTTCAGCTTTTTTAACGTATAATCTAAATAATCCGATAAGAACAACTCTCCCCACTCCTTTTTCAACAGAAAGCGCCAAAAGAAAATTCTACTACCATTATACTCATTTTGGCGGTAATATGGAAGGTAGTAACGACTGGACGTTTCATAAATTGGAGGGAACGTGCTTGCGAAAATGGCTGTACCGTTTGTTGATTGAGCTGACCAACCACTCGCTTTCTTCAAAGCTGCTCGCTTCGTTTGCCAAATCGCGTCTCAGCGGGCTATTGATATCATCGTATGCAAAAATTTATCATATTAACCAAGACGAAATGGAAAAAAGCCTAAAAAATTATAAGACGTTGCAGCAACTGTTCGTCCGCCGGCTGAAGGCTGGGGTGAGGCCGGTCGATGCGGATGAGCATACGGTCGTCAGCCCGGTCGATGCTGTCATTGAAGACATGGGTGTGATACAAGAAAACTGCGAAATGATCGTCAAGGGAAAGCCGTATTCCATTGCGGAAATGCTCGGTAGCGTGGAAGCGGCGAAGCCGTATGTGAACGGGTTCTTTTTTATTCTGTATTTAAGCCCGAGCCATTATCACCGCATCCACAGCCCAATATCTGGAGTGATCGAAAAGCAGTGGGCGATCGGCCGCAAGTCATATCCGGTCAACCGTCTTGGCTTAAAATATGGGCGTCGGCCGCTCGAGAAAAATTACCGCCTCATCACCGAGGTCACAGCTGGCGGCAAGCGCTTGGCGATTGTGAAAATCGGCGCCATGTTCGTCAACAGCATCGAGTTGACCCATACGGGAGAGCAGCTCGTGAAAGGGGAGGAGATGGCGTATTTTTCGTTCGGTTCAACGGTCGTCTTGCTGTTTGAACGCGGAAGTTTCGCCCCTGACCCACGCATTGCTGCGCCGATGCCGGTGAAAGTCGGCGAACGGCTCGGCTATTGGCGCGAGGCGCACGAGCTATAAGGCTTTTGGCAACAAAAAAAAGCCCGAAGGCCTCCGTTTCACGACGACAGCTAGATTTTATGGGTCAATGAGCGGCGCTGGATTTCCTTTTCGATCAATTCGATGAATTCCAGGCTTAAGTTGAGTTCTTTCGCCTTGAAGTACGACTTGATCAACAGTTCATCCGATAAATGTCTCATCGGCGAAGCCCTCCTTTTGAATGGAATGAAATGATGGGTTTATACATATAATGGTAGGTTACTTTCAATGTACCACAATTTGCAAAATAGAACAACCGTTCTGTTATCCACAGGGGTGGTGGATAATGTGTGGAAAACTTGTTTATAAAGTAGTGTAGGCATGATCATCACTTTGTGAATGTTGTGGATAACAGTTATCCACAAACTAGGAGGGCGCGGAATTTGTCGAAAACTTTCTGTTCTGCATGTCTGCAGCCGGTCGGCTGCCAAACTTTGTTTTGAAATGAACGGCCAAATTCGCTATCATGGGAAAAGCAAAGACAAAGGCAGGTGAGCGATATGCTTCATTATTTTTTGCCAAGCCAATTTGTGAAGCGCGTCATTGACATTCAGCCGGACGATCTGAAGAAAAAAGGGGTAAAAGGAATTATCACCGATCTGGACAATACGCTCGTTGAATGGGACCGGCCCAGCGCCACGCCGGAGCTGGCCGCCTGGTTTGAGACGGTCAAGCGGGCGGGCATTAAGGTTGTGATCGTATCGAATAATAATAAACGACGCGTGCAGTCGTTTGCCGAACCGCTTGGCATCCCGTTCATCTTTGAAGCGCGCAAACCGCTGACGCGCGCATTTTTGCAGGCACTGGCCATGATGGGGCTGAGCAAAGAGGAAGTCGTCGTCATCGGCGATCAGCTGCTGACCGATGTGCTTGGGGGCAACCGGCTCGGACTGAACACGATTTTAGTCGTCCCGGTCGCCCAGACGGACGGATTATGGACGCGCGTTAACCGGAAAATGGAACGGAAAATTTTAAACGCTATGCGGAAAAAAGGCATGATTTATTGGGAGGAATGATCGTGGAGCCACAACTGCGTTGCATCGGCTGCGGGGCGGCCATTCAGTTCGAAAACCCAAAAAACGCGGGGTATGCGCCAAAAAGCGTGCTCGAAAAAGATGCGGAAGAGGTGATTTGCCAGCGCTGCTTCCGCCTAAAACATTACAACGAGGTGCAAGATGTGCCGCTTGACGATGATGATTTTTTGAGCATGTTGCACCGCATCGGGGAATCGAAGGCGCTTGTCGTCAACATCGTCGATATTTTTGACTTTAACGGAAGCTTTATTCCAGGATTGCCACGGTTTGCGGCTGACAACCCGATTTTGCTTGTCGGCAACAAGGCGGATTTATTGCCGCGGTCGGTCAAATACCCGAAGCTGCTGCGCTGGATGCGCCGCATGGCGGAAGAGCTGGGGCTCTGTCCGGTTGACGTCTGCCTTGTCAGCGCAGCGAAAGGAATTGGCATGGCGAAGGTGATGGAAGCGATCAATCGCTACCGTGAGGGCGGCGATGTCTACGTCGTCGGCTGCACGAATGTCGGCAAGTCGACGTTCATCAATCGCATCATTGAAGAGGCGACCGGCAAAGGGAATGTGATTACCACGTCATATTTCCCGGGGACGACACTCGATATGATCGAAATTCCGCTTGAGAGTGGAGCGACGTTGTATGATACGCCAGGGATCATCAACCATCACCAAATGGCGCACTTTGTCGATGCGCGCGATTTGAAAATCATTACGCCGAAGCGGGAAATCCATCCGCGCGTTTATCAGCTCAACGAAGGGCAGACGCTCTTTTTCGGCGGTTTGGCCCGTCTCGATTACATCAAAGGCGGGCGCCGTTCGTTCGTCTGCTACATGGCCAATGAGTTGACGGTTCATCGGACAAAGTTGGAAAAAGCCGACTCCCTTTATGCCAATCAGCTTGGCGAGTTGCTGTCGCCGCCAAGCAAGCGCTATGCCGCTGAATTTCCGCCGCTTGTGCCGCGCTCGCTGTCGGTGAAAGAGCGGAAGACGGACATCGTCTTTTCCGGACTCGGCTGGGTGACGTGCAACGACCCGGGAGCTCAGCTTGTCGTCCATGCTCCAAAAGGGGTCGATGTATTTATCCGTCAATCGTTGATTTAATGGAAAGCGGGAGGGGGAGAAACGTGGAAAAGGTATACGGGTTGATTGGGTTTCCCGTCGAGCACTCGCTGTCGCCGCTCATGCATAATGATGCATTCGCCTGTTTGGGCATTCCGGCGCGCTATCATTTGTTTTCCGTCGAGCCGGGGCAAGTCGGGGCGGCGCTTGCTGGTGTTCGTGCGCTCGGCATCGCTGGCGTGAACGTGACGATTCCACATAAAATGGCGGTTATTCCGTTTTTGGACGAAGTGGACGAACATGCGCGCCGCATCGGGGCGGTAAATACAATCGTCAATGACAACGGCCGGCTCGTCGGCTATAATACGGACGGACCTGGCTACGTCAAGGCGCTCGAGGAGGAAATGGACGTCAGTCTCGACGGCAAGCGGATTTTGGTGATCGGCGCTGGCGGCGGGGCGCGCGGCATTTACTTTTCGTTGCTGTCGACGGCAGCCAAGCGCATCGATATGACCAACCGGACGGCGGAAAAGGCGGAGCAGCTCGTGCGCGAAGGGGAGGATGGCCGCTCGGCGTATTTTTCACTCGCCGAGGCGGAAACGCGGCTTGACGAATACGATATTATGATCAATACCACTTCTGTCGGCATGCATCCGCGTGTCGAGGCGCAGCCGCTTTCCCTTGAACGGCTGCAGCCGGGGACGATCGTATCGGATATCATTTACAACCCGCTTGAAACGAAGTGGCTGAAGGAAGCGAAAGCACGCGGCGCTCGTGTGCAAAACGGCGTCGGCATGCTCGTGTACCAGGGAGCGCTAGCGTTTGAAAAATGGACCGGCCAATGGCCGGATGTCAACCGGATGAAACAGCTTGTCATCGAAGCGTTAAGGAGGTAACATATGCTGACGGGAAAACAAAAACGGTTTTTGCGGGCGCAAGCTCATCATATCAAGCCGATTTTCCAAGTCGGCAAAGGCGGCGTCACCGAAGAGATGACGAAACAAATTGCCGCAGCGCTGGAGGCGCGCGAACTGTTGAAAGTGAGCGTGTTGCAAAACTGCGAAGAAGACCGCTACACCGTCGCTGAGCAGCTGGCAGCCGGGACGGGGGCCGAACTTGTGCAAGTGATCGGCAATACGATCGTCTTATACAAAGAGTCGAAAGAACACAAACAAATCGTTTTGCCTGACTGACAAGCGGCGCGGCCAAGATGAAACGGCGGGGGGAAGGAAGATGGGAAAAATCGGGATTCTCGGCGGAACGTTCGATCCGCCCCATTACGGCCATTTGATTATGGCGAATGAAGTGCTTGACGCCCTTGAGTTGTCACAAATTTGGTTTCTGCCCAACCGCCTTCCTCCCCATAAGCAGCACGAACAAGTGACGAAAAGCGAGGATCGGCTCCGCATGCTCGAGTTGGCGGTGGCCGGTCATCCATACTTTCGTGTTGAGACGATCGAGCTTGAACGGGAGGGGCCTTCCTATACGTACGATACGGTCCAGCAGCTCGTCGCCATGCATCCGGATGATGAGTTTTATTTCATTATCGGGGCGGATATGGTCGAATATTTGCCGAACTGGCACCGCATTGACGAGCTGATTAAGCTTGTGACGTTTGTCGGGGTGAAGCGCCCCGGTTATTCCATGGAAACGCCATACCCGGTCGTCGAGGTGGAGGTGCCGCAGTTTGCCGTCTCTTCGTCGCTTATCCGCCAGCGGGTGCAAAACGGGCAGACGATCCGCTACCTCGTGCCGGAAGGTGTGAGACTTTATATTGAGGAGAAGGGATTATATGGAGCGAGAACAGGCGTTGCTGATTGTGAAACAACAGTTGACGGAGCAGCGCTACGAGCATACGCTTGGCGTTGTCGAAACGGCCGTTAAGCTAGCCAACCAGTATGGCGCCGACGCGAAAAAAGCGGAATTGGCCGCCATTTTCCATGACTATGCGAAATTCCGCCCGGTTGAAGAAATGAAACAAATCATTTTGGCGCACAATATGCCCAACGACTTGCTTGCGTACAACAGTGAATTGTGGCATGCGCCCGTCGGCGCCTATTTGGTGCAGACGGAAGTCGGCATTGACGATCCAGACGTGCTGGATGCCATTCGCTACCATACATCGGGAAGAGCTGAAATGACGCTGCTTGAAAAAATTATTTATTTGGCTGACTATATCGAACCGGGGAGGAAGTTTCCCGGCGTTGAGGAAGTAAGGCGCCTCGCCGAGGAAGATCTCGATCGCGCGCTGTTGCAGGCGGTGAAAAATACGATTGCGTTTTTGCTTGAGAAGCGCCAGCTCATTTATCCAGATACGATTCATGCGTACAATTCACTCGTGCGTGAAGTGAAGGGGGAAGAAAAACAGTGACGGAACAAGAGGCGTTGCAGCTTATCGTTCGCGCCGCGGATGATAAAAAGGCGGAAAACATTGTCGTGCTCAATATGAAAGGCATTTCGCCCGTTGCCGATTATTTTGTCATTTGCCATGGCAATTCGGACAAACAAGTGCAGGCCATCGCCCGCGAAATTCAAGACCAAGCGGAAGAGCACGGCTTAGCGGTGAAGCGGGTTGAAGGATTCCAGGAGGCGAAATGGGTGCTTGTGGACCTCGGCGACATCGTCGCCCACGTGTTTGCGAAAGACGAGCGCGACTATTACAATCTCGAACGGCTTTGGGGGGACGCCCCAATGGAAGACGTCGCGGCTGTGCTGCAGCCATGACCTATGCTCGTTTCGCCGATTGGTACGATGCGCTCATGGCCGAGGCGCCGTATGATGCGTGGCAATCATTTGTCGAGCGGGTTTTCGCCCGATACGCCAAACGGCCGGGACGGCGGGTTGTCGACATCGGCTGCGGGACGGGAGAGCTTGCCATCCGCCTCGCCAAGGCCGGATGGCAAGTATCCGGCGTGGATCTCTCTGAACATATGCTCGCCGTCGCCCAGGCGAAAGCGGAGGCAGCCGGTGTCCACGTGCCGTTTTTCGAGCAAAACATGGCGGAGCTGGACGGATTTTCCGGCCTTGATGGCGCCTTCATTTTTTGCGATGCGCTCAACTATTTGACAGATGAAGAGGACGTGAGACGGACGTTCGCCGCCGTCTCCCGCGCGCTCGGTCCTGAAGGGCTGCTGCTGTTTGACGTCCACTCGGTTTACAAAATGGACGTCTTGTTCCGCAATGCCGTCTTCGCCGATCAAGGCGACGATCTCAGCTACATTTGGACGTGCCATCCGCTTGACTGGCCGCACAGCGTCGGGCACGAACTGACGTTTTTCGCCCGCCGCGGCGATCTTTACGAGCGCTATGACGAATGGCACGAACAGCGCACGTTTGAGCGCGCTGTCTATGAGCGATGGCTCGATTCCGCTGGCTTTGAGGTGCTCGAGGTGACCGCCGATTTCACCGATGCGCCCCCGACCGAGACGGCGGAACGGTGGTTTTTTGTGGCGAGGAGGCGATGAGGGCGAGATCGACAAAAACGAAGGCGCTGTTGCCAGCGAAGCATTGGAGACATGGTTGAACACTGCGCCAAATAGGATGAAAAGAAGGAAAGAGCCGCATGGCTCTTTTTTTTATGCGCATGTGGAAAAGAAGGGGGTGAATGTATGGCCAAATGTTGCGATCGACGCGATTGACGGCTGGGAAATTGAAAAAGATGTGTGAGTTAGAAGGATTATGCACCCGGCTATTAAGCCGGGTGAGGATTGAAACAAATTTGGTCAGGCCAAGCAGGAATTTGCCGCTTGCTGTCGAATTCATGTTCACGAAAATTGTTGCTTCACCTTTTCCACATCTTCTTGAAACTTCTCATGTGTTTTCGCCAGCACTTCTTCGAAGACGCCGTCGAGCCGCTGTTCGAGGACGGCGATTCCTTCCCCGGTGATTCCGCCTTTGACGCACACTTTTTCCTGCAGCGTCGGGAGCGTGTACAAGTTTTGCTTCATCAATTCCGCGAAGCCGATGATCATGTCGGTCACCAGCATCGTCGCCTGTTCTTTCGTGATGGCGGTTTTGGCCGCTGCGGCGTCGATGAAGCGTTGCAGCAAATAGCTGAAAAACGCCGGACCGCAGCTGGAGATGTCGGAAGCGACGCGGGTGATGGCCTCATCGATATACACCGGCGAGGCGATGCGCCGGAGAAGATCATCGATCGTTTGCCGGCAGTCGGCCGAACAGCGTGATCCGATTGTGATGAGTATGCTGCCGGAGAGCGCGCGGTTTGTGATGCTCGGAATGGCGCGCACGACTTGGCAAGGGACGGCTGTTTCAAGCTGTTTTACGCTGATCGGGCTTGTGATCGACACAAGGCAATGCTCCTTTGTCCAGTGCGGGGCCAGCTGCTGCAACAATGGGTGGATGTCGAGCGGTTTGACGCATAAAAAAACGAAACTGGATTGTTTGACGACTTCAGCCGCATCGGCAACCACTGCCATGCCGGGATGCGCGCGTTGTATCGCGAACGCTTTCGCAAGCGTACGGTTCGTGATGACGAGCTGATCCGCTTTCACAGCGCCGGAGTCGAGGAACGCTTCGATTAAGATGGTGCCCATATTCCCCGTGCCGATGACGCCGATGTTCATGTGTGTCCCCCCTCCCGGTTTTGGTTCACCGGAAATCTCTTTTTTGATATGTATGAGAAAAAGGCTCGGTTTATGACTTGAGATGGAAAGGATGGGATCGTATGTGGGAGCATGTGCAGGAGCTTGGCAAACGGTATGGAAAAGTCGGGATGTTCTTGTTGTTTGCCGCGGCGGCGGGGTTATGGGTGTTTCATCATCCGACGGATGAAAAGGGGCAAGTCGTTTTGCCGGCGGCGGCTGAAACGGATGCCGCCCGGACGGAAGAAAAAAAGAACGAGGCGTCAAAAACCGCTGTGGTGGATGTGAAAGGGGCGGTCGCGAACCCCGGAGTGTATGAGGTGGCGGCGGACGCTCGCGTTCGCGATGCCATCGCCCTAGCTGGCGGATTGACGGATGAGGCGGATGAAACGAAAGTCAATTTGGCAGCAAAAGTGCATGATGAAATGATGATTTACGTGCCGAAAAAAGGCGAGGATGCACCGGCGTCAAATGCCGTCAGCAAGTCTCCAAGCGATGGGGATCGAAACGGGATGCAAGTGGCCATCAATACGGCGACGGAAGAGGAGTTGATGCAGCTTCCCGGCATCGGACCGGCGAAGGCAAACGCGATCATCGCCTATCGTGAAGAACACGGGCCGTTTCGGCGGGTGGAGGATTTGTTGAATGTGACTGGAATTGGTGAAAAGACGCTGGAGAAATTGAAGCCGTATTTGCTTGTTCCGTAAGCGAGGCGGGGGAGGGCAATGCTTCTTAATTTATGGCGGATCAAGGCTGCTGTGGACGTTTTTCGGCGTTGACGGGGGCAAGAGGCAGTGGGTAGACTAAAAGCATGGACACGAGCGGAGGGATAGAAAATGGAACGCATCACATGGGATCAATACTTTATGGCGCAAAGCCATTTGCTTGCGCTGCGCAGCACGTGCACGAGGCTCGCCGTCGGAGCGACGATCGTGCGCGATAAGCGCATCATCGCCGGCGGGTACAACGGGTCGATCGCCGGCGGCGCCCATTGCATTGATGAGGGGTGCTACGTCATTGACGGTCATTGTGTGCGGACGATTCACGCCGAAATGAACGCGATTTTGCAATGCGCCAAGTTCGGCGTCCCGACCGAGGGGGCGGAGATGTATGTCACTCATTTTCCGTGCTTGCATTGCTGCAAGGCGATCATTCAAAGCGGCATCCGCGCGGTCTATTACGCCCAAGACTACAAAAACCACCCGTACGCCTTGGAGCTGTTTGCTCAAGCTGGCGTCCGTCTCGTGCAAGTGCCGCTGAAAATGGATGTGTTCGCCTTGCTTTCCGGCGGTGGGGAATCATGAAAGGACAAGCCGTCTATCCCGCTGCGGCGGCGCTTTTGGCCGTCGCGGCGGCCTCGCCGTCCCCAACCGCCTGTCTTCTCCTCGTTGTGTATCTCCTTCTTCTTTTCATCCGCCGGCCGCACTGTTTCCTTCCTTCTCTCGTTGCCGCTCTCTCCTTTTTTGCCTATTTTCTCATCGTTGACTATCATAACAACACTTCCCTTTCCGGCGGCCGACATTCGCTTTCCGTTCGTTTTTCCGCCGCGCCGGCAATTGACGGTGATCGATTGCAGGCGGCGGTGCAAGCTGGCAAGGAGCGGGTGCAACTCCGTTACATCATTCGGACGGCTGCGGAAAAAGAGACGCTGCAAGCGCACCTGGTGCCTGGAACGGTATGCCGCGTCACCGGAACGCTTGAGCGCCCGATGCCAGCTGGTAATCCGTATGCGTTTGATTACCGACTTTATTTGCGCCGCCACCGCATTCATTGGCTCTTTCTCCCTGAGGCGATCGATCTCTCTGCTTGCATGCGCGTCCGTCCCACTATCATCGAACGTCTTGAAGCCATTCGCGAGGCTGGCGTCCGCCGCATTGAAGCCCGGTTTCCGCCGGAAGCGGCTGGCATCGCCGCTGCACTGATTTATGGGGAGCAGCGCACCCTTGATGAGTCGGTCCTTGAAGGGTATCAGCAGCTCGGTCTCATCCATCTGCTAGCCATTTCAGGAGGGCATGTCACGCTGCTGATTGGCGCTGGTTTTGCCGGTGCGATTCGCTTCGTGACGAGGGAAGCCGTGCTGGCAGGGCTGTTGGCGTTTTTGCCTGTGTACGCCGTTCTCGCTGGCGCTTCGCCGTCGGTGCTGCGCGCTTGTGCGACTGGGATGATGGTGTTGGCCGTTCAGTGGAAAAAAGGAAGGATCCATCCGCTGGATGCGTTGAGTTGGACAACGCTTGCCTTGCTCGTCTTTGATCCCTATATGGTTTGGGATGTCGGTTTTCAGCTGTCGTTTCTTGTCACATTTGCTCTTCTTGCCCATGTGTCGGTGCTCGCCTCTGCTCGTTCGATGCTCCAAAACTTGCTTCAGACCGCGCTCGCCGCTCAGCTTGCCGCACTGCCGATTTTGCTTTACCATTTTTATGAAATTTCTGTTTGGAGCATAGGGCTGAATGTCTTCTTCGTCCCTTGGTATTCATTTGTCATTTTGCCACTCGCGTTTCTATCTGCAGTTTTTCCCTTTTCTCCGTTCATTTGGCTGTTTAGCCGTCTCATTGAGCTGACAGACGCGGTTGTCTATTTTTTCGCGGCCGATCACCCGTTTATGCTTGTGCTCGGACGTCCGGGTCCGTGGTGCTTAGCTGGCTATCTGACGGCCATCACGGCGACGTTTTTGGATTGGGAACGCGGCCGCCTGATCCGCGGATTGACAGCGGTGGCGGCGGCGACGGCGCTTCAGCTGGCCGCCCCATACGTGGATCCGCACGGGGAAGTGACGGTATTGGATGTTGGGCAGGGGGACTGTATTTATATTGAGCTTCCTTATCGAAAAGCAGTTTATCTCATTGACACGGGCGGGGCGGCAGAATGGGGAAAGGAATCGTGGCGCAGGCGGGCTCACCCGTTTTCCGTCGGCCGCGATGTCGTCGTCCCGTTTTTAAAAGCGCAAGGGGTGCGAACGATCGATAAGCTCATATTGACGCACGATGATGCCGACCATATCGGGTCCGCTCCTGAGGTGTTCGAAGCGGTCAAGGTGAAGGAAATGGTCACAAGCCCGGGGGCGCTGCCGCGCGTCCAAAAGATGGCGCGCCCGTTTTCCGGGCCGGTCCGCACCGCTGTGCGGGGAGAAAGATGGACAGATGGAGGCGTGCAGTTCATTGTGCTCCACCCAGAAAAAGGCAACAACGAGGACAACAACGGTTCGCTTGTGTTGCTCGCCCGTCTCGGCGGCTTGATATGGCTGTTTGCTGGGGACATCGAAGAAGAGGCGGAACAGGCGCTCATCGATGCTTATCCGACGCTGCGTGCCGATGTATTGAAAGTCGCCCACCACGGCAGCAAAACGTCGACAACAGAGCCGTTTTTGCGGACAATCAAGCCGCAAGCGGCCATCATTTCCGTCGGGCGCTACAATCGCTACGGGCATCCGTCCTCCGAGGTGCTTATGCGGCTTAGGCAACAGCGGGCGATCGTTTGGCGGACGGATGAAAACGGAGCTATTCGCTATGTGTATGGCGAAAACGGTGGAACCTTTCAGGTGATGAAACCATAAGATGTAGTGCACAAAAAAAGCGGAACGTTTCAGCCAAAACAAAAAATAAGGATTGCTTATGTAAGCAATCCTTATCGACCGAAAAATTCGATCAACGTTGCGATGATGAACATGGTAGCGAAAAAGCCGAACGACACGATGAATCCGACGGCGGAATCGACGGCGTCATTTCGTTGGTTTTGCACTTCCTTTTCAAATACGTTCATCGTTTTCCCCCTCCTCGTTCAATCATTTTTAGTATAGACGAAAACGTGTGAAAAATCTACCGCCGCTCGCTTCTTTTCCTTCCTTGACAACAGTTGACACAAATACTTTCAAACAGCCGGGAAAACATAAAAATAACCCGCTGGCCAATAAGGTCCTAGGACTTATAGGCTGGCGTTTATATAAAGGGGAACCGGTTTTTTCGGAAGCCGGTTCCCTTGTAAAATGACGAAAAACGGTGTATCTTTTCTAGCAGAGACGTTTGCTAGGGAATGGAGACGGGAACATGCTGGAACGCGTATGGGGAAACATGGAAAAACGGCGTTTTTCTCTTCTTTATTTATTATACGGCAATGAGCCGTTTTTATTAACGGAAACGTATGAGCGATTGGTGAACGCAGCGCTTGGCCCCGAGGAGCGCGAGTGGAACTTGGCTGTGTACGACTGCGAGGAAACGCCGGTCGAGGCGGCGCTTGAGGAGGCCGAGACGGTGCCGTTTTTCGGCGAGCGGCGCGTCATTTTGGTGAAGAATCCATATTTTTTTACGGCGGAAAAGGACAAAGAGATCGAGCACGATTTGGCTAAGCTGGAGAACTATTTCAGGGCGCCGGCGCCGTTCTCGATCGTCGTCTTTTTGGCGCCGTATGACAAGCTCGATGAGCGGAAAAGAATTACCAAGCTCGCCAAGGAGCAGTGCGAAGTTGTGGCCGCCGCCCCGCTTCAGGAAGCGGAGCTGCGCGCTTGGGTGCGCCGCCGGTTGGAAAGCCAAGGAGCATCGGTGGCCGAGGAAGCCATTGAGCTGCTTTTGCAGCGGGCCGGAACGCGGTTGTCCGCGCTGGCGAACGAAATCGACAAGCTCGCTTTGTTTGCCGGACCGGGCGGAGTAGTGGATGAGGCGGCCGTCGAGCAGCTTGTCGCTCGCACGCCGGAAGAAAACGTCTTTGCGCTTGTCGAACAAGTGGCGAGGCGCGATATCCCGGGAGCATTGCAGACGTTTTACGATTTGCTTGAACATAATGAGGAGCCGATCAAAATTTTGGCGTTGCTTGCAAGCCATTTCCGCCTGTTGGCGCAAGTGAAATGGCTCGCCCAAACAGGTTATGGGCAGACGCAAATCGCTTCGGCCCTCAACGTGCATCCGTTCCGCGTCAAGCTCGCCCTTGCCCAAGCCGCCCGCTTTTCCGATGCGGAGCTGACGGAAGCGATCACCGAGCTGGCCGCCGCTGATTATGACGTAAAAAGCGGAGCCATGGACCGCCGGTTGGCCGTTGAGCTGTTGTTGATGCGTTGGGGCGCTCGCCCGGGGCGGAAAAGCCAGCGATAAAAAGCATGCGCCGTTGGCTTTTTTGCCGTCTGCTTCGCCTGCATGGCGGCGTCACAAAGAAAAAAGAGGGGACAAAAAAACGACCTGGCGCCAGGTCGTTTTTCATTAGGAAGCTTGAATGCTGTTCAATTTTTTCGCTAAGCGCGATTTTTGCCGGCTGGCGGCATTTTTATGGATAAGGCCTTTGCTCGCGGCTTTGTCTAATTTTTTCGACGCGACAATGAACGCTTCTTTCGCTTTTTCCACGTCTTTCAATTCAACGAGCGCTTCAAATTTTTTGATAGCCGTGCGCATGGCCGATTTCATCGAGGCGTTGTGGGCCCGACGTTTTTCGCTCGTTTTCGCGCGTTTGATCGCCGATCTAATGTTCGCCACGTCCGTTCACCTCCGTTATCGTTCCGATTTTTCCTCTGAACAAGAACAAGTGTTATTCTATCAAACGTGTTTTGATTATGCAAGAGTGTTCAAGCAAAAATCCTTTACGAAATATGAATGACGGCGTTTCATTGCGGCGACAATAAAAGAAAACGGCACAAGGAGGAACGACATGAAACAGCAGCCGCTCGATTTGCGCATGTATTCGGTGCGCACCGACTTGGCGATCGAGGCGCATGAAATTGCGGTCGAGGAGCGTTTGCAACAAAAAAAGGAAGGCGCCTCCCCGATTGAGGGGGTCATCATCCGCGACCAAGAGATCGATGGCGTCAAGCTGTCGCACGCACACGTCACAGAACAAGGAGCGGCATCGATCGGCAAAAAGCCGGGCCATTATGTGACGATTGAGGCGCAAGGCATCCGTGAACAAAATACGGAATTGCAGCAAAAAGTGCAGCGTATTTTTTCGGAACAACTGAGCGCCTTTTTACAACGGCTCCGCATTCCCGAGCAAGCGAGCTGCCTAATTGTCGGGCTTGGCAACCAAAACGTCACGCCGGATGCGCTTGGGCCGCTGACGGTGGAAAACGTGCTTGTCACCCGTCATCTGTTTCAATTGCAGCCGGAAAGTGTTGAGGAAGGATTTCGCCCGGTGAGCGCCCTCGCTCCAGGGGTGATGGGAACGACCGGCATTGAGACGAGCGATATTATTGATGGCGTCGTCCGGAAAACGAAGCCGGATTTTGTCATCGTCATCGATGCGCTGGCCGCCCGTTCAATCGAACGGGTCAACGCGACGATCCAAATTTCCGACACCGGCATCCACCCCGGCTCGGGCGTTGGCAATAAGCGGAAAGAACTGAGTTACGAGACGCTCGGCATCCCGGTCATCTCGATCGGCGTCCCGACGGTCGTCGATGCCGTTTCGATCACAAGCGATACGATCGATTTCATTTTAAAGCATTTCGGCCGCGAAATGCGCGAAAGCCAGCGGCCGTCAAGCGCGCTGGCTCCGGCCGGCTGGGCGTTCGGGCGCAAAAAGAAGCTGACGGAGCAAGATATGCCGTCGCCAACCGAACGGTCGACGTTTCTCGGCATGATCGGCACGCTTGGTGATGAAGAAAAGCGGCGTCTGATTTACGAAGTGCTCGCCCCGCTCGGTCATAACTTAATGGTGACGCCAAAAGAGGTCGATTCGTTCATCGGCGATATGGCGAACTTACTGGCCGGCGGCTTGAACGCGGCGCTGCACTGGCAGGTTGACCAAGGCAACGTCGGCTCTTACACCCACTAGACAAAAAACGGTTCTATCTTTCCCGGCTTGGCCATACGTTAAAGTGAGGAGACAAGCCGGGAAAGGGTGGGAATATGAAACGATGGCGCTCCCCCAACGTCGTGATCGCCGTTCCAGGAGCCAGCTTAAAAAAACTGTTTATGCTCATCATCCTTGGATGCATGATGATGTTTATGCTCGTCGGAGCGCTTACGTCGCTGCGGCCCGAATACCGTCCGTCGTCATCATCGCTGAACGATATGGCCGCCCATTTTCCGGAGGAGATGTTCATTCGCCTGTTTGGGCTCGAAAACCGGTATTTTCTCCAAATGCTTCCAAAAGAGCGGCAACAGACGAACTATTCATCGCTGTTGTTCCGCTTGGCGACAAGCATCAACCCCGACGATCCGCGCAGCTTGCTCGGCAGCGAGCTACCGGGCTTTGCCTTGTATGACAGCAAAATTTTAATCGCCGGAGAAGGGACCGACTACACGAACATCCCGTATGAGTCGGCGCCGCCGCTGGAAGTGATGTTTGCCGAGCGGCAGGCGTCGGTCGAGGAGCTTGAGCAAGCCGAGCAAACCCAAGACGAAAAAGCGCTCCCTCCCCCGAAGCAAACGACGCAAGGCCGAAAAGTCGTCTATATTTACCATACACATACGCGCGAGTCGTATTTGCCGGCTTTAAAAGGCGTAACCGATCCAAATTTGGCGTTTCATCGGAGCGTGAATGTGACCAAAGTCGGGGAGAAATTGATGGAAGAATTGGAGAAGAGGGGCATCGGCGCGCAAGTGAACAAAACCGACATCGAAGCGGAGCTGTTGAAAAAAGGAATGCCATACACACAGGCGTATAACATGTCGCGGCAGACGGTCGTGGCAGCGATGAAGCAAAACCGTGACTTGCAATATTTTATTGACATTCACCGCGATGCGCGTCGCCGGAAGTATACGACCACGACGATCAACGGTGTTGATTACGCGCGCGTGGCGTTTATCATCGGCGGTGAGAACGCGGAATACGAAAAAAACTTGCAGCTGGCGACCGAGCTGCACCATTTGCTGCAGAAGAAATACCCGGGGTTGAGCCGCGGGGTCATTAAGAAGCAAGGAGCAGGAACCAATGGGAAATTTAACCAAGATTTATCCGGGAACGCCATTTTAGTGGAGTTTGGCGGCGTCGACAATACGTTCGCCGAGCTGTTCCGTTCGGCTACGGCCTTTGCCGATGTGTTCAGCGAGTATTATTGGCAGGCGGAAAAAGTCGAGGCGCCGGCTCCGGCGGAGAAAAAGTAAAAAGGGGCATCGCATATGGCAAGATGGTTCATCCGGTTTAGCGCAGCGCTTTTCCTCTTGTTTTTTGGCGTGCTGCTCGGCATGCAGCAGGCGCACCGCGGTATTGAGAAGATGCGCGGCTATGCGGATCCGTCGCTTCCCGCCGTCATTGATCTCGAGAAAAACGGAAACGGGGAGATTGAGGCAGCCGTGTTCGGGCAGACAGTGGCGGCGGGCGATTTGCAGAAAAAACAAGAAGTGGTTCGGGAACTGAAAACGTTCAACCTCTTTTCTGAACTCGGCCGGCGGCTGGCCGATGGCGCAACCGCGCTTGTGGAAACGTTGCTGTCATTCGCTGGGCGGGCCGTCGACTAAATCGGTCCGCCGCTTTCGGCGCGGCGCCGGCAGACGATTTACCGCCTCGTATGGGCGGCTTTTTTGTTTGTCATTGAATCTTCTCTCCTCTGTTGCTATAATCAAAGCTAGTGTAGTTTTGCGAAAAAGCAGGAGTGAGAGACGATGAACCGGGAAGAACGGTTGAAACGGCAGGAACGGATTCGCAACTTTTCCATTATCGCTCACATTGACCACGGAAAATCGACGCTTGCGGACCGCATTTTGGAAAAAACAGGCGCGCTGTCGGAGCGCGAGTTGCGCGAGCAGACGTTGGACATGATGGATCTTGAGCGCGAGCGCGGCATTACGATCAAATTGAATGCGGTCCAGTTGACATACAAAGCGAAAAATGGCGAGGAGTATATTTTCCATTTGATCGATACGCCGGGCCATGTCGATTTTACGTACGAAGTGTCGCGCAGCTTGGCCGCCTGCGAGGGAGCGATTTTGGTCGTCGATGCGGCGCAAGGCATCGAAGCGCAGACGCTTGCAAATGTGTATTTAGCGATCGATAACAACTTGGAAATTTTTCCTGTTATTAACAAAATTGATTTGCCAAGCGCCGAACCGGAGCGCGTCCGCCAAGAAATCGAGGACGTCATCGGCCTCGATGCGTCTGAAGCCGTGCTCGCTTCAGCGAAAGTCGGCATCGGCATTGAAGAAATCTTGGAACAAATCGTGGAGAAAATTCCCGCTCCGTCGGGCGATCCAGACGCGCCGCTGAAAGCGCTCATTTTCGACTCGCTTTACGACCCGTACCGCGGCGTTGTCGCGTATGTCCGCATTGTTGACGGGACGGTGAAGCCGGGCCAGCGCATTAAAATGATGTCGACCGGCAAAGAATTTGAAGTGACCGAAGTCGGCGTCTTTACGCCGAAACAAAAAATCGTCGACGAGCTCACGGTCGGCGATGTCGGCTATTTGACAGCGTCCATTAAAAATGTCAAAGATACGCGTGTCGGCGATACGATCACCGACGCCGAACGGCCGGCCGCCGAGCCGCTCCCCGGCTACCGGAAGCTCAACCCGATGGTGTTTTGCGGCATGTATCCGATCGATACGGCGCGCTACAATGACTTGCGCGAGGCGCTCGAGAAGCTGCAATTGAACGATGCGGCGCTCCACTTTGAGCCGGAAACGTCGCAGGCGCTTGGGTTCGGCTTCCGCTGTGGGTTTCTCGGCTTGCTGCATATGGAAATCATTCAAGAGCGGATTGAGCGCGAGTTTCATATCGACTTAATTACGACGGCTCCGAGCGTCGTCTACAAAGTTCATTTGACCGATGGCACCGAAGTTTCGGTCGACAATCCGACGAACATGCCGGATCCACAGAAAATCGACCGCATCGAAGAGCCGTATGTGAAGGCGACGATCATGGTGCCGAACGACTACGTCGGGCCGGTCATGGAGCTGTGCCAAGGAAAGCGCGGCACGTTCGTTGATATGCAATATTTGGACGAAAAGCGGGTCATGCTGATTTATGACATTCCGCTGTCGGAAATCGTGTACGACTTTTTTGACGCCTTAAAGTCGAACACGAAAGGGTACGCGTCATTCGACTATGAGTTGATCGGCTATCGGCCGTCCAATCTTGTCAAAATGGACATTTTGTTGAATGGCGAAAAAATTGACGCTTTGTCGTTTATCGTCCATCGCGAGGCGGCGTACGAACGCGGCAAAGTGATCGTGGAAAAACTGAAAGACTTAATTCCGCGCCAGCAGTTTGAGGTGCCGGTGCAAGCCGCCATCGGCAACAAAATCATCGCCCGCTCGACGATCAAGGCGCTGCGCAAAAACGTGCTCGCCAAATGTTACGGCGGCGACGTGTCACGGAAGCGGAAGCTGCTCGAGAAGCAAAAGGAAGGAAAAAAACGGATGAAACAAATCGGCTCGGTCGAAGTGCCGCAAGAAGCGTTTATGGCTGTCTTGAAAATCGACGACCAGAAAAAATGACGGGCAAGGCTGTCTCCTTCGGGGATGGCCTTGTTTGTTTATCGCCATGCGACGCTGACGGGAAGATGAGGGACGGCAGTCCGGCTGCAGCCGAAGGGAGGATGACGATGGCAACATCAGCATATTTTCACATTCCGTTTTGCGCCCATATTTGCCATTATTGCGATTTTAACAAAGTGTTTGCTGCCGGTCAGCCGATTGACGACTATTTGCGGGCGATGGACAAGGAAATGGCGCGGACGGCGGCCGAGTTCGGCAACCGTCTTGAGACGCTGTTTATCGGCGGCGGCACGCCGACGGTGCTGGAGCCGGCGCAGCTTGGGCGCTTGCTTGAGAGCATTCACCGCCATTTTCAGTTTGATCCGCAAACGGCTGAATTTACGGTTGAGGCGAACCCGGATGGGCTGACGAAAGAAAAACTCGCCGTTCTCCGCGAAGCCGGGGTCAATCGGTTGAGCCTTGGGGTGCAGACGTTTGATGACCGGCTTCTGCAAGCGATCGGCCGCACGCACCGGCGCGGGGATATCGTGCAGGCGGTAGAGCGGGCGAGGGAGGCCGGGTTTGCCAACATCAGCCTCGATCTGATGTACGGGCTTCCCGGGCAGACGCTTGAGCAGTTTCTCGCCGATTTGGACGCCGCGTTTTCGCTTCACGTTCCGCACCTCTCCGCCTATTCGCTTATCCTTGAGCCGAAAACGATCTTTTACAACGAGTGGCGCAAGGGCCGACTCCATCTCCCGGGAGAAGAGGCGGAAGCGGCCATGTACGAAGCGGCGATGGAGCGAACCGAAGCGTGCGGCTACCAACAGTATGAAATCAGCAATTACGCGTTTCCGGGGTTTGAAAGCCGTCACAACCTCACTTATTGGAACAACGAAGAGTATTACGGCATCGGCGCCGGGGCGCACAGCTATATCGGCGGGGTGCGGCGCGCCAATATCGGTCCGGTCCGCCATTACATCGCCAAGGTGGACAACGGCGAATGGCCGCACCGCGATGTGCACCGGTTGACGCTTCAAGAGCAAATGGAAGAGGAAATGTTTTTAGGGTTGCGCAAAACGGAAGGAGTGTCGAAAGCTCGCTTCCGGCAAAAGTTTGGCCGCGATATGCACGATATCTTCGGCAAGGCGATCCGCGCCGAAGTGGAAAACGGGCGCTTGGAAGAAACGGAGACCCACGTCCGCTTGACAAAGCGCGGCAAGCTGCTCGGCAACGAAGTGTTCGCCGCCTTTCTCGGCGAAATGTAAAGATTGACATTTGCCGGGCGATTTGTTACCCTAGTAATAGATTTAGCACTCGAATTGATCGAGTGCTAATAGAGGTGAGAAACGTGTTAACGGACCGCCAACTGCTGATTTTGCAGGTGATTATCGACGATTTCATTCGTTCCGGGCAGCCGGTCGGTTCGCGGACGTTATCGAAAAAGCACCAAATTGCGTTCAGTTCAGCGACGATTCGCAATGAAATGGCGGATTTGGAAGAGCTCGGCTACATTGAAAAAACGCACATTTCCTCTGGCCGCGTGCCGTCGGAAAAAGGGTATCGGTACTACGTCGACCATCTGCTGCCGCCGCAGCGGCTGACAAGAGCCGATATTCAGAAAATCCGCTCCGTGTTTGCCGAACGCATCTATGAGCTCGAGAAGCTGATGCAAAAGTCGGCGCAAATTTTATCCGACTTGACGAACTACACGTCGATCGCCCTCGGTCCGGCGTTTAAAGAAAGCAAACTGAAGCGAATGCAAATCGTTCCGCTCAACGAGCAGACGGCTGTGGCCATCGTTGTGACCGATACCGGCCATGTCGAAAACCGGGTCGTGACGATTCCGCCATCGGTCAACGCCGGCGACCTTGAAAAGATGGTCAACATTTTGAACGGGCGGCTCAGCGGCGTTCCGCTCATCGATTTAAAAGAAAAAATCAAGACGGAAGTGGCCGATGTGCTGCGCCGGCACATCCGCAATTATGACAGCCTGCTCAATATGCTGATCGACACGCTCGATCTTCCTGAAGAGGAGAAAATGTTTTTCGCCGGCACAGCCAACATGCTCAATCAGCCGGAATTCAGCGACATTGAAAAAGTGCGCCCGCTTCTGAACATCATTGAGCAGGAAAAAGACATTTACCGTCTGCTTCGCAAGCAAAGCCAAAAAGGGGTGCAGGTGTCGATCGGCCGGGAAAATGAATTGCACGGCATGGAAAACTGCAGCCTCATTACGGCGACATACTCGGTCGGCGAGGAGCCGCTCGGAACGATCGCGATTCTCGGGCCGACGCGCATGGAGTATTCGCGCGTCATCACGGTGCTGAACCGCGTCGCTTCCGATTTGTCGGCCGCGCTGACGAAATGGTATCAAAATCAGTAACAATGGCCATATTGGTTAACGGATGGATTCGCCAATCCATCCGTTCCTTGTGGCCATTGATACATAGAATGACGAGCCCGAAGGGGAGGTGAAGGCAATGGAACAAGGGGACAAACGTGCTGGTCAAGCTACATACAACGAGCCGGAGATGGAACAGCCGGCATCGGCGGAAGAGGCAGGCGTGCCACCGGAAGGCGAAAGGGACGACGCTAGGCAAAACGATGCCGCCGGGCAAGGCGATGGGAAGCCGGCGGAGGCTTCAGCGGGGGCCGAACCTGCCGGGGAGGAGCGCGCCGAGACAGAGGAGCTGGCTGCCGCCAAAGCGCAAGTAGCGGAGCTGGAAGCGAAGCTGGCTGAGATGGAACACCGCTATCTCCGTCTGTATGCCGATTTTGAAAACTTCCGCCGCCGGACGCGCCAAGAGCTGGAAGCGGCTGAAAAATACCGCGCCCAAAGTTTGGCGAGCGATTTGCTTCCGGTGCTCGACAACTTTGAGCGCGCGTTGAAAATAGAGACGGAAAACGAGCAGGCAAAATCGATTTTGCAAGGAATGGAGATGGTGTATCGCTCGCTTTTGGACGCCTTGAAAAAAGAAGGCGTCGAGGCGATTGAGGCGGTCGGAAAACCGTTTGACCCCCATCTGCATCAGGCGGTCATGCAGACGGACGAAGATGGCTATGAGCCGAATACAGTCGTCGAAGAGCTGCAAAAAGGCTACAAGCTGAAAGACCGCATTCTCCGTCCTGCGATGGTCAAAGTCAGCCAATAACGGAAATGGAGGGTGATGAGCGATGAGTAAAATTATCGGCATTGACTTAGGAACAACGAACTCTTGCGTCGCCGTGCTCGAAGGCGGCGAGGCGAAAGTCATCCCGAACCCGGAAGGAAACCGCACGACCCCATCGGTTGTGGCGTTCAAAAACGGGGAGCGCTTAGTGGGCGAAGTCGCCAAACGGCAGGCGATCACGAACCCGAACACGATCATCTCGATCAAGCGCCATATGGGCACGGACTACAAAGTGGAGATTGAAGGAAAGCAATATACGCCGCAAGAAATTTCAGCCATCATTTTGCAATATTTGAAATCGTACGCCGAAGACTACTTGGGCGAACCGGTGACGCGGGCGGTCATTACGGTGCCGGCCTATTTCAACGACGCGCAGCGCCAAGCGACGAAAGACGCCGGCCGCATCGCCGGGCTTGAAGTCGAGCGCATCATCAACGAGCCGACAGCAGCAGCGCTTGCTTACGGCCTCGACAAAGAAGAGGATCAAACGATTCTCGTCTATGACTTGGGCGGCGGAACGTTTGACGTTTCGATTTTGGAGCTTGGCGACGGCGTCTTTGAAGTGAAAGCGACCGCCGGCGACAACCATTTGGGCGGCGACGATTTCGACCAAGTGATCATCGATTATTTGGTCAATCAGTTCAAACAAGAGCACGGCATCGATTTGTCCAAAGACAAAATGGCGCTTCAGCGCTTGAAAGATGCGGCTGAAAAGGCGAAAAAAGAACTGTCGGGCGTGACGCAGACGCAAATTTCGCTGCCGTTTATCAGCGCCAATGAAAACGGTCCGCTTCACTTGGAAACGACGCTCACGCGGGCGAAGTTTGAAGAACTGTCCGCCCACCTCGTTGAACGGACGATGGGGCCGGTTCGCCAGGCGCTGCAAGATGCCGGCTTGACGCCTGCCGATATTGACAAAGTCATTTTGGTTGGCGGTTCGACCCGCATTCCAGCTGTCCAGGAAGCGATTAAGCGCGAGCTTGGCAAAGAGCCGCATAAAGGCGTCAATCCGGACGAAGTCGTGGCGATCGGCGCCGCGATCCAAGGCGGGGTCATTGCCGGCGAAGTGAAAGATGTCGTCTTGCTTGACGTCACACCGCTGTCGCTCGGCATTGAGACGATGGGCGGCGTATTTACGAAATTGATCGAGCGGAACACGACCATTCCGACAAGCAAGTCGCAAGTGTTCACAACAGCCGCCGACAACCAAACGACAGTAGACATTCATGTGCTGCAAGGGGAGCGTCCGATGGCGGCGGACAACAAAACGCTCGGCCGCTTCCAGCTGACTGGGATTCCGCCGGCGCCGCGCGGCGTGCCGCAAATTGAAGTGACGTTTGACATTGACGCCAACGGCATCGTCCATGTGCGCGCGAAAGACTTGGGGACGAACAAAGAACAGTCGATCACGATCAAATCGTCGTCCGGCCTGTCGGAAGAAGAAATCCAGCGCATGATCAAAGAGGCGGAAGAAAACGCCGAAGCCGACCGGAAGCGGAAAGAGGCTGCCGAACTGCGCAATGAAGCGGACCAGCTTATTTTCACGACAGAAAAAACGTTAAAAGAAGTCGAAGGAAAAGTGAGCGCCGATGAGATCAAGAAAGCGCAAGAGGCAAAAGATGCGTTGAAGGCGGCGCTTGAGAAAAACGACATCGATGACATCCGCAAGAAAAAAGACGCGCTGCAGGAAGCGGTGCAGCAGCTGTCGATCAAGCTGTATGAGCAAGCGGCGAAACAGGCGCAAGACGCTGGAGCGCAAGCCGACGCGGCCAAACGGGACAACGTTGTTGATGCGGAATTTGAGGAAGTGAAGGATGACAAATAATGCTGCCGAAAGTCAAAGTCAGGCCTGCCTTGGCTTTGACTTTTTTTCTAGCATTCACATATTGCCATTAACCAAAGGGAAATGATAAAATAAAATTTATGTGAATGAATCGGGAGTGGATGATCAACGATGGCGAAGCGCGATTACTACGAAGTTCTCGGCGTCAGCAAAAACGCGACGAAAGACGAGATCAAAAAAGCGTACCGAAAGCTTTCGAAGCAGTATCATCCAGACATTAACAAAGCGCCGGACGCCGCGGAAAAGTTTAAAGAAATTAAAGAGGCGTACGAAGTATTGAGCGACGACGAAAAGCGGGCCCGCTACGACCGATTCGGCCATGCCGACCCGAACGAAGCGTTTGGCGGCGGCGGATTCCGAGGCGGAGGGTTTGATTTCGGCGGCTTTAGCGGCTTTGGCGGGTTTGAAGATATTTTTGAGACGTTTTTCGGCGGCGGGCCGCGCCAGCGGGCGAGCGGGCCGCGCAAAGGGGCCGATGTGGAATACATGATGACGCTCACATTTGAGGAAGCGGCATTTGGAAAAGAAACGGAAATTGAAGTGCCGCGCGAAGAGACGTGCGAAACGTGCCATGGCAGCGGCGCCAAACCGGGCACAAGCCCCCAGCCGTGCTCACGTTGCGGCGGCAGCGGGCAAATCACGAGCGAGCAGGCGACGCCGTTTGGCCGCATCATCAACCGTCGGACATGTCCGACATGTGGCGGGACGGGCCGGTACATTCCGGAAAAATGTCCGACATGCGGCGGGACGGGCCGCGTCAAGCAACGGAAAAAGATTCATGTCAAAATCCCGGCCGGCGTCGACGACGGCCAGCAGCTGCGTGTCGCCGGCCAAGGGGAGCCAGGGGTCAACGGCGGGCCGCCGGGGGACTTGTACATCATTTTCCGAGTGGAGCCGCATGAATTTTTCGAGCGCGACGGGCTCGACATTTATTGTGAAGTGCCGCTTTCCTTTGCTCAAGCGGCGCTCGGCGATGAGATTGAGGTGCCGACGCTCTATGGCGATGTGAAGTTGAAAATTCCGGCCGGCACGCAAACGGGCACGCGCTTCCGCCTGAGAGGGAAAGGAGTGCCAAACGTGCGCGGCTATGGACAGGGGGATCAGCACGTCATCGTCCGCGTCGTGACGCCGACAAAGCTGACGGAAAAACAAAAGCAACTGCTGCGCGAGTTTGACCGGCTTGGTGGGGAGACGATGCACGACGGGCCGCACGGCCGTTTTTTTGAGAAAGTCAAAAAGGCGTTTAAAGGAGAAGCGTGAGCGCGATGAAATGGTCGGAAATCAGCATTCATACGACGCACGAGGCGGTCGAGGCGATTTCGAACATTTTGCATGAGGCCGGCGCCGGCGGCGTGGTCATTGAAGATCCGTACGATCTTGTGAAAGACCGCGATGACTGGTACGGGGAAATCGTCGAACTCAATCCGGACGATTATCCGGAAGAAGGCGTCATCATTAAGGCGTATTTGCCGGTCAACAGCTTTCTTGGCGAAACAGTCGAACAAATTAAACAAGCGATTAACAATTTATGGCTATATGATATTGACCTTGGAAAAAATAAGATTACATTGAGCGAAGTGAATGAGGAAGAGTGGGCGACGGCGTGGAAAAAGCATTATCATCCGGTGAAAGTGTCGGAGAAGTTTACGATCGTGCCGACGTGGGAAACGTATGAGCCGGTTTCCGATGATGAGTTGATCATTGAAATGGATCCGGGCATGGCGTTTGGCACCGGCACCCACCCGACGACGGTCATGTGCCTGCAGGCGCTCGAAAAATATGTGCGCCCCGGCGATGCGGTCATTGACGTCGGCACCGGCTCCGGCATTTTAAGCATCGCTGCGGCGATGCTCGGCGCCCGGTCGGTGCGGGCGTTCGATTTGGATCCGGTCGCAGTCGACAGCGCACGGCTGAACGTCAAGCTCAATAAAGTGCAGTCGGTCGTTACGGTGGCGCAAAACAATTTGCTTGACCATGTCGATGAGCCGGCTGATGTGATTGTCGCCAACATTTTGGCGGAAATCATTTTGCGTTTTGCCTCCGACGCTTTCCGGCTGCTGAAGCCGGGCGGCCGCTTCATCACCTCCGGCATCATCCAGGCGAAAAAGCAGGACGTCAAAGACGGGCTGCTGGCGGCTGGGTTTGTCATTGAGGAAGTGAACGTGATGGAAGATTGGGTCGCGTTAGTCGCCATCAAGTCGTAAACAAAGAAGGGATGTTCGTTGCAGCGATATTTCGTTTCCGAACGGGAGCGCCGAGGCGAAGTCGTCACGATCAGCGGCGCTGACGCGCACCATATCGCCCGCGTCATGCGCATGAAGCCGGGGGATGCGATCGCTTGCGTCTTTCCGGACGGGCGCACGGCTGTATGCAGCATTGAACAAATTGCCAGTGATCATGTGCGCGCCCGTATTGTACAATGGAAGGAAGAGGGACGCGAATTGCCGGTGCGCATTTATATCGCCCAGGGGCTGCCGAAAGGCGAAAAGTGGGAGTTTGTCATCCAAAAAGGGACGGAGCTTGGCGCCGCCGGCTTTCTGCCGTTTTTCGCCGCCCGTTCGGTCGTCAAATGGGACATGAAGAAAGCGGAGAAAAAAGTGGAACGGTGGAAAAAAATTGCGAAAGAGGCGGCCGAACAGGCGGAACGCACGTCATTGCCCGAGGTGCGAGCGCCGCTTTCGCTGGACGCGCTGCTTGCTTTTGGCGAAACGGTGGATCAACGTCTATTCGCCTATGAAGAAGAAGGGCGCGGGGGACGGCACGGTTCGCTGCCGGCGCTGCTTGCCGGCCTCAAGCCCGGCGGCACGCTGCTAGCCGTGTTCGGACCTGAGGGTGGATTTAGCCCTGAGGAGGCAAAGCGGCTCCGACAAGGCGGCTTTTTGCCGTGCAGCCTTGGCCCGCGCATTTTGCGCACGGAAACGGCGCCGCTTTATCTGCTTGCCGCGGCTTCCTATGAATGGGAGCTGCGCGCGCCAGATTGGGAGGCGGCGCAACAGTAATCAACGGTTTGAACAAATTCAGTCATGCTGCTAGCTCAGCGGCATGGCCTGCAGTGAGGTGAACAACATGCCAACAGTGGCTTTCCATACATTAGGCTGCAAAGTCAATCATTACGAAACAGAGGCGATTTGGCAGCTGTTTAAAAAGGCCGGCTACGAACGGACGGAGTTTGAGAGCCGCGCCGATGTGTATGTGATCAACACGTGCACAGTGACGAACACCGGCGACAAAAAAAGCCGCCAAGTCATCCGTCGTGCGGTGCGCCGCAATCCGGATGCCGTCGTCTGCGTGACCGGCTGCTATGCGCAAACATCGCCGGCGGAAGTGATGGCGATTCCGGGCGTCGATATTGTCATCGGCACGCAAGACCGGCATAAAATTTTGGACTACGTTGAGCAGTTTCAGCGCGAGCGCCAGCCGATCAACGCGGTCCATAACATTATGAAAACGCGCGTGTTTGAGGAAATGGATGTGCCGTCGTTCACCGACCGGACGCGGGCATCGTTGAAAATTCAAGAAGGGTGCAACAACTTTTGCACGTTTTGCATCATCCCGTGGGCGCGCGGCTTGATGCGTTCGCGCAATCCAAAAGAAATCATCCGCCAGGCGCGCCAGCTTGTCGCCGCCGGCTATAAGGAAATCGTGTTGACCGGCATTCATACGGGCGGCTACGGCACCGATCTAAAAGACTATAACTTCGCGGCGCTGCTGCGCGATTTGGATGAGCAAGTGCCGGGGCTGAAACGGATTCGCATTTCGTCGATTGAGGCGAGCCAAATTACCGATGAAGTGATCGATGTGTTGCAGCGTTCGGACAAAATCGTTCGCCATTTGCACATTCCGCTTCAATCCGGGTCGAACACGGTGCTCAAGCGGATGCGCCGCAAATATACGGTGGAATTTTTCGCCGAGCGGCTTGCCCGCCTGCGGGAAGTGTTCCCGGAACTCGCCGTAACGTCCGATGTCATCGTCGGTTTTCCGGGTGAAACGGAAGAGGAATTTATGGAAACGTACCACTTTATCCGCGAGCAGCAGTTTTCCGAGCTGCACGTCTTTCCGTATTCGAAGCGGACTGGCACACCGGCGGCGCGCATGCCGGACCAAGTGGACGAAGAGACGAAACATGACCGCGTCCGCCGACTCATTGCCCTATCTGATCAGCTGGCGAAAGAATACGCGTCGCGATTTGAAGGGCACGTGCTCGAAGTCATTCCAGAAGAGCAAGACAAAGATCATCCGGGCATGTATATCGGCTATACGGACAACTATTTGAAAGTCCGTTTCCCGGGGACAGAAGAGATGGTCGGCGAACTCGTGAAAGTAAAAATCACGAAAGCCGGCTACCCGTACAACGAAGGTGAGTTTGTCCGCATTGTGCCGGATGGGGCAGCTCATCCCGTAAAGTTAAGCTCATAACCTGATATGGAGAGACAAGCACAGACACCCCAGCCTCGGCTGGGGTTTTTTCTTCTTTTTCTCGGGAACTATACAGATGACGGCTAGTTTTTGCCTCGCAGACATGGTATGATGGTAGACGTCAGACCTTCTATCTTTTTGCAGCGGCAGAAAGGGGCAAGTGTCCATGACAGTGAACATTGCGAACATGATCGACCATACGCTGCTCAAGCCGGAGGCAACGGAAGAGCAAATCGTTCAATTATGCGCGGAGGCGAAACAGTACGGGTTTGCCTCAGTATGCGTCAACCCGTCGTGGGTGAAAACGGCGGCGCGGGAACTTTCCGGCACGGATGTCCGCGTCTGCACGGTCATCGGCTTTCCGCTTGGGGCGACAACGCCGGAAACGAAAGCGTTTGAAACGAAAAACGCCATCGAAAACGGCGCACGCGAAGTCGATATGGTCATCAACATCGGCGCCTTAAAAAGCGGAGCCGACGACTGGGTGGAGCGCGATATTCGCGCCGTCGTCGAAGCGGCAGCCGGAAAAGCACTCGTGAAAGTAATTATTGAAACGGCGCTTTTGACGGATGATGAAAAAGTGCGCGCTTGCCAATTGGCGGTGAAAGCGGGCGCTGACTATGTGAAAACATCGACTGGGTTCTCAGGCGGCGGCGCGACGGTTGAAGACGTCGCGCTGATGCGAAAAACGGTCGGCGACAATGTGGGCGTCAAAGCTTCAGGAGGCGTTCGCGACCGGAAAACAGCTGAGGCGATGATCGAGGCTGGGGCGACGCGCATCGGGACGAGCTCCGGGGTTGCCATCGTCAGCGGCCAAACTGGGCGCGCCGATTATTAAGCCCGCTTTTGGCCATGCAAACGCAAGATGGCCGTTTCGATGATGCCGACAAACGGCAACGCGGCGGCTGAACAAATGGTGTTAAACAAGACGCTCACATGGGCGAGCTGCACATCCGGCGCCGGGCTGAGCATGGCGGCAAAACGGGCGAACGGCTCCGTCCAGAAGGCAAAGACGGCAACGCCGGCGACGTTCAGCCATAAATGGGTATAAGCGGTCAGCTGGGCTTCTTTGCTTGAACCGATGGAGGCCAGCAGCCCGGTAATGCACGTGCCGATGTTGGCGCCAAGCAATATCGCGATGGCGGCTGGAAGCGTCAACAACTGTTCGTGTAAAAACCCCATGGCGATGCCGATCGTCGCCGCGCTCGAATGGACGAGGGCGGTCAAGGCAATGCCGACGAAGAGTCCGATGGCGGTCGAGCTGTTCGTTTGCTTGAGCCAGGCGTCAACAAGCGGGTAATCGGCGAGCGGCTTGGCGAGGCTGGAGAAGCCGTTCATGGCAAACAGCAAGGCGGCAAGGCCGACGGCGATCATCCCGATGCTGTAAACGAAGCGGCGGCGTCCTATGAAGACGAGAAGTGCGCCGCCGATGAGAAGCGGAATGGCGCCGTCGCCGATATCGAGTGTCATCAGCTCGGTTGTGACGGTTGAGCCGATGTTGCTGCCTAAAATGATGCCGATGGACTGGCGAAACGATAAATAGCCGGTGGCGACGAGGCCGATCGTCATCACCATGACCGCCGAGCTGCTTTGCACGAGGGCGGTTGCCGCCATCCCGGTGAGAAATCCTTGCCATGGCGCAGCGGTAAAGCGCATGAGCCATCGTTTCAACCGATGGCCGGATAATGCGTAAAACCCGGCCTTCATCATGAACATACCGATCAGAAAAATGGCGGTGTAAATGGCAAACAGCATCAAAAGCGGCCCCACGGGCGATCTCCCCTTTCATCCTATATGTATGGGCCTCGTCCGCGGACGATGACTGCTTTTTTCGGCGCCGGGATCGCGCTTTTTTATTGACCTTTTCTGCCGACATGTATTATAATTGACAAGTACAATATGCAATGGTTGTTGTTCGGAGGGAGGGAAGCAGGATGTCCAAAACGATCGTTCGCAAAAACGAGTCGATCGACGACGCTCTTCGTCGCTTTAAACGCGCCGTTTCGAAAACGGGTACTTTGCAAGAAGTGAGAAAGCGCGAATTTTATGAAAAACCAAGCGTCAGACGGAAGAAAAAATCTGAAGCGGCTAGAAAGCGCAAGCACTAAGAGCATGCATTAAAGAGGGTGTATAATCGGTGAGTCTTCTCGATCGTTTGAATGACGATATGAAGCAGGCGATGAAAAACAAGGAGAAAGAAAAGCTGTCTGTTCTCCGTATGCTGAAGGCGGCGCTGCAAAACGAGGCGATCAAGCTCGGCAAAAGCCCGCTTTCGGAAGACGAAGAGCTGACCGTTCTTTCTCGTGAACTGAAGCAGCGTAAAGACTCCCTCCGCGAATTTGAAAACGCTGGCCGTTCAGATCTTGTCGAAAAAGTAAAAACCGAAATTGACATCGTTCAGTCGTATATGCCGAAACCGCTGACAGAGGACGAACTTCGCGAACTGATCGAGCAGACGATCAAGGAAGTCGGGGCTTCGTCGAAGGCGGATATGGGAAAAGTGATGAGCGCCATCATGCCGAAAGTGAAAGGCAAAGCGGACGGTTCGCTCGTCAATAAATTGGTGCAACAACAGCTTTCATAAAACAAGCAATGGGCCTTGCCGGCAGGCGGGCCCGTTGTTTTTGAAAAGCGGTGCTAGAACCCCCTTTTGTCTCATACATATGAGATGAAAGGGGGGTCTTTTTGTATGGTGAAGAAATGGCGCCAGCAGATGAAGCGGTGGATGGCGGAAAAGCTCGAGCTTCCCGCCGATATCGTCATGGATCTGCCCCGCATCACGATGGTGGGGCACATACATATTTACATTGAAAACCACCGAGGGCTGCTCGCGTTCAGCGATAAAGAGCTCCGCCTTTTGCTGCAGAACGGGCAGCTGCTTGTCCGCGGCGAACAGTTTGTCATCAAAACGATTTTGCCGGAAGAAATTTTATTGGAGGGGAAAATCAGCCAAGTCGTTTATATAGAGGAGGACAAACGATGAAAAATGGATGGGTTGACACGTTAGCCGGCAGCGTGCGTGTCAAGGCGGAAGGAAAAGGGATCGAACGGCTGATCAACGCCTGCGTGCGCCAGGGCATCGCCGTATGGAATGTGAAAAATCATAGTCGGGAGACGGCGACATTTTTCATTAAGCTCAGCGATGTCAAGCGGTTTCGCCATATCGCCCGGCAAAGCGAGTGCAAGCTTTCGTTTGTCGGGAGAAGAGGGTTGCCGTTTTTTTGGCGACGGGCGCGGCGAAACAGCGGGTTTGGGCTCGGGCTGCTCCTTTTTGCGGCCATTGTATTTCTGCTGTCCAACGTTGTGTGGAGCATTGACATTGAAGGCGCCTCCCCCGAGACAGAACATCAAATCGTCCGCGAACTAAAACGGATGGGCGTCGAGCGCGGCGTGTTTCAATTTCTGCTCGATGACCCGGAAACGTTGCAAAGGAAACTGACCGAACGCATCCATGACATTACATGGGTCGGCGTCGAGTGGGAAGGGACGTTGCTGCATTTCCGCGTCGTGGAAAAAGAAATTCCGGAACCGAAAGAACCGATCCCCCCGCGCCATTTAGTCGCCAAAAAAGAGGCGGTGATCGCCGATTTGTTCGTTGAAGAAGGACAACCGCTCGTTTCCGTCAATGATTATGTACAAAAAGGTCAGCTTCTCGTTTCCGGCGTGATCGGCGCCGAGGGGAGAACGAAATTTGTACCGGCGACCGGAAAGGTGCTTGGCGAGACATGGTACAAGTCCACCGTTGTCCTGCCGCTTGAGACGACGTTTCATGTGTTGACCGGCGCGTTCGCCGAACGGCATTATATCGCAATGGGCCGCTTTTCCCTTCCAATCTGGGGGTGGGAGAAGCCGGCGTTCGCCCATACGGTCATCGAAACGAAAAAGCGGCCGTTTCGGTTTTGGAAATGGGACTTGCCGGTGTATTACGAGCGTGTTACGATTCGTGAAGCCGAGGAAGTGAAACGGAGCTATACGTGGGAAGAGGCGTTTGCAGAAGCGAAAAAGATCGCCCGCCGCGAGCTGCGGGCCAAGCTGCCGGAAGAGGCGGTCATTCGCGGCGAAAAAGTTTTGCATCAGACGAAAGAGAATGGTAAAGTAAGGGTAGAATTGCATTACGAAGTCATCGAAAATATTGCTGTACCACAACCCATCGTTCAAGGAGATTGAGAATGTCAGAGCAGTTTATCACGATCAGCCAACACGTGCGCAATCAACAGGAAGCGGCGGCGCTCTTTGGCGTTCATGACGCCCATTTAAAGCGGATTGAGGAAGAGCTTGGCGTGTCGATTGTGACGCGCGGGGAGACGGTCAACGTCTCCGGAACGCCGCAGCAAGTCCAGCTCGTCGATGAGCTGCTTCGCCATTTATTGATTGTCATCCGCAAAGGGGTGGCCGTCAGCGAGCGCGACATCATCTATGCCGTACAGCTGGCGAAAAAAGGGGCGCTTGACGGCCTCATCCAGCTGTACGAAGAAGAGATTACGAAAAATGCCAAAGGGAAGTCGATCCGCGTCAAAACGCTCGGCCAGCGTTATTACGTGGCGGCGATTGAACAACACGACTTGACGTTTGGCATCGGGCCGGCCGGAACCGGGAAAACGTACTTGGCGGTTGTCATGGCGGTGAAGGCGCTGAAAAACGGCAGCGTCAAACGCATCATTTTGACCCGACCGGCTGTCGAGGCGGGGGAAAGCCTCGGCTTTTTGCCCGGCGACTTGAAGGAGAAAGTCGACCCGTATTTGCGCCCACTGTACGATGCGCTAAACGACGTGCTCGGAGCGGAGTATGTGCAGCGCCTCATTGAACGCGGCACGATTGAGATCGCTCCGCTCGCCTATATGCGTGGCCGGACGCTTGAGGATGCGTTCGTCATTCTGGACGAAGCGCAAAATACGACGCCGGCGCAAATGAAAATGTTTTTAACCCGGCTTGGTTTTGGGTCAAAAATGGTGATCACCGGCGATATTTCCCAAGTCGACCTGCCAAAAGGAGTCGAGTCGGGGCTGTCGGTCGCGAAGCGCATTTTGGCTTCCATCAGCGGCATTGCTTTTGTGTTTTTGGAGCAGTCTGATGTTGTCCGCCATCCGCTTGTGGCGAAAATTATTAATGCCTACGATGAGGCCGGCTTATAGAGCACAGACCGGGATGGATGGCACAGCTTTTCTTACAAAGCGAGGGGAAAACCGGTGGGAAGGCTTCGTTTTTTTCTCGAGCGGACAAAAGACGTCCGCTTCGTCCGCTTTTGGCTGTTTTTGTTTTTGGCTGCGCTGTTGTTTGCTGTGTTGTACTGGCAAGTGAAACCGCGCCAATATGAGCTGCGCCTGTTTGACGTCGCTAAAGAAACGATCCGCTCGCCGGTGACGGTTGAGGACAAAGAAGCGACAGCCAGGCTGAAAGAAGAAGCAGCCGCCAAAGTGGCAGACGTTTATACGTTGAAAAAAGAATATGCCGAAAACCGTGTCGATCTTCTTTCCTCGCTGTTTGCCGCCATTGAGAGCGTGCAAAACGAGGCGGGTTCGGGCCGTTCGCCCGGTGATTTGACAGCGAAGCTCGAGGAACGGCTGCCGCCGGAGTGGTTTGCCTACCTGTCCTCTGAAGAATGGCGGCGGCTGCTCAGCGCTTCTCCCGGTGAACTCGAGACAGCCAAAGAAGCAGCGTTGACGGCCGTGCATGCGGCCATGAGCGAGCGCATTTCCCAGGCGGAGCTTGACGAGGCGCGCGCGAAAGCAGCGACAGAGCTCAAGTATGCGGCGCTGTCGCCGGCGTTGCGCGAAACCGTCGCCAAGTTGTGCCGGCAGGCTGTCATTCCGAACGTCGTCTACGACCGGACGGCGACGGAAGAAAAGCGGCGGCAGGCGATGGATGAAGTGAAGCCAGTGAAAATTTTGCAAGGGCAAGTGATCGTGGAGGAAGGGCAATTTATTACGAGTGACATTTACCACCGGCTTGAGCTCGTCGGCCTGCTTGGCGGCGGACGCCCGCATTGGCCGGCCGCGGGGCTTTGTTTGTTCGTGCTGCTCTTGCTTGCGCCGCTCGCTTACTATTTCCGCGCCGAGAAGACGAATGAAAACTTGCTGCTTTATGGAGCGGTGTTCACGTTGATGATGGCGGTGATGGTGCTCATTCGCCTGCTGCCGTCCGGCGGGGCCGTTTCGGCTGGCTATCTCGTTCCGGCAGCGTTCGGTCCGATGCTTGTCCGCGTGCTGCTTGGCGAGCGGCTGGCGGTGATGACCGCCATCATTGGGGCGGTGTGCGGCAGCATCTTGTTTAATGAAGAAATCGGGGCGACTGGCGCCGTATCGGTGTCCTTGGCTGTTTATTTGCTCGCTGGCGGCCTGGCTGGGACGTTTTGCCTGCCGAAGGAGCTGGCGAAGGCGAAAATTTGGCGGGCCGGTGTGCTTGTTGCCGTCGTCAATGCGGGTTTGCTCCTATCGTTGTTGCTAATGAAAAATGGCCGCTACTCGCTGGCTGAGATCGGCCTTTTTCTTCTCATGGCGGCGGCCTCCGGCATTTTCTCCGCCATTTTGACGATCGGGCTGCTGCCGGTGTTTGAGACGGCATTCGGCATTTTGTCGCCGCTTCGCCTCATTGAGCTGTCGAATCCAAATCACCCGCTGTTGCGCAAATTGTTGACGGAGGCGCCGGGGACGTATCATCACAGCATCATGGTCGCCAATTTGGCGGAAGCGGCGTGCGAGGCGATCGGCGCCGACGGCTTGCTAGCGCGCGTCGCCTGCTATTACCACGACATCGGCAAGACAAAGCGGCCCCGCTATTTCATTGAAAACCAAATGGGCGGCAATCCGCACGATCATTTGTCGCCGCAATTGAGCAAAAATATTATTATCGCCCATGTCACCGACGGCGTCGCCTTGCTTCGCAAGCACCGGCTGCCAAAGGAGATTGTCGACATCGCCGAACAGCATCATGGCACGACGCTGCTCAAGTATTTTTATCATAAAGCGCTCGAGCAAACGGGAGTGGTCTCCGAAGCCGAGTTCCGCTATCCCGGGCCGAAGCCGCAGACGAAAGAGGCGGCGGTCATCAACATTGCCGACAGCGTCGAGGCGGCTGTCCGTTCGTTGGCCAACCCCTCGCAGGAAAAAATCGAAAAGATCGTCCGGGGGATCATCGCCGACCGCCTGCAGGACAACCAGTTGAACGAGTGCGACATCACGATGAAAGAGTTGGAGATCGTCGCCCGTTCGCTTTGTGAGACGCTCAACGGCGTCTTCCATTCGCGCATTGAATACCCGGAAGTACGAAAGGAAAAGGTGAAGCATGCATGACCATTCACATCGACTTTATCGACGAAACGGGCGAAGTGACCGCAGAGCAGCTTGAGATGCTCGAGCAACTCCTTCGCGAAGCGGCAGCGAGCGAGAACGTGCCGGACGGGACGGAAGTGGGCGTCTCATTCGTGGACAACGAGCGCATTCGCCTGATGAACCGCGACTATCGCGGCAAAGACGCTCCGACTGATGTGCTTTCGTTCGCGTTGGAAGAGGAAGGAGAGGGCGAAGTCGACATCATCGGCGCCGATATGCCGCTGGTGCTTGGCGACATCGTCATCTCCATTCCGAAGGCGAAAGAGCAAGCGGCGGAATACGGGCATTCGTTCATGCGCGAGCTCGGGTTTTTGGCCGTGCACGGTTTTTTGCATTTGCTTGGCTATGACCACGAAACGGAAGAGGAAGAGCGCGTCATGTTTGCCAAGCAAGAGGAAATATTGACGCGGTTCGGATTGACGCGATAGCCATGCGAGGTGCGAGGGAACGGGATCGTTTCGCCTGGGCTTGGGCGGGAATGAAGGCGGCGGTGAAGGAGGAGGCGCATTTGCGTTTTCACTTGGCGGCCGCCGTTGTTGCCTTTGCGCTCGGTTTCGCTGTCGGGCTGTCGCGCTGGGAGTGGATTGTGTTAGTGCTGACAGTTGGTGCGGTCGTTACACTCGAGCTGGTGAATACAGCCATCGAGCGCACGGTCGACTTGGTGACAGGAGAGTTTCACCCGCTGGCGAAAGCGGCGAAAGATATCGCTGCTGCGGCTGTGCTCGTGGCTGCCGGGGTTGCTGTCATCATCGGGGCGCTGCTGTTTTGGCCGCATCTTCGCTGAACGAACGAGAGATAAAATTCTAATTTTTCTGTTACATTTTTGTTTCAAATGATGAAATTGGCGGCGATTTTTTGTAAAATAATAAAAGAAAGCAGCGTTTGCTTTCAGGAAAGGAAGAGCCATTCATGGAGATCGAACAGCTCATTGCCGAAGCGAAAAAAGCGCGCGAATTCGCATACGTGCCTTATTCGAAATTCAAAGTCGGCGCCGCGTTGCTGACGAAAGACGGCAGTGTGTACCGCGGCTGCAACATTGAAAACGCCGCTTACAGCGTGTGCAATTGCGCGGAGCGGATCGCGCTGTTTAAGGCGTATTCCGAAGGGGAAACGGAGTTTGCCGCCCTCGCGGTCATTGCCGACACTCCCCGCCCGGTTCCGCCGTGCGGCGCATGCCGTCAAGTGATCGCTGAGCTTTGCCCTAGCGATATGAAAGTCATTTTGGCCAATATCAACGGCGATGTCAAAATCGTCACCGTTCAAGAACTGCTGCCAGATGCTTTTTCAGCGGAGGATATGCATGAATAAGGAAGGATACAAATCAGGGTTTGTTGCCATTATCGGAAGACCGAACGTAGGAAAATCGACGTTTTTAAACCGTGTCGTCGGGCAAAAAATCGCCATTATGAGCGACAAACCGCAGACGACGCGCAATAAAATCCAAGGCGTGTACACCGATGAGGACGCACAAATCATTTTTATCGACACTCCCGGGGTGCATAAACCGAAGCATAAACTCGGCGATTTTATGATGAAAGTGGCGCTCAATGCGCTGCGCGAAGTCGATTTGATTTTGTTTATGGTCAATGCCGAGGAAGGGTTTGGGCGCGGCGAGGCGTTCATTATGGAGCGCTTGAAAGAAGTCGATACGCCGGTGTTTTTGGTGATCAACAAAATCGATCGCGTTCACCCGGATGAGCTGCTGCCGCTCATTGACCAGTACAAGGATTTGCACCCTTTTGCGGAAATTGTGCCGATTTCAGCGCTTGAAGGAAACAATGTCGAGCGTCTGCTGGAGCAAATTAAAGAGCGGTTGCCGGAAGGACCGCAATATTATCCACCGGATCAAGTCACCGACCATCCGGAGCAGTTTATCATCGCCGAGCTCATTCGCGAGAAAGCGCTTCACTTGACGCGCGAGGAAGTTCCACATTCGATCGCCGTCGTCGTCGAACGCATTGAGCGGCGCGAAGAGACGGGCACGGTTTACGTCGGGGCTGTCATCGTTGTTGAGCGCGATTCGCAAAAAGGAATCATCATCGGCAAGCAAGGCCGGATGTTAAAGGAAATCGGACAGCGGGCGCGCGCTGACATTGAGGCACTGCTTGGATCCAAAGTGTTTTTGGAGCTGTGGGTGAAGGTGCAAAAGGACTGGCGCAACCGCCTTTCGCAGTTGCGCGACTTCGGGTTTCGCGAGGACGAGTATTGACGGCTAGAAAATTTTACGCGACATAAACGGGTTTTGCCCGAGCCAACCTATAGGTAAAACCACCAATATGCAATGCCTGCAGGCAGAAAGAGGTGTCATTCCATGCTTGAGTTTACTTGGAAGTTGTTTAGCCAAACAGGCAATATCGATACGTACTTGTTGTTTAAAGAGTTGGAACGGGAGCAGCGGCTCGGCGGTGAGGAGCAGAACACCGACCAGAAAGAAATCGACCAGCCGATCTCTTAGCATCGTCACTGGCCCAATTGGTGGTGGTTCAATGTTTGAAAAGTGTGAAGCGATCGTGATGCGGACCATCGATTATGGCGAGACGAATAAAATTGTCACATTGTTTACAAGGGAATGGGGAAAGGTGGCTGTGATGGCGCGAGGTGCGAAAAAGCCAAGCAGCCGCCTTTCTGCTGTTACGCAGCCGCTCGCCTATGGCCATTATTTGATCCGCCGCAGCCGCGGCGTCGGCGTTCTCCATCAAGGGGAGCTCATTGATTCGATGCGGGCGCTGCGTGAAGATTTGTTTGCCGCTGCCTATGCCGCGTATATTGTGGAGCTCACCGACAAAAGCACAGAAGAGCAAAAGCGCAATCCGTACTTGTTTGAGCTGTTGCGGCAGACGTTACAGTATATGAGCGAAGGGCGCGATTTAGAGATCATGGCGTTGATTTATGAGATGAAAATGCTCCCAGTGCTCGGCATTCCGCCGGTGCTTGACCGTTGCGCGCGTTGCGGGGCGACAGAAGGGAGCGTCTCGTTTTCGGTCAAGGAGGCGGGCTTCCTTTGTCATCGCTGCGAGGAGGCCGACCCGCACCGGATGCCGTTGTCGCCAGCGTCGGCCCGGCTGTTGCGCCTGTTTTTCCATATTGATCTTGCCCGGCTGGGCGCGATTTCGGTCAAAGAAACGACAAAGGCGGAATTGAAGGCGGTGCTGTCGGCGTACTACGATGAATATGCCGGCCTGTCGCTGAAGGCGAAACGCTTTTTGCAGCAAATGAGCGTGCTGAAAGACACACTCGCCCCCGATAGCGGCCAGGATGCTTAATTTTCCTTGTAAACGCGTGATGTAGTATAATATAAACAAGGATGATAGCGTGAGGGACCTTTTGGCAAGGTGGTGAGCGACGATCGAACTGAATAAACGCCAGGAACAAATTTTGCAAATTGTCAAAGACTACGGGCCGATCACCGGCGAGAGCATCGCCGAAAAGCTGAACTTGACGCGGGCGACGCTGCGGCCCGATCTCGCGATTTTGACGATGGCCGGCTATTTGGAAGCGCGGCCGCGCGTCGGTTATTTTTATACCGGAAAAACGGGCACGCAGCTGTTCGCCGATAAGATTAAAAAATTAAAAGTTGAAGACTACCAGTCCATCCCGGTCGTCGTCAACGAAAACGTGAGCGTCTATGATGCGATTGTCACGATGTTTTTGGAAGACGTCGGCACGCTGTTTGTCGTCGATGAGGAGTCGCTTCTTGCGGGCGTTTTGTCGCGCAAAGACTTGCTGCGCGCGAGCATCGGCAAACAGGAACTGACAGCGATTCCCGTTAATATTATCATGACAAGGATGCCGAACATCGCTGTTTGTTATAAAGATGATCCGCTGATTGAGGTGGCCGAACGGCTGATCGAGAAGCAAATCGACGCTATGCCGGTCGTGCGCAAAACGGAGAAGGGGTATGAAGTGATCGGCCGCATTACGAAAACGAATATGACGAAAGCGTTCGTCTCATTAGCCAAAGACGATGTGTGAGCGAAAAGGAGGAACAAAATGAATCAACGCCTCGTTTATGTCGTATCCGACTCGGGCGGGGAGACGGCTGAGCTTGTCGTCAAGGCGGCGGCCAGCCAGTTTTACGCCTCGCCGGTTCAAATCAAGCGCGTTCCATACGTAGAGGATAAAACGACGTTAGCCGAAGTGGTCGCGTTGGCCAAAATGAACCAAGCCATTATTGCCTTTACGCTCGTTATTCCGGAAATGCGCGAATTTTTGCTTGCCGAGGCGGCGCGCGAAGGGGTGGTCGCTTACGATATCATCGGCCCACTCATCGAAAAAATGAGCGGCTTGTTCCAGCTGACGCCAAGGTATGAGCCGGGCCAGGTGCGCGTGCTCGACGAAGATTACTTCAAAAAAATCGAAGCGATCGAATTCGCCGTCAAATACGACGACGGCCGCGACCCACGCGGCATTTTGCGCGCTGATATTGTGTTGATCGGCGTATCGCGCACATCGAAAACGCCGCTGTCGCAATACTTGGCGCATAAGCGGCTGAAGGTGGCAAACGTACCGATCGTTCCGGAAGTCGAGCCGCCCGAGCAGCTGTTTCAAGTCGGGCCAGGCAAATGCTTCGGTTTGAAAATCAGCCCGGACAAGCTGCTGTCGATCCGCCGCGAGCGTTTGAAATCGCTCGGCTTGAACGACCAAGCCATCTATGCGAACATGGATCGCATTAAAGAAGAGCTGGCTTATTTTGACGAAGTCGTAAAAAAAATCGGCTGCGATGTCATCGATGTAACGAACAAAGCTGTGGAAGAAACGGCAAGCATCATTATGAAAAAGTTGAAGTGTTAAGAACGTTGGATCCGCCTGTTTTGTCCGCACGATTTCCTGCCGGTAATCGTGCGCTTTTTTATGGCATACGTCCCTGAGTTATATTATAATAAAAAATTGCGGGAAAAATGACCCTGCATAGGTTTAGAGTGGGCATAAGTCGAGTAAACTATTTATAGCTGTTTGTCAAGGAAAACAAGGGAAAAGTTTTCGACAAAAACCGCCGGGCGCCCGAAAAAAAAGAAGGATTTTTGGGGATGATGTAGAATAATAGGGAGTGTGAAGCCTTCCCTTGCTTTAGGGGCCAGGTTGTCCGCTGCAACAAAGTCAAAAAAAATGAAATGTTCCCTTTGGCCTTGAAATATAATATATCGAAGCGCCCTTTCGCCAGCTTGACGCCGTTTGCTTTACGGAGGCGGCGGGCGGATTGGGAGGGCCGGCTGTTGCGGGCAAGGGGGAAGGCAAAACGGAGGAGTTGAAAAAATTTGTCGAAAGTAAAAGGGAAATCGGCTGACAGCCGAGAATAAATTAAATTATGATACGGGGTTGTTCGTATGGGACATCGCATTCCCGAAGAAACGATTGAAGCCATTCGCCGCGGCGTCGATATTGTGGATGTCATCGGCGAATACGTCCAGCTGAAACGGCAGGGCCGCAACTATTTTGGCTTATGCCCCTTTCATGGGGAAAAGACGCCGTCGTTTTCCGTTTCTCCGGAAAAGCAAATTTTCCACTGCTTCGGTTGCGGAGCAGGAGGGAATGCCTTCACGTTTTTAATGGACATCGAGGGCATTCCGTTTGTGGAAGCGGCCAAACGGCTTGCGGCCAAGGCAGGCGTCGATTTGTCCGTCTATGAGCTGGATGTTCGCGGGCGCGATGATGGTCAGACGGACGAGGCGAAGGCGATGACGGAAGCGCATGCCTTGCTGAAACGATTTTACCATCATTTGCTTGTCCATACAAAAGAAGGACAAGCCGCGCTTGATTACTTGCAGGCGCGCGGATGGACAAAAGAAACGATCGACCGGTTTGAAATCGGCTATGCCCCGGATGCACCTGATGCGGCGGCCAAGTTGCTGGAGAGCCATTCCTTTTCTCTTCCGGTGATGGAAAAGGCGGGGTTGTTGACGAAAAAAGAGGACGGGCGATACGTCGACCGGTTCCGGAACCGCATTATGTTTCCGATCCACGACCACCGCGGCGAAACGGTGGGGTTTTCCGGCCGCCTGCTCGGCGAAGGGCATCCGAAATATGTCAACAGCCCAGAAACGCCCGTTTTCCGCAAAGGGGCGATTCTATACCACTTTCATGCGGCGCGGGTGCCGATCCGCAAGCGGCAGGAGGCGCTGCTTGTCGAAGGGTTTGCCGATGTCATTTCCGCAGCGCAGGCCGGCATCGATTATGCCATTGCGACGATGGGGACGTCGCTGACCGAGGAGCAGGCGCGCATTTTGCGCCGCCATGCGGACACTATAACGATTTGTTATGACGGCGACAGCGCCGGGATCGAAGCCGCTTGGCGCGCTGCTGAGCAGCTGAGCGCATTGGGATGCCGCGTCAAGGTGGCATCCCTTCCGAACGGTCTTGACCCGGATGAATATATACGTGTTTATGGCGGTGAACGGTTTGCCGGAGAAGTGGCTGCCGCCCGACCGCTCGTGGCGTTTAAAATGGCGTATTTGCGGCGCGGAAAAAATTTGCAGCACGAAGGGGAGCGGCTCCGCTATATTGATGAAGCGCTCCGGGAGATCGGCAAGCTGTCGAGCCCGGTGGAACAAGATTATTATTTGCGCCAGCTCGCCGAAGAGTTTTCGTTGTCGCTTTCCGCTCTTCATGAGCAGCTGTCCCGCAGCCAGCGCGAGAGGACAAAGCCGCGGGAGGCGCCCGATGGGGAAACGGCGCGGCCGATGCTGGCGAAAAAGTTGCTGCCGGCTTTTCAAAATGCGGAACGGTTGCTGCTTGCTCATATGATGAGAAGCCGCGATGTGGCGCTGGTCGTTCAAGAGCGGATTGGCGGCCGGTTTAACATCGAGGAGCATCGGGCGTTAGCCGCTTATATTTACGCCTTTTACGAAGAAGGGCATGAAGCCGACCCGGGTGCGCTCATCTCAAGAATCCCCGGCGAGTTGCAGCCGCTCGCGAGCGAGCTGTCGCTTTTATTGATCGCAGATGACGTTTCCGAACAGGAGCTCGAGGATTATATCAGGCATGTGTTGAATCGCCCAAAATGGTTAATGCTAAAGGTAAAAGAACAAGAAAAAACGGAAGCGGAGCGAAGAAAGGACTTTTTGACAGCCGCCCGCATCGCCAAAGAAATGATTGAAATGAAAAAAATGTTATCTTCCTCATAATATGGTGGTATGAGTTTTTAAAGGAGGTAATGAAATGGCCGAAAAACCAGCCCAATCAAAGCAGGCCGAGGCGGCTGCCGGCGAAACGCTGGAGCAGGTGAAAGAGCAGCTCGCTGAGCTCGGCAAGAAGCGCGGCATCCTCACATACGAAGAAATTGCCGAGCGGCTTTCCGGCTTTGATTTGGACTCCGACCAAATGGACGAATATTATGAATACTTGGCTGACCAAGGCATTGAAGTCATCAGCGAATCCGATTTGGAAGCCGATCCGGACATCGATGAGCTGGCCAAGGAGGCGGAATTCGACTTAAATGACTTATCCGTTCCTCCCGGCGTGAAAATCAATGACCCGGTGCGCATGTACTTAAAAGAAATCGGCCGTGTCCCCCTTTTATCAGCGGAAGAAGAAATTGAGCTGGCGAAGCGGATCGAACAAGGCGATGAAGAGGCGAAGCGCCGGCTGACGGAAGCCAACCTCCGCCTCGTCGTCAGCATTGCCAAACGGTATGTCGGCCGCGGCATGCTTTTCCTCGATTTGATCCAGGAAGGGAACATGGGGCTGATCAAGGCGGTTGAAAAGTTTGATTACCGCAAGGGCTACAAGTTCAGTACGTACGCGACGTGGTGGATCCGACAAGCCATTACGAGGGCGATCGCCGATCAAGCGCGGACGATCCGCATCCCGGTGCATATGGTCGAGACGATCAACAAACTGATCCGCGTTCAACGGCAGTTGCTCCAAGACCTCGGGCGCGAACCAACGCCGGAAGAAATCGCCGAGGAAATGGATTTGACGCCGGAAAAAGTGCGGGAAATTTTGAAGATCGCCCAAGAGCCGGTGTCGCTCGAGACGCCGATCGGCGAAGAAGACGACTCGCATCTTGGCGACTTCATCGAAGACCAAGATGCGACGTCGCCATCGGAACACGCCGCTTATGAGCTGTTGAAAGAGCAGCTTGAAGATGTGCTTGATACGCTGACCGACCGCGAAGAGAACGTGCTCCGCCTCCGTTTCGGGCTTGACGACGGCCGGACGCGGACGCTGGAAGAAGTAGGCAAGGTGTTTGGTGTGACGCGCGAACGCATTCGCCAAATCGAAGCCAAAGCGTTGCGCAAGCTACGCCATCCGAGCCGCAGCAAACGGCTGAAAGACTTTTTGGAATGACTGTTCGTTCCATAGTTTACTTCTTCGGAAGTAAACTATTTTTTTCTTCTTCTTTTGGCGAAAGGTGGAATGCAAATGAACCGGAGACGGCGGGAAACGATTATCCGAGAAATCGAGTATTGGAAACGTTCGCGCCTCCTGCCAGAGCATTATTGCAATTATTTGCTCGCGCTTTATACCGAGGGCGATGCTTCCCTGAGCCCGCGCCGCCCGTTGCGCAGCCGGCTGGAGGCCAGCCTTTGTTTATTGTTGCCAGCTGCCGCCCTTGCCATTTATTTTACTGAATTGTCATTTGTTTTGCAAACACTCCTTTGTGCCCTTTTTTTCGCTGTTTGCCTGTTTTTTTGCTGGCGGTGGCGGAACGAACGAGAACTTCTTCACTTTCCGCTCATCGGAAGCGCTTGGATTTTGCTCGTGGCATCCATGTTGGAGGTTGACCGCTTTTTCCAGGGGCAAGCGGGTGCGCTAGCCGCTGCCGTGATCGGAAACTGTGTTCTCTGGTTTGCAGTCGGCCGTCTGCTTCGCCTTCGCTACTTTTCGCTCGCCGCTGTCAGCGGACCGCTGCTTGTAGCCGCCGCCATCTGGTGGTGTTGAGGTGTGTTGTTGCCTTTTCGGCAACTTAGAGCTTTTCCTTGTCCATTATTTACAGTAAAATAAAATTGTTTGCAACGTTCTTCATTATACATAAGGGAGGTAAAAGAGATGAACCGCAATCCGCTCATCCCGTTTTTCATCATCATGGCATTCGGGATTGTGCTGACGTTCGTCTTGTCGTTTAAAGGGCTAGGCGATGCGAAGGAAATGGCCAAAGAGAAAAAAGGCGGGGAAAAAACGGAACAAACGGCCGAATTCAATCCGGAACAGTTTTACCAACAAACGTGTTCTGGCTGTCACGGCCAAAACTATGAAGGCGGCGTCGGCCCGGCATTAAAAGGAGTCGGCGAACGGTTATCGGCGGACCAAATTAAAGATGTCCTGCAAAACGGACGCGGCAACATGCCGCCAGGGCTTGTGCCGGCTGACAACATCGACGCGATGACGAAATGGCTCGCCGGTTTAAAATAATGGATGGTGAACATCCCTTTGCTTTTGGCAAGGGGATGTTTTGTTTAGTACAATAGAGGCGCGCGACCTTGAGAACAGGAAAGGAGGAAGGAGCGGCCGCCTTCGCCCAGCGGTGGAAGGAAGGCGGGCTGCACCAAAGGAGCCATGAACGAGTTTCGCCTATCAAAGCGGTTGGCAACGGTCGCTTCCTTCATTCCGAAAGGAGCCGTGCTCGCTGACATCGGGTCGGATCATGCGTATTTGCCTTGCTATGCCTGCCTGCACGGGTATGTGTCAAAAGCCATTGCCGGCGAGGTCGCTGACGGCCCGCTTCGCTCCGCGCAGCAACAAGTGGAAAAGACGGGGCTTTCCGACCGCATTTCGGTGCGCAAAGGAGACGGATTGGCTGTCATCGCTCCGGGGGAAGTGGATTGCATCACGATCGCCGGCATGGGCGGCTCCCTTATCACCCGCATTTTGGATGAGGGGAAAGAAAAGCTCGTCGGTGTCCAACGGCTCATTTTGCAGCCGAACATTGGCGCTGAACTGATCCGCCGCTGGCTCTTCGATCATGGGTGGGAGTTGATTGCCGAACGCATACTGAAGGAAGATGGGCAAATTTACGAAGTGCTTGTCGCCGAGCGCGGCGACGCCCGGCGGCCGTACCGCCATCTGGAGGCGGAATTGCTCCTTGGGCCGTTTTTGCGCCGGGAAAACAGCGAGGTGTTCCGCGAAAAATGGCAGCGCGAGCTTCTGCATTGGAAACGGATTATCGCCGATTTGGCGGAGAAAGGGGAAAGCGAGGCGGCTAGGGTGAAAATGCGCGAACTGGAGAAAAAAGTCCAATTGGTAGAGGAGGCGTTGCGATGAGCCGGGTTCCGTACGGTCATGAAGTTATTCAGCTTGTGGAACGGCTTGCCCCGAAACAGCTCGCCATGGAAGGGGACCGGATCGGCCTGCAAATCGGGACGTTGAACAAGCCGGTCCGGAAAGTGATGATCGCCCTCGACGTGCTGGAAGACGTCGTCGTCGAAGCCATCAATCAACGAGTCGATTTGATTATCGCCCATCATCCGCCGCTCTACCGCCCGCTTAAGCAGCTGTTGACGGACGACGGGCACGGGCGGACGATCGCGGCGTGCATCAAGCACGACATCGCTGTGTATGCCGCCCACACGAATTTAGACGTCGCATTTGGCGGGGTCAATGATTGGCTCGCCGAGGCGCTTGGTTTAAGCGAGACGGCGGTGCTCGTGCCAACATATACAGAACCGTTGAAAAAGCTCGTTGTCTACGTGCCGGTGAGTCATGCCGAGGCGGTGCGGGCGGCGTTAGGCGATGCCGGCGCCGGCCATATCGGACGCTACAGCCATTGCACGTTCAACAGCCACGGCATCGGAACGTTTTTGCCGGAAGAAGGAGCGCAGCCGTTTATCGGGGAACAAGGGAAGCTCGAAGAAGTGGAGGAAGTGCGCATTGAGACGATCGTTCCTGCTTCCTTGGAACGGAATGTCATTCAAGCGATGCTGGCTGCCCATCCGTATGAAGAAGTAGCCTATGATCTTTATCCGCTTGACAACGAGGGGCGCCGCTTTGGGCTTGGCCGCATCGGGAGGCTGCCGCAGCCGGTGACGCTGCGCGCCTTCGCCGAACAAGTGAAAACCGCATTTTCCGTCCCGGCCGTGCGCGTCGTCGGCCGGCTCGATGACCTTGTGCAAACCGTCGCCGTACTGGGCGGGGACGGGAACAAGTTTGTCGCTGCTGCCGCCTCGGCTGGAGCGGACGTGTACGTGACCGGCGATGTGTACTACCATACGGCCCATGACGCCCAGGCGCTCGGCTTGCGCCTTGTCGACCCGGGCCATAATGTTGAAAAAGTGATGAAGCAAGGATTAGCCCGCTATTTAATGGCAGAGCTCCGGAAGCGGCAGTGGGAAACGGACGTGATCGCCTCCAGCGTTCATACGGATCCGTTTCAGTTCATCTAAGCGGCAAGCGAAAAAGGCTGTTCCACCAGGCGGTTTTGCCGACTGCGGGACAGCCTTTGTTTATAAACGGGGCGAGCTGTTACTCGTCTTTCTTTGCTTTTACTTTTGGCAAAATTTTGTGCAGCGGCACTTTCCGCTCCCGCTGCCATGTCGCCGGGTCGTTCGGGTCAAATTGCTCGAGGAAGTCGATCACTTCCTTGGTGATCGGCGTTGGGGTCGAAGCGCCGGCGGTGACGGCGACTTTTTTGGCATTTTTTATCCAATTGATGTCGATTTCCGTGACATCCGCGACGCGGTACGCTTTCGTGCCGGCAATTTCTTCCGACACTTGGGCGAGGCGATTGGAGTTGTTGCTGCGCGGGTCGCCGACAACGATCGTCACGTCGGCGTCCTTTGCCTGTTCGGCGACCGCTTCTTGCCGGAGCTGGGTCGCGAGGCAAATTTCTTTATGCATTTCCACGTGCGGGTACTTTTCCTTCACTTTCGCCATAATATCGGCGACGTCCCACTGGCTCATTGTCGTTTGGTTCGTCACCATAAGGCGCTTGTTTTCCAACGCGAGCCGTTCGACATCGTCGACCGTTTCCACAAGGTGAATGCGCTCCGGATTGATGCCGACCGCTCCTTCCGGCTCCGGGTGCCCTTTTTTGCCGATGTAAATGATGTCATAGCCATCCGCGAGCTTTTGTTCGATCAAGCGGTGTGTTTTCGTCACATCCGGGCACGTTGCATCGATCGTGACCAACCCTTTTTCGAGCGCCCGCTTTTTCACTTCCGGCGATACGCCGTGAGCGGTGAAAATGACCGTGCCGCGGTCGATTTTTTCCAAAATCTCAAGCCGGTTTTCTCCATCGAGTGTAATAATGCCTTCTTCGGCAAACGCATCGGTGACGTGTTTGTTATGGACGATCATTCCAAGAATATAAATGGGCCGTGGCAATGACGGATCCAAAGCCGCATTGCGGGCGATCACCATCGCATCGACAACCCCGTAGCAATATCCGCGCGGGGTGATTTTAATGACTTCCATCGTTTTCCCTCCCTGCCGCCGACCGTGCGGCGGTTGTTCACCTTTCATTATATCGGAGAGCGGAAGGGAAGACAAAGAATAATCGCCCCAAACGGCAACAAGCAGCGCTGGGGCGGAAAATGGCTATATATACAGCTTGGGGGTTGATGGTTTGGATGCGGCTGGCGTGCGCTTTTCTGCTAGCTCTTCGCGCTTTGGCCGCGGAACGGGGCGTTTCTTGGCCGCCAGCCCTCCTGATTTTCGTTTCTCCTCTTCAGCCGGTGCGCGCTCCGGTTGGGTGGGGTTCTCCTCTTTTTTATCAGCTGGTTTCAGCTCACGAAAAATGCGGATCATCCCCGGAAGATTGCGGACGAGCGGCCCGTACTGCTGCACCATTGGCACAACGTTTTGTGCGATGCCGAGCATTTTTTGCACGTTGTTTAACATGCCGATAAACCCGCTGCCTGTGTTGGCTGTTGTGGCGGCGTTGGCGGCTGTGTTTTGCAATAGCGGCATCCCCGATGGAGATGGGACCACCGTTGGCGGCTGCCCGCGGGAAAATAAACGGGCTAGCAGGCCGCCTGCGCCGCCGGGGCGAGGGAACGGGGCCGGCATGCGGGCGAACGGGGCGGACGGGGCACCGATGAATGGAGAAGGCATCATCGGGGGCCGGCTGTATCTCATGGCACTCATGACAGTTGCCTCCTTTCCACTGTGCGGATGAACAATCGTCCTCTTTCATACAATATGCGGGCGGGGCGGGAAAGGTTTTTCCCGCTGCCGTGGTCTTTAGTTGCGGCCGACCTCCGACATTCGCTATAATGGTGAAGCAAATGGAGCGGCTCAGGCAGAAGGGAGTTGTGGTGGAATGACGGAGACGCAGTTTGCCCGTTTTTCGTTTCAACCGTTTGTCATCGAAGCCATTAAGGCGCTTCGTTTTTATAAACCGACGGAAATTCAAGAACGCATCATTCCGGGGGCGTTGCGCGGCGAAAGCATGGTCGGCCAGTCGCAAACCGGGACAGGGAAAACGCATGCCTATTTGTTGCCGATCATCGAAAAGATCGATCCGGAGCGTGCGGAAGTGCAGGCTGTCATCACGGCGCCGACGCGCGAGCTGGCGACGCAAATTTATCATGAGACATTGAAGATTACAAAATTTTGCCCGAAAGACCGCATGATCATCGCCCGCTGTTTCATCGGCGGGACAGATAAGCAAAAAGCGCTCGAAAAATTGACGGTGCAGCCGCACATTGTCATCGGCACGCCGGGGCGCATCAACGATTTCATCCGCGAGCAGGCGCTTGATGTGCATACGGCGCGCACTCTTGTTGTTGATGAGGCCGATTTGATGCTGGATATGGGCTTTCTCGTCGATGTGGACCAAATCGCCGCCCGCATGCCGAAAGAGTTGCAAATGCTTGTGTTTTCGGCGACCATTCCGGAAAAGCTGAAGCCGTTTTTGAAAAAATATATGGAAAATCCAACATTCGTCCAGGTCAAGCCGAGACAGGCGGCAAACGAAAACATCGAGCATGTGCTCATTCCGCTGCGTGGGCGCGAGAAGGCTAGGCTGCTTCATGATGTGCTTGTCAGCTACAACCCGTATTTGGCCATCGTGTTCGTCAACACGAGAAAGATGGCGGATGAAGTCGCCGACCTTCTTGCGGAACAAGGGCTGAAAGTCGGTGTGCTGCACGGCGATTTGACGCCGCGCGAACGAAAAAAAGTGATGAACCAAATCCGCGATCTCGAGTTTCAATACGTGGTCGCCACCGATTTGGCGGCGCGCGGCATCGACATCGAAGGAGTCAGCCATGTTGTCAACTACGAACTGCCGGATGATTTGCAGTTTTACATCCACCGCGCTGGAAGGACGGCGCGCGCCGGCTACAACGGCATTGCGGCGACGATTTACGAGCCGTCCGACCAGGATGCGATCGCCCGCCTGGAGAAAATGGGCATTTCGTTCGTCCACCGTGATCTTGTGCGCGGCGAATGGAAAGAGCTCCCGCCATGGAACCGGCGGAGCAAGCGGGCCGGCGAAAAGAAAGACGAACTCGCACCGGTGATCGCCAAGCTGAAAAAGGCGAAGAAAGTGAAGCCGGGCTATAAGAAAAAGCTGCGCGCCGAGCTCGAAAAGAAGAAAAAGCGGCTTGGCCGTTTCAAACAATTGTAGTCTTGACCCGGAATGAAACGAAAAGGGAGAGAAGAGGATGCTAAAAATCGGTTCACACGTGTCGATGAGCGGCAAAAACATGCTGCTCGCCGCCAGTGAGGAAGCCGTTTCCTACGGCGCGAATACGTTTATGATTTACACGGGGGCGCCGCAAAACACAAGGCGCAAGGCGATCGAGGAACTCAATATCGAAGCCGGGCGAAAACATATGGCGGCGCACGGCATTGAGGAGATCGTCGTTCACGCCCCGTACATCATCAACATCGGGAACACGGTCAACCTTGATACGTTTGCGCTTGGCGTTGATTTTTTGCGCGCTGAAATCGAGCGGACAGAAGCGATAGGGGCGAGCCAGCTTGTGCTGCACCCGGGTGCTCATGTCGGCGCCGGGGCGGAGGCGGGGCTCCGGCAAATCATCCGCGGGCTGAATGAAGTGTTGACGCGCGGGCAGACCGTGCAAATCGCGCTTGAGACGATGGCCGGCAAAGGATCGGAATGCGGGCGCACGTTCGAAGAGCTGGCGTACATCATTGATGGCGTCGCCTATAACGACAAGTTGTCCGTCTGTTTTGACACGTGCCATACGCATGACGCCGGCTATGACATTGTCAATGATTTTGACGGCGTGCTTGATGAATTTGACCGCATCATCGGTCTTGAGCGGTTGAAAGTACTGCACATTAACGACAGCAAAAACCCGCGCGGCAGCCGAAAAGACCGCCATGAAAACATCGGGTTCGGCCATATCGGATTTGCTGCGCTCAATTATATCGTCCATCATCCACAACTGGAGGATATTCCAAAAATTTTAGAAACGCCGTATGTCGGTGAGGAGAAAAACAACAAAAAACCACCGTACAAGCATGAAATTGCGATGCTGCGGGCAAAGACCTTTGATGATCGATTGCTTGAGAAAATTGCAGCTGACGAGCAATAAAAAAGGGCGTTCCGCCCTTTTTTACTTTTTTTGCACAAATTGCAAAAACAGTTCGTTCGCTTTTTTGGCGATCTCCGGCGAGGTGATTTTCGCCAGCTCGCGCACCCATTTTTTCCGTTCTTGCGGATCGAAAACGTTGAGATCATTCGTCCGGGCCAGATGGAGAATTTTTTTCGCCTGGCTGACGGTAATCGGCAGGCCGTAGTCCCGGCTGTAGGCCGCCAATTCCTCCGGGGTGATCGTTTTCAACTTTTGCTTGACAAGCTGTTGATAAAAATTCATTGCCACCGCCTCCTTCGTTCTTTTCCATCATATGGCGTGAACAGAAAAGGGGTGTATGATATAATGGAAATGAAAGCAAAGGGAGAAAGGGTGGTAATTTGGCGGCAAAACAGCATAAAAAGGAACCGTTGAACCATGTGTTGTACCGAGCGGTCATGATCGCCATCGGCGCGGCATTGGCTGCCTTCGCGATCGAGCGGCTGCTTGTTCCGAATAAAATGATCGATGGCGGCATTATCGGTGTTTCGCTCATCCTCGATTACTTGATCCCAGATGAATGGCGGCTGCTCAATTTTGCCACGCTTGTCATCCTCTTAAACGCCCCGTTTATGTATTTCGGCTACAAGCACATCGGCAAAACGTTTATGTTGTCGACGATTTTAGGCGTCGTCATTCTCGGAGCCGCTGAACGGGCATTTCATCATTTTTCCCCGCTGACGGCCGAGCCGATTTTGGCAACGGTGTTTGGCGGTTTGGCGCTTGGGCTTGGCGTCGGGTTGGTCATTCGCCATGGTGGGTCGCTCGATGGGACAGAAATTTTAGGAATTTTGTTGACGAAAAAAATCCCGTTTTCCGTCGGGGAGTTCGTCATGTTTGTCAACGTCTTTATTTTCGGCTGGGCGGCGTTTGTGCTCGGGGTCGAGGCGGCGATGTATTCGGTCATGACGTACTATATTGCTTCCAAGACGATCGACGCAGTCATCGAAGGGATTGATGAGACGCGGGCCGCTTTTATTGTCACTGATTATTATGCGGAGATTTCGGACGCCATTTTGCACCGCCTCGGCCGCGGAACGACGAAATTGATCGGCAAAGGCGGCTACACCGATGAAGAAAAAGAAATTATTTATGCGGTCGTCACGCGCTTGGAAGTGACAAAACTAAAATCGATCGTCAATGAAATCGACCCGGATGCGTTCATCACCATTATGCCGACGCATGAAGTGCGCGGCGCCCGCTTTAAATCAGCAATTCATTGAGGTTTACAAAACGCGGATGGAGGGGTATACTTGCATAGTGAAGCAAATCAGAATGATTCTGAATTAGCAAGGGAGAACCGCCATGGAGAGTGGGCTTGTTTTGCAAATTGAGGATGTGTCGTTCCGTTATGAAAACGAGAACGTGCTTGAGCATGTTAGTTTAACGGTGCCGAAAGGAGCATTTTTAGGATTGGTCGGCCCGAACGGCTCGGGAAAATCGACGCTGCTGAAATGCGTGCTCGGTTTGCTCAAGCCGTCGCATGGCCGCATTTTGTTGTTCGGTGAACCGGTTGAATCGTTCCGGGCATGGCATCGAATCGGCTTTGTATCGCAAAAAGCCAACAGTTTTAACCGCGGTTTCCCGGCGACGGTTGAGGAAGTGGCGGCGAGCGGATTGACGGCGAAACGCGGCTTGTTCCGCCTGTTGACGAAAGAAGACCGGCGGGCGGTCACGGCGGCGCTTGAGGCTGTTGGGCTGAGCGAGTTGGCGAAGCGCAATATCGGCGAGCTGTCCGGCGGCCAGCAGCAGCGGGTGTTTATCGCCCGGGCGTTGGCGAGCCAACCGGATTTGCTCATTTTAGACGAGCCGACGGTCGGCGTGGATGCCCGCCATGTGCACGAGTTTTATGAGCTGCTTGGCGATTTGAACCGCCGCGGTTTGACGCTTATCTTAGTGACGCACGACATCGGGACGATGACGGAGCGGGTCACCCATATCGCCTGTTTGAACAGACGCCTCTATTTCCATGGAAAAGCGGAGGAGTTTGAACAGCTTGGCGACGAAGCCATTTCGCAGTTTTACGGGCATCCGCTTCACGTTCTCTCCCACGAGCACTAGAGGGGCCATATAAACGATTGACGTTGGAGGAATGACACGTGTGGGAAGCCTTATGGCAGTACGAGTTTTTGCGCAACGCCTTCTGGGCCGGGGTATTGACCGGATTTGCCGCGCCGCTGCTTGGCGTGTTTATCGTTGTTCGGCGGCTCTCGCTCATCGCGGATGCGTTGAGCCATGTCACGCTTGCCGGCATTGCCGCCGGGCTGCTGCTCGGGAAGTCCGTGCCGGCGGCAGCCGGATGGAACCCGCTGTACATCGGCATGGGCTTTTCCGTCATCGGCTCGCTGTTTATCGAAAAGCTGCGTGCTGTGTACCGGCATTATGAGGAGCTTGCCATTCCGATCATTTTATCGGCCGGCATCGGCTTAAGTGTGATTTTGATTTCAGCGGCCAACGGATTTACAACTGATTTGTTTTCGTACTTGTTCGGCAGCGTGAGCGCTGTCAGCCGCTCTGATGTCGGAACGGCGCTCGGCGTCGCGATTGTTGCTGTCGCCGTCATTTTCGCTTTTTACAAGGAATTGTTTCTTCTCTCGTTTGATGAGGAATATGCCCGCGTTTCCGGCGTCCGCGCCAAGCTCATTCATTTTTTGTTTATCGTGCTTGTCGCTCTCGTCATCGCGGCGTCGATGCGCATCGTTGGCGTGCTGCTCGTTTCTTCGCTCATGACGCTGCCGGTGGCCGCGAGCATCCGCATCGCCAAAAGCTTTAAACAAGCCATCGCATATTCCGTTTTCTTCGGGGAGCTTTCCGTCATCGTCGGCTTGCTGGCGGCATACGAACTCGATTGGGCGCCGGGCGGAACGATTGTCATGATGGCCGTGGCCATTTTGCTTCTCGTATTAGGATGGAAAAAATGGAGAAGGGGGCGGTCGCGATGAACGTTGGCGAAGCGTTGCGGTTAATGAAGGAAAAAGGGTTTAAATATACGGAAAAACGGAAACAAATGCTCGAGCTGTTTGCCGGCCGCGACAAATATTTGACGGCAAAAGAAGTGCTTGAGGCGCTTCGTCCCGCTTATCCGGGCTTAAGCGTTGACACGGTGTACCGCAATTTGTCGCTCTTTGCTGCGCTCGGCATCTTGGAGATGACCGAGTTGTCAGGAGAGAAACGGTTTCGGTTCGCCTGCGACGCCCGCCGCCATCACCATCATTTCATTTGCACCGAGTGCGGGAAAACAAAAGAAATCGATATATGTCCAATGGAAAGGCTGGCCACGCAGCTCGACGGCTACGAAATCGCCGACCATAAATTTGAAATTTACGGAACATGTCCGCAATGCCAAAAACATCTCCCGATATAAGACGGGAGATGTTTTTCTTATGGCGCCAAGCGCAGCTCGACTTCACGCTTGGCCTCGAGCCAATGCCGGACGCGGATGACATTGTCAGGAAGCGGACCTTGGTTGTATGGCGTGTCAAACAAAATGACCGGGATGCCGCATGCTTCTGCGATCTCACAAGCGTTATCGTATTTATCTTCAAAAAAGGCGGCCAGCCTGTATTGGCGGACGGCGGCGATTTTATCGTGGGATCCGATCAGCTCAATATGGTGGTAATGGATGCCGTGCCGTTGAAACCAGCGTTCGGTGAGCTCGTACAAATGGCGGCCGCGGGCGCTGATGTAATACAGCTCGTATTTGTCTTTCCAGCTGTCAATCACCTCAAGCGCGTAGCGAGCCAGCGGCGCACGTTCGTAAATGCCCGCCTCATTTTCCGCAAGCCACCGGTCCATTTCTTCCTCCGCCACGCCGTATAACGGCGCCAAATTGTATTGTGTAATGTCGTGTAATGCGAGCTCTTTGCCGAATGCTTCGTTTAAATACGGAATAAATGTGCTCGGACACGTAACCGTGCCGTCAATGTCGATCCCGAGCCGGTGTTTCATCGTCGCATCCCCCTTTTAGAAAATATTCACACTGATAAAATGGCACCGGTTTCTCATACTAAGAATGCTCCTTACTTTAGGAAAGCGAGGGAAGCATATGGCAGACGACCGCGAGCGCACGTATAATGGAAGTTACGTGCAATCGATCGAAAAAGAGGAACCAGAACGCACTTTCATGGAAGAAACAGCGGCGGAAGTCGCTGAACCGATTCGCCGCCGCGACGAGCGGGATGAAGAACGCGCGGACGGCGCCGGGCTCGGCTGGCTCGCTTTGGCCCTGTCCATCATCGCCTTGTTTATTTGGCCGATTTTGTTAGGGGCGACCGGCATTATTGTCGGGTTTATCGCGCGCCGGCGCGGCGCGGAAACGCTTGGGGCTTGGGCCATCGGGATTGGCGTCATCGCCATTCTCGTCCGCCTGTTTATTATGCCGTTTTATACGTAAAAAAAAGCGAGGGTGTCCCCAAGGCGGGGACGCCCTTTCTCGTTATGCAGGAACATTCCGCTCATTGGGCGGCGCTGCCTTTCAGAGCGGCTTTGTTTTCCTTTTGCTTTGCAAAATATTCTTCCGCCAGCTTGTCGATTTCTTTTTTCAGTTCTTCCACCATTTGTTCTTCCGGTACTTTGCGGACAATTTTGCCGTGGCGGAACAACAAGCCTTCGCCGCGGGCGCCGGCGATGCCGATATCCGCCTCGCGCGCTTCGCCCGGGCCGTTGACCGCGCAACCGAGCACGGCGACTTTGATCGGCGCCTTAATTTTGGCGATATAGTCCTCGATTTCATTGGCGATGCTGATCAAATCGATCTCAATCCGCCCGCACGTCGGGCAGGAAATGAGCGTCGCCGCATTGGAGGCGAGCCCGAACGTTTTTAAAATTTCGCGCGCCACTTTTACTTCTTCAACCGGGTCGGCGCTTAACGAAACGCGGATCGTATTGCCGATGCCTTTGCTTAAAATGGCGCCGAGTCCAACCGCGCTTTTGATCGTGCCGGAAAAAAGCGTTCCCGCCTCGGTGATGCCAACATGGAGCGGATAGTCGAACGTGCGCGCCGCTTTTTCGTACGCTTCAATGGCGAGGCGCACATCGGACGCTTTCAACGAAACGATAATGTCGTGAAAATCGAGTTCTTCCAAGATGCGGATATGGTATAAGGCGCTCTCGACCATGCCGTCGGCTGTTGGATATCCGTATTTTTCTAAAATGCGTTTTTCCAGCGATCCGGCGTTGACGCCGATGCGGATCGGCACGCCGCGCTCTTTCGCCGCTTTCACGACCGCTTCGACTTTTTCGCGGCGCCCGATGTTGCCTGGATTGATGCGGATTTTATCAACGCCGCCTTCGATCGCTTTCAGCGCCAGTTTGTAGTCAAAGTGGATGTCGGCGACAAGCGGGATGTTGATTCGCTTTTTAATTTCCGGTATCGCCGCGGCAGCCCGTTCATCCGGGCAGGCGACGCGGACGACTTGACAGCCCGCCTCCTCAAGCCGGCGGATTTGCGCCACCGTCGCCTCGACATCGTGCGTTTTCGTCGTCGTCATGCTTTGAATGATGACTTCGTTGCTCCCACCGATCGTCAGCGGACCGACGCGGACCGGCCGAGTCTTTGAACGATGGATGATTTCACCCACGGGAATTCGCTCCTTTAACATTCGAGTCGCTTTCTGCATTATTGTAACAGTGCCATCCGCCGTTTGACAAGCGATTCGCCGGTTAGCGATAGATCGGTACTTTATAAGTTTTCCCGATTTTTAATGTTTGCGCATGTTCGCCTGGATTTAACCGTTCAAAATCACGGATCAGCTGCTCGAGCGGAACGGGCAATGGACCGTTGAGTTCTTTCTCGATGATGGACAACAACGTATCGCCAGGGCGAATGGTCACCGTCCGGTACGGGATGGCCGCCTGTTTCGACTGGACAACGGCTGCCGCTGTTTCAGATGAAGGGTGAAGCGTTCCGATGACAAGGTCGCGGTAAACGATATAACTGGAAAGAAAGAGAAGCAGGAGAAAAATGAATTTTTTCATGACGCTTCCTCCGCATGCGTATATCTATTTCATATGTATGCTTGTCCAGCGAAAATATGTCTTCCTTAGCAAGGTCGTTGAGCTCATGAGGAAAACACTTCAACAAAAGAATGTCTCCAATTTGAAAAACGGCATCACCGTTCTTCTTTGCCTTCAAGGCTCGCTTGACGGCTTTTTGAAAATATTCCTGTTTTTTGTCTTTACAGAAACTCAACAACTGCTTTATAAGGGCCTAACGATGTCTCGCTACAATGGTCTTGTACGTTGAAAGTACGAAAACAAAACGGGAGGATTTCTGAATGTGGAGCAAACGAGTCAAATTGGGATTGGCCGCCTTGTTGATGACCGGCGTTTTGGCCGGCTGCGGGCAGACTGAAAAGAACAACGCGGGCGGCAATGAAGGAGCGGCAAAGAAAGAAGAAACCTACTCCGGCACCATTGCACTAGTGGGATCTACAGCGCTTCAGCCGCTGGCAGACTCCGGGGGGGCGGCGCGCGCGTCGAGGACGAGGAGAAAGAAGCAAAGCAGCGTAAGCACAAAAAAAGCTGTCCTGCATCGACAGGCAGCTTTTTTATATTTCCCGTTTGGCTGATGGCACTTCCTTGACTGCCAAAAAGAGAACGACAAGCGAAACGAACCAATGGATCAACGCGCCGTAGGGCACGACCGCTTGCACCGTTTCCATCACGGTGAAAAAGACGGTCGACAGCGTAATGGCGTAAGCCGACATCACCCATGTATGGCGGTAGCGCAGCGTTTTGTCGAGCACGCCGGCAAGAATCAGGCCGAAAAAGGCAAAGATGCACACGCTGATGAATTTCCCGGCGCAGGCGAGCACGTATAAAACGAACCCAAAAAGCGGGATGAGGACAGGGAGAAGCGACTGAAGACCGGCGATGAACGCGCGAACGTCTTCGTCGGTAATGGTCACATCCGGAAACGTGGCATAGCTGTAATGCTGCGCCTGATGGCCGGCGACGAGCACGGCTTCATGCTTCAAGAGCGCGATGGCGTTCGGAAACTGCTCGACGTTCTCACTCGTCACTTTGCCGGTGCTGTCAAAAATGATCGTAAATCCGCCTTGATCAATATGAATCGGCGTGGCCGCCTCCGAGTGAAGTTCGCCGTTTTCAATCGAAAACGGCGGCAACTCGTTATTCAATAAGGCGCTCGTTGTGCGGATGCCTTCAGTGAGCGACGAGGAGACATAGTAAAACGTCGGAAGAGTGGACAGCAAAGTCAGCAAAAACAAATAACCGATCGTTTTCCCAATTCCCTGAAATCGAAAGCGGGCGATGTCTTTCGGAGAATATAAGCTTTTCCACAGCTGGACGAATACGTTCATCTCAGACACACCTTTCTTTATCTCCTTTTCCATTGTAGCCGGGAAAGAGGAAGAATTCAACTTGAGACAAAGAAAAAGCGGGCATCTTCCCGCTTTAGTCAGAAGGCAAATGAAAGGTTTCAAGCAAGGCGCGCCATTGCAACACCCGTTCATTTAGTGCATCGGCTTCGGAACGAATGGCAGCCATATACTATAGCTTGTCATTATGAAGAAACGGTCAACGGTGTGTTGAAAATATGTAAACAAAAAGCGAGGACAAGCAAGTCGATTGAAACATTGTGCCAACTTTGGTAAGCTAATCTCAAGCGAACGCTTTGGCGTTCGTGTACATAAATCAAAAAGGAGGAGATCGGTATGCCATTTGAATTGCCAGCATTGCCGTATCCGTATGATGCTCTGGAGCCGCACATCGACAAAGAAACGATGAACATTCACCACACGAAGCACCATAACACATACGTTACAAATTTGAATGCGGCGCTTGAAGGACATCCGGATTTGCAAAACAAATCGCTCGAAGAACTGCTCAGCAATTTGGAAGCCCTTCCGGAAAGCATCCGCACGGCGGTGCGCAACAACGGCGGCGGCCATGCGAACCACTCGCTTTTCTGGACGATTTTGTCGCCAAATGGCGGCGGCGAGCCGACGGGTGAGCTGGCTGACGCCATCAACAAAAAATTCGGCAGCTTCACCGCGTTCAAAGACGAGTTTTCGAAAGCAGCGGCCGGCCGTTTCGGTTCCGGTTGGGCATGGCTTGTTGTGAACAACGGCGAGCTGGAAATCACAAGCACGCCGAACCAAGATTCGCCGATTATGGAAGGCAAAACGCCGATTCTCGGCTTGGACGTTTGGGAGCATGCGTACTACTTGAAATACCAAAACCGCCGTCCGGAATACATTGCCGCATTCTGGAACGTCGTCAACTGGGACGAAGTGGCGAAACGGTACAGCGAAGCGAAAGCAAAATAATGAACAAAGCGGGGCGAAACAAAACGCTCCGCTTTTTTTTCGACGAAGGGGGCAGGCAAAGGGAGCGGTTTTCGTTGCGCCGGGTGCATAGAGGCGGCAGAAATGGCCACACTACCCGATAGATGAAAAGGGGAGTTTGCAATGGCATTTTTCCAAAAACTAACCGGCCAAGAACAAGTGAACCGCGACCTGTTGCTTTTGCTTTGCATCGGCGGGTTTTACGCGCTCGGTGTTTCCCTGTCGAACACGTTTGTCAACATTTATTTGTGGAAACAGACCGGCGATTTTCGCGATTTGGCATTGTACAACTTGGCGGTCGTCACGATGCAGCCGCTGACGTTTATCGTTGCCGGCCGTCTGGCGAAACAGATCGACCGCATTCTCGTTTTGCGGCTTGGCGTGTCATGTTTAGCCGTTTTTTTTGTCACGGTTTTGCTGGTCGGCTCCCGCGCCCATCAATATTTGCTCGTTCTCGGCGCGCTGCTTGGCGTCGGCTACGGTTTTTACTGGCTCGCTTTTAACGTGCTGACATTTGAAATTACCGAACCGGAGACGCGCGACTTTTTTAACGGTTTTTTCGGGGTGTTGACCTCATCAGCCGGCATGATCGGGCCGATTGCCGCCGGTTATATCATCTCATCGCTTCATGGAGCGAAAGGGTATACGTTCGTTTTCTCGCTGTCGCTCGGCTTGTTTCTTGTCGCTGTGCTGCTCAGCTTTTTCTTGAAGCGCCGCGCGGCCGCGGGGAAATATTTATTTTTCCGCATTTTAAAGGAACGGAATGAAAACCGGAACTGGCGGCTCATTACGAACGCCCATTTTTTTCAAGGACTGCGTGAAGGCTCGTTCGTTTTTGTCATTTCCGTGCTTGTCTACGTCAGCTCCCATAGCGAATGGGCGCTTGGCAAGTACGGATTGGTCAATTCCTTCACATCGTTTATCGCTTATTACGTCGTCTCCCGGTTGATGAAGCGGGAATACCGGATGAAAGCCATTTTGTTGGGCGGTCTTTTGCTGTATGCAGCCATTTTTCTCATCGTCTTTCATCCTTCGTACCCGCGCCTTCTTCTTTATGCCGTCACGATTGCCATCGCTTATCCGATTTTGCTTGTTCCGTACTCATCGTTGACGTTTGACGTGATCGGGAAAAGCTGGAAATCAGCGGAAGCGCGCGTCGAATATATCGTCGTCCGCGAGCTGTTTTTAAACGCCGGACGGGTGGCGTCGATTCTTGCTTTTTTGGCGGCGGTGGAGCTCTTTAACGAGCAGACGGGCATTCGTGTGCTGATGTTTGTATGCGGCGCCGGGCATTTGATCATTTATTGGTTCGTCCGCCGCATCCGCTTGACTGATGGCCATCCGGAGCGGGAGCGGCAAGGTCGGCTTTTGCTTCGGCCGAAGCTGGCCAATGAACGGGGCGGCCCGACAGCATAAAAGTCGCCCATGTTTTTCCCTAGCCAACCCCTTCTTTTTCTTTTACAATAGGGGGGAAAGGAGGGCCGGGGGATGAAACGGAAGAAACGGGCACAAGTGCCGATTCGGTTGAACATTTTGTTTTTCTTTGTCTTCTTGTTGTTTTCGGCGCTGATTTTGCGCCTTGGCGTCGTACAAATCGTCTACGGTGAAGATTATCGGCGCGAAGTGGAGCGGACGCAGGATGAAATCGTCAGCACGCCGGTGCCGCGCGGCAAAATTTACGATCGATTCGGCCGCGTGATCGTCGACAACACACCGCAAAAGGCGATTACGTACACGCGCTCCAAAACGACACAGCCGGAAGAAATATTGGACATAGCAAGGAAACTCGCCCAATACATCGACATTCCGGATGCAGAGGAAAAAGTGACGGAGCGAGACATGAAAGATTATTGGATTTTGACCCATCCGGAAGAAGCCAAAAAGAAAGTGAGCGAACAAGAACGGAAAAAGCTCGCTGACCAAGGGCTGACACAAAAAGAGATCGACAAAAAGGTGTATGAATGGACGCTTGACCGCATCACCAAGCAAGATTTGGCGCAAATTTCGAAGTCGGAGCTTGAAGTGATCGCCATTAAACATGAGATGGAGAGCGGCTACGCCTTGACGCCGCAGACGGTCAAAAGCAAAGGGGTGACCGACCGCGAATATGCGGTCGTCAGCGAACACTTAAGCGAGCTGCCTGGCGTCAATACGACCGTTGACTGGGACCGGAAATACGTGTATGACAATACATTCCGCTCCGTGCTCGGCAGTGTGACGGAAGAAGATGAAGGCGTTCCGCGCGAGCGGCTCGACTACTTTTTGGCCCGCGACTACAGCCGCAACGACCGCGTTGGCAAAAGCTATTTGGAGATGCAGTATGAAGAAGTGCTGCACGGCAAAAAGGCGAAAGTGAAAAACGTGGTCGACAAGTCGGGCCGCGTCGTTTCGGTTGAGGAAGTGTACCCGGGCGAGCGCGGGAAAGACCTTGTGCTGACGATCGATGCCGAATTGCAGCAAAAAGTCGAAGAGATCATTCAGCAGGAGATTTTGGCGACGAAGCGCAAAGGCCGGTCGCCGCTCTTGGACCGGGCGTTTGTCGTCATGATGAACCCGAAGACGGGCGAAGTGTTGGCGATGGCCGGCAAGCTTCTTCAAGATGGCAAATTTGTCGACTTTGCCATCGGCAACATCACGTCCGCCTATACAATGGGATCGACGGTGAAAGGGGCGACCGTGCTCACCGGCTTTCAAACCGGGGTGCTTCATCCGAATACGTATATTAAGGATGAGCCGTTATACATTAAAGGTACAAAGCCGAAAAAGTCATGGAAAACGATGGGGACGATCAACGAGCTGACGGCGCTCAAGCAGTCATCGAACGTCTATATGTTCAAAACAGCGATCGCCATCGGGGGCGGTGTGTATCGTCCGCACGCGCCTCTTCGCATCAATCCAGAGGCATTTACGACGATTCGCCACTATTTCAGCCAATTTGGTTTGGGCGTCAAAACAGGCATCGATTTGCCGAACGAACTTAGCGGCTTCCAAGGCCAAGGCACGCTCGGCGGATTTTTGCTTGACTTAGCCATCGGCCAGTATGATATGTATACGCCGATGCAGCTGGCGCAATACGTGTCGACGATCGCCAACGGCGGCTATCGGATGAAGCCGCAGCTCGTCAAAGAAATTCGTGAGCCGTCCATTGACGGAAAAGAACCTAGTCGCGTCATCAAACGGTTCGAGCCGATCGTGTTAAACCGCGTCGATATGAAGACGGAATACATTGAGCGCGTGCAGGAAGGGTTCCGCCGTGTGATGCAAGAGCCGGGCGGAACGGCGTATTCGTACTTTGCGAGTGCTTCGTACAAGCCGGCCGGCAAAACGGGGACGGCACAGGCGTATTACGATGGACCGATCAAAAGCCGCCGCAATGACTCGACCTACAATTTGACGCTTGTCGGCTATGCGCCGTACAACGATCCAGAAGTGTCGTTCGCTGTTGTCGTTCCGTGGGCGACGCAAGGGGCAAGCGACGGCATTAACAACCGCATCGGCCGCCGTATTTTGGACGCCTATTTTGAATTGAAGGCGAAACGAATGGCTGGAGAGCCTGTTCAACCGCCAGCCGACGGCACCGAAACAACAGAACAATCTTGATGCTGAAGCTGATTCGATAGGGAGAGCTCCTTTTGTCGGATCAGCTCTTTTTATTTTTTAGCGGAAAGAGAAGCTATTGATGAAAAATAATGGATATTGGATATCTGGAGTTTACACAATCTTAACATTCTGTTTAAACCTTATTAACAGCGTCCATTTATGATACGGCATGTAAGGAAAAACTAGGACATGTAAAAGAAAACAGTCAGGGGGAAAAGCGATGAGCAAATGGAAACGGCTGATGTTGTCGAGTTTGCTTGGCGGAACAATGATGATTGCTGCCGCCTGTGGAGGAGGAAATGGAGCGCAGGAAAACGAGGCGGACAGTGGATCCGCAACGAAAGAGCTGTCCGGTGAAGTGATCATGGACGGTTCCTCGACGGTATATCCAATTGCGGAAGCAGCTGCTGAAGAATATATGATGGAACAGCCAAACGTCAAAGTTTCCGTCGGTGCTTCTGGAACGGGAGGGGGATTTGAGAAGTTCACGAAAGGGGAAACCGATTTTTCGAACGCCTCTCGTCCAATCAAAGAGGAAGAAAAACAGGAAGCTGCCGACAACGGCATCGAGTTCCAAGAGTTTCAGCTTGCCTATGACGGTCTTTCTGTTGTGGTCAATAAAGAAAACGATTGGGTTGATTACTTGACGGTGGATGAGTTGAAAAAAATGTGGACGGAAGACGGCACGGTGAAAAAATGGTCGGATATCCGTCCGGGCTGGCCGGATGAGGAAATCAAGTTTTTCTCGCCTGGTCATGATTCTGGGACATATGACTACTTTGATGAAGTGATTCTGGAAGGAAAAGAACTGGTCAAAACGGCTCAACTTTCGGAAGACGACAATATCCTCGTTCGTGGGGTTGAAGGGGATCAATATGCGATCGGCTACTTCGGTTATGCGTATTACTTGGAAAATAAAGATAAGCTGAAAGTGGTTCCGATCGATGGCGGCAACGGGCCAGTCGAGCCGACAAACGAGACGATTGAAACCGGGAAATACACCCCGCTTTCGCGGCCGCTGTTTACGTATGTGAACGTCAAATCGTTGAAAGAAAAGCCGCAAGTGTATGACTATATGGAATTTTTGCTGGAAACAGCCGGGGACTTGGCGGAAGAGGTCGGTTACGTCCGCCTGCCGGAGGAAAAGTATAAAGAACAGCTTGAAACATTGGAAGGATTGAAATAGGTTTCGTTAGGCCGGCGACAAGGGGTGTCTGTCGGCCTAGACTTGTGACTGCGGTTGGAATAAGTCGGAAAGGAGTTTTCGTTTTATGGGGGTTCCAACGAAGAAAGAACAGCAGTTCTCGGTTCGGGAGATGATCGTTGAAAACCAAGCGCGGCAACATTGGACGAAAAGGATGGAAAAGCTCGCGCCGAAGTTCCTCTTTACATTGGCGGCACTCTCCGTGCTCGTAATGCTCGGCATTTTGTTTACCCTTCTTTTTGAGACGATCGAATTTTTCCGCCGTGTATCGATTGTTGAGTTTGTCACAAGCAAAGAGTGGCTTCCGTGGAATGAGGAACACGGATCGTTCGGAGTCGCTCCGCTTGTGACCGGCACGCTGCTGACGACCGGTATCGCTATGCTTTTGGCTGTTCCGATTGGGCTCGCTTCGGCCATTTACTTGAGCGAGTATGCGTCGGAGCGGACGCGCCGAATCATCAAGCCGGCGCTCGAAGTGCTTGCCGGCATTCCGACGATCGTGTACGGGTTTTTTGCGTTGACGATCGTGACGCCGTTATTGCAAAAGGTCATCCCGGATCTAGAGATTTTTAATGCGCTCAGCCCGGGGCTCGTCATGGGGATTATGATCATTCCGATGATCGCCTCGCTGTCAGAAGACGCGATGAGCGCAGTGCCAAACTCCATTCGCGAAGGCGCCTTGGCCCTTGGCGCGACAAAGTTTGAAGTAGCGCTTAAGGTCGTGCTTCCTGCCGCCGCTTCCGGAGTGATTGCCTCATTTATTTTAGGCATTTCCCGGGCGGTCGGTGAAACGATGATCGTCGCGGTGGCTGGCGGATCATCGCCGGAGTTTACGTTTGATGTTACGCAATCGATTCAAACATTGACCGCTTACATCGTCCAGGTGACAACCGGCGACGCCGGCTATGGGACGACGATTTATTACAGCATTTACGCTGTCGGGATGACGCTCTTTATTTTCACGCTGCTGATGAATATATTGGCGCAATACATTTCCCGCCGATTGAGGGAGGAGTATTGAACACATGGAAAACAAATTGGACAAACCGCTCGTTTGGAGACGAATGAAAGGAAGGCTGGTGCAAAACGCCGTCTTGCAAGCCATTTTTTTTGCTGCTACGATTTTTGGACTCATTGTTCTCGCATTATTATTATCCCGTGTCATCATGCAGGCGATCGGCTGGCTCGATGGTGATTTCTTAAACAGCTTTCCTTCGCGCCGTCCGGAGGAAGCTGGGATTAAATCCGGACTGGTTGGCTCCCTTTGGCTGATGATGATTGTCGCACCGGTTTCGTTTATTTTGGGGGTTGGGACGGCCATTTATTTGGAAGAATACGCGCGCAAAAACCGTTTCACCGCGTTGATTCAAACGAATATTTCCAATCTGGCCGGCGTGCCGTCGATCGTGTTTGGCCTGCTGGGGCTTACGGTTTTTGTCCGTGAGCTTGGACTTGGGCGCAGTGTCTTGGCGGCCGGGTTGACGATGAGCTTGCTCATTCTTCCAGTGATCGTCGTCGCGGCCCAAGAGGCGATTCGTGCGGTTCCCCAGCAGCTGCGGGAAGCGTCGTATGCCATGGGGGCGACGAAATGGCAAACGATTTGTCGGGTGGTGTTGCCGGCGGCGCTGCCGGGAATGCTGACGGGGGCCATTTTGGCGTTTTCCCGCGCTATTGGGGAGACAGCTCCGCTTGTGGTGCTCGGCATCCCGACGTTTATCGCCTACCTGCCGGGCAGCGTACTTGATACGTTTACCGCTATGCCGTTGCAAATTTACAACTGGACAGGGCGGCCGCAAGAGGAGTTTCAGCATGTAGCGGCTGCCGGGATTATCGTCCTGCTCGTCTTTTTAATTTTGATGAATTCGGTCGCGGTATTGATTCGCAACAAGTTTCAAAAGCGGTTTTAACGCAAAAATTTCGGGGAAGAGCGAAAGGAGACCAATCAGATGATGGCAACAAACACAAAGAAAACAAAACTCTCACCGTTGGTCGAACCGTCTGCGGCAACGCCGGCGGTCGAAGATGTTGCAACAAAAGGCGTTGTGTACGAGACAACAGATTTAAACTTATGGTATGGTGAACATCATGCGCTGAAGCACATTCATTTAACAATTTATGAAAATGAGGTGACGGCAATTATCGGGCCGTCAGGATGTGGAAAATCGACCTATATTAAAACGTTGAACCGAATGGTCGAGCTCGTGCCGAACGTCCGCATTGCCGGCCAGCTCGTCTACCGCGGGCGCAACATTTTTGACCCTTCCTATCCGGTTGAACAATTGCGGACACAAGTCGGCATGGTGTTTCAAAAGCCGAACCCGTTCCCGAAATCGATTTACGACAATATTGCGTACGGTCCTCGCATTCATGGCATCCGCAATAAAAAAGTGCTCGACGAAATTGTCGAAAAAAGTTTGCGAGGGGCGGCGCTTTGGGATGAGGTAAAAGATCGGCTGCACGATCATGCCTACGGGTTATCAGGCGGACAGCAGCAGCGATTGTGCATCGCCCGCTGTTTGGCGATTGAGCCGGACGTTATTTTAATGGATGAACCGACGTCTGCGCTCGATCCGATTTCCACGTTGAAAATCGAGGAACTTATTCAAGAATTGAAAAAACAATACAGCATCATTATTGTGACCCATAACATGCAGCAAGCGGCCCGCATTTCGGACAAAACAGCGTTTTTCTTGAACGGAGAAGTGATTGAATACGCAGAGACGAACAAGCTGTTTTCCAATCCGGCCGACCAGCGTACAGAAGACTACATTACCGGTCGTTTCGGATAAAAAACAAGGGAGGAAAGCCTGAAATGCGTGAAACGTTTGCTGATGACTTGCGAGCGCTGCACAACAAGCTGGTTGAGATGGGGCGGTTAACAGAAGTGGCATTGCAACAGGCGATTGACGCGTTTCAAACACAAAACAAACATTTGGCGATGGCCGTCATTGATGGAGACGGCTCGATTGACAAGCTCGAAGAAGAAGTGAACGACTTTGCGTTGTGGCTCATTGCGAAACAGCAGCCGGTCGCGACCGACTTGCGCCGCATCATCGCCGCGATCAAAATCGCGGGCGATATCGAGCGGATCGCCGATTTGGCCGTTAATGTCGCCAAGGCGTGCATCCGCATCGGCGGCGAGCCGTTCGTCATCGACATCCGCTCGCTAGTGTCGATGCACCAATTGGCGGCAGACATGGTATCGGCGGCTATGACGGCGTACGATCGGGAAGATGCATCGCTGGCTGCACAAATTGCCGATATGGATCGTCAGGTTGACGAGCGGTACGGGGAGATGATGAGAGCGCTGCTTGAGATGGAGAAAACAGATAAAGAGGCGCTGGCGCAAATGAACGTGCTGGCTCTCGTCGCCCGGTATATTGAACGGACGGCGGATCATGCGACCAATATCGCCGAGCATCTCCTTTATCTCGTCAAAGGGAAGCATTATGATTTGAATGATTGATGCAAATACAAAGAAGGAGGCAGTCTTTTCATCATTTGCCTCCTTCTTTCCGTTATGGTTTAGCAATCAAGCGGCTGATCGCCGCATAATCCATATCGCTTCGCACGTTATAGGCGCCGGGGCGGATCGAGCGCGTCAGCCCGTGCTGTTGCAAATACTCGCGAAACGTGCGAGCGCTTTGAATAATGCCGGCATCCTCAAGCTCTTTGGCGAACGTTTCCGGAGTGTCGCCTTTTTGGATGACAAGGCGGTATATGTATACTGTTTTCGCCGGTTGCGCAGCCGGCTGTTCAGCCGACGTTTGCCGGCCGCGGCGAAGTTGATCGTATTCGCTTTTCGCAATGGCAACAAGCCCGCGTTGTTCGAGAAACGCTTGCACTTCCGCTTCCGTCGGCGCATCGGGGGCGGAATGATAATACGAGACGCCGATGAATGACGTGGCAACAAGCAGGCCGAGAGCAAAGGCGCGCATCGTCCGTTTCTTCATCGCAGCAATCTCCTCACGATCCGCTCGACCTCGGCAACCGTCAAACCGGTCTCTTGCGCAATCTCTTCGAGCGGAAATCCTTGTTTATGCAAAAAGAAGATGCGCCGCTCGGTGTCGGAAAAAGGACCGCGGCGGGGCGGGCGCCGGCGCTCAGGGATGAGCAGTTCCTCCTCGATGACTTGCAGCCTTTTTTTCATTTGATACGTTTCTTGCGCCAACGAGACAGCCAGCTGGTCAATTTGTTCTTCAAGCGACTTCCATTCGTCTTTGGCGAAAAAGGAAAGGACAAGCAAAAGAATCGATAAGGCCGCCAAGGCGATGATCGTGTATTCTACCATCATGAATCCCTCCTCTTTTCACTATATCATATCGCATTCTATTTGTGGCCGGTCTTGTGGAAAAAGATAAAATGGAGGGAAATGAAATTTAGAGGTGGAAATCGTCGCAGAAAAATGCTATCATAGAAAGGTCTGATTATATAAAGCACGTTTGGAGGGAAAAAGGATGCGTGTGAACATTACACTGGCATGCACAGAATGCGGCGAACGCAACTATATTACGTCCAAAAATAAACGCAACAACCCGGAACGTCTTGAACTGAAAAAATATTGCCCGCGGGACCGCAAAGTTACGTTGCACCGCGAAACGAAGTAAGCAGTAGGAACGCCATTCCTGCTGCTTTTTTATCTTTCGGGCAGAAAGGGGAGCGACGATGGACCGCAAACGGGAACTGCGCCGTCATATGCTCAGCCGGCTTCGGCAGCTTCCGGCGCCTGAAAAACGAGTTTGCGACCGGCAAATTGCCGGTTATTTATATCAATGGACGCCGTGGAAACAAGCCCGGGCGATCGCCATCACGGTGGCGCGGGAGACGGAAGTGGATACGGCGCCGATCATTGAACAAGCTTGGAGGGAAGGAAAAAAAGTCGGCGTGCCAAAATGCGACCCAGCGGCGAAAATGATGACGTTTCGGCGGATCGTGTCGTTTGCCCAGCTTGAAGAGGCGTATGCCGGGCTGCTTGAGCCGATCGAGGAACAAACGATGGCGATGGATCGCGAGGAGTTTGATCTCATTATTGTTCCAGGAGTGTGTTTTGCCAAAAATGGCTTTCGGATCGGCTACGGCGGCGGGTATTATGACCGGTACTTGCCGGGGGCGGCGGCAGTGACGGCGGCGCTTGCCTATTCGTTTCAAGTGGTGGACGACATCCCAGCAGAAGAACATGACGTGCCGGTAGAGTTCATTATTACCGATAAAGGGGTCATTCGCTGTGAGCGGTGAATGGGCGTATATTGCTGCATCCGCCATCGCAGCCGGCAGCGGGTGGCTGCTGCGCTTGCTGTCCGCCTCGGGAGCGGCGGCGACCGTTGTTGTCGGCGCCTTGGTTGGGTATGGTTTTTCATGGAGCGGGCTATGGTTGCTAGGATTATTTTTTGCCAGCTCCAGCTTTTTCAGCCATATCGGGAGACGGAAAAAGGAGAAACTCGCCGAAAAGGTGGCAAAAGGGGGGCGGCGTGATGCGGTCCAAGTGCTGGCCAACGGTGGAGTGCCGGCTGCGCTCGGACTGCTGGCGGCACTGCTCCCTGACCCGGTTTGGAACGAGCTGTTCGTCGTCGCGGTCGCGGCGGCGAACGCCGATACATGGGCGTCGGAAATCGGTGCCTTGAGCCGGCGTCCGCCGCGGACATGGCCGAGTTTTCAGCCGGTCGAGGCCGGCACTTCCGGAGCGGTGACGCTCCTTGGCACGGCCGCTTCCCTTGCTGGGGCGCTGTTCATCGCCGCCAGCGGCGCGTTGCTCCTTCCCGCTGCACCGTGGCTCCCCCTTGCACTGTTCGGCTGGTTTGGCAGCTGGCTGGATACATGGCTTGGCGCCGCCTGGCAGACCGTTTACCGCTGTCCGGTATGCGGGATCGCCACCGAGCGAAAACAGCATTGCGGGCGGATGACCGTTCAGGTGAAAGGATGGCGCTGGCTTGACAACGATGCCGTCAACGTCTTGTCGGCTGCCGGTGCGGTGCTTGCCGCCGCCCTTGTGCTGGGGCGTTAGGCCGTCTGCTTCATAATTAAGGGGAAAAAGGGAAAAAGAATAACGAGCATGTCATATTGATGAAGGGGGAACACCAATGAACAAATGGTCGTACTCGCTGTTGGCGGTCGCAGCCGGATGGCTCACCTATCGCTATCGTTACCGAATGGCTGACTGGGCGTTGCGCATTCCGCCGCTGCGAAAGCAGCTTGTTCGCTTTGCGCTCAACATTCCGGCGGTGCGCAACGCGGTTGTGTCGCAAATGTTGCGCTAGAGAGGCGGTGGCCGGCTGGCCGTTTTATGATGCCGCGAACGGGAAGCTGGCCACCCTTATCGTCGATTTCAAAGCGGGCGGGGGGGAAAAAGCGCGCCTGGGGCGGGAACGGCACAGCCTCCCTCTGGCTTGCGCTGGATCATCCAGACAGCCGGAGCTTTGCTGTCCGCTGGGTTCGGCCTGCTGGAGAAAAGGAGAGAAGAACATGGTTGGAACGATGGATGTATTGTTTTGGCAGCTTGTTCATCTTTTGCTTCGCGGCGGTTACCGCATCGCGCGGATGGCCGAACGCGGGGATGAAGTATGGCTCGAATCGGCCCGCTGGCGGCGGCCGACACTCATCCGCCTCGTCCGCGCCGATTTCGACTGGAGTCGGTCGTTGCGTCTTGATATGGAATATACGTGGCAATTCATTCGGCGGATGGACGGACGGGCAACCGGCAGAGGAGGCCGGGTTGTCAACGTATACATCATGGCGTATCCGCCGGTTGATGACTGGGAGTTTCTCATTGACGAACCGCTGCTGCTTTTAGGGACGGGCGATGGCGCGTTTCATACGCTTCTCATTCATAGCGGCAACATCAATGACATGCTGCCGCGGCTCGAGGAGATGACCGGGGCGACGCTCCGCCCGGCTCCATCTTCGGAAGAGGAAGACCCGTTCGCCGCCGCCGAGCGTTTCAAACATCAAGTGCTGACGGAATGGCGCCGCCAACGGGAGGAAGAGCGGCGCATTTTTGAATACGGCAGGCCGGTGTTCACTCGGCTGCTGATGATCGTGCAAGTCGCTATGTTTTTTGTTCTCGAGTGGAGCGGCGGCAGCACGGACCCCAACGTCTTGATCCGGTATGGCGCCAAATTCAATCCGCTCATTGAGGCGGGGGAATGGTGGCGATTTTTGACGCCGATGTTTTTGCATATCGGGTTTTTGCATTTGTTGACGAACACGTTTGCGCTGTATTATTTAGGGACGACGACAGAGCGGTTGTACGGTTCGCTTCGCTTTTTGATCATTTATGCAACGGCTGGTTTTTTCGGAACGCTGTCGAGCTTTTTGTTCACTCCATCGATTTCGGCCGGGGCGTCCGGCGCCATTTTCGGATTGTTTGGGGCACTTCTTTATTTTGGGACGGTTTACCGGCATCTATTTTTTCGGACGATGGGCATGAACGTAATCAGCTTAATCGTCGTCAACCTGCTGTTTGGCCTGCTTGTTCCCGGCATTGACAACGCCGGCCATATCGGCGGGCTTGTCGGCGGCTTTCTGGCAGCGGGTGCTGTCCATTTGCCGAAGCAGACCGCTTCGGGGCGGCAGGCCGGCGCATTGGCCGCCGCGTTGTTATTGGCAGCGTCCGGCTTATGGCTTGGTTTCCGCTAAGGAACTTGGATGAGCATGACTTTGTCTCCATTTTTCGCTTCAAGCAAAACAAGGATTTGACCGTAATCTTTCCGGATCAAAATAAGCGGCACCGTGCTGCCGATCGGCGAGAGGATGGAGCCATCCTCTTTTTTTATGCCGAGAACGTACGACTTATAGATCCCCTCCCATAGGCGGCCGATGATCGTCTGTGTTTTTGTCATCGACAAGCCGGGCAGCGGTTGTTCCGTATAAGCGACAAGCTCCGGCAAATAAAGGGCGTAGTAGTCTTCTTTCGATAGCGAAAAATGGGAAAGCAGCTCGTCCGCCTTATGGCGGAGAAATTCGTTCGTTGCCTTGTTCAAGACGCGCTGCCATTCGCGCTCGGCGTCCGTTTTCGGCCGGCGGAATGATGCGAGCGGATGGTATGGCGAGTCGATGACATACAAATACGCGCTTGACATCGTTTGGCTGCTTGTGATCGTTTCGCCCTTGTGCAGTTCACCATGATGGAACGAAATGGCTTGGAAAAAACGGCTGTCATGCATAATTGCTGTTTTTTCCATAGCGATCGTTCCGGTGTTCGTCTCCCATCGGGACAATACATCAACCAATCGGCCGTCAGCAAACAGCAATGAAACGTCTTGCCGCAAATAGGCGCGGCGATTCAGCGTGGAGATAGTGGACCAACGCAGCGAATAGCGCCCGCGCTCTTTGTTTGTTGCAAGCGCAAGAGTGGTTTTCGCTTCGGTGAACACCGCCTCGCGGTCAAGCGGGAAAAATTTAATCGTTTCCTCGGTGCGCTGACGCTCCCACCACGAAAACAGCGCAGCTATAGCGGCGAGAAAAAACGCTGCTCCTACGGCGGCCAACAACCATCGTCTCATGGCATCCTCCCTGAGCGGACAAGTTTCCACCAATATATGCATAGAAAGGGACATTTATGTATGAATTTCCTGCTGGTTGTCTATGATGGGGAGTATACAGTAACACGAGATGCAGGGGGATGGCGATGGACAAACGTGTGCCGAAACGGCCAGCTTCATGCCGTCTCCAAGACAATGCGGCTTACTTAGCCGAGCGGCTTGGGGTCGGCAAAAGCTTTGATGTCATCCGCCTCGACGTCGAGTATGGCGGCCGGGCGATGGCATTGTTTATGATTGACGGGTTTGTGAAAGACGATATTTTGCATTATTTAATGAGAAATTTGTCCCATCTAGACGAGAGCGAACTGGACGCTGATCCGCTCGAAAAACTGTTAAAAAGGCATCTTCCTTATGTAGAAATCGGGCAAACGAACGATCTCGAGGAGGCGGTCGCCGCCGTGCTTTCCGGACCGACGGCACTCGTCGTTGATGGCGTGGATCGCATCCTTTTAATTGACGCCCGCACCTATCCAGTGCGCGGCCCGCAGGAGCCGGACACTGAGCGGGTAGTGCGCGGGGCGCGCGACGGGTTTGTGGAAACGATCATCTTTAATACGGCTCTCATCCGCCGCCGCGTCCGCGACCCGTCGCTGCGGATGGAGTATGTACAGGTGGCGCGCCGCTCGAAAACGGACATTTGCATTTGCTATATTGAAGAAATTGCCGACCCGGAACTTGTCCGCCGCGTCCGGCAGTCGATTTCCGCCATCGATACGGACGGGCTCGTGATGGCGGAAAAGACGGTTGAAGAGTTTATTTCCGGGCGGCATTGGAACCCGTACCCGGTCATTCGTTATACGGAGCGTCCTGATACGGCGGCCGCCCATTTGTACGAAGGGCATGTGCTCGTCATCGTTGACGGGTCGCCAAGCGTCATTATCACCCCGGCAACGTTTTGGCATCATTTGCAGCATGCCGAAGAATACAGGAACAAGCCGATCGTCGGGGCGTATTTGCGGCTCGTTCGCTTTTTGGCTGTCTGGGCGTCGGTGTTTTTGTTGCCGCTTTGGTATTTATTGATGACGGAGCCGAAACTGCTGCCGGGGCCGCTGCAGTTTTTAGGAAAGGCGAAATTAGGCGATATTCCGCTTTTTGCTCAAATTTTGATGATCGAAATCGGCATGGATATGCTGCGAATGGCCGCCATTCATACGCCGTCCTCGCTGGCGACAGCGCTCGGTTTGGTGGCGGCGCTTATGATCGGCGGCATTGCCGTGGAGGTCGGCCTCTTTTCCAACGAAGTGATTTTATATTTCTCGGTTGCCGCCATCGGCACGTTTGCGACGCCAAGCTATGAGATGAGCTTGGCGAACCGGCTCGTCCGCATTGCTTTGCTCATTTTGTCGGGCCTGTTCGGCCTGTACGGCTATGTGCTCGGCCTTACCGTTTGGATCATCTCCTTGGCCCGGATGTCGTCGTTTGGCATCCCGTATTTATGGCCGTTTATTCCGTTTTCTTATCGGGCGATGCGCGATGTGCTCATCCGCTCGCCGATGCCGCTGAAAAACCGGCGACCGGCGATTCTTCACCCGCGCGACCCTGACCGCTGACGCAGGTGCTGATTTTTAGCGCCTGCGTTTTTTGTCTTGACGGCTGCGGATATTTGCCGATACACTAAAAAGGGAGAAAAGGAGAATCGATGACGATGAAGACAGTATACGATGTGCAACAGCTGCTCAAACAGTTTGGCACGATCATTTATGTCGGCGACCGGATCGCCGATTTGGAGCTGATGGAGGAGGAAGTGAAAGAGCTGTACGAGTCTCAGCTTATCGATGTCAAACAATTGCAGGCTGCGTTATTTGTTTTGCGGCAGGAAGCGCAAATCGAGCGGGAAAAACGAATGAGAAAAGGATGAGGGAATGGCGATGGAACAATGGTTGGTAGGCATCGATCTTGGCGGCACGACGACGAAGATGGCGTTTATTACAGAAGACGGAATTATTGTACACAAATGGGAAATTCCAACAGACACGTCCAACCGCGGCGAACGGATCGTCGCCCATATCGCCCGGTCGTTGGATGAAACGCTCGCCCGGCTTGGCGGAACGAAAGAACAGCTGCTCGCCATCGGAATCGGCGCCCCCGGGCCGGTTCAGGAAGAAACAGGAATGCTGTATGAAGCGGTCAATCTAGGATGGAAACACTACCCCTTAAAACGACAGCTCGAAGAAGAGACAGGGCTGCCGGTGGCCGTCGACAATGACGCGAATATCGCCGCCCTCGGCGAAATGTGGAAAGGGGCCGGGGGAGGGGCGCGCCATTTGCTGTTTGTGACGCTCGGCACCGGCGTTGGCGGCGGCGTAATCGCCAACGGGGCCATCGTGCGCGGGACGAACGGCGCCGGTGGAGAAATCGGCCATATGACGATGGTTGCAGACGGCGGCGCGCCGTGCAACTGCGGCAAAACGGGCTGTTTGGAAACGATTGCGTCGGCGACCGGCATTGTGCGGATTGCCGGCGAAAAGCTGGCTGCCAGCGAGCGTCCGAGCGCGCTCCGCGGCGGCGATGTCACCGCCAAAGCTGTGTTTGACGCCGCCAAAACGGGGGATGCGCTCGCGCTTGAGGTTGTTGAGGAGGTGACGCGCTATCTCGGTTTGGCGTTGGCGAATGCGGCTAATGTGACCAATCCGGAGAAAATTGTGATCGGCGGCGGTGTCTCGAAGGCGGGGGCACTGCTCGTTGAGCATGTCGCCGCCCATTTCCGCCGCTATGCTTTTCCGCGTGTCGCCGCCGGAGCGGAGATCGTGCTGGCAACGCTCGGCAATGACGCCGGAGTCATCGGCGGCGCCTGGTTGGCGAAATCGCTCATCGGCGCCTAAACCGCAACGGCTTGCTCCCTTGCTGGAGCAAGCCGTTGTTTTCATTTTTTGGCGCCTGCCGCATATGTTGAAGGTAGAAGAAAGGGAAGGGGAGATGGCGCATGCGCGTCCAAGCATGGCCTGGCGATACGCTTGAAAAATACGGGCAATGGTTTTCAGTGCCGACGGAGTTGATTGTAGACGCCAATCCACATGTCGACAAAGGAAGGCTGCGTCCCGGACAGACAGTCGCTATTCCGGGATATGGCGTCATCGAGTCATGGGAAACACTCTCCCGCAGTCTATCGCTGCCGATCGAGGCGTTGCGGCGGATGCCGGGGGCGATGGCGGTCATTGACGGAACAGCGCCGCTGCCTATGCGGATCGCCGCTCCTGTCGTTCGCAGCGTCCGGCCGTACGATTTTGCCGCTTTGACGGAGGATATTGACGTGATCGTCCGCCATTACCCGTTTGTGCGCCAGCGGACGATCGGATACAGCGTGCTCGGTTTGCCGCTTGTTGAGCTGCAAATCGGCCGCGGCCCGGTGCGCGTCCATATGAACGGATCGTTCCATGCCAACGAATGGATTACAACGGCAGTATTAATGGCGCTCATCGACGACTATGTGCGGGCGCTTGTCAATGACGACATGTTGGCCGGCCGCCGGGTTCTCGAGTATTACCATAAAACGACTCTTTCCGTCGTGCCGATGGTCAATCCCGATGGCGTCAATCTTGTGTTGAACGGTCCTCCCGAGAAGGAGCCGCACCGGAGTGAAGCCATCCGCATTAACGGTGGGGCCGCTGATTTTTCCCAGTGGAAAGCGAACATTCGTGGCATCGACTTAAACAACCAGTTTCCGGCCCGCTGGGAAATTGAACAGGCACGCAAACCGCCAAAGGGACCGGCGCCGCGTGATTTTCCCGGCTTCGCCCCGCTCACCGAGCCGGAGGCGAAAGCGATGGCAGCGCTGGCTGAAGAAGGGGATTTTGCAATGGTTGTTGCGTTTCATACACAAGGAAAGGAGATTTATTGGGGGTACGAAGGATTGGAGCCGCCAGAAGCGGAGGCGGCCGTCAAGGCGATGGCCGAAGCGAGCGGATACCAAGCGATTCGCTATATTGACAGCCACGCCGGCTACCGCGACTGGTTCATTCAGACATGGCGGCGCAGAGGCTATACGGTCGAACTCGGAGAAGGGGTCAACCCGCTACCGCTCTCGCAATTTGCGCAAATATACCGCGACAGCCTCGGTTTGTTTTTGGCTGCGCTCGAAATGGCTTGAAGGCGGCGTTTGCGGAGAAATGCCGCATGGGCTGCCAATTGCATCGCAATGCTCTGAAAGGTGTGAAAAAACGCAAGAGGCTCCGTCCGCCTCTTGCGTTTTCAGTGTGTGCCTGTCGGAATGCCGTGGTGCAAAATCGTCATCACTGTAAACCAGCCGAAAACCGCCGCTGTGCCAAGCCCAAATAAAAATCCGAGCACATTTTTCTCGCGCAGCGTGCGGAGCATGCCGTAAAGGGCGAGCAACGTCACGAGCGCAAAAATAATGACTGTACCCATCCGTTTTACCCCCTTGTGAAACAGTATGTACAAGCGAGCTCATTCTTTTTCATTGTAATCTTTTTTTTTTCTTTTGTCGAGGTCTGTTCCGCATTTGCATGTTTCTCTTTCATCGGCGGGAGAAAAACGGTAAAATAAGGATAACGCTGACCATGCCAACGATAAGGAGGAGACGGTGATGGAATGGACGCGCATTCCTGTCGGCCCGATTCAGGCGAACGCCTACTTGTTGTCGGCCGCGGACGGTGCATGTGTCATCATTGACCCTGGAGCGGAAGGAGCAACGATCGTGCGCCGAATTGAAGAAAAGAAATTGACCCCGCTGGCGATTTTGCTGACGCATGCCCATTTTGACCATATCGGCGGCATTTCTGATGTGCTCGCCCGCTGGGATATTCCCGTGTATGTGCATGAAAACGAAAAATCATGGCTGCAAGATCCGGCGCTCAACGGTTCACTTTATTTCGGCGGTCCGGTCGTTGTCCGTTGCGAGCCGACATGCCTTACAGGGCGGACGACGTTGACGATCGGTCCGTTTGTGTTTGACGTGCGGGAAACGCCTGGCCATTCGCCGGGCAGCGTCTCGTATTACTGTGAAGCCGCGCAGCTCGTATTTTCAGGCGATGCGCTGTTTGCCGGCAGCATCGGGCGCACCGATTTGCCGGGCGGCAACCACCAGCAGCTGTTGGCAAGCATTCACCGCAAGCTGTTGACGCTGCCTGAAGAGACGTTGGTTTTGTCCGGGCATGGACCGGAGACGACGATCGGCATGGAAATGGACACCAATCCATTTTTGCACGGGTTTTCTTGATTTCCCGACAGCCGCCGCACGGCAGGGCTTCCGGAGAGGGCATGGAAACAGGCAGACAGGCGTCTGCCTGTGAAGCCTGCAAAATAAAAAAACCCCTCTCAGCCGCGCCAAGAAGGGTTTTTGGGGGATGTTCTATCCATAATAATGGGAGGGGATATAGTTAAGCTACTACTGTAACCATATACCATTATTTTCACTATGTCAATAGTAAAAATAAAAAATTTAACTTCCCTCCGAAAGAAGTCTCCTACTTCTAAACGTGAAGGTGCGCCAGCACCAGTGAAAGTGGGAGATGAATTTCGGTTGGTGTTAGCCAACGAATATGATAGAATATGGCTAGAACGGACACCTTCGGAACGAAGGGAAGCGTAAAGGGTTCTTGTGTGTGGCTTACCGTTCAGCGAACACACACAAGTCGCTTGAAGCCCCCACCTCTAAGCGAAGCGTAGGTGGTGGGTAGTTCACGGAAGGAAACCATCATGGGACAACTGTACGAACAAATTGCCGCGGCGCCGGGAGGCGGGTGTCATACGCCGATTATATGAACATGGCGCTTTATGACGCACAGGCGGGCTATTATATGCGCGAGCGGACGAAAATCGGCAGGAAGGGAGATTTCATTACGAACAGCTCGTTCGCTGCCGTATTCGGAAAAGCGCTTGCTTCGTTTTTCATTCGGATTGTCGAGCGGGGCGGCCTGCCGCCGGCGATTTGCGAGTGGGGGGCGGGGATGGACGTTTGGCGCTGGCGATATTGGAAGAATGGGAGAAAAAAAGCCCTGATACATACCGTGAGTTGTCGTATACGATCATCGATCAAAGCCTGTTCCACCGTCAAAGGCAGCGGGAAACGCTTCGCGCGGCTGCCGATAAAGTGGAGCAATATGACAACGTCTCTCGCTGGCTCGCCGAGCGTGGGCCGTTTTCTGGGATCGTATTCAGCAATGAATTTTTTGACGCACTCCCGGTTCATGTGATTGCAAAGGAACAAGGGATTCTTTATGAATGTTTCGTCGCCGCCCGTGACGGTCGGCTCGTCGAGGAAAAGGAGCCGCTTTGCAATTTGGATATTGCCCGCTACTTGGCTGAGCGCGGCCTCTCGCTTGCCGAAGGGCAGCGCTTGGAAGTGCCGCTCGCGGCAAGATCATTTTGGCTTGACATCGGGCCGCAGTTTCGCCAGGCGGTGATGGTGACGATTGATTATGGTTATACGGACGAACAGCTGCGGGCGCCGGCGCGGCGGCACGGCAGCTTGCGGGGTTATTTCCGCCATCGGCTCGTCCCCGACCCGCTTCACCGTCCTGGGGAGATGGATTTGACGGCCCATGTACAATGGGATGCCATCCGCTTGTACGCCCGGCAGACCGGGTGGGAGGAGGTGGCGTTTCTCCGCCAAGATCGGTTTTTGCTTGCTGCCGGTCTCTTGGACGAATGGGCAGTTTCCAAAAGCGCGGAGTTGTTTGCCCCGCCGAGCCGGGAAGACCGGATGCTTCGCGCGTTGGTCGCCGATGACGGCATCAGCCGTTTTTTCGATGTGCTCATCGGACAAAAAGGCGTGAAGCTTCCCATCCCGGACATTTGGGCGGCGCCGGAATTTTTGCCATAAAGACAAACAGGCAGAGAACGGGCTCTGCCTGTTTTCATTCGCCCATGCCGGGCACCATCATGAACGTCGTCCAGTATGTAAAAGCGGCAAAGAAAATCGTCAAATACGCCCCGAAAATGTAAATGTACATTCGCTCGGTCAGTTTCAAAAAGCCGACGAAAAGGAAAAACACGGTTTGGCCAAAGAAGATGAGCGATGTCGTATGCATATGGCCAAGATAAAACATGACGGCAAAAATGCCAGTCCAAAAAGCCAAGACGCGGAACATGCGATCCATTATGTATCCCTCCTTTTTGAGCAATCCATTGGTCTTTACTTATTATAATGTACAATGATTGGGAATGTAAATAACGCTTTCGGACAAGTGGTAAGAAATGATGCCAATGCCGGCCGTTGCTTGCTTCAGACAAAAAAGAAGGAAGGAGGGACGCTGTCACGGACGGATGATGGTGCGGTAGGCGCAGCGGTGGCTGCCTTCCATCATATTTTCCGTTTCCGTTACTTCAGCACCGGCAAACAGCGTCTCGACCATTCCCTCCAAAAAAGCGTGATGCATGCCGCAGACGGTATCAGGTGCTTGCGCGGCGATTTCTTTGAACGGGCAGTTGAAAATATCGAGGTATAGCACTCCTTTTTCTTCATCATAGTGCAATTGCGGCAAAAATCCAGCCGCTTCGGCCGCCTCTTCCATTATGGCGATTTTGTCCGCCATGGTGAGCGCGCTCGCTGTGCCGTTATGCGGCAAACGGCTGGCGATGAGCTCACGGCCGAACCGCTTTCCTGTTTCACGCAACGCCTCGCTTCCAATGGGACCGAGTTTGGCCATCGTTTGAATGGCGATGCGGGCGAGGAGTTGATAATCGCGGAACGGAAAATACAGCCCGATCACTTCGTCGGACAGGCGGTACAGCCGGCTCGGCCGCCCGCCTTTTCCCGTTTTTTGCGTATCCGATACGACCATGCGAACGTCTTCAAGCTTCGTTAAATGCAAGCGGGCAACGTTTGGATGGATATGAAATTTTTCTGCGATTTCTTGAACAGAAACTTCGCGATGCACTTTTGCCATATATTCATAAATATGAAATCTTGTCGGGTCAGACAATACGCTTGTGATTTTCAGCGTTTGTTCCATTGGTTTCCCTCCTAAATGAATCATTGATATGGTTATTATAATGAAATCGTCCAAAGCGAGGAATGATTTTTGTCACTATTGGCAGTGAGTGGACTGACATTCAAAAAAATTTCACAAAAAAGCTGCGCCAAAAGCAGGATAACGACTCATGCTCGTCGAAATACAAAGCAGTCTGTCGAAAGGAGGGAATATGTGCTGAACGAGATCGAACAAACGGCAAACCGCCTTCTCGCCGAAGCGGTGCAGCGCCGCGCCTCGGATCTTCACCTCGTTCCGCGCCGCCGCGATGCCGCTGTTCGTCTTCGGCTTGATGGCATGCTTGTCGACGTTGGCGTGCTTTCGAAGGAAACGGCGGAACGTCTCATCGCCCACTTTAAATTTTTAGCCGGCATGGACATCGGGGAACGACGCCGTCCGCAAAGCGGCGCCATGGAAGTGGCTGAGTTTGGGGAAACGGTGTATTTGCGTTTATCGACATTGCCGACGCTCTACGATGAAAGCCTCGTCATTCGGCTTCTGCCGCAGCGCTTCTCTCTGCCGCTTCGCGAACTATCTTTATTCTTCCGCTCCACCGCACGATTATTTTCCTTCATGCAGCATCCGCAAGGGCTTGTGCTGTTGACCGGCCCGACGGGGTCGGGAAAAACGACGACCCTCTACACCCTTCTTGATCTTTGCCAAGCTGAAAGGCAACGCAACATCATCACGCTTGAAGATCCGATCGAAAAACAGAACGAACGATTGTTGCAAGTGCAAATCAATGAAAAAGCAGGCATCACATACGCCGCCGGGTTAAAAGCGGCGCTGCGCCATGACCCGGATGTGTTGATGGTCGGCGAGATCCGCGATCATGATACGGCGGCCATTGCCATCCGTTCAGCGTTGAGCGGCCATTTGGTCGTCTCGACGATGCACGCCGCCGATGCAGTCGGCGCCGTCTACCGGCTGCATGAATTCGGCATTCCGCTCGGCGATTTGGCCGAGACGCTGCTTGCCGTCTCTGCCCAGCGGCTTGTCGAGCTTTGCTGCCCGCTGTGCGGCGACGATTGCCATCCATCGTGCGGCCGTCTTGGACGACGCCGGCGCACGGCTGTTTATGAGTTGCTTTGCGGTTCAGCGCTGGAGGACGTGATTCGTTCCCTCTCCAATGGGAGAGGGAAGCCAAAGCGCTCTTATATGACGCTGGCGCGCTTGATCCGCAAGGGGATTGCGCTCGGCTACCTGCCCGTTCGCATGCTTGAGCTCGTCGGAGGGGGAGAAAGATGAAACGCAAAATGTGGCCGCTCGCTGAACAGGCGTTGTTTTTCACTCGGCTCGGCCGGTTGCTCGAGCGCGGTTACCCCCTTGGGCAAGCGCTTGAGTTTTTGGCCATTCAGGCTCCCACACACCGCCGGATGGAAGTGGAACGCTGTTTGCAGCAGCTGCGCGCCGGGCTGCCGCTGTTTGCGGCTGTCGAAGCGCTGTCGGTCGACCGCATGGCGGTTAACCTTCTCTTTTTTGCCGAACGGCATGGCGATTTACCGCGCGGCATGGCAGAGACAGGGGAAGCGCTGGCGCAAAAAGCGCGCTTCTACGAGCAGCTTCACCGCTTCAGCCGCTATCCGCTGTTCCTTCTTTCTTTGCTCATCATCATGCTCGTCTTGATGGAATGGTGGCTGCTGCCGCAGTTTGAACGGGCGGCGGCGGCGTTTTCTCCACAACGCGGGCACACCGCTTGGCTGCTTGCGGTGGTCGCCCATGCCCCTATGGCGATGGCGGCCATCGCCGTCTTGGCGGTGTTCTCTGGGCTGTTTTACACCGCTTATTTCCGCCGCTGGCCGGTCTCCCGAAAACTTCAATTCGCCTTGCGAATTCCAGGGCTTGCTTCGTTTCTGAGACTGTTCCTCACCTGCCTGACTGCCCGACAGCTCGGGCGCTTGCTGCAGGCCGGGTTGTCGGTTTATGATGCGCTCGGCGTGTTCAGCGAGCCGTCGTCCTGGCCATTTTTGCAAATGGAAGGCCGGCGCCTTCGCCATGGGTTGATGAAAGGGATGGCGCTTGACAGATTAATCGGCGCCGCCCGCTATTACGAACAAGAGCTGGCGCTTGTCATCCGCCACGGCCAGTCGAACGGCGAGCTTGGCAAAGAACTTGAACATTACAGCGAGTTTTTGCTGCAGATGATCGAAAAACGGGCCGAGGCTGCGCTGAAGCTCGTGCAGCCGCTTTTGCTGTCGGTTGTCGGGGCGCTGATTGTCGGCATGTATTTGGCCATTTTGCTGCCAATGTTTTCGATGTTGAACAGCTTGTAAAACAAGCGATAACTACATTTGTCGAGCGAGGAGGAATAGTTGTGAACCAAAAAGGGTTTACGCTCATTGAAATGTTGATCGTCCTGATGGTCATTTCCGTGCTGCTGCTCATTGCGATTCCGAACATTGCGAAACATAACAGCATGATTAACGAAAAAGGGTGCGAAGCGTTTCTGAACACCGTGCAGGCGCAAGTGAAGGCATACGAGATGGAACATAACAAAATTCCGACGGTGCAGGAATTGCTCGCTGGCCGCTATATCAAGTCGGACAAATGTCCGAACGGTCATGCCATCCAAATCAGCGCGAACGGCGATGTGAGTGAAAGTGGCTCGTAACGGCGGGTTTACGCTGCTTGAAATGCTGGTCGTTTTATCGGTCGTCCTTTTGCTGTCGGTGTTGGCTGTTCCGGCGTTCGGTGGGGCGGTGCGCCAGCAGGAGGAAGCGCATATGCTGGCCGTGCTGCGCGTCGACTTGTACAGCGCGCAGCAGCACGCCATCGCCCATCGGAGGAAGGTGTCCGTCTTTTTCAGCAATGGACGCGGTGAGTATAGGGCGGTCGAAGGAGGAAGCGGCCGGACAGTCGTTGTCCGCTCGCTTCCTGCGCCTTGGCGGTTTCAGCTCGGCACGCTCCGTAATCCGCTCATCTTTACCGATAATGGCAATATCGAGCAAGCGGGAACTGTTTGGGTGAAAAGCGGCCGGGGCAGCTACAAGGTGACGTTTTTGCTCGGGAAGGGGCGGTTTTATGTGCAAAAAATGTAGCCGCGGATTTTTGCTCATGGAAGCGTTGTTCGCGTTGGCGCTGTTATGGACGGCGGCCGCCGTTTTTCTGCCTATGTTGATGCAAATGGAGCTTGAACGGAACAACCTCGCTCTTGAAGAACAAGCGCAGCGGCTGCTGGCCATTGCGCTGTATGAGGAGCCGCTTGTTGGTGAAACGAAGGCATCGATTGGGCGGACGGTGTTTCGGCTTCGGGCGTATGAGGAAGGAGGGCGGATGTGGAAAGTCTGTGTGCGTTGGAACGATTATGCCGGCCGCGAAAAAGAACGGTGCGGGTACAGCAAGCGATAGGAAGTAAGGAAGGCGGGTTTGCATTGCTTGAGGCATTGATGGCCTTGGCTGTTGCTTTAGCGGTGGCCGCGGTCATCCCGGCGCTGCTTGCTGTCCGCCCGCTCGCCGCAGAGCCGAGCGACGGATTTGCGCGCTTGGAATGGAGGCTGTTTTTGCAGCAGCTGCAAATCGAGTTGAATGAAGCGAAAAAATGGTCGACGGATGGCCGTGTGCTGTACTTACACAAATGGAATGGCGAGACGGTCAGTTTCTCGTTGGTTGCACCAAAAGCGGAACTGATTCGTCAAGTGAATGGAGCAGGCTACGAGACGGCGCTCCGCCATGTGCGGGCGGTGTCCTATCGCATCGGCGCCCATGGCTTGTTTTTGCAAGTGACAGCCGATGACGGCAAGGTGTGCGACGCGTTTGTGGCGCGGATGTTTTAGGCAAGGCGGCGCTAAGCCTGGAACGAAGCGAGCGCATCATTGAGGCTTTATGGCCTCATGCTTTGCGCGGTGTCGGCAAGGAGGAAAAGACGTAAGGGGGGAGGACAAATGGGCCGCCAAGATGGGGTGATTTTCCCGCTTGTCGCGGTCGTCGCGTTGCTGCTAGCGTTTTTTATGACGAATGCCGCACTTTTATACGAGGCGGAGCAGAAGGCGGCGCACGCCGTCCGGCAGGCGGCTGAGGCGGACGAGCTCGTGCAAATGGCGGTGTTTGATGTAAAGGAACAAATTGCAGCAACGGCTGCTGTGACAACGAAACAGGAAGGAAAGTGGACGTATCCGCGCGGGGAGGCGGTCTGCCGGTGGCAAAAGGAAACGGAGGCGAGCGTCCGGGTTTTCTTGACGGTTCGCTCGGCGGCCGGACTGCAGCGGACGGTCGCCTTCACCGTTGCCCTTCCATCGCTCGATATTACGGAATGGACGGAGCAAAACGGGTGAACTGCTCCGCCGGCCGAAATTCATCTCCCGCCTACTCATCGGGCTGTGCCATTTACGTTTCTTGAGGAGGGGACTTCTTTCGGAAAACGGTTAAAAAAGGAAAGATGAGGAAAAACTAAAAGAAAAAAGGGGGGGCTTCGATGGCAGTCAACGACTATGTCAAATTTGTCACCCAGCGGTTCGTCACGTATATGGATATGCCAAAAGAGGAGCGGGCGCGGCGGCGGAGCGCGCGCAAACAAGAGCGGCCGCCGCTCTCTTACCGCTTGTTCGGCATCGTGCCGCTTTCGCTCCGTTTGTTGTTTCGGCGCCGCCTGTAATGGGCGCCCGCTGGCTTGCAGCCGGCGGGCGTTTTTGATGGGGAGGGATGGCGGAATCCGCGCCGGGCTCAGGCTGCAGGCTTTTCGCACGGCAGCTCACGATGTGCGAGGCAGCAAGTAAAACAGCCCGCCGTTAATGACGGAAACGGTGATGCGCGGCTTGTACTGTTTTTCAAGCGCTTCTTTCTCGATATAATAACACTCCGGCTTTTCTTCCGTCTCTTTGTAAAACTCATCAAGCAAAGCTAAATCGTCGGCCCAGCGCCGGCGCGCTTCCTCGGCCCATGCATGATCGTCGGCGGCAATGCGGCCGCGGATATATTGCTCGAGGCGGGCGATGCCGCTTGGCGGCTTAATGAGCGGCGAAATTGTAAAACAATAGTCCGGGATTTTCGGCGTCAGCCGGCGCGCGCGGAGCCGCTCGTGGAACGATTCGATGATCGTGCCGCTGATGAGATGAAGGCCGAGAGAGACGATGGCATCTTTTTTTCGGTCGCATTCGTAGGAAATGACAACGTTCATCCCAAGCCATGGATGAAGGGCGGCATGGCTGGCGAGCGGGGCGTCCGGCTCTTCGTACAAACGAATGAAGCTGCCGCGTTTTTGCGCCGAGCGGAACAGCTGATGCAGCCGCGGCGCCCCGAAATGAAGCCGGTCGCCTTTCAGCTTTTCCGTCCGTTCGCTCGGGCGGGTAATCAGCGTGAGCTGCATCGGCTGCGGGACGCCGCCCGTCCGTTCGATGTAATGCCAGTAAAACGGCCGGTTCATCAGCTCTTTATCCATTTCTGGCGTCAGCTGGACCGTCATATAGTCGTCATTCGCTTCCAACAACGTGCACCCGTTGGCGGCAAAATAACGCTCCACAAAACGACGGATTTCATGTTGCTGCATGCCGTTTGCCTCCTTCCTTTCCGAGCTGCTCCGCCAGCTCGATCATCGCGACGATGTTTTCCATTTTGATTTTCATCTCCCCTTCGCTCCGTGAATGAACGAAGGCGTCTTCGAAGTAGCGTTCCAAGTTGGCGAGGTTCATTTTCGCCAAAATGTCGTCCATCTCGCCGACTACCCGCTCGAACAAGCGGATTTTCTCATAGAGAAGCGTTAAAATATGCTCTTCGACTGTCTGTTTGACGGCGAAGTTGTAAATGTAAACGTCATCTGTCTGCCCGAGGCGATGGACGCGGCCGATCCGCTGCTCAAGGCGCATCGGGTTCCACGGCAAGTCGTAGTTGATGACATAGCGGCAAAATTGCAAGTTGATGCCCTCGCCGCCCGCTTCGGTGGCGATGAACACTTGGGCGTGGTGTTTAAACAGTTCCTGCATCCAGTCTTTTTTGCCGCGCCGGAAGCCGCCGCGAAACGGGACGGATGAAATGCCGTGCTGTTTTAAAAACCATTGCAAATACAGCTGTGTCGCCCGGTATTCCGTAAAAATAATCACCTTATCGTTAATGGAGCGGATCAGTTCAAGCGCTTTTTCCGCCTTTGAATTCGTCGTGACGGCGTTGATTTTTTCCAGCACCTGCTCAAGCGCTTCAGGAATGGCTCCTTCGCATTTCTCCATCATATTTTTTATGGTTAAAAACAGCGCTTCACGGCTGCTGCACGCCTCGCGAAGCAGCGTAATGAGCGAAAACGAACCGGCGAACGGCTCATGGCGGAGCGCCCTCACTGCTTCGTACAGTTCGCGCTCTTCATCCGTAAACTCGATCAACACCGGCTCGACATGGCGCTTCGACCATTCGATCGGTGTATCGGCGCGGCGGTTGCGGATCATTACTTTGTTGACGAGCGCTTTTAAATGCTCGTTCGCCTGCACCGCCCTTGTTTTGCCGTATGTTTTGGCAAACTGCTCGGCGTTGCCTAAATGGCCCGGCTTCAAAAGTGAGACGAGGTTGAAGATTTCCTCAATCCGGTTTTGAATCGGCGTCGCCGTCAGCAACAAACAAAACTTCTTTTTTAAATTTTGCACAAACTCGTAGTTTTTCGTTTTGTTGTTTTTCAGTTTGTGCGCCTCGTCGATGATGATCATATCGTATGGCTGTTCGTAAATGATGGAGCGGTGCGGCTCCTTTTTCGCTGTATCGATCGAAGAAACCACAATGTCGCACTGTTCCCAGATGTAGCTCTTTTTTTGCTGGACGGCCGGGATGAAAAACTTTTCGTTCAATTCTTTCACCCATTGTGAAACAAGGGAGGCGGGAACGAGAATGAGCGCTTTTTTCACAAGGCCGCGAATCATATACTCTTTTAGGACGAGCCCGGCTTCAATCGTTTTGCCAAGTCCGACTTCATCGGCCAAAATCGCTTTGCCGTTCATCTCTTCAACGACGCGGCGCGCCACTTCGAGCTGGTGCGGGAGGATCGTCAAATGCGGCAAGTGCTTAGGCGCCTGCAGGCCGTCAAATTCCGGCACGCTTAAATGATGGGCTGCCTCTAACGCCAGCTCATACATTTCCCAGCTTGCCCACGGCCCGTCTTTTTCAATGCGCTCAAGAAATTCCTTTTTCCACGTCTCGTCCATTTCGATCGCAATGTTCATGTCCATCCCCTTCCCTTGTAACGAATGTTTATTCCGTAAAAACCCTCTTTGTTAGACAAAACAAGAACATTTTGATGACTAATTTCTATAAAAGTTCGATCATTTCCTATTGCCCTTTTTGAGTGGTTAATGGTAGTATAAATTTAGAACATTCGCATGAATGGCGGTCAAGGGCGTTTCTTAGTATGCCCGCTTTGGAAAATTTTATTGATCGGCGGATGACGGCAAGGGGAGAGACTACGGAATGTAGCGCCGAAGGAGCAAGCGGAAACGCGAATCTCTCAGGCAAAAAGACTCTTGCTTGACGCAGCTCTGGAGAGCGCCTGCCTATCGGCGGGCCACCCAAGGGGAAACCGTCGGGACCTCGCTGCCGCCAAGGCGCAGGCAAGCGGCCGACGGGAAACTTTCAGGTGCCAGGACAGAGCCTCTCTTTTTCGCAAAGGGGGGAGTCTGTCCTTTTTTGCGTCATGCATTTCGATGAGGGAGGGAATCGCCTTGTTAAAGCGCACGCCGCTATTTCCGGTATACGCCCGTTACAACGCCAAAACAGTCGAATTTGGCGGCTGGGAAATGCCGGTGCAGTTTGCAAGCATCAAGGAAGAGCATGAAGCGGTAAGGACGCGCGCCGGACTGTTTGACGTCTCCCACATGGGGGAAATTGCGGTCCGCGGCCGCGGAAGCCTTGCCTTTTTGCAAAAACTGATGACGAACGATGTCGCCAAGCTTCGTCCAGGGCGGGCGCAATACACGCTCATGTGCAACGAAGATGGCGGCACGGTCGATGATTTGCTTATTTATCAAAAAGGAGAGAGCGACTATTTGCTTGTCGTCAACGCCGCCAATACGGAAAAAGATTTTGCCTGGCTGAATGAGCACATCGATGCGGATGTCGAGCTTGACAACGTTTCAGCGCAAACGGCGCAGCTTGCTCTGCAAGGACCAGCGGCCGAACGCGTGCTGCAAAAATTAACCAATCTGGATTTGCCGGCGATGCGTCCGTTTTCGTTCCAAGACAATGTGGAAGTGGCCGGCGTAAAGGCGCTCGTCTCGCGCACCGGCTATACGGGCGAAGACGGGTTCGAGATCTATTGCCAGGCAGAGGATGCCATCACGTTATGGGAGGCCATTTTAACAGCCGGGGCCGAAGACGGCGTCCTCCCATGCGGACTGGGAGCGCGCGATACGCTCCGGTTTGAGGCGTGTCTGCCGCTTTACGGCCAAGAATTGTCCGAAACGATCTCCCCGCTTGAAGCCGGGCTCGGGTTTGCCGTCAAAACGGAAAAAGAATCGCCGTTTATCGGCCAGGCCGCGTTAAAGCGGCAAAAAGAAGCCGGACCGCCGCGGCGGCTTGTCGGCATCGAGATGATGGACCGCGGCATTCCGCGCCATGGCTACCGGGTATTTGCCGGGAGCGCTGAAGTCGGATTCATTACGACCGGCACGCAGTCGCCGACGCTGAAGAAAAACATCGGGTTGGCGCTCGTGACAGCGGATGTTGCCGCAGCCGGTCAGGTCGTGGAGGTGGACATTCGCGGCAAGCGCTTGAAGGCGAAGATTGTACCGATCCCGTTTTACAAGCGGACGAAGTCATAAGCAAGGAGGAAAATACGGTGCTCCATCGTTATTTGCCGATGACGGAAGAAGACAAGCAGGAAATGTTGCGAACGATCGGCGTTGCATCCATTGATGAGCTGTTCGCCGACATTCCAGAACAAGTGCGTTTTCGCGGCGAGTTGAACGTGAAACCGGCGAAGTCGGAGCCGGAGCTATGGAAAGAGTTAAGCGCGTTAGCGGACAAAAACGCCAACGCCAAGCAATATGTTTCCTTTTTAGGAGCGGGCGTGTATGACCACTATATTCCGGCCGTGGTCGACCACGTCCTGTCGCGCTCCGAATTTTATACGGCGTATACGCCGTACCAGCCGGAGATTTCCCAAGGCGAACTGCAAGCCATTTTTGAGTTCCAAACGATGGTATGCGAGCTGACAGGCATGGATGTCGCCAATTCGTCGATGTACGACGGCGGCACGGCGCTCGCGGAAGCGGTGCTGCTTGCTGCCGCTCATACGAAGCGGACGAAAGTGCTTATTTCCGCGGCCGTTCACCCGCAATACCGCGATGTCGTGCGCACGTATGCGAAAGGGCAGAGATTAGAGGTAAAAGAAATTGCGTACGACGGCGGTGTTACCGATCTTCAAGCGCTTGAAGCGGAAATAGGGGATGACGTGGCGTGTGTGGTCGTCCAATACCCGAACTTCTTCGGGCAAATCGAGCCGCTCAAGGCGATGGAGCCACTCGTCCATGAAAAGAAAAGCCTGTTCATTGTCGCGAGCAATCCGCTTGCCCTTGGCATTTTGACCCCGCCCGGCGCATTGGGGGCGGACATCGTCGTCGGCGATATGCAGCCGTTTGGCATCCCGATGCAGTTCGGCGGCCCACATTGCGGGTATTTCGCTGTCAAAGCGCCGCTGATGCGGAAAATTCCAGGCCGGCTCGTCGGGCAAACGAAAGATGAAGACGGGCGCCGCGGGTTTGTGTTGACGCTGCAGGCGCGCGAGCAGCATATCCGCCGCGATAAAGCGACATCCAATATTTGCTCGAACCAGGCGCTGAATGCCCTCGCCGCCTCGGTGGCGCTCTCGGCGCTCGGAAAACGGGGCGTAAAAGAGATGGCGACGATGAACATGCAAAAGGCGCATTATGCGAAACAGGCATTCGAACAGCACGGGGTTGTGTCGCCGTTTGCCGGTCCATTTTTCAATGAATTCGTCATCCGGCTCAACCGTCCGGTTTCTGAGGTGAACGCCCGCCTGCTCGAAAAGGGGATCATCGGCGGCTGCGACCTTGGCGGTGATTATCCGGAACTTTCCAATCATATGCTTGTTGCTGTCACCGAACTGCGCACGAAAGAAGAAATCGATCGGTTCGTCAATGAATTGGGGGATTGCCATGCATAACGATCAACCGCTTATTTTCGAACGAAGCAAGCCGGGACGGCTCGCCTACAGCCTGCCGGCGCTCGATGTTCCGGCTGTCGATGTCAGCGAGCTTGTGCCGCCCGATTATTTGCGTTCTGAAGAACCGGAGCTGCCGGAAGTATCGGAGCTCGATTTGATGCGCCATTACACGGCGCTTTCCAAGCGAAACCACGGCGTTGATTCCGGGTTTTACCCGCTTGGATCGTGCACGATGAAATACAATCCGAAAATCAATGAAAACGTCGCCCGTCTCGCCGGGTTTGCCCACATCCACCCGCTGCAGCCGGAAGAAACGGTGCAAGGGGCGCTTGAGTTGATGTACGACTTGCAGGAGCATTTAAAAGAAATCACGGGCATGGATGCGGTCACCTTGCAGCCGGCCGCCGGCGCCCATGGCGAGTGGACCGGGCTCATGATGATCCGCGCTTACCATGAGGCCAACGGCGATTTCAACCGGACGAAGGTAATCGTCCCGGATTCGGCGCACGGTACGAATCCGGCGTCGGCAACCGTTGCGGGGTTTGAGACAGTGACGGTCAAATCGACTGCCGCCGGCCTTGTTGATTTGGAGGATTTGCGGCGCGTCGTCGGCCCTGACACAGCGGCGCTCATGCTCACGAACCCGAACACGCTCGGGCTGTTTGAAGAGCAAATCGTCGAAATGGCGGAAATCGTCCATGCAGCGGGCGGCAAGCTGTACTATGACGGCGCGAACTTAAACGCCATCCTCGGCAAGGCGCGCCCCGGCGATATGGGCTTTGACGTCGTCCATTTGAACTTGCATAAAACGTTCACCGGCCCGCACGGCGGCGGAGGGCCAGGATCGGGCCCGGTCGGGGTGAAAGCTGACCTTGTGCCGTTTTTGCCGAAACCGGTCATCGCCAAAGGGGAAAACGGCCGTTGCTACCTTGACTACGACCGTCCACAGTCAATCGGCCGCGTCAAGCCGTTTTACGGCAATTTCGGCATCAACGTCCGGGCGTACACGTACATCCGCTCGATGGGGCCGGACGGTTTGAAAGCGGTGAGCGAATACGCCGTTTTAAACGCCAACTATATGATGCGCCGTCTTGCCGAGTATTACGATTTGCCGTATGACCGCCATTGCAAGCATGAGTTTGTCTTATCCGGCAAGCGGCAAAAGAAACTTGGCGTCAGAACGCTTGACATCGCGAAACGGCTGCTTGATTTCGGCTTCCATCCGCCGACCACTTACTTCCCGCTCATCGTCGAAGAGTGCATGATGATTGAGCCGACCGAGACGGAGTCGAAAGAGACGCTCGATGCGTTCATCGATGCGATGATTCAAATTGCCAAGGAAGCGGAAGAAACTCCGGAAATCGTTCAAGAAGCGCCGCATACGACGGTCGTCAAGCGGCTTGATGAAACGACCGCAGCGCGCAAGCCGATTTTGCGCTATCAAAAGCCGACAAACTGATCCGTGATACCGACAAACGGCTCGCCCGACAGTGGGCGGGCCGTTTCGTTTGGGGACAGCTGCATTGCTATGGCGGCATTGACAGAAAAGTCGAGTTAGTTTATTATATAAACTAATAGCAATGGCTGATCCATCATTCGCGGTGCATACTAAAAGTCATGACGAAAAGGATGACCGAAAACGTGAGGACAGGGAACATCACTCTTGTCAAAAAAATAAATAAACAGCTCGTCCTGAAATTGATCCGCGACCAACACCCGATTTCACGCGCCGATATTGCGAAAACGACCGGACTGAATAAAGCGACGGTTTCAGCGCTCGTCGATGAGCTGATCGCCGAGCATTTTGTCCATGAAAGCGGCATCGGCGTCTCCACAGGCGGACGCCGGCCGCTCATGCTCCGCTTTAATGCCGACGCCGGTTCGCTTGTCGGCGTCGAGCTCGGCGTTAACTATTTGTACGCCGTGGTGACGAACTTAAATGCTGAAATCATATGGGAGCAGCGGCGTTCGTTCCGCCCGTCCGAAGGGCAGGAGGCGATTGTCGGCGAGATGGCCGAATTGGTTGAAGCCGCGGTCCGCCGGGCGCCGACGACGCCGTACGGCGTAATGGGAATCGGCATCGGGGTGCCGGGCGTTGTCCATACGGAAAGCGGGACGGTGATTTTTGCGCCGAACTTGCGTTGGGGCGATGTGGCGTTGGCATCGGCCTTGCAAAAGCGATGGCCGCAATATCCGGTCATCGTCGAAAACGAGGCGAAACTGGCGGCGCTTGGCGAAAAATGGTTCGGCGCCGGCAAGGAGTTTGCCCATTTTGTGTATATTAGCGCCGGCATCGGCATTGGCGCCGGCGTCGTCCTTCATCATCAGCTGTATCGCGGGGTGAACGGGCTAGCGGGCGAGATCGGCCATCATACGATCGATGTCAACGGCGTCCGCTGTACTTGCGGCAATACCGGCTGCTGGGAAATGTACGCTTCACAAAAATATATTGAACGCCGTTTGGCCGAAGAAGGCCGTTCGGAGTGGCTGGACGACCGCTTTTCCATCGCCGCGATGGCGCTGGCGGCGGAAAGCGATGAACCGTTGGCCGGCATTTTGGAGGAAACGGGGCGTTATCTCGGCATCGGACTGTTGCAGGTGATCTACGCGTACAATCCGGAGGCGATCATTATCGGCGGCCCGCTTGCTCAGGCCGGTGATTTCGTGCTTGATGCAGCGCGCAAAGAGGTGAGGGAGCGCATTCTCGTCAAAAAAGAAAGCGAGCCGTCTATCATCTCCTCCAAGCTGAAAGAGAAAAGCTGCGCCATCGGCGCGGCTGCTTCGGTGCTTGAGGCGGTCGTCCTGCCGCCGGAATTTGAGACGGCTCCTTGACGGCCGCAACAGCAAAGGCGCCTGCCTAGTCCGGCAGCGCGCCTCTTTTTGCCGATCGCTACGCTTTTTTCTTCACTTTCCCGGTCCACGTTTTAAATCCGCCTTTTAAATGGTACAAATCGCGATACCCTTTCCGGTAAAGCATTTGTGCGGCCCGCCCGCTGCGCAGCCCGTTTTGGCAATATAAATAAATCGGCTGGTCTTTGCGCAATTCTTTCATGCGCATGCGCAGTTGGGTCAGCGGGATGTTGCGCGCCCCTAAAATATGTCCAGCCGCAAACTCATCCGGTTCACGGACATCGATCAATTGCGCCTTCCGGTAGCCGGCGCGGAACTCTTCTTCTGTCAATGCTTTGACAATTCTCTTCTGCCAGAAGTACGTAATGACGGAATACACGATGACCGCCCCGAGAATAATGAGCAATGCTTCCACCCGTCATGCCTCCTTTCGCTTTGTCCGCTATTTCCTATTATATAGAGTTGCCGCTCGGAAGCAAAGTGTTTTCGCGATGCCATTTTTCTTCCCTTGGCCGGCGTTGTTTGCTAAACTAGTAAAGGTGATTCTGAAAAGAAGGTGGAACGATGGCTAAAAAGGAAGTATGGCGCTTTATTGACTCCGGCGAGGGCTCGCCGTCGTTTAATATGGCGCTTGATGAGGCGCTCTTAGAGTGGCACAGCGAAGGAAAAATTCCGCCGACGGTCCGCTTTTACGGCTGGAATCCGCCGACGTTGTCGATCGGCTATTTTCAAAAAGTGGAGAAAGAAATTGATTTAGACGCGGTGAAACGGAACGGCCTCGGCTTTGTCCGCCGCCCGACTGGCGGGCGCGGCGTTCTTCATGACAAAGAGTTGACATACAGCGTCATCGTCTCCGAATCGCATCCCGCGATGCCGCAGACGGTGACGGAAGCGTATCGCGTCATCTCCCAGGGCATTTTGGAAGGATTTCGCTTCCTTGGGCTTGACGCGTATTTCGCCGTGCCGAAAACAGAAGAAGAAAAAGCGGATTTGCGCAGCCCGCGCTCGGCTGTTTGCTTTGACGCACCGTCGTGGTACGAACTTGTCGTTGAGGGGCGGAAAATCGCCGGCAGCGCGCAAACGCGGCAAAAAGGCGTCATTTTGCAGCATGGTTCGATTTTGCTCGATTTGGACGAAGACTTGCTGTTCAGCTTGTTTAAATATCCAAACGAGCGGGTGAAAGAGCGTCTGCAGCGCGATTTTAAAAAGAAAGCCGTCGCGATCAATGAGTTGACGAGCCGCACGGTGACGATCGAGGAAGCGAAAGAAGCGTTTTACAAAGGATTTGAAAAAGGATTGAACATCGTATTGGAACCGTACACGCTCACCGCCGAAGAGTTGGCGTACGTCGAAGAGCTGGCGCGGACGAAATACGAAAGCGATGAATGGAACTTTAAGCGTTAGGCGGCAATATGGAACATCGCTCCTGTTTTGGCAAAAACGGCATGGCTGGTCCGTTTTTCGCCGTTTTTTGTCTTTTTTTGCTTGACAAAAACGAAATGATCTGTTCTAAATCACAATATATAGTATGATTTTCGTAAAAAATCATACTATATATTGTTTTTTTCTGTTTGATATGGTAAGGTAGAGAAGACAGGGCAACATTGGCAAAAACATGAGAGATTATATAATTATATAAAAGAGGAGAGATAGGAGAATGACGGTGGCGTCGTCCGAAAAAATGAAAATCAATATTGACAAGCTGAACGAGGATATCCGCCTATTTCCGCAAGTGCATCCGATTACGCCGGATATGCACATCACCCATAAAGGCGTATCCCGTTTGGTCATGTTGGACCGTTATTCGTTTAAGGATACGGAAAAGCTGACGCTCACACCGGGCGATTTCGTTGTGTTGACGATCAAGGAGGACCCGAAATTCCCAGCCCGCGGTCTCGGTTTTATCGTCGATATTGACTGGGAGGCGAAAAAAGCGCGCGTGTTGATTGAAGACGAATACCGGCACGTGCTCGAAGGCGAGGAGGCGGAAACCGGCATTGTCCTTCGATCGCTCGACATTATCGACAAGCCGCTCGAGATTTTCTATGAGCAAATCGCCAAGCGCAATGCGACCGGGCTGGCGGCGGTGGAAAAGACCGAAGAAAAGCGGAAAGAGTGGTTCGAAAAGTTTTATCAAGAGCTCGCCAGCTTGAATTTTGTTCCGGCCGGCCGCGTGTTGTACGGGGCGGGTTCAGGCAAGGAAGTGACGTATTTCAACTGCTATGTGATGCCGTTTGTGAAAGATTCGCGCGAAGGCATTTCCGAACATCGGAAGCAGGTGATGGAAATTATGAGCCGCGGCGGCGGCGTTGGGACGAACGGCTCGACATTGCGGCCGCGCCATACGCTTGCGCGTGGGGTGAACGGCAAATCGTCCGGGTCGGTCTCATGGCTTGACGACATTGCGAAGCTGACCCACCTTGTCGAGCAAGGTGGCTCCCGCCGCGGCGCCCAAATGATTATGCTGGCCGACTGGCACCCGGACATTATCGAATTCATCGTCTCGAAAATGCAAAACCCGCGCATTTTGCGCTACCTGCTTGAAAATATGGAAGACGAGGGCATCAAAAAAGCAGCGCGCGACAAACTGAAATTCACGCCGCTCACCGAGCGGGAGCGAACGATGTACGAAGCGATCGTCCGGTACAAAAACGCGCCTGACTACGGCGGCTTCACAGAGGAAATTATCAAAGATGCCGAAGAAAAACTGCGCACCGGCGGTACATACACGGTGCACAACCCGGACTTTTTGACCGGTGCGAACATTTCCGTCTGCTTGACGAAAGAATTCATGGAAGCGGTCGAAAAGGACGAAGAATACGCGCTGCGCTTCCCGGACGTAGAAACGTATTCTGAAGAAGAAATGCGCATTTACAATGAAAAATGGCATGAAGTCGGCGATGTGCGCGAATGGGAACAAATGGGCTACCGCGTCCGCGTCTACCGGAAAATCCGCGCCCGCGAGCTTTGGAAGTTGATCAACATTTGTGCGACGTATTCAGCCGAGCCGGGCATTTTCTTCATCGACAATGCCAATGAAATGACGAACGCTCGCGCGTACGGACAAAAAGTCGTGGCGACCAATCCGTGCGGGGAACAGCCCCTTGCGCCATATTCGGTCTGCAACTTGGCCGCCATTAACTTGGCGAACATGGTAGACAAAGAGCGGAAAGTCGTGGACTATGAAAAACTGAAGCGTACGGTTGAAATCGGGGTGCGGATGCAAGACAACGTCATTGATGCTACGCCATACTTCCTTGAGGAAAACAAAAAACAGGCGCTCGGCGAGCGCCGCATCGGCCTTGGCGTCATGGGGCTTGCCGACTTGCTCATTTACTGCGAAAAAGCGTACGGCTCCGAGGAAGGAAATCAACTTGTGGACGAACTGTTCCGCACGATCGCCACGACCGCTTACCGGGCCTCGATCGAGCTGGCGAAAGAAAAAGGCAGCTTCCCGTTTTTGGTCGGCGAAACGGAAGAAGAAACGCAAAAGTTGCGCGAAGCGTTCATCAACACCGGTTACATGAAACGGATGCCGGATGACATTCGCCAAGATATTTTGAAATACGGCATCCGCAACTCACACTTGCTGACGGTGGCGCCGACAGGATCGACGGGAACGATGGTCGGCGTCTCAACCGGGCTGGAGCCGTACTTCTCGTTCTCGTACTACCGGAGCGGGCGCTTGGGTAAATTTATCGAAGTGAAAGCGGACATTGTCCAAGAATATTTGGACAAACATCCGGAAGCCGACCCGAACCATTTGCCGCCTTGGTTTGTGACGGCGATGGACTTGCCGCCGGAAGCGCACGCCGATGTGCAATGCATCATTCAGCGCTGGGTCGACTCGAGCTTGTCGAAAACGGTCAACGCGCCGAGAGGCTACACCGTCGAGCAAGTGCAAAAAGTGTACGAGCGTTTATGGCGCGGCGGCGCGAAAGGCGGCACCGTCTACGTCGACGGCAGCCGCGATGCGCAAGTGTTGACGTTGAAAGCGGAAGAAAACCGGATCGAAGAACAGCTAGAACTGCTTCCAGAAGAACAAGAGGAAAAAGAAACAAAACGCGCCGTCGTGCTTGTCGATACGATTCAAGATGTGCGCGCCACCGATGTGACGATCGGCTCCGAAATCGGCAACATTTGCCCGATTTGCCGCGAAGGAACGGTTGAAGAGATCGGCGGCTGCAACACGTGCACGAACTGCGGCGCCCAGCTGAAGTGCGGCCTGTAATGGTGATACGGATGGGTTTGGATGGATGAAACGCTGGTTTCCGTAGAGGAACCGGCGTTTTTTTACATAAAAGGCAAAAGCCAAGATGTAGTGGTAAAAGGAGGGAACGAAAGGGGGAGCGTCATGATTGTTCATGTCGTAAAGCGCGGGGAGACGCTTTGGCAGTTGGCTCAGCGTTACGGCGTTCCACTCGAGCGGATTGTCGCCGCCAATGAACTGAGCGACCCGAACCGGCTAGCCCCATTCGCTACGGGGCGTCCATCCAATACGATGCGGCGGCCGCCTCGCCGTTTTACCGCTATACAGATGAACAAGGGCGACAACATGAAGTGTGGTTTGAGGACGCCCGCAGCGCGTTGGCGAAATTTGACTTGGTGAAAGAATACGGATTGCGCGGAATCAGCTACTGGGTGCTCGGGTATCCGTATCCGGAAAACTGGGTGCTGTTGGAAGACAATTTCCGCATTCGCAAGCGTGGGTAAGCTAAGCAGTTAGAGCGTATGCGCCGGTCATCGGGCATACGCTTTTATTTTGTTTCTTGGAGTTCGAGCCGCTTTTTGAGTTGATACATTTCCAGATCGTGCTGGCCGATCTTATGATTTAAATATTCAATCGCAATGTTCGCGTTACGCCAATCATGTGACAGTATCTCGAACATACGCCGATGCTCAGCCAGCTCGTCCTCGATTTTTTTGAAATGGCTGCGCGTTTCGATGATGAAATGGTCCAACTTTTCCTCGAGGCGCTGTTGTCGTTCTTCGAGGCGCTGTTGTCGTTCTTCGAGGCGTTGTTGCCGTTCTTCGAGGCGCTGTTGTCCGGCTTCTAGTCGGTCGAGGCGTTCATGAATCGGCTGCAACTCCTCTTTCAGCACTGAGCGAAGCAATTCGACAAGCTCGTGAGACATTCTGCATCCCCCCTTTCAGCTTAGTTTTATTGTATCATTGCGTTTATGAGCTGTCATGGCAAATCGCAAAGGAGTACGAATGTTTTGAAAGGAGTGGATTTATCTAGTTTGACGTTTGAGCTCATCCAGCATCGGTTTACCAAGCCGGCCAAGCGGGTCATCGAGCAGCGTTACCCGAAAACCAAGCTCGATTTGGACGAATCGAAGCGCAAGTATAAGTGGGGGCGGTACGGCATCGGCAAATACGTGTATCGTGACGAGGAGGCGCAGGAGCTGGAGGAAACGATGCGTTCGTACATTACCCGCTTTTTCCCGGCGGCTGAGGTGCAGTATTTTACGTAATGCCCCTTTTATGGTACAATAGAAATGATTGCTCTTTTTGTCTGCCAAAAGGGCCGACGCATCGGAGTGACGGTATAGGCCGGGGGATTTGCTGGCGGCAGGCAAACGTTGCAGGAGGGGACAAACGTTGCCGACACCGAGCATGGAAGATTATATTGAACAAATTTACTTGTTGATTGAAGAAAAAGGCTATGCCCGCGTTTCGGACATCGCGGAAGCGTTGTCCGTTCACCCTTCTTCAGTGACGAAAATGGTGCAAAAGCTCGATAAAGATGAATATTTGGTGTATGAAAAGTACCGCGGCCTTGTCTTGACGCCGAAAGGAAAAAAAATCGGCCAACGGCTTGTGTACCGCCATGAGCTGCTTGAGCAGTTTCTTCGCCTCATTGGCGTCAACGAAGAAAACATTTACCGCGATGTGGAAGGGATTGAACACCATTTGAGTTGGAACGCCATCGACCGGATTGGCGATTTGGTGCAATATTTTCAAGAGGACGAACGCCGTCTTGAGGCGCTGCGCGACGTGCAAAAGCGCAATGAGCAAGGGGAGTAAGCGACTGCTTGCTCTTTTTTGTTTTTCGTACTAAACGCCTTTTCTTTCTCTTACATATATATAAACAGCGAGAAAGGGGAGGCGGCGATGGACATTGATCTCGTCTTTTCCGGCGGCGGAGTGAAAGGGTTTGCGTTGCTGGGGGCGTATGAGGCCATTGAAGAAAAAGGGCTGCGCTGGAAGCGGCTTGCCGGGACGAGCGCCGGGGCGCTGCTTGCTGCGCTACTGGCGGCTGGATACACCGCCCGTGAGATGACGCAGTTGTTCGAGGAGCTTAGGCTGGAGCAGTTTTTGGATGAACGGGCGTCGTGGGTTCCGTTTTCTGTTTGGAAGTGGGTGCGTCTATATTGGCATTTAGGAGTTTATAAGGGAAACGTGTTTGAACAGTGGATCGAATCGGCGCTCGCTGCCCGCGGAGTGCGTATGTTTCGGGATGTACCAGCTGACAGTTTGTATATCGTTGCCTCCGATGTGACGAACGGGCGCATCGTCGTGCTGCCGGATGATTTGGCGATATACGGCATTGACCCCGGCTCGTTTTCGATCGCCAAGGCGGTGCGGATGAGCACGAGCATTCCGTACTTTTTCGAGCCGGTCCGCCTTCACGGACGGGACGGCACCTCCCTCATCGTTGACGGCGGGGTGCTCAGCAACTTTCCGCTGTTTCTCTTTGATGAAGAAAAAGAAACGAAAAAACGGCCGGTGCTCGGCGTTCAATTGAGCGCCAAGCCCGGCCAGCGGCCGAAACGGCGCATTGCCAACGCGCTTGATTTGTACGAAGCGTTGTTTGAGGCGATGAAAGAGGCGCATGACGCCCGCTATATTTCGCGCCGCCATGAAAAAAACATCATCTTTTTGCCGGTGGAAAACGTTCTTGCGACCGATTTTTCCATCGACCTGGAAGCGCGCCGGCGTCTCATTGACTATGGGCGCGAGCGGGCGCGGCAGTTTTTGCGGCGGTGGGCGTTTTGAGCGCCCAAAACAAAAAAGAATCAAGCTAAAAGGAAGCCCGATTCTTTTTTTTGCCTTTTTTGCCCTCGATGACGGTCAAATGCGGAGTCGCCATTCGCTTTTTCAACGGCCGTTTTAGTTTCGCCGGCTTCGGCTGCTTGTGCGCGGAGCGGGGATGAAGCTTTTTCGACTGCCGCACCGCTTTTAGATACGACAATCGTTCTTTGCTAGTGCGGCGTTGGTAGACGAAACGGTAAAAGAGATAAATCGCGGCTGCAAACAGCGCAACAAACAACAGCTGGCGAAACAGCACCGTCGGATGGGCAAAAAGGGTATACACAATGCCAAGCGTCCCAAGCAAAATCATAAGTCCGGCGAGCGGGTGAACAGCCCTGTGCCGCAATGAATCCACCCCCTTTACGATTACTGCACCGCTTTTTTCGCTTCCGCTTCCGCCTCTAAACGAAGAAGCTGCTGGAACGAAGCGATGGCCACTTCCACTTGGTCGTCGTCCGGCTCTTTTGTCGTCAGCCGCTGCAGCCATAGACCGGGATAGCCCAGCCAGCGCAGCAACGGAATGTCCCTCCATTTATTTGTAAACTGCAGCACCTCAAACGAAACGCCGAGCACGACCGGAATTAAGGCGAGCCGGTTCACAATCCGCAGCCAAAGCGGATCGGTCGGCACGAACAAATACAGAAACAAGCCGACGATGACGGTAAATAAAATGAAGCTGCTACCGCACCGGTAGTGAAGGCGCGAGGCGCGTTGGACATGTTCGACAGTGAGCGGCCAGCCTGCTTCATAGGCGTTGATCACTTTATGTTCCGCCCCGTGGTATTGAAAGACACGTTTTACAAGCGGCGTCAAGGAAATAAAGTAAATGTAGCCGAGCAATAAGGCGAGCTTAAAAGCCCCTTCAAGCAAAATTTGCCCCGTTTTTCCCGGGATGAGCGGCTTGAAAGCGGCGGCGAGCAACGCTGGGATGAGCGTGAACACCGTTTTGGCGAACAAAAACGAGAGCACGCCGATCGCGGCGGCGCCGAGAATCAGCGTCAGGTTGGAACTGCTTTCGGCCTCCGTCTGTTCTTCCCCTAGGGCGACGTCATACCGTTCGCTTGCAAACTGCAAATGTTTGGCCCCGGTTGCGCTCGCTTCAATAATGGCGACGATGCCGCGGACAAACGGGATTTTTTTGAAGGCGGCCAGCGTCGGATTGGCGCGGCGCGGTGCGGAAAAGTACTCGATCGTTCCATCGGTGCGGCGAATGGCGGTGACAGAATGCGTTTTGCCGGCAAACATGACCCCTTCGACAACCGCCTGGCCGCCGTATAACGGTTTCTCTTGTTTCATCGGGCAAACACCAACCTATTTTTTATGTTTATTATTTTATTCTACAAGAAACGTCCGGAAACCTCTAGGTTGATGTTACTGTTATGATTTCCAAAAAATCCATTATTTACACAGAGGCGGTCATTTTTTTGCTTGATTCATGGGGCGGCAAATTGCAGGTCATACTAACAGACAAGGAGGTGTAGCATGATGGCGGAACAGAAAGGAAAACTGGAGCAAGAAAAAACGGAACGGCCGATGACGCTCGTGCAAAAAACGATTATCACCGGATTTGTCGGCGGGGTGTTTTGGAGCTTGATGGGCTATTTGGCTTACTTTTTCAACTTCAGCGAAATCAGTCCGAACATGGTTCTCATCCCGTGGGTCGCCGGCGATTGGAAATACGGCAAAGCCGGCAATTATGCGGCTATTGTGTTGATCGGCATCATTTCCATTGCGGCGGCGCTTCTTTACTATGCACTGCTAAGGAACATCCGCGGCATGTGGGCGGGAATGTTGTATGGCGCTGCGCTTTGGGTAGTGGTGTTTTATTTGCTCAATCCGCTGTTTCCGAACGTGAAGCCGGTTGCGGATTTAGAGACGAATACGGTCATTACAACGCTCTGCTTGTACATTTTGTACGGCGTGTTTGTCGGGTATTCGGTTTCTTTCGAGGCGCAGGAAATGAACCGGCCGTCGCCAAGCGCTGAACCGCAGGCGGCCAAGGAAGGAAGCTAAGCTGTCGGCCAAAGCAGGCGCATATGGCGGAAACTGCTGCGATCATGGTAAAATAAAGAAGGTTTCCATATTTTTTAGGCGCAGCCGATCTCGCGCATCGGCAACCGCCAACGTATCACATCGCCTTTGTATTACAATATTCATGGGCAGAGGAGAATGAAACATGGAAAAGCTGGAAAGGCTTCGAGCGTTGCTTGAAGAGCAGCATCTTGACGGGCTGTTGGTGACAAACGGCTGCAACCGCCGCTACATTACCGGATTCACTGGCACCGCCGGCGTTGCGCTTGTCAGCCGCCAAGGGGCGGTCTTTATTACGGATTTTCGCTATGTCGAGCAGGCGGCCAAGCAAGTTGAAGGATTTGAAATCGTCCAGCACAGCGGACCGATCGTCGATGAAATCGCGAAACAAGTGAAGCGGCTCGGGATCAAAACGCTCGGCTTTGAGCAGGAGCATGTGACGTATGCGGCGTACAAGGCGTATGAAGAGGCGATTGATGCCGAGCTTGCGCCGACATCCCATGTCGTGGAAAAGTTGCGCTTGATTAAGTCGGAAGCAGAGATTAAGATATTAAAGGAAGCAGCGGAAATTGCCGATGCTGCATTTGCTCATATTTTGTCGTTCATTCGTCCGGGCGTCAAAGAAATTGAAGTGGCGAATGAGCTTGAATTTTTTATGCGCAAACAAGGGGCGTCTTCGTCCTCCTTCGATACGATCGTCGCTTCTGGCTACCGTTCGGCGCTGCCGCACGGGGTGGCGTCCGAAAAAACGATCGAGCGCGGCGAACTCGTCACGCTTGATTTCGGGGCTTACTACAAGGGATATTGTTCCGACCTGACAAGGACGGTCGCCGTCGGCCAAGTCAGCGCTGAGCTGCAAACGATTTATGGCATTGTCCTTGAAGCGCAGCGGCGCGGCATGCGCGGGATCAAAGCGGGCATGACCGGCAAAGAGGCTGACGCACTGACGCGCGATTATATTCGCGAACAAGGGTATGGCGATTATTTCGGACATTCAACCGGCCACGGCATCGGCCTTGAAATTCACGAAGGGCCGACGCTTTCGGCCCGCTCCGATGCGGTGCTGGAGCCGGGCATGGTTGTGACGGTCGAGCCCGGCATTTACATCCCGGGGCTCGGCGGGGTGCGCATTGAGGATGATGCGGTCATTACCGCCGATGGGAACGAAGCGCTCACTCATTCGCCGAAAGAACTGATCATTTTATAACGGATAGCGTGAGGAGGATTTCGGGCAATGATTTCAGTCAACGATTTTCGCACAGGACTTACCATCGAGGTCGACGGCGAGATTTGGCGCGTCCTTGAGTTTCAGCACGTCAAGCCGGGCAAGGGTGCGGCGTTCGTCCGTTCGAAACTGCGAAATTTGCGCACCGGCGCCATTCAAGAGCGGACGTTCCGCGCCGGCGAAAAAGTGAACCGGGCGCAAATTGACACGCGCAAAATGCAATATTTGTACGCCAACGGCGATCAACACGTCTTTATGGACATGGAAACATATGAGCAAATTGAGCTGCCGGCAAAGCAAATCGAATATGAGCTCAAGTTTTTGAAAGAAAATATGGAAGTGTTCATCATGATGTACCAGGGCGAAACGATCGGCATCGAGCTGCCGAATACCGTTGAGCTGAAAGTTGTTGAAACCGAGCCGGGCATTAAAGGCGACACCGCTTCCGGCGGTTCGAAACCGGCCAAGCTTGAAACCGGCCTTGTCGTTCAAGTGCCATTTTTCGTCAACGAAGGCGACACCCTCATCATCAATACGGCTGACGGCACATACGTGTCACGGGCGTAAGAACCTGAACAAGGGCAGCACTGATCCGGAATGTTCCGGGCCGGTGCTGTTTTTATGCGCCAAAGGTGCCCCGTCCTGCTTCGTTGTCCATCCCCGTTTTCACCGGCAAAAACTTCTTCTGAAACGGCTTGTTCCCGCATACGTTTGTACTAATCCATCTCTATTTGAGGAGGGACACATGAAACATTGGCTGCGATCGATCGATTCGTCCGTTTTGGCGATGGCGGGCATGCGAATGTTGTCGGCGCTTATTGAACTGAGTGCAGCGCTGCTGATGTTGGTCTTTAATGATGTAAGAAAGGCGCTCGCCATTAACGCCGTGCTCGCTGCTGTCGGCCCGACTGTGCTGATCGTAACGATGGCGATCGGTCTGCTTTCGCTGGCGGATGAGCTTTCGTTTTCTCGGCTCGCGTTCATCGCGCTCGGGGTGGCGCTCATTTTGTTCGGCATTTACAAGTAAGGCATAAACAGCATCTTCCGCCCATACATATAGACTAGTCCACCAAAAAGGGGGAGGGCCATGGAAGCGGTATGGGGAATTTTGCCGAAAACGATCGCCGCTGTGTTGCAGCAGATGCCTTCCTGGGGGCGCAGCATCGAAGAAATCCGCATCCGTATTTCCCGGCCGCTTGAAGTGATCGTCGATGGGAAGGCCCGCTTGCTGCCATATGAAGTGACGAAAGAGGACGGCGTGTACTTGCTCAACAAGTTGAGCCATTATTCGATTTATGCCGTCGAAGAGGAGCTGAGGCGTGGATTTATGACGATTGAAGGCGGCCATCGCGTCGGGCTCGCCGGCAAAGTCGTTACAGAAGGGGGCAAGGTGAAAGCCATCCGCGATGTCGCCTCCTTTAACATCCGCATTGCCAAAGAGCAAATCGGCATTGCCGATCCGCTGATTCCGTATGTGTATGATGGGCGCTGGCGCCATACGATGATCATCGGTTCCCCGCAGACCGGCAAAACGACGCTGTTGCGCGACGCGGCGCGCCTGATCAGCAGCGGAACTGGGCGCATTCCGGCGCAAAAGGTAGCGATCGTTGACGAGCGGTCGGAAATCGCCGGCTGCGTGAAAGGCATTCCGCAATTTTCGTTCGGCCCACGCCTTGATGTGTTGGACGCTTGTCCGAAAGCGGAAGGGATGATGATGATGATTCGCTCGATGAGTCCGGATGTCATGATTGTGGATGAAATTGGGCGCGAGGAAGACAGCGAAGCGGTGCTGGAGGCGGCGAATGCCGGCGTTTCGATATGGACGACCGTGCACGGGCGCACCGTTCGAGATGTTTGGCAGCGGCCGACGCTGCGTCCGGTCATGGAGCAACGGGTGTTTGAACGGTTTATTGAGTTGACGAACGTCCCGCATCCCGGCTTCATCCGGCGCATTGTTGACGCCAACGGCGCCGTGCTGTACGAGCGGGCGGTGGCGGGCCGATGAAGTGGCTGGGCGCCTTGTTGATTCTTGCCGCCTCCACTTGGATGGGGATGGCAGCCGCCCGCGCCTTGTACGAACGGCCGCGCCAGCTTCGCCAGCTGAAAGCGGCGCTCAGGGCGTTCGAAGCGGAAGTGATGTACGGACATACGCCGCTTGCCGAGGCATCTCAGCATATCGCCCGCCAGACGGCCGCTCCGATTGGCGAGCTGTTTGCCCAGTTTGCGGCGGCGTTGCATGCGTGTGAAACGAGCGTGGCCGAAGCATGGGAAAAAAGCTTGCGGGCTGTATGGGGGAAGACCGCGCTCAAACAAGGAGAGTGGGAAGTAATGAAACAGTTTGGCGCCACGCTCGGCCAGTATGACCGGCTCACCCAGCAACAGCAAATCGCCTTGGCGCTCGCCCATCTTGAGCGGGAGGAAGCGGAGGCGCTGGACGATCAGGCGCGCTATGGCAAAATGGCGAAAAGTTTAGGCGTGTTAGCCGGGCTGCTGCTCGTCATTTTACTCATGTAGACAGGAGGCAGGACGAATGGGCATCGATGTCGATATCATTTTAAAAATCGCCGGCGTCGGCATCGTCATCGCGTTTTTGCATACGGTGCTCGACCAGATGGGAAGGAAAGAATACGCCCAGTGGGTGACGCTGCTCGGCTTTATTTATATTTTGTTTATGGTCGCTTCGATTGTAAGCGATTTGTTTCAAAAAATTAAAGATGTCTTTTTGTTCCGCGGATAGGGGGAGAGGCCATGGACATTTTGCAAATCGTCGGCCTCGGGTTGGTGGCGACGTTCCTCGTTGTGCTGCTGCAAGAACAAAAATCGAGCCTCTCCTTTTTATTGACTGTTTTTGTCGGATGCACCATTTTTTTACTTCTTGTTGACCAAATCAGCAATATTTTGCTGACGCTGCGGGAGATGGCGGAAGGCGCCCACATTCAAATGGTGTACTTGGAAATGATGTTGAAAATTATCGGCATTGCCTACATCGCCGAGTTTGCCGCGCAAATTTCCAAAGACGCCGGCCAAGGGGCGATCGCTGCCAAAATTGAGCTCGGCGGCAAAATCGTCATTTTGGCGCTCGCCGTCCCAATTTTGACTGCCATCATTGAAGCGGTCATCAGCCTCATTCCGGCGGCGCGATAAGGAGGGAACGGATTGAAGCGGACAGCGTTCCTCATTGCGGGGTTGCTCTCTCTCTTTTTTTGCCCGTTCGTCGTACAAGCTGCGAGCGATGGGCCGTACGTCAGCGAGCAGCTCGCTCATTTGGATGTCAGCGACATCCGCCGTTATTGGGAAACGATCGTCCATGAGTATGGGGGCTTTTTGCCGGAAAGCGAAAAAGGGCCGCTCTCCGATTTTTTAAGCGGCGACCGGCAATGGTCGCCCGTCGAGTGGCTGAAAGCGCTCGCCCGTTATTTATTTTATGAACTGCAAGTCAACGGGAAGCTGCTTGGGACGCTCATTTTGCTCGCTGTCTTCAGCACCGTGCTGCAATCGCTGCAAAACGCGTTCGCCCAGCAGGAGGTAAGCAAAATCGCCCACGCCGTCGTCTACATGGTGCTGTTATTGCTCGCCTTAAACAGCTTCCGCCTCGCAACCGGCTATGCGCTCGAGGCGGTGCGGACGATGAGCCATTTTATCATCGCCCTCGTTCCGCTTTTGCTCGCCTTGCTCGCCTCCTCCGGCGGCGTCGTATCGGCGGCGTTTTTCCATCCGATCATTTTGTTTTTGATGAACACAACCGGCGTTGTCGTGGAATATGTCACGCTCCCGCTTCTGTTGCTAGCGGCGCTTTTAAGTGTCGTCAGCACGCTCAGCGACCGGTACAAGGCGACCCAGCTTGCCGATTTGTTGAACAAGGCCGCCCTCGGTTTGCTCGGCCTCATTTTGACGGTTTTCCTTGGCGTTATGTCGGTGCGGGGGGCAACAGCGGCGGTGGCGGACGGGGTGGCGCTGCGGGCGGCGAAATTTGTCACCGGCAACTTCATCCCGGTCGTCGGCAAGCTGTTTACTGATGCAGCCGATACGGTCGTTGCCGCTTCGATGCTGCTCAAAAATGCGGTCGGATTGGTCGGGGTGGCTGTGTTGTTGATGATTGCCATCTTTCCGGCGGTGAAAATTTTCGCCATCGTCATCATCTACAAACTATCAGCCGCGCTGTTGCAGCCGCTTGGCGGCAGTCCGGTGCTGTCTTGCCTCAACATTATCGGCAAAAGCATCGCCTATGTGCTCGCGGCGCTTTTGATCGTCTCGCTCATGTTTTTCTTCAGCCTCACCGTCATGGTTATGGCAGGGAATATTACGATGATGGTCCGCTAGGAGGAACGTTATGCAGCTTGTGATTGAATGGGTGACGAACATCATTTTGTTTTTGTTGTTTGCCATCATCATCGATTTTTTGCTGCCGTCCGGGACGATGCAAAAATATGTCAAAATGGTCGTCGGACTTTTGCTTCTCCTAATTATGTTGACGCCGGTGCTCCGGATGGCTTCGGCGGATCCGGATCAGCTTGTCGCTTCAGCACTTGCCCGTTTTTCCGAAGGCTTCAAGGGGGAAGAGGAGATAAAAAATCAAATGGAACAACAGAAAAAAGAAATACAAGCTTCACAACGCGCATATATTTTAGAACAAATGGCTGTCCAGCTCGAAAACGACGTAAACGGGGAGTTGATGGAAAAGTATGGATTGAAGGCTGATGTCAAAGTTTACGCCGATCACAACGAAAATTGGCGTATGCCAGAGGACATCAAGACGATTGAAGTGGCGCTTTTGAAACAACGCCCTTCCAGCGCGGTGGAGCCGGTTGTCATCGATACAATAAAGCCGCCGGCTTTGCCCGAGAGCGATGCCTCGCTGGCTGAAGAGGTGCGCGCCTTTCTCGCCGGCAAATGGGAAGTCGATGAAAATAAAATTGCCGTGCAATTTAGAGGGAGGGAATAGGGGGGATGCTCTCGTTTTTCAAACGATTTCTTTCTTCCCCGCCCAAAGACGGGAACGGGGAAGGGGCGCGAAAACACATGCCGTTCTCATATGTCGTTGTCCTGCTGCTGGCCGGTGTGGCGCTCATGGCGGCGAGTCACTTTGCAGGTAGCGCAGACGATGCCGAAGCCAAGCCTTCCGCCAATCAGCCGGAATCCCCGTCCGAGCCGGCGTTTTTGTCGAGCAAGGAGACAAAGGATAAAGTGATCGCCGCCTATGAGGAACGGTACGAGAAGGAGTTGAAAGCCGCCCTCGAAGCAATTGAAGGGGTTGAGGATGTCACCGTTGTCGTCAACCTTGACTCAACCGAGCTGAAGCTGTTTGAGAAAAAACGCTCGACCCAGCAGCAAACGACCGAAGAAAGCGACAAGGAAGGCGGAAAACGGACGATTGAAAATCAGTCGACAAACGAAGAAGTGATCATCATCCGCAATGGCGACGAGGAAACGCCGCTTGTTGTCGCCACGAAAAAGCCGGATATTCGCGGTGTGCTTGTCGTCGCCAAAGGGGCCGACAACTTGCAAATTAAAAAATGGATCGTCGAGGCGGTGACGCGCGTGTTAAACGTTCCGAGCTACCGCGTCGCGGTCTTGCCGAAAAAATGACTCAAGTAAGGGGAGAGGAGATCGCCATGTTGAAAAAACAAACGGTATGGCTGTTGACGATGCTAAGCTTAGTAGTCGTACTGTCGGTGTATTATGTCACGGCGCCGAAAGAGATGGGCAACAGCCCGGCGCTCACCGCGAATGAGAAAACAGAAAAGCCGGCCAAACAACCAAGCGTAGCGGTGGAAGAGACTGGAGCGAAAGAGGAGCCGTCAACCGCAGGCGATGATTTGTTTACAGCGCTGCGCATGAAAATTGAGGATGAACGGAGCCGGCTGCGCGATGAGCTGAACGCCATTGTCGCTTCAGCGAACGCGACGGAGGAAGAAAAAAGTGAAGCGCTCGACAAAATTGAAAAATTGCAAGCATTGTCCGAAAAAGAAGCAACGTTGGAGACGCTCATCAAATCGAAAGGCGGGTATGAAGACGTGCTCGTGCGCGCCGATGACAACCAAGTGCGCGTGACGATCAAAGCGAAACAAAGCTCATCTAAATCGGCGAATGAAGTCATTCATATGGTGAAAAAAGAAATTCCGGATGCCCAATATGTCACCGTCGAGTTCCAGCCGGCCGGATGAACGCGCTGCTCTTTGCCAGAGCAGTTTTTTTTGCATAAAAACCTTTCGTTTGCCCTGCAGTTGTGTGTATAATCGTTATGAATACGTTTGATCACCGCCTGCGAAAGACGGGCTGACACTTGGAGAAAGGTGTGAGAACGATGAAAATTCAAGAAATCCGCGAATTGATTCGGTTGGTCGATCAATCCTCAATCGATGAATTTGTATATGAGCAAGGAGAAACGAAAGTACATATGAAAAAAGCGGTTGCTGTCGCCGTTGCACCGGCAGCCGCACCGGCGGCGCCCGCACAGGCAGTGGCAGCGGTCGAACCGACGGCGGCCCCGGCGCTTGCGCCTGTCCAAGTGGCGGCTTCGGAAGTGAAGCAGGCGCCGGAAACGGAACCGACGGCGGCCAAAGAAGCAAAGCCGGCTGTGGAAGGCAACTTGCATCAAATTACATCGCCGATGGTCGGCACGTTCTACGCAGCGCCGGCGCCGGACAAGCCGCCGTATGTGAAGCCGGGCGACAAAGTGAAAAAAGATACGGTTGTTTGCATCATCGAGGCGATGAAGCTGTTTAATGAAATTGAAGCGGAAGTCGATGGCGAAATTGTCGAGGTGCTCGTGCAAAACGGCCAGCTCGTCGAATACGGTCAGCCGTTGTTTTTGGTCAAGCCTGAATAAGGGAGAGAACGGACGATGATCAAAAAAGTGTTGGTGGCGAACCGCGGGGAAATCGCCGTCCGCATTATTCGCGCCTGCCGGGAGCTCGGCATTGAGACGGTCGCCGTCTTTTCGCAGGCTGACCGCGACGCCTTGCATGTGCAGCTGGCGGATGAGGCGTACTGCATCGGGCCGACCGCCTCGAAAGACAGCTATTTGAATTTCACCAACATCATGAGCGTTGCCACGTTGACCGGCTGTGACGCCATTCACCCGGGCTATGGCTTTTTGGCGGAGAACGAGGCGTTTGCCGAGCTGTGCCGCGAATGCAATGTCACGTTCATCGGCCCGAGCCCGGAAGCGATCGCCAAAATGGGGATTAAAGACATCGCCCGCGAGACGATGAGGGAAGCGGGTGTGCCGATTGTGCCGGGCTCGCGCGGCGTTATTGAAAGTCTTGAGGAGGCGCGGGCGATCGCCGCTGAAATCGGTTACCCGGTCATCATCAAAGCGACGGCCGGCGGCGGTGGGAAAGGAATTCGCGTCGCTCGCAACGAAGAAGAGCTCGTCAAAGGCATCAACATCACCCAGCAAGAAGCGGCGACGGCGTTCGGCAACCCTGGCGTTTATATTGAAAAGTATATCGAAGATTTCCGCCATGTCGAAATTCAAGTGCTCGCCGATTCATATGGCAACACCATTCATTTAGGAGAGCGCGACTGCTCGATCCAGCGCCGGCTGCAAAAGCTTGTCGAAGAAGCGCCGTCGCCGGCCCTTGACGACGACATGCGCCGGAGGATGGGCGAGGCGGCGGTCAAGGCGGCCAAGGCGGTCAACTACACGGGCGCCGGCACGGTCGAATTTATTTATGACCACCGGAACAAACAGTTTTATTTCATGGAAATGAATACGCGCATTCAGGTGGAGCACCCGGTCACCGAGCTCATTACCGGTGTCGATTTAGTAAAAGAACAGATCCGCGTCGCTGCCGGTGAAAAGCTGTCGCTCACCCAAGAGGACGTCTCCTTTAACGGTTGGGCGATCGAATGCCGCATCAATGCGGAAAACCCAGCGAAAAACTTTATGCCGTCGCCGGGGAAAATCGCCATGTACTTGCCGCCGGGTGGTCCGGGCGTGCGCGTCGATTCCGCCGCCTACCCGGGCTATACGATTCCGCCGTATTACGATTCGATGATCGCCAAACTGATCGTTCACGCGCCGACGCGTGAGGAGGCGATCGCCCGCATGAGACGGGCTCTTTCGGAGTTTGTCATTGAAGGCATTCATACGACGATCCCGTTTCACATAAAATTAATGGAGCATGAGAAATTCCAAAGCGGCGAGTTTAATACGAAGTTTTTGGAGTTATATGATATTATGAAGGCGGAATAGGAGGTGCCCCATGTCTGAACATATGTTTAACTCCGAACAGGAGTACACCGGGCTTGGCAAAGTCGAAATTGCACCGGAAGTGATCGAGGTGATCGCCGGCATCGCGGCCAGCGAAGTCGATGGCGTTGCGCAAATGCGCGGCAATTTCGCCGCTGGCGTTGCCGAGCGGTTTGGCAAAAAGCATCACGGCAAAGGCGTCAAAGTCGATTTGCGCGATGACGGGGTTGTCATTGACCTTTATTGCTTCGTCCAGTTCGGCGCGTCGATCCCGAACGTGGCGAAAAAGGTGCAGGAAAACGTGCGCCAGGCGCTTTGGAACATGACCGGCTTGGAAACGAGCGAAGTAAACGTGCACATCGTCGGCATTCAGTTTGAAAGCGGAAAACAGGAGCACGACGCCGTCGAACAACGGTGACAAAAACAGAAGGCAGCTGCTTTCGGAGCAGCCGCCTTTTGTTTTTTTCGTCAAAGTCTGTTATTGTAATGAACGAGGCCATCAGCGGAGCCGGCGGTGTAAAATCGGCAGCAAGACGGGCGACGGGAAGGGTCTGGCTTTTTCCGAAAAATATGATAAGATTTTAATATAAATGTTCGTATTTAGAGAGGGGGAAGGCAATGAAGCGGCATGAAGCGCGGGAAAAAGCGCTGCAGGCGCTGTTTCAAATCGACGTCGGGCACATTCCGCCGGAGGAGGCGCTGGCCAATGTGGCAGGAAGCAGCGAAGCGGATCCATTTTTGCGCCAGCTTGTACTAGGCGTCGTCGAGCACCAGGAGGAAATTGACGAGCTGTTGCGTGCCAATTTGGAAAAGTGGACGCTTGAGCGGGTGGCCAATGTGGACCGCGCCATCTTGCGCATGGCGACGTATGAGATGAAGTATGTCGACGATGTGCCGGTGAGCGTCAGCCTCGATGAAGCGGTCGAGCTGGCGAAAAAATTCGGCGATTGGAAATCCGGGAGTTTTGTCAACGGCGTGCTTTCGAAAGTGAAGGCGGCGCTGCAAAAATAGGACAGGCCGCCGGCTGCGCAAGCTTTCGGCGTCAAGTCAGGCAAACCGATATGGATGGACGAACAAGGAGAGGGGAACGAGATACGATGACAGCACAAATCATCAGCGGAGCAGAACTGGCCGCAACGATTCGCGCCGGGTTGGCGGAAGAAACAGCGAAGTTGAAGGAAAGCGGCGTTGAGCCGGGGCTGGCCGTCATTCTTGTCGGCGACGATCCGGCGTCGCATTCGTATGTGAAAGGGAAGCAAAAAGCGTGCGCTGAAGTGGGCATTCGTTCATTTCTTTACACATTTCCGGCGTCCATCAGCGAAGAGGAGCTGTTGGCGAAAATCCGCGAACTGAACGGCGATCCGGCGGTGCACGGCATTTTAGTGCAGCTGCCGTTGCCGGAGCATATCCGCGAATGGTCGGTCATTGAAACGATCGCCCCGGAAAAAGATGTCGATGGCTTCCACCCGATCAACGTCGGGAAAATGATGATCGGCCAGCCGGCGTTTCTTCCGTGCACTCCGCATGGCGTTCTCGTGATGGTCAAATCTGCCGGCATCGACATTGCCGGGAAGCATGTCGTCGTCGTCGGCCGGAGCAACATCGTCGGCAAACCGGTCGGCCAGCTGTTTTTGCGCGAGCATGCGACCGTCACCTACGCCCATTCGAAAACGCCTGATTTGCCGGCCGTCACGCGGCAGGCTGACATTTTGATCGTCGCGGTTGGCAAGGCGCGTCTCATCGGTCCGGACCACGTCAAACCGGGAGCTGTCGTCATTGATGTCGGCGTCAACCGTTTGGAGAGCGGCAAACTGTGCGGCGATGTTGATTTTGACGCCGTCAAAGAAGTGGCGGGCTATATCACGCCGGTGCCAAAAGGGGTCGGTCCGATGACGATTACGATGCTGTTGCACAACACGATCGAAGCGGCCCGGCAGCTCGCCGTGAAGTGAGGCGGTTTCGATGGAAGTGAAATACGTCACCGTCGGGGCGCTGACGAAATACATTAAGCGCAAATTTGACGTCGACCCGCATTTGCGCGATTTATGGGTGAAAGGTGAAATTTCCAACTTTAAGCAGCATTCGCGCGGCCATATGTATTTTACCTTAAAAGACAGCCAGGCGCGCATTGCCGCGGTCATGTTTGCCGGCTACAATCAACATTTGCCGTTCCGTCCCGAAGATGGGATGAACGTGCTTGTGCGTGGGGAAATTTCCGTCTATGAGCCGAATGGGAACTACCAGCTATATGTAAAAGAAATGCAGCCGGAAGGCATCGGTCGCCTGTATTTGGCGTATGAGCAGCTGAAGCAGCGGCTCGAGGCGGAGGGGCTGTTTTCTCCCGTCCATAAAAAGCCGCTTCCGGCGTTTCCGCGCTGCATCGGCGTTGTTACATCGCCGACCGGAGCGGCGGTGCGCGACATTATGACGACGATCCGCCGCCGCTATCCGCTTGCGAAAATCATTTTGTTTCCGGCGCTCGTCCAAGGCGACGGGGCGGCGCTGTCAATCGTGCGCGCCATCGAGCGGGCAAATGAGTTCGGCGGGGTTGACGTGCTCATTGTCGGCCGCGGCGGCGGTTCGATTGAAGAATTGTGGGCGTTTAACGAAGAAATCGTCGCCCGCGCCATCTTTGCTTCGCGCGTGCCGGTCATTTCCGCCGTCGGCCATGAGACCGATTTTACGATCGCCGATTTTGTCGCCGATTTGCGGGCGCCGACACCGACGGCGGCAGCAGAGCTGGCTGCGCCGCACGTCGGGGAGCTGACTGAGCGGCTCGCCGAGCGGAAATGGCGGATGATCCGCGCCATGAAAGAACAGCTCGCTGCCAGCCAGGAACGGTTGCGGCGGCTTCAAGCATCGTACGCTTTCCGCTATCCAAGGCGGCTGTACGAACAAAAAGAGCAGCAGCTTGACGTGTTGCTCGACCGGCTCGCCCGCCAGCGCGAACGGTTGCTCGACAAGAAGCGCCAACAATGGCGTGAGCTGCGCCTGCGGCTGTGGCGCCATCACCCGGCGGCCGAGCTTGAGCGGACGAAGGAGCGGCAAAAAGCGGCTGCCGGCGCGCTTGAAAAAGCGATGCGCACCGCCTTAGAGCGCCATGCGCTCCGCTTTCGTTCCCATGTCGCGCGGCTTGAGGCGCTCAGTCCGCTCCGTATCATGGAGCGCGGCTACAGTTTGGTGTACAATGAGCGGCGCGAGCTTGTCAAACGAATCGGCCAGCTTCAGGTCGGCGAGCGCCTGTCCATCCGGATTCAAGACGGACAAGTCGATTGTCAAGTGACGGGAGTGGAGGAGAAAACAATATGAGCGAAGAAAAAGAGCTGACGTTTGAAGAAGCGATGAAAAAGCTTGAGGAAATCGTCGAACGGCTCGAGGAAGGAAATGTGCCGCTTGAAGAGGCGATCGTCTTTTTTCAAGAAGGCATGAAGCTGTCGAAACTTTGCCATGATAAACTGCAGCACGTCGAAAAACAGCTCGAGTATATGTTGCGCGAAGACGGTCAGCTCGTGCCTTTTTCGCCGGAGGAGGAGTAAGCGGTGGCGCAGCTTTCAGTTGAACAGTTTCTCAACGAGCAAAAACAGGCGGTGGAAACAGCGCTCTCCCGTTATATAGAGCGCTTAGAAGGGCCGGCGAAGCTGAAAAAGGCGATGGCGTACTCATTGGAGGCCGGCGGCAAACGAATCCGTCCGTTGCTGCTTCTGTCCACCGTTCGGGCGCTCGGCAAAGACCCGGCGGTCGGATTGCCCGTCGCCTGCGCGATTGAAATGATCCATACGTACTCTTTGATCCATGATGATTTGCCGAGCATGGACAACGATGATTTGCGGCGCGGCAAGCCGACGAACCATAAAGTGTTCGGCGAGGCGATGGCCATCTTGGCGGGGGACGGGTTGTTGACGTACGCGTTTCAATTGATCACCGAAATCGACGATGAGCGCATCCCTCCTTCCGTCCGGCTTCGGCTCATCGAACGGCTGGCGAAAGCGGCCGGTCCGGAAGGGATGGTCGCCGGTCAGGCAGCCGATATGGAAGGAGAGGGGAAAACGCTGACGCTTTCGGAGCTCGAATACATTCATCGGCATAAAACCGGGAAAATGCTGCAATACAGCGTGCACGCCGGCGCCTTGATCGGCGGCGCTGATGCCCGGCAAACGCGGGAGCTTGACGAATTCGCCGCCCATCTAGGCCTTGCCTTTCAAATTCGCGATGATATTCTCGATATTGAAGGGGCAGAAGAAAAAATCGGCAAGCCGGTCGGCAGCGACCAAAGCAACAACAAAGCGACGTATCCAGCGTTGCTGTCGCTTGCCGGCGCGAAGGAAAAGTTGGCGTTCCATATCGAGGCGGCGCAGCGCCATTTACGGAACGCTGACGTTGACGGCGCCGCGCTCGCCTATATTTGCGAACTGGTCGCCGCCCGCGACCATTAAAAGCGGAACAGCCGCCCTTGCTTCGGAGCAAGGGCGGCTGTGTTGCTTTTTTGCTTCCGCCCCATGATAGGTCTTTCATCTTCGCGCCGCGGCCATACAGTGGCGCCAAGGCCGGCGTTGGCGGAAAAAGTCGATTTTTCGCGGCGAATCATGTATAATAATACTACCTGTATTCTAGGGAATCGGCTCGGAGAATGACCGAATGAAAGCGAGTGATCTCATTTGGATTTGACGAAAATTGAACATCCGCGCGTGTTAAAAACGATGTCCATTCCGGAACTGAAACAGTTAAGCGCCGAGATTCGGCGGTTTTTAATTGAAAAGCTGTCCAAAACGGGAGGACACATCGGCCCAAATTTAGGGGTCGTCGAGCTGACGATCGCCCTGCACCGGGAGTTTGACAGCCCGAAAGACAAACTCATTTGGGATGTCGGGCATCAAGCGTATGTGCATAAAATTTTGACGGGGCGCGCTGCTGAGTTCGACACGCTCCGCCAGTACAAGGGGTTGTCCGGCTTCCCGAAGCGGAGCGAAAGCGAGCACGATGTCTGGGAAACAGGCCATAGCTCAACGTCGCTGTCGGCAGCGATGGGCATGGCGATCGCCCGCGATTTAAAAGGAACGGATGAATACATCGTGCCGATCATCGGCGACGGGGCGCTCACCGGCGGCATGGCGCTCGAGGCGCTCAACCATATCGGCCATGAAAAAACGGATATGATTGTCATTTTAAATGACAACGAAATGTCGATCGCCCCGAACGTCGGGGCGCTGCACAACATCCTCGGACGGTTGCGAACAGCCGGCAAATATCAGTGGGTGAAAGATGAGCTTGAATTGTTGCTCAAGCGCATCCCGGCGGTCGGCGGCAAGCTGGCGGCCACGGCCGAACGTTTGAAAGACAGTTTAAAATACTTGCTCGTTTCCGGCGTGTTTTTCGAAGAGCTCGGGTTTACGTATTTAGGACCGGTGGACGGTCATGATTTTGAGGATCTGTTTGAAAATTTGCGTTATGCGAAGAAAATGAAAGGTCCGGTGCTCGTGCATGTGATCACGAAAAAAGGGAAAGGCTACAGTCCGGCGGAAAACGACAAAGTGGGAACGTGGCACGGCACCGGCCCGTACAAAATTGAAACTGGTGCGTTTGTGAAAACGAAGGAAGCCGGGCCGTCGTGGAGCGCGCTTGTCAGCGAAACGGTGCGCCGGCTCGCGCGCACGGATCCGCGCATCGTGGCCATTACGCCGGCGATGCCGGTCGGATCGAAGTTGGAAGGGTTTGCAAGCGAATTTCCGGATCGGATGTTTGATGTCGGCATTGCCGAACAGCATGCGACGACGCTGGCGGCCGGGCTGGCGACGCAAGGGATGAAACCTTTTTTGGCCATTTATTCGACGTTTTTGCAGCGCGCGTACGACCAAGTCGTCCATGACGTATGCCGGCAAAACTTAAACGTCTTTTTCGCCATTGACCGCGCCGGGCTTGTCGGCGCCGACGGCGAAACGCACCAAGGGGTGTTTGACATCGCCTTTTTGCGCCATGTGCCGAACTTGGTGCTGATGATGCCAAAAGATGAAAACGAAGGCCAGCACATGGTGTATACGGCTATCCGCTACGATGACGGGCCGATTGCCATGCGTTTCCCGCGCGGAAACGGCCTGGGCGTTCCGCTTGACGAGGAGCTGAAAGAGATTCCGATCGGCACGTGGGAAGTGCTGCGCGATGGGCGCGATGCGGCGATCTTGACGTTTGGGACAACGATCTCCATGGCGCTTGAGGCTGCCGACCAATTGGCGAAAGAAGGCGTCTCGGTCAAAGTCGTCAACGCCCGCTTTATTAAGCCGATGGACGAAGCGGTGCTTCTTGAACTGCTCGAAAGCCGCCTGCCGATTTTGACGATCGAGGAAGCTGTGCTGCAGGGCGGCTTTGGCAGCGCCGTGCTTGAATTTGCCCATGACCGCGGCTACCATCAGGCGGTGATCGAGCGGATGGGCATCCCTGACCGGTTTATTGAGCACGGAAGCGTCAGCGAGCTGCTGCGCGAAATTGGGCTGACAGCCGCGCATATCGTTGCCCGCATTAAAACGATGGCGCCAAGAAAACAGAAAAGGGCTTGAGATGATGAAAGGGAAAAAAGAACGGCTCGATGTGCTGCTTGTTGAACGCGGGCTGGCGGAAACGCGTGAAAAAGCGAAGCGGGCGATCATGGCCGGCCTCGTCTACTCGAACGACATCCGGCTCGACAAGCCCGGAGAGAAAGTGCCAACGGATATCCCGCTTGAAGTGAAAGGCAACCCGCTCCCGTACGTCAGCCGCGGCGGCTTGAAGCTCGAAAAAGCGTTGCGCGAATTTCAGATCAGCGTTAAAGGAAAAATTGTCCTCGATATCGGCGCCTCGACCGGCGGCTTCACCGATTGCGCCTTGCAGCATGGGGCGAAACTGTCCTATGCGGTCGATGTCGGCTACAACCAGCTCGCCTGGAAGCTGCGTCAAGATGAGCGCGTCGTCGTCATGGAGCGGACGAACTTCCGCTACGCGACGCCGGATTTGTTTACAAAAGGGCTGCCGGAAGTGGCGGTCATCGATGTGTCGTTTATTTCACTTCGGCTCATTTTGCCGGTCGTCAAGACGGTCATCGTTCCAGGCGGCGATGTTATTGCGCTTGTCAAACCGCAGTTTGAAGCAGGGAAAGAAAAGGTTGGCAAAAAAGGAATCGTCCGCGATCCGGCCGTTCATCGCGACGTGCTGGAGTCGATCGTTCAGTTTGCCTGCGCGGAACGGTTCGATGTTCTTCATTTGTCGTACTCGCCGATCACCGGCGGCGACGGCAATATCGAGTTTTTGCTTCATGCGGTCTATTCCGGCGAAGAGCGGGAAGGCGAAAACCGGCTCGCCAAGCCGATTGCAGACGTCGTCAGCGAAGCGCACGCCCGCCTCAGCCTTAAAGAGGGGGAAGAAAACGGCGCCTAAGCAACCGTCGGAAAGAAGTCCCGCCCCCAGCCGGACGGAGCCGCGACTGCGCATCTTAGGGAACGAGGAGGTGGCGCGATTTGAACAAAGGGCAAAGGCATATTAAAATTCGCGAGATTATCATGAACAACGACATCGAGACGCAAGACGAGCTGGTCGACCGGCTGAGGGAAGCCGGCTTCAACGTCACACAGGCGACCGTCTCGCGCGACATTAAGGAGATGCAGCTTGTCAAAGTGCCGATGGCCAACGGCCGCTATAAGTACAGCCTTCCGTCCGATCAGCGCTTCAACCCGCTGCAAAAACTGAAGCGGGCGCTCGTTGACGTGTTCATTAAGCTTGACGGAACCGGAAACTTGCTCGTGCTGCGGACGCTGCCGGGCAACGCCCACGCCATCGGCGTTCTGCTCGATAACTTGGACTGGGACGAAATCGTCGGTACGATTTGCGGCGACGATACGTGTTTAATCATCTGCCGGACGCCAAAAGACGCTAAAAAAGTGTCGAACCAGCTGCTGTCCATGCTTTAACCGAGGACCGGCCCGACTTTCCTCTGCGTCAGAGAGAGGAACAAACGGGGACGGTCCTTTGTTGGGATGTGAACACGTGTTTTATCATTAAGGCAGCCTGGACAAGGCAGGCACCATTCCAGCGTTCAAGGGGAGGATGGAATGCTCGCTGAACTGTCGATTAAAAATTTCGCGATTATCGAATCGCTCTCGTTGTCGTTTGATAAAGGGCTGACGGTGTTGACGGGCGAAACAGGGGCCGGCAAGTCGATCATCATCGACGCCATTCATTTGCTCATCGGCGGGCGCGGTTCGTCTGAGTTCGTCCGTTTCGGCGCAGAGAAGGCCGAAATCGAAGGGCTGTTTTTGCTTGATGACGACCGCCATCCATGCTGCCAAAAATGTGCGGACATTGGCGTTGATGTCAGCGATGGGATGGTGGTGCTCCGCCGCGACATTTTGGCGAGCGGCAAAAGCATCTGCCGCATCAACGGCAAGCTCGTCACCACCGCCGTGCTGCGCGACATCGGTTCGACGCTCGTCGATATTCACGGTCAGCATGAGCATCAAGAGCTGATGGATCCATCCCGCCATCTGCCGCTTCTCGATGAGTTTGGCGGTGCGGAAACGGCGGCGGCGCTGGCGCGTTATCGCGCTCTGTATGAAGAGCGTGAAGCGTTGGTAAAAAAGTTGAAAAAGCTGAGTGAAAATGAGCAGCAAATGGCGCATCGGCTCGATTTGCTGACGTTTCAGCTGCGCGAAATCGAACAAGCCGGGCTCGAGATTGGCGAAGACGAGCGGCTGATGGAAGAAAAAGTTAGGATTTTTAATTTTCAAAAAATTTATCAAGCCATTCAGCATAGCTACGAAGCGCTCGCCGGCGAAGGACGCGGCTTGGATTCGGTCGGCCAGGCGATGGGCCATCTCGAGGACGTCGCCGCGATGGACGCGGAACTTAAAGAGGCGCATGAAATGGTGGCCAACAGCTACTATTTGCTCGAGGAAGTCATGTATAGGCTGCGCGACCAACTTGAGGAGCTTGAATACGACCCGATGCGGCTTGACGCCATTGAAAGCCGCCTCGCGGAAATCCAGCAATTAAAACGGAAGTACGGAGCGACGATCGCCGATATTTTGCAGTATGCCGAAGCGATCGCCGAAGAAATCGAGACGATTGAAAACCGCGACATGCATGTGCACGACCTCGAGCGGCAGCTTGCCGACGTGACCGGCAAATTGCTTGCCGAGGCGAAAAAGGTGACCAGCATCCGCCAGGCGTACGCCCGGCAGCTGATTGAGCGCATTCAGCAAGAATTGAAAGATTTGTACATGGAAAAAACGCAGTTTGACATCGTCTTCGCCAAACGCGAAGGCCCGCTCGACGCCCCACTGGTCGACGGCGTGCCGGTCAAATTTGCGGAAGACGGCATCGATGTTGTCGAATTTTACCTGTCGACGAACGTCGGCGAGCCGCTGAAGCCGCTTGCCAAAACTGCTTCAGGCGGCGAGCTGTCGCGCATTATGCTCGCATTGAAGACGATTTTTTCGAAACACCAAGGTGTGACATCAATTATTTTTGATGAAGTCGACACCGGCGTCAGCGGCCGGGTCGCCCAGGCGATCGCCGAAAAAATTTACCGCATCGCCAGCCAGTCGCAAGTGCTTTGCATTTCCCACCTGCCGCAAGTCGCCGCCATGGCGGACACGCATCTGTTGATCGTGAAGGAAACGGACGGAACGCGGACCAAAACGGCCGTGAAAAAGCTCGATGAGGAGGAGAAGGTGAAGGAAATCGGACGGATGATTTCCGGCGTGGAGATGACCGAACTGACGAAGCAGCATGCCAAAGAGCTGCTCGAGCTGGCGGCGAAAATGAAGCGATAGCCTTGCTGTCCGCCCCCCGTCGGGCCGTTGCCCCCGCTGCGAGGCAATGGGCTGCCCGGATGAAAGTCCATCCAATCCGGGCAGCTTTTTTTATAAGCGTTGCGATTATATTTTCCCCTGTTCAGGCAAAATTAAAACTGTAACCGTTTTTGTATGGTGTAGGCGGGAGCGAGGAGAGTGAACGACATTGAAGAAAGAAATGGCCCGAAACATAGCAGGAGTGCTTCTCCTAGGCATGCTGATGGCGATCGGTTTTACCAAACCGATGAAAGAATATTGGCAAATTCCAAAGCAGCTTGTGCTGTTTGAAGGCGATACGGTCGAATTTCGGGCGTCAGCCCTTCCGGTGCAAGCGGCCGTCCATGACCGAAACGCTCCCGAAACGCTCAATGTTGAGCAAAAAAAACGGTTCGTTGTCTGTAAAGGCGAAACAGCGCGGAGAAGAAACGTTGGTTTTGCAGGTCGCCGGAATGCCGATTAAACAAGTGGATGTCAACGTGCTGCCGACGCTGAAAGTCATCCCCGGCGGGCAATCGATCGGCGTCAAACTCAATACGGTTGGGGTGCTTGTGGTCGGCTACCACTTAGTCGAAACAGAAAACGGAAAGAAGTCCCCGGGGGAGGCGGCCGGCATCCAAATCGGCGACGTGATCACCGCCATTAACGGGCAAAAAATTGAAAACATGAGCGATCTCTCCCCTTTCATTGAGGAAGCCGGCAAAACCGGAAAACCGCTTCATCTCACCATTCTGCGCGATCAGCACTCCGTCACAGCGAAGCTCGTTCCGCTGAAAGACAAGCATGACGACGTGTACCGCATCGGCTTGTATATCCGTGATTCCGCCGCCGGCATCGGGACGATGACGTTCTATGACCCAAAATCGAAAACGTACGGTGCGCTCGGCCATGTCATTTCCGACATGGATACGAAAAAGCCGATTTTGGTGCAAAATGGGCAAATTATGCGCTCGACCGTCACCTCCATTGAAAAAGGGACGAGCGGCAATCCAGGCGAAAAGTTAGCCCGCTTCTCCGATGGCGAAGAGATGATCGGCACGGTGACGAATAACAGTCCGTTTGGCATTTTTGGTAAACTGACAAAGCCATTGCCGGACAGCCCATTCACGAAACCGATTCCGATCGCTTTGGCCAGCCAGGTGAAAGAAGGACCGGCAAAAATATTGACAGTGGTCGAAAACGACAAGGTGGAGCAATTTGATGTTGAAATTGTCAGCAACGTTCCACAAAAGTTTCCAGCCACAAAAGGACTCGTCATCCGCGTCACCGATCCGCGCCTGCTCAAGAAAACGGGCGGCATCGTTCAAGGCATGAGCGGCAGCCCGATCATTCAAGATGGCAAACTTGTCGGTGCGGTGACGCATGTGTTTGTCAACGATCCGACATCGGGATACGGCGTCCATATTGAATGGATGCTGCAAGAAGCAGGAATCGATCTATATGGCCGTCAAAAAAAGGCGAGCTGACCGCGAGTCAGCTCGCTTTTTTTGCAGCCCAAAAATTTTTCAAAAAAGACGGCAAATATTTTGCCGATTGGGCATAGATATTTGGTGAAACATCCGTTAAAATGGAACATGTAAAGATTTTTCGACAAATACATGGTTAAAAAAACGAATATTGTCTAAAGAGCTCGTTTTTTGCTATAATTTTTATTTTGCATTAATTTGTGAAAAAGAAAAGGATTTTTTGCTGCTGTTGTCGAATGTACGTTAACGGAAAGTTACATAGGAAGAAAATGTGGGGGAGGACGATCAAGTTGAGCATTAAAGTGTGTATTGCCGACGATAATCGCGAATTGGTGTCATTGCTTGATGAATATATTTCGAGCCAGCCGGACATGGAAGTGATCGGCACGGCGTACAACGGCCAGGACTGCCTGCAGATGCTTGAGGAAAAGCGGCCGGATATTTTGCTGTTGGACATCATTATGCCGCATTTGGACGGACTGGCTGTTTTGGAGAGAATCCGCGCCGGCTTCGAACACCAGCCCAATGTCATTATGCTGACGGCGTTCGGCCAGGAAGACGTGACGAAAAAGGCGGTTGAACTCGGGGCTTCCTATTTCATTTTAAAGCCGTTTGACATGGAAAACTTAGCCCACCATATTCGGCAAGTTTACGGCAAAACGACGCCGGTTGTGAGGAAAGCAGCCCCGGCGCCCCAAGTGCGCGACAACAAGCCGAAAAACTTGGACGCGAGCATTACGAGCATCATCCATGAAATCGGCGTTCCAGCCCACATTAAAGGCTATTTGTATTTGCGCGAGGCCATCGCCATGGTCTATCACGACATCGAGCTGCTCGGCTCGATCACGAAAGTGCTGTACCCGGACATCGCCAAAAAATACAACACAACGGCAAGCCGGGTCGAACGGGCGATCCGCCATGCGATCGAAGTCGCCTGGAGCCGCGGCAATCTCGAATCGATCTCATCGCTGTTCGGCTATACGGTCAGCGTCTCGAAAGCCAAACCGACCAACTCCGAATTCATCGCCATGGTGGCCGACAAACTGCGGCTTGAGCATAAAGCGTCATAAAGGGCGGAACGCGGTGAAGGCAAAAGAGGCGGGCCGAAAAAGCGGTTGACCGGCTTTTTGGCGCCGGCCTTTTTTGCGGCCGGGCGCCTACTCGAAACGCCAAGCCACCCGTTGATGAGGGCGGGCCGCTACGGTTCGTCATGCTCTGTTTCCTTTTTCTCAAGTTCGAGCAATTTTTTCATCAAAATATGCGGCGGCATGTGCATCACTTGCTCGATCGGCACGCCGAGCGCTTTTGCCAGCTTTTGCGCCGTCTCCAAGGAAATTTTCAGCGGCTGCATCATCTTCCCCTCCAGTGCCTCATACATTACTTTTAGTATAACCGATCACTGCCGCATTCGGCCAGCTTTGTCGGCCAAATGGCGAATTATATGGGAAAGGAAGAAACGGCATGACATATATTTTTGCCCACCGCGGAGCGGCGGGAACCCACCCGGAAAATACGATGGCAGCGTTTGAAGAAGCGCTGAAGGCGGGGGCGGATGGCATTGAGCTCGATGTGCAGTTGACGAAAGACGGCGAACCGGTCGTCATTCATGACGAAACGGTCGACCGGACGACGGACGGCAGCGGCTGGGTCAAAGACATCCTATACCGCGAACTCCGCAAGTTCAACGCAGCAGCGAAATGGGACGGCCGTTACGGCCATTGCCCGATTCCCCATCTCGAGGAAGTGCTCGCCTGGCTGGCGCCGACACGGCTTTTAGTCAACATTGAGCTGAAAAACAGCCTCGTGGCTTATGAAAGGCTTGAGCAAAAGGTGATCGCCGTTGTGCGCCGCTATGGGCTCGAGAACCGGACGATTTTCTCGTCGTTCAACCATAACAGCATGCGTCTTTGCCGCCAGTTGGCGCCGGAGATCGAAACGGCGCTTCTTTATATGGAGCCGCTCTATGACCCGTGGACGTATGTGCAGGCGATGAATGCAGGCGGGGTGCATCCGTACCACCGAACGGTGACGGCGGACTTCGCCGCGGATGCGCGGCGCCGCGGCGTCGCAGTCCGGCCCTTTACGGTGAACAAGCCGAAAACGGCGAAGACGATGTTCGCCTATAAAGTGGATGCGATTTTCACCGACTATCCGCGTCAAGCGAAGGAATGGAAAGAGAAAACGCCTTAACGAAAACCGTTAAGGCGTTTTTTGGCTTTCCTTGAAATGGATGGTTTCCAATTCCGAATCAAGGCGTTTTTCGTTTTCGTTGAAAACGCGCCTGCACTTTGTTCCGTTTTCGGTCGCGGTGCAGCAAAAACCCGCCAATAAACGTCAACCCGGCTGCAAACAGCACAAGCCCGGCGAGAAATTGCAGCCATAAGGCGGCAAACGGCGGCTGCATGATGCCAAACAACGCATCGCGCATCCATTTAATGCCGAGCGCCGCCGCCAGCCCCGGAACGACTAAAATGAACAGCGCAATCATTCGCCCCATCGCGATCGCGTCCCTTTCCCAGCAGAAATCACTTCACCGATTATCATAACCGTTATCCGTCATTTGTCAAGGAACGAAAAAGCGGGTATGATAAAACTGTCTGCAAAATTTGGCATAGGACGAAATGTGGGGGAACAGGATGAAAAACGTGATCATCATCGGGGCGGAACCTCGTTGCTGAAACTGCTCCATGAAGCGTCAGGGTTTGACGTCGTGGCCGTCATTGATGTTGATGACAACGCCCCGGGGCTGCAATTGGCGCGCAAATGGGGCATTGCGGTTGGCCGCGACTGGCGCCCATGGATGGATGAGCCGCTTGATTTGATTATTGAAACGACCGGGAGGGCAGACGTTCTTGAGTTAATCCGCCAGCAGGCGCCCAAGGGGGCGAATATCGTTCCAAGCGCCGTCGCGCGAATGATGGCGGAGCTCGTCTAGGAAAAGGAAGCGCTCATCGCCAAGTTGAAAAGCGAGGCGGACCGGCGCGCTCGGCATTTCGGTGCGCAATTTATACTACAAGCTTGAAAAATACAACATTGACAAAAACAGTGTGCAATAATTTGCGTATAGTGAAAAAGATTACACAAACGAACTTCAACAGCCTTTATTTCATAAAGCGCTTTCATATATTGGTGATTGGCATGGTTTTTGCGTATAAAGAAGTGCCTCGACGGATTGGCAGAAAAGGTTGGTGCAGACGATGAATTTGAACACATTAATCGAGGAAGCAAGTCAATGTCAAGGTCGGACGGTGGCCGTGGTCGCCGCCGAGGATGAGGAAGTGATCGAAGCGGTGGCGATGGCGCTCGAGCATCGCCTCGACCGGTTTGTGCTGTACGGAGACCGGGAGCGAATCGGACGGTTGCTCAAAGAAAAAGGGGGGGCGCGTTTTGCCGATGTCGACATCGTTCACACCAATTCGGTCGCCCAAGCGGCCGAACTGGCGGTGCGCGCCGTTCATTTGAATGAAGCAGATGCCTTAATGAAAGGGCACGTACCGACGGCAACCTTGCTGAAAGCCGTCTTGAACAAAGAATACGGGCTGCGCACAGGAAAGGTGTTGTCCCATGTCGCGGTGTTTGACGTGCCGGCGTTCGAACGGCTGATCATCGTGACCGACGCGGCCATGAACATCGCCCCCGATCTCGAGCAAAAAGTGCAAATTGTGAACAATGCCGTCAGCGTGGCGCGTTCCATCGGCATCGAGCGTCCGAAAGTCGCGGCGCTGGCGGCGGTGGAGACGGTCAATCCGGCCATGCCGGCAACCGTCGATGCAGCGGCGCTCGCGATGATGCAAAAGCGGGGACAAATCGAACATTGCCTGCTTGACGGGCCGCTTGCCTTGGACAATGCAGTGTCTATGACGGCGGCGAAGCATAAACGAATTGAAAGCGAAGTGGCTGGACAGGCTGATATTTTGCTCGTGCCGGACATTGAATCCGGCAACATGTTGTACAAGTCGCTCGTCTACTTTGCAAAAGCCAAAGTCGGCGCGGTCATCGCCGGGGCGAAGGCGCCGATCGTCTTGACGTCGCGCGCCGACTCGGCGGAAAGCAAACTGTATTCGTTGGCGCTCGCCATCTGTTCGGCAGCGAAATGAAAAGAAGGAGGCCATCTGAGATGGAATTGTTCAAATATATGGAAACTTACGATTATGAGCAAGTGCTGTTTTGCCAAGATAAAGAATCGGGTTTGAAAGCGATCATTGCCATTCATGACACAACGCTCGGCCCGGCGCTCGGCGGGACGCGCATGTGGATGTACAATTCGGAAGAAGAAGCGCTTGAAGACGCCTTGCGCCTCGCCCGCGGCATGACGTACAAAAACGCGGCCGCCGGCCTCAACTTGGGCGGGGGCAAAACGGTCATCATCGGCGACCCGCGCAAAGATAAAAACGAAGCGATGTTCCGGGCGTTCGGCCGCTTCATTCAAGGGCTGAACGGCCGCTACATCACGGCGGAAGACGTCGGCACGACCGTCGCCGATATGGATATCATCTATCAAGAAACCGACTATGTCACCGGCATTTCGCCCGAATTCGGCTCATCCGGCAACCCATCGCCGGCGACCGCCTACGGCGTATACCGCGGCATGAAGGCGGCGGCAAAAGAGGCGTTCGGCAGCGATTCGCTCGAAGGAAAAGTCGTCGCCGTCCAAGGAGTCGGCAATGTCGCGTATCATTTGTGCCGCCATTTGCACGAAGAAGGAGCGAAACTCATCGTGACTGACATCAACAAGGAAGTGGTGGCGCGCGCGGTCGAGGAATTCGGAGCGAAAGCGGTCGACCCGAACGACATTTACGGCGTGGAGTGCGACATTTTTGCTCCATGCGCGCTCGGCGGCATCATCAACGATCAAACGATTCCGCAACTGAAAGCGAAAGTGATCGCCGGATCGGCGAACAACCAGCTGAAAGAGCCGCGCCATGGCGACATCATCCATGAAATGGGCATCGTCTATGCCCCGGATTATGTGATCAACGCCGGCGGCGTCATCAACGTCGCGGACGAACTGTACGGCTACAATCGGGAACGGGCGATGAAAAAAATCGAGCAAATTTATGACAACATCGAAAAAGTGTTTGCCATCGCCAAGCGCGACAACATTCCAACGTATGTGGCCGCCGACCGGATGGCGGAAGAACGGATTGAAACGATGCGCAAAGCGCGCAGTCAATTTTTGCAAAATGGTCACCATATTTTAAGCCGCCGTCGCGCCCGCTAACAGCGGCGCGGGGCGGCCTCCGCCCCGCCGGCGGATGACGGAGGGACGACAACGATGCAAGAGCAGAAGTTCCGCATTTTAACGATCAATCCAGGTTCGACGTCAACGAAAATTGGCGTCTTTGAAAACGAACGGCCATTGCTCGAAAAAACGATCCGCCACGAGGCGGAGGTGCTTCGGCAATATAAAACGATTGCGGATCAGTATGAGTTCCGCAAACAAACGATTTTGCAAGCTCTCGATGAAGAAGGGATCAATTTATCGAAGTTGAACGCCGTCTGCGGCCGCGGTGGACTCCTCCGCCCGATCGAAGGCGGGACGTACCGCGTCAATGAGGCGATGCTTGAAGATTTGCGCCGCGGTTATTCGGGACAGCACGCCTCCAATCTCGGCGGCATTTTGGCGCATGAGATCGCCTCGGCCTTAAACATCCCGGCGTTTATCGTCGACCCGGTCGTCGTCGATGAGCTTGAGCCAATCGCCCGGATCAGCGGCTTTCCGCTCATTGAGCGGCGCAGCATTTTCCACGCCCTAAACCAAAAAGCGGTCGCGCGCCGCGTCGCCAAGCAGCTTGGCAAGCGGTATGACGAACTGAACTTGATCGTCGCTCATATGGGCGGCGGCATCACGGTCGGCGCCCATAAGCAAGGGCGGGTGGTGGACGTGAACAACGGGCTTGACGGCGAAGGCCCGTTCAGCCCGGAGCGTGCCGGGACGGTGCCGGCCGTCGATTTGGTGGCGCTATGCTTCTCGGGCGACTACTATCGCGAGGAAGTGATGCGCATGCTCGTCGGTCAAGGCGGACTTGTCGGGTATTTGGGCACGAACGATGCGGTGAAAGTCGAGAACATGATCGAAGCCGGCGATGAAAAGGCCAAGCTCGTCTATGAGGCGATGGCGTACCAAGTGGCGAAAGAAATCGGCGCGGCAAGCGCCGTATTGGCGGGCAAAGTGGACGCCATCATTTTGACCGGCGGGTTGGCGTATGGCAAATCGTTTGTCGAACGAATCACTCGCCGCGTGCAATGGATCGCCGATGTCATCGTCCATCCGGGCGAAAACGAACTGCAGGCGCTTGCCGAAGGGGCGCTTCGCGTCCTGCGCGGCGAAGAAGAGGAAAAAACGTATTCAGGGTGAAGCGGCTTCGCCGGTTTCAGTCCGGCGTTGATGCGGCAACGGATGAGAAAGGGGAAGACAAGATGGCAAAAGAATACGATGTCGTCATTCTCGGCGGCGGCACGGGTGGCTATGTGGCCGCTATTCGCGCCTCGCAGCTCGGCTTGAAAACGGCGGTTGTCGAAAAAGGGAAGCTCGGCGGCACGTGCCTGCACGCCGGCTGCATTCCGTCCAAAGCGCTGCTCCGCAGTGCGGAAGTGTACGCGCAAACGAAAAATAGCGAGGCGTTTGGCGTCATCGTCGGTGATGTGCGCCTTGATTTCGCGAAAGTGCAGGCGCGCAAAGCGACGATTGTCGACCAGCTCCATAAAGGTGTGCAGCATTTGATGAAAAAAGGGAAGATCGATGTGTACGCCGGCATCGGCCGCCTGCTCGGCCCGTCGATCTTTTCCCCGCTGCCGGGGACGGTGTCGGTTGAGATGAACGACGGCAGCGAAAACGAAATGCTTGTCCCGAAATTCGTCGTCATTGCCACTGGTTCGCGGCCGCGTACGCTACCGGGGCTTGAGCCGGACGGCGAATTCGTGATGACATCGGATGAGGCGCTGCAAATGGAGGTGCTTCCGTCGTCTATCTTGATCGTCGGGGGCGGCGTCATCGGCATGGAATGGGCGTCGATGCTCAACGATTTCGGTGTGGAGGTCACCGTGCTTGAGTATGCCGATCGCATTTTGCCGACAGAAGATGAAGATGTCTCAAAAGAAATGGAAAAACTGCTCCTCCGCCGCGGCGTCAACATCGTCACAGGAGCGCGGGTGCTCGCGGAAACGCTCGAGAAAGGAAACGGCGTCACGATCCAAGCGGAGCATCAAGGCGAGCGGAAAACGTTTGCGGCCGACAAGATGCTCGTTTCCATCGGGCGTCAGGCGAACATTGAAGGAATTGGTCTTGAAAACACCGAAATTGTTGTGGAGAAGGGATATATTCAAACAAACGAGTTCGGCCAAACGAAAGAATCGCACATTTACGCAATCGGTGATGTCATCGGCGGCCTGCAGCTGGCCCATGTCGCTGCCCATGAAGGGATTGTCGCCATTGAGCATTTGGCCGGGCGCAATCCAGCGCCGATTGACTATTCGATGGTGCCCCGCTGCATTTACACCCGTCCAGAAGCGGCGGCGGTCGGCTTAACCGAACAAGAGGCGAAAGCGAAAGGCTATGATGTCAAAATCGGCAAATTTCTGTTTAAAGCCATTGGCAAGGCGCTTGTGTTCGGTGAGGCGGAAGGGTTTGTGAAACTCATCGCCGACCGGAACACGGACGATCTGCTTGGCGTCCATATGGTCGGGCCGCACGTGACCGATTTGATTTCCGAAGCCGGGCTCGCCCGCGTGCTTGATGCAGCTCCGTGGGAAGTGGCCCATGCGATCCACCCGCATCCGACGCTGTCAGAGGCCATGGCGGAAGCGGCGCTGGCGGTCGATGGCAAAGCGATTCATTTTTAGTTCGTGGCGGCATGAGCTTGGCGCGTGATCATTGGTTGACTATGTGAATCTAAGGGAGGTTGTTGTGATGGCGCAAAACCGTCATCAAGCGCTCGGATTAAGCGATGACACGGTGTTGGAAATGTATGAAACAATGCTTCTCGCCCGCAAGCTCGATGAGCGGATGTGGCTGTTAAACCGCGCCGGAAAAATTCCGTTCGTCATCTCGTGCCAAGGGCAGGAAGCGGCGCAAGTCGGCGCGGCGTTCGCCCTCGATCGGACGAAGGACTATGTACTGCCGTACTACCGCGATATGGGGGTTGTGCTGACATTTGGAATGACGGCGAGAGAATTGATGCTGGCGGCGTTCGCCAAGGCGGAAGACCCGAACTCCGGAGGCCGGCAAATGCCTGGCCATTTCGGGCAAAAGAAAAACCGGATCGTCACCGGCTCCTCGCCCGTGACGACGCAAGTGCCGCATGCGGTCGGCTTTGCGTTAGCGGCGAAAATGGAAAAGAAAGATTTTGTCGCTTTTGTCACCTTTGGCGAAGGGTCGTCGAACCAAGGCGACTTCCATGAAGGGGCAAACTTCGCCGGTGTTCACAAGCTTCCGGTCATCTTCATGTGCGAAAACAACCAGTACGCCATTTCCGTGCCGATTTCGAAACAACTCGCGTGCGAAAAAGTGTCCGACCGCGCTGTCGGTTACGGCATGCCGGGCTATACGGTCGACGGCACCGATCCGCTTGAAGTATACCGCGTCGTCAAGGAAGCGGCCGACCGCGCCCGCCGCGGCGAAGGGCCAACGTTGATTGAAGCGGTGACGTATCGGCTGACGTCGCACTCGTCGGATGACGACCATCGCGTCTACCGGACGGAAGAAGAGCTCGCCGAGGCGCGCGCCAAAGACCCGATCATCACATTTGCCAACTATTTGAAAGAAACGGGCGTTTTGACCGATGAACGGGATGAAGAAATTCAAGCGCGCGTCATGAAGGAAGTGAACGAAGCGACTGACTACGCTGAGAAGGCGCCGTATGCCGAGCCGGAGCACGCGCTTCGCTACGTGTATGCCGAGGAGTAAGGGAGGGGATTTGACGATGCCTGTTATTTCCTATATTGATGCGGTCACGATGGCAATTCGCGAAGAGATGGAGCGCGACCCGCGCGTGTTTGTGTTAGGAGAAGACGTCGGCCGAAAAGGCGGAGTGTTCAAAGCGACACAAGGATTGTACGAGCAGTTTGGCGAAGAGCGCGTGATTGATACGCCGCTTGCCGAATCGGCGATCGTCGGCGTCGGCATCGGCGCGGCGATGTACGGTCTGCGCCCGATCGCGGAAATTCAGTTTGCCGACTTCATCATGCCGGCGGTCAACCAAATCATTTCGGAGGCGGCGCGCATTCGCTACCGCTCGAACAACGACTGGAACTGCCCGATCGTCATCCGCGCTCCATACGGCGGCGGTGTTCACGGTGCTCTGTACCATTCTCAATCGGTGGAAGCGATTTTCGCCAACCAGCCGGGGCTGAAAATCGTCATGCCGTCGACGCCGTATGATGTAAAAGGATTATTGAAAGCGGCGATTCGCGATGAAGATCCGGTGCTCTTTTTCGAGCATAAACGCGCCTACCGCCTCATTAAAGGAGAGGTGCCGGAAGACGACTACGTATTGCCGATCGGCAAAGCTGATGTCAAGCGTGAAGGAGAGGACATCACGGTCATCACGTACGGGCTGTGCGTCCATTTTGCCTTGCAGGCGGCCGAACGCGTCGCACAAGACGGCATTTCCGTCCATCTGCTCGATTTGCGCACCGTCTACCCGCTTGACAAAGAAGCGATCATCGAAGCGGCGAGCAAAACGGGGAAAGTGCTGCTTATTACGGAAGACAATAAAGAAGGCAGCGTCATGAGCGAAGTCGCCGCCATTATCGCGGAGCATTGTTTGTTTGATCTCGACGCGCCGATTATGCGCCTTGCCGGTCCAGACGTTCCGGCCATGCCGTATGCGCCGACGATGGAGAAGTTCTTTATGGTCAACCCGGAAAAAGTCGAAAAAGCGATGCGTGAACTCGCGGCGTTTTAACATAAATCAGCCAGAAGTCCCCCACCTCTACAGGTGGGGGATGAATGGCGTTCGGTTTTTCTGTTTTTCTCTTTCTTCTTTGGATGGCAATAGAATACAATAAACATAGGAGGTGAAACCATGTATCGAACGCTGAAAACCCGTTTTCAGGCAAAGAAAGAAGTTATCCAAAAACTATTTGAATGCAATCGTATCTCCGCAGAAGTTTGGAACGAATGCCTTCGTTTGGCAAAAGAACATCATTTGGAAACAGGAAAATGGATAACCAAAACGGAACTGCAAAAAGCAACAAAAGGTCGTTTTTCTATCCACAGCCAAAGCATCCAGGCGGTTGTGCATAAATATATCTTTGCCCGTGATGGGGCAAAAGAAGCACGGAAAAAAGGAGAAAAAATCAAATATCCATACAAAAAGAAAAAACATTTCAACACGAAATGGGCAAAAGATGGGTTTGTTTTGCATGAAGACGGAACGTTGGAACTGTCGCTAGGAATTTGGAATCGAAAACGACAATCTCCTTTGGTGGTGAAAATCGACAAAGAGAAACTTCCAAACGGAAAAGTCAAAGAAATCGAGTTGGTCTATGACCGTGGTTTGTGGCTTTGTTTATCGTATGAAGATGGGAAAAAACCAAAAGAAAATCCATGTAAAAACCGTGTTGCTATTGACCCAGGGGAAATTCACACCATCGCAGCCATTTGTGAAAATGGGGAAAGCCTCATTATCACGGGAAGAAAAATAAGAAGCATTCATCGGTTGAGAAACAAGAAATTAAAAGAACTGCAAAAACTCATGAGCAGATGCAAAAAAGGCTCCAAACAATGGAAAAAGTACAATCGGGCGAAACAATATGTACTTTCGAAATCAGAGGCACAACTAAAGGATGCACTGCACAAAACCACGAGACAATTTGTTCGTTGGTGTTTGGAAAACCAAGTGAAAGAAGTCGTCATTGGAGATATCGAAGGAATCCAACGGAATACGAAAAAGAAACGAAACAAAAAGACCAATCAGAAATTATCCAATTGGTCGTTTGGAAAATTATTTGATTATCTCAAATACAAATTGAATGCCGAAGGAATTCAAATCGAGAAAAAAGATGAAAGTTATACCTCGCAAACATGCCCTGTTTGCGGGAAGAAAAATAAATCTTCTTCTAGAAATTATACATGTCAATGCGGGTACAAACGACACCGTGATATCCATGGGGCAATGAATTTATTTGCCAAAGTATATTATGGTGAAATCCGCCCATTGGAATTTACGGTCAAACCGTTTACGTATCGACGGATTGCTTAGGTATGAAGTCGTAGATGGCGAGTTCCCGCCCTTGAGTATCATGGATACTCATGTTGCCTGTGGCTCCCAACGGGACGGGTGCCAGGTGTTGCCTGCAGATAGGCTGCCAACCAGCCTATCATGCATCCACCTCCGAAGGGGAAACAGGAAACCCCCACTTCGATAAGTGGGGGAGGTTCATTGTAGGAGCAGTGGAGGAGCGGAGAACCCCGGTCCGCAGCGGAGCTTCTCAAGTTTTGAGGCGAACCGCAGGCGGCCGGGGCGCCGCGGCGAAGACATTGCAGCCAAGATAGGAGGGTATCGATGTGGCCATCGAACAATTGACGATGCCTCAGCTCGGGGAAAGCGTCACGGAAGGCACGATCAGCAAATGGCTCGTTTCCCCGGGCGACAAAGTGAACAAATACGACCCGATCGCTGAAGTCATCACCGATAAAGTGAGCGCGGAAATTCCGTCGTCGTTTGCCGGCGTCATCCGCGAGCTGATCGCCAAAGAAGGGGAGACGCTCCCAGTCGGCGCGCCGATTTGCACGATCGAAGTCGAAGGCGCTGCACCGGCTTCGGAAGCGAAGCCGGCGGATGAAGCGCCGAAAGCAGAAGACAACGCCAAGCCAGCCGCTCCGAAAAAGGCCGGCCGGGCAAACAACGGCCGCTATTCGCCGGCCGTGCTCCGCTTGGCTCAGGAACACGGCATTGACCTCGAACAAGTCGAAGGCACCGGCCTTGGCGGGCGGGTGACGCGCAAAGATTTGCTGAAGCTCATTGAGTCTGGACAAATTCCGAAAGCGGGAGCGGCACCGGCGGCGGAACAAGCGGCGCCAAAAGCGGAATCGAGAACGGAACAACCGGCCACAGCCGCCGCAACCGTTCAACCGTCTGCCGCGGCCGCGCCAACCGCGCCGCAGGCAGCGCCGATCAAACCAGCGGCCCCGAACGTCGAAGCCGGAGCGGGCGACATCGAAATTCCGGTCACCCCGGTGCGCAGAGCGATCGCCGAGAACATGCTCCGCAGCAAACACGAAGCGCCGCACGCTTGGATGATGGTCGAAGTCGACGTCACCGATCTTGTCGCCTACCGCGATGCCATCAAAGACGAGTTCAGGCGGCGTGAAGGCTTCAATTTGACGTATTTCGCCTTCTTCGTCAAGGCGGTCGCCCAAGCGCTGAAAGAATTCCCGCAGCTGAACTCGACGTGGGCGGGCGATAAGATCATTCAACGCAAAGACATCAACATCTCGATCGCCGTCGCGACGGATGACGTCTTGTTCGTGCCCGTCATCAAGCACGCCGATGAAAAAACGATCAAAGGCATCGCCCGTGAAATCGCTGAACTGGCGGCGAAAACGCGCGCCGGCAAACTGCGCCCGGAAGACATGCAGAGCGGCACGTTCACCGTCAACAACACCGGCGCGTTCGGCTCGGTGCAGTCGATGGGCATTATCAACTACCCGCAAGCGGCCATTTTGCAAGTGGAAACGATCGTCAAACGCCCGGTCGTGAAAAACGGCATGATCGCCATCCGCGACATGGTCAACTTATGCTTGTCGCTTGACCATCGCGTCTTGGACGGCCTCATTTGCGGCCGCTTCCTCGCCCGCGTCAAAGCGATTTTGGAAAACATGAACAAAGACAACACGCCGATTTATTAACGATTCCCCCATCGCCATCGGTTGGCGGTGGGGTTTTTGCATGGCGCGATTTCAAACTTCTCTCACAAATGTGAGGTATAATGGGGGCAGAAACGAATAGGTGAAGGAGAAACTCGAGATGAAACGAGAGAGCGTATGGATGCTGTTGTGTTTGTTCTTTATGCTAAGCGGCTGCGCGAAGACATCGTTTCCTCCGATCGCTGATTCGCTGTCGGTCGTCATCAGTCTCGATGTCAAAGCGGAAACGGTCACCTTTTTGAACGCGAAAAATGGCGGCAAAATCGCCCGCTGGAACATTGATCAGCCGTTTCAAGGCGGGGTGTTGAGCCCAGACGGCCGGACGCTTTTTTTGTACGGGCGGGATCTTGACGGGGTCTATCGGTACGATCTCGCGACCGGGAAGCTGCTTGGCGAATGGAAAATAGGAAGCGGCATTGTGAGCGCTGCTCCATCTCCGGATGGCCGCACGTGGTTTTTTGGCGACAGCACCCATCACGCGGTGCGCGTTGTGAGCCGGGACGGGAAAGAGATCGCCCGCCTTTCGGTCGGACGCTCCCCGATGACGCTGCTGGTCAATCGCGCTGGAACGAGGTTGTATGTGATCGATTTTCAAGACGAACGGACGTGGATCATCGATGTGGACCGCCGCCGCGTCATCCGTTCGTTCGCCGTGCCGAAGTTCGCCTTGGGCGGAGTGGTGCGCGAGCGACAAGAGGAGCTGTGGGTCGGCGGGCACGGCAGCGGAAGCCGTGTGGAAACGAACATTCATGTCTACTCACTGCAAGACGGCCGCTTGCTCCGGACGATCGCCGCTCCGGTCATGCCGGTCGATTTCGTCGAAACAGGCCGCGGCGTGTTTGTGCTAAGCCATGGCTCCAACACAGTTTACCAATTTTCCCTAGATGGAAAGAAACTCGCTTCGGCGTCTGTCGGCGCCAATCCATTTGCGATGGAAGCGGCGTTCGGTCGTTTGTATATCGCGAGCTATGACAGCGATGAAATTATCGTGGTCGATGAGGCGACGTTGCGTCTGCTCGCCCGTTGGAAGACGGGAGACGGCCCGCTGCAACTATTCATTCGGGAGGGACGAACATGTGCGAACGAACCATTTTAATCGTGGATGATGAAGAAGAAATGCGTCTGTTGGTCAGCATGTATTTAGAAAACGCCGGCTTTCGCTGCTTGGAAGCGGGAGATGGGGAGGAGGCGCTGGCGCTGCTTTCGCAACATCCGGTTGATGCCGTGCTGTTGGACGTCATGATGCCAAAACAGGACGGATTCGCCGTCTGCGCCCGCATCCGCGAGCAGTCGGACGTGCCGATTTTGTTTTTGACCGCGCTTGGCGAAGAATGGGACAAAGTGAAAGGATTGAAGCTGGGAGGCGACGATTACATCGTCAAACCGTTCAGCCCGGGAGAGCTCATCGCCCGCCTTGAGGCGGTGCTGCGCCGGGTGCAGCGCGTCCGCGAGAATGACGGCCGGCTGCAATTTGGCGACCTTGCCATCGACGAAAAAGGACGAACCGTGACCGTTGGCGGCGAGGCGGTGAAGCTGACGTTGAAGGAGTTTAAGCTGCTGCTGTTTTTGGCAAAACACCGCGGTCAGGTGTTCAGCCGCGACGACTTGCTCGTCAAAGTGTGGGGATATGATTATACAGGAAACGCTCGCACGGTCGATACGCATGTGAAAACGCTGCGCATGAAGCTGAAAGACGCCGCTCGCCATATCCAAACCGTCTGGGGCATCGGCTACAAGTTTGAGGGATGAACATGAAACGGCTTCGGTTAGGACAAAAACTATGGCTGTCGATCGGCGCCGCGGTCGTGGTGACGCTGGCGTTTTCTTTTGGTCTTCTCAATTATTTTTACCGGACGGTGTACATGAAAGAAGTTGAGCGAACGTTGATCGCGGAAGGGACGAGCCTCGCCCGCGACTATCGCGGCGGGGCGGTGACGGAGGCATATCGCCGTCAAATCGAATGGTATGACGAAAAATCAACGGCCACGATCTTGTTGATTGACAACCCGCGCGAACTGAGCGCCTGCTTTCCGTTTCCGGTCCACTATGACGCGTTAGTCAGCGGCCGCGACCGGGAAACATTGTTAACCGGGAAGCCTGTTGTCAAAACGGGATACGAAAAGCGGTTCGGCCGCCGCGTGATGGCGGTCGTCGTTCCGCTTTTGGACGGCAAGCGGCTTGAAGGAGCGATTTACTTGTATTTGCCGTTAGCCGACGTTCAGGAAGCAACGAAGCGGGCGGCCGCCGCGTTTTGGCCGTTGGCCGCCATATTCGTCGCCGCGCTTTTGGTTGTCGGCCGACGGATGGTGCGGCAGATGACCGAGCCGCTGCAGGCGATGGAACAAGCGGCAGAACGCATGGCGGAAGGACGCTACGAAGCGGACATCCCCGTGCGGAGCGATGATGAAATCGGCCGCCTGGCGGAGGCGTTCAACCAAATGGCGGACGCCATTGCTAAAGAAGACGAGCGGAAACGCGAGTTCTTAGCGAACGTCTCGCATGAGCTGCGCACGCCGCTCAGCTATATGAAAGGATACAGCGAAGCACTCCTTGCTGGCCTCGCGAAAACGAAGGAAGAAGAAAAGGCGTACCTTCGCCTCATCCACCGCGAAACGGAGCGGATGGAGCGGCTGGTGCGCGATCTTCTTGACCTGGCGCGCCTTGAAGGGCAAAGCGTGCCGCTCGAGCGCGCGCCGGTGGCGTTCGCCCAAGTGATCGAAGATGTCATCGCCACGTACGAACCGATCGCCGCGCAAAAGCGGATCGAGCTGGCGTTCGAGTTGGACTATGACATCATCGTCAACGGCGACGCCGACCGGCTCGAACAAGTCGTGCGCAACTTGCTTGACAACGCCATCCGCTACACCCCAGAAGGCGGTGTGGTGACGGTGCGGCTTTCCCGCTTTTCGGAAGCGGAAGGCGAGCTTGTCGTCCAAGATACGGGCAAAGGCATTCCAAAAGACCAGCTCCCGTTTCTCGGCCAGCGCTTTTTCCGCGTCGATCGCGCCCGCACTCGCAAAGAAGGCGGCACCGGCTTGGGGCTTGCCATCGTCAAACAAATCGTCTCTCTTCATGACGGCGCGATTTGGTTCGACAGCGACCTTGGACGCGGGATGACTGTATTCGTCCGCCTGCCGCTCGTTCGGGAAGAGGAATAAACATCGTTCAAGATACAGGAATGGATGGTGTATAATCAATATAAAATTAGGAGGAAGGTGGAGGATATGGGTTCACCGGAAAAGGAACAGGCCCCTATGACCTACAAAGAGTATGCGACATGGCCGGAAGGAAAACGGTGCGAGGTGTTGGATGGGAACATCATCAGCATGGCGCCGTCGCCGACACCGGAACATCAATCCGTTTCGCTCCAACTTTCCATTGAATTCGGGATGCATCTTCGTGGGAAGGATTGCCGCGTGTTGGCCGCCCCGATCGATGTGTATCTTTTCGAAGATCATCGAAAGGGATGGATGGATGAAAACGTCCGAAACTGGGTATGCCCCGATCTTGTCGTCATCTGCGACAAAAACAAAATTCAAAAAAACCGCATTGTCGGGGCTCCGGATTTGGTCGTCGAGATCTTGTCCCCCGCTACGGCCAAAATCGACCGGATGGACAAACGGATCGCGTACGAGCGGGCCGGGGTGAAGGAATATTGGATCGTTGACCCGGCGAATCAAGTGGTGGAAGTGTATTTGCGCGGAAAAACAGGAAGATTGGAACTTCATGGAGTGTACAACCGGGATGACGCTGTTTTGGTTCATGTATTGAAGGATTTCGTGATCGATTTGCGAAACATTTTCCAATGAATAAATGGCAGTTGAGATTTTCGCTAAGTGGCGATTTGGAGGGGGACGAGGGAGCATCGTCCAAGAGAGCATGCAACAACGCCCTCTTCCTTTCATGTTTTTTCAGGGCTTCTTGGAGGATTTGTGAATCGTTGAGATGGTGTTGTTTCGCCAAGTCATCGAGCCATTTCGAGATCGTTCATGTTTTTTTGACCGCTTTGTTTTCCATTTCATGGTGAAATGGTGGCATCAGCAAGTTGTTTGCCTTTTTGTTCATTGTCCAAACGCGGCCGATGTACTACAATAAACATAGAAACCGTTTTTTCCCACACGAAGCGTCATCAGCGTTTCGTTCTGAGCAGACGGGTTCGAGAGGGAAAGGTGCGGCTTGAAAAGAAAGCGGTTTCTTATGTCTGGAAGGCAAAGGGGGATCGGAATGAGCGATGTCGCAAAGATGTCGGACTCGCTGATGAGTTTTCACGGCGCATCGCCCGCAATACGCAGCTGTACTTGCAGGAAGAAACGGGCATTTGCCGGACGATCGATCCATGGGCCGGTTCGTATTACGTCGAGACGTTGACGAACGAGTTGATGAAGCGGGCGTGGGTGCATATCGAAGAAATTGAAAGCTTGGGCGGGATGGCGAAAGCCATTGAAACGGGCATCCCGAAAATGCGCATCGAAGAAGCGGCGGCCCGCCGCCAAGCGCGCATCGATTCAGGAGCGGAAACGATCATCGGCGTGAACAAATACCGCCCGGACAAAGAAGAACCGATCGACATTTTGGAAGTCGACAACACCGCCGTGCGAAAGCGGCAAATCGAGCGGCTGAACGAGCTCAAGGCGACGCGCGATAGCGAGCAGGTCGAAGCGGCGCTTGCCGCCATTACAAAAGCGGCGGAAACGGGCGAAGGGAACTTGCTTGAGCTTGCCGTCCAAGCGGCGCGCGTCCGGGCGACGCTCGGGGAAATTTCGTACGCGATCGAAAAAGTGGCGAGTCGCCATCGCGCCGCCATCCGCTCGATCAGCGGCGTGTACAGCTCGGAATACAAAAACGAAACCCAGCTCGAACGGGTGAAGCGGCGGGTGGAGCAGTTCGCCGAACTGGAAGGGCGGCGTCCGCGCATCTTGATTGCGAAAATGGGGCAGGATGGGCATGACCGCGGGGCGAAAGTCGTCGCCACAGCGTTTGCCGATCTAGGGTTTGACGTCGACATCGGCCCGCTCTTTCAAACGCCGGAAGAAACGGCGCGCCAGGCGGTCGAAAACGACGTGCACGCTGTCGGCATCAGCTCGCTCGCCGGCGGACATAAAACGCTCGTGCCGCAGCTTGTGGCGGAGCTTGAAAAACTCGGCCGCGGCGACATTCTCGTTTTTGTCGGCGGCGTCATCCCGCCGCAAGACTACGCGTTTTTGTATGAGCACGGCGCCGCCGCCAGCAGCAAAAAGACTGGATGCACGCCATGATCAAAGAATATATCGAAACGCGCTTTTTCGCTGACCCGATCGTGAAAGAGAAGCTTCCGATGCTCGAGAACAGTGTCATTTCCGGCGCCAAGCCGGTCACCGCCGCCGTCCGCGAGCTGATTGAAGCATACGAACGGAGCCTCGGCGGCGAAGTATGATATGATAAAGGCAAACCGAAGGAGGTGTTGAGATGTTCCAATTTCAATTTCCGCTCTATCACGACATCGTCGAACAAGCGCGGCGTGAAGCGGTCGAAGCCGGATTTGAAGAGCTGCGCACGCCGGAAGACGTCGATGCGGCATTCCGCCGTCCGGGCACCACGCTTGTCCTCATCAACTCCGTATGCGGCTGCGCCGGCGGCATCGCCCGTCCCGCAGCGGCCCATGCCGTTCACTACGACAAGCGCCCGGACCATTTGGTGACCGTCTTTGCCGGCCAAGACAAAGAAGCAACGGCCCGCGCGCGCGAGTATTTTGTCGGCGAGCCGCCGTCCTCGCCGTCGTTCGCGTTGTTAAAAGACGGAAAACTGTGTGCCATGCTCCACCGCCACGACATCGAAGGGCACGAACCGGTCGCCGTCGTGCAAAAGCTGCAGGCGCTGTTTGACGAATATTGCGAGGAAGTGTGAAAGGAGAACCCGAAGTTCGAAAAGGGACTTCGGGTTTTTGCATGACCATTATTGTTTGTGATAATAGAAATGAAGAAGGAAATTGATCGTATCAGTCAAATAAATGAGCAACAAGTCACAACTGTTTTAGATGGTGTTTCAGAAAATGTCATGAGTAAAATTTACAAAGAATCGGTATTAAAATTATTATTGTATCGAAAAGAATGGCTCGTAAATTGGTATATGGAGGTGAAATAAGCGATGCGCCCTTTTGTGCTTTGGTTAATTTGGCAAAATGAATGTACTCGGCAGCGATATCATATTGGAAACTTATTACACGATGGGGATAAGTATGTATTTTATTATGAACGTGTATATTCCTGCTTTCTATAGCGAGTTTATGTTTAACCTTATTCAAAATAACGGGCGTTATATGGCGAGAATTGAATCAATTCATGTTGAGGCTTTTCCACAGCGGAAAGTAAATATAAGTGTCTACGGTGAGCTCCTCCCATCTTGCCAGACGCAAGATCTCGATATGCTACATGAAATATCGTTAGAAGTGATTTAGTCTGTTCACTGTTTTCTGAAGTAGGCATGTTTGATTTCAGATGAATGAATATGTCCATGAAATCGAAACGCTACTGCAAAACATCAAAGAAGAAGTGATCGACCGTGATGTATGGAATGAGCCCGACCGTGTTTGAACGGCTGATGGCGTATTTCGCGGGCGAAGAAGATATACAAAAAGTCGTTTTGTTCGGCTCGCGGGCGCGCGGCACGGCCCGCTACAACTCGGACATTGACTTGTGCATTGACTAGACCGGAAAACAGAAGTGGAAAATCAAAGAGGATCTTGACGAGATTGTCGGCATTTACTCATGTGACGTGCTTTTTTCGACGCGCTGAACGAAGCGATCCGGCGCGAAATCGAGCGCGACGGGAAGACGATTTATGAGAAATCTCCGTCGTGAGCCTAGGCGGCCTGCCCTGCATGAGCGGACAGCCGCCTTTTTTGTCCTTTTGCGCCTGTTGGGACAGATCGGCTTCGGAGCGGAGGCCAGGATTGTCCGTTTTTCCTTGCACCGAAAGGGCCGTCATCGGTACAATGAAGTCGGCAACCATTGGCAAAGGAGACTCGCGATGAAAATCGGCTATCGGACATTGAAAACGGCGGTGGGGGTGGCGCTGGCGATTGCCATCGCTCAGCTCATCGGTCTTCATAACTTCGCTTCTGCCGGCATTATCGTCATCTTATGCGTCCAAGTGACGAAAAAGCGGTCGCTTGAGACCGCCCGGGCTCGTTTTGCGGCGTGCGTTGTCGCGATCGGGTTTGCGGCGTTGTTTTTTACCGTCTTCGGCTATCATCCGTGGACGATTGGGCTGTTGCTTTTGTTGTTCATTCCGGTGACGGTTCGCTTGAAAATCAATGAAGGCATTGCGACAAGCTCGGTCATTATTTTGCATTTGTATGCGGCCGGGGACATCACGTGGGGATTGGTCGCCAATGAGATCTTGCTGGTAGCGGTTGGCATTGGGGTAGCGCTGCTGATGAACATGTATATGCCGAGCGCCGAGAAGCAGCTCAAAGAGTACCAGCGCATTGTCGAAGATTTGTTTCGCATTATTTTAAAAGAAATCGTCCGCTACTTGCGCACAAATGAGCTTGATTGGGATGGGAAGGAGCTGCCGCTTGCGGCGGAGACGCTCGACAAAGCGAAAAAGCTCGCCATGCGCCACGCCGACAATCAATTATGGCGGAATGAGGATGAATATGTCCGCTACTTCCGCATGCGCGAGCGGCAGTTGGAAGTCATCGAGCATATGCTTCCGCTTGTGACATCGCTTGTCTACACGGTCGAGCAGCGGATGATGGTCGCCGATTTTATCGACGAATTAAGCGACGCCATTCACCCGGGAAATACGGCCGATCGGTTTTTGCGGCGCCTTGCCGAGATGCGCGAACAGTTTAAGGCGATGCCGCTGCCAACGACGCGCGAACAGTTTGAAGAGCGGGCGGCGTTGTTTCATTTGGTGCGCGAATTGGAGCGATATTTAATCATCAAAAGCGAATTCCATCTCGGAAACGAACGAAAACCGCAGCGGCTGAAGGCATGATGCAGGGCATATGTCCATCCGTTTTGGCGCACACTATAGCCAAACGCTCAAGCAAAGGATGGACGGATATGCGGGTATGGTTGGCCATTTGTCTCGTGATCGCCGCCGTATTGGGGGCTCCTTTTCAGACAGCGGCGGAGGCGAAGCCGCTTGTCATTGTGAACAAAGCGATCAATAAGCTCGCGCTCGTCCGCGACGGCCGCATCGAAGCCGTCTATCCGGTGGCGACCGGGGTGAATGCGGCGTTGACGCCGGAAGGAATGTTTACCGTGACGGTAAAGGCGAAACACCCGTATTATCGGAAAAAGAACATCCCGGGCGGAGCGCCGAACAATCCGCTCGGCACAAGGTGGATCGGTTTTGATGCGCGCGGGACGGATGGGCGCATCTATGGCGTCCATGGAACAAACAACCCTGCATCGATCGGGGGCTACGCTTCGCAAGGCTGTGTGCGTATGCACAACCGCGATGTCGAGCATTTGTACGAGCGAGTGCCGATCGGCGCACGCGTGCTCATTCTCCGCAGCAACGAGTCGTTTTACGACATTGCCAAGCGATACGGCGCCATCCAATGAGAAACGCAAGCTTCCAGTTTCGGAGCTTGCGTTTTTTGCCGGGTTAAAACCATAGGCTGATGCCGGCAAGGAGCGTCGTCAGCAGCATGCAAATGAGCATCAAGTAAACCACGAATTTTTGCGTTTTGCGCGACAACGGTCCGTCCTCCTTCCGTCCGCTGTTCTACGTTTATTGTAACGGCAAACAGCGGAGCGGACAAGGAAAAAAGCAGGATGAGAGATGAAACGAACCGCTCCATGGCTTGACCGTTGCGCAGACAAAGAAAAACAAAAAAAGCAGGATTTTTTGTCGAAACGGCGAATAATAAAACGTTGGCCTCATCATTTTGCGGCAAAGGGGTTGCAGACGATGCACGTGAAAAAAGTCGACCATATCGGCATCGCCGTCCGCTCGATTTAGAAAGCGCTTCCGTTTTATGCAGATGTGCTCGGCCTGCCGTTTCTCGGCATCGAGGAAGTCGAGTCGGAGCAGGTGAAAGTGGCGTTTTTGCAGGCGGGAGAGGCGAAACTGGAGCCGCTTGAGCCGCTGTCGGCAGAGAGCGCGGTGGCGAAAGTTATCGAGAAGCGCGGCGAAGGGATTCAGCATGTGGCGCTTGGGGTGGAAGACATCACCGAGCGCATCCGTGAGCTGAAGGAGCACGGCATCCGCATGATTCAAGATGCGCCGAAACGCGGCGCCGGTCATCGGCTTGAACGATTCGGGCGGCGCCCGCATTCAAGAAGGGGTCTTGTCGCTGGACGGGTACGGGCACGTTTTTTACCGCAACGTCATTTACTCCGGGGTCATTCCGCAAATTTCTGTCATCATGGGGCCGTACGCCGGTGGAGCCGTCTATTCGCCGGCTATCACCGATTTTGTGTTCATGGTCGAAAAAACGAGCCAAATGTTCATCACTGGCCCGAAAGTGATTGAAGCGGTGACCGGGGAGAAAATCAGCGCCGAAGATTTAGGCGGCGCCCGCGTGCACAACACGATCAGCGGCAACGCTCATTTTGCGGCGGCGAATGAAGAGGAAGCGCTCGCCGAGGTGCGGCGGCTCTTAGGCTATTTGCCGTCAAACAATAACGAAAAGCCGCCGTTTGGCCCGATTCCGGACGGGGACGATTACCGCCCCGATTTGGCTGATGTCGTGCCGATTGACGCCGTCCGCCCGTACGATGTGCGCCACGTCATCGCCCACGTCGTCGATGACGGATCGTTTCTGGAAGTGCAAAAAGATTTCGCCAAAAACATCGTGATCGGCTTTACCCGCATCAAAGGCGAAGTGGTGGGGCTTGTGTGCAACCAGCCGAAGTTTATGGCCGGCGGGCTTGACATTGATTCGTCCGACAAGGCGGCGCGTTTTATCCGTTTTTGCGATTCGTTCAACATCCCGATCGTTACGTTTGAGGACGTCACCGGCTTTTTCCCGGGCGTCAAGCAGGAGCACGGCGGCATCATCCGCCATGGGGCGAAAATTTTGTACGCCTACTCGGAAGCAACGGTGCCGAAAATTACGGTCATTTTGCGGAAAGCGTACGGCGGCGCGTACGTCGCCTTAAACAGCAAATCGATCGGCGCCGATGTCGTCTATGCGTGGCCGAACGCCGAAGTGGCCGTCATGGGGCCGCAAAGGGCGGTGAACATCATTTTCGCGAGCGAAATTGAAAAAAGTCCGAATCCGGAAGAAACGCGGGCGCAAAAAATTGCCGAATACCGCGAGAAATTCGCCAATCCGTATGTCGCCGCCAAATACGGCATGATCGATGACGTCATCGACCCGCGCGATACGAGAATCAAGCTCATTCAGGCGCTCGAGATGCTTCGAAACAAGCACGAGGAGCGGCCGAAGAAAAAGCATGGCAATATTCCGCTGTAAAAACGGGGTCAAGGGGCCCCGTTTTGTTGCTTGGCCTCTATTTTCGCATACGGATTCGCATCCATCAGGCTCATTCCGCTGCTATGTCTCCCATTGCTTACGGATTTTTTCGTCTGTCGAACCCGGGAGCTCGCGCTGGCGCATTGCGAACGTGGCTGTCAGCGCTGTGCGTGCCGATCGTTCCGGCGTCTGGTTTGGCTCTTGGCGGAACATTTCGGTATACTTAAGGTGGAATACATAAGCAGGAGGAAAAAAGCGATGGTCAATGAACAGCGTCTTGTCGACGAATTTTTGGAACTCGTGCAAATCGATTCGGAAACGAAGCATGAAAGGGACATTGCGAAAGTGCTCAAACAAAAGTTTGAAGCGCTTGGCCTCGATGTGATCGAAGACGATGCGGCCGCGAAAACGGGGCATGGGGCAGGCAACTTGATTTGCACGCTCGCGGCGACGAAAGACGGGGTGGATCCGATTTATTTCACGTCGCATATGGATACGGTCGTGCCGGGCAAAGGCGTGAAGCCATCGATTCAAGACGGCTATGTCGTCACCGACGGGACGACGATTTTAGGCGCGGATGATAAAGCGGGCTTGGCGGCGATGTTGGAAGCGATTCGGGTGTTGAAAGAGCAAAACATCCCGCACGGCGTGATCCAGTTTATCATCACCGTCGGAGAAGAGTCGGGGCTTGTCGGGGCGAAGGCGCTTGATCCGTCGCTCATCCAAGCGAAATACGGCTATGCCTTGGACAGCGACGGCAAAGTCGGCAACATCGTCGTCGCCGCCCCGACGCAGGCGAAGCTGAAAGTCGTTGTGCATGGCAAAACCGCTCATGCCGGTGTGGCGCCGGAAAAAGGGGTGTCAGCCATTACGATTGCGGCGAAAGCGATCGCGAAAATGCCGCTCGGCCGCATCGACGAGGAAACAACGGCCAACATCGGCCGCTTTGAAGGCGGCACGCAAACGAACATCGTCTGCGACCGCGTCGATATTTTAGCGGAAGCCCGTTCCCTCGTTCCGGAAAAAATGGAAGCGCAAGTGGCGAAAATGAAAGAAGCGTTTGAAACAGTCGCCGCAGAAATGGGCGGCCGCGCCGATGTCGAGGTCGAAGTGATGTACCCAGGCTTCAAGTTCAGCGACGGCGACCACGTCGTCGAGATCGCCAAGCGGGCGGCGGCGAAAATCGGCCGGCCGTGCAAGCTGGAGAAAAGCGGCGGCGGCAGCGATGCCAATATCATCGCCGGCTTCGGCATTCCGACGGTCAACCTCGCTGTCGGCTATGAAGAGATCCATACGACGAACGAGCGGATGCCGATTGAAGAGTTGGTCAAACTGACGGAAATGGTCATCGCCATTGTCGAAGAAGTCGCCAATGCCGAGTGAGCATCCCGAGGCTGGATGCTCTTTTTCTCGAGCGGAGAACATTCGCGCTGAAAAGTAGGATGAAAGCTGCCGATAAAAAAAGCAAAGGCAAGATGTTGAAGAAGAGAGGGCTGGGGAATGGACAAATACGTCATCTTTCGCGTTGAGCGGGAACAGTACGCCGTTTCGATCGCGTATGTCGTCTCGATTGAAAAAATGACAGCGCCGACCGCCGTTCCGCATATGCCGGACTATATGGCCGGCGTCGTGCGCATCCGCGGCGAGCTTGTGCCGGTGCTCGATATGCGAAAGCTTCTATATGGGAAAGCGATCGAGGAAACCGAGCAGACGCGTCTTGTCGTCGCCGCGGTCGACGGGTTGTCGGTGGCGTTTATCGTTGACGAAGCAAAGGAAATTGTCGATATTGAACCGGAAGCCATCAAACCGCTGCAGCTCGTATCCGCGGAGCGCACGCCGTATGTCGTCGGGATCGCGACGCTGCCGGAGCGGCTGCTCACGGTGCTGGATCCGCGCGTCTTGTTTGCCCATTTGGAAGAAGCGGACGCGATTCGCGAGCAGGTGGCCGCTGCCCAAGCCGCTGCCCGGGCAGGAGAGACGGTATAGGTGTTTGCCTATACCGTTTTTTCTTCCGCGCATATCCTAATCATGGAAATGAACTTCAACTCATGAAGAGGAGGCGCATTCCATGGTTCGACCGTTCGGTCCGTATATGGGCGGCTTTTATCCGCCGTACTTTGGCGGCTACGGCTATCCTCCATACGGTTATCACCATCATCATTGGCATGGAGGGTATGACGGCTATCATCACTTCCCGTATGGCGTGCCTTATGGTCATTACCCGTTTGGACCATACGGCTTCCCGCACTATGGAGGCTACTAAGCATGAGGGGCGTTGCGCCCCTTTCATTTTCAATATGAAAATGGCAAACAAATCCGTCGTGCAGACTCGTTCCTAAATCGGTTTAGAAAAACTTGCAGGCAAGCGCAAACGTATGGTATGTTGTTTGATGAACAAACAAAAACGGAAAGGGACGTTGGACAATGGCGAAACAGCAAATCGGCGTCATCGGACTGGCGGTCATGGGGAAAAACTTGGCGCTCAACATCGAAAGCAAAGGCTATTCAGTGGCGGTCTACAACCGTTCGCGCGAAAAAACGGACGAGTTTTTGCAAGAAGCGAAAGGAAAAAACATTGTCGGTACATACAGCATCGAAGAATTCGTCAACGCCTTGGAAAAACCGCGGAAAATTTTGCTGATGGTCAAAGCCGGAGCGCCGACGGACGCGACGATCGAACAGCTGAAGCCGCATTTGGAAAAAGGCGATATTGTAATTGACGGCGGCAATACGTATTTTAAAGATACGCAGCGCCGCAATAAAGAACTCGCTGAACTTGGCATCCACTTTATTGGCACGGGCGTCTCGGGCGGCGAGGAAGGGGCGCTGAAAGGCCCGTCGATTATGCCAGGGGGCCAAAAAGAAGCGCATGAGCTCGTGCGCCCGATTTTTGAAGCCATCGCCGCCAAAGTCGACGGCGAGCCGTGCACGACGTACATCGGTCCGGACGGCGCGGGGCATTATGTCAAAATGGTGCACAACGGCATCGAATACGGCGACATGCAGCTGATCGCTGAAGCGTACTTCCTGCTCAAACATGTGCTCGGCATGGATGCTGCAGAGCTGCACGAAGTGTTTGCCGACTGGAACAAAGGCGAATTGAACAGCTACTTGATTGAAATTACGGCCGACATTTTCACGAAAATCGATGAAGAAACAGGCAAGCCGCTTGTTGATGTCATTTTGGACAAAGCTGGGCAAAAAGGGACGGGCAAATGGACGAGCCAAAACGCCCTCGATTTGGGCGTGCCGCTGCCGATCATCACGGAATCGGTGTTCGCCCGTTTCCTCTCGGCGATGAAAGACGAGCGCGTGAAAGCAAGCAAAGTGCTGGCAGGCCCAGCGGTGAAGCCGTTTGAAGGCGACCGCGCCCACTTCATCGAAGCCGTGCGCCGCGCGCTTTATATGAGCAAAATTTGCTCGTACGCCCAAGGGTTTGCGCAAATGAAGGCGGCTTCTGAGGAATACAACTGGAACTTGCGCTACGGTGATATCGCCATGATCTTCCGCGGCGGCTGCATCATCCGCGCGCAATTTTTGCAAAAAATTAAAGAGGCGTATGACCGTGATCCAGCGCTTTCGAACTTGCTCTTGGATTCGTATTTCAAAGACATTGTCGAACGCTACCAAGACGCGCTCCGCGAAATCGTCGCCACCGCGGCGATGCGCGGCATTCCGGTGCCAGGATTCGCAAGCGCCCTCGCCTATTACGACAGCTACCGCACCGCGGTGCTCCCAGCCAACTTAATCCAAGCGCAGCGCGACTACTTCGGCGCCCACACGTACGAACGCGTTGACAAGGAAGGCATTTTCCATACGGAATGGTTGAAATAAGAAAAAAGCCCTTAGAGTCATTCACCACTCTAAGGGCTTTTCGTGTTCGATAAAGCTAAAATTCGTTCCGTCAACTGGAACTGCATCTTCAGAATGGGATGACCACTGATCGAGTGGGCGAACGTTGGAACGGTTTTGGTTCTTCCCTCACTCGCTGCATCGTTTTAAAGCGCCTCGCGAATTAGCTTTTTGTAATAACGAACGGACAACACGCCAAACAGCGAATAGCGGACCGTGTAAATCGCCATCACCGTCAACATCGGCGTCCACAGTTCGGTGCCGAAAAAGAACCAGCCGGAACGGACAGCGAAATAGCTATGGGACAATCCCAGCAACAACGGAATGCCAAAGTAGAACAGCTGTTTCCGCCGAATGCCCCCGAGCAAGTCTTTTTCGGTGAATCCCAGTTTGCGCAAAATGGTGTAATTCGGCCGCTCTTCTTCGCCGGCGCCCATTTGCTTGAAGTAAAGAATGCAGCCGGATGTGACCAAAAAGGCGAGTCCTAAAAAGGTGACGACAAACATGATCAATCCGAACGTTTGCTTTTGGTGGCGGCTCATCATCAGGCGCGAATCGGCGATGGAGGAAAACTCCATGCGTTGAAACAACTGATCAGCCCGTTCAATATTTGTTTCGTCAGTCAGATGAATTCCGATATGCACCTTTTTCTTTTGTGGATCGGTTTCTTTTTGCAAATGATCAAACATTGTTTGGTCGACGATGACAGTCGGCATGCCGTACGTGAAATGGTAGTTGACGTAATAGTCTTTTTTCATTCCAAGGTAATGAAGTGGGACCATGCAGCCAAACGGGGTGCGTATGGCAAAAAGAGCTTGAAGTGATGATCGACGGTGGGCTATCATGGATATTGAGGATGGATAAGGAATGGTCAAATGTCGGTGCACGATTGTTTGAGCTATTCTATGCGCAAGGAATGTATAAGGAAGGAATTAGAAATCATTGTTTGACGGGGGATTGGAATGGGAACAACATTTAGGAAAGGTTTTTTATTTTGTCTCTTCTTGTTTATCTGTCTTTTCCATGTGTTTCCTTCCGCTAAAGCGGAAGCAGCCGGACCGCGTACGCAACAGCTTCCTGGGCGCGTGCTCGATTGGGTCATGGATGATCAAAATGGGTATATTTATGCGCTCACGGAAAAGGGGATGTTATTATTTATTGAAGCGAGCACATTGTCGATCAAAAAGCAGGAACCCGTTTCTCTGCGGGCATACAGCGCTTTATGGCGGAAATATACCCAGCGGTCGGTCACTCTTCTTTTGCGGGACGGGAAGCTGTATGTGCCGTCTGAAACATCGATAGACGTTTTTGACGTCAAAACGAAACGGCTGATTCAACGAGCCCCGTATAACGGATTGCCGTTTGGCTTATTAGGCAACAAAATCGTAACTTTCGGAAAGCAGTACGGGCGCGGGAAGACGACGTATGAGATGTACATGTGGGATTTGGCGGCGAAACGCCAAACAAGCCGGCTGATTGCTGATCCTAACTTTTTTTCCGTTTTTTCAGAGGAAAATACGTTGTTTTTCGATGAGAAGCGAGGTCTGGCCTTCATCGGCCGCAATGTTTCCATTCCTGATTTAGCGGTATTGCGCCTGTCCGATTTGAAGGTGGTGAAGCGAGTTTCGTATCAAGGGCCGAGAGGCAGCGCGCCCATCCATCCGCTCATCGTTGACGGAAGCGATGTGTTTTTTGCGGGAAGGCGCATTGATGCCGGAAATATCAACATGGTGCACGACTGTTATAACGGCCCCGTTTTAGATGTTCAAGGGGCCTACGTGGTGACAAATAAGGCGGTGTATGACCGTTACACCTCTGCTAAGATAAACGCGCTTCCATTCCCGACGAACTATGCGTTGATGGATGCAAAGTACAATTTGTATTTGATCAAAGAAGGGGAAAATCGAATTTATAAATATCCATTGCCGGCCGATGAAAGCTATTATGTTCGATCGTCCCATTATGCTTTCACCAATGTCCCCATTTCCCATTTGGCTTATGATTCGTCGACCGGATGGTTGTATGTGTTGTCCGCCGAAGACAGCAAACTGTTTGTCATTCGCGCCAGCGACATGAAAATGGTGAAAGAAATTCATCCCGGACCGCAGCCGACGGATGTAAAAATTGATGGCGGCAAGGTGTATGTTGCGCTATCGGGAGCGACGAAAATGGCGATTTACGACGCCAAAACAATGCGGTTTCTTGGAACGGTGCCGCTGATCGCTGCTCCGCGTTCATTGGCGATCGGGGACGGGAAAATTTTCTTCACGGACAATAGCCGCACGTTGACGGGATCGATTGCCGTTTATGATATGAAGACGAAAAAACAATGGCGAATCCCAAAGGTATTCATCAATCCGTTGATTGGGTATGACGAAAAACAAAATGTATTGTATGTTGGACAGGAAGGAACATCGGATCATAATCTGTATGCGGTGCGGCTTTCCGATTGGCATGTTTCGCAACTATTGTCCTTCCCTGGAGGGGATGATGCCTTTTTTATGAACGGCGGGGAGATTTTTTACGGAAAGGCGCGCATCAATCCAGCCCAGCCCGGCGCATTGGTGGCCGCTGAATTTCCGGAGCCGCTGCGGGCGGCGAGCCGTCAATATATCATCACCAGCCGTGCCATTTATAACCGGGCAACAGGAACGAAAATCGCCGATTTGTCATCTGAAGCGTTGCTCGCAACGGCTGGAGATGATGGAATGATCTTCACGTATCGAAAAGTGGCTACGAACCATTATTTGATTAAGCAAAAACTGTCTCAATAAAATTGCCATTACTGGGAGCGTTGGTGCTCTCCAAAGCGCGTGAAACAGTTTTCACAACGTCTAGACGGGCTTCGTACCTCCGCCCGTCTAGTTTTATAAAGAAGCAAATATGTCATAATGAGGATGATGCCCAAGGGTGAATTTTCCAAGGCGTTCAATCACTGAAACACGTCTGTTCACAGATAGGAGGGTCTTTCCATGTCACAACAGCGTAAATCGATCATCCCCGACGGCTTTTTATGGGGTGGGGCGGTGACGTCGTTCCAGACGGAAGGGGCGTGGAACGAAGGCGGCAAAGGGCTGTCGATCGTGGATGCGCGCCCGATTCCAAAAGGGCATTCCGATTGGAAAGTGGCGGTCGATTTTTACCATCGCTACAAAGAAGACATCGCTTTGTTCAAGGAGCTCGGCTTTACCGCCTACCGGACGAGCATCGCTTGGACGCGCATTTTTCCGGACGGGGAAGGGGAGCCGAATGAAGCGGGCTTGGCGTTTTATGACGCTGTGTTTGATGAATTGAGGGCGAACGGCATCGAGCCGGTCATTACGCTGTACCATTTTGATTTGCCGCTGGCTTTGGCGAGAAAATACAACGGCTTCGCATCAAGGAAAGTCGTCGACTTGTTTGAGCGGTACGCGCGCACCGTATTTGCGCGTTACCGCGGGAAAGTGAACTATTGGCTGACGTTCAACGAACAAAATTTAGTGCTCGAACAGCCGTATTTATGGGGGGCGATCTGCCCGGAAGACGAAGACCCGGAAGCGTTTGCCTACCGCGTCTGTCATAACGTGTTCATCGCCCACGCGAAAGCCGTGAAGGCGCTGCGCGAAATCGCTCCCGAGGCGAAGATCGGCGGGATGGTGACGTATTTGACGACGTATCCGGCGACATGCCGGCCGGAAGACGCTTTGGCGAACGTGCAGGCGAAAGAGCTGTTCATTGATTTCTTCTTTGATGTGTTCGCCCGCGGCGCCTATCCGCGTTATGTGACCAACCGGCTTGAGAAAAAAGGAATCTGCCTGCCGCTCGAAGCGGGGGATGAGGAGTTGCTCCGTTCGCAGACGGTCGACTTTTTGTCGTTCAGCTACTATCAAAGCCAAATCGTCCGCCATCAGGAACAGGATGAGCGGATCATCAAAGGGCTTGAACCGAACCCGCACTTGCCAAAGACGAAATGGGGCTGGGCGATCGATCCGATCGGGTTGCGGATTGCCTTAAAAGACGTGTACGCCCGCTATCAGATGCCGATTTTCATCACCGAAAACGGGATCGGATTGGAAGAGGAGCTGAATGAGAACGGTACGGTCGAAGATGATGAGCGGATCGACTATTTGCGCCGTCATATCGAACAAATGAAGATGGCCATGGAAGAAGGCGTCGAGGTGATCGGCTATTTGATGTGGGGGGCGACGGATCTATTAAGCTCGCAAGGGGAGATGCGCAAGCGCTACGGCGTCATTTTCGTCAACCGCGACGACGAGAACTTGCGCGATTTGAAGCGCTATAAGAAAAAAAGTTTTTATTGGTTCCAGCGCGTCATTCGCACGAACGGGGAAGAGATGTAAACAGAGGCGGGGAAGCCCCCGCCATTTTACCAGTCTTTAGGGCGGCCATGGCGAATATTCAATTTGACATGATCAAACAGCCGGTCCCATCAAGGGGCCGGCTGTTTTTACGGCTCGCGGTCAAACAGCAAGACGCGCGCCGGGGCGGCGTCGGTGCCGACGAGTTTGAGCGGGGCGGCGACCATGAAATAGCGGCCTTCGGGGACGTCTTTCAGCCGCAGCCCTTCGATGATGATGACGCCGGCCGAAAAGAGCGTTTTATGGGTCGGATGGCCTTCTTGCGCTCGCTCAATGCCAAGGGCGTCGATGCCGACGCCGCGGATTTGTTTGTCGGCCAAATAACGAGCCGCGTCTTCGGCGACGAAAATAAACTCAAAGTTAAATGCATCATCAAAGGAGTTTTTCGTTTTAAACAGAACGAAGTCCCCTTCTTGAATGTCAAGATGCGCGATGTCGTCTTTCGTGATCCGGTCGTTGACATCGGTTAAATCGAACAGCTTGCACGGGCCGACGAGGTCGTCCAATGGAATCGTTTCAAACGTCGCTCCGCCTTCGACCATATGAAGAGGGGCGTCAATGTGCGTGCCGGTGTGCACGTCCATGTCAATGCGCGATTCGGTCACATAGCCGTTGGTGACGGTGGTGCGCTTCGGTTGTTTTTCCGGTTTGTTTTTATATACGGGCATGCCCTCGTAAATCGGGGCCGTGACGTCATACACCTTCATCGTTCATTCGCTCCTTTGCATGAGAGATAACGCTCGCTTGTCCAAAAGGGCGGCGGGCGCAAACGATTCGCGGTTATGGCCGCGGATGCTCGATCGGCCACCAGTGGAAGCCGTCTTTTTTGAGCAGCTCGCCCGCGGCCGCCGGGCCCATGGAGCCAGCCGCATAGTTCGGAAAGTCGGAAGCTTTTGTGTTCGCCCACACCTCAGAAATTGGGTCGACAAACTGCCATGACGCTGCTACCTCATCCCAATGGGTGAAGTTTGTCGCGTCGCCGCGCATGCAGTCGTACAGCAGCTTTTCGTACGCTTCCGGCGTGTTGATCCCATCGATGCAGTTGTTGCAATAGTCGAGTTGAAATGGAGCTGTTATGGTCGTCGATTCCCCGGTTTTTTTGCCGTTTAAATGAAGGGTGATCCCTTCGTCCGGCTGGATGTGGATGACGAGCAAGTTCGGGGCGATCGTCTCATTCGTCCGGTAATACAAGTTCATCGGTACATCTTTAAATTGGACGACGATTTTCGTCGATTTTTCCGCCATCCGTTTGCCGGTGCGAATGTAAAACGGCACGCCAGCCCAACGGAAGTTGTCGATCAGGAGTTTTCCAGCGACGAACGTTTCCGTGTTCGAGTCCGGATCGACGTTCGGCTCCTCGCGATACGCCGGCACGTGTTTGCCGTGGATCACCCCGCGCCCGTATTGGCCGCGCACGAAATAGCGGTCGACTTCATCGTGCGCAATCGGGCGCAAGGCGCGCAACACTTTCACTTTTTCATGGCGGATGTCATCGGTCGTTAATTTGATCGGCGGTTCCATCGCCAACAGAGCGACCATTTGCAGCATATGGTTTTGCACCATGTCGCGCAACGCCCCGGAATGGTCGTAGTAGCGGCCGCGGTCTTCGACGCCGAGCGTTTCGCTCGATGTGATTTGAATGTTGGCGATGAACCGGTTGTTCCAAAGCGGCTCGAAAATGGCGTTTGAAAAGCGGATGACCTTGATGTTTTGCACCATTTCTTTGCCGAGGTAATGGTCGATCCGGTAGATTTCCCGCTCGGAAAAGACGCGGCGAATCTCGTCATTCAGCTTCTCGGCGCTCGCCAAGTCATGCCCGAACGGCTTTTCGATGACGAGCCGCTTAAAGCCGTGCGTTTCCGTCAATCCTTCCGACTGCAAGCGGGAAGTAACGGTGCCGAAAAATTCCGGCGCCATCGCCAAATAAAAGATGCGGTTGCCTTCGGTCTTGTATGTGCCGTCGAGCTGTTCGAGGAGCGACTTTAAGCGCTGATACGACTCGGCTTCCGTCACGTCGAACGGATGGTAATAGAAATGGGAGGTGAATCGGCCGTCGGCGAGCTTTTGGTGAAACGCCGTTTCGACCGAGTCGCGCACATAGTTCCGGAACTCGTCGGCCGACAACGGGCGGCGCGCGACGCCGACGACAGCGAATTGCTCGTTCAAATGCCCTTTTTCATACAGGCGGTAAAGGGACGGAAACAGTTTCCGTTTCGCCAAATCTCCCGTCGCTCCGAAAATGACGATGATCGATTTCGGATTCATGTTGTCCACCGTATGTACCTCGCTTTAACCAAATTTGTCTCTTCAATGAAACCATTGTAGAGGTTTGCCGGTCGGAACGCAAACACTTTGTTGCTTTCCGGCGGGAAAGCGTTTATGTTCATGAAAGAGCCGGGCGCCAACCCGGCGTTTTTGAGCGCAAAAGAAAGTTGAAAAGCCGTTTTGACATTGGTACGCTAACAACAGGCCATATTGAGCGAGAAAAAGGAGTGAAGCGCGTTGGAACTGTTGTTTTTAGGCACGGGTGCCGGCGTGCCGGCCAAAGAGCGCAACGTATCGTCCGTCGCCCTGCAGCTGCTTGGTGAACGCGGGGCGACATGGCTGTTTGACTGCGGCGAAGCGACGCAGCATCAAATTTTGCATACCGCCATTCGCCCGCGCCGCATCGAGCATATTTTTATTACGCACTTGCATGGCGACCATTTGTTTGGATTGCCTGGACTGCTAGGCAGCCGTTCGTTTCAAAGCGGCGAGACGCCGCTTACGGTCTTCGGCCCAAAAGGCATTCGCGCGTTTGTCGAAACGGCCCTTGCCGTCAGCGGGACAAAGCTCCGCTATGAACTGAACATTGCGGAGATCGATGAGGGCGTCATTTTTGACGATGAACGGTTTTCCGTCATCGCCAAACGGCTCGATCACGGCATGCCGTCATACGGTTTCCGCGTCGTTGAAAAAGATTTGCCCGGCCCGCTCTTGGTCGAGCGATTGCAAGCACTCGGCGTCCGCCCCGGCCCGATTTATCAAGAAATTAAGCAAGGAAAAACGGTCGTGCTGGATGACGGCACGGTCATCGACGGGCGCGAATTTGTCGGGCCGCCGCAAAAGGGGAGAATCGTCGCCGTGTTGGGCGACACCCGTTTTTGCGAAGCGGCGATTGAACTCGCCCGCGATGCCGATGTCGTCGTCCACGAGGCGACGTTTGCCGCGGCGGAACAGCGGCTGGCCCATGACTATTTCCATTCCACGACCACAGACGCAGCCGAGGTGGCGAGGCGGGCCGGGGCGAAGCGGCTTATTTTGACCCATATCAGCTCTCGCTACCAAGGTGAGGCGGCGCTGCAGCTCGTCGCCGAGGCGCGCAGCGTGTTTCCGAACACCGAGCTCGCCGTTGATTTCGCCTCGTTTTCGATCCCGCGCGGTTAAAACCGCCAGCCGCGCTCATATTGGACGGGCGCCGAGATTTTTGCGCCCAGCTCTCTCGCCGCGGCGTATGGCCAATACGGGTTGCGCAGCAGCTCGCGCCCCAAAAAGACGAGATCGGCGCGGCCGTTTTGCAAAATTTCTTCCGCTTGCCAGCCGGACGTAATGAGGCCGACAGCGCCGGTCGGGATGTCTGCTTCACGGCGGATCAGTTCGGCAAATGGCACTTGGTAGCCGGGATAGACGTTCATGCGCGCCGGAACAATAGCGCCGGAGCTGACATCGACGAGGTCGACTCCTTGTTCTTTCATCCGCTTGGCGTATGGGACATAGTCTTTGGCCGTCAGCCCGTCCGGATGGTAGTCGGACGCCGAGATGCGGACAAAAAGCGGTCCGTCCCACACCTCGCGGACAGCGTCGATCACCTCGCCTAAGAAACGGTAACGGTTTTCCGGAGAGCCGCCGTACTCGTCTTGGCGCCGGTTGGAGAGCGGCGATAAAAATTCGTTAATGAGGTAGCCGTGGGCGGCATGGATTTCAATGACGTCAAAGCCGGCTTCCTTCGCGCGCCGTGCGCCGTTTTGGAACGCTTGCACCGTTTCTTCAATGTCGGCTTTCGTCATTTCTTTTGGCGTCGGCGACGAATCATCAAACGGGACGGCTGACGGAGCGATGATCTCTCCCGGCACTTGCGATTTTCTCCCCGCATGGGCAAGCTGGATGCCGATGGCCGCCCCATGCTCTTTCACAAGCCCAACGAGTTCGCGAAGCCCGGCGATATGGTCATCGCTCCAAATGCCTAAGTCGCGTTCAGAAATGCGACCTTGCGGCGTCACGCCGGTCGCTTCAACGATAATCAAGCCGACTTGGCCGACAGCGCGAGCCGGGTAGTGGATTTTATGCCACGTGCGTACGGCGCCGTCTTTCGTGTCGCACGAATACATGCACATCGGCGACATGACAATTCGGTTTTTCAGCGTCAGCCCGCGGATTGTATACGGCGAAAACAATACCGTGTTCATGACAAGCAGCTCCTTTCTAGGCCGATGAGTGGTTCATGACTGATGATAGCACGCTGCTTATCAAAAACAAAATAAAACGGATTGTCGCCGTGTTCGGGCTAGGCGGGAAAAGGAGCGGCGCGCTCCGGAGGTCCGCTCTTTACGCTTCGGCGATGGCAGAGAGAAGAGCGCTGCCGAGCTCTTCGGAGCGGGCCGTCGCCCGGCGGATGCAGGCGATGACCGCTTCTTGGAACCGGTATTGCTCAAGCACGCCAATGCCGGCTTCGGTCGTGCCGCCTGGGCTCGTGACTTCACGGCGCAGGACGGATGGGTGCTTGTCGGACGCTTTTAGCATCTCGGCTGCGCCGATGATCGTTTGCAAAATGAGCCGTTTGGCGACATCTCGCTCAAGGCCGATGTCGGCCGCCGCTTTTTCCATCGCTTCGACCAAGTAATACACATACGCCGGACCGCTCCCGGACAGGCCGGTGACCGCATGCAAGTCGCGCTCCGGCACAACAGCGACGATGCCGACCGTTTCAAACAGCTGTTTGGCGACCTCAAGATGTTCTTTCGCGGCGAAGCGGCCGCCGGCGATGGCGGTCGCTGATAAGCCGACGGCGGCGGATGTGTTTGGCATGGCGCGCACGACAGGGATGTTGCGTCCAGCGAGCCGTTCGATCGTCTCGGTCGTGATGCCCGCGAGCAGTGAAAGAATGAGCTGATGGGCGCGGAGGGTCGGTGCGATGGCGTTCATCGCTTCGACGACGTCTTTCGGCTTCATCGCCAAAATGACGATATCCGCTTGTTTGACGGCTTCTTGCGCGCAACCTGCCGTGCAAACACCGTATTGGCGCGCCAGCTCCTCAAGCCGAGCGCGGTTTTGTCGGTTGGCGACGACAATGTGCGCCGGATGGCAAAACGCTTTCGTCATGCCGGCGATGAGCGATTCCGCCATCGAGCCGGCGCCGATGAGCGCGATCGATCGTTCGTTGTTCATCATTCCACTCCTCCTTGCCTTGGTGTATCCATCCAAAAGAGAAAGGTTTCCCGTCCTGCAAAAGGACGGAAAACCTTCGTTTCCGCGGTACCACCTTTTTTGGCCCGATTTGGCCCAAGCGCCAAACAGGCCCGACTCTGCCCCGATAACGCCGGGGAGGCGTTTAGGTTGGCCTAACAGCTCCTAGGGTAGGTTCAACCGCAAAGAGGGCCGCAAAGCCTTCCAGCCGCGGGCTTCGCTCTCTGGTGCCGTTTGCGGTTTACTGGCCCTGTTCATCGCCGGTTTGCCGTATCCGTGATGTTATTAGTCATTATGCCGCGGGACAGGCGCTGTTGTCAAGAGAGGAGAGCGAATTTTTTTGCAATTTCGTCGTGCGGAAGAAAAAGGCATGACAAATGGATGAAATCGATGTAAACTGTAAAATAAAATATAATGAATAACTATTCATTTTGACTGATGAAACGGTTCGAACGGGATGGTTCATGAACTTGAGGAAAGAAGGGAATGCAATGAACGAGGAACGAGTGTATCGGATCACAGTGCCGACGCCGTTTCCGGTCGGCGATGTGCATATGTACGTGATCGCCGGCGATCGGTTGACGCTGGTCGATGCCGGAGTGAAAACAGAGGAAGCATGGCAGCTGTTTGTGAAGCAGCTTGGCGAGGTCGGTTATGCGCCAGAGGATATTGAACAAATCGTCATTACTCACCATCATCCGGATCATGTCGGCTTGCTTGATTATGTTCCGCATGCGCCGATCATCGGTCATCCGAAAGCGGATCCGTTTTTGCGCCGCGAACGTTCGTTTATGGAGCGGTACGTCCAATTTTTTCAGGAATTTTTTACGGAATGCGGCGTCGACCGCCGTTTGTTCAGTCAGCTGTCCAAAGAAGGCGGATCGCTTCGCTACGCAAGCCGGCGCGGGCTTGACATCATGGTGACGGAAGGGGACGCGGTGCCGGGGATGCCCGGGTGGCAGGTCATCGAAACGCCGGGGCATGCGCAAAGCCATATCGCCCTCTACCGCGAGGCGGACGGATTGCTGATCGGCGGCGATCATTTGCTTGTTCATATTTCCCCGAATCCAATGATGGAGCCGCCGGCGGAAGGGGAGACGGGACGGCCGAAACCGTTGTTGCAGTACAACGAGTCGCTGCAAAAAATGCTGCAATACGATATCGTTCGCTCGCTAAACGGCCATGGCGACGATGCGACCGATATTCCGGCGCTCGTTCGAGAGCGGCTGGGTAAGCAGCGCCAGCGCGCCGAGCGGGTGCTCGAAATGGTGAAAGAACGCCCGCATACGGTGTTTGACGTTTGTCAAAAGCTGTTCCCGACCGCTTACGAACGCCAGCTCATGCTGACGATGTCAGAGACGATCGGCCAGCTTGATTATCTCGAGGCGAACGGGTATGTGACGAAAAAGCAGGAAGCCGGCCGATACGTCTACGAAGCGGCGGGGGTGTCGGTGTGCGGCTGAAGGGGCGCCATGTCGTCATTACCGGAGCGTCGGGAGGAATTGGCGAGCAAATCGCCTATGAAGCGGCGCGCCAAGGGGCGGTGCCGGTGCTCTTGGCGCGCAGTGAAGAAAGGCTGAAAGAAGCGAGCGCGCGGATCGAAGCGCAAACCGGTATTCGCGCCCCGTATGCATCGCTTGATGTCAGCGACCGCGGCATGATCGAGGCGGTTGTTTCCCAGCTCATTGCGGATCTTGGCGCGATCGATGTGTTGGTCAACAACGCCGGGTTTGGTGTCTTTCGCTATGTCGAGGACATCGACTTGGATGAAATGGAGAGGATGTTTGCCGTCAACGTCTTCGGCCTCATCGCCTGTACGAAGGCGGTGTATTCGCATATGAAAGAGAGAGGAAGCGGTCATATTATCAACATTGCGTCGCAAGCCGGCAAAATCGCGACGCCGAAGTCGAGCGTCTATTCCGCGACGAAACATGCCGTCATCGGCTTTACTGACAGCCTTCGCCTCGAGGCGGGGCGCTTTGGCATTTTTGTCACGGCCGTCAATCCGGGGCCGGTGGAGACGAACTTTTTTTCAACCGCTGATGAATCGGGAGAGTATGTGCGCAACGTGTCGCGTTGGATGCTGCGCCCGGAGGCGGTGGCGAAGCGTGTGGTCGACGTGATGATGACGCCGACGCGCGAAGTGAACATGCCGCGTTGGATGGATCTCGGCAGCCGGCTGTATCGCCTTGCGCCGAGTTTGGTGGAAAAGGTGGCGAAAGGGGCGTTTTTCCAAAAGTAAGCGAGGGTGTCCCAAATATAAGGGGCACCCTTTCTGATCATCGTCTAGACGCGCGAAACGCCTTTCCTCTTCTTGAAGAAAGATGGCCTTTGGGGCCAACCCCGTGTTCGTTTGACACGAGCCGGGTCAAGCGCTGGTGATGAACCGGTAGACGGCGTCATGGACAAGTTCATACATGTCCGCGTTTGGCTGCCTCTCTTTGGCGGCGGCAATGCGGGCGCAAAGCTCGCGCCAGTCGTCTTCGCCAAGCGGCATCATGTCATCATCATAGCCATAATGCCGCAGGCAGTTGCGCACTTGTTTTTGCAGCCATCGTTCGTCCATCGGCTTCTCACCGCCTTATTGTTTATCCGTTTCCGGCAAAGGGGCGCGGACGACCGATTGGAATCGGCCTTTATGTGAACCGTCGCAAAACGGTTTATTGTTCGACAGCCCACAACGGCAGAGCGAAAACGTTTATTTCGTCACAAACGGCTTTCCTTCTCCATCGAGCAGTTCCACATCGCCGGTGACGCGCAGCGAACCGTTGTCATTCACTTTGATTTGCACGTTTGCCATCGCTTGTTCCTTCTTTGCTTTGACAGTTTCGCGTGTTGGTAGGTAAAATGAAAAAGAAAATCAATAAGGAAAAAGGAGTCAAGCATGAGTGTATCGATCACGTTTACGGATGCAGCCAAGCGAGCGCTTGCCTCTATTGTAGCGCAATCCGAGCGGCAGTTAAAGCTGGCGTTTGACACGGACGGCTGCGGCTGTTTGGTCGACGGCGTTCCGGTGCTATGGCTTGTCGACAAGGCCGATGACGATGATTTGGCCGTCGAGACGAATTTCGTGCCGGTGCTCGTGGAACGGTCGCGCCTTATCTTTTTTGATGAAGCGATGACGATTGACGTCAAGCCGGGAACAACCGTTTTTCAGCTCAAAAGCCTAGGGCAAACGTTGAATGGTCATATGCCGCTTGTTGAGGTGAAATCCGGCGATGAACGGTAAGTTAGAGCAGCTCGCAAAGACGGCGAAGCAAAAAACATGGGTGTCGTTCACCCATGAAAACGATCCGTACAGCTTGCTTCATTGGTCGGTCGCCGGCCCGTATCATGAGGCGAAAGACGTCTGGCTGCTGCAAAACGAAATGACGTTTGAAACGAAAGAGTTTCCGACGCTGGAGGCGGCCATTGCTTGGCTTGGTGAGCATATGCCGCACATCACCGAAGTGTTGTAAAGGGGACGCCCTGAAAGCCGGTTTGGGCTGCAGGGCGCCCCTTTTGATAAAAGCTGCATCGTCCATGTTGCGGTTATTGAGGACTGTTTTGCCGCTTGGTCGGGTGGATTGCTTTTTCCAATTCTTCTTTTGCGATCACCGGCTTGACCGTATCAGCGGACGGTTTCCCTTTTTGGGCGCGGTTTTTCGCCATCCATCATCTCTCCTTTTCTTTGTCGTGTAGTTGTATCGTTTGACAAATGAACGATTGTTATGCAAGGGGGCGGACATGATGAAGAAAATCGGGCGAAAAAAAGAGCAAGGGACGGAGGCTTTGACGATCGCCGACCGGCTTGGCGCCGCGGTGGAAGCGAAGCTGCTTGAGAAAAAGCGCGCACTTGCCGAGGAAGAAGCGCGGAGGCGAGCGGCAGAGGAAGCGCGCCGCCGTGAGGAACAGAAATCGTTTGCCGAGCTGCTTGAGGAAAGCGAGCTAGACTGGCGGAAATTTAAGTAGCGGAGGGGATGGACGATGAAATCGAATGCGGCAGCGACGCGCCCCTCTTCTTTTCCATTCTGGACGGCCGGAGCAGTCGTCGCGTTGGCCGTCAATTTGCGCGCGCCGCTTACGACGGTCGGCCCGCTCGTCACAAATGAGCGGCCGCACGTACCGAACGAGAGCCCGTATGCGGCCGTCAACGGCCGCCGGGCTCTCGATTTGTTTGCATTTTTTGGCTCGATCTATTTTTCAGCAAGGCATGTCGGCTTTCTTTCCGCTCCTTTGGTTTTTATCTTAATTAGGCGAGAAGACTCCCACTTTAACGAAGCGAAGCGGAGTAAGTGGGAGATGAATCGCCTTAACTATATTTTGCTGAAAATAGGATAGATTCAGTAAAATATAGTATAATATAGTTAGATGGGAGGTGAAGAAATGTATTTTTGTATCAAACAACAGCTAAATGGTTTGACCAAAGAAGAATACTTGACTCTTCGAGAACTGTGCCATATTGCCAAGAACATGTACAACGTCGGATTGTACAATGTCAGACAATACTATTTTAAACACAAGGAATTTCTTAATTATGAGAAAAACTATCATCTTGCAAAAACTAACGAAAACTATAAGCTGTTAAACAGCAACATGGCACAGCAAATTTTAAAAAAGGTCAATGAAGCCTTTAAATCTTTCTTTGGTTTGATCAGTCTTGCCAAACAAGGAAAATATGACCACAAGGCTATCAGTATTCCAAAATATCTTAAAAAAGATGGCTTTCATTCACTGATCATTGGCCAGATTCGTATAGACGGCAACAAATTCACGATACCGTATTCTCGCCTATTTAAAAAGACTCACAAGCCTATCACGATAACGATTCCGCCTGTGTTACTGGACAAAAAGATTAAGCAGATTGAAATCATTCCTAAGCATCATGCCAGGTTCTTTGAGATTCAGTACAAATATGAAATGCCTGAAGATCAAAGAGAATTAAATGACCAAAAAGCACTGGCAATTGATTTAGGATTAAACAATGTTGCCACTTGTGTCACATCAGACGGCAGATCATTCATCATTGATGGGCGGAGATTAAAAAGTATAAATCAATGGTTTAACAAAGAAAATGCCAGACTTCAAAGCATAAAAGATAAGCAAAAAATCAAAGGCACCACTCGTAAACAGGCTTTGCTTGCTATGAATCGCAATAATAAAGTGAATGATTATATCAACAAGACTTGCCGTTACATCATTAACTACTGTATTGAAAATCAAATTGGCAAACTTGTCATTGGCTATGCGGAAACATGGCAACGCAATATTAATCTAGGAAAAAAGACAAATCAAAACTTTGTCAATATTCCTCTCGGTAACATAAAAGAAAAACTAGAATATCTTTGTGAATTTTACGGCATTGAATTCTTGAAACAGGAAGAATCCTATACGTCTCAAGCCAGCTTTTTTGACGGCGATGAGATTCCTGAATATAATGCCGACAATCCAAAAGAATATAAGTTCAGCGGCAAACGTATTAAGCGCGGCTTGTATCGAACAAAGTCTGGCAAACTAATTAATGCTGATGTCAATGGCGCATTAAACATCTTAAAGAAAAGTAAAGCTGTAGACCTGAGTGTCTTATGCTCTAGCGGCGAAGTGGACACGCCTCAAAGAATAAGGATTGCTTGAAGCAGTCAAACTTCTTTGGAAGCCCCCACTTCAAATTTTCGCTAGAAAATTAAGTGGGGGTAGTTCACCGATGCACGTCGTACACCGAGCGTTTTGTCGTTTGTTTCAGCCATTCGTATTCGTCGGCATCAAGCGGCGGGGCGGAAGCGGCGGCGATGTTTTCTTCAAGCTGCCGAAGCCGGCTTGCGCCCGGAATGACGGCGGCAACGACCGGGTCATACAGGCAAAATTGCAGCGCGGTCGCGGTCAATGAACGGCGCCCGGCCGTTTTTTCCTTCAGCTTCGGGATGAGCGCCTGCAGTTCTTTGTAGGAATAATCGAGGTATCCGTGTTCTTTCACCGCGCTGCTCGCTTGTTCAAGCGAGCGGCTCGTGAGCAAGCCTCTAGCGACCGGACCGCGGGCGATCACGCTGATGTGATGTTCGCGAAGAAGCGGGAACCATTCTTCCGGCCGCCGGTCAAGCAAGCTGTATTGCATCATGACGCTGACGATGTTCGAGCGCTTCACATATTCGCGAATGACGTTTGGGCGGATCGAGGAGATGCCGTACCAACGGATGACGCCTTCTTGCTTCAGCTCTTCGAACGCTTCAATCGTCTCATCGATCGGGTCGTCGATCGTGCCGCCGTGGAGCTGGTATAAGTCAATGTAGTCCGTTTGCAGGCGGCGCAGGCTCTCTTTGACCGCTTGTTTGATATAGGCTTTTGACGGATCCCAGTCCCAGCCGCTTCCGTCTCGGCGCCAACGGTTGCCGACTTTTGTCGCGATGATGACTTGGTCGCGTTTTCCTTTCACCGCTTTGCCGACAAATTCCTCGTTTAAGCCGCGGTCGTATAAATCGGCTGTATCCAAGTAGTTGATGCCGCGCTCCAATGCTTCATGGATGAGATAGATGGCATGGTTTTCATCAGTGCCGAGCGACATGCAGCCGAGTCCAATTTCGCTGACGTATAAGTCTGATGTGCCGATGCGGCGTTTGTTCATCTTTTGCGCCCCCTTTCGCGATCGATGATGATATGTTCATTGTACAACGAAAGCGAAAAAATGGCCAAACATGTAGTACAATGGAAAAGAGTCCATCAATCGATAGGGGAGAAGAAGAATGGAGAAGTTGTATGAAAAAACCGTCCACAAAGAGAAATTGTTCAGCGGCCGCATCATTGACTTGTATATCGAGGAAGTCGAGCTGCCAAATGGGAAAACGAGCCGGCGCGAGGTGATCAAACATCCGGGGGCGGTGGCGGTGCTGCCGCTGTTGCCGGACGGGAAAATCGTTCTTGTCCGCCAGTACCGAAAAGCGCTGGAGCGCGCATTAGTCGAGATTCCGGCGGGCAAGCTAGAACATGGGGAAGAGCCGCTCGCTTCCGCACACCGCGAGCTCGAAGAAGAAACCGGCTACCGCGCCCATTCGATGCGCCATCTCATTTCCTTTTATACATCCCCAGGGTTTGCCGATGAACTCATCCATTTGTATGTCGCCGAGGGGCTGGAAAAAGCGGAGGACAGCGCCGGTTTGGATGAAGATGAGTTTGTCGAGCTGTTGGAAGTGACATTGGAGGAGGCGCTTGAGATGCTTCAACAACGCGACATTTACGATGCGAAAACGGCATACGCCTTGCAATATTTGCAGCTGCGCCGCGCGCTAGGGGAGCAAAATGCCGAATAAAAAAAACGAGCGCGGCCTCGGCTGTTATTATGCTGATTTACATATTCACATCGGCCGCACCGCCTCGGGCCGCCCGGTGAAAATTACTGGGGCGCGGACGTTGACGCTTGAGAACATCTTGCATGAAGCGGCTGAGGTGAAAGGGATCGACCTCGTCGGCGTCATTGACAGCCATGTGCCCGAAGTGCTGGACGAGCTCGAGCGGGCAATGGAGAAGCACGGTTGGCGCGAACATGAGGGGGGCGGCGTCAGCGCTGGGAAAGTGACGCTTTTGTTAGGCAGTGAAATCGAAGTATATGACGACCATTGCCATGGACCGATCCACGTGCTCGTTTTTTTGCCGACTGTGCAGACGATGCGCACGTTTTCCGGCTGGCTTGGCAAACGGGTAAAGAACATGTCGCTCAGTTCACAGCGCGTTTACGCCTCCGGCCGCGAGCTGCAAGCTGCCGCGAAAGAGCAGGGCGGCTGGTTCATTCCCGCGCACGCGTTCACCCCGTTTAAAAGCTTGTACGGAAAAGGGGTCAAGCACAGCCTGACAGAAGTGTTTGACCCGGATTGGATTGATGCCATTGAACTTGGGTTAAGCGCCGACACGGCGATGGCGGACCAGATCGCCGAATTGCATCGCTACCCGTACTTGACGAATTCCGATGCCCATTCGCTGCGGAAGATCGCCCGCGAATATGAAGAAGTGCGGCTCGCCGCCCCGACGTTTGCTGAATTGGAAAAAGCGCTGCGCGGTGAAGACGGGCGCGCGATTGTCGCCAACTACGGTTTAAATCCCAAACTCGGAAAATATCACCAGACAGTGTGCGAGCGCTGCCTTGCGCCGGTTGCACCGGACGTCGACCGCTGTGCGGCATGCGGCCATCATCGCTTCGTGAAAGGCGTGTTTGACCGGCTTGCGGAGCTGAAAACGGCGGAACGCGGGCCGAAACGGCCGCCGTACATTTATCAAGTGCCGCTTGAATTCATCCCCGGCCTTGGTTCAAAAGCGTATGAAAAGCTGCTCGCCCGTTTTGGCACGGAAATGAGCGTTCTTCATGAGGCGGCGGAGGAAGAGATCGCGGAGACGGTGGGAGAAAAGTTGGCCCAACTGATCGTCCTTGCCCGCAGCGGTGCGCTCCATATCGAGGCCGGGGGCGGTGGGAGATACGGGAAAGTGTGGGAGGGGTAACCACTCGGGCAGCGCTCCTGCCGTTCATCATCATGCCGTGCGTGCTGCTTGGCCCAGCCATGCGCCAATGGACCGAGGCGGCGTGCCGCCCGTGGAGTTGGTCACACGTCGGTGTTGAGCTGCTTTTTTATTCCATCACCAGCCTTTTAGAAAAACAGTCATACCGAAAGCGGATGGACATACAATCTACTAAGAGACAAAGTAGGAGGACGAAGCACAATGAGAACCCATCCGCTGAAATCGGCTATCGCTGTTCATTGGCGTGAACATGCTTCGCTGTACGTGTTTGTCATCGTCCTGTTTCTCATGGGCGTCATTTTCGGCGCCATTGTCGTCAACAGCCTCGGCTTCAGCCAAAAGCAAGATTTGTATTATTACTTGGCGCAATTTTTTGGACAAGTATCAAAAGACAACGTGGCAAGCGCCCACGACATGTTCCGTCAAAGCTACATGCATAACGTCAAATATATGGTCCTCATGTGGGTGCTCGGCATTTCCGTCATCGGACTGCCGGTCATTTTGGTTTTACTGTTTTTAAAAGGCATTGTCGTCGGCTTCACCGTCGGCTTTTTAGTCAATCAAATGGGCTGGAAAGGGTTTTTATTGTCATTTGTTTCGGTGATGCCGCAAAATTTGCTTGTCATTCCGCTCATGATCGTGATGGGCGTGATGTCGATATCGTTTTCCTTGCGGATGGTGCGCAATCAGTTTATGAAACGGCCGCACGAGCCAGTGTTCCCGATGGTGATGCGCTATGCCGCGGCGATGGCCGCGGCCGCCTTCGGGCTGCTTGTCTCTTCGGCGGTGGAAGCGTACCTTTCGCCGGTCTTGATGAAACAGGTGGTGAAATGGGTCGCTAATTTAATAATAATTATTATGTAGTAATCATTTTTGTTTTTTTGTGATAGTAATTATACTTTGAACCTTCCTGCGCACATTTGTTATAATGGGAGGTGAATGGCGAGGGAGGAATGAAAACATGGAAGATCGTGTGGAACGAATTAAGAAGCAGCTGCACTCAGCCGGCTATAAACTGACGCCACAGCGGGAAGCGACAGTAAGAGTCCTGCTTGAACATGAAGAAGACCATTTAAGCGCGGAAGACGTCTACCTCCTCGTGAAAGAAAAATCCCCAGAGATCGGACTGGCGACCGTATATCGGACGCTCGAGCTGCTCACCGAGTTGAAAATTGTCGATAAAATCAATTTCGGGGACGGGGTGTCGCGCTATGACCTCCGCAAGGAAGGAGCGGCCCATTTTCATCACCACCTCATCTGCTTAGAATGCGGGTCGGTGGCGGAAATTCAAGAAGATTTGCTTGAGAATGTCGAAGCGATTGTTGAGGAGAAGTGGAAATTTAAAATTAAAGACCATCGTTTGACGTTCCACGGCATTTGTCACCGTTGCCAGCAAAAGCATGAAGAAAAATAAAACCTTTTCCAACGGGAAAGGTTTTTTGCGTATAAACAACGAAACAAATGGCATATCCTCATACTAGCAAGCTGACAAGCAACTGATAGGGAGGATGCCATGAAAACCGTTTGGCAAATGGTGAAAGTGTTTCTTTTATTTACGGGATGCACCATTTTATTTTATTATAGTCTTGTATGGTTTAACCGCGAGTACGAGTATTACCACCGATACGATGAGCCGAAGGGATCGGCGGTCAAAGTATCGGCGGCGGAGAGTGCGCCGCCAAGTTGGCTCGACCGGCTGATATTTTTTTATCGCGACGGGGAGTAGAGAGCGTTGGAATACGAGTTGAAAGATTTTCTGCATTATTTGACGGTGGAGCGGAATTTGGCGCACAATACGATCGTTTCGTATGAACGCGATTTGAAAAAATACGTCCGCTATTTGTGTCAAGTCGAGCAGCTTCAGGCGTGGGGCGAAGTGGAGCGCCTCCATATTCTCCATTTTTTAAAGTTTTTAAGCGAACAAGGGCAATCGGCGCGGACGATCGCCCGCCATTTGGCGTCGATCCGTTCGTTTCATCAGTTTTTGCTAAGGGAGAAAATCGCGGCGCAAGACCCGACCGTCCATATCGAAACGCCGCAGTTTGAACGGACGCTGCCGAAAGTGCTGTCGGTCGAGGAAGTCGAGGCGCTGCTTGCAGCGCCGCAAGTGAGCACACCGTTTGGGTTGCGCGACAAGGCGATGCTGGAGCTGTTGTATGCGACCGGCATGCGCGTCAGTGAGCTTGTGCAGCTCAACTTAAGCGACGTGCATTTGACGATGGGGTTTGTCCGCTGCTATGGAAAAGGGCGGAAAGAGCGGATCGTGCCGATCGGGCGCATGGCGATTGAAGCGCTTGCCCACTATTTGGAGCGAGGGCGCCCGCAGCTTGTCAATCTGCGACGACGGGCAACGGAGGCGCTGTTTTTGAACCATTATGGCCAGCGGTTGACACGGCAAGGGTTTTGGAAAATTTTAAAGCGGCTCGCGAAAGAAGCCGGCATCGAAAAAGAATTGACGCCGCATACGCTTCGGCATTCGTTTGCGACGCATCTGCTTGAGAACGGAGCCGATTTGCGCGCTGTGCAAGAGTTGCTTGGGCATGCCGACATTTCGACGACGCAAATGTATACGCATGTTACGAAAACGCGCCTAAAAGACGTGTACAAACAGTACCACCCGCGCGCCTAGCAGCTGCCGTATGCTAGGCGCTTGCCTGTCGTTTTAGTTGTCAGACTTCTGACCAATTGGCCATAGGCGTGTTTTCGCGAAAATACGGGAACGATAGAAAGAGACTCCATTTTTCATTGCAGGCAGGGGGAATGAATGTGAAAACGACATACCAGCGTGTTTTTTTGATTGTGATGGATTCAGTCGGCATCGGTGAGGCGCCGGATGCCGAGAAATACAACGACAAAGGAGCGGATACGCTCGGCCATATCGCTGAGTATCGCGGCGGCCTCTATATGCCGAACATGGCGAAGCTCGGCCTAAGCCATATTCGTGAGATCAAAGGGGTGCCGAAAGTCGAGCGCCCGCTCGCGTACTATACAAAAATGAAGGAAGCATCGGCTGGAAAAGATACGATGACAGGCCATTGGGAGCTGATGGGCCTTCGCATCGACAAGCCGTTCCGCGTCTTTCCGAACGGGTTCCCAGATGAATTGATCGCTGAGCTCGAGCGGCGCACCGGCCGGAACGTGATCGGCAACAAACCGGCGAGCGGAACAGCGATCATCGAAGAGCTTGGCGAAGAGCATATGAAAACAGGGGCGATCATCGTCTATACATCAGCCGACTCCGTCTTGCAAATCGCCGCCCATGAACAAGTTGTGCCGCTTGATGAATTGTACCGCATTTGCGAAATCGCTCGTGAATTGACGCGCGACGAGCCGTATATGGTCGGGCGCGTCATTGCCCGACCGTTCATCGGCAAACCCGGCCATTTTGAGCGAACCGCCAACCGGCACGACTATGCGCTTAAGCCGTTTGGCAAAACGGTGATGAATGAATTGAAAGACGCCGGTTATGAAGTGATTGCCATCGGGAAGATCGCCGATATTTACGACAATGAAGGAGTTACCCAGTCGTTGCGAACGACATCCAATATGGACGGAATGGATAAGCTCGTCGACACGCTCGGCATGGACTTTACCGGGTTGAGTTTCGTCAATCTCGTCGATTTTGACGCTAAATACGGCCATCGCCGCGACCCAAAAGGTTACGGCGATGCGCTCGAAGAGTTTGACGCCCGGCTTGCCGATGTGTTGCCGCGCTTGACAGCGGACGACTTGCTTATCATCACCGCTGACCATGGCAACGACCCGATTCACCATGGAACTGACCATACGCGCGAATATGTGCCGCTTCTTGTGTACAGCCCGCGATTTCGCGGCGGCAAGCCGCTCCCAGTCCGCGAGACGTTTGCCGATGTCGGCGCAACGATTGCGGATAACTTCCAAGTCAACCGGCCGCCGTACGGAACAAGCTTTTTGGCTGATTTGGCCTAACTTCATAAAGAACGATGAGGGGGAAAAGAATGGATCGACAAGCGATTGAAAAAACCTCCGGTCATTTGCGCCCATTGATGCCAACTCCGCCTGAAATCGGTCTCATTCTCGGCTCGGGGCTCGGCGTGCTCGCTGATGAAATCGAAGAGGCGGTTCGCATTCCGTATGAAGATATTCCCGGATTTCCAGTGTCGACCGTTGAAGGACACGCTGGACGGCTCGTATATGGGCGGCTTGAGGGGGCGACCGTTGTCGCCATGCAAGGGCGGTTTCATTATTATGAAGGGTATTCGCTTCAAGAAGTGACGTTTCCCATCCGGGTGATGAAGGCGCTTGGCGTCCGCGAATTGATCGTGACAAACGCTGCGGGCGGCATCAACGAACGGTTCCAGCCCGGCGATTTCATGATCATTTCCGACCATATCAACTTGCTGGGCACAAATCCGCTCATTGGTCCGAACGATCCGGAGCTTGGTCCTCGCTTTCCAGACATGACGGAAGCGTACAGCCGGCGGCTGCGCGAGCTCGCCAAGGAAACGGCGGCGAGACTTGGCGTTTGCGTGCATGAAGGAGTATATGTCGCCAATACGGGGCCGTCGTACGAAACGCCGGCGGAAATCCGCATGATTCGTACGCTCGGCGGCGATGCGGTCGGCATGTCGACCGTCCCGGAAGTGATCGTCGCCCGCCACGGCGGCATTGAGGTGCTCGGCATTTCGTGCATTTCGAATATGGCTGCAGGGATGTCGGATGCTCCGCTTCACCACGACGAAGTGGTTGAAACGGCCGAGCGGGTGAAGACGGACTTTTTGCGGCTTGTGAAAGCGATTGTCGCCGAAATGGCGAAATCAAAACGAAAAAGGTGACCGCGATGCGAATGGTCGATTTGATTGCGAAAAAGCGCGACGGAAAGGCGCTGACGAAGGAAGAAATTGAGTGGATCGTCCGAGGGTATACAAACGGGGACATTCCCGATTACCAAATGAGCGCGCTCGCGATGGCGATTTATTTTCGCGGCATGACCGAGGAAGAAACGGCCGCGCTGACGATGGCGATGGTGCAATCCGGCGAAATGCTCGATTTGTCGAGTATTCGCGGCGTGAAAGTCGATAAACATTCGACCGGCGGGGTCGGCGATACGACGACGCTCGTTTTAGGGCCGCTTGTCGCTTCTGTCGGCGTGCCGGTGGCGAAAATGTCTGGGCGCGGCCTCGGCCATACGGGCGGCACGATCGACAAACTCGAGTCCGTGCCCGGGTTTCATGTCGAGATCAGCAAAGACGAGTTCATTCGACTCGTGAATGAAAACGGAATCGCCATTATCGGCCAAACGGGCGATTTGACACCGGCTGACAAAAAGCTATATGCGCTTCGCGATGTGACGGCGACCGTCAACAGCATTCCGCTCATCGCCTCGTCGATCATGAGCAAAAAAATCGCCGCTGGGGCTGATGCCATCGTCTTGGATGTGAAAACGGGCGCCGGAGCGTTTATGAAGAAACTTGACGAGGCGCGCCGGCTCGCTCGAGTGATGGTCGACATTGGCAAGCGCGTCGGCCGCCGGACGATGGCGGTCATTTCTGACATGAGCCAGCCGCTCGGCTATGCCGTCGGCAACGCCTTGGAAGTGAAAGAGGCCATCGAAACGTTAAAAGGAAACGGGCCGCACGATTTAACCGAACTTTGTTTGACGCTCGGCAGCCATATGGTCTATTTGGCGGAGAAGGCGCCATCGCTTGATGAGGCGCGCCGTTTGCTTGAAGAGGCGATTCGCAGCGGGGCCGCCATCGCGGCGTTCAAAACGTTTTTGGCCGCTCAAGGTGGAGATGCATCGGTCGTCGACGATCTGGATAAATTGCCCAAGGCGGCCTATACGTCGACCGTCACGGCGGCTGCCGACGGCTATGTCGCCGAGATGGCCGCCGATGACATCGGCACGGCCGCCATGTGGCTCGGCGCCGGCCGGGCGAAAAAAGAAGACGTGATCGATTTGGCGGTCGGCATTGTGCTCCATAAAAAAATCGGCGATCGCGTGCAGAAAGGGGAAGCGCTCGCCACGATTCACAGCAACCGGCCAGATGTGCTTGACGTGAAAGAAAAGATCGAGGCGGCTATTCGTCTGTCGCCGCAGCCGGTTGCTCGGCCGCCGCTCATTTATGAGACCATCGTATAGAGAGGGACGCTGGCGATCCGCAAGGAAAAAAGCAGTTGTTCAAGTAGAAGACGCCTGAAACGCGTGTTTCGGGCGTTTTTTTTTTTTGTTTTTTGGAAAATGAGCTGTTTTTTGTATAAAAATATCTCGCCTGGAAAAAATGGCATGTATAAAGAATGGAGGTTTGGGAGATGAAAACGAAAGTCACTCGTCTTCTTTTATTGCCGTTTCTTCTTTTTCTTCCTCTTTCTGCCCATGCCGAGGCGAAAGAGATGAAGGAGGCGAAAGTGAAGCTGGCCGATGAGGCGAAATCAGCCATTTTGATTGAACGCGACACCGGCAAAGTATTGTATGAAAAAAATGCCCATGAACCATTGCCGCCGGCGAGCATGACGAAAATTATGACGATGCTGTTGATCATGGAAGCCATCGATGAAGGAAAGCTGTCCTACGATGAAAAAGTGCGGGCGAGCGAATACGCCGCGTCAATGGGTGGATCGCAAATTTTCCTCGAGCCGGGCGAGGAAATGACCGTCGATGAGATGCTGCACGGCATTGCCATCGGTTCGGCCAACGACGCGTCGGTCGCTATGGCTGAGCAGATCGCCGGGTCGGAAGAAGCATTTGTCGAGATGATGAATAAAAAAGCGAAACAGCTTGGCTTAAAAAACACCCATTTCGCCAATGCGACCGGCCTGCCGGCGGAACATCACTACAGCAGCGCTTATGATATGGCCATGATGGCGCGCGAACTGTTGAAATATGAAGATATTACGAAATATACGAGCAAGTACGAAGACTATTTGCGCGAAAATACGGACAAAAAATTTTGGCTCGTCAATACGAACCGGCTTGTCAAATTTTATCCGGGCGTTGACGGCCTGAAAACCGGATATACAGCCGAAGCGAAATATTGTTTGACCGCCACGGCGAAAAAGAACGGCATGCGCGTCATCGCTGTTGTGTTTGGAGCACCGACGCCGAAATCGCGCAATGCGCAAATTACGAAGATGCTCGATTACGCGTTTTCCCAATATCGAACTCACCAGGTGTACAAACGGAATGAAACAGTCGCCCGCGTCAACATAAGCAAAGGCAAACGGTCATCCGTCGAAGCGGTGACGTCGGAGTCGGTGTCGGTGCTGACGAAAAAAGGACAGTCGGTCGAGCAGATCGAAAAAGTGATCAAAGTGAAAGACAATGTGAAAGCACCCGTTCGCAAAGGCGATGAGCTTGGCGTCCTCATTTTAAAACAGGATGGAAAAGAAATTTTGCACAGCCCGATCGTCGCCAAGCAAACGGTCGAAGAAGCGAGCTTTTGGGATTTGTTTAAGCGGGTGTTTGGCCGCTTCGTGCAAGTGGGATAATGTCAAGTTTTGCGGTCTTTTCGCTCTCTTTGGCGAACGACCACTAGTTTTGTCGGGCGGCAGGATTTCGGGCGGACAGCAGCGAAATGTCTCCATATCCTGAAATGGACAAGGGGGAACACGCTGTGAGTCTCGCGATCGACTTGGAAGTGAAGCAAGACGTGCTCATCGTTCGCCTGTCTGGGGAGCTTGACCATCATACAGCCGAAGAATTGCGTGAACAAGTGACGGATGTGCTCGAAAACCGAGCGATCCGCCATATCGTGCTCAATTTAGGACAATTGACGTTCATGGACAGCTCTGGCCTCGGCGTCATTCTCGGACGCTATAAGCAAATCAAAAACGTCGGCGGGCAGATGGTTGTATGCGCCGTATCGCCGGCCGTCAAACGGCTGTTTGACATGTCGGGTCTGTTTAAAATCATCCGCGTTGAGGCGGATGAGCAATTCGCCTTGCAAGCATTGGGGGTGGCGTAAATGCGCAACGAAATGCACCTCCAATTTTCTGCCCGCAGCGAAAATGAATCGTTCGCCCGTGTGACTGTGGCGGCGTTCGTCGCCCAGCTTGACCCGACGATGGACGAACTGACGGAAATTAAAACGGTTGTCTCTGAGGCGGTGACAAACGCGATCATTCACGGCTACAACAACGATCCGAACGGCATCGTCTCCATTTCGGTCATCATTGAAGACGGTGTCGTCCATTTGACGGTGAGAGACGAAGGAGTCGGCATTCCTGACATCGAAGAAGCGCGCCAGCCGTTGTTTACGACAAAGCCCGAGCTCGAGCGGTCAGGGATGGGCTTTACCATTATGGAAAACTTCATGGACGAAGTCATCGTCGAATCGGAAGTGAATAAAGGGACGACTGTGTATTTGAAAAAGCATATTGTGAAAAGCAAAGCGTTATGTAACTGAGGGAGACATGCCTATGGATGTCGATGTCAAGCAAGGTCAGTCGCCAATCAAAGATCAGGAGATGAAAGAGCTGATCCGCCGCAGCCAAGAAGGCGATCAAGAAGCGCGTGATGAAATTATTGAAAAAAACATGCGCCTCGTCTGGTCGGTCGTTCAACGTTTTTTAAACCGCGGCTATGAAGCGGATGACTTGTTTCAAATCGGCTGCATCGGCTTGTTAAAGTCGGTCGACAAGTTTGACCTGTCATATGACGTCAAGTTTTCGACGTACGCCGTGCCGATGATCATTGGGGAGATTCAGCGGTTTCTTCGCGACGACGGCACCGTCAAAGTGAGCCGTTCGCTGAAAGAGATGGGCAACAAAATCCGCAAGGCGAAAGATGAGCTGTCGAAAACGCGCGGGCGGGCGCCGACGGTTACGGAAATCGCCGACCATTTAGGCATTTCGCCAGAAGACGTTGTTCTGGCTCAAGAGGCGGTCCGCTTGCCGACATCGATTCACGAAACGGTGTACGAAAACGACGGCGATCCGATTACGTTGCTTGATCAAATTGCTGACGCCGACGAGGCGTCATGGTTTGACAAAATCGCCTTAAAAAAAGCGATCGAAGAACTCGACGAGCGTGAGAGGCTGATCGTCTATTTGCGCTATTACAAAGACCAAACCCAGTCCGAAGTGGCATCGAGGCTCGGCATCTCTCAAGTGCAAGTATCCCGGCTGGAAAAGAAAATATTGCAGCACATAAAGGACAAAATGGACGGATAGTCCATTTTGTCCGCACGGAGTGGGCAACAAAATGGACGGATAGTCCATTTTGTCCGCACAAAGTGTTCTCAAAATGGACGGATGTCAATTCATCGGCGGTGAACCATGAATCGCATCCGTCTTTTGGTCTGTAAGCGCATTTTGGAACGCTTTTTCCAGAGCAAGCAACAAAAGTCTAAAAAAGAATGGGCATTTTTTGCCCATTCTTTTCTATTTTTATGAAATCGATGGTGAACGCCGACAGGCCGCATGATCGGTGTTTTTGCCAACCAAACTAAAGAAAAACAAAATGGGGATAAAGGTGTGAAGCAGATGGCAACCACTGTGTTTATTAAGCCACGCCATCGCGTGCAAGTGAAACCGGGAGCGGTCGTCACGCTCGGAGAAGTGGCCCAAATGACGGGAGGAGATGGCGGGCTGATTCGCCGGCTGAAGGCGATTCCGCTCTACCGCATCCAGCCGAGCGACAAGAACATCGTCATTATCGATATGATGCACATTGTTCGGGCTGTGCTTGATGCCGACCCGTCGCTTGATGTGCAGATGGTCGGCCCCTCACAGACGATCGTGGAAGTTGTGTACGAAAAACGGCGGTTTTCAATGGCTTCTTTTCTTCTCGTTTGGCTTCTTTTGTTCGTCGGTTCAGCCATGGCGATCATGAATTTCCACGAAGATGTGAGCATGCAGCAAGCGCATCGCCATCTTTACCAGATGATGACCGGCCAATCGGTCGATAAACCGCTGCTTTTGCAAATTCCATATTCGCTTGGGCTCGGCATCGGGATGATTTTATTTTTCAACCATTGGTTCCGCAAACGAATCAACGAGGAGCCCAGCCCTCTTGAAGTCGAAATGTTCAACTACCAGCAGGCGATCGATCAATACGTCATTTTGCACGAAAACAAAGAAAGCATGAGGCATCTTGACGACGCTTAAGGTGTTGCTGGTAGTGTTCGTCGGCTTTGCTGGAGGGCTGGCGGTCGGAACCGGGTTTGTCGCCTTTTTGGTTGTGCTTGGCGTCATTCCGCGCTTGACGCAGCTGACGAAAACGACGAAGCGCATTCACGCCTATGAGTGGAGTGCTGTCGCGGGTGCCATTGTCGGCGGCTGGATGAGCCTGTGCCATTCGGTGTGGCATTTATCCAAATATTGGCTTGTGCCGATCGGATTGTTTCATGGTGTGTTTATCGGAATGCTCGCTGCCGCTTTAACAGAGGTGTTGAACGTTTGGCCGATTTTAGCGAAGCGGATCGGCGTCGATGATAAAATCGTCATTTTACTTATGGCCATCGCCTTTGGCAAAGTGGCCGGTTCGTTGTTTCATTGGCTTTATTTTGTCGATCACTTTCGCTGACAAAGGAGGAAGGAAACGTGGGATTAAAGTCCGATTATGTCCGTGAGGTGAAGGCGTTTCAGCCTTCTCCCCCATACGCCGCCAATGCGGTAAAAGCGTTTCTTGTCGGCGGGGCGCTTTGTGCGTTGGCGCAATGGCTCGTTGATTGGTATGGCGTCACGTTTGCCGCTTCGCCGCTCGAGGCTCATCTGTGGGCGTCTATGGTGATGGCCGGATTGGCGATTGTGCTGACGGCCGTCGGGAAATATGATGATTTCAGCCAATTTGCCGGTGCGGGGGCGACGATGCTCATTACAGGGCTGGCCAATGCCATCGCGAGCGCTGCCATCGAACATCGCAGCGAAGGATGGACGGCCGGGGTGGCCGGGCAGATGTTGAAAGCCGGTGGGGCAGCGGTCATTTATGGTCTGATTGCCGCCTATGTGCTTGGCCTTGTTTGGCCGTGACGAAAAGAGGGATTGGCCATGAAACGTGTCGGAAAGCAGACATGGGTGTTTGACGATGGTGTTTACATCCAAGCGGCCGCTGCCGCAGTCGGGCCGCTTGAAGCCGACGGGCCGCTCGGAAGTTATTTTGATGTTTGTCATCGCGACTTATATTGCGGCGAAGCGACGTGGGAGCTGGCCGAGCGGAGGCTGATGCGGGAGGCGGTGGATTGCTGCTTGCAAAAGGCGGGCGTCTCTGCCGAAGAAGTCGATCTATTTTTGGCCGGTGATTTGTTAAACCAAAATGCGACATCGAACTATGTCGCCCGCGAGCTGCCGATTCCGTTTTTATGCTTGTTCGGCGCCTGTTCGACCTCGATGCAAACGTTGGCGGCAGCCGCTGCGTTTGTCGCTGGTGGATTGGCTGATCGGGCGCTTGCGGCGACAAGCAGTCATAACGCGACGGCCGAACGGCAGTTTCGCTACCCGACTGAACTGGGGGTGCAAAAGCCGAAAACGGCGACGTTCACCGTCACGGGCGCCGGTGCCGCGCTCGTTGGCCGCGCGCCGGGACGTTGGCGCGTCCGGGCGGCGACGATCGGCAAAGTCGTTGACGCCGGGCTGAAAAACCCACTCGACATGGGGGCGGCGATGGCCCCGGCGGCGGCCGATACGATCGAGCAGCATTTCCGTGACTTAGGCGTCTCGCCGGGCGATTACGATTTGATTGTCACCGGCGACTTGTCGCGCGTCGGCAGCGTCATCGTCCGCGAGTTGCTTGCTGAATCAGGCTACGATGTGACCGACGTTTACAACGATTGCGGGATGATGATTTACCGGCCAGATCAAAAGGTGTTCGCCGGCGGCAGCGGCTGCGCCTGCTCGGCGGTCGTCACGTACGGGTATTTGCTTCAAGAGCTCGCCCGCGGAACGTTTCGACGCCTGTTTGTCGTCGCTACCGGGGCGCTCTTGAGTCAAACGATGGTGCAGCAAAAACAGTCGATCCCAGCGATCGCTCACGGCGTCGTCATCGAAGCGGCTGGACAGGAGTCGGATTTGCCGCCGTAGGACGTCTTTTATTTGGGAACGATCAGGAGGGAATGTGATATGGAATACGTCCGTGCCTTTCTCGCCGGCGGGCTGCTGTGCGCCATCGTTCAGCTCATCATCGACCGCGGCAAATGGACGCCGGCTGGCGTCGCCGGTTCGCTTGTCGTCTTTGGCGTACTCCTTGGCTTTGGCGGCGTCTATGATCCATTCGTCGCTTGGGCTGGCGCCGGGGCGACGATGCCGCTATGCGGATTTGGGTATTGGTTGGCGAAAGGGGCCATGGTAGAACCGCGGCCGGAGGGATTTGTCGAAACCGGAGCAGCGGTGTTCCGATTTGCCGGCGCCTTGTTCGCTTTTATCGTGGCTGGCTCTTTTGCCGCGGCGCTCACTTGCAAACCGAAAGGGTAGAGATGATGGAAAAACGACGAGTCATTTTAGTAACGGATGGGGACGAGTTCGCCTGCCGGGCGATTGAGCGGGTTGCAGCCGAAATCGGCGGCCGTTGCATTTCTCGCTCGCAAGGCAATCCGACGAAACTGAGCGGTGAACAGTTGGTCGAACTCATTTTGCAAACGCCGCACGATCCAGTGTTTGTCATGTTTGACGATTGCGGCGCCCTCGGGGAGGGGGCCGGAGAGCAGGCGCTTCGCTATGTGGCGACGCATGAGCAAATCCAAGTGCTCGGGGCGCTGGCGGTTGCCTCCAATACGCACCAGCATGAATGGACAAAAGTGCATGTGAGCATCGACCGTGACGGCGTGATGACCGAATATGGGGTCGATAAAGAAGGCGTCCGGGACCTCGAGATCGGGCGGATCAATGGCGATACCGTCTACTGCCTTGACCGGCTGAACATTCCGCTCATCGTCGGCATCGGCGACATCGGCAAAATGGGATATCGAGACCATGCGAAATACGGAGCGCCGATTACGCGCAAGGCGGTCGAGTTGATTCTCGAAAGGAGTGGTGGACATGCCGGAAAAAGAAAAGAAACCGAAAGCGCCGATCGCGAAGCGGCTCGTTGACAACGCGAAGTTTTTGCAACAGCGGATCGGCGTCGGGACAAGCTTTGATTTAGGCGTGCGGAAAATCTATATCCTAAACCGGGAAGTACATATTTACTACTGCAACGGTTTATGCGATACGCAATACATTATCGAATTGTTAAAACAAATTGTGCACGTCAACGATGATGAACGCCAGGCGTCCCAAGCGTGGCAGATCATCGAAAATCGACTCGTTCATCAGCAAGTCAGTCCGGTGACGAGCCTCGACGAAGCGGTTGACAAGCTGCTGTCGGGCTTGATCATCGTCTTAATTGAAGGCGAATCGACCGGATTTGCTGTCGACGTCCGCAGCTATCCGGGTCGGCAGCCGCAAGAGCCGGATACGGAAAAAGTTGTGCGCGGCGCCCGCGACGGCTATGTCGAGAACATCATTGTCAACACGGCGCTCACCCGCCGCCGCATCCGCGACGAGCGGCTGCGCTTTGAAATTTTGCAAGTCGGCGAGCGGTCAAAAACGGACGTATGCATCGCCTATATTAAAGACGTCGCTGACCCGGGGCTTGTTGAACTCGTCAAGAAAGAGTTGCAGCAAATCAACGTCGATGGACTGACGATGGGCGACAAAACAGTTGAAGAGTTTTTAGTCAAGCAAGGATACAACCCGTACCCGCTCGTCCGTTACACCGAGAGGCCAGATGTAGCAGCGACGCACCTGCTTGAAGGGCACGTGCTCATTATGGTTGATACATCGCCAAGCGTCATCATCACGCCGACAACATTTTTTCACCACGTCCAGCATGCCGAGGAATACCGGCAGTCGCCAGGGGTCGGGACGTTTGTGCGCTGGGTGCGGTTTTTAGGCATTTTGACGTCGTTGTTTTTGCCGCCGCTTTGGGTGCTGTTTGTCCTTGAGCCTGAACTGCTGCCGAAAGAGTGGGGGTTCATCGGTCCGAACAAGCAAACGAATATTCCGATCATCGTGCAAATTTTGATCGCTGATTTTGGAATTGAGCTTTTGCGGATGGCAGCCATTCATACGCCGACGCCGCTCTCTACGGCGATGGGCTTGATCGCCGCTGTCTTGATCGGGCAAATCGCGATTGACGTTGGGCTGTTTGTGTCGGAAGTCATCTTGTATGTTTCCGTCGCGGCGATCGGTTCATTTGCAACGCCGAGCTATGAGCTGAGCGTGGCCAATAAAATTTCCCGCCTGGCGCTCGTCGTGCTCGTCTTCTTGTTTAAGGTGCCCGGATTCGTCATCGGCGCGACGGTTTATTTGCTTTGGCTCGTTAGCATCCGTTCCCTCAACACGCCGTACTTATGGCCGTTCATTCCGTTTGACCCGGCGGCATTTATGCAAATTGTCGTCCGCCGCTCGGCGGCCGGGGCGAAAGTGCGTCCGAGCATCGTTCATCCGCAGGACGTGCGAAAGCAACCGACATGACGCAGGTCGTCATCGCACAAGCGGCCGTTTCCATTGGCATATATGGACGGCCGCTTTCTCCCTTTTGGCGCTATTGAAACTTTTTTATAATTATGATACGTTATACTTGACGTTTCGCACCTTTGCAAGCGCCATTGGCAAGTCGTCCGTCCGCCTAAGGAGGGCGGGCGCTCGATGCAGAGGGCGCACGCGGCTGTATGACAGCCTGCCATGCGGCGGGGCTGATTGCTCTGCGGCTTTGTTTTTTTCAAGGCAGGCGCCGGTTGCGAAACTGTCTTTTTTGCTTTTGGTATGCATGTTTGCGCCACTTTGATGAGGAATGAGGGATTTCAATGTTTTTTCATGGGACGAGCCGCGTCAATGAAAAAGGGCACTTGGAAATTGGCGGCGTCGATACGGTCGAGTTGGCGAAAACGTATGGAACGCCGCTTTATATTTATGACGTTGCTTTGATCCGCGCGCGGGCGCGCGCGTTTAAGGGAGCGTTCCGCCGCCATGGCGTGCAGGCGCAAGTCGCCTACGCCAGCAAGGCGTTTTCTTCAGTTGCCATGGTGCAGCTGGCCGCTGAGGAACAATTGTCGCTCGATGTCGTCTCAGGCGGAGAGCTGTATACGGCTTTGGCCGGCGGGTTCCCGCCGGAGCGCATCCATTTCCATGGCAACAACAAAAGTTGGGATGAACTGGCGATGGCGCTTGAACACGGGGTCGGCTGCATCGTGGCCGACAACTTTTACGAGCTCGAGCTGATTGAACAATTGGTGGGGCCATCCGGTCGAGCGGTTCCGGTTTTGCTTCGCGTGACGCCAGGGGTTGAGGCGCATACGCACGATTACATTTTAACCGGACAGGAAGACTCGAAGTTCGGCTTTGATTTGAATAACGGTCAAGCGGATGAAGCGTTCCGGCGCGTCATGGCGTCGGCTGCGTTTCAACTGCTCGGCGTCCATTGCCATATCGGATCGCAAATTTTTGAAACGACCGGCTTTGTGCTCGCCGCACGAAAAGTGTTTGCGAAGCTGGCCGAATGGCACAAAACGTGTGGGTTCGTTCCTGCGGTCGTCAACCTTGGCGGCGGCTTTGGCATCCGCTATACGGATGAAGACGACCCGATTCCGGTGTCAGCGTATGTCGACTGTATCGTGGATGAGGTGAAAACACAGGCGGAAGTGCATCAACTTCCGATGCCGGAAATTTGGATTGAGCCCGGCCGCTCGCTCGTGGGGGATGCCGGAACGACGATTTATACGATCGGCTCGCGAAAAGAGGTGCCGAACGTCCGCACCTATATCGCCGTTGACGGCGGCATGAGCGACAACATCCGCCCGGCGCTGTATGGAGCGAAATACGAAGCGGTGCTGGCCAACCGGGTGTTGGGCGATCGGATGGAAGTTGTGTCCATTGCAGGGAAGTGTTGTGAATCAGGCGACATGCTCATTTGGGACATCGCACTTCCGGAAGCGAAACCGGGCGATTATTTAGCCGTCTTTTGCACCGGTGCTTATGGCTATTCGATGGCGAACAACTACAACCGTCTGCCGCGTCCGGCGGTCGTATTCGTCGAAAACGGCGACGCCCAGCTCGTCGTCAAACGGGAAACGTATGAAGACTTGATCCAATATGACTTGCCGTTGAAGGCGAAAGTCAACCAATGAAGGCGGCCCTGGAAAAGAACGGCCGCCGCCAAGAAGAGAAGGCGCCCTAATGCAGCAGGGCGCCTTCTCTCATTGTTGGTTGGCGGAAAAGGCCGATTTGATGGCATTCCAAATTTCTTTGAGGATGTCGATCAAATTTTGGATGAATGTTTTCCCTTCTTCTGACTGCAAAAACGCAGACAGCTGCTCTTTCGCCTTGCTCAGCTGGTCGTTCACTTGGTCCCAATTGATGTCGGCGTTTTGCATTTTGTGAAAAAGGGAGACGAGAGCGTTGATTTCATCGGCGCTTAATGTGATGCCAAGATCATTGGCGATTTTTTCAATCAAGGCGCGCAAGTCAGCGTCCGTTTGCGGCGGGTTGTTGGCGATTTCCTCTTTGATTTTCGCCAGCAAGGCGACCGCTTTGTCCGCGCCGATCGAATCAGCGAGCTTGGCCGTTTGCACCATTTCCTCGTTGGCTACCTTTTTTACGTCATCTGGAATCACCTTGTCGGACGAAATTTCGTACGCCTTCATCAGCCCCGTCAGCGCTGCGGTGCCGGAAACCGGAAACGGAGCCGTGATATAAATATCGGCATCTTTCACCCCAGCGGTGATCAAGGCGTTTGTATACATCTCTTTCGTCACCCATGTGATGTTGTGCGTCTCAACGTGAAGCCCTGAGCCCGGTTCACCGATGGTGATCATGGACGATGAGATGGCGCGCGTGCCGATTTGTGCCTTCGGGATGAGTCCATCCAAATATTTATGCTCCTCGGCGTTCGAGACCGTGATTGTCTGCGCTCCGTCCGGCGCTTTCATTTCTTCCAGCACTTTTTGTTTTTGTTCAGCGGTCAAATTTTCACCAAGCGTGACGATGACATCACCCGGCGCGGCATCGGCGGCTGCGATGGCCGGAAACGCCAGCAGCATCGCCCAAAGCAGCGATGAAGCAATCGTTCGTTTCACATTGCTCGCCTCCTATCTACCAACCATGCACTACCATTATAACGTACGCTGGCGTGAATTTCTATTCGTAACGGCGCTTTGCCTTCGCCGCCAAGCGGCGCACGAACAACAAATGCCAAAGCAAAATCAGAAACAGAAGCGGATATAAGGCGGCTGAATAGGAAAGCTTTCAGCCGTGGTAGTAAAAAATTTCTGTCCTCAGCGCCCCATTTCATACAAAAAGGAAAAGAGCGACCATCCGCCGATATAGGCGGCCTGCACCCAAATCGGACGATGTATCGGGTATCCGTTTAAAAACAAGGAGGTTGACGGTGACGTAAATGAAAACAATAAATACATAGGCCAGTCCGTCGACTCCAACATCAAAATACCCGTATAAATGGTACTTGACATCGAGAAACAAATCCGTTGAAAGGCCGAAGAAAACCGCAAACAGCGAAGTTGTATACATTTCAAGGCCTGAAAGCCGTTTTGGCATGAGGAGAAACGAAACAGAAAAGACGATTACCGTCACCGCCATCAACAACACCGTCGGACGCCCCCTTGCCAGTTTTGCTACGTCTATCATTCATCACTAGTGTACCCATTCCGATTCCATATAAATAATTATAATAAATATATTATATTAAAAAAACAATGAGCAGTTCGACGAGGCGGCATTTTGGCTTTCTTTCCCTTTCGAATCATGATATGATAAAAGCGGTTGAAGCGCAAAAAAGGAGCTGAAGTACCATGGCGAAAAAAGGATATATTTTGATGGAAAACGGTGGGAAAATCGAATTTGAACTATTCCCGAACGAAGCGCCGGTGACGGTGGCCAATTTTGAGAAGCTCGCAAACGAAGGCTTTTATAACGGGTTGACGTTCCACCGCGTCATCCCTGGATTTGTCAGCCAAGGAGGATGTCCACGCGGCAATGGAACGGGCGATGCCGGCTATACGATCCCGTGCGAGACGGACAACAATCCACACCGACATGTCATCGGCGCGATGTCCATGGCGCACCGCGGCCGCGACACCGGCAGCTGCCAGTTCTTTATCGTCCACGAGCCGCAGCCGCACTTGGATGGGGTGCACACCGTCTTTGGCCAAGTGACATCGGGCATGGACGTCGTGAAGACGATGAAAAACGGCGACGTGATGAAAGAAGTGAAAGTATTTGACGAACCGTAAGCAACGGACGGAAGACGAGGAGCGGACAAGCCGGAACAATTGGCTTTTGTTTTTCATTTTGCTGGGGATGAGCCTATTGTGGGGAGCGGCGTACTGGTTTTGGGTCGTACAATGATGATTTCCGGCCGCTCTTGTGGTATAATAAACCTAACAATATAGTGAAGCCTCCTTCGGGGCAGGGTGAAATTCCCGACCGGCGGTGATGAGGCGCTATGCCTCTCAGCCCGCGAGCCGTATCGGCACGATCCGGTGTGATTCCGGAGCCGACAGTATAGTCTGGATGGGAGAAGGATGGCGATGTGCGCACGGTTGTTTTCGGCCGGCCTGGACGGCCGGCGCCGGTTTGGTGTAGCGGCGGCCGCTTTGTGTCGGTCGGTATGACATAGTTAACGAACAAGTGTTCTTGTTTGTTTGGCTGCACATCATGGTTCATTCTCTCATCAACGAACCCCCGGGGAAGTTCCGGGGGTTTATTTTTTTAGAAAAAAGGGGGGAGTGTGGTGTATCGCGATGAACATTATATGCGGCTTGCGCTCGATGTCGCGAAAGCCGGAATCGGGCAAACATCCCCCAATCCTGTCGTCGGTGCTGTTGTGGTCAATGGCGGAGCGGTCGTCGGGCTTGGCGCCCATTTAAAAGCGGGAGAGCCGCATGCGGAAGTGCATGCGATCCGCATGGCCGGCGAGAAGGCGCGCGGGGCAACGGTGTACGTGACGCTTGAGCCGTGCAGCCATTACGGCAAAACGCCTCCATGCGTGGATTTGCTCATTCAAGCCGGCGTCCGCCGCGTCGTCATCGCGACAACCGACCCGAATCCGCTCGTCGCCGGGAAAGGGATCGACAAGCTGCGACGGGCGGGCATTGAGGTCGATGTCGGGCTGCTGAAAGAAGAGGCGGATGAGCTCAACCGGGTGTTTTTTCACTATATCGCGGCAAAAACGCCGTTTGTGACGTTAAAATACGCGTGCAGCCTCGATGGGAAAATTGCGACGGCGACCGGGGAAAGCAAATGGATTACGTCCGAGGCGGCGCGCCAAGATGTGCACCGCCTTCGCGCCCAGCATGACGCCATTTTGGTCGGCGTCAACACCGTGTTGGCGGACAATCCGAAGTTGACGGTCCGCATCGGGGAGCAACGGAAAAATCCGCTCCGCATCATTTTGGATACAAACTTGCATACGCCGCTTGACGCCCATGTCGTCACCGACCGGGAGGCGGAAACGTGGATCATCACCGGAAGCGGCATCAGCTGGGAAAAGGCCGAGGCATACGAGCGCCTCGGGGTGCGCATCATCCCGATGGCGGCTGCGCACATTCATGTGTGCGACGTGCTCCGGCTGCTCGGTGAGCAGCGCATTACGTCGCTGTTTGTGGAAGGCGGCTCGCGCGTTCATGACAGTTTCCTCCGGGCAGGGGCGGTCAATGAAGTGGTCGCCTACATCGCCCCGAAGCTGATCGGCGGCCGCGAAGCGCCGACGCCGGTCGGCGGCCTCGGCTTCTCGCGCCTTGAAGAGGTGATGGAGCTTGACATCCGGCAGTTGGAGATGGTCGGCCCGGATATAAAAGTCGTTGCTGCGGTGAAAAAGAGGGGGGAGTAAGGATGTTTACCGGTATTATTGAAGAGGTCGGCACGGTTGAACAAATGAGGCAAACGGGCGACGCCATCGTGATGGCGATTGGCGCCCGCCGGGTGCTCGAAGACGTTCGCCTCGGCGACAGCATCGCCGTCAACGGCGTCTGCCTGACCGTCACGTCGTTTACTGACCGGCGGTTTACCGTCGATGTCATGCCGGAGACCGTCAAGGCGACGGCGCTCAAAACATTGAAGCCGGGATCGAAAGTGAACTTAGAGCGGGCGATGGCGGCTGGCGGGCGGTTTGGCGGCCATTTCGTCACCGGTCATGTGGACGGCGTCGGGCGCATCGTCCGCCGATGGCCGAAGGCGAACGCCGTCTACTATGAAATTGAAGCGCCTCCCCCGCTTCGCCCGTACATGATTTATAAAGGATCGGTCGCCGTCGATGGGACGAGCTTGACGATTTTCGGTCTGAGCGAGCGCACGTTCACCATTTCGCTCATTCCGCATACGCGTGAAGCGACGATTTTAGGCGAAAAGCAGCCGGGCGACCTCGTCAATATCGAGTGCGATATGATCGGCAAATACGTCGCTGCTTTTCTTGCCGCGAAAGAGGAGCTGCCTTCTGGAGTGACGAGCGAATTTTTGGAGCGGCATGGCTATAAATAAACGGGATAGGGGGCAACTTCAGATGTTTGACACGATTGAAGCGGCACTGGACGCGCTGAAAAACGGCGAAGTGATCATCGTCTGCGACGACGAAGACCGGGAAAATGAGGGCGATTTTGTCGCATTGGCTGAAAAAGCGACGCCGGATGTCGTTAATTTTATGATCACCCATGGCCGCGGGCTTGTGTGCGTGCCGATTACGGAAGAGTTGGCGGCGCGGCTCGGGCTTGAGCCGATGGTCGCGCATAACACCGACGCTCATGGGACGGCGTTTACCGTCAGCATCGACTACAAGACGACGACGACCGGAATCAGCGCCTACGAGCGGGCGGCGACCATTCGGGCGTTGCTCGATCCAAATGTGAAAGCGAGCGATTTTAAACGGCCTGGCCATATTTTTCCATTGATTGCCAAACAAGGCGGCGTCCTGCGGCGCGCCGGCCATACGGAAGCGGCGGTCGATTTGGCCCGCCTTTGCGGGGCGAAGCCGGCTGGCGTCATTTGCGAAATCATGAAAGAGGACGGAACGATGGCGCGCGTTCCGGATTTGCGGCAAATCGCCGACCAATTCGGATTGAAAATGATCACGATCAAAGATTTGATCGCCTATCGGAGCCAGCGGGAAAAACTAGTGAAGCGCGAGGTCGACATTTGGCTGCCGACTGAGTTCGGCGAGTTTCGCGCCGTCGGCTACACGAACGTGCTTGATGGCAAGGAGCATGTGGCGCTCGTCAAGGGAGACATTATTCCCGATGAACCGATTCTTGTGCGCGTCCACTCCGAGTGTTTAACCGGTGATGTGTTCGGTTCGTATCGGTGCGACTGCGGTCCGCAGCTGCATGCGGCGCTGCGGCAAATCGAAGCCGAGGGGCGTGGGGTGCTGCTTTACATGCGTCAAGAGGGGCGCGGCATCGGCCTGATGAACAAACTGCGCGCCTATAAGCTGCAAGAGCAAGGCTACGATACGGTCGAGGCGAACGAAAAGCTCGGCTTCCCGGCCGATTTGCGCGACTACGGCATTGGTGCGCAAATTTTAAAAGACCTTGGCGTCACGAAAATGCGTCTGCTCACGAACAATCCGCGCAAAATCGCCGGCTTGAAAGGGCACGGGCTTGAAGTTGTCGAACGGGTGCCGCTTCAAATGCCAGCGAAAAAAGAAAATGAAAAATACTTGCGCACGAAATATGAAAAACTAGGGCATATGCTTCATTTTTGAAAACAGGAGGAGAAAAAACATGCGGGTTCTTGAGGGAAATTTAGTCGGCACCGGGTTGAAAATCGGCATCGTCGTTTCTCGTTTTAATGAATTCATTACGGGCAAGCTTTTGTCAGGGGCGATCGACGGTTTGACGCGCCATGGCGTCAGCGACAATGACATCACGGTCGCCTGGGTGCCGGGCGCATTTGAAATTCCGCTCCTCGCGAAAAAAAATGGCGGAATCGAAGCAGTTTGATGCCGTCATTGCGCTCGGCGCCGTCATCCGCGGGGCGACGAGCCATTTTGACTACGTGTGCAGCGAGGCGGCCAAAGGCGTCTCCCACGCCGCGCTCTCAAGCGGCGTCCCGGTCATTTTCGGCGTATTGACGACCGATACGATCGAGCAAGCCATTGAACGGGCCGGCACAAAGGCGGGCAATAAAGGCTGGGAAGCGGCCGTTTCGGCCATTGAGATGGCGAACGTTTTGCGGACATTTGTGTAAAAAGGCATGAAATGGTTCACAATATCGGTGAGAATGTTTATAATACGTATAGAGAAAATGACAACGTGTTTTCCTTTTCGGAAAAGCGTTTGTCGATAATGAGGGATTTTTATGTTGATCCGTTATCGAAAAAACTATGAGAAAATCGCCATGGGACTGTTGTCGTTTATGCCGACGGAAAAAGATTTGAAACGGCTCCAGCAGACAATCAAACAGTATGAAACGAACAGCGACTGGCAGCTGTTTTTATGGAAGGAAGGGGACGATATCGTCGGCATTATCGGCGTCCTGTTGTGCGCTCCTGATGTTGTGCAAATCCAGCACATCAGCGTCAATCCATCGCATCGCCACCAAGGGATCGGAAAACAGATGGTCAAGGCGTTGAAAGAGGCGTACCCCGACCGTCGGCTATGCGCGAACGAGTGGACCGCCTCGTTTTTCGATAAATGCCAAACGTGCTAGCCCAACGAGACAAATCGGCGCAACGCCGCGCTGTTGCGGGCGGCAGAGGGGTTATGTCCCTTCTGCTTTCGCCCGCTTTTTTTGTTCGCGGGCGGCGATGACGTCCGAACGGTCGCGCCGCCGGTGTTTGTCTACAAGGTCGATATCAGTGAGATCGCTCGCCTGCCCCCAAACAAGCTGCCGCTCGGCGCAGGCGGCTTGGCACTGTTCGTACAGGGAGCGGTCGCGAATCGGCAGCTCAATGCTTTCATACGGTTCGCCGCGGGCAATCCGCTCGGCGGCCTCTTCAAGCAGCACGGCCAACTCCTTCTCGTCAAGGCCGAGCCGGCGGATCATCCCGCGCGCCTCCTCAAGCAACGTCCGCGCCCGTTTGATAAGGCGGAGCGCGCCGGAACTGTTGCCGCGCCGGTAGTGGTAAAAGGCGACGGCAATTTGGATGAGAATGAGCCATTCCCGTTTCCGTCCGTCGCGCTTCCATTGTTCTTCTAAAATCTCATGACATTCGAAATAATCGCGGTCGCCATGGAAATGGACTAAATAGTCGATATATGCTTTTGGATACATGGGCCATCGTTCCTTTCGCCGAGGCGTGTTTCGCGGTAGGCGACCTTGTTGCCAGGCAAAGCCGTGCAGCTGCCGGCGTTGCGGCAGGGCTCTCCTTGTATTATACGTTTTCATGGCGTTCGAGGCAAAAACCGTCTCATTTCCGTTCGCTTCGCCGCGGAATTATGATACAATAAGTATATTGCCAGCAAGGTTCTCCAATGTGCGCATCGGCGCGGGGAATGGCTGCGGAAAAATGGTGGGATGGATGTGCAAGTGCCGTATAACGTCAAAATTGAAGCGTTTGAAGGGCCGCTTGACTTGCTTTTGCATTTAATCAACCGCTATGAGATCGATATTTACAACATTCCGGTGGCGCAAATTACGGAACAGTATATGGCGTACATTCACGCCATGCAAGAGCTTGAGCTTGATATCGCCAGCGAATATTTGGTTATGGCGGCTACGCTGTTGGCGATGAAAAGCAAAATGCTGCTGCCGGTGTCCGACGAACACGCCGAAGACGACAGCTTGGAATTCGCCGAGGCGGACGATCCGCGCGAAGAGCTGATGCAGCGGCTTCTTGAGTACAAAAAGTTTAAGGAAGCTGCACGCGAGCTGAAGCGGCGCGAAGAAGAACGGGCGCTTCTGTTTACAAAACCCCCGAGTGACTTGAGCGCGTACGCCGATGAAAAAAAAGCGTCCGCGCCGCTTGATGTCAACGTCTACGATATGCTCGGCGCCCTGTCAAAACTGTTGCGCCGCAAAAAACTGCAAAAACCGATGCGGACGAAAATTGCCCGCCAAGATATTTCCGTTGAAAAGCGGATGGCGGAAATTTTGCATGAACTGCAGCAGGCGAAAGAACGGAAAAACTTTTATGAGTTATTTCCGTCCTGCGACCGTTCGTATATCGTTGTCACTTTTTTGGCTATTTTGGAATTAATGAAACAAAATAAAATCATCGTTGAGCAAGAGCGGAATTTCAGCGATTTGTTTCTCGCCGCCAATCATCTGGCCGGTTGAGGCGGTTCGCGATGGCGGACCGCTTTCCTTTTGCCTGCTGGGCCCATCGGCTGATGGTCGGTGCGAAGGAGAGACGGACAGCTGCTGATTCGGAAAAGGCTCATGAGCAAGTTTTGCTCTTCGCCCAGGCGTGAAAATGTCTGCTCAAGGCATGCGCATCTTCACGAAAAAGTCTCATGGGCAACGTTTTGCCCTTCACCCGGGGATGAAAATCACGCGCCAGTCCTGCATTTTCGCGGAAAATGCCGGGAAGCCGCAAGATGGCTGCAGTTGCGATCAAAACGGTGAAAAAGGAAAGGGGAGAAGGGAGAATGGACCAAAAGGAAATGAAAACAAACAGCGCTGCTGGTGCGCCGGCTCCATTCAAAGCGATCGTGGAAGCGCTGTTGTTTGCCGCTGGCGACGAGGGGCTGTCGCTTGCCCAAATTGCCGCTGTTTTGGATATTGGCGAGCCGGAGGCGAAAGCAGTGATGGCGGCGCTCCAGGAAGACTGCTGCCGCGAAGAACGCGGCATTCAGCTGGTCGAGCTGGGCGGCGTGTTTTTATTGGCGACGAAGAAAGAGTATGCTCCGTATTTGAAAAAGCTGGTCGAAGCGCCGGGAGCGTCGCCGCTGTCGCAGGCGGCGCTCGAGACGCTCGCCATTATCGCCTACCGCCAGCCGATTACGCGCGCTGAAATCGAGGAAATCCGCGGCGTGAAAAGCGACAAGCCGCTGCAGACACTCATGGCGCGGGCGCTCATTAAAGAAGTCGGCCGCGCCGAAGGGACTGGGCGGCCGATTTTATACGGGACGACGGCCGAATTTCTCGACTATTTCGGCCTGAAAACGATTGAAGAACTGCCGCCGCTGCCAGAATGGACGGACGATGGCGAGGTTGAGCGGGAAGCTGACTTGTTTTTCGGAAAATTGGCGGAAAATTTGAGCGACGGACAGCCGTAATATGGTAAACTAAAGAAAAAACGGCTGACCGGGAAGGGGTGCGCTCATGAACATTTGCCGCCTGCACGGCGAAGAATTGCAAAAATCGCAGTCGAATACGTTTGAGGACTACTTCAACCGATCGGAAGTCACGTACCGCGACGGCGGCGAAGAGCGGACGCTGTCTGTGTTGTATTTGCGCCATTTTGAGGCGGCGCTGCTTGATTGGCTGCCGTATGAAAGCGATCCACTGTTTACGGCTAACGGGCGCGACATTCGTTTGCGCGACATCATTGCTTTTGTCTGTTTATGGAAAAATCCGGCGTATCGGAAGCGAAAGCGCGTCTACATTCATGATGAAGAGGAATTGCGCCGTTATTTTGCTGAGGTAGACGCCAAAACGCTGCAGGCGCTTGTCAGCGAATGGGCGGAAACCGGCGAGTGCCGCTTGCCAGAGCGCGCGCCGCAGTGAAACAAAAGCCGTGTGTTCCGTGCTTGGCGGGGCCGGCAAAACGGCTATACGGGCAAGAAAAAGCGGTTCCTTCGGGCGAACCGCTTTTTTTCTTATGGACTATTGTGTGCGCGGCTTGGTCGGATCGCAGGCCGGAGCTTTCACTTCGCCGGTCGTTTCCGCCAGCTTTTGCAAGTAGTAACATTCTTCGCGCGCCATATGGTCGGCCATCAGCGGCGACTGCATGCCTTGGACGTAATAGATGCTTTTCCCCTCCTTCTGTTTTTTCAGCTGAGTATGCCCTCGCTCCTCTATGTATGAGCAGCCAAAAATTTGGGTGAATGCGGACAAGAACGATTTCCGCAAGCAGGCATACGATATGGCGAAAAAAGCAGGAGGAGGTTTTTACCAAATGAACGATCAAGAGAAGTTCGCCCAGTATGCCGCTGAGGTGAACGAATGGGCAAGACAAGTTGAGAAAGCGTTGGCGTTGCGCGGAGCCAGCACGGATGGCGCTTCGTCGCTGTGCGGGTTCATTGCCGCGCATGACGGCGAGTGGACGGAAGAGGCCGTCCGCGAGCTTCAGCGCCTTGTTGATGACGTATACGCCGCCGCGCTTTGCCGCTATGCCGAAGAGTCGGCCGAATGGGGAAGGCAGGTGGAGCATGCCTTGTCCGTGCGCGGGGCAGCTGAGGATGTTGGCCTTTCTTCCTTGTTGGCGTATATTGACGAACGGAACGGTGCGTGGACAGAGGAAGCGGTTTCCGAACTCCAGCGTCTTGTTGACGACGTGTACAACCGGGCCGTCCGTCTTGCGGACTTTTCGGCCGCCGAAAAAGACGAAGAGGCGCTGTTTCTGGAAGAGGAAGCGCCGCTGGTTGAATCGGGCGGTGTTGGCGAAGACGGCGAGGAAGAACGGCTGGACGTCGGCGAAGAGGGGAAGCGGGAGGAAGAGTCGGAGCAGCCTTTTGATTCGGCAACAGCACAGGCAGAACCGGCTTCGTCGCTCCCTTCGGACCTTCATGACGAAGAGCGGCAACAGCCGATCCCGCCTGGCAGGCATGTGCTGCCGCCTTTGCCGTACAGCTATGATGCGCTTGAACCTCATATTTCCGAAGAAATTATGCGCCTTCACCATACGAAGCATCATCAAAGCTACGTCGATGGTCTGAACAAGGCGGTGCGCATGATGGCCGAAGCGCGCCGGACGAACAATTTTGAACTGCTGAAGCATTGGGAGCGGGAAGCGGCGTTCCACGGCTCCGGGCATTATTTGCATACAATCTTTTGGTACAACATGCATCCAGAGGGCGGCGGCGAGCCGCGCGGGGAGCTGCGGGCGCAAATCGAGCGCGATTTTGGCAGTTTTACCGCCTTTCGCCGTCATTTCACCGAAGCGGCGAAAAGCGCCGAAGGGGTCGGCTGGGCGCTGCTCGTTTGGGCGCCGCGAGCGCACCGTCTGGAAATTTTGCAGGCGGAAAAACACCAGCACATGGCGCAATGGGATGTGATTCCGCTTCTTGTGCTCGATGTATGGGAGCACGCCTATTACTTGCAATATAAAAACGACCGGGCGGCATACATCGAACATTGGTGGAACGTCGTCAATTGGCGCGATGTCGAAGCGCGTTTTCATGAGGCGCGGAAGCTGCGCTGGCAGCCGTTTTAACATCTTTCCGAAAGAAGTCTGAGGGTGTCCCAAACACAACGGGACACCCTTTTTTATTACAAGAGGTAGGAACAAATCACTTCGGCGACACGATATATTGTATCTCTCTCAAAGAGGACGATCTTTTGGGACAGCCTCAGCTGAATGTTGGTAGGCTTTAGCCAATCCATACGATCGAATATGGTTAGAACGGACACCTTCGGAATGAAGGGAAGCGTAATTGTGTGTGGCTTACCGTTCGGCGAACACGCACAAGTCGCTTGAAGTCCCCCGCCTCTAAGCGAAGCGTAGGCGGTGGGGAGTTCACCCGAGCGGGGAAGACCCCGCTTCTTTTTTTAGATGAAGGCCGTTTCGGGGGTAGTTCGCCGGAAGCGCCGCCCCGGTAGGTTTTGCCGCAATTTTTCATCATATTTGTCCCACCGGCGCATACACTTGTACAGAACATGGCCTTGGTATGTCGCGATCTTCCCTCTATTGCACTCATTTCAGGTTGAATGGAAAGGAGGAACAGGCGATTCCTCTCCGCTCCTTAAAGGAGGGGGATCCTCGCCGATATGAGATGAATAAGAAGAAGCGGCTCATTGCGCTCATTCTTGCACTCGCTGCGGGGATTATGGCATTTGTTCCAGAGCGGATGCGCGCTATGGATGGGGTGAGCGCAAAAAGCGCGATTTTGATAGAGCAGCATTCCAGGCGGGTTTTGTTTGCCAAGGATGCCTATACAAAACGGCGCATCGCCAGTATTACGAAAATTATGACCGCCATTTTGGCGATTGAATCGGGGAAGATGGACGACACGGTGACGGTCAGCGCCCGCGCTGTCCGGACCGAAGGGTCGTCAATTTACTTGCGCCAAGGGGAGAAAATCAAACTGCGCGATTTGGTATATGGGCTGATGCTTCGTTCCGGCAACGACGCGGCGGTGGCCATCGCTGAACATGTCGGCGGCAGCGTCGAGGGGTTTGTGTTTTTAATGAACAAAAAGGCGGCTGAAATCGGGATGCGCGACACAGAGTTTGCCAATCCGCACGGATTGGACGATGCGGAAAACCATTACTCAACGGCCTATGATATGGCGTTGCTCATGCAATACGCGATGAAAAACGAAGAGTTTCGTCGCATTTCCGGAACGAAAGTGTACCGCGCCCCCGCTCCGCCCGGCGAAGACGGCGCGCGTGTGTGGCGAAATAAAAACAAGTTGTTGACAAGTCTTTACGAATATTGCACCGGCGGCAAAACCGGCTATACGAAACGAGCCCATCGCACGCTCGTGACGACGGCGTCCAAAGGCGGCATCGATTTGATCGCCGTGACGTTGGATGCACCGGACGATTGGAATGACCATATCGCTATGTACGAATATGGATTTTCTCATTATCACATCGCCAAAGTGAGCAGCGAGCGGGTGGTCGACAAAATTTCTGATCCGTTTTACCGCGGGCGGCTGCAGGCGGTCCGCGATTTGCGATATCCGGTGACCGATAAAGAGGAGAGCGGGCTGCGGGTGAAAGTGTATTTGCTGAAGCCGCGCAAAGAGTGGAAAGAATACCCAGAACAGGCACCGACAGAGGTCGGAAAGGTGGTGCTTTATTTGCATCAAAAGGCGGTTGATTCGGTGCCGCTGCTGTATGAACCGGGAAAGGAAGAAAGCGGCCGAGGGTTTTTATGGCAAGTATTTCGCTTTTTAGGTGTGAGAAGCGATGGTTAACCTCATTTGGGTGATGATGGCGGTGATTGGCATCGTCTTTGCGGCGGCCAACGGCACGATGGACGAAGTGAACAAGGCGGTGTTTGAAAGCGCGAAAGAGGCGGTGACGATCAGCATCGGCATGATCAGCATTTTAGTCTTTTGGCTCGGGTTGATGGCGATTGCCGAGCGGTCCGGCTTGCTTGCTAACGTTGCGCGCCTGTTTATGCCGCTCGTACGCCGCTTGTTTCCAGAGGTGCCGCCCGGCCATCCCGCGCTTGGCTATATCGTCTCGAATATGGTCGCCAACATGTTCGGCCTTGGCAATGCGGCGACGCCGATGGGCATAAAGGCGATGGAGCAGCTAAAAAAGCTCAACGGCGGCCGCGACGAAGCGAGCCGATCGATGGTGACGTTTTTGGCCATGAACACATCAGGCATTACGCTCATTCCGACGACTGTCATCTCGATTCGCATGACGTACGGTTCAGCGGCGCCGAGCGAGATCATTGGGACGACGATCGTCGCTTCGACGATTTCGACGATTGGGGCGGTATTGATTGACCGGTACTATTATTGGAAACGGATGCGGAAAGGCAGGAAGCCATAATGGCTATCGTCCAACTTCTTTCTGTTTGGCTGATCCCTGCGCTCATTGCTTTTATTTTGCTTTACGGTACAGCAAAGAAAGTGCCGACGTACGAAGCGTTTGTGGAAGGCGGCAAGGAAGGGATCGAGATCGCGTTTTCGCTCATCCCGTATTTGGTCGGCATGTTGGTGTCGGTCGCCATTTTCCGAGCCTCAGGGGCGCTTGATGCCATGATGGAAGTGATCAAACCGCTGGCTGATGCCATTGGACTGCCGGCCGAAGTCGTTCCGCTTGCGGCTCTCCGCACGCTTTCCGGCACGGCGGCGCTCGGCATGACGACCGATTTGATCGCTACTTACGGCCCGGATTCGTTCATCGGGCGCCTTGCTTCTACGATCCAAGGCAGTACGGAGACGACGCTTTACGTGCTCACCGTCTATTTTGGCGCCGTCGGCGTCAAAAAAATGGGCGATGCGTTAAAAGTCGGCATTTTGGCCGACATTCTCAGCTTTATTGTTTCTGTTTTCATCGTTTTGTTTGTATTCGGGCGCTAGCGGCGCCTTTTTTCGTTCCCGCCGTCCGGCGGGTTTTTTGTTTGCAAAGGGGACGGGAAAGGTGAAAAATAAAAGTGCCGTACTTGTATCTGTTAGACGGAAAGGGTAAGATGATGAAAGAGGTGAGAGAGAATGGAACGGTTGCAAAAAGTGATCGCCCGCGCCGGCATCTCGTCAAGGCGCAAGGCGGAAGAACTCATTTTGCAAGGGCGGGTGAAAGTGAACGGCCGCGTCGTCAAGGAGCTTGGCGTCAAGGTCGGGCCGCGCGATGATGTCGAAGTCGACGGCATCCCGATCGAGCGCGAAGAGCCGGTGTATTATTTGCTGTACAAGCCGCGCGGGGTGATTTCCAGCGTCAAAGATGACAGAGGCCGCAAAGTGGTGACCGATTTTTTCAAAGATCTGGACAAACGCATTTATCCGATCGGGCGGCTTGACTACGATACGTCTGGACTGCTTTTGTTGACGAATGACGGCGACTTTGCCAACCTGCTTATGCACCCGCGGTATGAAATTGAAAAAGTGTACATTGCCAAAGTGAAAGGCATTCCAACGCACGAGCAGCTGAAACGGCTCGAACAAGGAGTGCAGCTGGAAGATGGCATGACGGCGCCAGCCAAAGTGAAGCTGCTCTCCGCCGACCGGAAGAAGGGGACAGCCATTGTGGAAATCCGTATCCACGAAGGACGAAACCGGCAAGTGCGCCGCATGTTTGAGGCGATCGGCTGCGAGGTGCTGAAGCTGAAGCGGGAGCGGTACGCGTTTCTCGATTTGAAAGGGATGCGCCCCGGCGAATACCGCGAGCTGACACCGCATGAGGTAAAGTTGCTGCGCGTCCTTGCCCAATCCGGGGGAAGAAAATGACGAAGATTGTCACATAATGTTCATATCCTTGCGCATAAACGAGCGAGGGACTTTGCTATGATGGAAAATGGGAGATTGTGAACCGCTTGCCTCCCCCTCTAGCGTTGGCTGTGGGGGAGGAGAAGCGTAAAGGGGTTTGAACGATGAAAAAGCAACAGCGCTTAGTGATGAGGACAGCGATTTTGCTCGTGTTGCTCGCGGCGATCGGCTATACGATTTACACGAATTTTTTCACGGAGAAAACGGCTGTCGCTGTTGGTTCGACGGCGCCTGATTTTGTGTTGGCCGATTTGAAAGGGCATGAACATCGTCTTTCAGACTATCGCGGCAAAGGCGTCTTTTTGAATTTTTGGGGGACGTGGTGCAAACCGTGTGAGCGGGAAATGCCGTATATGAACGAACTGTACCCGCTCTATCAAAAGCAAGGTGTCGAAATTTTGGCGGTCAATGTCGGCGAACCGAAGCTGAGCGTCGAGAAATTTGCGGAGCGGTTTGGTCTGACCTTTCCGATTGTGATCGACCGTCAAGATCAAGTGTTGAACGCCTATAATGTCGGCCCGCTGCCAACCACGTTTTTGATTGACAAAAACGGCGAAGTGAAGAAAATCATCACCGGCACGATGACAAAAGCAGACATTCAGCGCCATTTGGAAAGCATCAAACCGTAAGGAGTTTTGCATCATGAAACAAGTCAAATGTGAATGTGGGCACGTCAACCCGCATGGCACGGCGTTTTGCGAATCATGCGGCAAACCGCTCGAGGAGCGGGCGGGGAAAACGCTTTTGGACATGCGCTACGAAGGAAGCGCGCGCCGGTCGCAAACGTACAAGCGAACATTCATCGATCAAATTTGGGCGTTTTTCTCGTCGGTCAAAGTCGGAGTGGCACTCATCGTCATTACGCTCATTGCTTCGGCGATCGGCACGATTTTCCCTCAGCAAATGTATATTCCGCCGAACGTCGATCCGGCGGAGTATTATAAGCAGCAGTACGGTTGGGCAGGGAAGCTGTATTATGAGCTCGGCTTTAACAACTTGTACGGCTCATGGTGGTACATCCTGCTCATCGCTTTAATCGGCGTTTCGCTTGTCATTTGCAGCTTGGACCGGGTCGTGCCGCTATATCGCGCCTTGAAGCGGCAAGGGGTGAAGCGCCATCCGCATTTCTTGGAGCGGCAGCGGTTGTTTGGCGTCTCGCATGTGAGCGATCTCGACAAAACGATGGCCGTGTTGAAAGAACGGCTGGCTGCGCGGCGCTACCATGTCTGTGAGGAAGACGGGCATTTGCTCGCTGAAAAAGGGCGGTTTTCCCGTTGGGGGCCGTACGTCAATCATATCGGCCTCATCATTTTCTTGATCGGGGCAATGCTTCGTTCCGTTCCCGGCATGTACATCGATCGGGTGATGTGGATTCCGGAAGGGGAGACGAAAGAAATTCCGGGGACAAACGGCCGCTACTTTTTAAAGAGTGAAAAATTTATTTTTGAAACATATGAGAAAGGCAAAGACAACGAAGTGTTCAACGCTGCCATCGACCGCGTCGGCAACGGGATGATCGCCAAAAACTATCAAACAAACGTTGTGTTGTATAAGCGCGTCGGTCCTGTGATCCCCGGCGCCAAGCCGAAGCTTGAAAAAGTGAAGGAGTATCCGATTCGCGTCAACAAGCCGCTGGAGTTCGATCATTATGCGCTCTATCAAGTCGATTTCCGCTTGAATGAGCCGAAAGCGATGTCATTTCAGTTGGCGGACAAACAGTCGGGGAAAACGTTCGGCACGGTGACGGTCGATTTGTATGATCCGAAAGAGTTGTACAATCTCGGACATGGGTATCGCGTTGAGCTATTAAGCTATTTTCCTGATTTTGAGTTTGATGAAGACGGCAATCCGTCAACGAAGTCGCGCGTGCCGAACAATCCGGCGTTCGTGTTCAAAATGTACGCGCCGGACCGTCCGAAAGGGGAAGTCAGCTTCGTCGCCATCCAACAAACGATCGAACCGTTTGGCAACAACAAGTACAAAATGGCGTTCGCGGGGTTTGAGACGCGCAATGTCTCCGGCTTGACCGTCCGCCGCGATTTCACGCTTTGGATTTTAGGGGTAGGCGGCGCGATTTTCATGATCGGGCTCATCCAAGGGATGTATTGGAACCACCGCCGCATTTGGGTGCAACGGGTCAACGGCGAGCTATGGATCGCCGCGCACACGAATAAAAATTGGTTCGGCTTGAAAAACGAGCTGCGCCGTTTGCTTGACGGTACTGGTGTGAATATGCCGGCCGATCAGCTCGAAGAAGGGAAACAGGCCGGACAAGGGGGGCAAGCTCATGGACATGGCACAGCTTAGCAGCACATTGCTCTATATTTCGTTTGTGTTATATTTGATCGGCACGTTTTTTTTTGGCGGCGCCATTCGCGACAAACGGAAGGAGCGGCAAGGAAAGGATCGTTGGTCGCAGCTTGGCATTGCCGTGACGATCATCGGTTTTCTCACCCAGGTCGGGTATTTCATCACGCGTTGGATCGCTGCCGGGCATGCTCCGGTGAGCAATTTGTTCGAGTTTACAACGTTTTTCGGCATGATGCTTGTCGCTGCTTTTATCATTGTTTATTTCATTTACCGGTTGAGCGTGCTCGGCCTGTTTGCGCTTCCGGTCGCGTTGCTGATCATCGCCTATGCGAGCATGTTTCCGCGGGAAATTTCGCCGCTCATTCCCGCCTTGCAAAGCGATTGGCTGCACATCCATGTGACGACGGCGGCCGCCGGGGAAGCGATTTTGGCGATCAGTTTTGTCGCGGGTTTGATTTATTTGATTCGCGTCGTCGATCAGTCGAAGCCGTCCAAGCGCACGTTTTGGCTGGAAGTCGTCATGTTTTGCCTTGTGGCGACGCTCGGCTTTGTCATCGTCTCAACAGCGTTTGGGCTTTCCGGGTACGAAGCGAAGTTCACGTGGGTTGATAAAAACGGCCAGGCGGCTGAAGTCGAGTACCATATGCCGGCGCTTGTCGGGCCGCATAAAGGAGAGCTGGTGAAAGAAAGCGCCGGCCGCATGGAGCCGCTTGTTGAAATGCCGGCGATCATCAACGCGAAAAAGCTGAACACGGTCATTTGGTCGCTCATGGCCGGTGCGGTGCTGTATGCCGCTTTTCGTCTTGTGCTGCGCAAGCGCATCGCCGCCGCGCTCAAGCCGCTTGTGAAAAACGTCAACTTGGATTTGACCGATGAAATCGGCTACCGGGCGGTGGCGATCGGCTTTCCGGTGTTTACGCTCGGGGCGCTCATTTTCGCGATGATTTGGGCGCAAATCGCCTGGACCCGCTTTTGGGGCTGGGACCCGAAGGAAGTGTGGGCGCTCATTACGTGGCTGTTTTACGCCGCTTTTTTGCACCTCCGGCTGTCAAAAGGCTGGCATGGGGAAAAGTCGGCATGGCTTGCTGTCATCGGCTTTGCCATCATCATGTTCAACTTAGTAGCGGTCAACCTCGTCATCGCGGGGCTGCACTCGTACGCTGGAACATAATGGAAAACAACCGGATGCCCTATTGGCGGGCATCCGTTTTTTCAGTAAACTAGAAAATGGGGGACTGTTTCTATATAGACTCCCATGACAAAAAAATTTCGTCACCATCGGAAGGATGAAAAGACCTCTATGTTGAATTTTACAACTTTACACATTTTGGAGTTCGGGTATTTTCAGGATAGATGCAATTTAAAGCTTTAACATTTTTCGTTTTGACCGGTCATTTCATCCAACTGTCGAGTGACCGAACAACACCGCTTAAAGACCCATGAATGGGTCTTTAAGCGAGTCGTTGTTCGGTCTTCCGTCACGCCTTAGCGTGACGGAGGCAAGCCTACGGCTTGCCTTCGACAGTCAAAAATGGATGAGCCACTTTTCCGTCAAGGATATGTTAAACGATTTCGTTGCATCTATATAGCTGATGAAGGAGGGTGCTTTGGCATGGAAAAGCAAGAAAAGCCGGTTCGTATTTTGGTGGTGGATGATGAGGAGCGCATCCGCCGGCTGTTGAGAATGTATTTGGAGCGGGAAAACTATGTGATCGACGAGGCCGGCGACGGCAATGAAGCGTTGGAGAAGGCGTTGACCAACGACTACGATGTTATATTGCTGGATTTGATGCTGCCGGGCAAAGACGGCATTGACGTCTGCAAAGAAATTCGCGAGCAAAAAACGACGCCGATCATTATGCTGACGGCCAAAGGCGAGGAGTCGAACCGCGTTCAAGGATTTGAAGTCGGCACGGACGACTATATTGTCAAGCCGTTCAGCCCGCGCGAAGTCGTGCTGCGCGTAAAAGCGCTGTTGCGCCGCGCGGCGAATGCCGCTTACGCGCCGGTGGAGACGACGGCGAAAGACGTGCTTGTGTTTCCGCATTTGACGATTGACAACGACGCCCACCGGGTGACGGTCGACGGCAAGAAAGTCAGCTTAACGCCGAAAGAATATGAGCTGCTTCTCTTTTTGGCCCGCTCGCCCGACAAAGTGTTCGACCGCGAACAGCTGTTGAAGGAAGTATGGCATTACGAATTTTTCGGCGACTTGCGCACGGTCGACACCCACATTAAACGGTTGCGCGAAAAGTTGAATAAAGCGTCGCCGCAGGCGGGAAAAATGATCGTCACCGTCTGGGGCGTCGGCTACAAGTTTGAGGCAGTGAACGACTGATGTGGCTGTTTCGCAGCGTCGTCGGCAAGCTATGGTTTACGATTTTGTTGCTCGTTTCGTGCGTGCTGTTTATTTTAAGCATTTTGCTTATTAAATTTTTGGAAGATTATTATGTGCAGGAAGCGGAAAACGACTTGACCCGCCTGGCGGCAAAAGTGGCCGAGGTGATGCACGATTACCGCGATGAGCAGCTTGCCCGCTCGATCGCTTGGACGCTTGTGGACAATCGAACGAAAGCCGTCATCGTCGCCGATGAGTCGCACTATTGGTATTCACCCGATGGCGCTGACTTGCATGACGTGCCGCTGTCGTTCATCCGCCAAGATGCCGATTTGCGCCGCGTCTTCACCGATCGGACGACGGTGAAAAAACGTCTGTATGCGCCGGAGTGGCAGCACAATGAAGAGCTGCCTTACGACATGATTATCGTCGGCGTGCCGCTATCGATGCCGGGCGGCAGCCGCGGCGCTGTTTTCATTTACCAGTCGCTTGAGGCGATCGCCGATGCAACGGAGCATACGAAAGAGCTCATTTTTCTTGCCGCGTTTATCGCCATTGTCATGACGACGTTTTTTGCCTTTTTCTTGTCGACGCGTATCACCGCTCCGCTCCGGAAAATGCGGCAAGCCGCGTTCGAAATGGCGCGGGGCCATTTCGATATGAAAGTGCCGATTTTAACGAACGATGAGATCGGTGGGCTGGCGATGGCGTTCAACCAAATGGGACGGCGTCTGCAGTTTAACATCAACGCCTTAAACCAGGAAAAAGAACAGCTCGCCAGCATTTTAAGCAGCATGGCCGATGGCGTCTTGACGTTTAACCGCGACGGGGAAATTTTGATTACGAACCCGCCGGCTGAGCGGTTTTTGCAGGCGTGGTATTTTGAGCAAGGAAACGACGCGGAAGCGATGGCGCCGTTGCCGCCGCAAGTGAAAGAGCTGTTCGCCCGCGTCGTTCGCGAGGAGAAGGAGCAATCGACCGAAGTGACGCTGCAGGGGCGGACGTGGGTCATTTTAATGACGCCGCTGTACGGCAAAACGATGGTGCGCGGCGCGGTGGCTGTTTTGCGCGATATGACCGAAGAGCGGCGGCTTGACAAGTTGCGTAAAGACTTTATCGCCAACGTTTCGCACGAATTGCGCACGCCGATTGCCATGCTTCAAGGCTACAGCGAGGCGATCATCGACGATATCGCGGCAAGCGAAGACGAGAAAAAAGAGATGGCGAAAGTCATTTATGACGAGTCGCTGCGCATGGGCCGCCTAGTGAATGATTTGCTTGATTTAGCGCGCATGGAAGCCGGGCATATCGAGCTGCACTATGAACAGGTGAAGCTCGCTCCGTATATTGAGCGGGTGATCCGCAAGTTTCACGGGCTGGCGAGAGAAAAAGGGATCGAGCTGGAGGCCGAATTCCGCGATGGCGACATGGACATCGCGTTTGATCCCGATCGGATTGAGCAAGTGCTGACCAACTTGATCGATAACGCCATCCGTCATACAGAATCAGGCGGCGCGGTCCGCTTGATCGCTGAACGAAGCGGTGACGGCGTGACGATCCATGTCCAAGATTCGGGCTCCGGCATCCCGGAAGAAGACTTGCCGTTTGTGTTCGAGCGGTTTTACAAAGCGGATAAAGCGCGCACGCGCGGCCGTTCCGGAACGGGATTGGGCCTTGCCATCGCCAAAAACATCGTCGAAGCGCATAAAGGGCTCATCACTGTCCACAGTAAACTGAACGAAGGAACGACGTTTTCGTTTTATTTGCCGGCCCGCGGGCCGAAAGGAGCGTAGCGCCGTTTGGAAGAACGGGGAAGCCACAGCTTCCCTGCTTCTTTCACGTTGAAGTTTTTTTATAGTGGTATAGACAACTAGAATATATAATATTATTATAAAAACAGAAGGTGGGAAATCGCGATGAAACGATGGATATTGAAAAATGCTGCGGTGTATGCAGAAGCAGACAACATTCAACAAGGGTATGTGCTGATCGAAGGGGAAAAAGTGGCGTCCATTGGCCCGATGTCGTCGTGCCCGGCAGAAGCGGGGGCGGAAGTGATCGAGCTTTCTCCACGGTTTGCTGTCGTGCCTGGTTTCATTGACGTTCATATCCACGGGGCGGCTGGAGCGGATGTTATGGATGCGACCCCGGAGGCGCTTGACAAGATGGCCAACGCCTTGCCGGCGGAAGGGACGACCAGTTTCCTGGCGACGACGATGACGGCGCCAAGCGAACAAATCGAAGCGGCGCTTCGAAATGTCGCCCGTTATATGACCGAGGAGAATCGCCCAGGGGTGTCGGAGGTGCTCGGTGTTCATCTGGAAGGACCGTTTTTGTCGCCGAAGCGCGCCGGGGCGCAGCACCCGCGCCATCTCGCCGATCCGGACATCTCACTGTTCCAACACTGGCAAAAGGAGGCGGGCGGCCATATCCGCCTTGTCACGCTTGCCCCAGAGCGGAACGGGGGGCTGGAACTTGCCTCCTACTTGAAACAGACGGGTGTGATCGCTTCGATCGGCCATTCCGATGCCGTTTACGACGAAGTAAAAGCGGCGGTCCATGCAGGGGTGACGCATGCGACCCACCTGTTCAATGGGATGCGCGGCATCCATCACCGTGAACCGGGTGTCGCCGGTGCGGTGCTTATGTTTGAAGAAGTGATGTGCGAGCTGATCGCCGACGGGTTGCACGTTGCGCCGCCGATGGTCCGCTTCGCTTACCGGAATAAAGGAAGCGAGGGGCTTATCTTAATCACCGACGCCATGCGGGCGAAATGTCTCGGCGATGGGGAGTATGATCTCGGCGGCCAAGAGGTGGAAGTCTGCGGCGGGGAGGCGCGGCTTGCCGACGGAACGCTAGCGGGAAGCGTGCTCAAGCTTGGCGAGGCCATCCGCCGTGTGCTCGACTATACGGGTTGCACGTTGGAAGAGGTGATCCGCATGGCGAGCTGGAATCCGGCGAAACAGCTTGGCTTGCTTGATCGGAAAGGCAGCTTGCGGCCCGGCAAAGACGCCGATGTCGTCGTGTTGAATGAACGATATGAAGTCATGATGACGTTTTGCCGCGGCGCCCTTGCCTATCGCAAACCGGATGAAAGGAGGAAGAGCGATGGCCATAACGCTTTTGGAAGTTGCTGACTACGCAGAGATGAGCCGTCAGGCGGCGGACATCATCATCAAACAAGTCAAGGAAAAGCCGACCGCCGTTCTCGGCTTGGCGACCGGCTCGACGATGCTCGGCGTGTACCGCGAATTGGCCGCCGATCATCGGCAGCATGGGACATCGTATCGGCTTGTGCGCACGGTCAATTTGGATGAATACATCGGCCTTGGTCCGGATCATCCGAACAGCTATCGCCATTATATGAATGAGCATTTGTTTTCAAAGCTTGACATTCCGCTTCACGAGACGCATGTGCCGAACGGCTTGGCTGCTGATCTTGACGAAGAATGCCGCCGCTACGAACGGCTCATCGATGAAGTGGGCGGCATCGATTTGCAGCTTTTGGGCATCGGACGCAACGGCCATATCGGCTTTAACGAACCAGGGACGCCGTTTTCATCGCCGACCCATGTCGTCGAGCTTGCCGAATCTACGCGCAAGGCAAACGCCCGCTTTTTTGGGTCGTTGGATGACGTGCCGCGCCGTGCCATTACGATGGGGATTGCGACCATTTTGCGCAGCCGCCGCCTCGTGCTGTTGGCGTCGGGACGAGAAAAAGCAGAGGCCATGGCTCGGCTTTTAGAAGGCGTTGTCACCCCGGACTTGCCGGCTTCCGCGCTTCACCTTCATCCGGACGTGACGATCATTGCCGACCGGCAGGCGCTCTCGCTCATTCCGAAGGAAAAGCGGCGGGTGGATGCGCCATGATCAATAAACAATCGCCGATTCCGATTTACTATCAGCTCGAGCAATATATAAAAGAAAAGATTGAAAAAGGAGAATGGCAGCCGGGCGAGATAATCCCGTCTGAGCGCGAGTTGGCGGAAATGTATGACATCAGCCGAATGACCGTTCGGCAGGCGGTCAACAATTTAGTGAACGATGGCTATCTCATCCGCCGGCGCGGGAAGGGGACGTTTGTCGCCGCCCAAAAAATCGAGCAGCCGCTGAAAGGGCTGACGAGCTTTTCCGAAGATATGCGGGCGCGTGGCATGGAGCCGGGCACGATCGTCCTCAGCTTTGAGACGGTTCCGGCTTCCGAGAAGCTCGCTGAAGGACTTGGCGTCTCGGAAGGCGATGATCTTTACAAAGTCCGCCGCCTTCGGTTGGCCGATGGCTTGCCGATGGCGTTGGAGACGCTGTACATTCCGGTCAATCTCGTCCCCGGACTGACGCGTGATGTTGTAAGCGGTTCTGTCTATGAATTTATCGAAAAAGAAAAAGGTCTAGTCATCGGCTCTGCAGTTCAAACATTGGAAGCCTCGGTCGCCCGCCAGGTGGAGGCGGAGCATCTGAAGATGAAAGAAGGAGCGCCGGTGCTGCTGCTTGAGCGGCGCACGCACCTTGTCGACGGCCGGCCGCTTGAAGTCGTCAAATCGGTGTACCGCGGCGACCGGTACAAATTTATGATTGAGATGAAAAGGGGAGGATCATGATGTTAGGGTTTTTTGCAGCGGCTAGGAAAAGCGTTAATGCTGCCGATTGCCGTATTGCCGGCGGCAGGATTGCTGCTTTGGCTTGGCCAGCCTGATTTATTGAATATTCCGTTTATCGCCGCCGCAGGCGATGCAGTGTTTTCCAATTTAGCGCTCATTTTCGCCATCGGCGTGGCCATCGGTTTTTCGAAAGACGGCAACGGCGCGGCGGCGCTTGCTGGGGCGATCGGCTGCTTTGTCTTGACAAAAGGGGCCGCCGCGATTGATAAGGACATCAATATGTCCGTATTAGGTGGCATCATCTCCGGAGTGATCGCCGGGCTTTTATACAACCGTTACCATGATATCAAGTTGCCCGACTGGCTAGGCTTCTTCGGCGGACGGCGGTTTGTGCCGATCGTGACATCGCTTGTCATGCTCGTGCTTGCCTTGATTTTTGGCTATGTATGGCCGCCGATTCAAGACGGCATCAACGCGGCGGTCGGCCATTGGATCGTCGGCGCCGGGGCGGTTGGCGTCGGCATTTTCGGGTTCCTCAACCGGCTGCTCATTCCAGTCGGATTGCACCATGTGTTAAAACAATCGATTCAAGCGTCAGAAGGCAGGGTGATCGTCGCGGAAGTCATCGGGGAATTTGCGCCGCTGTATCCGGCGGTCACCAACGCCGAACTGGCCGCGGCGTTTGGGGCGGATTTGTTGCTGTTGAATTGGTTCGATGTGTTCCGGACGGTTGTGAACGGGTTGGACACGAACGAACCGAATCAAATGGTGGAACGGTTAAAGCAGTTGACAGGGCGTCCGGTTGGCGTCAATTTGGAGCCGGTTGACCCAAATGCAAAGCAGCTTGAGGAGCTTGCGGCGCTGCCAAAAGGGAGAATGGCAACGGCCGAGTCGCTGCAACAAGCAAAACAGCTAGGATTTGATTTTGTTTGCCTAACCGGAAACCCGAAAACAGGCGTGACGAATGATGGGATTGTGAAAGCCATCGAAACGGCGCGGTCCATTTTAGGCGAGGACGCTCTCGTGATGGCTGGGAAAATGCATGCAGCAGGCGTTGCTGATGAAGCGGGAAGCGGGATCGTATCGGGAGAAGTGGTGGTGCGTTTCATTCACGCTGGTGCGGATGTCGTTTTGATGCCGGCTCCTGGAACGGTGCCAGGGGTGACATTAGACAAGACAGAGAAAATTGTTCAGGTGGCGCATGAACATGGGGCGCTCGTGATGCTGACGATCGGCACAAGCCAAGAAGGAGCTGACGAGAGTACGATTCGTCAAATCGCGCTTGCAAGCAAAATGGCAGGAGCGGACATGCACCATATCGGCGACGCTGGCTATCATGGCATTGCTGTTCCGGAGAATATTATGGCGCATTCGATCGCCATTCGCGGCAGACGCCATACGTATATTCGTATGGTAAGATCGCCGTTGAGATAAAGTGGAATATGATCAGTCAGGGGCTGACCCGAAACACACTCGTGTTTGGGTTAGCCCCGTTTTTTGTCGGCAGCAGGTAGAATGGGAACCAAGATGATGGAAAATACGTTTGCAGATGTGGGAAACATTTGCCTTGTACCGCCGCCTCTATTTATTTTGTGATCAAATGAAAGAACAAATTTGTGATAAATGTGCTGGAGGCCATAGCATGGAATGGGATTGGCGGTTTCTTGTTTACTCAGATTTATCGATTAATTCAAAAAAAATAAAGAAGTAACAAAAATGAATCAAAAAAATGCAAAACCGTTTGTTTGCTCCCTGTTATAATGACTGTAGATGAGCAAAATCACTAACATAAATTTACATCGAAACAAAAAAGGAGACATGAACCCGATTCCTTGGTTAGAATAGATGTGCTACCAAACCATTCACAAGGAGGTTCATGTCTCATGAATAGATTAGCACATCATCAAGACGAACCGGATTCTCTATCCGAACGGCGTTGCCGTCCAAGCGAAGCAGTTGGCCCGCTCCATCGAACCGAATGACACTCACCTCGTCACGGTGGGAGAGAGCATTATCGCGTCTATCGTTACGAAGGAGCGCTCAACGGTCTCGACCATGCGGTGGTGCTGCTCGCTTGGAAAGCCAATCAGCCGATGACATCGGAACATCTTCACTGCGTCTTGAGCACCGACCGGGAGCTAAGCGATGAAGACATCTTGCGCCACTATGCCCAACGCTGGTCGATCGAATGCTTTTTTCGACAAGCGAAAGACTAGCTGAAGCTCGATGGGTACCGTGTTCGTCAGGTTCGGGCGGTGAAACGCTGCTGGATCTTGGTGCAGCTTGCTTACGTGTACAGCCTATTCGAGTCGAACAGCGATTTTTCTGATGGGCTCGATCTCTTGCGCAAGAGAAAAGGACATAGCTTCGTGGAGTTCATTTACTGTGCAGCGAAACAAAATATTCCCATTGATACCGTGAAAAAACAGCTCCATGTGGCATAAGGGGTACCCTGTTTGTTTCTTTTTACATGGTAATTATTGTTATGAAAATTGCTCATCTACAGTAATGAGACAAAAATGAAAGGGAGGAAAGCGGACATGTCATTTGTTCCATGCACGACTGCCATTTATGCATTTAGCAAAAACCACCAACCGGTTCGAACAGTCCAGTCAGGGGAAACGTTTGTCATCGAAACGTACGACTGTTTCCAAAATCAAATTACTTCAAGTGAAACGCCGTTTGACTCGATCGATTGGAATCATATCAATCCGGCGACCGGACCGATCTATATTGAAGGGGCGGAACCCGGTGACATTTTAGCGGTAAAAATTGAACAGATTCGCCTCAAAGGACAGGGGGTCATGACTGTCGGACCAGGGCTCGGGGTGCTTGGAGACCGGATTCCGCAGTTTGAAGCAAAAATGATTCCAGTAGAAGAAAACCGGGCTATATTTGACGAGCATCTTTCTATTCCATTAAATCCAATGATTGGCGTCATCGGGGTAGCGCCGAGCGGTGAGGATGTGTCGTGCGGGACGCCCGGGCCGCATGGAGGCAATATGGATACAAAGCTCATTACAACAGGAGCAACCGTTTATTTTCCTGTATTTGTAAAAGGTGCATTGTTTGCATTGGGTGACTTGCATGCGGCGATGGGGGACGGCGAAATCGGTGTGTCTGGAATTGAAATTCCAGGGGAAGTGACGGTTACCGTCCGGGTGATGAAAGGATATTCGCTCAACCATCCACTGTTGCAAAACGATGATGGCATTGCGACGATCGTCTCGGCCAAAACATTGGATGAAGCGGTCAAACAGTCGGTTGCGGAAATGGTTGATTTGCTGTTGCCGCATACTCCGTTGACGCTGAACCATTTGACGATGGTGCTCAGCGCTGCCGGTCAGACACAAATCAGCCAAGTCGTTGACCCGCTCGTCACGGCGCGTTTCTTTGTACCGCGATTTGTGCTTGAAGCGTATGGCATCCGCCTGTTTGAGGATTGAGGAGGGAACGGCGATGGCGCAACTTGAAACGAACACATCGGTTGAGTCGCTCGGTTATAAACAGGAATTAAAACGGTCGCTCACATTTGTTGATTTGTTGATTTACGGGATGGTGTTTATGGTGCCGATCGCCCCTTTTGGCATTTACGGGTATGTAGCGCAAGGGTCAAAAGGGATGGTCGCCTTAGCATACTTAATCGGAATGGTGGGGATGATTTTCACTGCCCTGAGCTACGCTAGAATGGCCGAAGCGTTTCCAATCGCTGGTTCCGTGTATTCCTACGCCCAGCGGGGAATGAATATGTCGGTTTTATGGCAGGGTGGGGCATTTTGCTTGATTACATTTTCGTTCCGGCTCTTCTCTATTCTCGTTAGTGATAAATTATTTTTTGCACAAACAAAAGAGCAACGATTACATCAATCATTTCTTGTTCCCGCTTATCGGCTTTATCATCATCGGTTATGTGTGGGTCAATCTTGACCCGCTCAGCAAAAAGCTCGGATTGATTTGGATCGCGATTGGACTCGTTTACCTGATCTTTTTGCGGCTCACGAACAAAGACTCCCGTCTAAGCGGGGAACTGTAGTCGCTTGTAAGGCCTGACGCCGTCATAAAAGGCGTTGGGTCTTTGATTTTTAGAGGCGATGAAACGTTTTTCCGATCTCGACGTATTACATAGATGAGAGGTATGAGATTACGGCGCCTTGTTAAGGCAAAACGCCGTTCATCCGCCAATAGGCGGGCGCCGATAAAACGTGGAAGGAGCCGGAGGAACATGAGCATGTTTGGAAAAGTCGCCGCCGATGTGCTTGGGTTAAGCGACATCGGTTCGGTCATTCAGCCGAAAGACTATGACAAAGTCGATGCCGATGATTATGTGATGCACGAGGATGGGGAGAAAATCTATTTTCTTATCAAATCAAAATCGGATGAGTATTGCTTCACCAACCGCGCGCTCATTCATTTGGACGGCACGAGCGCCGCGAGCAAAAAACGGACGCTGCGCCGCTACGATTACTACAAGCATCCGATTTCCGACGTATCGCTCGAAACGTCCGGGACGGTCGATTTGGATGCGGAAATTAAATTTAAAATTGGACCGCATTCCTACTCCATTGATGTGCATAAAAAGCATATTGAGGAACTGAAAGATTTGTATAAATCGCTGCTGGCGATCGCGGAGATTTGCCATGAAAACGAAACGAAGTTCCACTATGCGGAGCGGAGTTTGGAACTGGCGGCCAAGGTGTTGGCCAACATGCGCGGTGACGGCGCCAATGTGTCGGCGGATTTTCAAGTCGTGAATGAATACGCTTTTCGCTGGCTGACGGAAGCGAAAAAGAACTATACGGTGAAGGATTTCGGCTTTGTGTTTGACAAATATATTCAACAGTGACGAGATGAAGGTTGTATCGGGGAAAGACGCCGTGCCAGAGGTGGGGCGTCTTTCCTAATTTTTTTAGCGACATATGGAAAAGGAACGTTTCTCCGCAGCCGGAAGAAACTCAAAAGATGAGGTTTGTGGGAATCGATGAATAGGCAACATGGCGGCATTTGACATCGCGGAGCTCGATGCAACGGCGCATGCGGAGTTCCGTACAAAACACGGACACTGGAGCCGAGCTGCCTGACCGCAAAAGTGATCGATGACCGCCTGCCGCCAGCCCACTGTAAAATTCACAGTTGTCAAATGCCAGGCCTTGCTTTAATATAAAAATGTCCATATCCGACAAATTCATCAACTCGCAGCAAGGCGCCGAAAAGGCTTAATAGGGAATCCGGTGGGAATCCGGAGCTGTCCCCGCAACTGTCAATGCGGACGAAATGAAATCGCCACTGTACGGACAGATGGCTTGCGCTGTTTTCCGTACGGGAAGGCTTCAGAGTAGGATGAAGCATGAGCCAGTAGACCTGCCTTGCTTGCCGCAGTTTCCGAATCTTCGGGGGGTGAGACGTGGAAACAGTCGTACAGGGCATTGTTGTGCCCATTGGCGGTCTGTTTCGTGCTCATTCCCCGTTCGGACGGAATGGGCTTTTTTGTTGTACATACATCATCGAAGGGGGAATGACGGATGAAACGTTGGACATGGCCGGCGGTGGTGGCGGTGTTCTTCCTTTTGGCCGCCGTGCTGGTCGGCTGCAGCAGTGGAGCCAATAGCAACGTCCAGCCTGCGAAAAAAGAAGAACCGAAAACGGAACAAGCGGCGTTTCCGGTGACGGTGAAAGACGGGCTTGGCGAGGATGTCACGATCAAAGCGGAACCGAAAAAAATCGTCTCGCTCATCCCGAGCAATACGGAAATCGCCTATGCGTTGGGGTTGGGCGATAAGATCGTCGGCGTCAGCGATTTTGACAATTATCCGGAAGACGTCAAAACGAAAACGAAAATCGGCGGCATGGAATTCAACGTCGAGAAAATCATTTCGCTCAAACCGGATCTCGTCTTGGCCCACGCGTCAAGCGCCCATAACTCGCGCGATGGCCTCAAGCAATTGAAAGACGCCGGCATTACCGTGCTTGTCGTCAATGACGCGAAGTCGTTCGACGATGTATATGCGTCCATCGACTTGATCGGCAAAGCGACCGGGACGACAGACAAAGCGAAGCAAGTGATTGATGAGATGAAAGAGAAGCTTGCGAAAATCAAAGAAAAAGCGAAACAAATCCCGGCGGACAAACAGGCCAATGTCTGGATTGAAGTGTCGCCGCCGCCGCAAATTTATACGGCCGGCAAAGGGACGTTTATGGATGAGATGCTTCAAGTGATTTCGGCGAAAAACGTCGCCGGCAGCTTGGAAGGCTGGCCGATGGTGACGGAAGAAAAAGCCGTGGCCTATAAGCCGGATGTCATCATCACGACATACGGCGGAGCGAAGCAAGTGTTGGCGCGCGCCGCTTGGAAAGACGTGCCGGCGGTGAAAAACAAGCGGGTGTATGACGTCAACACCGACTTAGTAAGCCGACCGGGTCCGCGCCTTGTCGAAGGGGTCGAGGAACTTGCCAAAGCCATTTACCCGGATGTGTTCAAGTAAAATGTGGATGTATATATTGGCCGTCACCGCGGCCGTGTTATCGCTTCTCGTAGGGGTATCGACAGGATCGCTGTCGATTCCCTTTTCTTCTATTGTCCGCATTTTGGCGGCTGAATGGTTCGGAGCGGCGCTGCCTCGCCACATTCCGGCTGATTGGGTGCCGATCGTGATGGCGATCCGCTTGCCGCGCGTCGTGCTTGCGTTTTTGGTCGGGGCGTCATTGGCGCTGGCCGGGTCCGCGTTTCAAGGGCTGTTAAAAAATGCGCTCGCCGATCCGTACACGCTCGGTGTCTCGTCCGGCGCGTCGGTCGGGGCGGTGCTCGTCATCTTTCTCGGCTGGCAATGGCCGTTCTTTGGCACGTTCACGCTGCCGGTCGTGAGCATCTTGTTTGGCATGGCGACGCTTGCCGCCGTTTTGGCGTTCACTCGCACTGTGGAGCGGCGCATGTCGGTTGAGACGATCATTTTAGCCGGCATTATCTTCGGCGCGTTTTTCAGCGCGTTCATTTCGCTCATGATCGCGTTGACCGGGGAAGAATTGCGGCAAATCATCTCATGGCTGATGGGGAGCGTGGCGATGCGCGGCTGGAAATACAGCGGGCTGTTGCTGCCGTTTTTTCTCGTTGGGGCCGCAGTGCTCATCGCCAACAGCCGCGAGTTGAACGCGTTTGCCTTTGGCGAGGAGGCGGCGCTTCATGTCGGCGTTGATGTTACGCGCCGAAAAGTCATCATTTTGACGGCAGCGGCGCTGCTCACCGGCGCGGCGGTGTCGGTGTCAGGGACGATCGGCTTTGTCGGGCTTGTCGTTCCGCATATGGTTCGGCTTGTGTGCGGGCCGAACTACCGGGTGCTGTTGCCGCTGTCGCTCTTGTACGGCGGTGCGTTTCTTGTGCTTGCCGATGTGGCGGCGCGGACGATCATTGAACCGCGCGAACTGCCGATCGGCGTCATTACGTCGCTGATCGGCGCTCCGCTATTTGCCGTCTTGTTTTTCCGAAAAACGAAACGAAAGATGGGATGACGATGCTCGAGGTGCGGGCCGTATCGCATCGATACGGGCAGCAACAAGTGCTTGATGGTGTGACGTTTGCCGTGGAAAAAGGCGAAATATTCGGCATCTTAGGGCCGAATGGAAGCGGGAAAACGACTTTGATCAAACTCATCAGCAAAGAGCTGCCGCTGGCAAGCGGGGAGATCGTCATCGATGGCCGAAAGCTCTCGGCGCTGTCTGCGAAGCAATGGGCGCGGATGGCCGCCGTCTTGCCGCAGACAGCGGAGGCGGCGCCCGGCTATACGGTGAGGGAAACGGTGGCGCTCGGCCGCTATCCTCATCAGCGCGGCTTCTTTCCGACGTGGACGGAGGACGATGAAGCCGCCCTCCGAGACGCGCTTGCGGCCGTCGGCCTGACGGGGAAAATCGATGAACCGCTCGAACGATTGAGCGGCGGCGAGCGGCAGCGCGCCTATTTGGCCCGCGCACTCGCCCAAGAGCCCAAGCTGCTCTTGCTCGATGAGCCGACGAACCATATGGATGTGAGCGGCCAAGTCCGGCTTTTGGACCGGCTCGCCGAAGCGGCGCACGCCCGCGGCTTGACGGTCGTCGCCGTTTTCCACGATATGAATGCGGCGAGCTTGTATTGCGATCGGGTGCTCGTGCTGAACAAAGGGAAAATAGCTGCGCTCGGCGCCCCTGCGGATGTCATGACGCCGGCGTTGCTTGAGGAAGTGTTTGCCGCGCCGATTGTGCGTCTGGCCCATCCGGCGTCGGCAACGCCGATGTTTTCGTTCATGCCGAACAAGAAGCAAGGGGAATCGCCGGTCGGCGGGCTGCGGCTTTCCTTTCTTGATGACGCCGCTGTGCTTACTGCGGCCGCGCCGCTTCGCGTCCTGTCCTCGGCATTGATCGGCGCCGGATTTCAATGGGCGACCCATTTTGTCAACCGCCAAGTCGGGTTGGATTACGATTGCAGTGATGCGGAAGGAGACATGCGCCGCTATTTGGAGCAGCACGGGTTTCCGCCGGAACGAACGGTCGGCATGATGACAGCGGTTGATGTCCGGGATGCTGTTTGGCTTCAGAAAGAAGGGGAAGCGTTTTCGGTTGCGGTCATGGCGACCGCTGGCGTCGGCAATGCCGTCGATGCCGCTCGGGCGTGCCAGCATCAGCCGCTAGCGGCAAGACCGGGGACGATCAACATGGTGGTGGTCATTGACGGAGTGCTGACGGAAGCAGCGTTTGTCCAGGCGGTGATGACAGCGACAGAAGCGAAGGCAAAAGCGCTCGCCGACCGTTCGGTTTGCGACCCGGAAACCGGGACGCTTGCCACCGGTACGTCGACCGATTCGCTCGCTGTGGCGGCGACGCAAACCGGGCAGGTCTTTGCCTATGCCGGAACGGCGACGGAGCTTGGCCGGGCGCTCGGCCGGCTTGTGTATGAGGCAACAGTTGAGGCGCTTGGCCGCTGGGAGAAGCGGAGGAAACGGCGATGACCCATTTGGCCGCATTGACGTTGGCGCTGTTTCTCGATGCCCTCGTGGGCGATCCGCGCTGGCTGCCGCATCCGGTGCGCGGGATGGGAATGATGATTGCGTGGCTTGATCGCCGCTGGAATCAAGGAACAAAGCGGCGGACGAAAGGGGCGGCGGCCGTGGCGGTCGTGTTGGCCGCTGTTTACGGGATATCGGCGTTCATCGTTTATGTGGGCTACGCGCTGTCCGTATACGTAGGGGTGGCGATCGAGGCGGCCCTCATTTTCACCGCCATTGCGACGAAAAGCCTCGCTGAGGCGGCTGAGGACGTGCGCCGGCCGCTGGAAGCAGGCGATCTTCCTGCGGCGCGCCGCGCGCTGTCCATGATCGTCGGCCGCGACACCGAGCGGCTCGATGAAGCCGGCATCACCCGCGCCTGCGTGGAGACGGTGGCGGAAAACACGAGCGACGGCATCACCGCTCCGCTCTTTTATGCGGCCTTGGGCGGTGCGCCGCTCGCGTTATTGTACCGGGCGGTGAACACGTGTGATTCCATGATTGGATACAAAAATGAGAAGTATCGCGAATTTGGCTGGGCGGCCGCGCGGCTGGACGATGCGCTCAACTACATTCCAGCGCGGCTGACGGCGCTTGTGATGGTGTTGGTCTTTGGCGGCCGCCGCTTTCGTTTGGCGCTGTCGATCTTATTTCGCGATGCCCGCCGCCACCCAAGCCCGAACAGCGGCTGGCTTGAGGCGGCGATGGCCGGGCTGCTTGGGGTGCAGCTCGGCGGAACGAATACATACGGCGGTGTGGTCTCGAGGAGGCCGACGCTCGGTGACCCGGCCGCCCCGCTTCGCGCCGCCCACATTCGCCAAGCGGTCCGCATCATGATTGGAACGGTGCTAGTGTTTACATTATTGCTATGGATTGGGGGGATAATCGTTGCGTTGGCCGGCGCATGGGGCGAATCCGCGCGCGTTGTATGAGCAATGCGGATTGGCCCCTCCAGACGAATACATTGATTTCAGCGTCAATACGAATCCGTACCGGCTGCCGCCGTCAGCTTGGCCGAGCGGTGAGGAGTGGATTCGCTGGGCCGGGGAGTATCCGGATTCGGAAGCGAAGGCGCTCAGGGAGCTCGTTGCCAAGCAGGAGCAGATTCGACCCGGACAAGTGCTGATGACGAACGGGGCGGCGGAGGCGATTTATTTGTTGGCCGCGCTATTTGCCGGTCGGCGCGTCGGCATCTTGGAGCCGACGTTTTCCGAGTATCGGCGCGCCTGTCTCGCTTATGGATGCGATGTGGAGGGATTCGCGGCCGATGAAGCGCGGGGCTTTTCTTATGACTTGGATGAAGCGACTGCCTGGGCAGGCAAGCAAGACATTATCTTTTTATGCCATCCGAACAATCCGACGGGGACAGTGATGGAGGAAGGTGAATTGAGATCACTGGTGGACGCGGCGCACACGGCTGGCACCTATGTAATCATCGATGAAGCATTTTATCCGTTTTGGCGCGGCGGGTTTACGGCGATGCGCTGGTTGGGACGCTATCCGCGCCTCATTGTGCTTCGATCGTTGACGAAAATCCATCACCTGGCCGGCGCGCGCCTTGGTTATGTCGCTGCTGACGAGGCGGTGATCGCTTCGCTGAAAACGCATCAGCCGCCATGGAGCACAAACGGCATCGCCCAACAATTGGCGCTTCGTTTCATGGCGATGGAATCGTTTGTCAAGTGGACGAAAGAACAGATCGCCGCCGAGCGGGAGCGGGTGTTTCGGTCGCTGCCTGCCGGGCGGTATGACGTCTCGCCATCGGTCGTGAACTTTTATTTGTTGCGTCCGTGTTCAGGACGGACAGAGGAGCTGTTTTTTCATTTGTTGAAGGAAGGGGTTGTGCCGCGCCATACGATGAATTTCCCGGGGCTTGACGGCCGCTACATCCGGCTCGCCGTCAAAACGCAGGTGGAGAATGACCGGCTGCTTGAGGCGCTTGAGAGGTGGGATGGATGATCGTGTTTGTGAGCGGCGCGGTGCGCAGCGGCAAAAGTGAAGCGGCAGAGGTGTGCGCCATCCGGCTGGCCGCTGGCGAGACGCTTCATTATGTTGCCACCGCCCGGGCTGCCGATGTGGAAATGGAAGAGCGCATTCGCCGCCATCAAGAGCGGCGCATGGGGATGACGGCGCCTTGGGTGGTGTGGGAAGCGCCGGAAGGGCCTGATCAGTTGTTGGCTGCACTTCGTCCGCCTGATGTTGTCCTTCTCGACTGCTTGACTATGTGGTGGGCGAATGTGTTATTTGCCGGAGATGAATGGAAAACAGAGGAAGGAGCGTTCGCCGCTGCCCGTTGCCTGCTCGACCAAGTGCGGGCGTGGGCGGCGGCATGCCGCGCTGTTGTCATTGTGTCCAATGAGTTGTTTTCTGGCGGCGTGCCGAATGACCTCGGCACATTTCGCTACATGAAAATGCTCGGTTGGCTTCATCAACAGTTGGTCGCGGAAGCAGAAGCCGCCGCCGTGGTGGAATGCGGTATTCTTCGCGTGAAGAAAGGACGGTGGCCGCAATGAAGCGGGCATGGAATGGCTGGCTGCTGGCGCTGCAGCTGTTTACGATCATTCCCATTCAGCGTTCGATTGAATGGAATGCCCCGCATGTCCGCTGGCTTGTGCGCACAATGCCGCTGGCTGGAGCGCTGCTCGGGACGCTGGCTGCCTTGGTGTACGGCGCCTGTGCGGCGCTTTCGTTCGGTCCGCCTTCTTTTTTGGCTCTCCTTCTTCTTTGGCTTGGCATTTGGCTTGCCGGCGGGCTGCACGCCGACGGTTTTATGGACGTGAGTGATGCCTTTTTTTCGTACCGGGACGCCAAGCGGCGGCAAGAGATCATGGCCGATTCGCGCGTCGGCGCGTTCGCTGTGTTGTCGCTCATTTGTTTGTTATCGTTCCGCTGGCTGTTTTTGCATGAAGCGATCAAAGCGGGCATTTCCCCTGCCCTGTTTATTGCCATTCCACTGCTGTCGAGAGCCGGGGCTGTCTGGCTTCTTTCCGCCGGTAAGCTGGCCAAATCGACAGGAATGGCGGCCTCGCTTCGCGAATATAGTTCATGGCGCGATGCAGCATGGGCGCTGGGATTGGCATGCCTTGTGCTTTTGCTTCTTCCGGCGGCGGGCGTTCCGCCGGCGGCGGTTGTGGTGTTGGCTGCGGCGATGGCGCTTTGTTCCCTCGCGGCAAAGCCGTGGGCGGAAAAGCAGTTTGGCGGCGTGAGCGGCGATGTGCTCGGCGCGCTCATCGAAGGGGGAGAGACCGTGCTATGGGGCGTCCTTTGGCTGTTACGCTTATCCGTCATGGGATGACGGAACTGAATCGGCGCAATGCATATATCGGCTGGACGGACGCGCCGCTTTCGGCCGCGGAACATAGCAGGCTGCGCCGTTTGCGGGTCGAGTGGCCATATCCGGTCGACTGCATCGTGACAAGCGATCTTCGCCGTTGCTGGGAGACGGCGGCGCTGCTGTTTGGCAGCCGCGAGCCGGACTGGTGTACGAGCGGATGGCGCGAGCTTTTTTTTGGCGTCTGGGAAGGGAAAACGTTCGCCGAACTCAAAACGGATCTCGCGTACAACCGATGGCTCGAGTCGCCATTTTCGACGGCGCCGCCCGCCGGAGAAAGCTATGTTTCGTTTCAAGCGCGCATCAAACGGGCGCTCGCTGAGACGGTTGCGTTGGCTGAGCGGATGGGCGCCCGCCATGTGGCGATCGTCACCCACAGCGGTCCGATCCGTTTCGTGCTTGAACAATATGCGCCGGACGTTCGCCCGTTTTGGGAATGGAAGGTGCCGTTTTCCGGCGGGTATACGCTCGAATCAACGATCGAGCGTTGGAAAGGGGGAGAACGATGCATTTCGTTGTCGGCGGTGCGTTCCAAGGAAAGCGAAAATGGGTGCGGGAACGGTACGGAATAAGCGACGGTGTTCATATCGTATGGCATGACGGCTATCAGGAGCCATACGGGTGGCCGGATGGTGCCAAGACGGCGAAAACAGTTGTCTTGGATGGGCTCGAAGCCGCCATCCGCCGCCTTCCGGACCCAGAGGAATGGGAGCGGTTTTTCTGCGCTTGGAAGCAGTGGGAGGAAGGAGCGGCCGGCCGCACGGTCGTCTGGATCGGGACAGACGTAACGCAAGGCGTCGTTCCGACTGACCGGCAAGAACGGCGCTGGCGCGACGCCGTCGGCCTGTGCTATCAACGGCTTGCCGCCGTATGCCATCGCGTCGACCGGCTTTGGTGCGGGTTGGCGGAACGATTAAAATAAAGGGGAGAAGAATTATGAAATTGTATACACGGACTGGAGACAAAGGAAAAACAAGCTTAATCGGCGGGCGCGTCGATAAAGATCATTTGCGCGTCGAGGCGTATGGGACGATCGATGAGGCGAACTCGTTCATCGGCTGGGCGCTGGCTCTGCTCGCTGACGATGAACGGTTTGACGATCTTTGCGCCGAATTGCAAAAAATTCAGCATGAACTGTTTGACTGCGGCGGCGACTTGGCCATCGTCAACGGCAAGCTGCCGTATAAAGCGACCGAGGAGATGGTCGCCTTTTTGGAGCAGCGCATTGACGCCTATGTCCAAGAGGCGCCGCCGCTTGAAAAGTTTATTTTGCCGGGAGGGTCGAAGGCGGCTGCCGCGCTTCATCTGGCGCGCACGGTGATAAGAAGGGCGGAGCGCTGCATCGTTTCGTTGCAAAAAGCGGAGCCGATCAACGACGTTGTTCTGAAATATATGAACCGCCTGTCCGACTATTTGTTCGCTGCCGCCCGGGTTGTGAACGCCCGCTTAGGGGTGAAGGATGTCGAATATGAGCGGAGCGCCATTGTGTTCCGCGACAAGGAGGAGAAGCAATGAGCCGTCGCCTGGCTTGGATGGCGGTCGGAACGGTGGCGGCCGAACGGAAGCGGATCGGCGTCACGCCGGAGGGAGCGAAGTTTGCCGTCATCGGCCGCCCGCTCGTCGGCCCGGCCGTGCTGGCGCATCCTCAATGGGTCGCGCCGCTTTCGCTGTTTGTTGAGCTTCTCGCCTCTCCGTCTGTTTATGAGCTCGTCCCGATCGGTTCCAAAGGCATTTACTACGAATGGATGCAACTGTCGGCCGCCAACGGCCGCCAAGGGCGGGCCTGCGCCTGCCCGTTGCCGCTCTTTGCCTCTGGTGGTCCGGCGACGTCGTTTTTGATCAGCTATGACCGGGCGGCAGAGGGCGCATTGCGGAAGCGAGCCGGCCACCTCTTTTTTTCGCTCTTTGCCGAGCGATAGCCGGTTCGCTCGGCCTTCTTCCTTTTTCGTCCAAAAAAATGGTTCCCTTTTTGCATGAGACCCGTTATCATGAAGATAATGGAATGGTTCGGCTTTGGTCCATGGAAACGAATAGGGGGAGAGACAAGATGGACCCCGTTTTTGAACAGTTGTACGAACAATATCACGATGATTTGTTTAATTTTTTATATTACATGGTGCGAAATCGAGAGCATGCCGAAGATTTAGTGCAAGAAGTGTATGTGAAAGTGCTGCGTTCGTACAAACGGTTTAAAGGGCAATGTAGTGAAAAGACGTGGCTGCTGTCCATTGCGCGCCATGTGGCGGTCGATTTTTTTCGCAAGCAAAAACGACGCCAGTGGGTGAAGGCATCGGAGTGGAGCGAGGAGCAGCTCGGCGCTGACGAGCCGATGCCGGAGGAAATCGCGATTCAAAACGAGGAAATTCAACTCATGTACCGCTGCTTGGCGCGCTGCACGGTCGACCAACAGCTTGTGCTCGTCCTCCGATTCATCCAGTCGCTGTCGATTGCTGAAACGGCGGCTGCGCTCGGCTGGACGGAAAGCAAAGTGAAAACAACGCAGCATCGCGCGTTGAAGGCGCTGAAACAACATATGGAGGAAGAGGCCGAATGGGAGGAGTGGCGGCATGAAAAAAATTTCCCTGGAATGAGCGATGCATCGAACATAGCCTTGAGCAGCTGCCCATGGTGAAAGACCGGCGCACAAAAGAAGATGTTTACGAACGGCTTCAGCGCACCCAGCGCAAGATGCGCTGGAGACGGCGTTGGCTTTCGGCGGCATCGATGGCCCTCTTTCTTGCGGTTGTTGCTGTCGGAATGAATGCGGCCGCTCCGGAGCGCGCGGAACAGCAGCAGCGATCCTCTACCGTCAAAACGCTAGGAGCCGAGAGCTCTCCCCCCCAAGTTGAGACGATAATGGCCGCTGATGCGGCGCCGGCGCAGGAAGATGCCGGCGTCATGGTGGTCGGCTTGCCTGATGCGGCAAACGGCCGGGTGGTGCCAGTGGCGGTTCCGCTCAGCGGCCGATTGGCCCCCGAAGAGCGGTTCACGGCAGCGCTGCGCGTGCTTGGGCGCTCTCCGCTGCGGGCGGCGTCCGCTTGGTTTGATGGAGTGGTCATTCAGCCGGCCGCCGGGGGGAAGGGGGAATGGATGGTGCACGTCCCGGCTCAGCACCGCGTGTTTTCGGCCAGCCGCAAAGAGCAGAAGCTGTTTGTCGACGCCCTCGTCGAAACAGCGCGACAAATGGGGGAGCGGCGCCTCCGCTTTTTCACCGGAGAGAAGGAAGGGCTTGAGTTGCCGGCGCTCGGAATGGTAAAAGCGACAAAAATCAAGGAGCGGCAACGAATGTATGATAAAAACAGCGCTTCATTCGGCTATACAGTGCTCGTTCCGGCTCCGGGCAGCGCTCGCACGTTTTCGAAGGCGCTGAAGCAGATGAAAACATCGACGATCCGCGGGCTCGAGCCGGCCATTCCGCCAGGAGTAAACGTGGAGCTGGCTAATATGGATGCGCGGCATGCGACGGTCCGGATTCAGCTGACCGCTCAGCCACATGAAGAGGACGCGGCGCGCATGGCGGAGGCTGTGCTGCTGACAGCGAAAGAGTTTGGCTTCCGTGAGGTGACGTTTGCGGCTGACGGGTTGTCGAACTTGGGCCCGTATCTGGTTGGAATGCGAATCCGCGTGCCGGCCGAGCCGAACACTCTGTTGATGGCGGCCGGCTGGTAGCCGCCGCCGTTTGCGTCGTTTTGTTACGATCTTCACTTTGTTGTTCTATCGGAGATGATATTGGCATAAGACATATATGGCGCAAAGAAGGCAAGGAGGGGTGGCAGATGGATGATCTCATGACACGGCTCTTGGCGGTCGCCGGCGTCGCGGTATGTGTCGGGCTGTTGTTTCTCGTCGGCGCGAACGGATGATTGGGTGATGATTCGCCAAACGGTTTTCCTTTCTTGCGGTGATGCGTTATAATGAAAAAAACAGCAGGAGGGGAGAAACACTGTGCTGACTGATTATCACAACCATTTGGAGCGGGGGACGCTGACGCTCGATTATTTGCGCCAGTTCACCGATGAAGCCGCGAAAAAAGGCATTCAGCATTTTGGCATTTCCGAGCATGCGTATCATTTTTACCAAACGAAAAACATTTTGTCCAACCCGTGGGTGGAGGCGCGCCGGTGCTACGATATGGCCGACTATGTCCGCTTGTTCCACGAAGCGTGGGATGCCGGAATCGACGTGAAAATGTCGATTGAAATGGATTACACTCCCGGCAAACATGAGGAAATGGCTGAGTTTATCCGCTCGTACGAGTTTGACTATGTCATCGGTTCGATCCATTGGGTCGACGATTTCGGCATCGACTTAGTCGAGTTCCGCCGTGAATGGGAACGGCGCGATTTGTATGATACATATCGCAAATACTTTGACCAAGTCGTAACGCTCGCCGAGTCGAACTTATTTGATATTATCGGCCATTTGGATTTGGTGAAAATTTTTAAATACGTTCCGGAAGATGAAGAGTTTTTGCTTGAGCAATACGACCGGGCAACGACAGCGCTCGCCAATTCGAAGACGTGCGTCGAGATCAGCACGGCCGGGCTGCGCAAGCCGGTCGGCGAGCTGTATCCCGATCCGCGGCTGCTGCAAATGTGCTATGACAAAGGCATTCCGATCGTGTTGTCCTCGGACGCGCACGTGCCGGGCGATGTCGGCGCCGACTTTGACAAGGCGGTTGAACTCGCCCGCAGCGTCGGCTATACCGAACTCATGACGTTCTCGAAAGGCGAGCGGAAAGCGGTGCCGCTCGGTTAAGCAGCTCACATTTCGCACCTTGAATAAAAATTCGAAATAAGCCCGATTTGACCGAATAAAAATTAGTTTTTTTGCAATTTTTGTATAAAAATTATTTTGATGCGAATATCCGGGGTGTTTTTTTGTATATTATGCAAAGGTTGCGAAATATGAGAAGCAGAATGGACGGCGGAAACAGGCCGCCATGCACAGAAGGCAGCCATGGGCGCCTGTTGCAAGGCGCTGCGCCGCCAACGATGAAAAAAAGCAGGCTTCCCGTTTGGGAACCCTGCTTTTTTTGTTTTCGTTACGCTTCGAGCCGTTTGACGGTTTCAATATCGTCAATTTGCGCCAGCGCTTTTAATACCGCGTCATCGACTGGTTTGTCGAGCGATAGGATCATCATGGCTTTTCCGCCCGCTTCTTGGCGGCCGACTTGCATTGTGGCGATGTTGACGTTATGCGCCCCGAGCACGTTCCCGACTTTCCCGATCATCCCCGGGCGGTCGTGGTGCTGAATGTAAAGGAGATGGCCTTCCGGCGCGAAATCGATCGTGACGCCGTCAAAATGGACGATGCGGTCGCCGTAGTTCGGCACATGCGTTCCTTTGATCGTAAACGTTTTGTTCTCGCCATGGACAGTGAGCGAAATGCAGTTTGCATAGCCGTGCGTCTCATCAGAGAATTTTTCGCCGTATGTGATGCCGCGCTCTTTGGCGACCATGGCGGCGTTTACCTCATTGACGGTGGAAGCGACGCGCGGCCGCAGGAAGCCGGCAAGCAAGCTGCGAGTGATGTACGTCGTTTCCAAATCGGCGACCGTGCCGGCGTAGGTGACCGACAGCTCTTGAACCGGAATGTTCATAAACTGCGAAGCAATTAAACCGAGCTTTCGGCCTAAATGATAGAATGCTTGAATTTTCTCATAGACGTCTTTCGACAGCGCCGGCAGGTTGATCGATGATGTGACCGGCTGCCCTTCAAAAAAGTGGAGCAGCTCTTCAGCGACTTGGGTGGCGACGTTCAGTTGCGCTTCAACCGTCGACGCCCCTAAATGCGGCGTAACGATGACATTATCAAACGCCAGCAGCGGGTGGTCGCCCGGGGGCTCCTGTTCAAAGACGTCGAGAGCGACACCGGCGACATGGCCGCTTTCCAAAAACGGAATGAGCGTCTGCTCATCAATAATGCCGCCGCGAGCACAGTTGATTAAGTATACCCCTTTTTTCGTCTTCGCCAAATTTTCCGTGCCAAGCAAGCCTCTTGTTTCTTTCGTCAGCGGTGTATGAACGGTGATGATGTCGGCGACTGCCAGCACCTCATCAAGTGAATGGATGGAGACGCCGAGCTTCTCCGCCCGCTCTTTCGTCAAAAACGGGTCGAAGACGTGCACGGTCATGCCGAACGCCCGTGCCCGCTTTGCTACTTCTGATCCGATGCGGCCGAAGCCGATGATGCCCAATTTCTTGCCGAACAGCTCGTTGCCGACAAACGCCGAGCGGTTCCATTCCCGCGATTTGACAGAAATGTGCGCTTGCGGGATGCGGCGGACGAGCGCAGCCATCATGGCAAACGTATGCTCTGCGGCGGAAATCGTATTGCCGTTCGGCGCGTTAATGACGACAATGCCGCGTTTCGTCGCGGCGTCGACGTCAATGTTGTCGACGCCGACCCCGGCGCGGCCGACAATTTTCAGCTTCGGCATTTTCGCCAACAATTCTTCCGTCACTTTCGTTGCGCTGCGCACAAGCAAGGCGTCAAACGTGTGCAATTCGTCCTCCGCTTCGCTCACGTTTTTTTGAACGATGTCGATGTGCGCCGATGTGCGGAGCGGCGCCAAGCCTTCTTCGCTAATGGCGTCGGAAACGAGTACGCGAACCACAGCAGGTGCCCCTTTCTGTTTCGAAGATGTTAAATTTCTGATAATTTAACATAGCAAAGCGCTTTCTGTCAATGGAAAGCGAAGAAGTCATACCAATGACAACGCTTTCTGTTTTGGGGAATGTTCGTGTTTCCAAAAGAAAACCGCCCATATCCAAAGATATAGGCGGGATTGTTCGGAAATAGCTGAGGTTCGCATTGGAAGTACAACGTTTTAGGCGATTATTTTTTGTTTTGTTCGTTGTAGCGGGCGATGCACTCATCGATCAGTTTTGCCGCAGCTTCCGGCCCTTCCCATGTGCCGATTTCCGTCCGCTTGCCTTGCAAGTCTTTGTACCGTTCAAAGAAGTGGGCGATTTCTTTCAGCTTGTGCTGCGGCAGGTCTTCAATCGAGCGGACTTCATCAAAGCGCGGGTCTTCGACTGGCACGCCGATGAGCTTCGCGTCCTCCTCACCGCTGTCGACCATGTTCAAAAAGCCGATGACACGCGTATCGATGACGCAGCCCGGGAATGTCGGATTCGTTGTGATGACCAAAATGTCGAGCGGGTCGCCATCGAGCGCCAGCGTATTTTGCAAGTAGCCGTACTCAGCCGGGTAAAACATCGGGGAGTACAAGACGCGGTCGAGTTTGAAAACGCCCCGCTCTTTGTCGAACTCGTATTTGTTTTGGCTGCCGGTTGGAATTTCGATAAACGCTTCGACAATTTTATTTTCGAATGCCACAACCCGTTCCTCCTTTTTTGGTTGTTATGTACGCATGAAAACTCGCCCGCCGGCGCCCAGGGCGGGCAAGACAATCTTATTGTAGCATGTTCCCTTGCGGCGCGCCACTTGTCAAATGGCATTTTTTCACGCTTTCGTCAAAAAACCCTCTTGCTGATTCGGCAAGAGGGGAGATTTCAGTCGAATTTATTTGGATCGCCGTCAAACGGCTCGTCAGCGACTTTGATCGACTCGGTCGGGCAGCCTTCAAACGCATCCATCATATCGTCGATTAAAATGTCCGGAACTTCGACAATCCCTTGGTTGTCGTCAAGCGTGACGTAGGCAATGCCGTCCTCGTCATAATCGTAAATATCCGGAGCTGCCGCGCCGCATGCTCCGCAGGCAATACATGTTTCTTTATCGACAATCGTATACTTTGGCATAAAAATCGAACCTCCCCAATTTTTTGGAAACGGACGGGTCATCTCCGTGTTACCTGCTCGGAAATGAACTTTTCACTTTTTTATAATAAGACCGTTCGCCCCGCTTTTCAACTAAAAAATCGCTCTCCTGTATTTTTACACATATGTCCCTTGTTTATTTTTGTTCCAAAATCGTTTTTTCATTGCAAACGGCTTGTGCGATTTTTGTTACAATAGAGGCGGGGAGGAATCAAAGATGCGGCACGGTTACGCCTCGTTTTTGCTTGCCCACTGCTTGCGCCGCCTAAACGGTGAACGGACGCTGGCAGCGGTGTACCATTTGTTGTCTGGAAAAAAATCAGCCCAGACGCTGCAAGACTGCAAATGGTTTCAACTTGCGCCGTTTTTCGGTACATGGAAAGACGTGACGATGGACCGATTGGAGGAGGCGGCCCTCGTGCTCGTTCGGAAGCAGCGGGCCGCGCCCGTCCATGATCGGACATATATATTGACGGAAAAAGGGCGGCATTGGCTCGATGAACAGGCGGCATCGTTCCCCCGCTATGTGAACGGCTGGCGCTACCATGAGGTCGAGCCGCTTTTTTGGCAGCGGCTGTCGCTCATTGGGCAGACGCTGTCCAACCTCTCCCATGGACAGCGTTTTATCCCCATTTGCCGCGACGAGCGGACGCTGTTATGGGTGAAGCAGTATTTGCTGGGCAAGGGATCGCGCCAAACGTTGGCGCGGGCGCTTTATGACGAGCTCATCCGGCTGCTTGCGGCTGTTTCTGAAGAAGCGGCGACGGTGTTTGCGCTCCGGCTGACAAGCGCCCGCCGCATCGGCTGGACGGCGGAGCAAATTGCCGCTTGGCTGCAAAAGGATGTGCTGTATGTGCAGTTTCAGTTTCGCAACGCGCTTCATTATATGATGGCTGAAGCCGAAGCCGGGCGCGCCCCGGTGATGGCCGAGCTGATGGCCGGGCTGGCGCCGGTGCAGCTGACACAATCGGCGCAAAAAACGTACGAATGGCTGCAAAAAGGAAAGACGATCGACGAAATCGCCGCCCTTCGGCGCTTGAAAAAAAGTACAATCGAGGATCATGTCGTCGAGTTGGCCGCCAATGTGCCTGATTTTTCGATCGACCCGTTTGTCGCCGCTGAAAGGGCGGCGGCGATCCAGGCCGCGGCGCGGGCGCTCGGGACGCGCAAGCTGAAGCGTATTCGCGAGGCGCTTGGCGGAATAGCGAGTTATTTTGAAATTCGGCTCGTGTTGGCAAAGGAAGTGGGACGTTGGATGAATTAACGAAAACATTGCATGAGCGGTTCGGGCACGCGTCGTTTCGGCCCGGACAGCGCGATGTGATCGAAGACGTGCTCAGCGGGCGCGATGTGCTGGCGATGCTGCCGACTGGAAGCGGCAAATCGCTTTGCTATCAGCTGCCGGCGTATTTCCTCCCGGGGAGCGTGCTCATTGTCTCGCCGCTCGTCTCCTTAATGGAAGATCAAGTCGAGCAGCTGCGCCGGCGCGGTGAAAAGCGCGTTGTCGCGTTCCATAGTTTGCTCGATGCGGAAGAAAAATGGCAAGCCCTCGCCTCGCTTCCAGATTTTCTCTTTATTTATGCCTCACCGGAAATGCTGCAATCTGAAACGTTTTTGGCGGCGCTCCGGCGCGCTCGTGTTTCGTTGTTTGTCGTCGATGAGGCGCATTGCATTTCACAGTGGGGTTATGATTTTCGCCCGGACTTTTTGAAGCTCGGAGCGGTCCGCCATGCGCTCGGTTCGCCGCCGTGTCTGGCGCTGACGGCGACGGCTACGCCGGAAGTGCAGGAGGACATCATCCGCACGCTCGGGATGGAGCGGACGCGCCGCCATATTTATTCCGTCGACCGCCCGAACATCGCCTTGGCGGTGGAACATTGCTTATCGGTTGAGGACAAAGCTGCGCGCTTGGCCGAATGCGCGAAACGGCTCCGAGGACCGGGGATCGTGTACTTTTCAAGCCGGCAGTGGGCTGAAGAAATGGCGCGCCGGCTAGCGCAAAACGGGGCGGGTCGGGTCGCCTATTACCACGCCGGCATGGATGGGGAACAACGGCTGCTTGTGCAGCAGCAGTTTTTATATGACGAGCTCGACATCGTTTGTTGCACAAGCGCGTTCGGCATGGGGGTGGACAAAGGAAACGTCCGTTTTGTGCTTCACTTTCATATGCCGGCCCAGCTTGAGGCGTATGTGCAGGAAATCGGGCGCGCCGGGCGTGATGGGGCGCCAAGCCTTGCGGTATTGTTTTACGCGGACGGCGACCGGGCGATCGCCCAGGCGGTCGCCGAAGCGGAGCTTCCCGACTCGACTGCGCTCCGCGAGTGGTGCCGGCGGCTGCCGGAAGACGCCGTCGGCGGTGGATGGCGCGCTATGGTTGATGCCGGCGGATTTACGGACATACAAAAACGGCTGTTGGCGTACTTTTTAGAATGGGGACAAACAGCGGCGCCCGAACAGCTGACGGCCGCGGCGAAGGAGCGGCTGTATGAACGGATGGCCGCTGCCATCGAGGCGCGGCGGCGTTGGAAGCGAAAAAAATTGCGCGAAATGGAGGAATGGGTGCACGCCTCTTCATGCCGGCGCGCGGCGATTGTCCGCGCGTTCGGGGAGGAGCTATCGGACAAACCGGATGCTTGCTGCGACAACTGCGGCCTGGAGACGGACCGTTTCATGGCGGACGGCCGCCGTCCCGAGCCGGCGCCCGTCCGGCCTTGGCGCGAGGAGCTATGGCATATGTTTTTTGGCGGGAGGCGGCGCGATGAGGCGGCAAAGTGAACAAATCAAACAGATGACAGACCGCGAAGTGCTCATCCATCTTTATATCACGCAAGGGTTGCTGCTGCTTTTGGCCGGCGGCAGCTCGCTGTTTTTATTTGCTCGGGAGGAGTGGCGTCGGCTTTGGCAGTTTGAGCTGCGCGATGTGCTCGTGTACGGAGCCGGCGGGGCGGCGTTCGTGCTCGCTGCTGAGTTTTTGGCGATGCGCTATTTGCCGGACGATTGGCATGATGACGGCGGCGTCAATGAAAAAATATTCCGCGGCCGCTCGATTCCGCATCTCTTTTTTTTATGTGCGCTCATTGCGGTGACGGAAGAATGGCTGTTTCGCGGCATTGTGCAGACGCATTGGGGGCTATGGGCGGCAAGCGCCATTTTTGCCGTGCTGCACGTCCGGTATTTGGAAAAATGGTTTTTGTTTATGGTCGTCGTGCTGCTCAGTCTCTTTCTCGGCGTCCTTTACGAGCAGACTGACAGCTTATGGGCCGCCATCACCGCTCACTTTTTGATCGATTTTGTGCTTGCCTTACATGTTCGGTTCAAACGGGGGGCAGAGGAAGAAAGGGAGTGAAGCGATGGAAGAGGCATCGGGGCGCCTGGCGCGGAAAAAACGCCCGGCGTCAAGCGCGGGGGCGCCGCCATCGCGCCTAAAACGGCGGCGGCAAAAAGAGGAGCAAAAACGAAAATACATTCCCATCCGTTTGCTCGCGTTTTTGTTTTTAACGCTGCCGGCTGCGGTGACGGCTGTTTACTATGCCCAGTCAAAGCCTGGAACGATCACAGTCGTCCGCCATGAAGAAAGCGGCAGCCGGGAGACGGTGCGCATTATTCAAGAAGATGGCGCGAAGGCGGAACAAACATCAGAGCCGAAGCGCGCCGCGGGTGACGGGGCAAAAAGCGAATCCGACGCGCAGACCATCACCCATGTGGTGGCGGCGAATGAAACGCTCTATAGCATTGCGATGAAATATTACGGCACGCCTGCCGCCATGGAGATCATCAAAAAAGAAAACGGCTTGTCAACGAGCCGGCTCGAGCCGGGGCAAACGCTGCGCATTCCGTTCCCCGCTCAGACGGAATAAGCGGTTGCGCCCGCCGGCCGAAAAAATGGCCGCGCGCGTTCCCCTTTGTTCTAATCTGTCTGTTGCCCGCATATGATGGACAATAGAATACGGACAAGGGGAGAGCGCCATGACCCGGTTTCCGGATGAATTTTCCCTCGATGAAGTGACAAAAGAAATGTTGCTTGCCGTCATTGAAAAAAAGAAAAAATGGGAGCGGCTTGAAAAGCGGTCGACGCTTTTGCAGGCGGCCGCGTTGGCCGGCTTGGCCGCGTTCCTTCTTTATATCATTGCCAACGCTGCAGCGATCACGGCGTGGAGTGAACGATTCGCCTGGTTTTTTGCCGCCCCGGCCCACCTTTTCATCTTGCTCCTGTTATGTACGGTGTATTGGCTGGCTGTTTATTATTATAAAGGAAAATGTGAAAAGGCGGAAAACGACTTTCATGCCCTCCGTTGCGAAATTATCCAGAAAAGCATCGATTTATGGAAAAATGAAGAACAATGGAATGGGCGTCACCGGCTGTTTGAATGGCTGAAGCGGGAGTACGACATCAACCTATATTATGAAAACGGCTGAATGGGAGCCCATCCATCTGTGCTTTGTTTAGAATATTTTTTTCTGGTTGCGCTCTTCTTTCAAAATTTCCACTGCTTCGCGGAATCGCTGCGCATGAATGATTTCCCGCTCGCGCAAAAAGCGGAGCCCATCGTTTAAATCCGGATCGTCGCTCATGTTGATGATCCATTGGTAGGTGGCGCGCGCTTTCTCTTCAGCGGCGATGTCTTCGTACAAGTCGGTGATGGGGTCGCCTTTTGCTTGAATATACGTCGCCGTAAACGGGTTGCCGGCGGCGTTATGGTAAAAGAGGGCGCGCTCATGATCGACGTAATGAGGCTCAAGGCCGGCTTCTTTCAGCTGCTCCGGCGTCGCGTCTTTCGTCAGTTTGTACACCATTGTCGCGATCATTTCCAAATGAGCAAGTTCTTCGGTGCCGATGTCGTTAAGCAGCCCGATCACTTTCGGGGGCAGCGTATAACGCTGGTTTAGGTAACGGAGCGCCGCCGCCAGCTCTCCGTCCGCCCCGCCGTACTGTTCGATTAAATACTTCGCCAATCGCGGGTTGCACGTGCTGACGCGAACCGGGTATTGCAGTTTTTTTTCATAAATCCACATGATCCGTTCCTCCTTGCGTTCGTGATGAATCAGCTACACTTGCCAAGGCCAAGGCGCGTCGTCCCAGTTCCACGGGTAGTTCGAATAGCTATGGCCGAACTGCTCAATCGGGCCATAGGCGGCTTCAAACTGTTTTTTCAGCTGCTTCCGTTTTTGCGCGAGCTGGTTAAACTGTTGAATGGCTTGATAATCGTTCGGGTGGGTGTCCAAATAAAGCGTCAGCTCGACGAGGGCAAAATCGACGGCTTGCAGCTCCTCAAGCTGCTCGTAATACTCCTTGGGCATTTGTTTCATGAACCATCACCTCTTTTCCCTTCGTAAGGACTGTAGTAAGGATCGTAAAACACTTGCCAGAGCGTTCCTTTCATCAACGCCTCGCGCAGCGGAAACTGCGGCAAATTCGGCGGTTGGAAGCCGACATACAAGTTGGGCGCGGTGACGTACGTTTTGACGCGGATCGGCGGGCACGGGTCAAACGGGCTGATGTACGGCTCATATTGTTTGCGCGTCGTAAACATAAAACCCCCCCTTTTTTGGCAAAGTTCAGTCTATATGTATGATGGAGCCATGTCGTTCATGCCTGTTTGCCATGACGAATAATGAGGATCGGGCTAAGGAGGAAACCATGGGCCGTCTATCGATGACCGCCATGGCCGCTGTTTTGTGCACGTATTTGTTTTTTCGCTGGCTGCCGCCGCTCGAGCCGTTCTCGCTGGAGCGGTTTTTGACCGATTTGCTGTTTGCCCCGCTGCGGACATGGCTTGCGCTCGTTTGCTTTTGGTTCGGGACGGCTGCCAACGGGGCGCTCATCCGCGCGGCAGTCGGCGGGATGGTGCGTCTGTTGTCCGGCCGGCGGTTTCGTGTCGGGGAATGGGTGGCTAGTTTGGCGGCGCTCGGCCATTTTTATTGGGCGTTTCGGTTTCATTGGCCGCTGGCGGCGCTTTTTTTTGTTTTTTCCTTTTTTTATGGTATGATGACGATGAGAGACCGCCGGTTGACCAAAGATGATCGGCTTTAGCAGGAGGAAGTATGATCATCGGGGGAATGATCACGAGTTTTCTTGTTTTGCTTGGTTATATATGGAAAGAAGCGCACAGCAACTGGGTTCGTCACGTGATCCTGTCGTTTCCTCATTTTCCCGATCATTGGCCGCCGCTTACGATTTTTTTTATTTCTGATATTCATCGGCGGATCGTTTCGTCACGCATGCTTGAGGAAGTAAGGGGAAAAGCGGATCTTGTCGTGATTGGCGGGGATTTGGCCGAAAGAGGGGTGCCCGAAGCGCGCGTCCGTGAAAATGTGCGTCGGTTGCGCGAGGTCGCTCCTGTTTATTTTGTTTGGGGAAACAATGATGACGAAGTCGACTACGATCTTCAATCAGTGTTTGAGGAAGAGCGCGTCCACGTGCTCAAAAACAAAGCGAAAGTATGGGAGCACGGCGGTGTGCCGGTCGCGCTCATCGGCGTCGGCGATGTAAGCCGAAAGGAGGCGGATATCGATCGGGCGCTCGAACACGTTCCGCCTCAATCATTTCGTATATTAGCCTGCCATAACCCAGCGATCGTCGCTCGCCTAAGAGAGGAGCAGCACATTTCACTCGTGCTGAGCGGCCATACGCATGGAGGACAAATTCGCTTCTTTTCCATTGGGTTGTATGAAAAAGGAGGGCTCAAATGGCAGGGCAGCACGGCGGTGTTAACGAGTAACGGCTACGGGACGACCGGGGTGCCGCTTCGCCTCGGAGCGCCGGCAGAGACTCATCTCATCACGATTGTGCCCGGAAAACCGACACCTGAGAAAAAATGCTTGTCTAAAACCGGGAAAACGATGTAAACTCATTAATAACAATAAACACAATAAACGAACCAATTGCCGATTGCGTCATACAATAACGGTAAGAGATGGCTCTGTAGGTAAGGAGGGGTGTCGATGCGTCTTGAGCGCTTGACCCACAACAAAATTAAAATTTTCTTGACGTTTGACGATTTGCTGGACCGCGGGTTGACGAAAGACGATTTGTGGAAGGACACGTTTAAAGTCCATCAGCTGTTCCGCGATATGATCGAGGAAGCGAGCGAAGAGCTCGGCTTTGAGGTGAACGGATCGATCGCGGTCGAAGTCTACTCTTTACCGGCACAGGGCATGGTCGTTATCGTCACGAATGAAGGCGACTACGACGACATGGAAGAAGAATTCGCCGACGATTACATTGAGATGCAGGTAACGCTCGATGAGAGCGATGACATATTTTACGAATTCCAAGCGTTCGAAGATGTCATCCAGCTCGCTCATCGCCTGCATGCGGTCGGCTGCCTCGACGGCACGCTTTATTCGTATCAAGGCCGCTTTTACTTGCACGTTGCCGAGGAACCGCCGATTCCGCTCGACAACTTTGTCGCCTTGCTGGCCGAGTTTGGCAACCCAGCCACGATAACGATACACCGTGTGCAAGAATATGGAAAGCAGTTGATCGAACGGCGCGCCATTGCGCAGCTCGTTCACTATTTTCGGGCCAACTAGGGCGTAGCCAAGACTCCTTTATATGGACAAGGAGTCTATTTTTTCGCGCGAAAGGCTTCCATAAAGCGGTTTGCGCGTTTCATCATTTTTCCTTTGCAGACGCCGACAGAAGGTGTATACTATGACATGGAAGGCGACAAACTATTATAGCGAGCTTGTAGGAGGTTTACGTATGGCAGCCGATAAGCATACGGAGGAGAAGGGGCAACAAGACGACGTGCTGGCGTCGACACAAATTGTTATACATAGAGCGTTGGAAAAGCTCGGCTATCCGGAAGAGGTGTATGAGCTCTTGAAAGAGCCGATCCGCGTGCTGACCGTTCGCATTCCGGTGCGCATGGATGACGGATCGGTGAAAATTTTTACCGGCTACCGGGCGCAGCATAACGATGCCGTCGGCCCGACGAAAGGCGGGGTGCGCTTCCATCCAGACGTCACCGAGCGCGAAGTGAAAGCGCTGTCGATTTGGATGAGCTTAAAGTGCGGCATCGTCGACTTGCCGTATGGCGGCGGCAAAGGCGGGATCGTCTGCGACCCGCGCACGATGTCGTTCCGCGAACTGGAGCGTTTAAGCCGCGGCTACGTGCGCGCTATCAGCCAAATCGTAGGGCCGACAAAAGACATTCCGGCGCCGGATGTGTTTACAAACTCGCAAATTATGGCGTGGATGATGGATGAGTACAGCCGCATCCGCGAGTTCGATTCGCCGGGCTTCATCACCGGGAAACCGCTTGTCCTCGGCGGTTCGCATGGCCGGGAAACGGCGACGGCCAAAGGAGTGACGATTTGCATTCGTGAAGCGGCGAAAAAACGCGGCCTGTCGCTCGAAGGCGCGCGTGTCGTCGTCCAAGGGTTCGGCAACGCCGGCAGCTATTTGGCCAAATTTTTGCACGACGCCGGAGCGAAAGTCGTCGGCATTTCTGATGTGTACGGCGCGCTGTACGATCCGAACGGCCTTGACATCGACTATCTGCTCGAACGGCGCGACAGCTTTGGCACGGTGACGAAGCTGTTTAAAAATACGATTTCGAACAAAGAGCTTCTTGAGCTCGATTGCGATATTTTAGTGCCGGCGGCCATCGAAAACCAAATTACGGCTGAAAACGCCCCGCGCATTAAGGCGAGCATCGTCGTCGAGGCGGCGAACGGGCCGACGACGCTCGAGGCGACGGAAATTTTGACGCAACGTGGCATTTTGCTCGTCCCGGACGTGCTGGCGAGCGCCGGCGGCGTGACGGTGTCGTATTTCGAATGGGTGCAAAACAACCAAGGGTACTATTGGACGGAAGAAGAAGTGGAACAGCGGCTTGAAAAAGTGATGGTCAAAGCGTTCAATAACGTGTATGAAATGGCGCAGACGCGCCGCGTCGACATGCGCCTTGCCGCTTACATGGTCGGCGTTCGCAAAATGGCGGAAGCGTGCCGATTCCGCGGCTGGGTGTGAGGCGAGCAAGCAAGTGATGTTTGCAAGCTTTCGCGAAATCCCCTATCATAAGATAGGGGATTTTTTGCTTCGTGCGAGGTGACAAAAACATGAGGAAAGAAACAATCATCATCGTCGGCGGCGGACCGTGCGGGCTGGCGGCGGCGATTGCCTTGCAAGACGCCGGGTTTTCGCCGCTTGTAATCGAAAAAGGGAACATCGTCCATTCGATTTACCGTTTTCCGACGCATCAGACGTTTTTCAGTACGAGCGACCGGCTCGAGATCGGCGGGGTGCCGTTTATTACAGAAAACCGGAAGCCGACGCGAAATCAAGCGCTCGCTTATTACCGGGAAGTCGTGGTTCGCAAGCAAGTGCGCGTCAATGCTTTTGAAGAAGTGAAAACCGTCAAGCCGCAGGAAGACGGAGCATTTCTGATTGAAACGACAAAAAGGACGTACCGCGCGCAGTACGTCGTCATCGCCACCGGCTATTACGACCATCCGAACTATATGAACGTGCCGGGGGAAGAGCTGCCGAAAGTGATGCATTACTTTAAAGAAGCGCATCCGTACTTCAACACGGACTGTGTTGTCATCGGCGGCAAAAACTCGAGCGTCGATGCGGCGATGGAGCTCGTCAAAGCCGGGGCGCGCGTGACGGTTCTCTACCGGGGCGGGGAATATTCCAAAAGCATTAAGCCGTGGATTTTGCCGGAATTTGACGCCCTTGTGAAAAAAGGCGTCATTCGCATGGAATTTCATGCCCATGTGAAAGAGATCACGGAAGATGCGGTCATTTACGAAGTGAACGGGGAGACGAAAACGATCAAAAATGATTTCGTGTTCGCTATGACCGGCTACCATCCGGACCATCGCTTTTTAATGAACATCGGCGTCGGCGTCGATCCGGGCAGCGGCCGGCCGCACTACGACCCGGAAACGATGGAAACGAACGTCCCAGGGGTGTTTATCGCCGGGGTGATTGCGGCCGGCAATAATGCGAACGAAATTTTTATTGAAAACGGCCGTTTCCATGGGGACGCTATCGCCGCCTGCATCGCCCGGCGCGAGCGGGAAGCGGCGGCCCGAAAGCCGCTATACTTGCATCCGCACGGCGGAAACGGGCGCTGTGATGGAAAACGGGAAAGTGAGGGGGACGAATGTGGCTGAACGGAAAGTTGTGCTGCTGACGACTGGCGGCACGATTGCCAGCAAACGAAATGAGCGCTCCGGCCGCCTAAAGGCCGGGGCATTGAGCGGCGAAGAGCTCGCTTCGCTCTGCCATTTGCCAAAGGAAATTGAAGTGGTGGTTGAGAGCGTGTTTCAGCTCCCGAGCATGCATTTGACGTTTTCGCATTGGCTTGAATTGAAAAGGCGGATTGAGGCGCATTTCGCCGATTCGTCTGTGGATGGCATCGTCGTCACCCACGGGACGGACGCGCTCGAGGAAACAGCGTATTTTCTTGATTTGACCATTGACGATCCGCGGACGATCGTCGTCACCGGCTCGCAGCGAGCTCCGTTTGATTTAGGGAGCGATGTGTATATCAACATCCGCCATGCCATTTATGCCGCGTGCGCTGAAACGCTGCGCGGGGCGGGGACGGTTGTCGTATTCAACGAGCGCATTTTTGCTGCGAAATATGTGAAAAAGGAGCATGCTTCCAACATTCAAGGGTTCAACGCATTCGGGTTCGGCTATTTGGGCATTATCGACAACGATGAAGTGTACGTGTACCAAAAGCCGATCCGGCGCGAGCATTTCCGGCTCGTGCATCCGCTTCCGCCTGTCGACATTGTGAAATGTTACGTGGAGGCGGACGGCAAGTTTATTAAAGCGGCCCGGGAAAGCGGCGTCGCCGGAATCGTGCTTGAAGGAGTCGGCCGCGGGCAAGTGGCGCCGAACATGGTGGATGAAATCGTCAAGGCCGTCAACGACGGGATTAAGGTCGTGGTGACGACGAGCGCTGAGGAGGGGGCGGTGTATACAACGTACGATTACGTGGGAAGCGCCTATGATTTGCATAAAAAAGGGGTCATTCTCGGTAGCGACTATGACGCGAAAAAAGCGCGCATCAAGCTCGCCGTCGCTCTCGCCGCCGGCGCCGCCGTTGACGGCTTGTTCGCCTATTAGGTCGGCGGGCCGCTTGGCAATTTCGTCTTTTTCATCGCTCTGTTTCGTGGTACGATAGAGATAAACCGACAAAGAAACGGGGATCGGCATGTTTTCGTTGATTTCTGCCGGCGTCGCCCCCGGGGTGGCGCTGCTTAGCTATTTTTATTTAAAGGACGAGTATGAGGCCGAGCCGCTCTCCTTTGTGCTGCGCATGTTTTTTTTCGGCGCCTTGCTCGTTTTTCCGATTATGTTTATTGAGTATGTGCTCGCTGCCGAAGGGATCGTCTCCTCGCCGGCTGCCGAGGCGTTTTTCTCGGCGGCGTTGCTTGAGGAGTTCGTCAAATGGTTTGTCGTCTATTTTTTTGTCTACGACCATGACGAATTTGATGAGCCGTATGACGGCATTGTGTACAGCGCCAGCGTTTCGCTCGGATTTGCGACGCTCGAAAACATTTTGTATTTGCTCGCCAACGGAGTGGACACGGCAATCGCCCGGGCGCTCTTGCCGGTCTCAAGCCATGCCCTGTTTGCCGTCATTATGGGGTTTTATTTTGGCAAAGCCAAATTTGCCGGCCGAAAGCGCCGCTATTATTTATGGGCGTCGTTTTTGCTGCCGTTTTTCCTTCACGGCGTTTACGACTGGATTCTGCTCGCCCAAAAGCAGTGGGGGTATTACATGGGGCCGTTCATGCTCATCTTATGGTGGGTGGCGTTGCGCAAAGTGAAACAAGTGAAAGAATCCGTCCGCGTTGAGAAGATGCCATCCGTGAAAAGCCAAGCGTAACATGCTTGGCTTTTTTTGTTTTTTTGCATAAAAAGGAGAAGTTGAAGAAAAATAGGGGTAAAAATGACGATGGTTGACGGGAGGTTTGCATATGGCAAGGAAATTGGTCATGCTCATGTTGATCGGCCTGATGACATGGATGCATCCGGCCGGCCATGCGGCTGCTTTTTCCCCGCAGGTGATTCAGCGTGGCGCGGTTGGCGACGATGTCATTGAATTGCAGGCGCGGCTGCAGTATCTCGGCTTTTACAACGGAAAGATTGACGGCGTGTTCGGCTGGCGCACGTATTGGGCGCTGCGCAACTTTCAATACGAATACGGGCTGCCGGTCGATGGTCTGGCCGGCGCCGAGACGAAACGAAAGCTCGTGAACGCATCGAAATATTACGAGTCGTTTGTGAAAGAGCAAATCCGTCAAGGAAATGAGTTCACCCATTACGGCGGCATTCCGCTCAGCCAGCAGGTGAAAAAACGCGGCGGAGGCGGCGGGCGAACGGTGAAAACGACAGCATCCAATGTGCCGAAAGGGTTTTCGCAAAATGACATTCGACTCATGGCGAATGCTGTCTACGGCGAGGCGCGTGGTGAGCCGTACATCGGGCAAGTAGCCGTCGCGGCCGTCATTTTGAATCGGATCGAACACCCGTCGTTTCCGGACACGGTTGCCGGGGTGATCTTTCAGCCTGGGGCGTTCACCGCAGTGGCCGACGGACAAATTTGGCTGACGCCGAACGAAACGGCGAAAAAAGCGGTGCTCGATGCCATCAACGGCTGGGACCCGACCGGCGGGGCCATTTACTACTTTAATCCGGCGACGGCGACAAGCGCTTGGATTTGGAGCCGGCCGCAAATCAAGCGGATTGGAAACCATATTTTTTGCAAATAAAAGGAGGGAGACGAGATGGTGCGAAACTTACTGATTGCAGCGCTTGTCGTCGCTGTCGTCGGCACTGGTTACTGGGGCTATCGCGAGCATCAAGAGAAAAATGCGATCTTGATTCATGCGGAGAACAACTATCAGCGCGCCTTTCACGATCTGGCCTATCAAATTGACTTGCTTCACGATAAACTGGGCGCCACGCTGGCGATGAACTCGCATGCGTCATTGTCGCCGGCGCTCGCTGAAATATGGAAAATTGCCTCGGAAGCCCATTCCGATGTCGGACAGCTGCCGCTGTCGCTTTTGCCGTTTAACAAAACGCAAGAATTTTTGTCGCAAATCGGTGAATTCACCTACCGGACCGCAGTGCGTGATTTGCAAGAGGAGCCGTTGACAAAAGAAGAGTATAAGACGCTGCAAGGGCTGTATAAAAGTGCCGGGGCGATCCGCCAAGAGCTGCGCAATGTGCAGCATTTAGTCTTGGAAAACAATTTGCGCTGGATGGACGTCGAACTGGCGCTGGCAACGAACGATCAAAAAGAAGACAACATCATCATTGACGGCTTCAAAGCGGTCGAAAAAAATGTTGATACGTTCTCAAGTTCGTCCGAGTTTGGTCCGTCATTCATCGGCCTGGCCAACGAGGAAAAAGGGTTCGTCCGCGCGAAGGGCCGCCCGGTTTCCAAAGATGAAGCAAAGCGGATCGCACGCGATTTTCTCGGCTTGAAAGGAACGGAGAAGATCAAGGTGACGGAAAGCGGCAAAGGGGCCGACGAACGCTTTTACAGTTTGACGATTCACGATCCGAAAACAAAAGGCGATATTTACATGGATATAACGAAAAACGGCGGCTATCCGATTTGGGTGTTAAACAGCCGGCCGGTTGGCAAACCGACGATCAGCCTGCATGAGGCGACCAACCGCGGAATGGCGTTTTTGAAGCGGCACAAATTCACCGGGTTTGAGCTGTATGACAGCACACAGTACGATAACGTCGCCGTGCTCACGTTTGTGAAAAGCGAAAACGGCGTCCGCATCTACCCGGAAGCGATCCAAATGAAAGTGGCGCTTGACAACGGCCATGTCGTCGGCTTTACGGCGCGCGACTATTTGTCGTCGTCCATCCCGCGCCCGCTGCCGAAACCGGCGATCACTGCCGAAGAAGTGAAGAAAAAGTTGAATCCGCATCTAAAGGTAATGGAACAGCGCCAGGCGGTCATTATGAACGACTTGCAAAAGCCAGTGCTTTGCTACGAGTTTTTAGGGACGCTCGGTGATGATACGTATCAGCTGTTTATGAACGCGTCAACCGGCATAGAGGAAAAAGTGGAAAAGCTTGAAAGCGTCGAACCGAATTACGAATGAAAACAGAGGGAGGCCTGAAACATGGCTTCCTTTTTGTTTCCGTCCGCCTCAAGCGCCCACTCTGTGGTATAATGATCGTACAAAAACGGCATCCAGCTGAAAAGGGGAAGCGGAAACATGATGATCAAAATTGGGGATCCGATTCGGCTTGAGCCGCTTGATGGCTCGGCACGCCAATACCGAAGCAAAGTGCTTGCCGTCGACGGCGGGGCGATCCATATTGGCTACCCCGTTGACGAGCAGACGGGAAAAACAGTGTATTTGTTAAACGGGATGCAGTTTAAGGCAAGTTTTGTCAGCCAAGAAGGAACGTTATACATGTTTGACACCGAGGTAAAAGGGAAAGTGCATGATCCGTTGCCAATGGTGGTCTTGGATTACCGAGGCGACGAATATGTCATCCGCATTCAGCGCCGCCGCTATGTGCGGGTGAGAGCGAATGTTGACGCTGCCGTCCACCCGCTTGGTGGAGGCGAGTTTGCCCCGTTTGTGACGATGACAGCCGATATTAGCGCAGGCGGGGCCGTTCTTTACATTCCGATGACGCACGCGCCGCTTCTGCGCCCCGGCATGTCAGTCGAGCTTTGGCTCGTGCTGACGATGCGCTCCGGCGACTGTCATTATGTGCGCACGAAGGCGACGGTCGTCCGCATGGCTGTCGACGAGCACAGCGGGGCGAGAATGGCGGTCGAGTTTGCCGGCCTCGCCTCGCAAGATCGCGTCCGGCTCATCCGCCACAACTTCGAACGGCAGCTTGAAGAGAAGGGAATAAATAAGGAGACGGCGTGGAATACTGCTAGAAAAAACGGAAGGCGGGGTTGTTCGCCATGAAGCGGATCGAAGAGCTGTTATGGAAGCTTGTCGCGATTCAGGCGATTTGTCTGCTCATCGCCCAATGGCTTGTTCTGTACACGCCGGCGGCGCTTTATATCGGCAAAGTATATGAGTATGAGGGAGTCGCCAAGCCGACAAAAACAGAAACGATCGAAACGGCCGTCGACCGCTGACGGCGGATATGGTACAATGAACATGAGAATATGCAGGAGTTTCCTGCATTTTTCTTTGTGCCCTGATCAAATGATTTAGACAAAGCAGGAGGAACTATGAAACAACGGATTAACATCGCCATTGACGGACCTGCGGCAGCCGGAAAAAGCACGGTTGCCAAACTGATCGCCCGACGCCTCTCCTACGTGTATATTGATACGGGCGCGATGTACCGCGCGCTGACGTACCGGGCGCTCCAATGCGGCGTCGATGTCCATGATGAGCAAGCACTCTTGTCGCTCCTTCGCCATACGCATATTGAACTGCAGCCTTCGCCGCAAGGGCAGCTCGTGTTTGTCAACGGCGAAGACGTCACGGACATCATTCGCGGCGAGGCGGTGACGAATGCGGTGTCGTTCGTCGCCCAGCATCCGCTGGTGCGCGAGGAGATGGTCGCCCGCCAGCGCGCCATGGCCAAAGGCGGCGGCGTCGTCATGGATGGGCGCGACATCGGAACGAACGTGCTGCCGAATGCCGAGGTAAAAATTTTCTTAAAAGCTTCGGTTGAGGAGCGGGCGCGGCGCCGGCATGAGGAAAACATCGCCCGCGGCTTTCCGTCCGACTTTGAAACGTTGAAAGAAGAGATCGCCCGCCGCGACCGCCTTGACTCGGAGCGGGAAACGGCGCCGCTGCGCAAGGCGCCGGATGCCGTGGAAATCGACACGACGTCGTTGTCGGTCGAAGAAGTGGCGGCGCGCATTATGGAAGTTGTCAATGAAAGGATTGGATGACGGTGGATTTTTATTCCTTCGCCAAAGGAATCGTCAAAGGAGTGCTCACCCCTTTGTACCGCATTCAAACGATCGGGGTTGACCGCTTTCCAAAAGAAGGCGCGGTGCTTCTTTGCGCCAACCATATCAGCAACCTAGATCCGCCGGTCGTCGGCATTACGGCGCCGCGGCCGATTCGGTTTATGGCGAAAGAAGAATTGTTTCGCGTTCCGGTGGTGAAAACGCTCGTCAAAAACTTGCACGCGTTTCCCGTAAAGCGCGGCATGAACGACCGCCAGGCGTTGCGCATAGGGCTTGAGGTGCTGAAACAAGGCGAAGTGCTCGGCATTTTTCCCGAGGGGACGCGCAGCAAAGATGGCCGGCTGAAAAAGGCGCTGCCCGGCGTCGGCTTTTTCGCTTTGCGCACCGATGCGGCTGTCGTTCCATGTGCGATCATTGGCCCGTACCGGCCGTTTGTGCCGCTCAAAGTCGTGTACGGGGCGCCGATTGATATGGCGCCGCTGCGCGCGCGGAAGGCGAGCCCGGAGGAGGCGGCCGACTACATTATGGATCATATCCGCCAACTGCTTGAACAACATCAGTAAGCATTATAGTACATTTTGATTGAGAAAATATGGTATACTAATTAGAAAAGCGTCCTTATTTTGCCGACAGCCGGCCGCGGCCTCGGCGCGAGTCGCGCTTTTGGCAGGATCGCCAGTCGATGAAGGAGGGGTTTTTACGATGACAGAAGAAATGAATGTGCAAGTGAATGTGTATGGAGTGGGCGATATCGTCCGCGGCAAAGTGGTGAAGCTTGAGGACAAGCAAGTGCTTGTCGAAGTCGAAAACAGCAAGCAAAATGGCATCATCCCAATCAGCGAGCTGTCGAATTTGCATATCGAGAAGCCGAGCGATGCCGTTGCTGTTGGGGATGAAGTGACGGCGAAAGTCAAAAAAGTGGAAGAAGGCAAAGACGGGGAAGAAGGGCTGCTCATTTTATCGAAAAAGGCAGTCGATGCCGAGCGGGCGTGGGAAGAGCTTGAGCGCAAGTTCGCAAACGGCGAGGCGTTCGAAACGGTCATCAAAGACATCGTCAAAGGCGGGCTTGTCGCCGATGTCGGCGTGCGCGGCTTCATTCCGGCGTCGCTTGTTGAACCGCACTATGTTGAAGATTTTTCCGATTACAAAGGAAAAACGCTCGCCGTCAAAGTGGTGGAGCTTGACCGCGAGAAAAACCGCGTCATTTTGTCACACCGCGCTGTTGTTGAGGAAGAGCAAGAGCGGCAGCAGAAAGAGCTGCTTTCCCGCATTGAGCCGGGCCAAGTGCTCGAGGGCGTCGTCCGCCGCATTGCCGATTTCGGCGTCTTTGTCGATGTCGGCGGGTTTGATGGGCTCGTACATATTTCCCAGCTTTCCCATACGCGTGTCGCCCATCCGTCCGAGGTGGTGAAAGAAGGCGATGCGGTGAAAGTGAAAGTGCTGGCCGTCGACCCGGAGAACGGGCGTCTGTCATTGTCCATCAAAGAGGCGCTTCCGGGTCCGTGGGAAGGCATCAGCGAAAAAGTGAAGCCGGGCGATGTCGTCACCGGGACTGTGAAGCGGCTTGCTTCATTTGGCGCGTTTGTGGAGATTTTCCCGGGCGTCGAAGGATTGGTCCACGTATCGCAAATTGCCAACCGCCGCATCGGTTCGCCGCATGAAGTGCTGAAAGAAGGCGATGAAGTGAAAGCGAAAGTGCTCGATGTCAACGAGGCCGAGCACCGCATTTCCTTAAGCATCCGCGCGCTGCTTGAGGAAGAAACGGCCGCTCCGGCGGAAGATTACAGCCAGTATACGAAAACGGCGGAATCGCGCGGCTTCCAGCTCGGCGAAGTGATCGGCGAGCAGTTGAAAAAATTGAAATAACCTAAGTGTAAAAAAAGGGTGTCCGAGAAAGGCCGGAACACCCTTTTCTTATTATGATCGCGTATAGCGAGGTTTTCCACAGGCGGCGCGTTGTTACTGCCCGTTCCGTTCGCGCGCTTCTTCCGGCGTATCAAGCCGGGCTGCGCCTTTGTAGGCGAATGACTGGTCGCGGTCGGACTCGACGCGCCGCGATTGTTTCAGCTTTTTCTCCTGACGGTCTTTTCCCATACACCCCGCTCCTTTCTTGATGAATATCATTTTTACTATGACCGGGCGTTCTTTTTTCTATGCATGAATGAACGGCCATAAAAGATGACATAATGGACATAATAAGGGGTGGAAAAGATGGAAGGGACTTATTTTTATCTCTTTTTTTGGTTCATATGGATTGTCGCCACCTTTTTGATGAAAAAGACGGGCGAACGGACGAGGCTGGCGGCGTTCGCTCTTGTGATGATCAGTTCCGCGTCGTTGACGGTGGAAATCGGTGTTGTCCGCGCCACGTTGGCGTTTTTCGTTCTTTTTTTATGTTCATGTTATGCGGCCATCGAGCGGCGGCCATGCCGCCTTCCGTTTCTGGCGCTGTCGGCGTCCGGCTTGGCGTTTGCCTATGCCGCCTTCCGCCTGCTTGCCTTGTTTGATCCGGTTTGGATTTGGCTTGACGGCCAGTGGATGCTCGCTTGGTGGCTCGTTATCGTCAGCAGTTTGTTTCATCGCCGCTTTGCCGCCCGCCTTCTTTGTCTGGCGTTTGGCGGCTGCCAAGGGGAAGCGGTATACGCCATGGCCATTCACCGCATGGCGCCCGACTATGTGCTCGGTTCGTTCTCGTTTTTCGACGCGGCGGCGATCAGCGCGTCGTGTTTGCTTATTTGGGAAATGATCCGCTTCCTGTCGCTTCAGCTCGAGGAAAAACGGCCTGTAAGGAGGGCGAGACAGTCGTGAACGAATATACGTTTCCCATTTTATACGGTGTCGCTGTCGGAGTGCTGACCCGCCTTTATTTGTTGCGCACCGATTACCGGCAGTATCCGACATACTTGCACGGGCGGACGATCCATATCGCATTGGGGGTGATCGCTGCCGGTCTAGGGACGGTCGCCGTGCCGGCGATCATGGAAAAGGAGTTTGCCGCCATCACGTTTTTGGCGTTGGCCGCCTCACAGTTTCGCGATGTGCGCAACATGGAGCGCAACACGTTGAACGAGCTTGACCAGTATGAATTAGTGCCGCGCGGAAAAACATACATTGAAGGCATTGCGATTGTGTTTGAAGGGCGGAACTATTTGGTCATTTTCGTTTCGTTTTTATCGACTCTTTTTTATTTAGTGTGGAACGTTTGGGCGGCGCTCGCGGCCAGCGCCATCGGCATGATGGTGGCGCGGCGATTTATGAGCGGGAGCCGGTTGAAAGATATCGCCGATGTGAAATATGTCAAACCCCATTTTGAGGGGGCAGGGCTGTATGTGGACAACATTTACATTATGAATATCGGCTTGCCGGCGCGGAGGGAAGAAATTTTGCGCTACGGGATGGGGTTTATTTTGACGCCGAAAAACTTCAACGCCCGAACAACGATCGCCAACCTTGGGCAGCGGCAGGCAATTTTGCACGATGTGTCGACGGCGCTCGGCATTTACCGCGACTCCGGGACGCCGGCGCTCGTGCCGCTCGCCAAACGTGATTTAAACGACGGGCGCGTCGGCATTTTCATTTTGCCGCAAGTGGAGGATATCGAGAAGGCGAAAGCGGTCATTGAGAATGTTCCGGTGTTGGAGAGCGCGATCCGCATGCCGGGCGAGCGGCGTTGGAAACGGAGAGGGGGCAGCGGTGATGACGCATGAAAAAATGATTTTGGCGGTCATTACGATCAACGGTGAAGCCGTCGCTGGGGGTGCGCCGATCTTTGTTTGCCGCACGAAGGAGGAGATGGAGCGAATCGCCGCCAATTTGGAGGCGATTTTGGACGGCATCGCCCATGAGCTCAGCGACGGGCTGCTTGTGATCGTCAAGCATTAGGCGGTTGTTGGGTGTTTCACTTTTTGATAAAATAAAGCAGTTGCAGCACGTTTTGGTTCATCGCCCAGCGCCTTCCCCGCTTTTCAAGCCGGGTGGGCGGCAAAGGCGCGGATCGCCCAAGCGTGCTTGGCAGGGATGGATGTCTGGTCTGGAAAAAGGCGCCTCTTCAAGAGCAAACGAAATAAAAATGAGGATCAAAAGGGTGGTAGCATGGCAAATCCAGTTGTAGCGATTGTCGGCCGTCCGAATGTGGGGAAATCAACGATTTTCAACCGCATTGTCGGAGAGCGCATTTCCATTGTGGAAGACGTGCCTGGGGTGACGCGCGACCGCATTTACAGCAGAGCCGAATGGCTGAACCATACATTTTACTTAATCGACACCGGCGGCATCGACATCGGCGATGAGCCGCTGCTTGTGCAAATTCGCCAACAGGCGGAAATCGCCATCGATGAGGCGGATGTCATCATCTTTATGACGAACGGCCGCGACGGTGTGACTGCGGCTGATGAAGAGGTGGCCAAGCTGCTCCGCCGGTCGAACAAGCCGGTCGTGCTAGCCGTGAACAAAATCGACAATCCGGAAATGCGTGATTTGATTTACGACTTTTACGCGCTTGGATTCGGGGAGCCGTATCCGATTTCCGGGGCGCACGGGACGGGGCTTGGCGATTTGCTTGACGCCGTCGTCCGCCATTTTCCAAAAGGGGCCGCCGAAGAGTATGAAGAGGACGTGATTAAGTTTTGCCTCATCGGCCGTCCGAATGTCGGCAAATCGTCGCTTGTCAACGCCATCTTAGGGGAAGAGCGGGTCATTGTCAGCGACATTGCCGGGACGACAAGGGATGCGGTGGACACGTCGTTTGTGCGTGAAGGGCAGGAATATGTTATTATTGATACGGCAGGAATGCGCAAACGCGGAAAAATTTACGAAAGCACGGAAAAATACAGCGTGCTGCGCGCGTTGCGGGCCATTGAACGGTCGGATGTCGTTCTTGTCGTGCTAAACGCCGAAGAAGGCATTCTCGAGCAAGATAAAAAAATCGCTGGCTATGCGCATGAAGCCGGGCGCGGGGTGATTCTCGTCGTCAACAAATGGGACGCCATCGAAAAGGATGACAAAACGATGGCTGAATTTGAGCGGAAGATTCGCGACCACTTCCCATTTTTGGACTATGCCCCGATTTTATTTGTGTCGGCGAAGACGAAACAGCGGCTCCATAAGTTGCTGCCGCTCGTGCAGCTTGTCAGCGACAACCATGCGATGCGCGTTCAGACGAACGTGCTCAATGAAGTCATTATGGATGCGGTGGCGATGAACCCGACGCCGACGCATAACGGCAAGCGCTTGAAAATTTATTATATGACGCAAGTCGCCGTCAAGCCGCCGACGTTCGTCGCCTTTGTCAACGATCCGGAATTGATGCACTTTTCGTACGAACGATTTTTGGAAAACCGCATCCGCGATGCGTTTGGCTTCGAGGGTACACCGATCAAAATCATCGCCCGCCCGCGGAAATAAGAAAAGCGGAAGGCTGCGACAATCGGATAAAGGAAGTGGGAAACGATGGAGAACATTGCTGTATTGGGCGCAGGAAGCTGGGGGACGGCGCTGGCGCTCGTTCTGGCTGACAACGGGCACCGCGTTCGGCTTTGGGGGCAGCGGGCTGAACAGATCGAGGAAATCAACCAACGGCGGACGAATGAAAAATATTTGCCGGGCGTCCGCCTGACGGAAGCGATCATCGGTTATCATGATCTTTGCGCTGCGCTCGACGGCGTGTCCGTAACGGTGCTCGCTGTGCCGACAAAGGCGATCCGCGGCGTGCTGCAAAAAGCGCGCGCGTGCCTGGCGGCGCCGGTCACCGTGGTCGCCGTCAGCAAAGGCATCGAGCCGGGGACGCACAAGCGCGTATCGGAAATTGTCGCTGAGGAAATGGGCGAATGGCTGGAAGACGTTGTCGTTCTTTCGGGGCCGAGCCATGCGGAAGAAGTGGTGCTCCGCCATCCGACGACGGTGGCGGTGTCATCGCCGAATATGGAAGCGGCGCAGCGCATTCAAGATCTATTTATGAACCATCACTATTTCCGCGTGTATACGAACCCGGATTTAGTCGGTGTCGAAGTCGGCGGGGCGCTGAAAAACATCATCGCCTTGGCCGCCGGCATCAGCGACGGGCTCGGCTACGGGGATAATGCGAAAGCAGCCCTCATCGCAAGAGGGTTGGCCGAGATTGCCCGGCTCGGCTGTGCGCTTGGCGCCAACCCGCTCACCTTTTCCGGGCTGGCCGGAGTCGGCGACTTGATTGTCACGTGCACAAGCACCCATTCCCGCAACTGGCGGGCCGGTTATATGCTTGGCCAAGGAAAAAAACTTGACGAGGTGCTCGAAAGCATGGGGATGGTTGTCGAAGGGGTGCGGACGACAAAAGCGGCGTACGAGCTGGCGGGAGAACTCGGCGTCAAAATGCCGATTACCGAGGCGCTCTATGAAGTCTTGTTCGAAGGGAAAGAGCCGAAAGAAGCAGTCGATTCGCTCATGGCGCGCGGAAAAAAGCAGGAAATGGACGATGTCATAAACATTTTTGCCGAGCCGTAACGCTGAAAATAGGCGGATGGCGGTACAAGTCGTCCCTGTTTTGCATACAATATGACGAACCATCATCGGCTTGAGCTTCCGGAAGGGTATAAGGTGATGCTGAAGTAAAGAAAGCCCCGCTTTACTTCAGCTTTTTTTATGGCGATGATATAATAGTTGTCGAAAAAAGGAGGAACACGTATGTCACCGGCTTTAGCGAAAATGTGGATCGCCATCGCCTCAATGGTGTTCATGTTTATTTCCGTCGGTTTCATTTATTTGAGCCGCTACAAGCTCAAGATTCGCTGGCTTCGCTTTTTGCTGGCGGTTATCGCTTACGTCCTGTTGATTCTCGCTGGCATCATCATTATTTTTGTCGTGTTCAGCGGACCGACGCAGCAATAGGCAAAGGATGGAGGAACTATGAAATGGATTGCTCGCTTTCTTTTAGCCTGTTTGTTTCTCGTGCCGCTTTCCGGCTGCTTGTATCCGCAAGAGCGGCTTAAGCAAAACCAAATTCCATACAAAGACCAAGTGGCGGCCGTCCAATCGGCGGTTGACGAATACCGGAAGGCGACCGGCGGATTGCTGCCGATCAAGACGCGCGACATGAAAACACCGATGTATTTAAAATATCCGGTTGACTTTCAAAAGCTCGTTCCCCGCTACATGCAGGAACCGCCGGGAAACGCCTATGAAAGCGGGGGTGTTTTCCAGTATATGATCATCGATGCGGAAACGAACCCGACGGTCAAGCTTCTTGACCTGCGTCTCGCTGAGCGCATCCGCGATTTGAAGCTGCGGCTTTCGATGTATACGGATCGGCACGGTTATCCGCCATTTCAAGATGTCGTCGCACCGGGCGTATTTACGCTCGATTACAAAAAGCTCGGCTATAAAGAGCCGCCTTATGTCGTCAGCCCGTTTTCCGGCAACAACTTGCCGTTTGTCATCGACGGGAATGGAGAAATTTACATTGACTACCGTTCTGATTTGTATGCGGCGTTGAAAAAATATCCGCACCACTACAAGCCGGGTGACGATATTCGCCCGATTTTGACCGACCATTCGCTGTTCGTGCCGGCGTACTCCCTTCCGTACACGATCGACGCCAAGACGAACGAGCCGATTTTTTTCACGAAATGAGTCATCATCCCTTCTCTGGAAAAATACATTCTAGAGAAGGGATTTTTATTTATGGCTTTTAGTCATAACCGAATCGGACAACATCATATGCATATAGTGTCCGACTATGCTAGCTCATTCCAATGTTTCTTATAACGACCGAAAGACTGGAGGGGAGTCATTTGGAAAAGGTCGATATTTTTAAAGATATCGCCGAGCGGACCGGCGGCGACATTTACTTAGGGGTCGTCGGTGCTGTCCGCACCGGGAAATCGACGTTTATTAAGCGGTTTATGGAGCTTGTCGTCATTCCGAACATTCAAAACGAAGCCGACAAGGCGCGCGCCCAGGACGAACTGCCGCAAAGCGCCGCGGGCAAAACGATCATGACGACGGAGCCAAAGTTCGTGCCCAACCAGGCGGTGACGGTGAAAGTCGACGAGGGGCTTGAAGTCAACATCCGTCTTGTCGACTGCGTCGGCTATGCTGTTTCCGGCGCGAAAGGGTACGAAGACGAAAACGGGCCGCGGATGATCCACACGCCTTGGTATGAAGAGCCGATCCCGTTCCAAGAGGCGGCGGAAATCGGGACAAGAAAAGTCATCCAAGAACATTCGACGATCGGGGTCGTCATCACAACGGACGGCACGATCGGGGAAATTCCGCGCCAAGCCTATGTAGAAGCGGAAGAACGGGTCATTAGCGAGCTCAAAGAAGTCGGCAAGCCGTTCATTATGATCGTCAACACCGTTCGGCCGCACCATCCGGAAACCGAGGCGCTTCGCCGCGAACTCGCCGAAAAGTACGACATTCCGGTGCTCGCCATGAGTGTGGAAAGCATGCGCGAAGCCGACGTGTATAACGTGCTTCGTGAAGCATTATATGAATTCCCGGTGCTTGAAGTGAACGTCAACTTGCCGAGCTGGGTGATGGTGCTGCGCGAAGATCATTGGCTGCGCGAAAGCTATCAAGAAGCGGTGCGCGACACCGTCAAAGACATCAAACGGCTGCGCGACGTCGACCAGGTTGTGCAGCAGTTTGCCGAGTACGATTTCATCGAAAAAGCGGCGCTTGCCGGCATCGAAATGGGGCAAGGGATCGCCGAAATTGACTTGTATGCACCGGATGAGTTGTACGATCAAATTTTAAAAGAAATCGTCGGCGTCGAGATTCGCGGCAAAGACCATCTGCTTCAGCTCATGCAAGACTTCGCCCATGCGAAAGCGGAATATGACCAAATCGCCGACGCGCTGAAAATGGTCAAACAAACCGGCTACGGCATCGCTGCGCCCGCTTTGTCTGACATGAGTCTTGACGAACCGGAAATCATCCGCCAAGGGTCGCGCTTTGGCGTCCGCCTCAAGGCGGTGGCTCCATCAATCCATATGATCAAAGTCGACGTCGAATCCGAATTTTCTCCCATTATTGGAACGGAAAAACAGAGCGAAGAGCTTGTCCGCTATTTGATGCAAGATTTTGAAGACGATCCGCTGTCGATTTGGAACTCCGACATTTTCGGCCGTTCGCTCAGCTCGATCGTCCGCGAAGGCATTCAGGCGAAACTCGCGCTCATGCCGGAAAACGCCCGCTACAAGCTGAAAGAAACGCTTGAACGCATCATCAACGAAGGCTCCGGCGGCCTCATCGCGATTATTTTATAGAAAAGCGGCGGCGAGCCGGAGCTAGACAATAAGAAAAGCGGAGGCGTCGAGATTTGCTCCCCCGGTCGGGGGCTTTTTTTTGTTTTTTTTGAATCATGGATCTTTCACGGGGGAAAAATCGTTGAAACCCTTGAGAAATAAGGATTGGCACTTGATTATGCGCATGGCGTTATGGTAATCTTTTATCTGAAATCGTTGTTTTGGTGAAATATGCCTAAAATTGGCCGCTTTGGCGAAAAAAATGTTGAATTATCGCGATAAATTGGTTAAGATTAGGCATGTCACTGCATCTTGGCGGAATCAAGGCAGTTCCGCCTAAAAGCGGCGGGCGGCGCTGAACGGTCAAGGGGACGCTTCCATCGGCGGCACGGGCGCATGTTCTGTCAGTCTTTCTGAACGAAGGCAGAATCATTGGCTGCACCGGTGCGACGCCTTTCATGCGCCGGCCTTTTCGCCGCCGAAGCCGTCAACGTCTATGTATAGAAAAGCAGAAAAGTGTGCACAAATGGTAGTAAACAAGAACAGCTCCTTGGGAGGAGGTGAATGACATGAACAAGACGGAATTGATCAACGCGGTAGCCGAAACAAGCGGTCTTTCCAAAAAAGATGCAACAAAAGCCGTTGATGCGGTATTTGACTCGATTACAGAAGCGTTGCGAAAAGGCGATAAAGTGCAATTAATCGGCTTTGGGAACTTTGAAGTGCGCGAGCGCGCTGCCCGGAAAGGACGCAACCCGCAAACGGGCGAAGAAATGGAAATTCCGGCGAGCAAAGTTCCTGCATTCAAACCGGGTAAAGCGTTAAAAGATGCCGTAAAATAAGCCTACATAGCTGAGGCAGGAGCTAGGAGGAAAGGGCTGGTGTTGCACCGCCCTTCTTTTTTGTTTTTTTTTGCTCTCTATGTTAGAATCGGATTACATGCAGTTTTTCTAATGCAGGAGGATGTTGTTTGCATGCCGGAGATCAATTTTGCGCAAATTGAATATGCAGTCCGCTTGATTTTGGAAGCGATTGGGGAAGACCCAAACCGTGAGGGGCTTGTCGACACGCCGAAACGAGTGGCGAAAATGTACGCCGAGGTGTTCGCCGGACTGCACGAAGACCCCAAGGAGCATTTTCAAACCGTATTCAGCGAGGAACATGAGGAGCTTGTGCTCGTTAAAGATATTCCGTTTTACTCGATGTGCGAGCACCATTTAGTGCCGTTTTTCGGCGTTGCCCACGTCGCCTACATCCCACGGGAAGGAAAAGTAACCGGGCTAAGCAAGCTCGCCCGGGCGGTCGAAGCGGTGGCGCGCCGCCCGCAGCTACAGGAGCGCATTACGGCGACAGTCGCCGATTCGATCGTCGAAGCGCTCGAACCGCACGGGGTGATGGTCGTCGTCGAGGCGGAACATATGTGCATGACGATGCGCGGCGTGAAAAAGCCGGGGGCGAAAACGGTGACAACGGCAGTGCGCGGCGTGTTTGAAACGGATGTTGCCGCCCGTTCGGAAGTGCTTTCGCTCATTAAAGCATAAGGAGGGGGAAAGGATGTATACGAACAGCGACTTTGTTGTCATTAAAGCGCTTGAAGACGGAGTGAACGTCATTGGATTGACGCGCGGGGCGGATACACGGTTCCATCACTCGGAAAAGCTCGATAAAGGCGAAGTGTTGATCGCCCAGTTTACAGAGCACACGTCGGCGATTAAAGTGAGAGGCAAGGCGTATATTCAAACGCGCCATGGCGTCATTGAGTCGGAAGGGAAAAAGTAAGTTGGCAAATGTCTAGCAAACTAGAGCGTTTTCGACAAAATTATGTTATAATGAGTCCGTTATGGTGGTGCGGATATTTTCGGGGACAAGGGTGGTTCATGTGGATGACATCACGGTGAAATTGGCGTCATTGAAAGAACAAATTGAGCAGCTGCTCCATCACCCATATTTGCGCGAGCATTTGCCGGCGCCGGCGATCGATGAAGATCGCCTGCTGCTCTCGCTGTCAATGCTCGATGGCGCTTCAACGGCGCCGAGTGAGGCGGAGCGGTGCATCATCGCCATGATGCTCATGCAGATCGCCCTTGATACCCACGATGAGGTGACAGATGACGGCGGCGACTTGCGGGCGCGGCAGCTTGTCGTCCTGGCCGGCGACTTGTACAGCGGGCTGTACTATGAGTTGTTGGCGCGTTCGGGCGAAACGGCGCTCATCCGCTCGTTCGCCGAGGCGGTCCGCGATATTAACGAGCAAAAAGTGCGGCTTTACGAAAAAAAAGTAGAGCGGATCGAGTCGTTGTTTGCGGCGGTCGGCACGATCGAATCGGCGTTGCTTGTCAAGCTCGCCGACCGCATGGCGGCGCCGCAGTGGGGGCAGTTTGCCTATTCGTATTTGCTGATGCGGCGCCTGCTGCTCGAGCAGGAAGCGTTCATCCGCACGGGAGCTTCGGTGCTCTTTGAGCAAATGGCGCAAATCGCGTTCCCGCGCGCGAAAACGTTGACGAAAGAGCAAAAGCGGCATTTGCTCCGCTTTTGCCGCCGCTATATCGACGGCTGCCGGGAGGCGCTGTTTGCGGCGAAACTGCCGGTCAACGGCCTGCTGCAGCTCCGCGTGGCCGAGCTTTCCGGCGGGTTTCAAGCCATCGCCAAAAAGACGGTGGAAGAAGGGTAGAACGATGCATCAATCGAAAGAAGAGCGAGTCCATCGCGTATTTGAAAACATTTCTGCGCATTATGACCGGATGAACTCCGTCATCAGCTTCCGCCGCCACTTGAAGTGGCGCAAAGACGTGATGCGGCGGATGAATGTGCAAAAAGGCAAAAAAGCGCTCGATGTGTGCTGTGGGACGGCTGACTGGACGATCGCCTTGGCGGAGGCGGTCGGTCCGGAAGGGAAAGTGTACGGCCTTGATTTCAGCGAAAACATGCTGAAAGTCGGCGAACAGAAGGTAAAAGCGCGCGGGTTGCATAATGTGAAGCTCATTCACGGCAATGCGATGCAGCTGCCGTTTCCTGACAATTCGTTCGATTATGTGACGATCGGCTTCGGTTTGCGCAACGTCCCTGACTATATGACCGTGCTTAAGGAAATGCACCGGGTGACGAAGCCGGGCGGCATAACCGTCTGCCTGGAAACGTCGCAGCCGACGCTGTTCGGGTTTCGCCAGCTTTACTATTTTTACTTCCGGTTTATTATGCCGCTGTTTGGCAAGCTGCTGGCGAAAAGCTATGAGGAGTACTCGTGGCTGCAGGAATCGGCGCGCGAGTTTCCGGGGCGGGACGAGCTGGCCGAGATGTTCCGCGCCGCCGGTTTTGTCGATGTCGAGGTCAAACCGTACACGTTTGGCGTGGCGGCGATGCACTTGGGCTATAAACGGTGAGTTAAGGTGAACAACATGAAGTTAAAGGCGATGTATTCGTTTTTAAGCGATGATTTAGCGGCGGTCGAAGAGGAGCTTGAGCGGGCGGTTCAGTCGGAATACGGGCCGCTTGGGGAAGCGGCGCTCCATCTGTTGCAGGCGGGCGGAAAGCGGATCCGTCCCGTTTTTGTCTTGCTTGCCGCCCGCTTCGGCCAATATGACCTTGAGCGGATGAAGCATGTTGCCGTTGCGCTCGAGCTCATTCATATGGCTTCGCTCGTCCACGACGATGTGATCGACGACGCCGATTTGCGCCGCGGCCGGCCGACGATCAAGGCGAAATGGAGCAACCGGTTCGCCATGTACACAGGGGATTATTTGTTTGCCCGCTCGCTCGAACGGATGGCGGAGCTCGGCAACCCGCGCGCCCATCAAGTGTTGGCGAAAACGATCGTGGAAGTGTGCCGCGGGGAAATTGAGCAAATTAAAGACAAGTACCGGTTTGATCAGCCGCTGCGCACGTATTTGCGGCGCATCCGTCGGAAAACGGCGCTGCTCATCGCCGCGAGCTGCCAGCTTGGCGCCCTCGCTGCCGGCGCGCCGGAGCCGATTGTGAAGCGGCTGTACTGGTTCGGCCATTATGTCGGCATGTCGTTTCAAATTACCGACGACATTCTCGATTTCACTGGGACGGAGGAACAGCTCGGCAAACCGGCCGGAAGCGACTTGCTACAAGGAAACGTCACCCTTCCTGTGCTGTATGCCTTGAGCGATGAGCGGGTGAAGGCGGCCATTGCAGCTGTCGGTCCGGAAACGGACGTTGCGGAAATGGCGGCGGTCATTTCCGCCATTAAGCGGACGGACGCCATTGAGCGGTCGTATGCGTTAAGCGACCGTTACCTTGACAAGGCGCTTCACCTTCTTGACGGACTGCCGATGAATGAGGCGCGCGGCCTGTTGCGCGACCTCGCCCTTTACATCGGGAAAAGGGATTATTAACGCTTTCAAGGACGTTGTTGCTAATGGCGCGAAACAATGATACTATGGTGGTTGGGAATCCGTTTCCTAGTACATACGACAGTAGGGGGGGAGAATGAATGGCAGAACGGACATTTTTAATGGTAAAGCCAGACGGGGTTCAGCGCAATTTGATCGGCGAAATTGTTTCGCGCTTTGAGAAAAAAGGCTTCCAGCTTGTTGGCGCGAAGCTGATGCAAGTGTCGCGCGAGCTGGCTGAGCAGCACTATGCCGAACATAAAGAGCGTCCGTTTTTCGGCGAGCTTGTCGACTTTATTACATCCGGACCGGTGTTTGCGATGGTGTGGGAGGGCGAAAATGTAATCGCCGCCGCCCGGCAAATGATGGGGAAAACGAACCCGCAGGAAGCCGCACCGGGCACGATTCGCGGCGACTTCGGCTTGACGGTCGGCAAAAACGTCATTCACGGCTCCGATTCGCCGCAAAGCGCGGAACGCGAGATCAACCTGTTTTTCAAAGAAGAAGAGCTTCTCAACTATACAAAATTGTTGAACGAATGGCTCTATTAACAAAAAGACCGGCCGCCCATCGGCCGGTTTTTGCCGTTTTTGTACATTGACAGGAGAGAGGAACAGGGGAAGATGGACGATTATGCGCAATTCATTGCTAAAGTGAAGCGAAAAACCGGCATTGACTTATCGCTATATAAGGAAGCCCAGATGAGGCGGCGTTTGGCGTCGTTGTACATGAAAAAAGGGCTAAAGAGCTTTGCCGAGCTGTTTGCAGCGATGGAAAAAGACTTGTCGCTCTGGCATGAATGTCTTGATCGGATGACGATCAACGTGTCCGAGTTTTATCGCAACGCCAAACGATGGGAGGTGCTTGAACGCGTCATTTTGCCGCGGCTGTTGACGAAACATCCGCGCCCGAACGTGTGGAGCGCCGCCTGCTCAACCGGCGAGGAGCCGTACACGCTCGCGATGGTGCTCGCAAAACGATTGCCGCTTCACCGCGTGTCGGTGTTGGCGACCGACATTGATGATAATGCGCTCGCCCGCGCGCGCCTCGGCTTGTACAGCGAACGGTCGCTTGTAGAGTTGCCCGAGGAAATGAGAAAAAAGTTTTTTACGAAAGAAGGCGAGTATTATAAAATAGACGAAAGGCTGAAACAAACGGTCAAGTTTCAAAAGCACAACTTGCTCACGGATCCGTTTCCGCGCAACATGGATTTAATCGTTTGCCGCAACGTGCTCATTTATTTCACTGAAGAGGCGAAGCGGATGCTGTATCGGAAATTTCATGATGCGCTCCGGCCCGGGGGCGTGCTGTTTGTGGGGAGCACGGAGCAAATTTTTAACCCGTCCTTATACGGTTTCGAAGTCGAGGAGACGTTTTTTTATCGGAGAAAATAGCGGGTGCCGCGCTCTTTTTTTTACAGAAACTATTTTCATTTTTCAAATTTATGATATATTTTTACATAAACGCGTTAAAGAGCTGAAGGGAGAGACAAACATGCGCTACTTGACAGCAGGGGAGTCGCACGGGCCGCAATTGACGGCGATTTTGGAAGGAGTGCCGGCTGGGCTTGAGCTGCGCGCCGAGCATATCAACAAGGAGCTGGCGCGCCGGCAAAAAGGGTATGGGCGCGGGCGGCGCATGCAAATCGAAAAGGACGTGGTGAATATCACCGCCGGCGTCCGGCACGGGAAAACGCTCGGCTCGCCGATTGCGCTGGTTGTGGAAAACCGTGATTTTAAACATTGGCAAACGATTATGGCCGTTGAACCGATCGATGATGAAACGGAGATCAAACGAAAAGTGACGCGTCCGCGCCCGGGTCATGCCGATTTAAACGGCGCCCTGAAATACGGACATCGCGATATGCGCAATGTGCTTGAACGCTCATCGGCAAGGGAAACGACGGTGCGCGTGGCGGCCGGAGCGGTGGCGAAGCGCATTTTGGAGGAAGTGGGCATCCGCGTCGCCGGGCATGTCATCGAAATCGGCGGGGTGCGCGCCGAGAAGCTTGATTACCGCTCCCTGGAGGAATTGCAAAATGTGACAGAAGAGTCGCCGGTGCGCTGTTTTGATCCGGAAGCGGGACAAAAAATGATGGAAGCGATCGATTTGGCAAAGAAAAACGGTGATTCGATCGGCGGCATCGTCGAAGTGATTGTCGAAGGCGTTCCCGCCGGGGTCGGCAGCTACGTTCATTACGACCGGAAGCTCGATGCGAAAATCGCGGCGGCGATCGTCAGCATTAACGCCTTTAAAGGCGTCGAATTCGGGATCGGGTTTGAAGCGGCGCGCCGCCCGGGAAGCGAAGTGCACGACGAAATCATTTGGAGCCCGGAACAAGGCTTTTCGCGCCGGACGAACCGGGCGGGCGGCTTTGAAGGCGGGGTGACGACGGGAATGCCGATCGTCGTGCGCGGTGTAATGAAGCCGATTCCGACGCTGTACAAACCGCTGCAAAGCGTCGACATCGACACGAAAGAACCGTTTGCGGCAAGCATCGAGCGGTCGGACAGCTGCGCTGTGCCGGCGGCGAGCGTCGTCGCCGAAGCGGTCGTCGCCTGGGAAGTGGCGGCGGCGATCGTCAGCCAGTTCGGGCAAGACCGGATCGATTTGATTAAAGAAAACATCGAGCGCGCCCGCCGCTATGCAAAGGAGTTTTAACGATGATCGAACGGACGATTGAAACGGCGACGAAGCAATACCCGCTCCTCTTAGGCGACGGAGCGGTCCGCGCGTTGCCGTGCCTGCTTCGGGCGCTCTCCTGCCCGCCGGGGACGAAGATGTTGATCATCACCGACGATGTGGTGGCGCCTCTTTATTTGGATGAAGTGCGCGCCACGCTTGCCGCTGCCGGTTATGATGTGTATGCCTACATCATTCCAAACGGCGAGGCGGCGAAGTCGTTTGACAACTATTACGCCTGCCAGACGGCGGCTCTTCAGTGCGGCCTTGACCGCCGCTCGCTCATTGTCGCGCTTGGCGGCGGCGTCGTTGGCGATTTGGCCGGATTTGTGGCCGCCACCTATATGCGCGGCATCCGCTACATTCAAATGCCGACGACGCTTTTGGCCCACGACAGCGCCGTCGGCGGCAAAGTCGCCATCAATCATCCGCTTGGCAAAAATATGATCGGCGCTTTCCACCAGCCGGAAGCGGTCGTCTATGATACCGCCTTTTTGCGCACGCTGCCTGAGCGCGAGCTCCGTTCAGGATTTGCCGAGGTGATCAAACATGCGCTCATCCGCGACCGCCGCTTTTACGACTGGCTGCGCGCAGAAATCAAGACGCTCGCCGACTTGCAGGGCGGCAAGCTCGCCTATTGCATTGAAAAGGGCATTGATATTAAGGCGTCCGTCGTGCGTGAAGATGAAAAAGAAACCGGGGTGCGCGCCCATTTGAATTTCGGCCATACGCTCGGCCATGCGCTCGAGAGCGAGCTCGGCTACGGCGTGCTGACCCATGGGGAGGCGGTGGCGGTCGGCATGCTGTTTGCCATCTTGGTCAGCGAGCGGCTTTACGGCCGGTCATTTGCCGAGCACCGCTTTGCCGAATGGTTCGCTGCGTACGGCTTTCCGGTTTCGCTCCCCGACGGGCTGGCGCCTCACCGGTTGCTCGAGAAAATGAAAGGCGACAAAAAGGCGTACGCTGGGACGGTGCGGATGGTTCTTTTGCGTGAAATCGGCGATGTGGAAGTCGTGGAACTCGAAGATGACAAGCTGCTCGCGTGGCTGTGCGAGTTTGCTGGACAGGGGGGAGAGCGATGATCCGCGGCATTCGCGGGGCGATTACAGTGGAGCGAAACGAGGCCGGAGAAATTATAGCGGCAACGGAAACGTTGCTGCGCGAAATGGTCCGCGCCAACGATGTTGCCGCCCATGACGTTTCGTTCGTGCTCATTTCCGTCACTGACGACATCACGGCTGCGTTTCCGGCTCAAGCTTTGCGCCGCCTTGATGGCTGGACGTACGTGCCTGTCATGTGCACGCGAGAAATTCCAGTGCCCGGTTCGCTGCCGCGCTGCATCCGCGTCATGATGACGGTGGAGACAGACAAACGGCAAGATGAGATTTGCCACGTCTATTTAAAGGATGCAGCCATGCTGCGGCCGGATTTGTCGTTGACAAAAAAAACAGAAATGTAATATAGTTAAAATAACTTCTTTGCCCGCCGCCGGCGGGCTGCCAGAAGCCGAGCAAGAGCTGAGAACGAGTGCAGGGTAGATGAGAATGAGCGAGTTTAGCTGAGGTGAGCATTGGTTCCCTTTCGCTTGCATCTGCCCAAAGACGATGGTCTTTGGGCGTTTTCTTTCCCCATTTTCGCCTCATAAACTCTCATTCTCCGCCCGATGAATCAGAAAGGGAGGAGAAAGGGATGTCCATTGATCGGCTAGCCGCTTTTTTAGCGGATGCTCGCCAGTTTCGCACCATCCCGATCATGCGCAAATTTTTAGCCGATGTCATCGAACCGTTGCAAGTGTTTGCCAATTTGCGCGAGGAAGCGGTGTTTCTGCTTGAAAGCAAAGACGACGAATCGCCATGGGCGCGTTATTCGTTTATCGGCGTGGCCCCATTTTTGACGCTTGAGAGCGAGACAGGAGAAACGTTTTTGATCAAAGACGAGAACGGAAATGTCCAAATGACGGCGTCGACGTTGAAAGAAGCGTTTCAAGCGGTCGAGCGGGCGCTTTGCGTTAAGCCGCTCGCCGAAGCGGCGCCGTTTACGGGCGGCGCGGTCGGCTTTTTAGGCTATGATTTCATTTCCGCCATTGAAAAGGTGCCGCGCCATCGTGCCCCCGACCTAGCCATGAAAGCCGGGCATTTTGTGTTTTGCGAGTCGCTGTTCGCTTTTGATCACGAAAAACGCGAGCTGTCTCTCATTCATTATATCCGGTTGAAGGGTCATGAAACGATGCAGGAGAAAATCGCGATATACCGAGCCGCCGAAGAACGCATCGCCGCGCTGGCAGCGAAAGCGTCGCGCCCCCGGGCCGAACAGCCGCTGCTGCCGGCCGAAGACGAGGCCGAGCGGGCCGCCTTGTTCTCGAAAGCGTCGTCCAATTACGAAAAAGAGCAATTTTTGCGTGACGTCGAGGCGGTGAAACAGTATATTGCGGCCGGCGATGTGTTTCAGGCGGTGCTGTCGCAGCGGTTCTCCGTCCCGGTGCAAGCGGGTGGGTTTGCCATTTATCGCATCTTGCGCCACATCAACCCGTCGCCGTACATGTTTTATTTTCGGCTTGACGGCATTGAAATTGTCGGTAGTTCGCCGGAAAAGCTCATCCAAGTGCGCAACCGGCGCGCCGAGATCGACCCGATCGCCGGAACAAGGCGGCGCGGACGCTCACCGGCGGAGGATGAAAAGCTCGCCGACGAGCTGTACCATGACCCGAAAGAGCGGGCGGAGCATTATATGCTCGTCGATTTGGCGCGCAATGACATCGGCCGGGTGGCGAAGTACGGAACGGTCGAGGTGCCGGTGTTGATGGAAATCGGCAAGTTCTCTCATGTGATGCATTTAATTTCCAAAGTCGTCGGCGTGCTTGACGACGACATCCACCCGATCGACGCGCTCTTGGCCGCTTTTCCGGCTGGAACGGTGAGCGGGGCGCCCAAAGTGCGGGCGATGCAAATCTTGCAGGAGCTCGAGCCGACCGCCCGAGGATTGTACGCTGGAGCGATCGCGTACATCGGCTTTGACGGCAGCATTGATTCGTGCATCGCCATCCGGACGGCGGTCATTAAAGACGGTTATGCGTACGTGCAGGCCGGCGCCGGCATTGTCGCCGACTCGGTTCCGGAGCTTGAATGGAAAGAGACGCGCAACAAGGCGAGCGCCCTCATTTACGCCATCGAACAAGCGGAACGATTATTTGCGAAAGGGGAACAGATCGTATGTTAAAGCGGTTGCTTTCCAAATGCGCGGAAGGGGAAACATTGACGGAAGCGGAAGCGTACGAAGCCATGAATGCCGTGATGTCCGGCGAGGCGACGGACAGCCAGATTGCGAGTTTGGTATCCATCTTGCGCGTGCGCGGCGAGACGGTCGATGAGATCGCCGGGTTTGTGCGGGCGATGCGCGATCGGATGACCACGATCGACGCCGGCGATGACGTCATCGACACGTGCGGGACGGGCGGCGACGGGGCGGCGACGTTCAACGTCTCGACAGCGGCGGCCATTGTCGTTTCGTCGCTCGGGGTCAAAGTCGCCAAGCACGGCAATCGCGCCGTTTCCTCGAAAAGCGGAAGCGCCGATGTGCTCGAGCGGCTCGGCATCGACATTCCCGCGTCGCCTGAGGCCGCCAAACAGGCGCTCGAAACAAAAGGATTGGCGTTTTTGTTCGCCCCCTTGTATCATGCGGCGATGAAATATGCTGCCGGCCCGCGGAAAGAGATCGGGTTTCGCACGATCTTCAATTTGATCGGCCCGCTGGCCAATCCGGCGCGTTGCAAGCGGCAAGTTATCGGCGTCTATTCGACCCGCTACGCCGAGAAGCTGGCGGAAACGATGCGCCGTCTCGGCTCTGAGCACGTGGTGTTTGTCACCGGCCGCGACGGGCTCGATGAGTGCAGCATCGCCGCTGAGACGGATGTTGTGGAACTGAAAGACGGTGACATTCGCCGTTTCGTCCTCACTCCGGAAAGCGTCGGCCTGCGGCGCGGCGGGCTCGCTGACGTGCAAGTGCGCAGTTCGGAGGAAAGCGCCGCACTGCTTGAAGCCGTCATGGACGGCACGGCGCCGGCGAGCGCGATCGATATCACCGCCCTCAACGCCGGCGTTGCGCTGTACGCAGCCGGCAAGGCGGAGACGATCGCCGCTGGGGTGGCGATGGCGAAAGACGCCATTTTGGTCAAAACGGCGTACGAGCAGCTGCAGCGCCTGCGCCGAAAGGAAGTGGTCCACGGTGCTTGAGCAAATTTTGGCAACCAAACGGGAAGAACTCGAAACATTGACCATGCCAGAACCGCTGCCGGAGCCGAAGCGCCGGCCGTTCGCCGCGGCGCTCCGGCGGCCGCGGCGGGCGCTCGGTTTGATCGCTGAAGTGAAAAAGGCGTCGCCGTCAAAAGGCCTCATTCGCGCCGATTTTGATCCGGCGGCCATCGCCAAAGCATACGAGCGCGCCGGAGCCGATGCGATCAGCGTGTTGACGGATGAACGTTACTTCCAGGGACACCGCAGCTATTTGCGCCTTGTGAAAGAAACGGTGGATATTCCGGTGCTGCGCAAAGATTTCATCATCGACCGCCGGCAAGTGGAAGAAAGCGCCCGGCTCGGGGCTGACGCGATTTTATTGATCGGCGAGGCGCTGGCGCCGGAAACGCTCGAGGCGCTTTACCGCGAGGCGTACGACATCGGGTTGGAATGCCTCGTCGAAGTGCACGCAAAAGAGACGCTCGAGCGGCTGCTTGACCGGTTCACTCCGGAAGTGATCGGCATTAACAACCGCGACTTGCATACGTTTGTGACGGCGCTTGAGGCGACAAAAGCGCTGGCGCCGCTTATTCCGCCGTCATGCGTTATCGTCAGCGAAAGCGGGATCAGCTCTTGGCGCGACGTCGAAACGGTCCGCTCGTACGGGGCGCAGGCGATGCTCGTCGGCGAGTCGCTCATGCGCCAGGCGGACGTCGAGCGGGCTGTCTACCGGCTGTTCGGGGAGGATGGCGGCCATGATCCGGCTTAAATATTGCGGCAACCGCTCCGCCGAAGATGTGCGGGCCGCCTTGGCAAGCGGGGCGGACTACCTCGGGTTTATTTTTGCGGACAGCAAGCGGCGCGTCTCGCCTGCTGAGGTGAAGCGCTGGCTGGCGTCAGCGCCGCTTGGCGGCAAACAGCTCGTCGGGGTGTTTGTCAATGCCGCGGCGGAGCAGATTGCCGCTGTCACTGCTGAATTGCCGCTTCATATCATCCAATGCCATGGCCGCGAGACGCCAAATGAGGTGGCTGCTGTGAAAGAAGTGACACGGCGCGCTGTTTGGAAGGCGATCCATCACGACGATGGAGCGCTTGAGGCGATGAAGCAGTACGCTGGGGTGGCTGATGGCTATGTTGTCGACAGCCGCGTCGCCGGCTTGTGGGGCGGGACCGGCGTCGCGTTCGACTGGGAGGCGGTGCCGCGCTATTTGGAAGAAGCGGCGCGCCAAGGCGTGCCCTGCTTCATCGCCGGCGGCGTCACACCGGACAATATTGAGCGACTGCTCCTCTACCGCCCGGATGGCATCGATATCAGCAGCGGCATTGAAACGGACGGGCGCAAAGATCCGAAAAAGATGAAACAGATTGAAGAAAAAATAACATATTGGGCTAAAGAAACAAAGGATGTTTTCGAAACCGCAGCGAACACATGCCCAGACAACGTTGGAGCATGTTTCACGTTTGGAAACAAGAAGGTGGGGATGAGTGATGGAACGCGTTCCGAATGAACATGGGCGGTTTGGCGATTTCGGCGGCAAGTTTATCCCGGAGACGCTCATGCTTCCGCTTGAGGAAATCGAAGCAGAGCTTGACAAAGCGCTGGCGGACGAATCGTTCAAACAAGAATATATCCGCATTTTGCAGCACTACTCCGGGCGGCCGACTCCGCTCACGTTCGCGCCGAATTTGACACGGCAGCTTGGCGGCGCGAAAATGTATTTAAAGCGCGAAGATTTAAACCATACCGGCGCCCATAAAATCAACAATGCCATCGGCCAGGCGCTTTTGGCGAAACGGATGGGCAAGAAAAAGCTGATCGCGGAAACCGGCGCCGGCCAACATGGGGTGGCGGCCGCGACCGTGGCGGCCCATTTCGGGATGGACTGCATCGTCTTTATGGGAGAGGAAGACATCAAGCGGCAAGAGTTGAACGTATTTCGCATGAAGCTGCTTGGCGCGGAAGTGGTGCCGGTCTCAAGCGGCAACCGGACGTTGAAAGACGCGACAAACGAGGCGATTCGCTATTGGGTCGCCCATTGCGACGACCATTTTTACATGATCGGCTCGGTGGTCGGCCCGCACCCGTACCCGAAAATGGTGCGCGAGTTTCAACGCATCATTGGCGATGAGGCGAAAGAGCAGTTTCTCGCCTGCGAAGGGAAGCTGCCCGATGTCATCGTCGCTTGCGTTGGCGGCGGCAGCAACGCCATCGGCATGTTTTACCCGTTTTTGCAAGATGACGTCCGCCTTGTCGGGGTGGAAGCCGCCGGCAAAGGCATTGACACCCCTTACCATGCCGCGACGATCACGAAAGGGACGAAAGGGGTCATCCACGGGGCGATGACGTACTTGCTGCAGGATGAGTACGGGCAAATTGTCGAGCCGTACTCGATCTCAGCCGGCCTCGATTACCCCGGCGTCGGTCCGGAGCATGCCTATTTAGCGAGCATCGGCCGCGTCCGCTACGAAAGCGTGACCGACGAGGAAGCGGTCGCGGCGTTTCGGCTGCTGGCGCAAACAGAAGGCATCATTCCGGCGATTGAGTCGGCCCATGCGGTGGCGAAAGCCGTGGAGCTCGCCCAAGCGATGTCGCCGGATGAAACGGTGCTCATTTGCCTGTCCGGCCGCGGCGATAAAGACGTGCAAACGATGATGCGCCATCTTGGCGCGAAAGAAGGTGAAGATGTTGCTGCTATCCGTTAATCCGCCGCTGTTTATTCCCTTTATTGTCGCCGGCGACCCGTCGCCTGAGGTGACGATGGATTTGGCCTTGGCGCTTGAGGAGGCCGGCGCCGATCTATTGGAGCTTGGCGTGCCGTACTCCGACCCGCTCGCCGACGGACCGACGATCCAGCGCGCCGCCGCCCGGGCGCTTGCCGGGAACATGACGTTGCCGAAAGCCATTCATCTCGTCGCCGAAATGCGAAAAAAGGGGGTAACCATTCCGATTATTCTCTTTACGTATTACAATCCTGTGTTACAATTAGGAGAAGAATCCTTTTTTGCTTTAGCGCGGGAAAATGGCGCCAACGGCGTGCTCATTCCCGATTTGCCGTTTGAAGAAAGCGGTCCGCTCCGCGAACTGGGCGAGCGGTTTGGCCTTCCGCTCATTTCGCTCGTCGCGCCGACGTCAAAGCAGCGGATTGAGCGGATCGCTTCGGCAGCGCAAGGGTTTTTGTATTGCGTTTCCTCGCTTGGCGTCACCGGTGTGCGCGAAACGTTGCCGGAGTCGCTTGGCGATTTTGTCAGTGAAGTCAAGCGGCATAGCCGTGTGCCGGTCGCTGTCGGGTTCGGCATCTCCACGCCCGAACAAGTGGCGATGCTGAAAGAGGTGTGCGATGGCGTCGTCATCGGCAGCGCCCTTGTGCAAAAAGTGGAACAGTTGGGGGAACGGCTGCTGGCGCCGGAAGAAAAAGAAGCGGCCATCGCCGAGTTTGCCGCCTACGCCCGCTCGCTCGCCGCGCCGCTTCACGCGCCGTGTTCTTTGCGCTAAAAGTTCCGATGATGAAGGAGTTGGCAACGCGAATGCAAGTGAAAGAGCAGCTTCGGGGACTTCCCCCATACCAGCCGGGAAAATCGATTGAGGAAGTGAAGCGGGAATACGGCCTTTCTGATATTATTAAACTAGCTTCCAATGAAAATCCGTATGGGTCGTCGCCGGCGGCCAAAGCGGCCATCGCCGCCGAGCTTGACCGTCTTGCCGTTTATCCGGACGGCTACGCCCGCACGCTGCGCGAAAAGGTGGCAACGCATCTTGGCGTCAAGGAAACGCAGCTTTTGTTTGGCAACGGCTCGGATGAAGTTGTGCAAATTTTTTGCCGCGCCTTTTTGGAGCCGGGCACGAATACGGTGATGGCGGCGCCGACATTTCCGCAATATCGCCATAACGCGGTCATCGAGCGGGCGGAAGTGCGCGAAGTGCCGCTTGTCGACGGGCGCCATAACTTAGAGGCGATGCTGTCTGCCATCGATGAACGGACGCGCCTCGTTTGGATTTGCAACCCGAACAACCCGACCGGCACGTATGTGAACGAAACGGAATTGCGCGCCTTTTTGGACCGCGTGCCGCCGCATGTGCTTGTCGTGTTGGATGAAGCGTATTATGAATACGTCACGGCTCCCGATTATCCACAGACGGTGCCGCTTTTAAATGAATACAGCCAGCTCGTGGTGATGCGCACGTTTTCAAAGGCGTACGGGCTCGCCGCGCTCCGTATCGGCTACGGCATCGCCAGCGAAGCGCTCATCCGCGCCGTTGAACCGGCGCGCGAGCCGTTTAACACGTCAACCGTCGCTCAAGCGGCCGCGGCGGCTGCGCTCGATGACCAGGCGTTCCTCCGCGCCTGCGTCGAACGAAACCGCGCCGAACTCGAGCGGTATTACCGCTTTTGCGACGAGCACGGCCTCAAGTACTATCCGTCGCAAACAAATTTTGTATTTATCGATTTCGGCATTGATGGCAATGAGGTGTTTCAATATTTGCTCGAGCGGGGCGTGATCGTCCGCTCCGGCCGGGCCCTCGGTTTGCCGACCGGTGTGCGCGTCACGATTGGCACGAAAGAGCAAAACGACCGAGTGTTTGAAACGATTGCCAGCATGCTGCGGGAAAAACAGCTCGCCTGACCGGCTTCGCGGCCGCCCAGGCGGAACGATGAGCCCGTTGCTTTTCAGAAGCAGCGGGCGTATGTTTACATACAAAGAAGGTGAGACCATTGGAAGGAAACGTGTTTATCGTCGGCCTCGGCTTAATCGGCGGGTCGATCGCCTTAGCCATTAAAAAGGCGCATCCAGCAGCAGTCGTCATCGGCTACGATGTCAACGGCCATCAGCTTGGTTTGGCGCGTTCGCTTAAGATGATTGACGAAACAGCTCGCACGCTTGAGGATGGGTTTGCCGCCGCGGATTTGATTGTTCTTGCCACTCCGGTCATGCAGACCGAATCGATTTTAGCCGCCATGCCGATTGAGCAGCTGAAGCGCGGTGCGATCGTCACCGATGTTGGCAGCACGAAGCAGCGCATCGTCCAAGGCGCGCGCCGTCTGTTGGAGGCGGGCGTGGCGTTTATCGGCGGCCATCCGATGGCCGGATCGCATAAAAGCGGGGTGGCGGCCGCCCGCGCCCATTTGTTTGAAAACGCCTTTTACATTTTGACGCCGACGGATGATGTGCCGCTCGAACGGGTGGAAACGCTAAAACAATGGCTTTCCGGGACGAAGGCGCAGTTTGTCGTGTTAACGCCGGAAGAGCATGACCGCATCACTGGGGTGATCAGCCATTTTCCGCACTTGATTGCCGCCAGCCTCGTCCATCAGGCGCGCGAGTACGAAAGCAAAAACGCTCTTGTCAGCCGGCTTGCGGCCGGCGGCTTTCGCGATATTACGCGCATTGCATCGAGCAATCCGGAAATGTGGCGCGATATTCTCATTCATAATAAACGCGAGATGCTCGCGCTGTTTGACCGCTGGATGGCGGAGATGGAGCGGCTGCGCTCGTTTGTCGAGGAAGAAAACAGCATCGCCATTTACCATTACTTTCTCGAAGCCAAGCAGTTTCGCGATGGGCTGCCGGCGCGGACGAAAGGAGCGATCCCGTCGTTTTACGATTTGTATGTCGATGTGCCGGACTACCCGGGCGTCATTTCCGAGGTGACCGGCTATTTGGCGCAGGAAAACATCAGCATTACTAACATTCGCATTATTGAGACGCGCGAAGAAATTTACGGGGTGCTCCGCCTCAGCTTCCAAAGCGAAGACGACCGGGCGCGGGCGAAGGCGTGCCTCGCTAAGCATACGAACTATGCGACATATGAAGGATAGCAACGAAAAAACAATGGAGGGATGTTGCATGCAGCTGCCAACGAACGTGTCATCGCTCCGGGGGACGCTTGAAGTGCCCGGCGACAAATCGATTTCCCACCGCGCCGTCATGCTTGGGGCGCTCGCTTCCGGCCGGACGGTCATCGATCACTTTTTGTCCGGCGCCGATTGTTTAAGCACGATCGATTGTTTCCGCCGCCTTGGCGTCGACATCCGCCGGGACGGGACGCATGTTGTGGTTGAAGGAGCGGGGCCGGGTGGGCTGCGTGAGCCAAGTGCTGTGCTTGATGTCGGCAACTCCGGCACCACGGCGCGCCTGCTTTTAGGTATTTTGGCCGGGCAGCCGTTTCACGCCTGTCTCATCGGCGATGAGTCGATCGCCAAGCGGCCGATGGCGCGAGTGACGAAGCCGCTTCGCGAAATGGGAGCGCACATTGACGGGCGCGATGGCGGGAATTATACGCCGCTTTCCATCCGCGGCGGTGCTCTTCGTCCGCTTCGCTACACCTCGCCGATCGCAAGTGCTCAAGTGAAATCGGCGATTTTGCTTGCCGGCTTGTTTGCCGACGGGGTGACGTCTGTGACCGAGCCGCACCGCTCGCGCGATCATACGGAGCGGATGGTTCGGCTGTTCGGCGGCGAGATGAAAGTGGATGGCTTGACCGTCTCGGTCGCCGGTCCGCAGCGTTTGCGCGGAACGCACGTTTACGTTCCCGGCGACATTTCCTCGGCCGCCTTTTTCCTTGCCGCAGGGGCCATTGTGCCGAACAGCGAAATTACGCTGAAAAACGTCGGCCTAAATCCGACGCGGACCGGCATTATTGACGTGCTCACACAAATGGGCGCTGAGATTGCAATTGAACATGTCCGCCATGAGGACACAGAGCCGGTCGGCGACATCACGGTCCGCACGTCGGCGCTTGGCGCCGTCGAAATTGGCGGCGACTTGATTCCAAGGTTGATCGATGAAATCCCCATCATCGCCTTGCTCGCGACGCAAGCCGAGGGGACGACGGTCATTAAAGACGCCAGTGAATTGAAAGTAAAAGAGACGAACCGAATCGATACAGTTGTTACGGAGCTGAAAAAGTTCGGCGCCGATATTGAAGCGACCGATGACGGCATGATCATCCGCGGCAAAACGCCGCTCGCGGCCGATGGGATCGTCGTAGACAGCCATGGCGACCACCGGATCGGCATGATGCTCGCCATCGCCGCCTGCTGCGCCAAAGGCACGGTCCGTCTTGAGCGTCCGGAGGCGGTCGCTGTCTCGTACCCGGCGTTTTTCTCTGATTTGCGCTCTTTAGTAAACGGGTGAGAACGAACGTCCAAGGATGGAGCGAAAGCGGGAGTGAACCCGCCGGCTGTTGATGCCCCCGCCCCAAGCGGGCGGGCGGTCATATTTTGCATTGTCCGTTCATATGTTGTCAATAAGAGGAATAATTGGCGCCGCTTTTTGAAAGCGGATACATTACCCAGCAGCTGGTGCGGCGCGGTTGGCGAGCGGATCGGTTGCCGAAACGGCGATTGTCGATTATGATAAAACATGTTCCCGTTGTGCCGGTACATACCAATGCGGACAGCGAGGGCGGGAAGCGCCGCCCTGTCAGGCAACCTACTTGTCGTTGTAAGAGAGGTTTCGAAACCATGACACGTGTTGAACAAATCATTCGTCTAGTGGAAAACGGAAATGTTGACGAAGCGTTGGCGCTTGTGCCAAAAGTGAAAAAGTACAGCAGTGATGAGGAAAAATATACGCTGGCCGACTGTCTATACTCATGGGGGATGCTCGAGGAGGCAAAAGAGCTGCTCGAGGAACTGGCCAGCCGCTATCCGGACGATGGCGACGTCCGTCTGTTTTTGGCGGAAGTGTATACCGAGCTTGAAGCTGAAGACGAAGCGCTCGCCATTTTGATGGACATCAGCGAAGACGATCCGCAATTCGTCCGGGCGTGCCTGCTTGCGGCGGACCTGTATGAAATGCAAGGGCTGACCGAAGTCAGCGAACGGAAGCTAAAACAAGCGTACGAGAAAGCGCCGGATGAACCAGTCGTGCAATTCGCCTTAGCGGAGTTGTACTTTTCGCTCGGCGAGTACGCCAAAAGCGTGCCGCTTTATGAACAAGTGAGGAAAACGAACCGGGAGATCGCCGGCGTTTTGGTCGCTGAACGGCTCGCCGAGTCGCTCAGCCGCATCGGGGAGTTTGAGGCGGCGCTTCCGCACTATGAGGCGGCGCTTAACGAAAAAACGGACAGCCGGACGCTGTTCGCCTATGGGTTCACCGCCTTGCAGGCCGGCTATACGCAAACGGCCATTGACAAGCTTGGCGCCTTAAAAGAGCTTGATCCTGACTATGCTCCGCTTTACTTATATTTGGCCAAAGCGTATGAACAGGAAGGCCAGCTTCAAAAAAGCTACGAAACGGTGCGGGAAGGCATCAACATCGATGAATGGAACAAAGAGCTCCGCCTGTATGCCGGCAAGCTCGCGCTGAAACTGAACAAACCGGCCGAAGCGGAAGAGCAATTGCAAAAGGCGCTTGAAATCGACAATGGCTATGTCGAGGCGCTGACGGTGTTATCGGCGCTTTGGCTTCATGAGCAACGCTATGAGGACGTCGTGTCGCTCCTCGAGCGGGCGATGGCCGACGGCGAGTATGATCCGCAGTTTGAGTGGGATTTAGGGCGCGCCAAACACCGGTTGGAGCTGTATGATGATGCATTAAACCATTACGCCGAGGCATATAATTTCTTTAAGCATAACGTCGATTTTCTCGAAGAGTACGGATATTTTCTCATCGAAGAAGGAAATCGGGCCGCAGCGAGAGAAATATTTCAACAAATTGTTGCTCTCGACCCAAGCCATACGGAAGCGGCCGAGATGCTGCTTGAGCTCGAGGAGTAGGGGAGAAGCGGTGATCGAACCTCTTTCTTGGAAACCGATCGAGGGGGAAGCGCACAATGACGCACGTATCCGTCAATGAAAAAAAAGAATTCATCCGTTGGTTTTTAAGCCACTATCAGTTGAAACGGCGCGAATGCGTCTGGATTTTAAACTATTTGATGAGCCACGACCAATTGATGCAAAAGGTGCACTTTGTCGAGAACGCCCAATATTGCCCGCGCGGCATCGTGATGTCGACCCATTGCGTGGATGACGTGCCGTTTCGCTTCTACAAAGGGAATGTGATGACAACCGATGCAGAGAAATCGTTCCATGACATCCGTTTAAACCGCGACGAAGATATTTACATTCAACTGAATTTCCGCGCTTCTTTTCATTCGCCGCAATATGTCGCCGTGCTTGAGGAAAATCCGCACGCGCCCAAACAGGCGCAAGTGAGCGAAAACGACCAGCGCCTCGCCGAGCAGTTTTTGGAACGCTCCATTTACGAATTCCGGCGCGGGCGGCTCATGAAGCTGATTGACGAGGCGCTCGACCGCCATGATGAAGAGGCGTTCCGCCGCCTGACCGATGAATTAAACAAATTGTAAAAACCTTGCCGCCGGCAAGGTTTTTCTTTTGTCGAAAAATATGGTATGGTGATAAGGAACGAACTTTATGGCAAAGGGGAGTAACGATGAAATGGACAAGCGGGGACGTCGCCATCTACGAAAAAGAGCGCGACTACATTGATACGGCACTCGTTCCGCTTTTGCCGGTGGCCATCGACCAAAGAGCGAGGCGGCTCGCCTCGGGCGGGGAGCTCGTCGGGCTTGTGGCCGCCGAGGCTGAGCGGCAGCTGAGAGGCCGTGTGTTTTTGCTGCCGGCGTTTGTGTATTTTGCCGATGAGCCGCGGCCATCGCTGGCAGAGCGGCTGGCGGGCTGGACAAGCCGGCTTGGACAGGAGGGGATGAAGCATGTGTTTTACGTGACGTGTGACCCGGCGTGGCAAGAGGGCGAAGAAGCTGACCGCGTTTGGCTCGTTCCGGACGTTCCGCTCGAGAACATGGAGGAATCGTACAGGCACGAACTCGTCAAGGAGCAGGCGGCTGAGCTGATCCGCTTTTTCGTCAGCTGCTGGACAAAAAGGTAAGCTGGGCAAAGTCCGACGTTTTGCCGCCTGCGATATTGACCTTGTCTAGCAATTGAGCTATCATTAGAATGTCCTAGTTTTTTATATGTTGTTATACATACAATCGTCTGGTGCGGACTTGATTTTGCATAGAGGGGGGAAGACGATGAGCGACAACAAACATCGTGTAACGAGACGTCAGTTTTTAAACTACACGCTGACCGGCGTCGGCGGTTTTATGGCGGCAGGAATGCTGATGCCGATGCTCCGTTTTGCTTTCGATCCGGTCTTGAAGGATGAAGCAGGGACGGAGATGGTCGCGGTGGCGGACGTCAAAGAAATTACGACCGAACCGAAGCGCTTCGACTTTAAAGTGAAGGTGAAAGACGCTTGGTACGAGTCGGAAGAGCCGAAATCAGCTTGGGTGTACAAGGATGAAAAGGGGGACATTATCGCCCTGTCGCCGATTTGCAAACACCTTGGCTGTACGGTTGACTGGAACACGGATAAAGAGCATCCGAACCATTTTTTCTGTCCATGCCACTACGGTCTCTACACGAAAGACGGCACGAACGTTCCGGGGACGCCGCCGCAAGCGCCGCTTGACCGTTACGAGTACAAAGTTAAAGACGGAAAGCTGTATTTAGGCAAGGCGAAACCAAGAAAGGAGGCGTAATGCGTGTTAAACAAGCTGTATGACTGGGTTGATGAACGCTTAGATATTACGCCTTTATGGCGGGATATCGCCGATCACGAAGTTCCGGAGCACGTCAACCCGGCCCACCATTTTTCCGCCTTTGTCTATTGTTTCGGCGGACTGACGTTTTTTGTCACGGTCATTCAAATTTTGTCGGGCATGTTTTTGACGATGTACTACGTCCCGGATATTAAAAACGCATGGGAATCGGTGTATTATTTGCAAAACGAAGTAGCGTTCGGCCAAATTGTGCGCGGCATGCACCACTGGGGGGCGAGCCTTGTCATCGTCATGATGTTCTTACATACGTTGCGCGTCTTTTTCCAAGGGGCGTATAAAAAGCCGCGCGAGATGAACTGGATCGTCGGCGTATTGATCTTTATGGTGATGATGGGTCTTGGCTTTACCGGTTACTTGTTGCCATGGGATATGAAAGCGCTGTTCGCGACGAAAGTCGGTTTGCAAATCGCGGAGGCGACGCCGCTTATCGGTCCGGCGATCAAAACGCTGTTGGCTGGAGATCCGGAAATTGTCGGCGCGCAAACGTTGACGCGCTTTTTTGCCATTCACGTCTTCTTCTTGCCGGCCGCTTTGCTCGGCTTAATGGCAGCGCACTTTTTAATGATTCGTAGACAAGGCATTTCCGGTCCGCTATGATCGGTCGGCCCGCGTTTCGAGGCGATAGAAAAAAGGAGGGAATCACGCAATGCATCGCGGAAAAGGAATGAAATTCGTCGGCGATTCCCGTGTTCCCGCGGTAAGAAAACCGAATATTCCGAAGGACTATTCAGAATATCCCGGGAAAACGGAAGTGTTTTGGCCGAACTTCCTGCTCAAGGAATGGTTGGTCGGTTCGGTCTTTCTCGTCGGTTTCTTATGCTTGACGGTCGCCCACCCGTCGCCGCTTGAGCGGATCGCTGACCCGACGGACACGACGTACGTGCCGCTGCCTGACTGGTATTTCTTGTTCTTATACCAATTGCTCAAATACTCGTATGCGTCCGGTCCGTATACGGTTATCGGTGCGATCGTCATGCCGGGGCTGGCGTTTGCCGCTTTGCTGCTGGCGCCGTTTTTGGATCGCGGTCCGGAGCGCCGTCCTTGGAAGCGCCCGGTGGCAACCGGCATGATGTTGTTGGCGCTCGCATCTATTGTTTATTTGACATGGGAGGCGGTCGTTACACACGACTGGAAAAAAGCAGCTGAGCAAGGGAAAATTCGCGCGGAAGTGGAAATTGATACGAACGCGGAAGGCTATAAAATCGCCCAAGCGAACACATGTACATCGTGTCACGGACAAAACTTGTCCGGCGGCGCCGGCCCGTCGCTCATCGGCACCGGCTTGACGCCGGAAGAGATCGCGAAGATCGCCAAAGAAGGGAAAGGCAACATGCCAGGTGGCATTTTTAAAGGCACGGATGAAGAGCTGAAAAAAATGGCGGAATTCATCGCCGGCTTAAAAGCGGAATAATTCGTTCGGCACGGAAAGCTGACTCGCGTTAGTCAGCTTTTTTCGTGCTAACATGAAACCGAGGCGAGGTGCAGATGATGGCATGGCTTTATGCAATATTGGCCGCCCGGCCGGTTGTTTGGTTGCTGTTGTTCGTGAATGCCGCCGGCACCGTTTACGGCTATTATTGGTACCGCTATCAACTTGCGGAGACGCCGCCCGTCTTTTTGCCGTTTGTTCCCGACAGCCCGACGGCGAGCCTTTTTTTTGTGCTCGTCCTCGCCGCTTGGCTGCTGGGCCGATCCTCGCCGCTGTTTGAGGCGCTCGCGTTGGTGACGCTTGTCAAATACGGGATTTGGGCCGTCGTCATGAACGTGCTCGTTTGGCGCGTCACGGGGACGCTCGATTGGGCTGGCTGGATGCTCGTTGTGTCGCACGGGGCGATGGCGGTCGAAGGCGCACTGTACGCTTCGTTTTATCGATTTCGCTCCGTCCATCTCGCCTTGGCGGCGGTTTGGACGCTGCATAACGATGTCATCGATTACGTGTTTGGCATGATGCCTCGTTACCATATGTTGGAACGATACGCCGATCAAATTGGCTATTTTACCTTTTGGTTGAGCATGGCTTCCATTGCCGCTGCGTATTGGCTTGGCATCCGCGTGCGGCGGCAGCCGCTTTTGCCAGGCGGCCGCATCGATTTCCGTCCGAAAGCGGAATAGAAAATTCAGCCGCGTCTTGATGGCGGTTCCTTGGTCTACTCTTGTCCACTCCTTCATACATTGTAGTAATGAATGAGGGAGGGACGATGATGAAACGAATCGGGCTGGCCATGTTGTTATCGTTCATCTTTTTATGGCCAGCGCTCGTTGGCGCGGCCGGACGACCAAGCGGTTGGGAGCAGCTGGACGATATTTCCGACGAGGCGCTGCAGTTAGGGAAAAACGAGCGTTTTGCCGAAGCAAAAGAGGTGCTCCTCTATTTTTCTGAACGATTTTTTGCCCTTGAGGCGAAAAAAACGGTTGAAAACGGCCGATGAGCTGCGGGCGGTGACTGTCACGCACGAACATGCCGTCAAAGCCATGACAGCGCCGATTCCAGACGAGGGCAAGGTCGCTGCTCTTACACAGTTCCGCCTTGTCGTCGATGCTGTTCACTCCACCTATCAACCGCTCTGGTCCGAGATGGAACCCGCCGTCATGGAGGCGTTTGCCGTGATGGAACAGGCGGCGGAGCGCGGAGAGAGGAAGGCGTATGCGGCTGCCCTTCGCCAGTTTATGGATCGCTATGCCTTGATTGAGCCGAGCGTGAAAATCGATGTGCCTCCGGAAGAAGCGAAAAAGGTCGACCATGACCTCGAAGTGCTGCAAGGCGCTTCGTTTTGGCGGCTTGGCCAAAGCGAGCAGCGCGAGCAGCTTGCTGCCGCGCGCCGCAATATAGAAGCGTTGTTTGACGGGGTGAAAAAGGACGAAGCCGACCCGTCGCTCATTTGGGTCATGATTTCGACCGGTGGAATGATCGTCTTAACGTTGACGTATGTCGGCTGGCGGAAGTACAGAGGAGAAAAAGAGGCGAAGCGGGCGCGGCAGCCGGAAGAATAGGAGCCGGCTTGCTTTCAAGAGGGGGAATGGTTTCCCCCTCTTTTTTATTTTGACGGCTGCGCGGCACCTGGCAAGCCGGGCATGCCCCGAGATGTTGAGGACAGGGACTCAGTCCTTATTGCTCCAGCGGCCGCTTGTGCTCATCTAGCGTAAACCCTTCGCCGAGCACGTCGTGCACATCGGTGACCGCGACAAAGGCGTGCGGATCGACGGACATAATGACGCTTTTGAGGCGGGGCAATTCGTTTTTGGCCACGACGCAATACAGCACGTCACGGTCGCGTTTCGTATACGAGCCGCGCCCTTTGAGCACAGTGACGCCGCGCTCCATCTCTGTCAAGATCCGGTTGGCGATCTCTTCGCTTTTTTCTGAGATGATGGTCGCCCCTTTTGCCGCATAGCCGCCTTCCTGCAGAAAATCAATGACCCGGGCGGCGATAAAGACGGCGACCAACGTATACATCGCCTCGCGGTATGACAGGTAAAGAAGAAGCGACAACGTGATGACGGCGGCGTCAAAGGCAAACATCGTTTTGCCCATGCTGATGCCTTTGTATTTATGGACGAGGCGGGCGATAATGTCGACGCCGCCGGTTGTGCCGCCGTAGCGGAAAATAATGCCGAGGCCGACGCCGATAAACACGCCGGCAAACAGCGCTGCCAGCGTCATGTCGTGACGGAGCGGCATATGGATCATGTAGCGTTGGAAGATCGATAAAAAAATGGAAACCGCGACCGTGCCGATGACAGTATAAAGAAACGTCTGGCGGCCGAGCAACCTCCAACCGATCAAAAAGAGCGGAATATTGAGCGCCAGGTTGGTGATGGCCGGATCAAAACCAAACAAAAAATAAAGAAGAAGCGTAATGCCGGTGAAGCCGCCTTCCGCCAAGTTGTTTTGCATGTTGAAATGGACGAGCCCAAAGGCAAAAATGGCAGCGCCGAGCAAAATAAACAAACTGTTTTTGATCTTTAAGCCGAAAACCATATCGTCCCTCCGTCCGCAAAAATAGTCGGCGTCTTCATTATAGAGGAACTTGTCCGCCCAGGCAATGATGGCGCGGAAGCGCGATGATTTGGCACAAGGCGAAAACATTTGTCAAATGCGCTGCTTTTCGTTAACATGGAAACAGGCGAGGTGATGGCCATGCAGGAGAAAACGATGAAACAGATGCAGCGTGAAGTAGACGAATACATCAGCCAGTTTAAGGAAGGCTATTTCAGCCCTCTCGCCATGCTGGCGCGGCTGACCGAAGAGCTCGGCGAACTGGCGCGAGAGGTGAACCACTACTACGGGGAAAAACCGAAAAAGGCGACCGAACAAGAAAAAACGGTGGAAGAAGAGCTGGGCGATTTGCTGTTTGTGCTCATTTGTTTTGCCAATTCGCTCGGCATTGATTTGCAGGCGGCGCACGATCGGGTGATGGACAAGTTTCGCACCCGCGACCGCGACCGCTGGACGCGGAAGGAGGAACAATCATGACGATTCGCATCGTCATCGCGGGGCCGCGCGGCCGCATGGGCCGCGAGGCGGTGGCGCTCGTGCAAAAAACAGATCATTTCGAGCTGGCTGCGGTCATTGACCGCCGCTATGATGGCCAAAATTTGGCTGACATCGAAGGGTTTGCCGGCGTCAATGCCCCCATTTACACCGATGCCGCCCGTTGCTTTGTCGAGGTGAAGCCGGATGTGCTCATCGATTTGACGACGCCGGAAGTTGGAAAGCGGCATGCGGAGCTGGCGCTGCGTTACGGCGTTCGTCCGGTTGTCGGCACGACGGGATTCACGCCGGAAGAGATCGAGCGGCTGACCGAACTCGCTGAGGCGAACAACATCGGCGCCATCATCGCGCCCAACTTTGCCATCGGCGCGGTGCTGATGATGAAATTCGCCCGCATGGCGGCCAAATATTTCACGGATGTAGAAATTATCGAGCTGCACCATGACCAAAAGCTGGATGCTCCGTCCGGAACGGCGTTGAAAACGGCGCAGCTCATCGCCGAGGTCCGTCCGTCGAAAAAGCAAGGTCATCCGGACGAAAAAGAAACGCTTGAAGGGGCGCGCGGAGCCGCGTACGACGGCATTCCGATCCACAGCGTCCGCCTGCCGGGGTTTGTCGCCCATCAAGAAGTCATTTTTGGCGGCGACGGTCAGACGTTGACGATCCGCCATGACTCGTTTCATCGGAGTTCATTTATGTCCGGGGTGAAGCTTGCCGTCGAGACGGTCATGCATTTACATACGCTTGTGTATGGGCTTGAACATATTTTAGAATAGCGCGGCTTGCGCAAACGAGGGAGGGGGAACGTGAAAATCGCCTTGATTGCCCACGACAAGAAAAAAGAGGACATGGTCGCCTTTGCGACCGCCTATGCGCCCGTGCTGGCCAACCATGAACTGTATGCCACCGGCACGACCGGGCTGCGCATTCAGGAGGCGACCGGCCTTGCCGTCCACCGCTTCCAGTCCGGACCGTACGGGGGCGACCAAGAAATTGGGGCGATGATCGCCCGCAATGAAATGGACCTTGTCATTTTTTTCCGCGACCCGCTGACCGCCCAGCCGCACGAGCCGGACATCAGCGCGTTGATGCGCCTTTGCGACGTCTATGCCGTGCCGTTGGCGACGAACATCGGTACGGCCGAGCTGCTCATCCGTGCGTTGGAGCGCGGCGATTTGGCATGGCGCAGCATTGTGCGCGGCCGAACAAAAGGCGGGGAGGAATCGAAAACAGAAAGGTGACAGCGATGACGGAAACGTGTGATTTATTGGCGTTTGGCGCCCATCCGGATGATGTTGAAATCGGCATGGGCGGAACGATCGCCAAATACACGCGCCGCGGTTTTCGGGTGATCATTTGCGATTTGACGAAGGCGGAGCTGTCGTCCAACGGCACGGTCGACGAGCGGCAGAAAGAGGCGGCCGAGGCGGCCCGGCGGCTTGGCGTGGCGCTTCGCCTCAACCTCGGGCTGCCGGATCGCGGCCTTTTGATCAGGGAAGAGGCGATTCGCCGCATCGTGTCGGTCATCCGCCGCTACCGCCCGCGCGTCGTCTTTGCTCCGTATTGGGTCGACCGTCATCCCGACCACGGGCAATGCGCCCGCCTTGTCGAGGAGGCGGTCTTTTCTGCCGGCATCCGCCGCTACGGCGCCGGGGAGCTTGGCGACGCCCACCGCGTCCGCGCTATGTATTATTACATGATCAATGCGTTTGAACGGCCGCATTTTCTGATCGATATTAGCGAGACGGTCGGCGACAAGCTGGCGAGCCTGCGCGCGTATGAAAGCCAATTTGAAAAGCGGCCCGGTTCGGTGGACACGCCGCTGACAAACGGCTACATCGAGACGGTGGAAAGCCGCGAGCGTTGGTTTGGCCAGCAAATTGGCGCCGCCTATGCCGAAGGGTTTTTGTCCAAAACGCCGATTCATCTTTTTGATTTATTCGAGGAGGCGCGATGAAGCTGAAAATCGGGATTGTTTGTTATCCGACAGTCGGAGGCTCAGGGGTCGTTGCCACCGAGCTCGGCAAGCTGCTGGCCGAAAAAGGGCATGAGATCCATTTTATTTCCTCGAGCATGCCGTTTCGGTTGAACAAAGTATATGGAAACATTTATTACCATGAAGTGAACGTCAATCAGTATTCGGTCTTTCAGTATCCGCCGTACGATTTGGCCCTTGCCAACAAAATCGCGGCGGTGGCTAAGCGCGAACGGCTCGATGTGCTTCATGCCCATTACGCCGTCCCGCACGCCGTTTGCGCCGTGCTGGCGCGACAAATGGTCGGCGAGCTGCCGATTGTCACGACGCTGCACGGCACCGATATTACCGTCTTGGGTTATGATCCGTCGCTGTCTGACATGATCAAGTTCGGCATTGAGCAGTCCGATATCGTCACCGCGGTGTCTGACGCCCTCGTGCGGCAGACGTACGAGTTGCTCGATGTGCAAAAACCGATCTATACGGTGTACAACTTTGTCGACGAACGCGTGTACCGCCGTCGGGAGGCCGGCCATTTGCGGCGGGAATACGGCATCAGTGAACAGGAAAAGGTCGTGATCCATGTCTCCAACTTTCGGAAAGTGAAGCGCGTGCCCGATGTCGTGCGGGCGTTTGCCATCGTCCGCCGCCATATGCCGGCCAAGCTCTTGCTTGTCGGCGACGGCCCAGAAATGACCGTCGTCTGCCGGCTTGTCAAAGAGCTCGGGCTCAACGGCGATGTCCGATTTTTGGGGAAACAGGACAAACTCGAAGAGCTGTACTCGATCAGCGATGTGATGATGCTCTTGTCGGAAAAAGAAAGCTTCGGGCTTGTCCTGCTCGAAGCGATGGCGTGCGGCGTTCCGTGCATCGGCACCGCCATCGGCGGCATTCCGGAAGTGATCGAAGACGGAAAAAGCGGGTTTTTATGTCCGCTTGGCGATGTTGAAGAAGCGGCTCGGCGGACGCTTATGCTGCTGACCGACCGCCGCCTTCATCAAGAGATGGCGCGCCAGGCCGTGCAAACGGTCGAGCAAAAGTTTCGTTCGTCCGACATCGTCGGGCAATATGAACAGCTGTACATTTCGCTCGCCGCAAGGAAGGTGAAATGATGAAACCGCCGTTTCAAGAGGCGCTCGGCATCATTCAACAGCTGAAACAGCATGGCTATGACGCCTATTTCGTCGGCGGAGCGGTGCGTGATTTGCTGCTTGGACGCCCGATCGGCGATGTGGATATTGCGACAAGCGCCTTGCCGGAAGACGTTATGGCGATTTTTCCAAAGACGATCGATGTCGGCTCGAAACACGGCACGGTCGTCGTTGTCCATAAAGGAAAAGCGTATGAAGTGACAACATTTCGCACGGACGGCGACTATGAGGACTACCGCCGTCCGGAGTCGGTGACGTTTGTCCGCTCGCTTGAGGAAGACTTAAAACGGCGCGATTTTACGATGAATGCCATCGCCATGGACGAATATGGGACTATCATTGATCCGTTTGGAGGGCGAGAGGCGATTCGCCGGCGAATCATTCGCACCGTCGGAGAGGCGGAAAAGCGGTTTCGTGAAGATGCGCTTCGCATGATGCGGGCCGTTCGCTTTGTCAGCCAGCTCGGATTTGCGCTTGCGCCGGATACGGAACAGGCGATCGTCCAAAACGCTCCGCTTTTGGCCCACATTTCAGTCGAGCGGATGACGATGGAGATGGAAAAGCTGCTCGGCGGTCCGTTTGCCGCCAGGGCGCTGCCGCTGTTGGCCGAAACCGGATTGAACGCTTACTTGCCTGGTTTGGCAGGGAAAGAGAAGCAACTGCGTCTGGCGGCGGCTTATCGTTGGCCATGGCTTGCCGCGCGCGAAGAACGGTGGGCGCTTTTGTGCCATGCGCTTGGTGTGCAGGAAAGCCGGCCGTTTTTGCGCGCGTGGAAGCTCCCGAACAAAGTGGTCGACGAAGCGGGCGCCATTTTGACGGCGTTGGCTGACATTCCACGGCCGGAAGCATGGACGAACGAACAGCTGTTTTCCGCCGGCCTTGAGCGGGCGCTCTCGGTGGAAACAGTGCGCGCCGCCTTCACCGGCGCGCCGCCTGGGCCATGGCATGAGAAACTGCGCCGCCGCTTTGCCTCCTTGCCGATCAAAACGAAAGGGGAGCTGGCGGTCAACGGAAAAGACGTGATCGAGTGGGTCGGGAAACCGGCCGGCCCGTGGGTGAAAGAGGCGCTTGACGCCATATGGCGGGCGGTCGTCAACGGAGAAGTCGAGAACGAGAAGGAGCGGATTTACGCATGGCTCATGGAGCGCAATCGGACACGCGAAAAAAACTGTTAGAGCTGTTTGCAGAAGCGAACGGCGAGTTTTTGTCGGGACAAAAAATCAGCGAACGGCTCGGCTGTTCGCGGGCGGCCGTATGGAAACACATCGAGGAGCTGCGCAAAGAAGGCTTTGAACTCGAAGCGGTGCGCCGCCTTGGCTATCGGATCGTAAGCACGCCGGATAAGGTGACGGCGAATGAAATCCAGCTCGGCCTGAAAACGGAAACGCTCGGCCATACGATCCATTTTTTCGAGGAAGTCGATTCCACGCAGCGCATCGCCGCCAAGCTGGCGTACGAAGGGGCGCCGGAGGGGACGCTGGTCGTCGCGGAAGAGCAAAAAGCCGGCCGCGGGCGCCTCGATCGGAAATGGTTTTCTCCGAAAGGAACCGGCATTTGGATGAGCCTTATTTTGCGCCCGCCCATCCCTCCGCAGCGGGTGCCGCAATTGACGATGCTTGTGGCGGTGGCCATTAGCCAAGCCATTCAAGAAGTGACCGGGCTTGTCCCGGATATTAAATGGCCGAACGACATTTTGCTTCACGGCAAAAAAGGCGTCGGCATTTTAACCGAGCTGCAGGCCGATCCCGACCGCGTCCGCTCGGTCATCGTCGGCATCGGCATTAACGTCAATCAAACAGCGGAACAATTTCCCGAGGACATTCGCGCCATCGCCACGTCGCTTGCCATTGAAAAAGGCGAACGCATCAAGCGCGCGCCGCTCATTCAAGAAATTTTGCTCCGCATCGAGCGGCTGTATAAGCAATATTTGGCGCACGGCTTCCGCCCCATCAAGCTTCTTTGGGAAGGGTATGCGGTTTCGATCGGCAAGCCGGTGACGGCAAGAACGCTGGGCGGAACGATTCGCGGCATCGCCCGCGGCATCACCGAAGACGGGCTGCTCATTCTCGAAGATGAGGAGCAAAACACCCATTATATTCACTCAGCCGATATTCAGTTGTAAATTGCCACTAGAAAAATTGTGATAATTTTATTAAAATACAAGGCGAGGAAAGGGCAGTATCTTTGTCAAGAAAGAGCTGCACCGAGGCTGGCAACATGAATAAATGGTTGAGACGATCTGCCTTGATCCTTACTCGAAGGACTGGGACAGAGGGGTGAACGAAACCGACGGCGGTTTATGGCGTCCTTCTTTCTCAAGGCGGGAAAGAAGGACGTTTTGTTTCGGTCGCGTCACCTCCTCTGCAACAAAAGGGGAGGGAGTCAATGTGAAGACGAAAACGGATTTTTTTCGCATGAAACAGACAGGCGAGCCCATCGTCATGGTGACCGCCTATGATTTTCCATCGGCCAAGCTCGCGGAGCAAGCCGGGGTGGACATGATTTTGGTCGGCGACTCGCTCGGCATGGTCGTGCTCGGCTATGACTCGACGATTCCGGTGACGGTTGAGGACATGATTCATCATACGAAGGCGGTGCGGCGGGGCGCGCCCAACACGTTTGTCGTCACGGACATGCCGTTTATGTCCTACCATGCGTCGAAAGAGGAAGCGTTGCAAAACGCCCGGCGCATCATGCAGCAATCGGGGGCGAACGCCGTCAAAGTGGAAGGAGCCGATGAAGTTACCGGCGTCATCGCCGCGCTGACGAAAGCCGGCGTGCCGGTCGTCGCCCACCTCGGGCTGACACCGCAGTCGGTCGGCGTCCTCGGCGGCTACAAAGTGCAAGGCAAAGATGCGGAAAGCGCCAAAAAGCTTATGGATGATGCGAAACAGTGCGAACAAGCGGGCGCGATCGCCTTGGTGCTCGAATGCGTGCCAAGGCAGCTTGGCGCCGCCATTGCCCGGGAGCTTCATATTCCTGTCATCGGCATCGGCGCCGGGGCCGAGGTGGACGGCCAAGTGCTCGTGTATCATGATGTGCTCGGCTACGGTGTTGACCGTGTGCCGAAGTTTGTCAAACAATACGCCGTCATTCAAGATGCCGTCGTCCAGGCATTGGCCAACTATGTCGCCGATGTCAAACTGCGACAGTTTCCAGAGCCGGCGCACGCGTTTACCATGAAGGAAGAAGAATGGGTGGCGTTATACGGAGGAAAGCAATGATGATCGTTGTCGACCGCATTGCGACAATGCAGGCGTTGATGCGCCAATATCGCCGCGAAGGAAAAACGATTGGGTTCGTCCCGACGATGGGCTATTTGCACGATGGGCACGCCGCGCTCATCGACCGGGCGCGCGAAGAGAACGATATCGTTGTGCTCAGCATTTTTGTTAACCCGCTTCAGTTTGGACCGAACGAAGATTTTGCCCGCTACCCGCGCGATTTTGAGCGCGACCGGCGCATCGCCGGCCAGCATGGCGTGGACGTATTGTTTCACCCGGAGGTGGACGAAATGTATCCGGCGCCGCTCTCGGTGCAAGCGGTCGTCAAGGCGCGCACCGATGTGTTGTGTGGGCGGTCGCGGCCCGGTCATTTCGACGGCGTGGCGACCGTGCTCATTAAGCTGTTCAATATCGTCATGCCGGACCGCGCCTATTTCGGGATGAAAGACGCCCAGCAGGTGGCCGTTGTCGCCGGCTTAATCCGCGACTTTAATTTTCCGATCGAGCTCGTGCCGGTGCCGACGGTGCGCGAGACCGACGGGCTGGCGAAAAGCTCGCGCAACGTTTATTTATCGCCGCAGGAGCGAAAGGAAGCGCCGGCGCTCTACGAGGCGCTTAAGGCCGCAGCAGCGGCTGTTGACCGCGGGGAGCGGAACGCGGAAGCCATCCGCCGCCTCGTGCGGGAGCATATTGAGGCGCATACGCATGCGGAAATCGATTATGTTGAAGTATGCTCATATCCCGATTTAACGCCGCTTTCGGCGCTCGCCGGAACGGTTCTCATTGCGGTTGCCGTCCGGTTTGCGGGCGCCCGCTTGATCGATAACATCATGGTCGAGTTGCCTGCAGCGGACAGGCGAGGGGAGTAAAAGGGGGGATCGTCCATGTTTCGTACGCTCATGAACGCCAAAATTCATCGCGCCCGTGTGACGGAAGCGAACCTGGATTACGTCGGCAGCATTACCATCGATGAAGATATTTTGGACGCCGTCGGCATGGTGGCTAATGAAAAAGTGCAGGTGGTCAACAATAATAATGGAGCCCGCTTTGAAACGTATATCATCCCCGGGGAGCGCGGCAGCGGCGTCTTTTGCCTAAACGGCGCGGCCGCCCGCCTCGTGCAAAAAGGGGATATCATCATCGTAATTTCGTATGCGCTCGTTCCGGAAGAAAAAGTCGCCGCGCATCGTCCGAAAATCGCCATTATGGACGAACACAACCGGATCGCGCAGCTTATCGCCGAAGAGCCGGCACATACGATTTTATAATGTGGTCAAAAAGGGGCTTTCCGCCCCTTTTCGTTTTGAGGTGATCGTTTATGGCAATGCGCTTTGTCATTATTGATTTGGAGACAACCGGAAACGGGCCGAAAAAGGGCGACCGGATCATCCAGCTCGGCATGGCGGTGGTGGAAGGCCGCTCGATCGTGGCGCGGTTTGCCAGCTTTTTCAACCCTGAACAGCCGATCCCGCCGTTCATCCAACAGCTGACCAATATTGACGAGCAGACCGTTGAAGAGGCGCCGCTGTTTGCCGATAAAGCGGGCGAGATTGCCGCCATGATGAAGGGGGCGTATTTCGTCGCGCATAACGTCGATTTTGATTTGCCGTTTTTGCAGGCGGAGCTCGAGCGGGCCGGGCGTCCGCCGTTTGCCGGTCCGACGATCGATACGGTGGAACTTGCGCGCATCGTGCTGCCGTCGGCGGAAAGCTACAAGCTTGGCGATTTGGCGAAACAGCTCGGCCTTCGCCATGATCGCCCGCACCAGGCGGACAGCGATGCGGAAGTGACCGCCAAACTGTTCATTGCCCTGCTCGGACGGCTGCACCGCCTGCCCTTGTTGACGCTTGAACAGCTGCGCCGCCTCGCCCGCCATTTGAAAAGCGACATTTATTCGCTCTTGGACGCCGTCATTGCGGAAAAACGAAAAGAAGCGCCAGTGGATGACACGGTCGCGGTATACCGCGGCATTGCGCTGAAAAAACCGGCGCCAAAGCCGGATGACGGCAGACGGCATTCCCCTTCCGCCTCGTTCGCTGCTTTTTATGAACAGGCGCCGCCCCTTCCTCTTCCTGGCTACAAACGACGTGAAGGGCAGTGGGAGATGATGCGGCTTGTCTATGAGGCGCTGTCGACGTCCCAGCATGCGCTCATTGAGGCGGGAACCGGGCTCGGCAAATCGCTCGCCTACTTGATTCCCGCCGCCTTTTTTGCCGGTGAGCGCCAGGAGCGGGTCGTGGTAAGCACGCATACGCTTCAGCTGCAAGAGCAGCTCATCCGCCGCGATTTGCCCGTGCTGCGGCAAGTCGTGCCGTTTCCGCTTCGGGTCGCCGTCTTGAAAGGGAAGCAAAACTACCTTTCCCTCGACAAGTTCGTTTCGTTTTTGTCTGAACCGTGCGATACGTACGATGCGGCGCTGTTGAAGTGCCAGCTGCTCGTCTGGCTGCTTGAGACAGACAGCGGCGATTTGGACGAATTGAATGTGTCGTCCGGCGCCCGTCTTTTGTTGTCAGAGCTGGCCATTGGCGAGGGGGAAGACGGCGGGAGGCATCATTTTTTCGCCCAAGCGAAACAACGCGCCGAGCGGGCGAATATTGTCATTACGAACCACGCGTTTTTGCTTCATGATTTGACAGCTTCTTCGCCGCTTTTGCCGCCGTTTCGCCATCTTGTCATCGATGAGGCCCATCGGCTCGAGGACGCTGCCGCCCATTCGTTTGGCGAACGGATTGACTACGTGTCTTTTCGTCTGCTGACGGCCAAAATAGCGCAAACGCTTGGAAAATGGCCGGAAGCGGAGCACGGTGAAGCGGAAGACGCGATCGCCCGCTGCCAACGGCGTTTGGAAGAGTTGCAATTTGAAGGGGACGAGCTGTTCCGTTTGCTGCGCCGCTATGCGCTTGCGAAAAAGCCGGCGCGGGCCGGCCGTTGCCGCTGCCGTTTTTCCCCGGCTGACGAGGGCGGCCGGACGTGGCAGGCAGCGACGGAGTTATGCTGGCGTCTGCGCGACTCGGCAGCGGCGCTATGCGGTGCCGCGATGCCGCTTGTGTCAGCGCCCGCCGCGGATGGTTCTCCGTTGCCTGCTTCGCTGGCAGCGGATTTGGCGGCGTTGGAGCGACAGCTGGCAACGCTTGTCCGGCTGTTGACGGAAACGGATCCCAGCGCCGTCCGCTGGATCGAAGCGGATGAGAAAGGGGCGGCGAACGCCGTCCGCCTTTATTCCCAGCCGGTCGACCTCGCCGATTTTTTTGCGGACCGGCTGTTTATGAAAAAGCGGAGCGTCATTTTGACTTCCGCAACGCTTACGGTTCGCGGGCGTTTCGCGTATATGACGAGGCGCCTCGGGTTGGACGAGTTTTATCCGCTGTGCCGCTCGTTTCCGGCGCCGTTTCGCTACGAGGAACAGGCTGCGCTCTTTGTGCCGGCGGACATGCCGCTCGCTTCCGCTGTTTCGGTCGAGACGTATGCCGAGGCGGCAGCGGCGGCCATCACAGCAGTCGCCCGGCGCGTCGGCCGGCGGCTGCTTGTGTTGTTTCCATCGTACGAATTGTTGAAAATGACCGTCGAGGCGTTAAAAAACGACGAGGCGGACGAACCATTTGTCTTGATCGCTCAAGGGGTGCAAAGCGGCAGTCCGGCCAAACTCATCCGGACGTTTTTGCAGTTTGAGCGCGCTGTGCTGTTTGGGACGAGCGGTTTTTGGGAGGGGGTCGATTTGCCGGGGGATGCGCTTGATGCGCTCATCATCGCGCGTTTGCCGTTTGCTCCTCCGGACGATCCGGTGATGGAAGCGAAAAGCGAACGCATTCGTGCACGGGGAGGCGATCCGTTTTATGAGCTGTCGCTTCCCGAGGCCGTCCTCCGATTGAAGCAAGGCGTCGGCCGTCTCATCCGCACCGAGCGCGACAAGGGATTGGTGTTCGTCCTTGACCGCCGGTTGACGAACGCTCCGTACCGAGCGGACTTTCTCGCGTCGCTGCCGCCGTTTCCTGTGCATGAGGGTGGACTTTTGGAGCTGCTCGATGCGGCGGACGCCTGGCTTTGGCAAGGCCGCCGGCCCAATGGCGTTTAGGGCATGTCGTCGCTTCCTTCTCATAAAGAGAGGGGAAACGGTGCAATCTAAAGATGGCAGGCAGCAAAAAAATTCCCCGCATCGAGCGGGGCGGAAGGAAGCAAATTTGCGTTGGCGGTGTAGGCGGGCAAATTTGTTATGAAATGGTCGGACAAACCTGCTATAATAGGGAAGAAGCACAACTGCGATGCTGGCAGCCTGCGGCTTTCGCTGCCTGGCTGCAGATCTGCTGTATTTGTATTGTTGCCGGAGCCGCCGGCCTGTATAAGTAACAAAATTTGCGCCGCACAGGAGGAAGCGACGAAAATGGAAAGCAAAATTGAAGTGCTCGCCACCGTCAAAGTCCAGCATTCCGACGATTTGTACAAAATTGTCGACTGCTTGAACCGGACGCTGAAGCGCAACAATTTAATGTTTGGCCTTGCTTTGGATGAGAACGACAAACGACAGGCCGTCTTCACGATTTACCGGACGTGATCGCGATGAAAAAATGGGGATGGTTGGCTCTCCTTTTTTTTGGTTTCCTCATTTGGCAGGCATGGTTGATTTATGGAGAGGCGATGGCGCCCAAACGGTCCATGGCGGAACACGCGCTTGCGCGGGCGAGGGAGGCAGTCGGATTGATTGACGTCAAGAAAGTCTATACATATTATGGGGATGAAGCGTACACTGTATTCATCGGCCGGACGAAGCAAGAAAAAACGGACGTCGTCGTTTGGGTGCCGGAAAAAGGAGGAAATGTCGTCGTCAAGCGGGCGGACAGCGGCATCAGCGAAGCAAAAGCGCGCGCCATTTTAGAGCGCGACCGCCGCCCGCAGCAGATCATTGACGCGACGCTCGGCATGGAAAAAGGCGTGCCTCTTTGGGAGTTGACATATATCGATTCGGAAGGAAGGTATTCGTTTTATTACCTTCATTTCACCGATGGCGCGTTCTTGAAGAGGTACAGTTTTCAACGATGAGGACATGAGGGGGAAGAAGCGATGAAACTGGCAAAACGGGTGGCGTCGCTGACGCCATCGGCGACATTGGCCATTACGGCGAAAGCGAAAGAATTGAAAGCGGCTGGATACGACGTGATCGGCCTCGGGGCCGGAGAGCCGGATTTCAATACGCCGCGGCACATTCTCGATGCAGCGGTAAGAGCGATGAACGAAGGGCATACGAAATATACGCCCTCGGGCGGGCTGCCGGCGCTGAAGGCGGAAATCATCAAAAAGTTTGCCCGCGATCAAGGGCTTGAGTATGAGCCGGCGGAAGTGATTGTATGCGTCGGGGCGAAGCACGCCCTTTACACCCTCTTTCAAGTGCTGCTCGACGAGGGCGATGAGGTCATCATCCCGACGCCGTATTGGGTCAGCTACCCGGAACAAGTGAAGCTCGCCGGCGGCGTTCCCGTTTATGTGGAAGGGCTGGAACAACACGATTTCAAAATTACGCCAGAGCAGCTGAAGCAGGCGATCACGCCGCGGACGAAGGCGGTCATCATCAACTCGCCGAGCAACCCGACCGGCATGATTTACACGGCCGAAGAACTGAAGGCGCTCGGTGACATTTGCTTAGAATACGGCCTCTTGATCGTCTCCGACGAAATTTATGAAAAGCTGATTTACGGCGGAGCGAAGCATGTCTCGATCGCTGAGCTGGCGCCGGAGCTGAAAGCGCAGACCGTCATCATCAACGGGGTGTCGAAGTCGCATTCGATGACGGGATGGCGCATCGGGTATGCAGCAGGTCCAAAAGAAATCATCAAAGCGATGACCGACTTGGCGAGCCACAGTACATCCAACCCGACGTCAATCGCCCAATACGCGGCCATCGCCGCGTACAGCGGCCCGCAGGATCCGGTAGAAGAAATGCGCCGAGCGTTTGAAGAGCGGCTCCATATCATTTACGACAAGCTTGTGCAAATTCCAGGGTTTACATGCGTCAAGCCGCAAGGGGCGTTTTACTTGTTCCCGAACGCCCGCAAAGCGGCGGAGATGGCGGGCTGCCGCACGGTCGACGAGTTCGTCGCCGTCTTGCTCGAAGAGGCGAAAGTCGCCCTCGTGCCCGGCTCCGGGTTTGGAGCGCCGGACAATGTCCGCCTGTCGTATGCGACTTCGCTTGAGGCGCTGGAAACGGCGGTGGAACGCATCCGCCGATTCATGGAAGCGCGCGCGTAACCAAATCCACACGGGGCAGGGTGGATATGCTGTCAGGCGGCAACGGCCGGTGCAGTACAAAGCGCCGCATTTCGCCGCCCCGACCTGGCCGTTGCTGCCGTGTTGGCGCAACGGTATAATAGCGAATGATGGACGTGTCAATCATTGGAGGGAATAAGTACGTGAAAACGACGATTGCGGAAGTAAACCAATATGTCGGCCGGCAAGTCACGATCGGTGCCTGGCTGGCCAATAAGCGCTCGAGCGGAAAAATCGTCTTTTTGCAGCTGCGCGACGGGACGGGCTTCATTCAAGGCGTCGTCGAAAAGGCGAACGTCTCAGAGGAAGTATTCCAACGCGCGAAAACGTTGACGCAAGAAACATCGCTGTATGTGACCGGAACAGTGCGCATTGACGAGCGCTCGCCGTTCGGCTACGAACTGTCGGTTACGGACTTGCAAGTCATCGATGAAGCGGTCGATTACCCGATTACGCCAAAGGAGCACGGCGTCGAATTTTTGATGGACCATCGCCATTTATGGCTTCGGTCGCGGCGTCAGCATGCCATTATGAAAATCCGCAACGAGGTCATTCGGGCAACGTACGAGTTTTTCAACGACCGCGGGTTCGTCAAAGTCGATGCGCCGATTTTGACCGGCAGCGCGCCGGAAGGAACGACCGAGCTGTTCCACACGAAATATTTCGATGAAGACGCGTATTTGTCGCAAAGCGGCCAGCTGTATATGGAGGCAGCGGCGATGGCGCTCGGCAAAGTATTTTCATTCGGCCCGACGTTTCGCGCTGAAAAGTCGAAAACGCGCCGCCATTTGATTGAATTTTGGATGGTCGAGCCGGAAATGGCGTTTTACGAGTTTGAAGACAACTTGCGGCTGCAGGAAGAGTACGTCTCCTATCTTGTGCAGTCGGTGCTCAGCCGCTGCCGGCTCGAGCTTGGGCGGCTTGAGCGCGATGTGTCCAAACTTGAGTTGGTCACGCCGCCGTTTCCGCGCCTGACGTATGACGAAGCGATCAAGCTTTTGCACGACAAAGGGTTCACCGACATCGAGTGGGGCGACGACTTCGGCGCGCCGCATGAGACGGCCATTGCGGAAAGTTTCGAGAAGCCGGTCTTTATCACTCATTACCCGACGTCATTAAAGCCGTTTTATATGCAGCCGGATCCGAAGCGGCCGGACGTTGTGTTGTGCGCCGACCTCATTGCCCCGGAAGGGTACGGGGAAATTATCGGCGGCTCGGAGCGTATCCATGATTATGACTTGTTAAAGCAACGCCTTGAGGAACACCATTTGCCGCTTGAGGCGTATGAATGGTATTTGGATTTGCGCAAATACGGATCGGTGCCGCACTCTGGGTTCGGGCTCGGCCTTGAGCGCACGGTCGCTTGGATTTGCGGCGTCGAGCATGTGCGTGAAACGATCCCATTCCCGCGCCTTCTCAACCGTTTGTATCCGTAACCCCCTGCAAAAAGGGGGTTTTTTTGCCGCCGGCATGTTATACTATAGTTGAGGTGCATCGGCATGGAAAAGAAAAAGGTGGCCGAATGGCTGGCGCAAGGAAGCGTCGCCGTTCCAAAGCTGTTATTGAACCATTATAAACAGCTTGGCTTGAGCGAGGCGGAACTCGTGCTGCTTTTGCATATGCAGTCGTTTTTTGAGCAAGGGATCACCTTTCCGACGCCGGCGGAGCTGGCCGAGAGAATGACGGTTCCGGCGGCGGAGTGCATGGAAATGATGCGCCGCCTTTTGCGAAAGGGGATGGTGGCCATTGAGGAGCATACGGACGAACGCGGCATCCGCAGCGAAAAGTATACGCTCGAACCGCTTTGGGAGCAGCTGGTTCACCATTTGTATGCAGAAGCGGCCAAGGATGAGTGCGGCGGCCAGCAGGAGGAGGAAAGCCTATATACGGTTTTTGAGCAAGAATTTGGCCGCCCGCTCTCCCCGTTTGAGTGTGAAACGCTCGCGATGTGGATCGACCAAGACGGCCATGAACCGGCCATCATTAAAGCTGCGCTGCGCGAGGCGGTGCTGTCGGGAAAACTGAACTTTCGCTACATCGACCGCATTTTGTTTGAGTGGAAAAAGAACGGCATCCGCACGATCGAGCAGGCGCACGATTACGGCAAAAAATTCCGCAAGCCGAAACCGCTCGCCCGCCCGGCGAAACAGGAGACAGGAGAATTTAAGCAGACGATTCCGTTTTTCAACTGGCTTGACTCGTAAACGAGAGCGCAGTCTCTCGTTTTTGTTTGGCCAAAATCGCGAAATGCTCGTATGGATGGCCAAACATCGCGAAAGGAGGAGAAGAGGGATGCTGACGAAGCAGCAAATCCGCTGCTGTTTGGACGTGATGGCGGACATGTTTCCCAATGCCCATTGCGAACTTGTGCACCGCAATCCGTTCGAACTGTTGATCGCGGTCGTTTTGTCAGCGCAATGCACCGATGCGCTCGTCAATAAGGTGACGAAACATTTGTTTGAAAAATACCGAACGCCGCACGATTACATCGCGGTGCCGCTTGAAGAGCTGGAGCAAGACATCCGATCGATCGGATTATACCGGAACAAAGCGAAAAATATTCAAAAGTTGTGCGCGATGCTGATTGAGGAGTACAACGGTGAGGTGCCGCGCGACCGCGATGAATTGATGAAGCTGCCGGGCGTCGGAAGGAAGACGGCCAACGTCGTCGTCTCCGTGGCATTTGGCGTTCCGGCCATCGCCGTTGATACGCATGTCGAGCGGGTCAGCAAGCGGCTCGGCTTTTGCCGTTGGGACGCGTCAGTTCTGGAAGTGGAACAAACGTTGATGAAAACCATTCCAAAGGAAGAATGGTCGATCACCCACCACCGGATGATTTTTTTCGGCCGCTACCATTGCAAGGCGCAGGCGCCGCAATGCCCGGTATGCCCGCTTCTTCATTTATGTCGCGAGGGAAAAAAGCGGATGCGAAAGAGGGAAAACAAACGTGCGCGTGCCGACTGAATGGGCTCGCCCGCTTTTTCCCGGACGGGCATATTTCTAGGCAAGTCGCCATGAAAAAGCGGATGGCTTATCGGGCCATCCGCTTTTTTGAGGCAGGTGATCTCACTGGCGGCTTCCATTTCTCATGCCAGCATTGCCGCTGTTTCCTGATTGTGGATTGGTCGGCGTCGTTGGGGTTGTTGGTTTCGTTGGCGTTGTTGCGCCGCCATCCCCTTGGCCGTTGTCTTTGCCGCCGTTGTCTTCGCCGCCATTGTCTTTGCCGCCGTTGTCCTCTTCGCCGCCATCATCGCGATCTTCGTTGCCATTGCCGTTGTTTCCGCTATTTCCGCCATTGTTGTTATTTTGATTGTTTCCATTGCCCCCATGATCATCGCTGTTATCCCCGTTCGTGCCGCCATTTCCGGCGCCACGGTTGTTGCCATCACCGTTCGCTCCATTGCCCGGCGCCGTCGGCTGCTCGCCGCCAGGGATGCGGATGCTCGTGATCGCCGGCTTGCTCATCCGCTCGCCTTCCTTGGCATAGACGGCGATCGTGTACGAAGCCCCTGGCGCCACGTTCGTAACTGTCACGCCTAAATCTTTGGTCGTGACCGTTTCCGTATGCCCTTGCTCGTCTTTGATGCGCACTTCAAACAGCGTGTCGTCGGTTTTCTCATCATACGACCAAGAGACGGAAATCATGTTGGCAGCTTGGTCGTACGAAGCGGCCAACCCTTTGACAGCCGGGAGCTCTTCCGGCTCATCTTTTGCGACTTCTGTCGGTTCGGTGCCGCGCACGAACAATTCATACGTAATGTTGCTTTCAGGCGTGTATTTGCCGGCAAGTTTCGGCGGATTCGTGCCTTTTTTGATCGGCAGTTTGACGACGCTGTCCGGCCGCTGAAACTCTCCACTGCCATCGTCGAGATGGGACATCAGATCTTTCAGCAAGAGCTTCGGAATGCGCTGCTCCCGACTCCCTAATGTAGCTGTTTCGCTTTTTTTGCTGAAGCCGACCCAAATGGCCGCCGTGTAGTTTGGCGTATAGCCGATAATCCAGCTGTCCGGCACATCGTCCCGTTTGAGGCCAAACTTCGCGCCGTCTTTGCCGTAGTTTGTCGTTCCGGTCTTGCCGGCGAGCTCCAACCCTGGAACATAGGCGGACCGCCCAGTGCCAGAGCGGATGACCGATTTAAGCATGTCGGTAATCATGTATGCGGTGTAATCATGCATGACTCGCTTCGGTTTTGGCTTTAAGTCCATTTCCGTGCCGTCTGGGAAGACGATTTTCGTCACCGCATACGGCTTCGTGTAAACGCCGTTGTTGCCGAAGGCGGCGTAGGCGCCGGCCATCTGCAACGGCGATACGTAGCGCGATATGCCGCCGATTGCGTACGGCTCATATACTTCGTCAAAGCCCATGCCGAGCCGGTTGGCAAACTCTCTCGCCCGCTCTTTGCCGACCGCTTGGAACGTTTTTAACGCCGGGATGTTGCGCGACCATGTGAGGGCATTGCGCACCGTCACCGGTCCGGCGTAGCGTCCGCCGGCGTTGCGGATCGGGGTGCCGTCGGAGTACGTATACGGCTCGTCAACAAGAATGTGCGCGGTTGACCATTTTAAATATTCGATCGCCGGCCCGTAGTCCAAAATCGGCTTAATCGTTGAACCGGGCTGGCCGACAGGCTGAATTGCGTAGTTGAAACCGAACTCGATGTTGTCGCGGTGGCGTCCCCCGCCTAATGCGCGAATGGCGCCCGTTTTCGTGTCGACGAGGGCGATTCCCGACTGCAAATCTTTTTTGGCGGTAAAATGTTGATCGGAGTTTAATAGCTTTTCAACGTACGACTGCGCCTCTTGATCAAGCGTCGTGTAAATTTTCAGCCCGTCTTCAAAGACGTTGACATTGGCTTTGTCCGTCACTTCTTTGATCACTTCGTCAATGAAGGCGTCGTATGGCACGGAATTTTGCGGCTTTTTCCGCTCGGTGAGCATCGATTTGATCGGCACCTGCTTCGCTTTTTCCGCTTCTTCCGCACTGATAAAGCCATGTTTCACCATGAGCGACAAGACAGTGTCGCGCCGTTTTTTCGCCGCCTCCGGATGATCGTACGGGTTGTACCGGTTCGGGCTTTGCGGCATGCCGGCCAAGAGCGCTGCCTCAGGGAGCGTCAGCTCTTTTAAGTTCGTTTTGCCGAAGTAATATTCCGCCGCCCGGGCGACGCCATAAATGCCGTCTGAGTAATAAATTTTGTTCAAGTACATTTCCAAAATTTCGTGCTTCGAATACTTTTGCTCAAGCTGCAAGGCGAGCCACGCTTCTTGCGCTTTCCGCTCCAACGTTTTCTTTGATGAGAGGAACGTCATTTTCACGACTTGCTGGGTGATCGTGCTGCCGCCTTCCGCGCCGAACCCTTCGCGAATATTGGCGATGACCGCGCCGGCTAGACGGACGATGTCGATGCCGTGATGCTCGTAAAAGCGGGCGTCTTCGGTCGCCAATACCGCATTTTCCAGCACTTTCGGCACGTCCTTGTATGAGATGTACGTCCGTTTGTAACCGCCCAGCTCGGCGACTTTCTTTCCGCTCATATCGTACACGGTCGACGAGAGCGGATCTTTAATTTTCGCCTCATCGAGCGGAGGGGCGTCCTTGACAAAGTAGGCGAACGCAGCCACCCCCCCGATGGCGCCAAGGGCGATCATCAGCACTATCGCAATGGCGATCGCTTTCAACCAGGACCTCCCTCTTTTCTTTTTCGCCTTTTTTTGTTTCGTCTGTTTCGCTGCCTGCTTTCGTTCCACACGAGAACGATATTCACCAGACATAAGCAAATCCTGCCTTTCTTACAAGTTTTCACCTTAAGCGGTGAAGTACACGTTTTCTATTACACTAATATAATCAATTCTCGGCTGGTAGCCAAGCGGGATATAATGCCCGTATTGTTCGATCTCCCGTTTTGGGATCGACTTTCTTCCCCCGGCTTCTTGCTCATTCCAGCGGGCAATTAAGTGGGAGGCGTCAAGCAAATACGTTTCATTGAGCAGGGAAAAACGCAAAATCGCAAAGCAAATGCCGCCGTGGGCCATGACTTGCGCCATATGGCGGATTTGGTGAGCATGGAAATTTTTCAGCGGAAACGACGTTTTGTTTCTCGTCTCCTTTGCCTCAAAGTCGATGTATTTGCCGCGATAGATGCCGTTGTAGTCGGTCGTCGACGCCTGCCGGAAATAGGCCTCTTTGATGACGGCGGCGCTCCGTTTCGGATAATCGACGCGGACGATTTGCACCGGAGTCGGCTTTTTATGGATGACAGCGATGCCGTGCTCCCGATAATATTCATTCGTCGCGTTTAAGTCGTCTTCGAGCGTCATGCCGCGGTTGGCATAGCCGGCTGCCGCCGGCGGTCGCACCGCGCTCGGTCCGTTTCCGCGGTATTCTTTTCCTCCTGGATATTTGAGTGCCATCGCGTTCATCTCCTTTGAATGGTTTTTATTATACCATACGCTCGGAAAAGATGCGCCTTTTTTTCTTCCCCACGGCTGCGCCTGCTCTTGTTGTCGAATGGCGGCCGCATCCCGCTTTCTTTGCCGAATCTGTTCTACTTTTGTCGCTGCAGCAGGGAGTGATCCCCTTGGACGCGAATGGAATATCATCACGCCAGAAATGGGGGAGAGGAAATGGAAAAACGGTTAGTGAAAAAAGAAGAGATTGAAAAGCAGCTTCAGGAAATTGTCGCGCTCATCGAGCAGGTGGACGCGAAAATGGAAAAGGTGATCGCGGATGTCATTGAGGAGCGGTACGCCCAAAACAAAGAGCACCTCGCGCATCTTGAAGGGCGGATCGCCGGCGTCGAACGGCGGCTTGATGGGAAAAAAGCGAACGCGGAGCGACCGTTGCCGTCAAAACTGTATTTTGTGTAAACAGCCGGCGGCAGAAACGCTGTCCCCTCGGCTGCGGGGACAGCGTTTTCCTTTTACGTATCTTTTCCTGTTGTGATCGAGACAGGGCCGCCTTCAGCCGTCGCGACTGTGTTGATTTCATATTCGACCCGCTCGGTATGCTTCGGCGGCGCCGGCTCGCCATGTTTCGGTTTTTCGTGGTCATGTCCTTTCAATTTATGGTTGAAATGGACGCCTCGGCCCATTGCCCAACACCCCCCTTGCTTATTACGATGGGGATTTCAGGCCGAAAGTATGCAAAAAAAAAGAAGGGAAAAACTCCCTCGAGACCTAAAGTCCAGCGTATTCTTCCGTTTCGTCCGGCTGACAGGCGCCGGCTTGTTCCAGCTCGCGCACTAAGTCGCGATATTGGGCAAGCGAAATTTCCCCGCGCAAATAAAGGCGACGGGCGAAATCGAGCAGTTCGTTCGCCTCAGCCGGCTCGCAATGTTTGACCGCCATGAACTTATGTTTCAATTCCGTGATGCTCATTGATGCTTTTCCCCCTTCCCCCTTTTTTTACATCGTACCATGAAAATAGGAGGAAAGGGCGATTTCCGAAAATTAAAACTTCCGACAAGAGGTTACATGTCCGCGCGCACGCGGCCCAGTATACACACATATATTAGTGGCAGCTGATCCCCTGTTTTCGCTGGGGGAATCGATGATCAAAGATGGGGAGGATACACATGCACCGTTATCCGCGACAAATTTCGCCGCCGCCCGCCCACGGACCATACAGCTTCGGCGGCCATTGGCCCTACTCATACGGCTGGCCCTTCCACCTTCCGTCGGCGCCCATTCATTGGCCATATGCTTCGCCATTCCACGCTGCCGCGCCTTCGCACCCGATGCCATACCCGAAACCAGGGTCGCTGCTGCCGCCGCCGCGCCCGTCTTTTCTCGCCCAGTTAAAAAACAGTGACGGGACGTATGATATTAACAAAATGATGAACACGATGGGGCAGATGATCAATGTCGTCAATCAAGTCAACGGCATGTTAAAAGGGCTGCTCAGCACGTTTAAAGAGTAACGAAGCCGCTCCCCCAGCGGAGCGGCTTTGCCCTGTCAAATGAGCAGCTCGTACACTTCATTCAGCTGGTAGACGCGCTCATAATCGCGCTCATCCATCGCGTAGCGGATTTCATGGGGCAAAATGCGATCCAAAAAGGCGCTCTCTTCTTGCGTCAAGTCGCGGACAAACTCGCCCTCGCCCCGGTACGGTTTGCTGATCAGCTTTTTGTAAATACGCTTTGGCGTCTCATCATGGCAGTCCAAATAATTGGACAAAATTTCCCGCAAATAGGCGAGCGTTTGTTCCATCACGATCCGCCCCCTTCAAAAAACGAGACAAACGTTCGACTGACGTTTGGTTTGCCTTCCGCATACGGGTTTTCTTCTGTGACGCGGTCTGGATCGAGATTCGTTTTGATGACAAGCCGCGGCTCAGCGGACGGCTCATTGATCAGCCGGTCGTTCAACTGTTTGAAATCGGGCAGTTTGGCCATTCGTTTTGCACCTCCTAACAGTAGCGTAGCTTAGCAGTGTAGAAAGTATGTATGGCGCGGTTATGTTCCGAAAAAAACGCGCAACCTAATCGCAGACGGCAAGGAGGTGACAGACAGTGACCAACCGCAACGACAACCGGGAACGGAAAAATAAGTATCCACACAATCGTGAAGAAATCGCCAAGGAATGGGACATCCAAAAAGATCCGACGCCGGAACACAACAACCGGTATGGAAGCCCTTCGCATAAACAATAGAAGCCCGATGGGAAAAAAGCCGCTCCCGACATGGGGAACGGCCTTTTTAATGGCTTGGGTGGACGGAAGGCGCTTCTTTGGATTTTAATCGATACCGATGTATTTCCGTTTTTGCGGCAGGCGAATGACGAGTGTACCGTTTTGGAATGAAGCTTTCACTTCATGTTCGGCCACCGGATACGGAAACGGAATCATCCTCGCCACGCGCCGCCGCTGCTGGCGCCGTTCGTATACATGGCCGCTGTCGTCGGACGATTCGATCGTTTCATGGTGATCGATGACAAGTTGCAGCCCGTCTTCATGCCACTGCAGGCTAATTTGATCCCGCTTGATGTCCGGCAGACGGACGATGATTTGATAGTCGCGCTTCGTTTCTTTCACCTCGATCGGGATGTACGCCGCGGCAAATGTTTGGGCGAAGTAATCGTCAAGCGTTTCAAACAGTTTTTGCAATGGTCGTTCATCGAACCATTGGTTCACGAGTTTCCGCAAATGATGGAACGGGTGATTGCCGTCTCCGTTTGCAGGCGGTTGAAACGGTCCGTTCATTACACTCCCTCTCTTTCCATTCCGAAAAGTGGCAAGGTTCCTCCGCCCGCCGTTTCCGCCGCTTGGACGGCCGGCAGCCATAGAGGAGATCCTCTTTATTGTCAATGTATGTACGGACGGGAAAAAAAGTCACTTTCCGCTTTTTTTAGCGATTTCTCATGCGGTTTTAACCCGTTTGGAATATAATGACACCACCATCTATGGTCATGCACACAAATACCGCTGCCGCCCACCGGCAGCGCGAGGAAGGATGGCGTGATGCATTGGATTCATTGGCTGGTGATGTTGTTTTTTTCTGGAACGGCTGTATCGCTTCTTTCGTACCAAGCGTTTGAAATTGTTCAGGCGATTGTCCACTCGTTTGTGAACCGCCACTCGTGAGCGGCTGCCTTTGGATGTGCGGGAAGCTTGCGGGGCGGCGTCCGCTTTCGCTTGGCTGCTGATCGCCCCGTTGGCGATTGGCTTTTTCTTTGTCTGTAGTAAAATGAAAGTGTGGAAGCGGCGCAAGGCGGGTCCTTGCTCCGGGATGGAGGACAAGAACTAGAAGCAAGAAAGGGGACGGAGACCGTGAACGGACGGATTTTATTAATTGAAGATGAAGCCGGCTTGGCCCGGTTTTTGGAGCTGGATTTAACGCATGAAGGCTTTGATGTGCACGTGTGCGGCGACGGGCGTGAAGGGCTTGAACTCGCCTTGTCGGAATCATGGGATTTGATTTTGCTCGATGTCATGCTGCCTCGCTTAAACGGCATGGAAGTATGCCGCCGCATTCGGGCGGCGAAATCGACGCCGATCATGATGATCACGGCGTGCGACAGCGTGTTTGACCGCGTCATGGGGCTCGATAACGGGGCCGATGACTATATTGTCAAGCCGTTTGCCATTGAGGAGTTGCTGGCCCGCATCCGCGCCTTGTTCCGCCGTGTTCATTCTGAAGCCGACGGGCAAGTGTTGGCGTTTAAAGATTTGGTCGTTGACACGCAGGCGCGCACGGTAAAAAAGGGGGACGAGTTTATCGAGCTGACGAAGCGCGAGTACGATTTGCTCGTCGCCTTTATGCAAAACATCAACGTCGTCTTGACGCGCGATGTGCTGCTTGACAAAGTGTGGGGGTTTGACGCCGAGGTGGAGACGAACGTCGTCGATGTCTATGTCCGCTATTTGCGGCAAAAGCTCGATGAACACGATAAGGAACGATATATCCAAACAGTGCGCGGCGCTGGATATGTGATGCGGCCATGAAGCGATTCCGCCCCCGCGAGCTCTCGTTGAAGGGGAAGCTGACCATCTTGTCTGCCGGAGCGATTTTTATTACGTACTTTGTCTTTACCTTTTTGCAATACCACATTGTCAAGCAATGGCTGCTGAACGAAGAAAAAAAAACAATGGAACAAACGGTGGCGGAAATTGAAACGTATTACGCGGAAAAACGTAATATATCATGGGAAGATGTTCGCCGCCGCCGTTCGTTTCTGGAAAAACTGAATGAGCGCTATCAGCTCATCCGTGTCACCGACGAGAAGGGAAACGTCGTCGTCTCGGTGTCAAACGGCGCCGCCGTCTCGCTCTCGCCAAGCGATATGCCCGACCGGTTGAAAATGGATGAGCATTTCGTCAACAACGAACGGTTTTTGCTGCTGCGCAAGCCGCTTCATATCGGACATTTGCGCGGAACGATTGAAATCGTCCGCCGGTTGACGAAGTTTCAACAAGTAACGAACATGCTTTTCCTTATTATGACGGTGATCGGTTTTGGCGCGATGGCGGCGAGCGCCTTCGCCGGGCGGTTTATGGCGCAACGGTTCGTCAAACCGCTAAAAACGTTGGCGGAAACGATGGCCGACATCAAAAACAACGGGCTGAAACAGCGGATTGATGTGCCCCCGGCGCGCGATGAAATGGCCGAGCTGATGATAATGTTCAACAGCATGATGGATGACATTGAGCGCACCTTTGCCATGCAGCGGCAATTCGTCGAAGATGCGTCCCATGAATTGCGCACGCCGCTTGCCATTTTGCAAGGCCATCTTTCGTTGCTGCAACGGTGGGGGAAGCACAACCCGGAGATTTTGGAAGAATCGCTTGAGGCGGCGATGAAAGAGGCGGAGCGGCTCAAGCGCCTCGTCCTTGAACTGCTTGACTTGTCGCGCGCTGAGGCGATCGTGATTCCAAAAGAGATTGCTCCTATTGACGCTGCTGCGGCCATCGGGCAAATCGTGAAAAATTTCCGCGTTTTGCATCCCGATTTTCAGTTTCTTGTTGATCAGCCGGAAACGCCGCTGCCGCGTCTGGCGATGGCCAAGCATCATTTTGAACAATTGCTCTTCATTTTGCTTGACAATGGGGTAAAATATTCTCAACGGATGAAAAAAATCGCCATTTCTCTGCGAGAGGAAGGGCCATTTGTGACGGTCGCCGTCCGCGACCATGGCATTGGCATTCCGAAAGACGAGCTGAAAAACGTTTTTTTGCGCTTTTATCGCGTCGACAAGGCGCGCAGCCGCGAACAAGGCGGCGCCGGGCTCGGGCTTTCCATCGCCAAGGAAATCATCGATAAATACGGCGGGCAAATTACAGTGGAAAGCGAGATCGATCAAGGAACGACGGTCGAACTGGCCATTCCGAAAGCGGAATAGGAGGAGAGTGAGAGACATGGGACATTCCCATGGCGAAGAGACGGCAGGCAAAAAAGCGATTCATTACGTTGTCGAGAAGTTCCGCAAGCGCGGGGTGAAAATCGCGACATGCAAACCGCGGACAATGATGTCACTGTCATGCCTAGATGAGATCGACAAAATGAGAGGATGAATCGAAGAAAAGAAAATGGAAGCGAAACAGCGCATCATTCCGGCCATTAAAACGATGAAGCAATTTGACGCCTTTTTGTCAAGCGGGTACACGGTCGGTGTATTGCTTGAGGTACATATTGCCCAGTTAAAAAGCATCTTTGCCTATGCGTGCCGGCATGGCAAGGAGTTGCTCATTCACGTCGACTTGGTGCAAGGGCTGAGCCATGATGAACATGCGGCGGAATACCTTTGCCAAGAGTTCCGCCCTCATGGCCTCATTTCCACGAAAGCGGGCGTCATTATGAAGGCGCGGCAAAAACGAGTCTTGGCCGTGCAACGCATCTTTTTGCTCGATTCCCACGCTTTAGAGAAAAGCTACCAGCTGATCGTCAAAACGAATCCGGACTGCATCGAAGTCATCCCGGGCGCCATGCCGCACATCATCCGCGAAGTGAAAGAACGGACGGGAAAACCGATTTACGCCGGCGGCCTCATCCGCACGGTCGACGATGTCGAGCAGGCGCTTGCAGCTGGGGCGGTGGCGGTGACCACGTCCAACGAAACATTATGGCGCCACTACAATGGATAATGCGTTGAGCTGGCCAAATCGGCCGCAGTCTGCTATAATAAAAGCAACAAGTTAATCATCAGTCAGGAGACAAGGAGAGACCATGCACACATGGTAGGCGAAGGCTTATCGTGTTTGCAATGGTCTCTTTTTGTCTTTTTTAAAAGGAGGAATCATGCATGACATTCTCAAGCAAACAGCGGAACAACGTTCTCGAAGCGATGAGCGAAAAGCCATACGATCTGTTGGTGATCGGCGGGGGAATCACCGGGTGCGGCATCGCCTTGGATGCCATCTCGCGCGGCATGACGGTCGCGCTTGTCGAGATGCAAGATTTCGCCGCCGGCACGTCAAGCCGGTCGACGAAGCTTGTTCACGGCGGCTTGCGCTACTTAAAGCAGTTCGAGGTGAAGCTTGTCGCGGAAGTCGGGCGCGAACGGGCGATTGTGTATGAAAACGGCTCGCACGTCACCACACCGGAGTGGATGCTGCTGCCCATTTACCGCGGCGGAACGTTCGGCAAATGGAGCACGTCGGTCGGCCTTTGGCTGTATGACCGGCTGGCTGGCGTCAAGCCAAGCGAGCGGCGCACGATGCTTAATGCCCGACAGACGTTGGAAAAAGAGCCGCTCTTAAAGCGCGACGGCCTGATCGGCGGCGGCTATTACGTCGAGTATCGGACCGACGATGCCCGCTTGACGATCGAAGTGATCAAAAAAGCGGTCGAGCTTGGCGCCGACGCCGTCAACTATGTCAAAGCCGAACAGTTTTTGTATGACGAGCGCGGCCGCATCACCGGCGCCCGCTGCCGCGACTTGCTCGGCGGACGAGTATATGACATCCGCGCCAAAAAAGTCGTCAATGCCGCCGGACCGTGGGTTGATGCGCTGCGCGACAAAGACGGATCGAAAACCGGCAAGCGGCTTCGGCTAACAAAAGGCGTCCATATCGTCATCGATCAAAAGCGTTTTCCGCTCAAGCAGGCCGTCTATTTTGACACCCCGGACGGCCGGATGGTGTTTGCCATTCCGCGGGATGGGAAAACGTATGTCGGCACGACCGATACATTTTATGACGATGATCCTGCTCATCCGGCCATGACCGAAGAAGACCGTGATTACTTATTGCAGGCGATTCACTACATGTTCCCGTCCGTCGGCATCACCGCTGATGATGTCGAGTCGAGCTGGGCTGGCGTCCGTCCGCTCATTTATGAAGAAGGGAAAGACCCGTCGGAAATTTCCCGCAAAGACGAGATTTGGACATCGCCATCCGGCCTCATCACGATCGCTGGCGGCAAACTGACCGGCTATCGGAAAATGGCAGAAACGGTCGTTGACCTCGTCGCCAAACAATTGGAAAAAGAAGAGGGAAAAACGTTCCGCCCGTGCCAAACGAAACAGCTGCCAATTTCCGGCGGCGATGTCGGCGGCTCGCATCGGCTGCCGGCCTTCATCGCCGAAAAGGCGAAGGAAGCGGCGCGCTATGGGCTGACAGAAGAACAAGGGGCGCGGCTGGCAAAACAGTACGGCACAAATGTCGACCGGTTGTTTGCGTTAAGCAGCGAGTACGACCGCTCGTCCGGCTTAACGCGCGAAACGTTCGTCCGCCTCGTCTACGCCATCGAGGAAGAAATGGCGGTCAAACCAGTCGACTACTTCATCCGCCGCACCGGGGCGCTGCTGTTTGACATCGACGCCGTCCGGCGGGAAAAAGAAGCGGTTATCGCGTTTATGGCGCGGCATTTGGGGTGGACGGGGGAAGAGAAGGCAACGTACACGAAAGAACTGGAACAAGCGCTGCGTCAAGCGGTGTTGGTAGCAGAAGATGATGACCGGAGGATCATGAATAAATAGAGGGTTTAGAGGGTATCGGCGCTCGATTTTGAGCGCCTTTTTTGGGGGTTAATTTCAGTAAAATAGTGGTCGAATATGTATGTGTTCCAAAACTAAATTGAGGTAAATTTTGGGTAAATTTAAATATTTTATTGACTTTTACTATTTTGTTTGTTATATTTTACTTAAATAAATAAGTTAATTTAACTAAAAGGTAGTGTGTAATGCATAATGATTACGATGAAAGATATTGCCGAAAAAGCGAATGTATCAATCGCAACGGTATCAAGAATTTTAAATAACGATGCCACTCTCTCCGTTTCCGAGGAAACGCGCCAGCGTGTCTTTGAGATTGCTAAAGAGCTTAATTATAAACCGGTGCGGAGACGCAGTACGAACCGGGCTAATCCGCCGAAAACGAAGGAGTCTGAATGTTATAACATTGCTTTGTTGCTCGCGGTATCCCAGCATGAGGAAACGACAGATCCGTATTTTAGTTCTATCCGCTACGGGATTGAAGAGCAGTGCAAACAATTGCCGTTGCACGTCTCTTCCGTCATCCGGGTAAACAGCGGAACAGATATACAAGACTTAAGCCAGTTTGACGGGCTAATTGTGATTGGCGGTATTGATCCCGACGACATTCAGCGCCATTTTCCAGAGGAACGCCCTATCATATTCATAACCCAAGTTATTGATGTAGACGGGTACGATGTGGTTTGCTCCGATTTGGAAGCGGCTACAGAGAAAATCATTGATTACTTAATCGCCCTTGGCCATACGCGAATTGGCTATATCGGCGGATCGGAAACGATCAAAAAGTTTAATGGCGGAAAAAGTTACGAAGTTGATGATATACGGAAACGGACATTTGAGAAAAAAATGAAAGCGCTTGGACTTTATGAGCCGTACCATGTATTTGTCGGCGACTGGGGGCCGGCGGGCGGATACGAATTGATGAAGACGGCGATTGACTCTGGTGATTTGCCAAGCGCGTTTGTGATCGCTAGCGACCCGATGGCGATCGGGGCTCTACACGCGATTCACCAGGCAAACCTTAAAGTTCCGGAAGACATATCTATCATTAGTTTCGATGACATTGACGCCGCAGCATTTTTGAACCCGCCCCTTTCAACAGTGAAAATATACGCGCATGAAATGGGGAGACTCGCTGCAAACGCGCTGCATGAGCGGAGGACGGGGAACCGGAACATTCCGGTTAAAATCGTCACTCCGGCGGAACTTATCATTCGGGAAAGCTGTGCAAAACGCGGTCAAAATACATAAAGGGGGTGAGCGGCGAGAATCATAGCAGGAAGCTATGTAACAAAAAAAAGTAAGCGCTGACAACTTAACAAAAAAACGGATGGCTGTTGAATGAAGCCGTACATGTTAGCAAAGGGAAAAGGGGGAACATGGAAGATGAAAAAAGCACTCGCACTCGTCATGTCCAGTGCATTAACTTTTTCGCTGCTTACCGCATGCGGAAACAAAACGGAACAAAACGCAAGCGAATCAGGCGGAAAAGTCAAAATTGAGTTTTTCCATTACAAACCCGAAGCAAGGGGAACATTCGATAAACTGATTGAAAAATTTGAAAAAGAAAACCCAAACATTGATGTTGTCAACGCCAATCCGCCCGATGCAGGAACAGTATTAAAAACCCGCGCCGCTAAACGAGACATGCCAGATATCGTTGGGGTTGGCGCCGATACGACATTTGCGGAACTCGCCAAAGCGGGGATGTTTGAAGATGTCACGAAAGCGCCGGAACTGAACAACATTCAACCTTCGTATATTCAAATGGTAAAAGACGTCAGTGGACTGGAACAAGTGTATGCCATTCCTTATGCGGCCAATGCGGATGCCGTCATTTACAACAAAGCCATCTTCAAAGAACTTGGTTTGAGTGTTCCGAAAACATGGGATGAGTTTATAGCTGCAGCCGAAAAGATCAAAGCAGCCGGAAAAACGCCGTTTTACTTTACGTTTAAAGATGCGTGGACGACATTGCCTGCTTACAACGCTTTGGCAGCCAACACGCAAGGGGAAACGTTTTTCCAAGATTTAAATAAAGGCAAAACAAGCTTTGAAAAAGGGTATAAAGAAGCAACGGAAAAATTTGTGGAGCTGTTGAAGTACGGGCATAAAGATCAATTTGGCAAAGGATATGCGGATGGCAACGTGGCGTTTGCCAAAGGCGAGTCGGCGATGTACTTGCAAGGCATCTGGGCGATTCCGGAAATTAAAAAGGCCAATCCGAACATTGAACTTGGCGTATTCCCGTATCCTGTAACAAATAATCCGGAACAAACCAAATTAGTATCCGGTGTTGATCTTCTTTTTGCGATCTCGAAAACATCAAAACATCCGAAAGAAGCAAAGAAATTTATCGACTTCTTATTAAAAGAGGAAAATGCAAAGGCGTACATGGCTGAACAAAATGCGCTCTCGGCCATCAAGGGATTAACGCAGGAGGATCCGATGTTGGAAGGATTAAAAGAAAGCTTTGCCAAGGGGGCGCTCGTTGATTTTCCAGACCATTATATTCCGCCGAGCATCAATTTGGCCAATTTGTTACAACAGTTGACGCATGATCAAGATGTGGAGAAGTTTTTAAAAACAATGGACGCCGAGTGGGAAAAAGTGAAAGAGCGTAAGTAATTAGGCAAGAAGGAGAAACGGGAAGAAAATAGGGGGAGTCCCTCGGTTTTTCTCCCCCTCTTATCATTAGGAGGTGATACGATGCGGAAAGAGGTTGTCGTGACAAGGGAACGAAGCGTTTCATTGCCTATTTTCAAGAAAATCAAAAAACCGAAAAACATCGCGATTTACTTGATGACCGTACCGGCTGTCGTGTTATTTGCGGTATTTCACACCTTTCCGGCCCTCCAAGGCATTTTCTATTCCTTTACCAATTGGGACGGATTAAGCTTAACGTACGACTTTGTTGGATTGAAAAATTACTACTACTTGTTTCGGGACGAAAACGTATGGCATTCGTACTTGTTTACATTTCAGTTTGCCATTGTGTCGACCGTGCTCGTCAATGTGCTCAGTTTAGCGATCGTTATAGGGTTGAATGAAAAAATTAAGTTCAAAAATTTTTTCCGCGCCGTGTATTTTTTGCCGAATGTTTTAAGCGTGCTGATTGTAGGCTATATTTTCAACTACTTGTTTGCTAACGTGCTCCCTTTATGGGGAGAGAAACTGGGGATTGAGGCGCTTTCGACGAATATTTTAGGAAGCGAAAAATGGGCATGGGTCGGCATTGTCATTGTCGCCGTATGGCAGGCGTGCGCCCTTAATACGATTTTATATTTGGCGGGACTGCAAACGGTTCCCTCAGAGCTGTATGAGGCTTCTAGCCTAGACGGAGCGAGTAAATGGCAAAATTTCCGGCATATTACGTTTCCGATGATTGCGCCGTTTTTTACGATCAATATGGTGTTGGCGATGAAAAACTTTTTAATGGTATTTGACCAAGTTGTGGCGTTGACAGGTGGGGGGCCCGGACGGGCTACTGAATCGATTTCATTGCTCATTTACAACGGCGGATTTCAGGGCGGGGAGTTTGCTTACCAATCTGCGAACTCGGTCATTTACTTTATTGTCATTATGGCGGTATCGATTCTGCAGATTAAATTTTTACAAAAACGGGAAGTGGATATGTGATGGCCAAGAAAACAAACTGGGTTGCCACATTGTTGATTGCGGTCGGGGCGCTGTTCATTTTGTTTCCTTTGTACATGACGGTGTCCATCGCGTTAAAAACGCCGGAGGAGTTGGCAGACTCAGTGCTGTCGCTGCCGGTCGGCCTGCATGTGGAAAATTTTGCAAAAGCGATCGAGGCCACGAACTTTTTTCAAGCGTTTAAAAACAGCGCATTTATCACAGTAACCACCGTTGTTTTGACCATTATAACGAATTCGATGGTCGCTTATGCCATTGCTCGCAATATGCACCGGAAATTTTTTAGGTTTTTATATTATTACTTTGTCAGCGCCTTGTTTATTCCGTTTCCGATTATTATGTTGCCGATTGTCAAGCAAACATCCGCATTCGGGATGAATAATCCCAGCGGACTCGTTTTTCTGTATGTCGTCTATGGTATTGCGTTTAATATCTTTATTTACGTCGGGTATATCCGTTCGATTCCAAAGGAGTTGGAAGAAGCGGCGATTATGGATGGGTGCAGTACATGGGGCGTGTTTTGGCGCGTGGTTTTCCCGCTTATGGCGCCGATTAACGCTACCGTTGCCATTCTGACTTGTCTATGGGCATGGAATGACTTTTTATTGCCGTTGATTGTGCTGAGCGACCAGTCCGATATGACGCTTCCGTTGGTTCAATATGTATTTCAGTCCAAGTTCGGCACGGACTACAACTTAGCGTTCGCTTCCTATTTAATGGCGTTGTCTCCGATGATCATCGTCTACTTGTTTGCCCAAAAATGGATTATTGGCGGTGTCACAAGAGGGGCAATCAAGTAAACGTGCATAAGAACAAGCCGGTTTGCGCGTATTTGTCCGTTTACGTTTGTGTTCACAGAGTGAAGAATCTTGTTTAGGAGGATAACGATATGGCAATTGTATTTGATCCAACCAATAAAACGTTTTATCTCAAAGCCAATGACACAACATATGTCATGCAGATCGTTCGCTCCGGCTATTTGGCGCATGTTTATTGGGGAAAAGCGGTGCGCGCTGTTCGGGGCGCGGAGGCGTTTCCGCGGCTCGATCGCGCGTTTTCCCCTAGCCCCGACCCATCCGACCGCACGTTTTCGCTCGATACGCTGCCACAAGAATACCCAGCCTATGGGAATACCGATTTCCGGGCTCCGGCGTATCAAGTGCAGCTTGAGAATGGCTCGACGGTGACCGATTTGCGCTACAAAACGCACCGCATTTACAAAGGGAAGCCTAGACTGAACGGGCTGCCGGCGACATACGTGGAGCATGAACAGGAAGCGGAGACGCTCGAAATTGTCCTTTTAGATGCGCTGATCGGTCTAGAAGTCACGTTGCAGTATACGGCGTATAAAAAATGGAACGTCATCACGCGTGCGGCCCATTTTGAAAACAAAGGCGGCGAGCGGTTAAAGCTACTGCGCGCGCTCAGTATGAGCGTCGATTTCCCAACTGCTGACTATGATTGGATCCATCTCCCCGGAGCGTGGGGGCGCGAGCGCTGGATCGAGCGGCTCCCGCTTCTGACCGGCGTGCAAGCGGCGGAAAGCCGCCGCGGCGCGAGCAGCCACCAACAAAATCCGTTTATTGCGCTCGCTGCCAAAAACGTCGATGAACACCAAGGCGAAGTGTACGGGTTCAGCTTGGTGTACAGCGGCAATTTCCTCGCCCAAGTCGAGGTGGACCAGTTCCGCACTGCCCGCGTCTCGATGGGCATCAATCCGTTTGATTTTACGTGGCTATTGGAACCGGGCGAGTCGTTCCAAACGCCGGAAGTCGTTATGGTCTACTCCGATCAAGGGTTAAATGGAATGTCGCAAACGTACCACGAACTGTACCGCACCCGCCTAGCGCGCGGCGCGTTCCGCGACCGCGAACGCCCGATCTTGATCAATAACTGGGAAGCAACGTATTTTGACTTCAATGAAGAAAAGATCATGAATATCGCCCGAACAGCGGCGGAGCTTGGCATCGAACTGTTTGTGCTTGACGACGGCTGGTTTGGCGAACGCGATGACGACCGCCGTTCCCTCGGTGATTGGGTGGTCAATCGGCGCAAACTCCCCAACGGCCTGAACGGACTGGTGAAACAAGTGAACGAACTCGGGCTGCAGTTCGGCTTATGGATCGAACCGGAAATGGTGTCGCCAAACAGCGAGCTGTATCGGAAACATCCCGACTGGTGTCTCCATGTGCCGAACCGCCCGCGCTCTGAAGGACGGAACCAGCTTGTGCTCGATTATTCCCGCCAAGACGTGTGCGACTATATGATTGAAACGATCTCGAACGTGCTTGCGAGCGCCCCCATCACTTATGTGAAATGGGACATGAACCGCCATATGACGGAAATCGGTTCGGCCGCCCTGCCGCCCGAGCGCCAGCGCGAAACGTCGCACCGCTATATGCTTGGGCTCTATCGCGTGATGGACGAGATCACCGCGCGTTTTCCGCACATTTTGTTTGAAAGCTGCTCCGGAGGCGGAGGGCGGTTTGACCCGGGGATTCTCTATTATATGCCGCAAACATGGACGAGCGACAACACTGACGCTGTCTCGCGCCTGAAAATCCAGTACGGTACAAGCCTCGTTTACCCAGTGAGCGCCATGGGCGCCCACGTCTCGGCCGTGCCGAACCATCAAGTCGGGCGGGTGACGTCCCTCAAGACGCGCGGCCATGTGGCGATGTCAGGCAACTTCGGCTATGAGCTCGATATCACGAAATTGACGGAAACAGAAAAACAAATCATTAAGGAACAAGTCGCGTTTTACAAAGATGTGCGCCGCCTCGTCCAGTTCGGCACGTTTTATCGGCTGCTCAGCCCGTTTGAAGGCAACGAGGCGGCATGGATGTTCGTCTCGGAAGATCAGTCGGAAGCGCTCGTCGCCTACTTCCGCGTTCTGGCCGAAGCGAACGCCCCGCTGTCGCACTTGCGCTTAAAAGGGCTTGACCCGAATCAAGACTATGAAATCGAAGGCCTTGGCGTCTACGGCGGCGACGAGCTGATGTATGCCGGAGTGGCGGTGCCGCACCGCTTGGGCGATTTTATCAGCATGATGTGGCGATTGAAAGCTGTTCAACGATAAGAAGGGATGCTGTCGCTCGAGCCTATGCACCAGTCATAAACGAATTGAACCCGGTGTCTTAGATGCCGGGTTCAAACTGTTTGAGCTTCTCGATGATGCGACGCTTCCGATAGAGCATCTTCCCGGTTTCGGCGATGTCTTCCATAAACGATTTGTTAAACAGCGAACCGAAAATGACACCGATGATCGGAACGGCTTGAAACAGCTTTTTCCACCCGTATTGGTCACGGAACGTCATCATCACTTCCCGCCAGCCTTGCAGTTCGGAAAAGACGCGCCCGCGTTCATTGGAGAACGACGAAAGTTCGTCCAAAATCGCTTTTTTCCCGACGATGTCCGCCGTGGCAAACTGCAGGCATTTGACGACAAACACGCGCTCCTCTTTTTCCTTCGGGTCATATCCGTACACGATGGCGATCTCTTGCAGCGTTTTCAGCGCTAAGCCGAGAAGCGCTGGGATGTCCACCGCCAGCGTCAGCGCCCCGCCCATTCCAGTCGCCGCCCCTTGCAGCTGGGCGAACGTGACGCGCTCATCGATCAACTCGTCGCAAACGCGATCCATCGTCGCAAGCGGCAAGTGCGGCACTTCGGCCAACGACGATACGCCAAGCTTGTCCAATACCTTTCCTTCATTCACTAAGTATTGCCCGCCGCTTTGAATATAGCTGCCCAATTCATCAAGCAGCTGCCCGAGTTTTCGATGGACGGCTTTTGGCGTCAGCTTATCGAGCACTTGAAACGGCAAGCGGCCGAGCTTTTCCCAAAACCATAGGTCTTTTTGGGAGTGTTCCCAGTGGGTGATGGTTTGGAGTTCTTGTTTCAACATCTGTCGCGTTTCCATCTCCGCTCCGCCTCCTTCCTATATTTATTAAGGTGAATAAATGCTCAAACGATTATACGTATTAAAAAAGATTTTGTTTTGCTGTTGATTTTTAGTAAATTATTAACTAGAATATTTACTATAAAGACTTGAAGGAGGCCCTCTCATGATCCCCATCTTAAAACAGCAATTTATCGAACTTTTCGGCGGCTTGGGCGAAGGCATCCGCGCTTTCTTCGCCCCCGGCCGCGTCAATTTGATCGGTGAGCATACGGATTACAACGGCGGGCATGTGCTGCCGTGCGCGCTTGCGATCGGCACGTATGCGCTTGTCCGGCAAACGGATGAGCCGTTTGTCCGCTTTTATTCGCAAAACTTCCCGGAAACGGGAGTGATCACGGTCTCTTACGATGACTTGTCATACCAGAGCGAGCACGGTTGGGCGAACTACCCGAAAGGGATCTTGGCCGCGTTTCAAGCGTTACGTCCGCTTGAGACCGGATTGGACATTTTGTATTACGGCACGATCCCGAACGGCGCAGGACTGTCGTCATCCGCGTCGATTGAGCTTGTGACCGCGGTGATGCTCAACGAACTGTTCAGGCGCGGGCTTGATCAGCTAGAGCTTGTGAAAATGAGCCAAACCGTAGAAAATAAATACATCGGCGTCAATTGCGGCATTATGGATCAGTTTGCCGTCGGCATGGGGAAACAAGATTGCGCCATTCTGTTAAACTGCCAGACGCTCGAGCACCGCTATTTGCCGCTCGTGCTCAACGATTGTTCGATTGTCATCGCGAACACAAACAAAAAGCGCGGCCTGGCGGACTCGGCGTACAACGAGCGGCGGGCGACGTGCGAGGCGGCGCTCGCGAAGCTGCAAAGCGTGCGGAACATCGCCTCGCTCGGCGAGCTGACAAGCGCAGAGCTGGCCCGTTATGAACATCTTCTTTCTCCGCTTGAACGAAAGCGGGCTCGCCATGCGGTGACGGAAAACGAGCGGACGCTTGAAGCCGCCCAGGCGCTTGAGCAGGGAGACCTCGTCCGCTTTGGCGAGTTGATGAAACAGTCGCATTTGTCGCTGCGCCATGACTATGAAGTAACCGGAGCCGAACTTGATACGCTCGTGGAGGCCGCATGGTCGCACGAAGGAACGGTCGGGGCGCGCATGACCGGAGCCGGATTCGGCGGCTGCACGGTGAACATTGTGAAAAAGGCATGCGTTCAAGATTTCATTGAACGGGTCGGAAACGCGTATGCCGAAAAAATCGGTTATGAAGCAAGCTTTTATGTCGTTGACGTTGGTGACGGGGCGAGAGAACTCACGGAACTGGAGGAGATGAGCCGATGATTTTGGTTTGCGGAGGGGCAGGGTATATCGGCAGCCATGCGGTGTACCGTCTGCTTGAAAAAGGGGAGCGCGTGGTCGTGGTGGATAACTTGCAGACGGGGCACCGGGAGGCGGTTCACCGTGATGCTGTGTTTTGCCAAGGCGATATTCGCGACCGCGATTTTTTGCGCAAGGTGTTTCGCCAGCATGACATTGAGGCGGTCATTCATTTTGCGGCGAACTCATTGGTCGGTGAAAGCATGGAAGAGCCGCTGAAGTATTACGACAACAACGTGTACGGGACACAAGTGCTGCTTGAAGTGATGAAGGAATTTGGCGTCAAGCAAATCGTCTTTTCTTCAACCGCCGCCGTGTATGGGGAGCCGAAACAAATCCCGATCATCGAAACCGATCCGACCGAACCGACAAACGCGTACGGAGAAACAAAGCTGGCGATGGAAAAAATGATGAAATGGGCGGACCGCGCCTACGGCATCCGCTCGATTTCGCTCCGCTACTTTAATGTCGCCGGGGCGTACGGCACGACAATCGGTGAGGACCACAACCCGGAGACGCATCTGATTCCATTGATTTTAAAAGTGCCGCTTGGCCAGCGCGAGGAAATTTCCGTTTTCGGCGATGACTACGACACGCCCGACGGCACGTGCATCCGCGACTACATCCATGTGCTTGATCTCGTCGATGCCCACGTGTTGGCGCTTGAAAAACTGCGGAATGGAGCGTCCAGTGACGTGTACAATCTCGGCAACGGCAACGGCTTCAGCGTCAAAGAAGTGATCGAAGCGGCGCGGCAAGTGACCGGACACCCGATCCCTGCCCGCGTCGTGGCGCGGCGGCCGGGCGACCCGGCGCGGCTTGTCGCTTCATCGGAAAAAGCAAAGCGCGAGCTCGGCTGGGAGCCGAAATACTTGTCCATTACGGATATCGTCGCCTCGGCGTGGGAGTGGCACAAAGCGCGGCCAAACGGATATCGGGGTGTGTAAACATGGAAACGATTTTTGCGGCGATTGAACAACTGATCCGTTATGCCGAGCAACGCGGCCTTTTAGCGCCGGAAGATGTGGTGTACGCGCGCAACCGCCTGCTGGCAACGCTCCGACTCACGGAATGGCAGCCGGCCGAGGTCAAGGACGTTCCCTTGGCCTCGCCGGCCCCGGTATTGGACGCTATGATTGATTGGGCGTATGAACAAGGATTGTTGGAAACGAATACCACAACCGAGCGCGATATATGGGATGCGAGACTGATGGACTGCGTCATGCCGCGGCCGTCGGAAGTGATCCGCGCCTTTTACGAGCGATACCGCCGCAGCCCGCAGGAGGCGACGGACTGGTTTTATTCGTTGAGCCAAGCGTCCAATTACATTCAAACGGCGCGCATCGCCAACAATCAGCACTGGAAAGTGTCAACCATCTATGGAGAATTGGATATCACCATTAACTTGGCGAAGCCGGAAAAAGACCCGAAGGAAATCGCCAAATTAAAAGAGATGCCGTCATCCTCGTATCCAAAATGTGTATTATGCAAAGAAAACGAAGGGTATGAAGGAACGTGGCGTCATCCCGCCCGTTCCAATCACCGTGTCATCCCGATCACGTTATTGGATGAACAGTGGTATTTCCAATATTCTCCCTACGTGTACTATCATGAACATTGCATCGTCTTTTCCGCCGAACATGTGCCGATGAAAATGGAGCGGAAGACGCTTGAGCGCTTGCTCGATTTCGTCGAAAAGTTCCCGCACTATTTCATTGGCTCGAACGCCGACTTGCCGATTGTCGGCGGCTCGATTTTAGTGCATGACCATTTCCAAGGAGGGTGTTATCCGTTTGCGATGGAAAAGGCGGAGATCGAAGAGTGTATCCCGCTGCCATCGTTTCCGTCGGTCACAGCCGGCATTGTGCGCTGGCCGATGTCCGTCATCCGTTTGACTGGACCAAAAGAGGACGTGTTGGATGCGGCTGCCTTTTTGTATGAAACATGGCGGACGTACAGCGACCCAAGCGTCGAGATTATGGCCTACAGCGGCGATGTTCCGCACAACACGATCACCCCGATCGCCCGGCGGCGCGGCGATTTGTTTGAGTTGGACATCGTGTTGCGCAACAATCGGACATCAGCGGAACATCCGTACGGCATTTTCCATCCGCATGAAGAATTGCATCATATTAAAAAAGAAAATATCGGCTTGATCGAAGTGATGGGGCTGGCGGTGCTGCCGGCACGGCTTGCCGTGGAACTGGAGACGCTGGCCGATTATCTCGTGCATCGGACAAAAAAAGAAGACTGGGACGAGTCGATGCATAAACATTGGGATTGGTGCGAAGCCATTCACTCGGCCTATCCGGACATCACGAAGGACAACGTCCATGACATTTTGCGGCACGAAGTCGGACAACGGTTTGTGACCGTGTTGGAACATGCCGGGGTGTTTAAGCGGGACAAGCGAGGGAAGGACGCGTTTCGCCGCTTTCTGCAGCACGCTGTGGAGCGCATGTCGTCTCTTGTTTAAATGCGGCGAAAAAACGCGTTTCATATGAAACATAAGGAAGGGATCGCAAACAGACGATGGCTACGTTAAAAGAAATCGCGGAAAAAGTCGGCGTTTCGGTCGCGACGGTGTCGCGCGTGCTTAATTACGATGCAACGCTGTCCGTTTCCGATGAAACGAGAAGGCGCATTTTTGAAGTCGCCCAAGAGCTGAACTACAAAACATTGCGGGAGCGAAGCCAGCAAGCGCGCGAATCGTTTCGCTTCGGGCTCATTCACTGGTATTCGGAGCGCCAGGAAATCGATGACCCGTATTATATGGCGATTCGCCTCGGAGTGGAAAAAGAGTGTTTTGACCGCGGCATTGAACTCGTCAAATTGTTTAAACAAAACGGTGCCTATCCGATTGAACGGATGGAGGCGCTCGATGGCATCATCGCTGTCGGAAAATTCGGGCCGAAGGAAGTCGAGGTTTTTGCCGCCGGGGCCAAACAAATTGTGTTTGTCGACTGTTCGCCTGATGAGCATCGGTTTGATTCAGTCGTCATCGACTTGCGTCAAGCGACGGTGACAGTGCTTGATTATTTGCTTCGGTTGGGGCATACGAAAATTGGTTATATCGGCGGCCGTGAATATGTCGACGGGGAAACGCCGATCCGCGATGAGCGCGAAGCGGCGTTTTACGAATATTTGTATGTCAAAGGGCTGTATGATTCCCGCTATGTATGGATCGGTGCCTTCACTGCTGAAGATGGCTATCGGCTGATGAAAGAGGCTGTTTCAGGCGGCGACTTGCCGACGGCGTTTTTCATTGCCAGTGATTCGATGGCGATTGGCGCCCTGCGTGCGCTGCATGAAGCCGGGATCGCTGTTCCGGAAGAGGCGGCGATTGTCGGATTCAATGATATTCCGACGGCAGCATTTCTTCACCCGCCGCTTTCGACGGTGAAAGTATACACAGAATTTATGGGTGAAACAGCGGTTGAGCTGCTCATCGAACGGTTGACGACGAAACGAGCGATTTGCAAAAAGGTCGTCGTGCCGACAGAGCTCGTCATCCGCTCAAGCAGCGAGGGCAACGAAAAGGGGAGCGGTCGATAAGCCGCTCCCTTCTGCATTAATGGAACTCGATATCAACGCGTTTTTTCGTTCCTGTCGTTGTTTTCGGGATATGAATGTCAAGCACACCGTTTTTGTACGTCGCGCGAATGTTTTCCGTCGCCGCATCCGCCGGCAGGGTGATCGAACGCTGGAAGCGACCAAAGAAGCGTTCGCGCCGGTGCATTTGTTCTTCTTTGACATCGTGATGGCGTTGAATCGTGCCGCTGATGGTCAACATGTTGTTCTGCACGTCAATGTGCACATCCTCTTTCCGCTCCAGCCCCGGTAAATCGCACGAAACGACGTATTCGTTGGCCGTTTCATGCATGTCGATGCGCGGCATCCAGTGCTGCTCATCCATATGAGTGAACAGCGATGGAAAATCACTAGCAAAAAAGCGGTTCATATCCCGGCGAATCGATTCCAAGTGCCGGAACGGGTCAAACGGAATTAACGCCATAACTGCCATCCTCCTTAACAAGAAATGTTTTTTCGCTCAGTAGTGTGAACCGAATTCGTCTGTTTTATGTATGATTGGCTTGCAATTGTTCCATCACCGTCAAATACGCTTGAATGAGTGCTACTTTCATGCCATCCGGCAAGTCAGAAGCGGCCACCCGCTTAACGGCGTAATAAAACTTCACTTCGGACGATTGCCGCACGCGCGGATGCGTCCATTCATCGCGCAGCTCTTGCCTTATCGTTTCATACAAAAGAGTTTGGCTTTCTTGTTCATCAAGCGGTCCGGCCGCCAGCGATCGGTTCGGCCAAAGGCGGCGGTAGCCGTCAAGCAGTGCAGAAAATGGATAGGTCACGGCTGCTCCCCTCCTTAAAATATACATAGCGATCCTCGAGGTCTGCTCCTTGCAACATATTCTTTTTAAGAAATTATATCATACAGCAGTCGAAGCGATTCGGGAGGCCAAGTCGAATGTAGATAAGATAGTGGGGGCTGGTTTCGTTTGCTGTCGTTGTAAGGCAGTCGAACCGTGGGACGCACGAGGATGGCTTGGTTGACAGCCTGCCGTGGGGCGGGTGTTCCCCAAAATCTCCCACCTCTAAGCGTTAGCGTAGGTGGGAGAGCGTTCAACCTATATAGATGCACCTTGAAAAGTTAACTTCTGGATTACACTGCACACCCTAGGCTTTGTAGCACTTCCTTAGGGCGTTCATGGATGTAGTCCACAAACCGGGCAATGGCTTGGGCGATATCGTTTTGATCTTTGTGAAACACATTGGCAATGACAGTGTCTTTCAGCCATTTCCACAAGCGTTCGATCGAAGTGTTTTTGCCGATCCGGATCTCCTTTCGCCAACGTGTAAGTCGGCCGGGTCCACGAAAGCCCTTTTCGATGCAAGAGTTTTCGCAAGGCTTCGCGGGACATGGAGATGCCATAATGGTGGTGTACATAGGATTGAAGGATCTTCGTATTCCACGCCGAAGCGATGTCCCAGCCCAGCTCCGCGGGTGTCGTGGTCAACACAAGGTGTTTGATCTCTTCCTGCTGTTCTTCGGTGAGAAACGGCTCTCGCCCAGGGGCAAAATCCCGATGAAGCAGGAGTTCCAGGTCCCCTTCGTTAAACAGCGACACATAATGGGAAACGGTTTGGCGGCACACGTTGACCATGGAGGCCATGTCTTTGCCCAAATAGCCTTCCATGACCAAGCGGACGGCCATCACACGTTGGCGGAGATGAGCGTTTTTGATCTTCCGTTCCTGCTTGCGGAGTTTCCAGGGCGTCCATCCATGGTTGTCGGTGATGTTGAGACGTTTCATGCAGAATTCCGCTCCTTTCCCATGCTTTTCCTTAGGAGCAGTATAACCGGAGTGGGCACCGCTTATGCGAAGGTTAACTTTTCAATGAGCATGTATATAAAAAAGTAGTTGACATAAGGTGAGATAGTGTATAAAATAAAAATCGCGCTTCGACGGAATGTCGGAGTGCAACGATCGAACAATCATGAAATAAAAAAACTATTGACAAATAGTTAACACTGCGTATAATGAATAATTGCCGCGACGAAATGAACGCGGTAATAAGTTAGAAGAGAATCAGTAGTTGACATTTTTGAAAGATTGTTTATAATAGTAACTGTCGTTCCTTGAAAACTGAACGAAACGAAGCGCGACGAAAAGCGGAGGTCCGCATGGGCCGAAGCAAAAGCCAATCAACTTTCTTTGGAGAGTTTGATCCTGGCTCAGGACGAACGCTGGCGGCGTGCCTAATACATGCAAGTCGAGCGGACCGGATTGGGGCTTGCCTTGATTCGGTCAGCGGCGGACGGGTGAGTAACACGTGGGCAACCTGCCCGCAAGACCGGGATAACTCCGGGAAACCGGAGCTAATACCGGATAACACCGAAGACCGCATGGTCTTCGGTTGAAAGGCGGCCTTTGGGCTGTCACTTGCGGATGGGCCCGCGGCGCATTAGCTAGTTGGTGAGGTAACGGCTCACCAAGGCGACGATGCGTAGCCGGCCTGAGAGGGTGACCGGCCACACTGGGACTGAGACACGGCCCAGACTCCTACGGGAGGCAGCAGTAGGGAATCTTCCGCAATGGGCGAAAGCCTGACGGAGCGACGCCGCGTGAGCGAAGAAGGCCTTCGGGTCGTAAAGCTCTGTTGTGAGGGACGAAGGAGCGTCGTTCGAAGAGGGCGGCGCAGTGACGGTACCTCACGAGAAAGCCCCGGCTAACTACGTGCCAGCAGCCGCGGTAATACGTAGGGGGCGAGCGTTGTCCGGAATTATTGGGCGTAAAGCGCGCGCAGGCGGTCTCTTAAGTCTGATGTGAAAGCCCACGGCTCAACCGTGGAGGGTCATTGGAAACTGGGGGACTTGAGGGCAGGAGAGGAGAGCGGAATTCCACGTGTAGCGGTGAAATGCGTAGAGATGTGGAGGAACACCAGTGGCGAAGGCGGCTCTCTGGCCTGCACCTGACGCTGAGGCGCGAAAGCGTGGGGAGCAAACAGGATTAGATACCCTGGTAGTCCACGCCGTAAACGATGAGTGCTAAGTGTTAGAGGGGTCACACCCTTTAGTGCTGCAGCTAACGCGATAAGCACTCCGCCTGGGGAGTACGGCCGCAAGGCTGAAACTCAAAGGAATTGACGGGGGCCCGCACAAGCGGTGGAGCATGTGGTTTAATTCGAAGCAACGCGAAGAACCTTACCAGGTCTTGACATCCCCTGACAACCCAAGAGATTGGGCGTTCCCCCTTCGGGGGGACAGGGTGACAGGTGGTGCATGGTTGTCGTCAGCTCGTGTCGTGAGATGTTGGGTTAAGTCCCGCAACGAGCGCAACCCTCGCCTCTAGTTGCCAGCATTCGGTTGGGCACTCTAGAGGGACTGCCGGCGACAAGTCGGAGGAAGGTGGGGATGACGTCAAATCATCATGCCCCTTATGACCTGGGCTACACACGTGCTACAATGGGCGGTACAAAGGGCTGCGAACCCGCGAGGGGGAGCGAATCCCAAAAAGCCGCTCTCAGTTCGGATTGCAGGCTGCAACTCGCCTGCATGAAGCCGGAATCGCTAGTAATCGCGGATCAGCATGCCGCGGTGAATACGTTCCCGGGCCTTGTACACACCGCCCGTCACACCACGAGAGCTTGCAACACCCGAAGTCGGTGAGGTAACCCTTACGGGAGCCAGCCGCCGAAGGTGGGGCAAGTGATTGGGGTGAAGTCGTAACAAGGTAGCCGTACCGGAAGGTGCGGCTGGATCACCTCCTTTCTAAGGGAAAAAGCGAAGGCCGCAATGGCCAACTGTCGATACACAGCGCTTTCGTTTCGTTCAGTTTTGAGGGAATGAGAAATTCCTTCAGTTGCTTTGCGTCTGCGTCTACAAGTGAATTCAGAGAAGCTGGATTCCTCGACGCAAGACTGCAGAGAAGCAAATTCAAGAAGTAGTCTCGTTCCTTGAAAACTAGATAACCGGAAAAGCGGAGGCGAGTGTTTCGCCGCGATGGGCAAATGTTCTTCGCCTGCAAGGGTGCTTGCACCCGGAAGGTGAAGGTTATTTGACCCCGAGCGGCGGCGAGCCGACGCTAGACAATAAGGAAGAAGCCGAGAGCGCTGTAGGTTAAGCTAGAAAGGGCGCACGGTGGATGCCTTGGCACTAGGAGCCGATGAAGGACGGGGCAAACGCCGAAACGCTCCGGGGAGCTGTAAGCAAGCGTTGATCCGGAGATGTCCGAATGGGGGAACCCACTGTCCGTAATGGGGCAGTATCCATGCCTGAATCCATAGGGCATGGAGGGCACACCCGGGGAACTGAAACATCTTAGTACCCGGAGGAGAAGAAAGCAAACGCGATTCCCTGAGTAGCGGCGAGCGAAACGGGAACAGCCCAAACCAAGAGGCGTGCCTCTTGGGGTTGTAGGACCGCTCATTGTGGGAGTGAGAAAGGAACGGGGTAGACGAACCGGTCTGGAACGGCCGGCCAGAGAAGGTGACAGCCCTGTAGTCGAAACTTCGTTCCCTCCCGAGCGGATCCTGAGTACGGCGGGACACGGGAAATCCCGTCGGAAGCAGGGAGGACCATCTCCCAAGGCTAAATACTCCCTAGTGACCGATAGTGCACCAGTACCGTGAGGGAAAGGTGAAAAGCACCCCGGAAGGGGAGTGAAAGAGAACCTGAAACCGTGTGCCTACAAGTAGTCAGAGCGCGTTCATGCGTGATGGCGTGCCTTTTGTAGAATGAACCGGCGAGTGACGATGGCGTGCGAGGTTAAGCCGAAGAGGCGGAGCCGCAGCGAAAGCGAGTCTGAACAGGGCGAAAAGTACGTCGTCGTCGACCCGAAACCAGGTGATCTACCCATGTCCAGGGTGAAGGCCGGGTAACACCGGCTGGAGGCCCGAACCCACGCACGTTGAAAAGTGCGGGGATGAGGTGTGGGTAGGGGTGAAATGCCAATCGAACTTGGAGATAGCTGGTTCTCCCCGAAATAGCTTTAGGGCTAGCCTCGGGATGGAGAGTGTTGGAGGTAGAGCACTGATTGGGCTAGGGGCCCTCATCGGGTTACCGAACCCAGTCAAACTCCGAATGCCAACGACTTATGCCCGGGAGTCAGACTGCGAGTGATAAGATCCGTGGTCGAGAGGGAAACAGCCCAGATCGCCAGCTAAGGCCCCAAAGTGCACGTTCAGTGGAAAAGGATGTGGAGTTGCAAAGACAACCAGGATGTTGGCTTAGAAGCAGCCACCATTTAAAGAGTGCGTAATAGCTCACTGGTCGAGTGACTCTGCGCCGAAAATGTACCGGGGCTAAACGTGCCGCCGAAGCTGCGGGATGACCGTTGGTCATCGGTAGGGGAGCGTTCTAAGGGCGTTGAAGCCAGACCGGAAGGATTGGTGGAGCGCTTAGAAGTGAGAATGCCGGTGTGAGTAGCGAAAACAGAGGTGAGAATCCTCTGCACCGAAAGCCTAAGGGTTCCTGAGGAAGGTTCGTCCGCTCAGGGTTAGTCGGGACCTAAGCCGAGGCCGAAAGGCGTAGGTGATGGGCAACAGGTTGAGATTCCTGTACCACCTCCTCACCGTTTGAGCGATGGGGGGACGCAGGAAGGTAGGGCGAGCAGGCTGCTGGAATAGCCTGTCCAAGCGGTTAGGCTGCCAGATAGGCAAATCCGTCTGGCATAAAGGCTGAGCCGTGATGGCGAAGGGACCATCGGTCCCGAAGTCCCCGATCCTACACTGCCAAGAAAAGCCTCTAGCGAGGTGAGAGGTGCCCGTACCGCAAACCGACACAGGTAGGCGAGGAGAGAATCCTAAGGTGCGCGGGAGAACTCTCGTTAAGGAACTCGGCAAAATGACCCCGTAACTTCGGGAGAAGGGGTGCTCTCTTGGGTGATGAGCCCGAGAGAGCCGCAGTGAAAAGGCCCAAGCGACTGTTTATCAAAAACACAGGTCTCTGCGAAGCCGAAAGGCGAAGTATAGGGGCTGACACCTGCCCGGTGCTGGAAGGTTAAGGGGAGCGCTTAAGCCGCAAGGCTGAAGGTGCGAACCGAAGCCCCAGTAAACGGCGGCCGTAACTATAACGGTCCTAAGGTAGCGAAATTCCTTGTCGGGTAAGTTCCGACCCGCACGAAAGGTGTAACGACTTGGGCACTGTCTCAACGAGAGACCCGGTGAAATCATACTACCTGTGAAGATGCAGGTTACCCGCGACAGGACGGAAAGACCCCGTGGAGCTTTACTGCAGCCTGATATGGAATTTTGGTATCGCTTGTACAGGATAGGTGGGAGCCTGGGAAGCCGGAGCGCCAGCTTCGGTGGAGGCGGCGGTGGGATACCACCCTGGCGATATTGAAATTCTAACCCGCACCCCTTAGCGGGGTGGGAGACAGTGTCAGGCGGGCAGTTTGACTGGGGCGGTCGCCTCCCAAAAGGTAACGGAGGCGCCCAAAGGTTCCCTCAGAATGGTTGGAAATCATTCGGAGAGTGCAAAGGCACAAGGGAGCTTGACTGCGAGACGGACAGGTCGAGCAGGGACGAAAGTCGGGCTTAGTGATCCGGTGGTTCCGCATGGAAGGGCCATCGCTCAACGGATAAAAGCTACCCCGGGGATAACAGGCTGATCTCCCCCAAGAGTCCACATCGACGGGGAGGTTTGGCACCTCGATGTCGGCTCATCGCATCCTGGGGCTGTAGTCGGTCCCAAGGGTTGGGCTGTTCGCCCATTAAAGCGGTACGCGAGCTGGGTTCAGAACGTCGTGAGACAGTTCGGTCCCTATCCGTCGCGGGCGCAGGAAATTTGAGAGGAGCTGTCCTTAGTACGAGAGGACCGGGATGGACGCACCGCTGGTGTACCAGTTGTCCCGCCAGGGGCACCGCTGGGTAGCTATGTGCGGACGGGATAAGCGCTGAAAGCATCTAAGCGTGAAGCCCCCCTCAAGATGAGATTTCCCACCGCGTCAGGCGGGTAAGATCCCTCGAAGATGACGAGGTCGATAGGTCCGAGGTGGAAGCGTGGCGACACGTGGAGCTGACGGATACTAATCGATCGAGGGCTTGACCTATAAGCGGCTTCTTCCGACGGTTATCTAGTTTTGAAGGAATGAATTCTTCTCATGATGCGGAAGTAGTTCAGTGGTAGAACACCACCTTGCCAAGGTGGGGGTCGCGGGTTCGAGTCCCGTCTTCCGCTTTTCCATCATGCGCTCGTAGCTCAATTGGATAGAGCATCTGACTACGGATCAGAAGGTTAGGGGTTCGAATCCTCTCGAGCGCGTTTATTAACTAACTTCAAAAAAGATATTGACAAAAAAACAATTAGCGATTATATTTTTATTGCAGTCGTTTCTAAGACAAGTCCTAATGATATTGATCATGCGGGTGTAGTTTAATGGTAAAACCTCAGCTTCCCAAGCTGAAGTCGTGGGTTCGATTCCCATCACCCGCTTTCCTTTATTTTATCGTGAATATCGTATGGATATTGTTCCAGCAGCTCAGCAGGATAGAGCAACGAGCAAAGTCATCTTTGAAATGGCTACGAGTTGCCCCGACGCATCGGGCTTCTTCGAATCGGCTTGTAGAGGAAGGGACAGCGAGGATATTGGAGTTTCCTAATGGATTGTGTCCCAGTAGCTCAGTAGGATAGAGCAGCGGCCTTCTAAGCCGTCGGTCGGGAGTTCGAGTCTCTCCTGGGACGCCACTTACATACGATTCGTTCGGGTTAAAATCCTCAAAGCCCTTGATACGACCGCGTTTGCGGTCGTTTTTCATTTTTTGGGAATCTCGAAAAAACGATAGGATCCGAAAAAATTTTGCACGAATTTTGCGCGGTGATCACAGGGCATTATAGAGTTCCATCATGGTTTGATCTACCTGCCGCGATTCTTTTTTTCCTTCTCGTCTATGATGTGAGAGTAGAAATCTTCATTTGAAAGAGCGTGCAAACGTTCCGAAAGAATGTGCAAAATCCAGAATAATCCGTAAAAATTTTGCACATGACTCACATTTCGCACCCTAACAAGGTCAAAACGAAGGATTTTTTATTTCATTTTTCAGAATAACTTCTTGACTGTAGATGAGCAAATTCACTAACATAAATTTACATCGAAACAAAAAAGGAGACATGAACCCGATTCCTTGGTTAGAATAGATGTGCTACCAAACCATTCACAAGGAGGTTCATGTCTCATGAATAGATTAGCACATCATCAAGACGAACCGGATTCTCTATCCGAACGGCGTTGCCGTCCAAGCGAAGCAGTTGGCCCGCTCCATCGAACCGAATGACACTCACCTCGTCACGGTGGGAGAAGAGCATTATCGCGTCTATCGTTACGAAGGAGCGCTCAACGGTCTCGACCATGCGGTGGTGCTGCTCGCTTGGAAAGCCAATCAGCCGATGACATCGGAACATCTTCACTGCGTCTTGAGCACCGACCGGGAGCTAAGCGATGAAGACATCTTGCGCCACTATGCCCAACGCTGGTCGAGCGAATGTTTTTTTCGACAAGCTCGTGGGCGTAACCACCATTGAAAGTTCCTTTGATTGGCCTCATCGCCTATTGGGTCGAATTTTGTCTCGCAAATGAAAACAAATTGAAACGTTCATGGCGGCGAAAGTTTGTTAAAATGTATAGGATAGAAATAAAATTAGAAAACGTGCCATACAATGAACATGCATGGCAAATATACGAGTCAGGTGATCGACATGGGGTTTGAACAGCAACTTGTTCATAAAACATTTTACGAGACGCTCGTCGAGGCGGGGGAACGCGACGTTGTCAGCGCGCTTGGCGATATTTTTTTCACGGCGCATCGGGATGGCGCTGATTTGTCGTCGATTCGCTTTGCCCAAGGGGAAGTGTATTTCCACCGCCGCGACTACGAAGCGGCGATTTTTAAATGGGAACAAGTCCATCACGACGATTTGCGCCCGTGGGCGCAAAAAAATATCGCCGACAGCTACTATGAGCTTGGACGGCTCGAGCTGGCCGAGGAGCTGTACCGTTCGATTGAGACGGAAAGCGAAACGTTGCATGCGGAAATCATTTTGCGCCTGTTTTCGCTCTACCGTGAGTTGGGGGAAAACGCGAAAGCGGATGATATGATTAAGCGCGGTGTGACGTTGTATCCGGATTATCCGAACATGACCGAATGGGCGCGCGCCTTTTTCGAGGAGCAAGGTGATTGGGAAAGCGCCGTCGAGCTTGCTTTAGGAGAGGCGGTGCGGACGTCGGCGCGCCGCTGGGTGGACATCTTGACCGGTTATGTGGAACAAGGACATGCGCGAACGATGGCGCCTGCGCGGTTTTCACGCTGCCTGGCGCTGTTGTACGAAACGGATCGGGTGAAGTTTGAACGGCTTGTGCAGGCGCTATGGAACGGGTATCGGGATGGTGACCTCTATTTTTCGTGGCTCGCGGAGTGGAATCGCCTCTATGATGAGTTGTCGATCGGCCGCGACTACGACTGGAAGCGAATTCCTGGCCTTTTAGGGGAAGCCTATGCAGGATTGATGAAAGGCCCGTACCGATTGAAAGAGTTGGTGGAAGTGGTGCCACCGCTTGTCAAAAGCTGGGTAAGTTTAGCCGACGGTCCGGAGACAGCGGTGGCCGCGGCTGCCTTGTTGGCGTGGAGTGAGAAATTTCCTGAGGCGTTTGAAGAAGAGACGGTCAACGACGCCGCTAAGCGGCTCGTCCATGCGAAACGGCAAGCTGGGGAAACGGGTGTGTCGCTATTTGAAGAAATTGCCGATTGGGCGGAAGAGCAGCGGGCGGGCTCGCATTTCCGCTTCCGCTGGTTCGTGCGGCAGTTGTCTGATTCGCGGACGCATTTCGTTTTGGTCGCTGGGGCGTCGCGCCATGAGCGGTTGGCGTTTTTGCGGACGTTGGTCGGCGAGGCAGCGTTGGCGGCGCCATCTGCGCCGGTGCTGGCATGGAGAAACGGCGGGGAGATGGAAGTCGCGAAAATCAGCGACGACCAGTTTACCGTTTTTTCGAGCATTGACGAATTTCAACAAGCAACGGGCGGCCGCGGAAGCCGATTCTCCGATGACGCTGTCATTGAATGCACGGCGCCGTTTTCACTCGTGCCGCAAGGGATTGTCTTGTTGGATATCGGCCCGCTCGGCGGGAGCGCTTCATCCGACCATGAAGCGCTTGTGTCGTTTTCGCTTGCTGACAGCATTCTTTTTCTTCTCAACGGCGAGGATCCGTTTTCTAGCGCCGATGAACAGTTGATGTTGCAACTTCGCGAGCGGGCGCCGTCTGCGCCGATGTGCGTTTTGCTTCCTCCGGGCGACGGGATGGTGGATGAAGAGGAGACGGCGAGAATCGTTGAGGAAGTGGAAGCGCACGTTCGTACGATCGTTCCGGAAGCCAATGTCATGGTCTATTCGCCGCATGCGCCAAGCCGCAAGCAGCAGCAAGCCCTCGTCGGCTGGCTTGAGGAGATGCGCCGATGCGTGTCCCCTGTCCGCCGCGAGGAAGCGATTTTAACGACGATCCGCCAGTTCATCGCTCATTTGTTCCAGCAGCGAGCCGAGGCGGAAAGTCGACTGGCGGAGCTGGTCGTATGGAAAAAAGAAATGGCGGCCAAACTGAGCGGCGCCATTCATCAGCTTGGCGACCTGCAAGAGGAGAAAACGGCCAAAACGGCAAAGTTGTTCCACACCGTCTTGGCGGAAATGCGGGGCGAGCTGTTGACGGCGATTTCCGATCTGTTGCGCAGCATGGCGGATCTTGTGAGCGAAGACAGCGATTTTTCCCGCTTGCATCTTGAACTGAACGACAAAGCGAACGAACGGCTTCGCGCTTACCTTGATGAAGAGGCGCTGCCAAAGCTGCGCCGCGCCATGGAACAGTGGATTGCAGCGACGGAAGACGAATTCAACGAATGCCAGGTGTTTTTGCATGAAATGGGCGAAGGGTTTAACGCCATGTTCGGCCAGGAACGACTCAAGCTCGAATGCGATTTTCACCTTCTCGCCGATTGGCGGCGCGATACGGATCGGTTGATCAACGGGGTGCAAGTGGGCAAGGTGAACGTTTTCTTGCGGAGAACGCCAAGCCAGCTGCTGTTGAAAGGGGCGGGCAAACTGCTCGGTGCTTTTGCGCAAAACAAGGCGATGCTGGCGCAAAAGTATAAGCAGTTGATCCAGACGCAAGATTACGCTGAGGTGGTGGAGGCGATCATCCAGCAGTTGTTGCTGCCGTTTGAATGGTTTGCCAAATCGCTTGAGCGTGATGTCACTCAATTTTTCCATGCGCCATTGACGGCGCTCGATGAAACGTTGAAACGGCTGGAGCTGGAGATCGCTGCCCAGGAAGGCGAGCTCAAACATATGCGCAAAAACCCTGAGGCGTACCGCGACCCGCTCGTGCTCTTTGACATTCGTTTGCGGCAATGCGAGCAGCTGGCGCAGGCGGCATCTGCCGCTGTGCAATTGCTACAGGACGAAAACAAATCAATCCGTTCGGTCTAATGGTTCCGTGCAAACCGTGCTTGAACGGAATAAGGCTGCGCCAACGGTCGGGTCTGGCCGCTCGTTTGGCGCAGCCTTATTGTTTAGAGCTGGCGAAACCGATTACGCCAGTTCGAATGCCCAGTTGCCACTGCGGAAAATCGGCTCGCGCTTCCCGTCTTTCGTCACGCCGTCAATGTTCAGATCAGCTGAGCCGATCATAAAGTCGACGTGGACGAGGCTGTCGTTGACGCCGCGGCGGTCAAGCTCCTCTTTGGAAAGAGAGGCGCCGTTTTCGATATTGGTCGGATACGCCTTGCCGAGCGCCAAATGGCAAGCGGCGTTTTCATCAAACAGCGTGTTGTAAAAAATGAGATTGGACAGCGACACCGGCGATTGGTGCGGCACGAGGGCGACTTCCCCGAGGCGGCGCGCGCCGTCATCGGTGTCAAGCAAGTGCTTAAGCGTCTCATATCCTTGTTCGGCGCTGAAGTCGACGACTTGCCCGTCTTTGAACGTGAGCGTAAAACCATCGATCACGTTGCCGTTGTAATTGAGCGGCTTCGTGTTGCGCACTGTGCCGTTGACGCCGTCTTTATGCGGCATGGTAAACACTTCTTCGGTCGGGATGTTGGGATTGAAGCGCACGCCGCTTTGACTCGTCGCCGCGCCGCCGTGCCAGACGTGCCCGTCGACGAGCTCGACTGTGAGATTGGTGCCTGGCGCTTCGTAAACGAGCTGTTTGTATTGCTTGTTGTTTAAGTAATCGACGATGCGGGCGAGCCGGTCGTTATGTTCGCGCCAGGCAGCGATCGGATCGTCTTGGTCGATGCGGGTGATGCGGAAAATCGCTTCCCATAATTTGTCGATGGCTTCTTCATCGCGCAGATCGCCAAATACTTTTTGCGCCCACGCCGGTGTGGGGACGGAAATGAGCGACCAGCAGTTCCGGTCGGCCATAATGGCGCTCCGGTAGTTGGCGAGCGCTTGCGCTGCTGTTTTATTGGCGGTCGCGATCCGCTTTGGATCGACGTCTTTTAACAAGTCCGGATTCGGGGCGTGAATGGATAAAAAGGCAGCGCCTTGTTCGGCGAGTTCTTCCATCGCTCTTGCCCGCCACATCGGATATTCGGAAAACGCTTCTTCTGGGGCGTGGTGAAATTTAATGTATGTAAGCGCCTCGTCGTTCCACTCGACATACACGTGTTTCGCCCCGGTTTCGTACGCGGTTTTGGCGATTTTGCGGACGAGCGGCGCCGCTTCGAGCGGGGCGTTGACGAACAGCGTCTGCCCGGGCTGAATGTTCACCCCGACTTTCACCGCCAGTTCGGCGTATTTGTCCAATTCCTTCTCCCAACGGTTCATCTTGTTCACTCCTTTTTTTGGATTCATCTCCACTTTATTATAATTCCCACCGCCTTGCAACTTAGGGAACTTTACATGTGGACGCTGTCCGGACGAGAGCGAAACATTCCGATGTAGGACGCGCCTCATGTTGGAATAACAGGATGGGTTGACACATAACGGTGTTGCCGCACATGGCGCTCGACTTGCTGCCGCCGTGGCTCGCGGGAGTGCTTTTGTCCGGCATTTTGGCCGCATCGTGACAACGGCCGATTCGCAGCTGCTCGTGATCACGAGCTCCATCAGCGAAGATATTGTCCGCCGCTCGCTGCGCCTTCGCCTGTCGGAAAAACAGCTTGTCGCGCTTTCCCGCGCGGTAGTGGTCATCGCCGGGCTGCTTGGCTTGGTGCTGGCGATGACATCGGAGTCGCTTGTGTATTTCATTGTCAGTTGGGCATGGGCAGGGATCGGCTGCACGTTGTCGCCGGCGATTTTGCTCTCTTTCTTCTGGAAGCGGTATTCCGGCGTCGGCGTCATCGAAACGATTGTGGCCGGTTTTGTCAGCACGGTCATTTGGATTTCTTCTCCGCTTGAGGCCATCGTTAGCTCGCGGTTTACGACATTTGCCATTGCGCTGGCGGCCGGGGTGCTGTTTAGCCTGTTGTTCCCTGACCGGCAACGGACGATGTAACCGATAACGTCAGTACATGAACATGAGGGTGTCCCGAAAGAAGCGGGGCACCCTTTCTGATTGTTGCGTATCTGCACTGAACGCTTGACGATATCTCGCTTCTTTTGAGAAAAGGAGGAGGTTCATCCACGAGCGGGACAGGCGATTTCCATCCGGTTGCGCCCGTTTTGTTTGGCTCGATAAAGCGCCTGATCGGCAAGGGAAAGAACGGTTTCCGCGCTCTCATTTGGTTGCGGGACGGCGACGGCGGCTCCGACGCTGACTGTGACGACACAAGCAGCGGGCGAGGAACCGTGCGGAATGGCGAGCCGCTCGACGTTTGCCCGTATGGCCTCAGCAGCAGCCGCTGCTTCGGACGGCGAAGTGTGCGGCAAAATAACGGCAAATTCCTCCCCCCATAGCGCGCTGCCGTCCCGCCGTATTGCTTGGCTGTTTGCTTCAGCGACAAGGCGACTTTGCGCAAACAGTCGTCTCCGCATTGATGGCCGTACGTGTCGTTGAACCGTTTGAACGAATGCGGGCGTCGGCATCAGTCACCATAATCCCTTAGCTCGTATGTTCGACAATTTGCTCGTACAAGTGATCCATTTGTCTTAGTAGCATGTTCTTTCTTTTCCCCTCCATTGAATCGTTCCTTTTCTCTAAAAATTAACATTGTTTATTTTATTTTCCGGTATGAGAGGCAAGGCGCCAATCCTTTTTCCTGTGAGGAAAGGCCTACTGCGATGGAACGAATCTTGCATTTATCATTCCGTCATAACTTTTTGAAGATATTGTGAAATAGTGAGCAACTCTGCGCCGCCAGGCGAAAAAACGATTAAGATAAAAGTGTAAGGAACATCTTCCAAAACGAAAGGGGAGAAACACGATGGTTGTCAAATGGTTGCGCGAACACGTCACGGCATCGGTGTTGATGGTCGTATTCCGCTTGTATTTAGGATATGAATGGATGACGGCAGGGTGGGAAAAAATCACGCAAGGGTTTGACGCCACCGGATTTTTAAAAGGAGCGTTGGCGAAAGCCGCTGGGGAACATCCGGCCGTGCAAAGCTGGTGGGCGGCGTTTATCGAACACGTGGCGTTGCCGAATGTCGGATTGTTCAACGTTCTTGTGCCATGGGGTGAATTTCTCGTCGGGATCGCGCTCATTCTCGGATTGTTTACGACGTTTGCCGCCCTCATGGGAGCTGTGATGAACTTCGCCTTCATGTTCTCAGGCACGACGAGCACGAACCCGCAAATGGTGCTTCTTACCGTCTTTCTCCTCGTCGCCGGGGCCAATGCGGGACGATATGGCTTGGATCATTGGGTGCTGCCATATCTCCGCCACTGGTGGAGGGATAAAACGCATCGTCCACACCGACCGGCCTCATCGCATCAATGACCGTCACCAAGCCGCATGCGCTGCTTCAGGCTTCCTCCTTTTCCGAACGGCCGCTCCTTCTCCAACGTGGAAGGGGGTGGTCGTTTGCCGCGTCGGATAAAATGATTGGCTGTTCGAGAAAGGAATTTGGCGAATGACGGCGAAATGATATGCATATGGATGAAGCAGGAGACATGAACAAGTATTTGAAATCGTTTTCTGAAAGGTAACATACTAACCATTCAGTATTTTTTTATAAGGGATGGTGAAACGAATGAATGAAACACGCCCATACTGGCCGAGCGGGCTGCCGAAGGAACTCCGCTATGAGCTCGGCGAACAGCCGCTCTATGGCTATTTGCGCCATCGCGGCGAACGCGAGGAAAACGAGCCGGCGTACATTTTCTATAACAAGGTGATCACGTGGGGAACCTTGCTCGATCACGTTCACCGTTTTGCCCGCTATTTGCGGGAAAAAGGGGTGGAAAAAGGAAAGGTGGCGCCGTCTGAGTTGATCGAATGGGCGAAAGTGCATATGGCGGCGTTCAAGTATCCGCGTTATATCGAATTCATCGATGAATTGCCGGCGACGCCGTCAGGCAAAGTATTGCGAAAGCTGCTTCCAAGAGAATAAATAAAGTATTGCGAAAGCTGCTTCCAAGAGAATAAATATAGCGGCGGAGTTTGGCGCGGGCCGCCCCGCCTTTTCCGAAAAAAGGGGGATCACGGTGGACAATTTGCGGCAATTAACAGACGAACTGATGGCGAAAAAAGCGAGCGGCTGCTCGCCGCTTGGCCGACGGGGGGTTAATGGAAGTTAATGGGGAATCCCCCTCCGCCAGTGGCGGAGGGGGTGGCGCTGGGCTGTTTCTCTTTCATCGAGGGGCAGCGGTCGGATGCCGCATGTGAGAGGTGAAAAGTCGAAAAATACATTGACAATCCAATGGAAATGGAATATTCTTTAATTAGAAAGATGTCTAAATATCGAATGTTTTTGTCCGTATTTAGATAATTTCCTAAATGTCTAACTATAGACCGGCATGAAAAATCGTTTGCATGTGCCGCGTACGAAGCTGTGATAAACGAAAGATGCCCCTTTAGCGGTTCATCCAACGAAAACTCGTTTGCAAGGTGGGATCGCCATTGTCATTCAACGAAGCGTTTAAAGCGATCGCCGACCCGACGCGCCGGAAAATTTTATCCTTGTTGCGGAACGGGGAGTTGACAGCAGGGGAGATCGCTTCGCATTTTGATATGCAAAAACCGAGCGTCTCGCATCACTTGAAAATTCTCAAACAGGCTGATTTGGTGCAAGACCGGCGTGAGGGACAGCATATCTACTACTCTCTGAACACGACGGTGTTTCAAGATTTGCTGCGCTGGTTTTACGATTTTGTCGAAAGGGGAGAGAAACATGTGGAAGAGTAATCGGCTTGCGATCATGCTTACAGTTTTCGCCTATGTCATCAGTCTGGCTGCCATTCCTTATTTGCCGGATCAAGTGGCCATTCACTGGAACGCAGCGGGTGAAGCCGACGGCTTCAGCAACAAATGGTTGGGTGCCTTCCTTCCACCCTTATTGATGACATTTCTCATCATATTGATGGGAGTGCTGCCGAAGCTCGACCCGAAAAAAGCCAATTACAGCCGCTTTCAAAAAAGCTATCGTATTGTCAACGCGGCGCTTGCCTGCTTTTTCTTGCTTTTGCATATTGTAACGTTGGCGTACAATCTCGGAGTTCCGGTCGATATTGGACGGCTTGTGCCAGTTGGTGTTGGAGTGCTGTTCATCGTGTTGGGAAACTACATGCCGAAAATCAAACCGAATTATTTTATCGGCATCCGCACGCCGTGGGCGTTGGAAAGCGAGGCCGTTTGGAACAAAACGCACCGCCTTGGCGGCAAGGTGTTTATCGCGATGGGGATTTTGTCGATGCTCACCGCGTTTTGGCGCGGGGAGATGAGGGTTGTTTTGTTTCTCGTCATCATCGTTGTCGGCAATTTGTATCTCATCGTTCAATCGTTTCTTTATGAGCAGCAAGAACAGCGCGACCGTTCATAAATAAGCGGCAGGGGGAGAGGGACGTGGGAATGATCGGTGCGGCTGTGCAGCTTGCCATTTCATTGTTTGTTCCAGTTGGTCTCGCATGGTACGGGAGAAAAAAAGGATGGCTTTCATGGAAAGCGCTCGGCGTCGGGGCAGTTGTGTTTCTCGTTTTCTCACAAGTATTGGAAAAAGCGCTCCACATTGCCGTGCTCGAACCGGGGCGTCCGGCGCTGAAAGGGACGGACAGCGATGAAGGAACAAACGGTGCAAGAGGCCTACAAAGAGCGGGAAGAGCTGACGGCCGATTCAATCAAAAAGCGGGAGAAAGGGCGATTCCTTTCTCTCGCTTTTTTGCGGTTAAGCATGCTCTTCTAAGCTGGCGACCGGCACGCTTTGTTTTTGCTTCGGGTTGTCAAGCGGGTGGATCGTTGCTACGCCTTTTTGCTGGTCGACATGCTCAATGTAAATGCGCTGGCCGTTGTACGTGACGTTTGCCATCACCGGCGACGACGCGATTTCTTGCGCCCGACGGACATCCATCTGAAACACCTCCTTATTTGCCGATAACACGCATAGTATGACAGGTGTGCGATTGAACTATGCATGTGGCTGAGATCGGAAAGAATAATTTCCAAAACAATGTGCTAAATAATCAATCAACAAAACCGACCATCTTTTCCTAGCCGATTCACACGTTTTAATGTAAACTGTTTTTTAAAAATAGTTTACATATAAGGGGGATGGGGATGAAAACCGAACTAACTGCCCAACTGCTCGAATGGGAACAAAAAGCGCAAAAACGCCAGCTGCGCCGGGCAGAGGCTTCAGGCGCTACGGTCATCCTGAACGGAAAGCCGATGTTGAATTTAGCGTCCAATAATTATTTAGGGTTGGCGGATGATAGGCGGCTCATCGAAGCGGGCTGCGAGGCGATGAGGCATATAGGGCCGGAGCGGGCGCGTCGCGGCTCGTCGTCGGCAATCATCCGCTCTATGAGCGGGCGGAAGCCGCGTTGAAACAATGGAAAAAAGCAGAGGCGGCTCTTATTTTCAACAGCGGCTACACGGCCAACATCGGCGTGTTGACAGCGTTAATTGGCCGAGATGATCTTGTCTTTAGCGATGAGTGGAACCATGCGAGTTTAATTGATGGCATCCGCTTGAGCAAAGCAGCCTGTTTCCGCTATCGACATAATGACATCGATCAGCTGGAATCATTGTTGAAGCAATCTCCGCCCGCGACGCCATCCGGCCGCCGACCGTCCCTGAGGGAACGGCGCGCATTCGCTTTTCCATCACCGCCGCGATGACGGAAGAAGACATTGATATGGCGATTGACCGTATCGCTTGGGCAGGAAGGCAGATTGGATTGATTTCATAGGGAAAAACGGCGTCACGAGGAGGAAACGCGTGAGAGAACAAAAAAAACCAGCCGGACGTTTTTTCGGCTGGTTTCCTTCGATCGGGATGACAGGATTTGAACCTGCGACCCCACGCACCCCATGCGTGTGCTCTACCAAGCTGAGCTACATCCCGAAATGGATGGTGAGACATTTTCGATTATACAAGAAAAGCAGGACAAAATCAATGGCGAATTTTGCGTTGAGTTGGAAAAGGATGCCGTTGAAAGACTAGCAGCATCTTTGTTGCTGACAAGTCTGTTTTTTTCTGTTTTCATGCTCCTTTGAACGTATCTTCCTCTGTCTGTCCTTCCGCCACAAAAACTGCCGATAGGCCGAAAAGAATGGTTTTCCCCGTCTTCTACACGCCTTGGAAAACGAGCGCGGTGTCAATCGTTCCGATCACAGAATCGAACGTTTCTCCGCAGGCGATGATCGTCTCGGCGTATCGATCATGTTCGAGTGTGCACTGACGGATCGTTTTGTTGTATGGGTCAACGATCCAGTATTCTTCCACTCCGTAGGCGCAGTACAAATCTTTTTTCAGCGTCACATCGATTTTGTAGGTTGACGGGCTGACAACTTCGATGACAATGAGCGGCCGCCCCTTATAGCCGCCGATGATTTTTTCAGGCCGTTCGCAATAGACAGCGACATCCGGCTGGATAAACTCGTTCATCACGTTTCCGTTCTTTTCGAGTTTCACGGACAAGTTTGAAATCGGTTGACATGGGCTTTTTCCTTTGATCATGGAAACAAGATTGTCGCAAACGATTTGATGTTCCCATGACGGGGACGGGGACATGTTGATGGCTTCTTGCATGCTCCTCACCTCTTTTTCATTATACTTGAAACCGGTCTCTCTTGCCTACAACGGGTTGTGGAGAAAAAGAAAACGCTAGGTTGCCAGGCGGTATTCAAGTATACTAAAAAGAAAAGAGGAAAGGAGACCGTTTTCATGCCAGCGCCGGAAAAAGGGCCGCCGTTTACTTATGCGCAATATATGATGCTTGACGAAGATGCACGCTATGAGGTCATTGACGGCCAAGTCTTCAACATGTCTCCCGTTCCAACGCCGAAACATCAGGCCGTGCAACGTGAATTGCTGGTGGAATTTGCGGCCTATTTGCGTGGGAAAACATGCACCGTATTTGGCGCTCCGATCGACGTTTGTTTGGCGGATCGGGATGATCCGGAACAAATTCGCGAATGGGTTGAGCCGGATCTTGTCATTGTCTGTGACAAAAGCAAAATTCGCGAAAAACGAATTGTTGGCGTGCCGGATCTCGTTGTGGAGATTATTTCAAAATCGACGGTGCGCAAGGACAAAATTGTCAAATTTCATCGTTATGAGCGGGCAGGGGTGAAAGAATATTGGATTGTCGATCCGATGAATGAGACGATTGATGTCTATGTGCTTGAAGAAGGGAGATTCCGCCATCAAGGAATGTACGTCCGCGATGATACGATTCCCGTTCGCCTGTTTCCTGAACTGGCGATCGAATTAAAAAACGTATTTGCCGAAGAAGAATAAGAAAAACGGCTACTGTTCAAATCGCATGCTCCCCTTGTTTGTTTGCTGGGACGGATCCATTTCGCGGGGGAAGAGGTGATTGTTTGCCATATTTGGGCATAGAAACGGAAAAAACAGGCGATACTAACGATCGGTGATGCCTGTGTACAACGAAGAAGAACTGGCCCGGTTTGTCGAAGAAGCGAAGCTGTACGCCCGCTACGGCAAAGTGGCCGATTACATTCCCGCTTTAGGCAAAGCGAATCCGAATGAACTGTCCGTCGCCGTCTACACCCCGGACGGCAAAGTGGCAAGCGCCGGGGATGTGACGGTGAAAGTGACGCTGCAAAGCATTTCCAAAATTCTTGCCCTGGCCCTTGTGTTGATGGATCACGGAGAAGATGAAGTGTTCCATAAAGTCGGCATGGAGCCGACGGATTATCCGTTTCATTCCATTGCCAAATTAGAGGAAAAGCCTGCCAAGCCGCTGAATCCGATGATTAATGCCGGCGCGCTTGTCGTCACGTCGATGATTCAAGGCGGCTCGGTGTCCGAACGGCTAGAACGGCTGTTGGCGTTTGTTCGCCGATTGGCGGGCAACGAACAGATCGCGTATTCGGAGGAAGTGGCCCGCTCCGAATTTGAAACCGCGTTTTTGAACCGTTCGCTTTGCTATTTTCTCAAGCAGCATCGTATCATTGACGAAGATGTCGAAGAGCTGATGGATTTGTACACGAAGCAGTGCGCCATTGAAATGACGTGCATCGACTTGGCGCGCATCGGCTTGGTGTTCGCGCTTGACGGGCGCGACCCGCATTCGGGCGAGCCGATCATGCCGCTTGATGTCGCCCGCATTTGCAAAACATTTATGGTCACGTGCGGCATGTACAACGCATCCGGCGAATTTGCCATCAAAGTCGGCATCCCGGCGAAAAGCGGCGTTTCAGGCGGCATTCTCGCCGCCGTCCCGGGCCGGTGCGGCATCGGTATTTTCGGCCCGGCTCTCGATGATAAAGGGAACAGCGTGACCGGGGTGAAACTGCTCGAGCGGCTGTCAAAAACGTATTCATTAAGCATTTTCTAAGGAGGAAATCACGATGAAAACATTTACGGTCCAGTTTCACCGCGAAGACGACGTCGAAGCGATGAACGTCGGCAAGTTGAGCCAAGAGGATTTTGACAAGGCGACCGAAGGCGGGACGCGGCATTTGTTTGACCTTGACACCAATATCGGCTATTTCGTCTTTTTCGACGCTGAGGACAACGAAGGCAACGTATCGTATTTAATGCTTCAATACGAAGAAGACAGCGAAGACCCGAGCGCGTGCTACAGCTTTGAGCTGAAAGACTTTTACGAATTTATGGCGCTCTACTTAAACGACCTTGAATTCGCCGACGAAGAAGAAATGACGGAAGACGGCGAAGAGGAATACGGACCGATCCACCACCTGGCGCATTTGCTTTATCATATCGTTGAGGAAGGGAAGACGGTGGAGGTGTGAGGCATATCCCAAGCCAAACGGCTTGGGGTTCTTTGTTTATCCGAACATCGATGTTGAATTTCGTGAAATGCCGGCTGACACCGGGAAGCAGCATGATGCTTACGTTACGATGTTAAATGCGCAGTCATCGGAAATCGATGTCATGGTGAAAAAAATGGTCGAAATCGTTCAATCGGATGTCGTGCCGAGCAACGTGACAACGTTTATGGAACCGGAATCCCATACCGCGCTCATTGAAGGGCAGTCGCCGTTTATCCGCAACTGGCCATACCAGTACGCTTTAGCCAACGATCAAGAGCAATCGAAAATCGTTGGCAAAGTCGGCGTCGCGCCGCTTCCAGCCGGCGACAAAGGGTCGGCTGCTGCGCTGGGCGGCTGGATGACCGCGATCAACAAATATTCGAAACATCCGAAAGAAGCATGGGAATTTGTCAAATTTATGACGGGGCCGGAGGGGCAAAAAATTTCTGCGATTTATGGCGGTTTGGCGCCGACATTGCCTGAGTTGTTCAAGGATGAGGAAGTGTTGAAAGCCAATCCGTTCTTTGCGGAAGAAGGATTTGTCAATGCGTTGAACGCCGCTGTGCCGCGCCCGGTCGTCCCGAACTACCCGGAAATTTCGGAAATCATCCAAATTAACGTATCCAAAGCGCTGGCCGGGGAGATGACGGTCGAACAAGCTGTGGCCAATATGGAAAAAGAAATGAAAGCAGCCTTGAATAAGTAAGGAGAATGACTGGGCCGGCGCGCCGCAGCCGATCCGAATCCGGCTAACGCCGGCCAATGCCCCATCAGCCAAACAAAGAACGCAATTTTGTTTGACCACTTTCGGTTCATTAGCCTTCAGGCCGCCATCTGCCCGGTGCTGAAGGCTAATATCCTTTTCCAAGCAGAAGGGAGAGAACAGCGATGAGGAATGAAAAGCGAATGGAGCGCCTATTAGGCTATTCGCTTGTCGCGCCGGCCATGCTGCTCATTTTGGCGATTGCCATTTGGCCTGTCATCCAGTCCTTTTATTACAGCTTGTTCAACTATCGGCTCAACGACCCGACCAAATCGTCGATTCACTGGAGTTACAGCCTCGATCTGGAAGGATATCTACAAAACTATCCATTCCTCAAAAGCGCTCTTAAGCAGGAAATGGCGGCTGCGGATGGACAAACGAAACAAACGTTGGCGCAAATCGAACAAAAACTCGCGAAAGTGGACGCGGCGATCCGTTCCAACGATCAAGTGGCGAAGCAATATGACAAAGTGAAGGAAATGCTCGACAATTTCGAGACGCCAAGCGACGAGCTGAAGATCGCCGAGCTGGACAAACAGACGGCCGAGCGGCTGACCGACACGGTTGATGATGTCGTAAAGACGCTCAAGGAGATGAAAAAAGCGGGCGAACTGCAGCAGGCGGATAAAGTCGTCGGCTTGGCCGAAGGGCTCGAAGGGGTCGTGATCGAGCCGAACTTTGTCGGCCTCAAGCATTATAAGGACAGCTTCAGCGACATGCGCTTATGGAAAGCGTTATGGAATACGACGTTCTTTACGGTGGTGTCGGTCGCCATTGAGCTGGTGTTAGGGTTCGGAATTGCGTTGCTCATCAATAAGGCCTTTTTTGGCCGCGGGCTTGTGCGGGCGACGATTTTGATTCCGTGGGCGATTCCTACCGCCGTATCCGCGCTTATGTGGAAATTTTTATACGATGGACAAAACGGCATTGTCGCCCATTATTTTGAAACAATCGGTTTGGTCGACCGGATGGGAGATTTGTTGACGACGGAAGCGGGGGCGATGTTTGCGGTCATTTTTGCCGATGTATGGAAGACAACCCCTTATATGGCGCTTTTGCTGCTGGCCGGGCTGCAAACGATTCCGAATTCGTTGTATGAGGCCGCCTTGATCGACGGGGCTACCAAATGGCAGCAATTCACCCAAATCACGCTGCCTCTGTTAAACTGCCTCTGTTAAAATCAAGCATTTTAGTCGCATTGTTGTTCCGCACGCTCGATGCGTTCCGCGTGTTCGACTTGATTTATGTCTTAACCGGCGGAGGGCCGGCGAACTCGACGGAGACGATTTCCATTTTAGCGTATAAAGTCATGTTCTCGCAGACGAATTTCGGCGCGGGGTCGGCGCTGGCGGTCGTTGTATTTCTCTGCGTAGCCATCATTTCGATGATTTATATTAAGTGGCTTGGAAAGGATTTGCTGTCTGACAGCGCGAGTGTGAAACGATAAGCGAGGTGGGATCATGACGAAAAAAGCAGGTCCGCTCTTTTACGTGTTTTTGGCCCTGTTTGTGTTCTTTGTGATGTTTCCGTTTTTATGGGTTTTGCTCAGTTCCATTAAGCCGCTTAGCGAATTGTTTGGCGACAAAGCGTTCGATTGGTTTACGAGCCATCCGACCTTAAAATCCTATGTGTCGGTCTTTGTCAATTACCCGTTTTTGCGCTATTTATGGAACAGCACGGTCGTGGCGACCATTACGACGGTGTATACGGTCTTTGTCGCCGCGTTTGCGGCTTATGCGATTGCGCGCTTGGAGTTTAAGGGCAAGACGGTCATTCTCGGCTTGGTGTTGGCTGTATCCATGTTTCCTCAAATTGCCATCATTTCTCCGATTTACATGTTTGTGAAAAAATTCGGGTTGACGAACAGCTACTTGGGATTGATCATTCCGTATACGACGTTTGCCTTGCCTCTCTCGATTTGGCTGTTGGTCACCTTTTTCCGCAAGATTCCGTTTGATTTGGAAGAAGCGGCGAAAATGGACGGGGCGACGCCGATGCAGACGTATTTTAAAATCATTTTGCCGCTCGCTGTGCCGGGGGTGTTTACGACGTCCATTCTCGTCTTCATTGCCGCATGGAACGAATTTTTATTTGCCTTGACGATCAACACAGCGGAAACATACAAAACCGTTCCGGTCGGCATTGCCATGTTCCAAGGCCAGTATACGATCCCGTGGGGCGAAATTTCCGCGGCCACCGTGATTGTGACGATCCCGCTCGTCATCATGGTGCTGTTGTTCCAGCGCCGCATCGTTTCCGGGCTCACGTCCGGTTCGGTAAAAGAATAAGGAAGAACAAAGGGTGCCGGCCGGCATCCTTTTGTTTTTGGAAACATGAAGCACGGAGGGGCAGTTCTATCCGCTCCACTCCGTTCATATGTTAATGACAGACGGGCTAACGGGGAGGGATGCGTAAAGGCCAAAGATGATATGATTAATATTCAGAATATTAACAAAATATACAGTGGCAGCCGTGAAAGGGGGTGGAATTTGTTTTTACTCTTTTTTGCACCAACCAAGGGGAGGGGAAGGCGTGCGATTTGACCGTCCGTTTGAACAGTATGCGCTTGGCGAACGCCACCGCTCGCGCGGGCGAACGATTACCGAAGCGGATATTGTGCGGTTTGCCGGCGTTTCCGGCGATTTTTACCCGCTGCACATGGATCAGGAATACGCCAAGCGGACGCCATTTGGCGAGCGCATCGCCCATGGGATGTTGACGCTGTCAGCGGCGACAGGGCTGTGGATGATGGAGCCGGGAGTGGTCCTGGCGTTTTATGGCATCGATTCACTTTGTTTCGTTCGTCCCGTCAAGATCGGTGATACGATTTACGTGGAATCGGGCTTGACAACCGTCCTGTCTTTCCAATATGATGGTAATGTAATCGATTACATAAGCGAGAGGACTACGACCAATGGCAAGCATAAAAGATGTGGCGAAACGGGCGAACGTATCGACGGCGACCGTGTCGCGCGTGTTGCGCAACACGGGCAACGTCACCGAGGAGACAAGGCAGCGCGTGCTTGAAGCCATTGAAGCGCTGAACTACCAGCCGAACGTGCTCGGCCGGTATTTGCGGCGGATGGAGACCGAGACGGTGCTCGTCGTCGTGCCCGATATTATGAATCCATTTTTCTCGAAAGTGCTGCGCGGCATTGAAGCGGTCGCCCTCAAGCACGGCTATCAAGTGCTGCTTGGCGATACGCAAAATGACGCGCGGCTTGAGGAGCAATATTTGAACGTATTGCCGCAGCGGCAAGTCGACGGGATGATTTTTTTGACCGCCCGCATCCGCAAAGAGCTGATGGAAGAGATGGCGCGCCAGTTTCCGATCGTCTTGGCGTGCGAATATTTGGAAGGGGCGGACATCCCGACCGTTTCGATCGACAACATCAGCAGCGCCCGCAAGGCGACAGAACACTTGATCCGCCTCGGCCATTGCCGCATTGCCCACCTGTCCGGGCCAATGAACATCATTTTAAGCCGCGATCGGCTGCGCGGCTACCAACAGGCGCTGGCCCAGCATGAGCTTGAGGCGGACGCTGCGCTCGTGCAGGAAGGCGATTTTACCTATGAGTCCGGATATAATTTGACGCTCAAGCTGCTCGCTCTTGAGAAGCCGCCGACCGCGATTTTCGCCGCCAACGATGAGATGGCGATTGGGGCGATCAAAGCGGTTCGCCATCGAGGCGGACGCGTTCCCGACGATGTGGCCGTTGTCGGATTTGACGACATTCAAATGGCCTCGATTTTTGAACCGAGCCTCACAACGATCGCCCAGCCGATGTTTGAGATCGGGCAAAAAGCAATGGAATTGCTGCTTGCGCTCATTGAAGGAACGAGCGCGCGGCGGCGTCAGCTTGTTCTTCCCGATCGGCTCGTCATTCGCGATTCGTGTGGAGGAGAGCGCTCTGGGCAAAGGGGCTGACAGCGCTCTCTGTCCGGTGCGGGGGAACGGGCGGATTTTTTTGCACGGTGATGTAATCGATTACATCACTTAGAAAACGGACGGCGAATCGGTGGAGCATATGGGACAGAGAAAACAAATGAGCGCAAGGGGGAAAAGGACATGGGAAACACACTTCCAATCCGCCTCGGCTTGATTGGAGCTGGAGGCATTTCCAAAGAACATATCAAGGCGGCGCTAAACCTTTCCGAGCGCGTCGTCTTGCAGGCGATTTGCGACGTCAATGAACAAGCGGCCGCGGAGAAAGCGAAAACGTACGGCTTCCGTGAAGTGTATCGCGACTACAAGGAACTGCTCGCCTCACCAGATGTCGATGCCGTCATCATTACCGTGCCGAATTTTTTGCACGCCCAAGTGTCAGTCGACAGCTTGCGGGCCGGGAAACACGTGCTTTGCGAAAAGCCGATGGTGACGAAAGCGGAAGAGGCCGACGCCATCATCCGCGCCCGTGATGAGTCGGGAAAACAGTTTATGGTGTCGTTGAACAACCGCTTCCGCCAAGCAGCGCAATGGCTGCATGAGCGAATTCAATCCGGTGCGTTCGGCGAGATTTATTACGCGAAAACGGGCTGGGTGCGCCGCCGCGGCATTCCCGCATGGGGGGCATGGTTTTTTGACCGCGAGCGCTCCGGCGGCGGTCCGCTCATTGACTTGGGTGTCCATATGCTCGATGTGACCCTTTGGCTACTCGGCAATCCGAACCCGGTTGCCGTGACAGGGAAAACGTACGCGAAGTTTGGCCCGCGTCGCCAAGGGGCATGGCCGGGAACGACGTTTTCGCCTGATGCCGCCTATACGGTCGAAGATTTCGCCGCGGCGTTCATCCAGCTCGAAAATGACGCGACGGTGCTGCTGGAGACGATCTGGGCGTCGCACATTGAAGAAGAGCGGGCATATGTCGAATTTCTTGGCACGGAAGGCGGCGTGCGCTGGGAGTGGAACATCGCCGGCAACCGCCAAGAAGTGAAATGGTTCCGCAACGAACACGGCGTTTCGGCCGATGTCACGCTCCATTTTGAGGACCAGGGCGAACGGGTGGCGCTCCTTGACCACTTTGTCACGAGCATCACGGAGGAGACGGCACCGCTTTGCACGGCGGAACAAGGGCTTATGATCGCTAAAGTGTTGGAAGCGATTTACGAGTCGTCCGAACAAGGACGGCAAGTCCGCATTGAATGGTGAGAAGCGGTGCTGGCTTCCCGCGAGCTGTGAACCAAAAACAAGCCGTCCTTGCCTTTGTCAACTACCCCCACTTAGCTAACGCTTGAAGTGGGGGGCTTGCAACTCCCCAGAAGTACAAGCGGACTTCGTCCTCCTTCCTTGACTTGGGGTTGCATCAGGGCAGGTTGACAACTACCCAACGACGCAGGTCATGCCTGCATCGTTACCGATTCTCTCGGTGTGTCTGTTGGCAGTACTTGGCTTCCACACACAACAGACGGATCTACGCTCGATGTTTTACGGTTACAACGTTTCCTGTAACCAACTCCATACATCGAGTAGCAGTTATTGGAGTGCCTTTATTAAACGGTTTTCTCCACGCCTTTATTATATCATACACAAAAGAAAAGGGGAACGCGCATTCCTCTCCCACTTACTCCCTTTGGTCGTTGAAGTGGGAGTCTCCTGCGCGAGATAGGATGAACGCAATCCGAAAAAAACAAGGGGGATCCATGAATGACTACACCCATTCGCGTCGTCGTTTGGAACGAATTTCGCCATGAAAAGAAAAATGAACAAGTAAGAGCGATTTATCCGGAAGGCATGCATACTGTCATCGCGAGCTACCTGGCTGAAGCGGGATTTGACGCCGCGACCGCTGTCTTGGACGAACCGGAGCACGGCTTGACCGACGAGGTGCTCGACCGGTGCGACGTCCTCGTCTGGTGGGGGCATATCGCCCATGACGAAGTGAAAGATGAGGTGGTCGAACGCGTCCACCGCCGCGTGCTCGAAGGAATGGGGCTCATTGTCCTTCATTCCGGCCATTTCTCGAAAATTTTCAAAACGCTGATGGGGACGACATGCAATTTGAAATGGCGCGAGGCGGATGAAAAAGAGCGTCTCTGGGTCGTCGCCCCGGGCCATCCGATCGTCGAAGGAATCGGTCCGTACATCGAGCTTGAGCAGGAAGAAATGTACGGCGAGTTTTTCGACATCCCAGAGCCGGACGAAACGATTTTCATCAGCTGGTTTGAAGGTGGAGAAGTGTTCCGCAGCGGCTGCACGTTCACGCGCGGGAAAGGGAAAATTTTCTACTTCCGCCCTGGCCATGAAACGTATCCGACGTACCATCACCCGGATGTGCTGAAAGTGATCGCCAACGCCGTCCGCTGGGCCGCGCCAGTCAACCGCGGGGAAATCGTTTTCGGCAACGTCAAGCCGCTTGAGCCGATCAAAGCGAAACAAAGAGGGGTGACGCCATGAACCAGATCAACGTCGGTATTATCGGCACCGGCTTTTCCGCTTCTTCCCATATTGAGGCGCTCCGCCGCCTGCCGTTTGTGAACATCGTCGCCATCGCCTCAAGCAGCCAAGAAAAAGCGGAGGAAGCCGCTCGCCGATTCGGGATTCCGAAAGCGTACGGCGACTACCGCGCTTTAATTGACGACCCGGACGTCGAAGCCGTGCACAACTGCACGCGCAACGTCCTCCATTTCCCGATCAACAAGGCCGCGCTCGAGGCAGGGAAACATTTGTTGTCGGAGAAGCCACTCGCCATGGACAGCGAACAGTCGGCGGAATTAAAGCGGCTCGCTGCACAAAGCGAAAGCCTTAGCGCGGTCTGCTTCAACTACCGTCACTACCCGCTCGTTGTCGAGGCGAAAGAGCGGCTCGCCCGTGAGGCGAAGCGCGTTCATTTCGTGTACGGCGGCTATGTGCAAGACTGGCTCTTGTATGACACGGACTACAACTGGCGGCTCGACCCGGCGCAAAACGGCCCGTCGCGCGCCATCGCCGACATCGGTTCGCACTGGTGCGACACGGTGCAATACGTGCTCGGCAAGAAAATCGTCGAAGTGTTCGCCGACTTGCGCACTGTCCATCCGGTCCGCTACAAGCCGAAGCAGGAAGGGAGCACGTTTGCATCCGGGCATGCTCAAGACGCCGAGCCCGTCCAGATTGACACGGAAGACGGCGGCAGCGTGCTCGTCCATTTTGACGACGGCACCCACGGGGCGTTTACGATTTCGCAAGTGAGCGCCGGCCGGAAAAACCGACTCTATTTTGAAATCGCCGCCGATGAGATGACGCTCGCCTGGGACCAAGAGCACCCGAACCGCCTCTGGGTCGGGCGCCGCAGCGGCCCGAACGAAGAAATCGTCCGCGACCCGGCGCTTTTGTCGCCGCAAGCCGCCGCTTACGCCCATTACCCGGGCGGCCATGAAGAAGGCTGGCCGGACGGGCTGAAAAATTTGTTCCGTGATTTTTATGGTGCCATCATCCGGAAACAATGCGGCGAGGCGCTTGGGGAACTGCCGTTTGCGACGATCGCCGACGGCCACCATACGATGAGGATCGTCGACGCCATTTTGGAAAGCCATCGCACAAAACAATGGGTGCGGGTGGCGGAATAAGCGTGGGAGTTCGTTCGATCCGCTCATCCGACGAGAAGCAACAACAGCGCGGCGCGGCGGCCGTCCGGCCGTTGCGCGCCGTCAAAAGGGGGAGAATGACAAAATGAAAGTAGGCGTATTCACCGTCTTGTATCAACAGCTGCCGTTTGAGGAAATGCTGGACAAAGTCGCCGCCATGGGCATCGAAGCCGTTGAGCTTGGCACCGGCAATTACCCGGGCAGCGCCCATTGCGATCCCGACGCGCTGTTGGATCAGCCGGAAAACATCAAAGCGCTGAAAAAAGCTGTCGCCGACCGCGGCCTCGTCATCAGCGCGTTAAGCTGCCATGGCAACCCGCTTCATCCGGACAAAACGTTCGCGAAACAGTCACATGACACGTGGCGGAAAACGGTCAGGCTCGCCGAGCAGTTCGAAGTCCCGGTCATCAACGCCTTCTCCGGCTGCCCGGGCGACCATCCCGGCTCCAAATACCCGAACTGGGTCACATGCTCCTGGCCGCCGGATTACTTGGAAATTTTAAAATGGCAATGGGAAGAAGTCGTCATTCCGTACTGGCGCGAAGAAGCCGCGTTCGCCAAGGAGCACGGCATCACGCAAATCGCCTTTGAAATGCATCCGGGCTTTGTCGTCTACAACCCGGAAACGCTCCTCAAACTGCGCGAACATGTCGGCGACGCGATCGGCGCCAACTTCGACCCGAGCCACCTGCTTTGGCAAGGCATCGACCCGGTTGAGGCGATCAAACTGCTCGGCCGCGAAAAAGCGATTTTCCATGTCCATGCGAAAGACACGTACCTAGACGAAGCGAACATCCGCAAAAACGGCGTGCTCGATACGAAACATTACAGCCAAATCCTCGACCGCTCGTGGGTGTTCCGCACCGTTGGCTACGGACAAAGCGAAAAAATGTGGCGCGACATCGTCAGCGCCCTGCGCGCCGTCGGCTACGACTACGTGCTGTCGATCGAACATGAAGACATGCTCGCTTCGATCGATGAAGGGCTGTCCAAAGCCGTCGCGCTTTTGAAAAAGGTGCTGTTCAAAGAAGAACTGCCCGAGATGTGGTGGGCGTAAAAAGAAGGCGGCAAGGGAAAATGATCCCTTGCCGCCCGCCGTTCCAGCGTAAGCGTGAAAAAGCCCCTCCAACGCCTGCCAAGAGGCGCACCTGCTTTAGACCACTTGCGCCGTCTCGCGGCCAACGCGCCCTTTCATGAACAGCAGCCGGTGCCCGTCCACCGTCAAATCGATCATCGCGCCATCCAACACATCATCGCCTGACTTTTTTCCGTTTGCCTGCAAGTACGCGACCCGGTACCACTTGCGCCCGTACTCAAAATACATGTACCGCCCGCGCCGGAAATCGATCCAAAACTTCACCGCCTCGCCATTTACGTTCTTCCATACATACCCCCACGCCCGGTCTTGGCGGATCGGCGCCATTTTTGGACGCGCGGAATTGATGGCTTCATAATACAGGCGGTGTTTGATGTCAAACAGCACCATCCCGTTTGCCTCCTTTTGGACATGATACTATATGTATAGCGCCAAACGGGCAAAAATAGACATGCTGGCTCACTCATTTCGTCTCAGCATTCGCCCTGCGAGCAACCGAACGGCCAACGTCAACAGAAACATTGTAACGAGTGAGTATTCCCACTTCCAACCATGATATTCGATCAAATCCGTATGCCGTTCAAAGACAACCTCAAGGGCTGTCAGCACCGCCGCATACCCCGCGCATTGCGCCGCCACACCCGGCCAGCGCGCCCGGCGCGAGGTGGCATAGACGTACACACTGACAACCGGATAGAGAAGATATTCAAAAATGACGCTGTTATTTGTATAAGAAGCAAAAAAAACGGACCGGATACTCGAGCAGCCCGGCCCCCGCCACGATCGAACCGAAAAAACTCGCCGCATATGAATTGAGCAAAAACGAAAGCCATACTTCCCTTGGTGAAAAAACGCGGAAGCTGAGCCCCAGCAAACCGATGCCCACCGCAGCAAGAAGCCAAAGGATCGAGTGTTCCATCATAGCCCCCAAGCGCGAATGATGTCGATTTTTCTTAGTATGGAATGAAAGAGGGGGGAGTATGTGAAATTTTTGGTGTTTTCATTTTGCAACAGGCAATAGGCCTTAGAAACGACGGTCTTCTGTGTGTTCTTTCCTATGAAAAAAAGGCGAAATTTTGTAAAATGGTAGTATAGTTTTGTAAATGGAGGAATGGACATGCCGATATACAACAAACTCGTTCGCGACTGCATTCCAACCATTATTGAACAAGCGGGAAAAACGTTCACAACCCGCATACTTGACGATGAAGAGTATAGGAAAGAACTGCAGAAAAAAGCGTTTGAGGAGCTTGAGGAATACGTCCAAGCGGAAACGGATGAGGCGGCTCTTGAAGAGCTCGCAGACGTGTTGCTCGCAGACGTGTTGGAAATTATCCATGCTTTGGCTGAATGCCATGGCGCTTCGATCGAGCAAGTGGAACAAATCCGCGCCAAAAAGGCAGAGAAGCGCGGCGGCTTTCGGGAGAAAATTTTCTTGATTGAGGTTCACGATGAGTAAGGTGGAGTTGATTTCCAAACGCCTCCTTGACAAGCTGCAGGAACAGATAGGACGCTCGTCGACGATATACATACTGACATCGTTTGCCATGAAGTCCGGGGTTCGCTTATTGAAGGACAGTTTGCGGGCAGCTGCAGGGCGGGGGGCGGATATCAAAATTTGCGTTGGTGATTACTTGTTTGTCACTCAGCCAGAGGCGTTGCGCGAGCTCATATCCATCCACCCGGACATCGAGGTCCGCTTGTATCGGAGTGAGGGAATTTCCTTTCATCCAAAAGCGTACCTATTTGAAGATGCAGAAGGCGGCTACTTCATTGTCGGTTCTTCCAACTTGTCCCGTTCGGCGCTCACTGACGGTGTCGAATGGAACCTTGGACTGGATAAGAGCGTTGATGAGGATGTATTTGCGGAAGCGATGGAGCAGTTTTTAAAGCTGTTTTACGCTCCGGAAACGGTGCCGGTCAATGCCGAAACAGCCGCTGACTATGAAAAGCAGCATCAAGACTATCATCAGCGGCACCCCAATTTAGCCCGCATATGGGCGGAGAATGAGGAAATCGAGTTGATGCTTCCGACGGAAACGGAGAAGAAGCAAGAGGAGGAGACGGCGGACAAGATCGATGTTGTCCATGAAACGGCGGCGCCATATGGAACGATCCAGCCGCGCTTTGCCCAAGTTGAGGCGTTGGAGCGGTTGGAAGCTGCCTATGAAGAAGGGTACGACAAAGCGATGGTTGTCATGGCGACCGGGCTGGGAAAAACATACTTGGCCGCTTTTTTTGCCCGCCGTTTTTCGCGGGTGCTGTTTATCGCCCATCGCGAAGAAATTCTTCGCCAGGCGAAGCAGTCGTTTGAACGCGTGATTCCTGATCGAACAGCAGGACTGTACGATGGCAATCAAAAAGAAGGAAATGCCGACATGGTGTTTGCCTCGATCTTTACGTTGAGCATGAAAAAACATTTGCATTCGTTTCGTCCCGACGCATTTGACTTGATCATTGTCGACGAGTTCCACCATGCGGCAGCCCGCTCGTACGAACGCGTCCTTTGTTATTTTCAGCCGAAATTTTTGCTTGGCATCACTGCTACTCCAGATCGGAGCGACAACAAAGACGTATACGCCCTTTGCGACGGAAATGTCGCGTATCGCATCGATTTTATCGAAGCGGTGCAGCGCGGTTGGTTGGCTCCCTTCCATTATTACGGGGTCTACGACGACACAGACTATTCGCAAATCAAGTGGCTTGGCAATCGCTATGATGAGGAAGAGCTGCTTCAAGTGCAGCTTCGCGAGGAGATGGCGGAGAAGATTTTGCGAGCGTGGGAGAAGTATAAGAAAACAAGGACGCTTGTCTTTTGTTCATCGATCAGGCAAGCTGATTTCCTGTCCCAATATTTCCAGCGTCACGGCTACCGGACGGTCAGCCTTCATTCGAAGCAGACGGCCATTTCGCGCCAGCAGGCCATTGCCATGTTGGAGCGCCGTGAATTGGATGCTATTTTCACCGTGGACTTATTCAATGAAGGAGTGGACATTCCTTCCGTTGATACGCTCTTATTTGTAAGGCCAACGGAATCCTTAACTGTCTTCACCCAGCAAGTGGGGCGCGGGCTGCGGCTGTATGAAGGGAAAGACTATTGCGTCATTATCGATTTAATCGGAAACTACCGCAATGCGGATGTCAAACTGCGTCTGTTTGATACGTGGCGAGATGAGACAAAGAAAACGGCGCGGGAACCCATTGTGCCAACCGTTCCAGAAACGTGCGAACTGCATCTTGATATACAAGCCATCCATCTTCTCGAAGAGATGCAGAAAAAACGCCAGCCACGCAAAGAACGGCTGCTTGCTGATTATCGGGAGCTGAAACAGGAGCTTGGCAGACGGCCGACGTATTTGGAACTGCATCTCCATGGCCGAAGTGAAGCAGCGGAATACAAACAAGAGTTCGGATCTTATGTCGGCTTTTTATATTGGGCAGGGGAGTTGTCGGAGCTGGAAAAGGAAGTGTTCCGAAAATACGAACCATGGCTTGTTGAAGTGGAGCGCACGGTGATGTCGAAAAGCTACAAAATGGTGGTCCTAAAAGCTATGCTGGAGCGCGGGTCATCGGGCTGGCATGAGCCAATTACCCCGCAACAAGCGGCGGCGTTCTTTCACCGGTACTTAACGGAAAAAGAATATCGGAAGCGCATTGATTTTTCCGATGGGGAAACGAAACGCCTTTGGCAGTACGACGAGGAAAAGGTGAGCAAACTGATCGCCCGCATGCCGATGACGAAATGGAGCGGCAGTTCGAATGGGCTGATTTCCTTTGCAAACAACGTTTTTGCGCTCCAATTTGCCATTGAGGACGAGCATCAAGAAATATTGCACAACTGGACAAAAGAGATTTGCGAGTATCGATTGCATGTGTATTTTGAAAGGAAGGGGGGATGAGAGAACTCTTCTCTTTTTTATGGTAGTTTACGGTGATTGCAAGAAAATACTGTCGGGCATCAGATTCGAGCAAGTGGTTGTAAGCATGCGCCCGATTCCCCATAAGGATGTTGTCAGGGCGGTTCAAGTCACGAGCCGCTTCCCGTCTGTTCATGGTGCCCCTATTCATATTGGCGACCCGAAACTTATAGGGATTCATGATATTTATAAGCCTGATTTTGGGGATCCGGTCACCATCCGTGAGGAGGAAACCCCGGTATTTTGGGCCTGTGGGGTCACCCCCCAAGCGGTTGCTATGGAAGTAAAGCCGGATATCATGATTACGCATGCCCCAGGACATATGTTTATTACCGATCTGCGCGATGAGCAGCTTGGGGTTTTATAAGCTGAACTGCCTGCTCTGGTTGGTGAATATCCGAAGTGGGAAGCTGTGAGGGTGCGGCTGTACGGCGGCTTTGCAGCAGCACATGCTCACCGCACTAGCAGTGAATGCTTGGCGTCTGGTTGTGCGGTGGGCCGCTCCTTTTTTTAATGTTTCAAAAAGTAAAAATTATTGATTGACTTGCCTGTCAAAACAGTCTATTCTGTTACTGTTACGACTTTTAGGAAGCAGAGGAGAGATGAGCAATGAGTGTAGCGCAGGAAAGAAGAGGGTATTTTGGCGAGTTTGGCGGCAACTTTGTTCCGCCTGAACTGCAGGAAGTGCTTGACTACTTGGAAGAGCAGTTTCTGAAATATAAAGATGACCCGGAATTCAATGAGGAGTTTCGAACCTATTTGCGGGAGTATGTCGGCCGTGAGAGTCCGCTGACGTTTGCGGCGCGGTTGACGGAGCGGCTCGGCGGGGCGAAGATTTATTTGAAGCGCGAAGATTTGAACCATACCGGTTCGCATAAAATCAACAACGTGATCGGGCAAATTTTATTGGCGAAGCGGATGGGCGCGAAGCGGGTCATTGCGGAGACAGGCGCAGGCCAGCACGGGGTGGCGACCGCTACCGCATGCGCCATGTTTGGCATCGATTGTACCATTTATATGGGAGAAGAAGATACGAAGCGCCAGGCGCTCAATGTGTTCCGCATGGAGCTGTTAGGGGCGAAAGTCGTGTCGGTCTCGAAAGGTCAAGGACGATTGAAGGATGCCGTGGACGAGGCGCTGAACGATCTTGTGCAAAACTATAAGACTACATTTTACTTGCTTGGTTCGGCGGTTGGTCCGCATCCGTACCCGTCGATGGTGAAACATTTTCAGTCGGTTATTAGCGAAGAGAGCAAGCGGCAGATTGTAGAGAAGGAAGGACGTCTTCCGGATGCGGTAGTGGCCTGCGTCGGCGGGGGAAGCAACGCCATCGGGGCGTTCGCCCACTACTTGGATGAACCGAGCGTGCGGCTCATCGGTGTCGAGCCGGAGAAGGCAGCGACGCTAACGAAGGGCGTTCCGGCCGTGTTGCATGGATTCAAGTGTTTGGTGCTCCTTGATGAAAATGGAAACCTGCAGCCGACATACTCGATTGCCGCCGGGCTTGATTACCCGGGCATTGGTCCGGAACATAGCTACTTGAAAGTGTCCGGGCGGGCTGAGTATTATACGGTCACGAACGAAGAAGTGCTTGAGGCGTTTCAACTGCTGTCTAAAACAGAAGGAATCATCCCAGCTCTCGAGAGCGCCCATGCGGTGGCGTACGCTATCAAGCTTGCGCCGACGTTAAGCAAAGACCAAATCATCATTGTGAATTTGTCGGGGCGCGGGGATAAGGATGTTGAGCAAGTGTTTTCCATGTTGCAATCGTGAAGAAAGCAGGCGGTTGTTCACGACGGTGTTCGCGTGAAGCCGCCTGCTTATTTGTAATCATCTTCCGCCGAGAAAATCTCGCTTTTACCCGTAAATGTAAGTCGGGATGAATCCGGGCTTCCTTTGCGAATCTCCCTATTGCCCCCAATGGGCAAAAAGTATACAATGGATGTAAATAGAACAAACGTTCTTTTTGAGGAGGGAGGGCTATGCACAAAGCCTATCGCTTTCGGCTGTATCCCACCCGAACACAGGCAAAACTCCTCAACGAGACGATTGGGTGCTGCCGATTTGTGTACAATCACTTTTTGGCCGAGTGGAAGGAGACGTATGAAACCACGGGAAAAGGACTCGGCTACAACGAGTGTTCCAAACGATTGACAGTTTTGAAGAAAACCCTTCCATGGCTGAAAACCTCTGATTCAACCGCCTTGCAAAACGCACTGCAGCAGTTGGCCGAGGCGTTTGACCGGTTCTTCGAGGGAACGGCGAACGCTCCCCGCTTCAAAAGCAAAAAACACCCGAACCAATCGTACACCGCCCAGTGCAACTACCCAAAGAACGGACGCCCTACGATCGAAGTGGACGGCCATCGGTTGAAACTTCCCAAGCTCGGATGGGTGAAGTTCGCCAAAAACCGCGAGGTGGAAGGCCGCATTCTCTCCGCCACGATTCGTCGAAATCGAGTGGGGAAGTATTTCGTCTCCATTCTCGTGGAAACGGATATTCCCCCATTGCCCCAAACCGACAAGAAAGTGGGCGTCGATTTGGGGTTGAAACAGATCGTAGTGCTTTCCACAGGCGAAACGATCGAACACCCCCGGTATTGGCGCCGGTATGAAGAAAAGCTCGCCTACTGGCAGCGGGTGATGGCTCGTCGAAAGCCAGGCGGTTCGAACTGGGAGAAAGCCCGTTTGAAAGTGGCCAAGCTTCATGAAAAAATCGCCAACTGCCGGAACGATTTCCTGCACAAACTGTCCACCCGCCTCATCCGCGAAAACCAAGTGGTGTGCGTGGAGGACTTGCGTGTTAGGAACATGCAAAAGAATCGCAAGCTGGCTAAATCCATTTCCGATTCCGCGTGGGGGAGTTTTCTTCGCATGCTCGAGTATAAAGCGACATGGTACGGGCGGACGGTGGTTCGTGTTGCGAGCACGTTTCCCTCGAGTCAATTGTGCTCGTGCTGCGGGCATCGGCACGTCGAGGTGAAATCGCTTGGCATTCGCGAGTGGGTGTGCCCCGCCTGCGGAGCCGAACATGACCGGGACCATAACGCTGCCCGGAATATTCTAAATGAAGGGCTTCGACTGCTGTCGTTGTAGGGCGGCTGAACCGTGGGACGCACGGGGATGGCTTGGCGGACATCCTGCCGCGGGGCGGGTGTTCCCAAGAATCTCCCACCTCGAAATGCGGGCGGGAGAGCGTTCAACTGAACGGAGAGGGATTATAAGGCCGCTTGTTTGCAGCGGCCTTAGTTGAGCGCTCCAATGAGCGCATCCTTGGTATCACAGTGAGGCGCTAACTAATCGCCACTCCTGCACTCGCATACCCCATGACGGAAGCGGCGATTGAAAGGCCGGAAGTGGTGATGAAAAACGCCATGAGCAGCCGGTCGCCAGTATTGACAGGCACGTTTAATCCTGTGATGATGCCGCTGTCGTTTTGGGCTAGGGAGATGGGAAAGGTGATTGATGGCGTTAATGTAATGAGCGTGCCTGGAATAGGCGAAAATACGTTGCTGGATGGAGAAGTGGCGATATACAATTGAGCGCGGATCGTAGCCGTTCCTAAAAGCGCTGTGCCCGTTGTGGCGGAAAAATTGGCTGCGACAGCAGTAATGATTCCTGAACCTTGAAGAACGCAACTCCGCATGCAGATGTCAGGAAACGGCGAACAAAACGCCCGCCCTCGGCAACGGGTATTCCCGCTGCAGAAGGCGGGCAGTCTCGCCCCATCAGATCTCCCTGTTGGGCCATCAGTGCCAGCCGCCGAACGGTTGTCTCGGGCGTCACATACCCTTGGTCAAAGTCGGGCGTCGCCTTGGGCCGCATGGCTGCGATATCTTGAAAAGCAGCAAGGACGCTGTCAAAAGGCGGCCTCAGAACAATACCGCGCCCCGCGCAAACCTCACAGCGCTGTTCGGCCACCCGTTCTAGGCCCATACCCCTTTCCAGCAGCGAAATAGCATTTTTGCTGCTTTCGATAGGGAAACGATAAAAGACGCGCTGAAGTTGGAAGAATTTTTTTAAGGTTCCATAAGCATGGTGTTTTTATTAAGGTTTAAATCGGTAATAGCGGTATGGTGTTTTTCGCCTCTAGTTTTTCCATCATTTCATACCAATCCCTTGGTTTGTTCGATAAGACAGAATAATAACGTTTCAAAAACTTCACAACAAGATCCGCTGGAAGTTCATTCACGCTATCGTCCATCGGAAGGAAACAAAGATCAAGCCCGGTTACGGCTTCTCCATCATTGTTCCAAGATGGATGGACATAAGGGAAGTCAAGCCGCTTATATCCCAAATGAGATAATACCTCACGACGAACATATGGATCCATCGGCTTAATCCCGCCAAATTCATAATGCTTCACCCGATAAGGATCATAAATCTCGGCGAACATGCCATACAACTGCTTTCCATTTGCAGCGGCCCAATTTTGCAAATCCTCCAGCCGCTTTTTGGCTAAAAACCGGCCGATCCCCAGTCCTGCTTGGCCGATAATGGTGAAATCTGTCATCGCGACATTTAAATCTTCATAATAACGGTACTCCGTTGCGCCTACTACCTCTCCTTCGTGAACAGCAACGCACACACGAATTCCCGGATCTTCCAGAGGCTCTTTCCACAAATCAAATGCCAATACTTCTTCCGGAGGAAATACATTTTGCATCAATTGATGCATTTTCTTAAACAAAGGGTCTTCAATGCTCGTAATTCTGCGATACTCCATTTTCATCATTCTCCTTTAAGATTTTGCGCGATAAAAAGGATTTTTCCATTCCATCAGTGCAGCATAATTGCACGATTCTTCATCTTCTAAATAGTTCGCCACCACTTTGACAGGTGTGCGGCCGCAGCGAAGCAGGAAGGTAATAACAGGATCTTTCAATTTGCCTTTTACTACCGCTTCGAGATATTGCTCCGCTGTCATCTCATGCGCTTTTTTATGATAGCCAGGCATCCTCCCTCCGCCTAACAGCCGCTCTAGTCCCAAATGAACAACCACTTCATACATGGATAGCATCAGCCATTTTCCCAGCCCCCATTTGCGGTAGGCAGGGCGCACGCCAATATCAACGACATAAAGCGTATTCCCGTTTGGGTTATGGTTACGGATATATCCATGATCCGTGATCTCTTCCCATGTATGGTCCGGATGGCTGGGGTCAAAGTCGACAATAAGCCCTGTCATTGACCCCGCAATTTCGCCATTCACCTCAACACATAAGGCTCCCTCTGGAAAGAGTGTCACATGGTTTTTCAGCTGTTCCGTATTCCACCATAATTCAGACGGGAATGGCGGAGGAAAACTTTCCTGTTGAATGCGGATTAATCCAGGAAAGTCCTTTTCTTCATAATTTCGGATCACCGCTGGAACAGGACGATCTTGGTCAAAGACATAAAACTCCTTTCGATACATTCTTACCCCTCCTCTCTCATTATCCATCTAGCAACGTATCGCCCATTCATGTGGCGATACTGATATTATTAGGCACATCATTCCATTTAACAAGTAGATACTTTCGTGTTACATAGTGTGAAAAATTATACCTAAAAATAAAAAAAGAAATTCGGAATATTTTTTCCAGACCTTCCTCGCATTCGAACAGCCATGCCTAGTCCACATTATTGTGTAAAATCCATTCTCCATCCAGTGAACTTGGATCACTGGAAAACAAAAGCACTTTTTTGCCGTTTTTCTTTTTACGCCATTTTCGGGACTCCATCAACAGTCATCAACGCATATACAGAAAAACCAACGGACAGCGGTTCTTTCATAAAGATGGTTGTCCGTTGGTTTTTCGCGTCTAATTATAAAACTTATTGCTTTCCTCATTATCTTTCATGTATGTATTTCTTTGTTTACCAGCAAAAAAAGGAAAGTGCACACGAGTGTTGATTATCCAAAATTATACATACGCCTTCCATAAATTTGGGCATACTCAAACAAAGCAGCGGCCATCCCGGATTTCCAATCGAGAGGAAGCTACCCAGAGAAAAAACGGCGAACGAACGAAATGAAGGAAAGAGAGACGTTCGTCCGTTTTTTGGTTTGATCATACAGCCATCGCAGCAACACATACGCGATGAATGCCGCAAACAGTTGGTTGTATACCGCATTTTCCGTCGTGCCAAACAAGGTCGGGACATTCAGATATTGCTTCACCCAACGGAAAAAGACCTCAACAGTCCAACGTTGTTGGTACATGTCGGCAATGGTTTCCGCAGACGCATGGAAGAGGTTCGTCACGACCCGAATGTCGCGGCCATTCGCATCTCGAAAGATCACCACCCGGTGACGCTTGGTGGAGCGGCATTGTTTCGTCCCCAACTGGCACGTGAAGTCGGCTTGAACCGATGAGGATGTGCTGGAAAGGCGTTACAAGCTTTTTTTCTGATGAAGTTCGATGTTGTCCTTCATCCGAATGACAAAGAGCTGATGCTGCTCCACAAATCGATCGAGGCGTTCGATTTTGAAATACGCCCGGTCTTCCACCAGCACTTGTTGAGCGTTCGTCAACTGTTCTCCCACTGGGCCATCATGACGCAGCCCGATGGTTTCCACCACGTCTGCCGGCAACGAGGATTCCGGCGAATACGCGACGTGCAGCTTCACTCCGGCGCGTTCGCCGTGATACGGCGCCCATGGCAGGCGGTTTTTCCCGACCGTGACGGTCGTCGAATCCACCACCCGAAGCGGTTTGGGAAACCGAAGCGAACGGCGGGTTTGGCGGTTGCACTTGGAAATGATCAACGCCAACAAGCGTTTCATGATGTCATAGGGAACTTCTTTCGCTTTCTTGGATACAGTTGAATAATGGAATCGCGGCAATCCATACAGAGGCCCCACGTCAGCTCCATGGCGAAAGCTTTTCCATTGATGCATGGCGGCCAGCAGGAAGAAGTGAATCAACTCGCGCAACGTAAAGGTTCGAGACGAACCACGATACCCAACCGCTTCGGCAATCAGTTGAATCTCTTCATCCGAAACAAGTTTTTGCATCAAATTCGGGAGTGTGGTATGCTTGTTCATAGAGAGCACCTCCTGGGTTTGTTTGTGTTGCTACTCACATTCTACAGGAAAGGTGCTCTTTTTTCTATACCCTTTGGATTTTATTGGATAATCAACACGCCTGTAAAAACACTTCAAAATTCGAAATAATTAATAATGAAGTGACAATAAGCAAAAGCATCGACAAAACGATCATAAATATAAGCGTCATGACCCAAATTCCTCATCCCCATAACCTCGGGGACAAAGGGTTCATTAGCCGTGACTTGCAAAAAAAGCTGTATGAAGAATACCAAATGGCGCTTTGGACTCCGTCTCGAAAAAACCAGAAACATCGTCCTCCTGAGACATGGGAGCAGTGGATCAAACAAAAACGCAAAGTGATCGAGACGGTGTTCTCGGTTCTGGTTGACCAATACCGGATCACAGAGATTCGAGCGAATTCAATGATCGGATTTGAAGTAGCGCTCGATGGCATATTGTTAGCCTATTCTAGTTACACTTGGGGTAGTTGAGCGCTAAAGCTCAACTAGCACCACGGGTAATTATAATCATCACTTAAGATGATGGATTGTTTATGTGCATTATGCATTCGCTATGCGTTTGTGAACATGCTCTTAATGCATTGCAAAAGCAGTCTAGCTACTTTTCATTCTTAAAAGATAGTGTCCATCCGTTTCTTTATTGATATAGTATTTTGCCATCCATTCTCCTTTGATAGGTTTCACCTTCAGCGTTTTAGCAAAAGGAGTCCCCGCCTTCACTTCCCCTTTTTCAACCAGTTTGCCGTTAGGGTTATATAATGCATACTTCAAGCTTCCTTCCCGCAAGTCAATACGATGTTCGATGAGCAGTTGATCAAATTTGTTTTCGTCGACATTAATGGTCGCTTCAAACACATGGTATTGTGGTTCGTACTCCTCTGGGAGAAATGTTCCCTCGGCTGATGATTCAAAATTTTGCTTATTGTAAAAAGCATAATACCATCCACTAAGTATAATCGCTGTCATAATGACCGCAATGACAGACCAAATTCCTTTTTTATTCATTGTCTTTCCCCCTTCGTGTCTGATTGGATTTGTCCATCGACAATTCGAACGATTCGTTTCGTATAAGAAGCAACTTTTTCATCATGTGTGATGACAATAATGCATTTCCCTTCTTCGTTCATTTGGCAAAGAAGTTCCATCAGCCTCGCTCCGTTTTCTTGATCCAATGCACCTGTTGGTTCATCTGCAAGCACGATATCGGTTTCTGCCGCCATTGCGCGTGCAATGGCCACTCGCTGCTTTTGCCCTCCTGACAACTTCGAGACATTCTTTTTTCTTAAATCGGCAATACCAAGTTTCTCTAAATAATAATCCACTTTTTCTTTTATCTCCTTTTTACTTATATCCCGCTTAAACAGCGGAAGAGCGACATTCTCAAAAACGGTGAAGTTATGCATGAGAGCAAAATGCTGAAAGACAAAACTGATCGTTCTGTTTCGAATTTGGCTGAGTTCTTTATCACGCAATGTTGTTACATTAATCCCATTAAGACGATAAATGCCTTCCGTTGGCACATCCATACAGCCAATAATATTTAATAACGTAGATTTTCCTGATCCGGAAGGACCCATAATAGAAACGAATTCACCATTATGCACCTTTAGATCAATGCCTTTTAACGCAACGGTTGTGTACTCATCTTTCCCGTACTTTTTCGAAATCTTCTCCAACTCAATGAGAGCCATCGTTACTCTCTCCCTTCCACCAACTCCCGTAATTCCAACTTTTTAATGTTCCATAATGGAATAATGGCTGAAAATAGTATAATGAATATAGCGATGATCGCTACTTTCCCATACAACCACCATGTAAAGGCCTCTAACCGGATGTTATAGCCTAAAAAATCATTATTGACTTCGGTCAGATAGCTGACGATGACACCGATGACGGCGGAAATTCCTATAAGGAAAAACAGTTCCATGATCAGCATGAACGAAATATCTCGTTTACTCGCCCCTGTCACCATCATCACACCGAATTCATATTTTCGTGCACGAATCGATGAAATTGTTACAGAAATCACACCGATCAAGGTCACTACGAGAAAAAATGTTCCGATAGCTAAAGCATAATGATTGCTTTTACGGGTATTCTCTTGATAAGCATCAACATCTTTTCGAACAGTTTGCAAAACAGGAGAAATCCCTAATTCTTTCCCCTTTTTCATAATAGCTGCTTTAACGTCCTTAAATTGTTTTTCAGAATGAAGCTGGATGAACGTATTATGTAATCGCACGGCAACACTGATCGGTCGGCCCTCTCTTTGCTCTGGAAAAAAAGGAGCGACAAAAAAATGATCCAAGTTGTCAGCGGGACTGACAAAATAGTCATTTCCTGACAGCCATCTACTTCCCTTTTCAAGTATCCCGACTACTTCATACGTCACTTTAATAGTTTTTTCTCCTGCACCGGTTTCAGCTTTAAAACGGTCCCCGATGCGAAAAACATCACGATAATCGTATCCCACTAAAACAGGGATCACATCGTTGTTTTCTTTTTGGAAATCTGCTTCTTCTAACATTCTTCCCTTTATAACGACAAACTTTGTGAACAGGCGATATATATCATAATCGAAATAAATAATGCCTGAACTCTCAATATCATCTTCTCTTCTTGTCCCCGCATACAATTGCTTATTCCGCTGCTGATATTTTTGCCATTTAGGAAAATCTTGAGGTACGATGCTAGTTGTGTTAAATGATCCGTATCCTTTGATTTCTGGTAAACTTTTTATGTATGTTTCTAATTGCCGAAACCGCTCCGCAAACCACTGAGTATCATCCCCATCCGGCATCGTCAACTTCACTGTCTTATACTCATCCATCTTAGAGATGGAAAAAAGCTGTTTTTCTTGATAGTTGAGCGTATCTATGGTAATTAACGCATGGTTAATCATCCAAAATGAGACGACAAGCTGGAGTGCCATCAACAAGATTGATAGTTTTCTTTTTACAATGGATGCAAAAGCAATCCTCGTATATTTCATCGTTCTACCGCCTTTATCTTCTATTCATCACATCAACAGGTTGTATTTTAATCGCTTTTATCGCCGGAATAATAATAGTTAGCGCGGCTGAAAGCACAACAAATAGAACTGCTGTAGATAGATGGGTGATGGAAATATTGATAGGATAATCAATCCATTGTTCAATAACACGGTTGAACGCCAGCTGTATCGTATATCCAATAATAACGGATGTACTGGAAATTAAACACATCTCCCAGAAAAGCATGGAAACAATATCATAATTACTATAACCAAACGCCTTTTTAATACCAATTTCATACGTTCTTTCTTGAATCCAATAAGAAGTAAGATTAATGGCATTCACAATGGCTAATAAATAAATCATTACCATCAACGAGAGTCGTTCACTTAGCTCAACATGGAACATTGTATTACTCATGTAAGGCGAAACGTCCATTTGTGCTTCAGGAAACAACTGTTCCATATTGTTTCGAATAATTTTTTCATCCGGATACGTATCCTTAACCGGGTTATGAATGGTCAAATGTAGCTGTTTCGTACTTGTTAATTTATTAATTGTATCAGCAGGAAGAGACGTCATTGGAATAACCACTTGATAATCAATCGCCCTTGTCTTTTTTCCTTTAACACCAATGATTCCAATTACTTTGTATTTGTCACGCCCTGCCATGAGATATTGCTCGCTACCTTCGATAATAACATCTTCCATTCTTTCTTTCCCAACAAGCGCTACTTTTTCTCCTCTTCTTACCTCTTTGATCGTAAAATACCGCCCTTGCATTAAAGGAAAACGTTCTACCACTTCTTTTGTCCAATATTCCGGCGTAACCGCCATCATAGCATCACGATGGGGCAATGTGACATCTTCCAAAATAACCCCTGTTTGTGGATCGATACTTTCAAATAGTTCCAAGATATGCTGCCAATTCGGTTCTTTGGCAAAGGTAATGTCTACACTTACGGCATGCCGCGGTTGGTAACGCGCCTGTTCTTGCTCAAGAAGCTGAGAATAGTTAATACTGGAAATTCCTACTGAAATCATCAACACCGACAACGACAAACCTAACACAATAAAAAAAGTGGTAATGGGATGTGCTTTTAATTGATTTTTGATAGAATAGAAAATCACAGATACACCTTCTCTCATAGAAGCTAAGGCACTAATAGTCATTCAAAAAAAGAGCGAGCAAACATAAATGAGTAAATATACTCACTGTAGATGAGCAAATTCACTGACATAAATTGACAACTAAACAAAAAAGGAGACATGAACCGGATTCCTTGGTTAGAATAGATGTACCACCAACTATCCACAAGGAGGTTCATGTCTCATGAATAGATTAGCACATCACCAAGGAATCCACAAGTTTTTCTTCACGCTGGGGTTGACGCTGCAGCTTTCCAAACCGGTCATCAAGCATCTCATTCATATTGTCGATGCCTTGACCACCAAGGGATTCTCGGGAACATTGACTGATATTCATTACTGGAGCTTTCATCCGAATCATCGAACGACGCTCCGTCACTTTTTCACGAAAAGCCCTTGGAACGAGGAAAGGCTGCTTGGGAAGCTTCAAGAGTGGATCCTTTCCCAGGTCGAACGACTGGCCAAACGGAAGAATCAACCCCTTTTTGTTTCGATTGATGATACGATTTGCCAAAAAACAAAGCCTTCGTCACGGGCTGTGCACGCCATTCAAGGGTGCGACTGGCACTACTCGCATAAAGATCATCAATCGGTCTGGGGGCATTCGCTCGTTTGGCTGATGGTGCACACCTTCACGCAGGCGTTCCCATTTGCGTTCCGCCTGTATGACAAGAAAGCGGGAAAAAGCAAGATCGACCTGGCGATCGAGATGCTTTCCTCGCTCAAGGTGAAGCGGGCTCAGCCGGTGTATGTGCTCATGGATTCGTGGTATCCGTCCAAAAAGCTCATCGAAGCCTGTCTGAAACAGGGATTCCATGTCATCGCGATGCTCAAGACGAACCGGATTCTCTACCCGAAAGGCATCGCCATCCAAGCCAAGCAGTTTGCCCGCTATATCGAGTCCAAAGACACCCGCCTCGTCACGGTGGGGCAGGAGCGTTATCGCGTGTATCGCTATGAGGGGGCCATCCATGGCCTCGATGACGCGGTGGTGCTGCTGGCTTGGAAGGCGGATCAGCCGATGGCGCCGGAACATCTTCATTGCATCTTGAGCACCGACCGGGAACTCGGGGACGAAGACATCTTGCGTTACTACGCCCAGCGCTGGACGATCGAGTGCTTTTTCCGGCAGGCGAAAGATCAACTGAAGCTGGATGGATACCGCGTTCGCCACATTCGGGCGGTGAAACGGTATTGGGCGGTGGTGCTGCTCTCCTGCGTGTACAGCATCGCCGAATCCCGACAAAACCTCTCCACCGGGCTGGAGCTTCTTCGGTCGCGGAAAGACCACAGCGTCGTCGAGTTCATTTATGACGCTGCAAAGCAAGATATTCCCATTGATGTGATCAAAAAACCGCTCCGTATCGCGTAAGGGGTACCCTGTTTGTCTCTCTAACCATGGAAATTATTGTAATGAAAAATGCTCATCTACAGTGATGAAGTTCGATGTTGTCCTTCATCCGAATGACAAAGAGCTGATGCTGCTCCACAAATCGATCGAGGCGTTCGATTTTGAAATACGCCCGGTCTTCCACCAGCACTTGTTGAGGGTTCGTCAACTGTTCTCCCACCGGGCCATCATGACGCAGTCCGATGGTTTCCACCACGTCTGCCAGCAACGAGGATTCCGGCGAATACGCGACGTGCAGCTTCACTCCGGCGCGTTCGCCGTGATACGGCGCCCATGGCAGGCGGTTTTTCCCGACCGTGACGGTCGTCGAATCCCCCACCCGAAGCGGTTTGGGAAACCGAAGCGAACGGCGGGTTTGGCGGTTGCACTTGGAAATGATCAACGCCAACAAGCGTTTCATGATGTCATAGGGAACTTCTTTCGCTTTCTTGGATACAGTTGAATAATGGAATCGCGGCAATCCATACAGAGGCCCCACGTCAGCTCCATGGCGAAAGCTTTTCCATTGATGCATGGCGGCCAGCAGGAAGAAGTGAATCAACTCGCGCAACGTAAAGGTTCGAGACGAATCACGATCCCCAACCGCTTCGGCAATCCGTTGAATCTCTTCATCCGAAACAAGTTTTTGCATCAAATTCGGGAGTGTGGTATGCTTGTTCATAGAGAGCACCTCCTGGGTTTGTTTGTGTTGCTACTCACATTCTACAGGAAAGGTGCTCTTTTTTCTATACCCTTTGGATTTTATTGGATAATCAACACGCCTGTTCTTCTAGAAATTATACATGTCAATGCGGATACAAACAACACCGTGACATCCACGGAGCGATGAATTTATTTGCCAAAGTATATTATGGCGAAATTCGCCCGTTGGAATTTACGGTCAAACCGTTTACGTATCGACGGATTGCATAATCAAGAAGTCGTAGATGGCGAGTTCCCGCCCTTGAGTATCGATGATACTCATGTTGCCTGTCGCTCCCAACGGGACGGATGCCAGGCGTTGCCTGCAGATAGGCTGCCGACCAACCTATCACGCATCCACCCCGAAGGGGAAACAGGAAACTCCCACTTCTGTAAGTGGGAGAGGTTCATGAAAGTGAATGTCGAGCTCGATCCGGCTTACAAGGAAATTCGGCAGACCAACATGGGGAAATTGCATCCTACGGAAGAGGAACAACGGGAGATGGAAATCGGTCCAAACCGGTGCGCCGTTCGGTAAAGAGAGAAAGCCGGCATTTTCCAATGCCGGCTTTTTTCCTCTCTTTGCGAGTATAATGAAATGGAAGTGAGGAATAGGAGAGAAAAGGATGACAGGGCATCGTTTTCATTACGAACATGCTGAACGATTATTGGATCCGAAGCGCAAGGAATGGATCGACCCGCAACGGGTCATTTCGATGTTGTCCGTGAAACCGGATGACACGGTCGTCGATCTTGGCGCCGGGAATGGTTATTTCACGATTCCTCTCGCGCAGGCGACAAACGGAAAAGTGTATGCGGTCGATGTGCAGCCAGAAATGATTGAATTGCTAAAACAGCGAGCCGCGAAACTAGCGGTCACCAACATCGAATATCGGGTGGCGGATGTCGCTTCGACCGCCTTGCCTTCGCATTCGGTGGACAAAGGGATCATGGCATTTGTCTTTCATGAGGTGGAACAAAAAGAAGCCGCCCTTGACGAAATTCGCCGTGTGATGAGGCCAAACGGGCAGTTTCTGTTGATCGAATGGGAGACGATGGAAAGCGAAATGGGGCCGCCGCTCCATGAGCGGATTCCGTCGGAGGAACTGTTTTCCTATGTGAAGCAAAAGGCGGGCAACGTGGAACTTGTCCGTTTTCACCCGGCTGTCTATGGTCTTTTGATTCGCTGGGAATAACCAATTGTTGAGGAAAATATTTCTCATTGTCATTATACCGTATAGGGTATATAATGATCATGCATAGGGTGAATAGAGGGGGTGAACCGTTGATCGTTAGCAGTTTGTTCTTCTTTCTCATTCTTTTCGCCGTGGCGTTGTATCGACGCTACTATCCTGTAAAACATATCCCATGCCTTCCGGTAGAAGAGGTGCCGGACGGCTTGCTTCTTCTTGACTTGCGCGATTATAATGAAAGCAACGGCTCCATATTTGGCCAAGCGTTGCATATTCCGGTGGCGTATTTGAAACGGCATGCGCGGGATATTCCGCCAAAGCCGCTTCATATCATCGTTCAGGATGACATCGAAAAAAACGTCGGCATCCGCCTGTTGCGCCGCTATGGCTATGAGGTGAACAGCTATTCGATCACGGCTTGCGATTGTCAAGAAAGGGGGCGAACGAGCCGATGGAATATAACAAAGAGATCAAAAACCGCTTAAAACGGATTGAAGGACAAATTAAAGGCGTCCTTGGCATGATGGAACAAGGGAAAGACTGCAAGAGCGTCGTTTCCCAGCTGTCGGCGGCGCGCAATGCCATTGACCGCGCCATTGCCGTCATCGTCAGCACCAATTTGGAACATTGTCTTCGTGAAAGCATGGAAAAAGGGGAAAGCACAGACAGTCTTGTCAAAGAAGCAGTGGAACTGCTTGTGAAAAGCCGTTAATGCGTTGCTCAACAAAAAGGTGTTGACAACGTTCTTTTTCTCGTAGTAATATACCCATAGGGGTAATGGTAATAAAACGTATGATATCAAGGAGGTTATCAAAATGAACGCAACGAAAGTATTGGATGCAAAAGGATTGGCCTGCCCGATGCCGGTGGTGAGAGCGAAAAAAGCGATGGACGAATTGCAATCAGGTCAAGTGCTCGAGGTGCACACGACCGATAAAGGGGCGAAAAACGATTTGCCGGCATGGGCGAAAGCGAGCGGCCATACGGTGCTTGAGATGAAAGAAGACAACGGTGTGTTGATGTTCTGGATCCAAAAAGGATAATGTGTGCACATTTTTATACCCATACAGGTATGAAAGGAAGGAGGCAGCCAGATGACACAGCCGAAGAAAAAGACGACGATCATTTTGTTCAGCGGCGACTATGACAAGGCGATGGCGGCTTACATCATCGCCAACGGCGCCGCTGCCTACGACCATGACGTGACGATCTTTCATACGTTCTGGGGGCTGAACGCCTTGCGGAAAGAGGCGTCGGTTCCAGTGCAAAAAGGGTTTCTTGAAAAGATGTTCGCGAAAATGATGCCGCGCGGCGCGGACCGCATGGGGCTGTCGCGCATGAATTTTGCCGGCATCGGCCCGAAGTTGATCAAAAAGGTCATCAAAAAGCATAACGCCATGCCGCTTCCGCAGTTGATCGAGATGGCGAAGGAGCAAGGCGTGAAACTCGTCGCTTGCCAAATGACGGTCGATTTGCTTGGGCTGAAGCCGGAGGAATTGATCGACGGCGTTGAGTTTGCTGGCGTCGCCGCGTATTTGGCTGATGCGTCGGAAGGGAACGTGAACTTATTTATTTAACGAGGGAATCATATGTCGCAAACCATCATCAACATCATCCTGTTTGTTTTGCTTGTTTGGTTTTTTGCCAGCCGCTTCATCTCGCCGAAAGGGGTGCGGATGATGACGGCGGCGGAATTGAAACGCCGGTTGAAAGAACCTGGGGTGCAATATATTGATGTGTGCACCCCTTTGGAGTTTCAGTCTTACCATCTGCCAGGGTTTCGGAACATCCCGCTGCACGAATTGACAGCCCGTGCTCACGAACTATCGAAAGAGAAAGAAGTGATTGTCATTTGCCAAAGCGGGATGCGAAGCCAAAAAGCAAGCCGACTGTTAAAGAAAATGGGATTTCAGCACGTGACGAACGTCAAAGGCGGCCTAAACGCCTGGCAGTAGAGGAGGATGATGATGAAAACGATCACGCCAAAAGAGGTAGAAGAACGGCTTCGCGCTGGAGAATCACTTCATATCATTGATGTGCGCGAGCCGGAGGAAGTCGCTGCAGGCAAAATTCCAGGAGCGGTCAATATTCCGCTCGGTTTGATCGAGTTTCGCATGCATGAATTGGACAAAAATGAGGAATACATTCTCGTCTGCCGTTCCGGCGGCCGCAGCGGCCGTGCCGCGGAGTTTCTTGACAGCCGCGGTTACCGCGTCATCAACATGACAGGCGGCATGCTCGCCTGGGAAGGGCCTGTCGAATAAGCTGTAAGGAGGGATTCGTTCATGATTAAAGTTGATATGACCGTTGATGCGAAAGGACTGTCCTGCCCGATGCCGATCGTTCGCACGAAAAAAGCCATCAATGAGCTGCAGCCAGGCCAAGTGCTGGAAGTGCAGGCGACGGATAAGGGATCCAAAGCCGATATCAAAGCATGGGCGGAAAGCACAGGGCATCAATATGTAGGAACAATTGAAGAAAATGGGGTTTTGAAACATTATATCCGCAAGTCAGTGGAACATGAAACACGCAACGAAACGGCATTCCCTCATGTCGTATCGAATGAACAATTGCAAGAAAAACTTCACGATCCTGATTCGTTTGTTTTGGATGTCCGCGAACCGGCGGAGTATGCGTTTGGCCATATTCCGGGCGCCGTTTCAATTCCGCTTGGGGAGCTCGAGAATCGGATGGCCGAACTTCCGAAAGACAAAACGATTTATGTCGTGTGCCGCACAGGGACACGGAGCGATTTGGCTGCGCAAAAGCTGGCCGAAAAAGGATTTGACCGTGTGCGCAACGTCGTTCCCGGCATGTCGCAATGGAACGGGCCGCTTGATTCCGCTCAATCGTAATGAGCGGCCTTTTTTAACAATCAAATATACATTAGGGGGTATGTTGATATGGTGAAAGAAATGACCGTGCAACAAATGACGGAAAAGGTGTTCAACAAAGAATCGCTGTTCATCTTGGACGTCCGCAACGAAAGCGATTTTCGCGATTGGAAAATCGAAGGGAAAAACTTTGACTATTTGAACGTGCCGTATTTTGAATTGATTGATGGGGTTGACTCGATTGTCGACCGTCTTCCGAAAGACAAAGACATCGTCGTCGTGTGCGCGAAGGGCGGATCGGCGGCGTTTGTCGCCGAACAGCTGACGGAAGCCGGGTTTGACAACGTTTATACGCTCGCTGGCGGGATGCAGGCGTGGAGTGAGCATCTCCATCAAGCGAAAGTATACGAAGATGATCAGTTGAAAATTTACCAATTCATCCGCGTCGGCAAAGGATGCCTGTCGTATATGGTCATCTCCGGAAGCGAAGCGCTTGTCGTCGATCCGTTGCGATTTATTGACGTGTACGAACAAGCCGCCCAACAAGAAGGGGTGAAGATCACGCATATCGTGGACTCGCACTTGCATGCCGACCATCTTTCCGGCGGCAAGGCGCTGGCCGAACGAACGGGGGCAACGTACTACTTGATGAAAAGCGAGGGAGCGGTGTTTGATTTCGAGCCGCTCGAGCAACATGACACGATCGACTTTGCCAACGTTCATTTGGAAGTGTTGGCCGTGAAAACGCCAGGCCATACGCCAGGCAGCGTCTCGTTCTTTGTCAACGGCAAATGGCTGTTCTCGGGTGACACGATTTTTGTCGGCGGTCTCGGGCGGCCGGACCTTGGCGGCAAAGTGGCGGAATGGGCGGCGGATTTGTATGACACCGTGTACGAAAAAGTCGCGGCCATGGCGGATGATGTGATCGTCTTGCCGGCTCACTACGCGAACTTGGATGAAGAAATCAACGCGGAGGGGTATGTCGGCGATACGTTGGGCCGCATCCGCGCCCGCAATGAGATGATGCAAAACAAACCGAAAGACGAATTTATCGATCTTGTCATCCAAAGCGCCAAGACGGAAACCCCGCCGAACTTTGAAGACATTGTCGCCATCAACCGCGGGCTCAAAACCGTGGATATCGAAACAGAGCGGGAGCTTGAGATCGGCCCGAACCGCTGCGCGCTGCATCATGCCCATGCCTAAAGAAGCGGCACAGATTGACAGGGGGCGGGGGCGTGCCCCGTCCCTTTTGAAACGAAAAGGGAGGATGATCGATGGATGTTTCGCTCGCGTTTCTCATTGTCATCTTTTTCATCGGTTTTGTCGGTTCGTTTATTTCTGGGATGGTGGGGATCGGCGGATCGATTATTAAATATCCGATGCTTCTGTATCTTCCGCCGTTGTTTGGACTGGCGGCGTTCAGCGCCCATGAAGTGTCGGGAATCAGCGCGGTGCAAGTGTTTTTCGCCACGATCGGCGGCGTGTGGGCGTATCGAAAAAGCGGCTATTTGAACAAATCGCTCATTTTGTATATGGGGGTAAGCATTCTTGTCGGCAGTTTTGTCGGCGGTTACGGCTCGAAGCTGATGAGCGAGGGAACGATTAACGTCGTTTACGGCGTCTTGGCGGCATTAGCCGCGATCATGATGTTTGTGCCGAAAAAAGGGATCGATGACATTCCGCTTGACCAAGTGACGTTCAACAAAGGGGTGGCGGCCGCCTTGGCGTTCCTCATCGGCGTCGGGTCCGGCATCGTCGGGGCGGCGGGGGCGTTTTTGCTTGTGCCGGTCATGCTCGTGGTCCTGAAAATCCCGACGCGAATGACGATCGCTACGTCTTTGGCCATTACGTTCATTTCCTCCATTGGCTCTACGTTCGGGAAAATCGCCACCGGCCAAGTCGATTACATCCCGGCGCTCATCATGGTCGTCGCGAGCTTGCTTGCCTCTCCGCTAGGGGCGAAAGCGGGGCAAAAAATGAACACGAAAGTGCTGCAAGTCATCCTTGCCGTGTTGATTTTGGCGACGGCGGTGAAAATTTGGGTGGATATTTTATGATCGAAGCACTTGAAAGGCGACGGGTCACGGGAAAAGACATGTGAATGCTGGAACTGATCATGTGTCGCCGTCCGTTTTCTGCGTGATGGTGAGCGATCGATTTGAGCATGCTAAACAACGGGAAAACATAACGAAGGGAAGAAGGAACGATGTTCCATTACACGGTTGACGTGTCAACGGGCATGAACGAAACGATCGAGCGTTTGGAAGAGAACTTGAAACAAGAAGGGTTTGGCGTGCTCTGGCGGTTCAGCGTGACCGAAAAGCTGCAAGAAAAGGGGCTTGATTTTTCCACGCCGATGGTCATTTTCGAAGTGTACAACCCGCAAGAAGCGGCGCGGGTGTGAAATGAAAACTTGTTGGTCGGTTACTTTTTGCCGTGCAAACTCGTCTATCAAGAGAACGGCACAACGAAAATCGGCATGCCGAAGCCGACAATGCTTGTTGGCATGGTGAACGAGCCGGCGTTGAAGGAAATCTCGGAAGATATTGAGAAAAGGTTGGTCGCTTGCATTGACCAATGCCGTCAGTGAAAAGGAAAAAGGTGTCCCGCAGACGGGGCACCTTTTGGTTGTGCACATATAAACGGAAACGCAGGTTTGCCGAAAGAAAAGCGCTCTTTTCCCCTCTTCGCTGCTATTTGATCCACATAGGAGGCGGACGGCCGCAAAGCCCATCCTTTCTACAAATTCTCTTTCCCCGCCGCTTTTTTTGTTTTTGCCCGTTTTTTGGCTGCGCGCGGCTGTTTTTCCGTTTCCAGCTCGCGATGCACAATCCGGTCGGGGTTGAGCCCATTGCCGAGCGTGCCGTACACATGGCCTTGCTTCGGCTCGATGAGCTCGTTGTGCTCGTAGTAGACGCGCGGCGTTTTCCAAAGGGCGGCCAACGCTTTTCCCATCGGCATTTCGTGGTAGCGGTCGGGCCACATTTGTTTGATGTGTTTTTTCACGAGCGGGTAGTACTTCGAGCTCATCGCTGGAAAGAGATGATGTTCAGTATGGTGCGAAAAGTGGAAGTGAAGGATATCCACCCACTTTGGCACGGTGACCGACAAACTGTTCGCCAACGGATCGTTGACCGGCACTAACGGATTGAGACGATGGTTGGTTGCGATATAGCTCATGACGATCGTGTTGGCGACGAGCAGCGGAAGCAAAAAGGCGAACAGCCATTTTTCCCAGCCGACAAGCCATAACAGCCCGAGCCATGTCGCCCAAGGCAAGAAAAATTGAAACAGGACAACCGCGCGGTTCTTCCGGCGAAAGTCTTTGAAAAAGTAAAAAAGCATCCGCACCGAATGAAGGGTAAACATCACCGACAAGGAGCTAAACGAGAAAAACGCGCGAATCGGAAACGGGATGCGGTATACCCAAGAGAGCAGGCGGCTTTTCGCTAATTTCTCCATGCTTGGCCACGCGTCCGGGTCTTTTTCTTCATGCTGGGTATGCACATGGTGGCTGGCGTTATGCCATTTTCTCCACAACTTCGGACCGGTGCAAAGCGGCCAAAAGGCGATCGCTCCGAGAAGATCGCGCAGCCATGGTGTACGGACGACGGTGCCATGCAAAATTTCATGTCCTAAAAATCCTAACGCAGCAAAACTGAAACCAAGCACAACCGAGATGAGGAGGTTCCATATAGGATGGAGGTGGAAAAGGGACACAGCGAGGATGCCGGCGGTGACGAGCCCTACATAAGCCAGACCTCCAAACAAGCGGGACTTCACGGGTTGAAACGCTTTTTTCGGCAAATACGGGGCCATTTTCGCCGCGTACCAGCCGAACGGGTGAAAATCATTCATTCAGTGATCTCCTTTCAAGCTACTCTCCGTTTGACAAGCAGCGGTGAAGCCATTCACACACTCTTGGTCGCAACGAAGACCTTATTTCATAAGGTGATCCCCAAAGCTGTCATCTATGCCGAAATGATGCGGAGGGCGGAGAAAAGCTCTAGGTCACTATAAAATTTATCATAATATCTTTTGGCTTGTCCTGTCTATAGGCTTGATGGAAAACTGCCAAAATTGAGTATGACGGCAATATTTCGAGAAGAACAGGCTAAACGATTGAGAAGGCGGCTGGCTAAAACATCATGATCAATGTCCCGATGGTAATGAGCAGCACCCCGATCACCACTTTCGCGGACAGCGGTTCGCCGAGAAACATCGCCGCAAACAAGATCGTCAGCACCAAGCTCGACTTGTCAATGGCGGTGACGCGCGAGACATCGCCGATTTGGATTGCTTTGTAGAAACAAAGCCACGACAATCCGGTTGCTGCTCCTGAGAGGCAGAGAAACACCCAGCTTTTCGTTGAGATCGCTTTGACGCCTTGATGGGCGCCTGTCATCCAGACGATCATCCATGCGAGCACAAGCACGACGGCGGTGCGAATGGCGGTCGCGAGATGGGAATTGACGTTTTCAATGCCGATTTTCGCCAGCACCGATGTCAGCGCCGCAAACACCGCCGCCAACAAAGCATACACGATCCACATATCGATCCCTTCGCTTTCGCTGAGAATTTTTCTCATCTATTATACTATGAGAAGGAAGAACATTTCGCCATTTTTCCGTTCGTTTGTTATAATGGAGGGCAAGCACCACTTTTGCGAGCTGGGCGTTAAGATGAGCACAAATCCCCCTCGTTCTGATGAAGTGCGCCAATGGTTCGCACCGTTTGTGATCGAAGAACCCGACAGCTATCAGAATAAAAAGGAAGCGTTGCAGAACAAGAGCAGATGGAGTCAGGCGCTGACGTACGGAGAGAAGAGGGTGGATATTTCCAACTTTCCACTAGCCCCGGCTTCTGTCGGAACACCGTTTTTCCAGCCGCTTTTGGCATGACGAAAGAAAGAGGGATCAGAGATGTTGATTGCACTCGATATGGACGGAACGCTATTAAACAGGGAAGGAAAAATCAGTGAACGAAACCGGACGGCCATCACCGCAGCGCAGGCGCAGGGCCACATTGTCGCCGTCGTGACAGGGAGGGCGCGCAAAGACGCGCTCGCCCCGCTTCGCGAGGCGGACATTATCTGCCCGATTGCCAGCTTAAACGGCGCGGTCGTTTCGCTCGAAGACGGCACGGTCATCAGCGAGGCGCCGCTCGAGCGGACAATCGTCCGTCCGACGCTTGAGTGGGTGCGCGAACAGTCCGATTTGTATTGCGAAACGTACACGGGCGATGCGGTCTATGTCGGCCTGCACAACCGCGCCCAATGGGAGGCGCTCGCTTCCGGGATGGCCGATGCGGCGCCAGAGGTGAAGTGGCTCGTGAACAAGCAGTTCCAGCAGGCGCGGGTGATGTATGTTGATGACATCCGCACGGTGTGGGACGACCCGCAGACGGTGATGTATAAGCTGCTGATTTTCGCCCTCGACCGCGAGCGGCTGCGTGATGCAGCGTCGCGATTCGCCGCGCTCCGTGGTGTCACGGTTACCTCGTCGCACCCGCACAATATTGAGATGAACAACGAACGGGCGACAAAAGGCGAGGCGCTCAAACAGCTCGCCGCCCATTACGGCATCGATGTGCGCGACACGGTCGCTTTTGGCGACAGCCATAACGATTTGTCGATGTTTAAGGTCGCAGGCTATCGCGTGGCGATGGACAATGCCGAGCCGGAGCTGAAAGCCATCTGCGACATGGTGACGTCCTCCCACGAAGAAGATGGGGTGGCGGCGGGGCTTGAGCGGCTGCTTGCGAAACGGGTGTAGCGGCACCCGTTTTTTTTCGATTGGACGTTCACCACATCGCTTTGGATGTAGAGAGGCTCAGGTTTCCGGTGCTTGCCCCGTCTGCTGAAACGTGAATGTGTGCTGTCGGAGAGGGGAATCGTTTTCGCCGCTTATGGACAACAGTCGCATCATCATCTCAACGTATGGCAACGAAAGGGGAGAACAATGACGCACGATCGCATTCAAGACTGAATTGGAATGTGGTGGGTGCCGGTGTATACAGCGGCGGTGGCGCTGTATATGGTGGTCCAGTTTGTCGAGACGGCCCCCGTTCACGATGCTATGGGAACTGCAGCGCTGTCAGCGTTTATTGTGTCCACGTTTTTCGCCCGCGGGGTGTACCAGGTGTCGGGAGCTCTGTTTTTTGCATTTGGTGTTGGATTGTTTTGTTTCGGATGGGCGCTGCTTGTGCGCCGGGTGAAGCGGTATGCGGTGATGGCGCTCTGCCATTGGAAAGAGCGGACAGAGGGATTGGGAAACTATTTTTTCATGTTTTTAGGAGCCGGGTTGTTTGTCGAGATGCTGGCCCGGTCTCCGCTGCTCGCTGGGCTTGGAGGCTGGTTTCGCGTCGGGGCGGAACATTCCGTCTGGCTGTATGGAATGATTGCCGTTTATTTTTTCGCGACGTCGTTTGTTGGGTTTCATCCGTTGGTCAACTTGACGCTGCTCATGCCGCTGCTTGTTCCGGCGGTGCCGTTGTCGATTGTGCTCGTTTGTTGCAGTTTGGCGACGGTCATGTACAGCCCGTACAATATTTCTGTTTCTTTGCTGGCGGAGGAGCTGGGGGACAATCCGTATCGGATCGGCAGGAGGAATGTTCCGTTTGCGCTCGGTTATATGGCCGGAGGAATCGGCATTGCGCTGTTGGCGGAGCGGCTGTTTTTCGGCTGATATCTATGGCGTTGTGGGGTCGTTTCCTTCTTTTTTTCAAAGAAAGAAGATTTTTAGGTTGACAGCGTTTTCAGCAGAACGATATAATGAGATCGAATCGATTGAATTGTTTGTCATTTCTTTTTTAGATCGATCTAATAAATAGGCGTGCCTAGTTGGTGCGCTCGGGATCGTCTGCTTAAAAATGGAAACAAAGAAGATTTGTTCTGGAGGTTTTTAGATCGATCTAATCTTCATTCTTTTGTTTTATATCTCACATTTCGCACCCTAACAAGGTCAAAACAAAGGATTTTTTATTTAACCCGTGGTGCTAGTTGAGCTTTATCGCTCAACTAGCCCAAGTGTAACCAGGGAATAAGCTAACAATATACCGTCTAGTGCCACTTCAAATCCGATAATCGAATTGGCTCGGATCCCCGTGATGCGATAGTGATCAACCAGAACCGAGAACACCGTCTCGATCACTTTGCGTTTTTGTTGGATCCACTGCTCCCATGTCTCAGACGCACGATGTTTCTGGTTTTTTCGAGACGGAGTCCAAAGCGCCATTTGGTATTCTTCGTACAGCCTTTTTTGCAAGTCACGGCTAATGAATCCTTTGTCCCCAAAGTTATACGGGTGGGGAATTTGGGTCATCACGCTTTCGGCTGCGATTCGATCGTGGCAAGATGCTTCCGTCACCACATACCCCATTGGCAGCCCTTGATCGGTCACTTGAAGGTGCAGCTTCAACCCGTAGTACCATTGCTTTTTGGAAGCGCAATACCCGATGTCGGCGATCTCTTGAAACCGTTTGACGCGATGCATTCTTGCCGTATGGCACAATGGGAGCGGCAAGCTGTCCACGACGGCATAGGCATGATGTTGACCGCGTTTTGCCAGCTCATGACGGATCCATTTGATGGCGAAACCAAGCGCCCGGCAACGGCGGTTATACCGGGAACGTTCGAGAAACGAGCCGTTTGTGAACAAATTTCCCGTGACAAAACGATGCCATGCCCGTGAAGTAAAACCGAGCAGCTTTCCTAAAAGATGAATGGCGATGATGACAACGTCCTCTTGCTTGACCAAATGGCGATTTCGACGATGAAGATGCACCTGAATGCATGAAAGTTGAGCAGAAACAAAAACGAAAATGGCGGCATATTGCTTTTGAATCTTGGCCCGATCTGTAGTAAAATGAAAGTGCTCTTGCATGGGGGTTCTCCTTTCGAATGGCAGGTCGCACTTTCATTCTACAGGAGATCCGCCAGCAAGGGCTATTTTTATGCTTGCTCAAGTTTATCTAGCACCACGGGTATACTGCTATTTTCTCTGAAAAGAATATAATCTCTCCAAGTTTCTTACATAAAGAGTACCATTTTTATCTATTGCTAAATCCCAAGCATTATGATCAAGCAAAATAGTTACTTTCATAGTAGATGGATCAACTTCAAAAAGCTTCCCTTCAACAGTACCGTACAATAAACCATTTTTTCCGTTTACTAAAACGGCATTTTTGAAGCGACCAGAAATCGCTTTTAAAATTTGCTTAGTTTTAAATGAATTCGTCGAAGGGTTGTATTGGAACAGTGTCCCATTAGCCATTCCCCATATGTTTCCATCAGGTCCCTCAATTAAAGAAGATATCATGACACTGTTTAACGGTATTGGTAAAAATTCGACCCGCTTTGGATTATCAAGTTTAAAACGGAAAAATCTTGCCGGCTCTTTTGACACTTTATAGTTGGCGTGACGAGATGTTCCCCCATAAATATAGCCATCTTTATACGCTAAAAGAGATATAATACTCTGATTATTGATAAAGTTTGGATAAACTGTTGATTTGCCCGAAACCGTATCATAAAGGGCAAGCACACCACCTCCGGTTGAATTCTCCGGATATGTTCCAAGCAAGAGAGTATTATCTTTTTTAATTAAAGCTGTAATTCTTGTCTGACCATATGACAAAAGATTTAGTAACTTTCTGGGATTTATTGGATATCCTTTCCATTTCGATGCTAAATCGTACTCAAGCAATCGAGCTTTCGGATAAGCACCTAAATACATTTTTCCAGGTGTAACAAGTATCGTTTCTAATTGACTAACAGGTTTTAACTCAATTTCTTTTTTCGTATCCACATCGTAAATACACAAGCCACCTGACATATAACCGTTAATAATAATTTTGCTCCCATCTAAACTTTGCGTCATTGTGTATAAATTAACGGGTTGAGCCGGTAAAGTAGGTTTACGAATGACAAGCCTATTCCGAATCGGATTCAACTCATAATAACGCCCGTCATTATCTACAAGACCTGTTAAGACCGTTTCTCCATTTTTCTTTTTCACGAAGTCCAAAGAAATCGCTTCGGTAAATGGAGGCAACGAAAGGTTAGTTCTATAAGTTTTTAACGTTTTCAAATCAAAACGGTAAAACTTCCCTTTATATGTATAATAGACCTCATTCTTAAAAGGATTCTTGTTAGATACGATTGAACTTGCAGGAAATTCAGCCACGAAACGGTTTTTTTTTCATATCATACACGGCAATTTTCTCGCTCGGATACATGCGGGCAAACAAATACTGGTTCACAATTCTCATCTTATAGATATATGTTTCGGACTGATATTTAAGCGGTAAAATATGTTCTTTTTTACCTGTCGATAGATTCCATTTAAGCAAATTCGCTTTTGCTCCGAGCGAAATAAACAAAGTATTGGAACCTTGATCATACACAATTGATTTTGCGAATTTCTTACCCGGTTCTAAAGGTGATAAGCCGCTGACACGTTTTCCTTTAGCTTTACTAAAACTAAAGAAATTAGCCCCATATGCGGTTGTTGCAAATAATTTTTGATTAGAATGTGTAATATCTTGAATAGCTACTTCTTTAGAACCGCCTAATTGATTACCAAAATTCTTGAATGAAAACATATTAGGATCAAAGCGATAAATACTGCCTTTATTCGTGCCGCCAATCCATAAAACTCCCCCTTCATCTATGTCCATGGCCCAAGCAGCAGTGGAATCCAAGAGTGGAAATGTTTTCTTGACCTTTCCCGTATTGAGGTCTAAAACAGCTAGTACTGTAGGTGTTCCGTGCAAAATCATATACAAATAACAATTTCCTTTTTTATCCATGGCGGCACGTGAAGTATTAACAGAGATATTGCGCACCTTAGGACCTAAATCCGTCAACACTCCATAAGGTGTGGAAATAGATTTTGCATAAGCAAAAAAAGGGTGAATGAAAAAAAGGAAAAAATTAAAAATCATAAAAGAAGAAACCAATAATAAATGACGCTTAAACTTTAACATAAACGACACTCCCGCAATGCTTCGGTGAGAAACGGCTCTCGCCCAGGGGCAAAATCCCGATGAAGCAGGAGTTCCAGGCCCCCTTCGTTAAACAGCGACACATAATGGGAAACGGTTTGGCGGCACACGTTGACCATGGAGGCCACGTCTTTGTCCAAATAGCCTTCCATGACCAGGCGGACGGCCATCACACGTTGGCGGAGATGAGCGTTTTTGATCTTCCGTTCCTGCTTGCGGAGTTTCCGGGGCACCCATCCATGGTTGTCGGTGATGTTGAGACGTTTCATGCAGAATTCCGCTCCTTTCTCATGCTTTTCCTTAGGAGCAGTATAACCAGAGTGGGCACCGCTTATGCGAAGGTTAATGTAAATTATCACTTTATTTCGGAACAAAAGAGCCATTTTTTTGCACATTCCTTCAGAAAGCCCTCTCCCCTTTTCTGAAAGAATGTGCTAAATTTTTTGTGAATTATTTCGGAAGAGAAAATCCATCGGTTCAGAGGAGGGGAGGAGGACGTGATTCAATTTCATGACTTTGGCATTGACGTCCAAACGTATGCAGAGCGTGGAAAAGAAAACGACTTCCCTCTTCTGACACAGTGTCCGCATTGCCGGGCCAAGCGCCCGTTGCACCGCCACGGTTACGATGAGCGAAACGCATTGACCCCACATGGTGATGATCGCATTTGGATTGTCCGGTATCGCTGTCGGGAATGCTTGAAGACGGTGAGTGTGCTGCCTTCCTTTCTCCTCCCGTATTTTCAGTATACGTTGTCCGCCATATGGCAAGTCGTGAAAGAGCAGTTGGGATTGACCGAGGGGACGAACCGGGCTCCGTTCCTCCTGACAAAGGACGGCATCATCTTTTATGTCCGACGGTTCTACCGAAACCTATCAAGCCTTCATAGCTTTTTTGCGAGGCGGTGGAGGATCATAGGCCCTATCGTGAAAAAAGAAAAGGAACGGGCTTCCTGGTGGATCCGGACGTTGGAGAAACACGGTCTTGATTCGGTCATCAGAGACATGTGGGAGGACGGATTCCGACACCCTTTTGCGAATTAAATGGGATCCTTATTTTACATATATATCCTAAATTGGAAATAGTTGAGGTTCCCACAAACCTTTCCTATCGACGGAGAAAAAGCGATCCGGTACGATAAGGGCAGACGGACCGGAACGGTCCTGATTCCAAGTGAGACAAGGAGGAGATTCGAATGGATGAGTCGATGAGACACGACATTGCCCTGTTTCGGTACGGGCTAATCGCTCCGTTGGTGAATGGGCAGGTGGAACCGAAGACGTATCTGAAAGAGGTGAGCGAGCGAGTGCACCATGTTCCCCACCAGGGCGACAAACGAATCGCAGCCAAGACGATCCTCGATTGGTGCACCCGATACAAAAAAGGGGGCTTTGACGCCTTAAAGCCGAAGCGCCGTTCGGACCGCGGCCACTCAAGGCGTCTGTCGCCCGATGATGAGGATCATATTTTAGCCCTAAGAAAAGAACATCCCACCATGCCCGTGACGGTGTTCTACGAACACCTGATCGAGCAGGGGGAAATCCCAGAAAATCATACCTCTTACTTTACTATATACCGATTGTTGAAAAAACACAACCTGGTGGGAAAAGAAATCTTGCCGATGCCGGAGCGAAAGCGTTTTGCGTATGACCAGATCAATGAGCTATGGCAAGGGGACTTATCCCATGGACCCACGATTCGCGTCCATGGGAAAGCCCAGAAAACGTTTTTGATCGCGTATATCGATGACTGCTCGCGGTTAGTGCCATATGCCCAATTTTTCCCTTCGGAGAAGTTTGACGGGCTGCGGATCGTCACGAAGGAAGCGGTGCTTCGCTGCGGGAAGCCGAAGCGCATTTACTCGGACAACGGGAAAATTTATCGGTCCGAGGTGCTGCAGTATGCGTGCGCCGAGATGGGGATTACACTCATCCACACCCAGCCGTATGACCCGCAAAGCAAGGGAAAAATCGAACGGTTCTTCCGCACCGTACAGACGCGGTTTTATCCACTGTTGGGGCTGAATCCGCCGAAATCGCTTGACGAGTTGAACGAGCGTTTTTGGAAGTGGCTTGAAGAGGAGTATCATCGAAAACCGCACGCCTCCCTGGACGGAAAAACGCCGCATGAGGTGTTTCAATCGCAAGTGCATCTCGTGTCGTTCATCGAAGATGGCGATTGGCTGGATGCGATTTTTCTGAAACGGGAGCACCGCAAGGTGAAAGCCGATGGCACGATCACCCTGAATAAACAGCTATACGAAGTGCCGCCTCGGTTCATTGGGCAATCGATTGAGCTCCGCTATGACGAACGAGGCGTCTATGTGTACGAAGATGGCAAACGGGTGGCGGAGGCCGTTCGGGTGCGTTTGGAGGACAACGCCTATGTAAAACGCCATCGGTCCCCTTTTGCGGCGATTCCGGCGAAGGAGGGAGAACACGGTGTATAAATCGTTTTACTCCCTTTCGCGGGAGCCGTTTGCGAAAGAAACAGACCCGTCCGAGGCGTATCAAGGGGCGTCATTTCAGGAAGCGTTGCGGGCGCTGGAGTACGTGAAACGAACCCGGGGGATCGGGCTGTTGATCGGAGAGCCGGGGGCGGGCAAGACGTTCGCCCTTCGGGCGCTGAAAGAGTCATTGAATCCATCATTGTATCATGTCGTCTACTTTCCGTTATCCACCGGAGGCGTGATGGATTTTTACCGTGGACTGGCCTTGGGATTAGGAGAGGAACCGAAGTATCGCAAGGTAGATCTCTTCCGCCAAATCCAGCAGGCGATCGAGCGATTGTATCATGAACGACGGATCACGCCGGTGTTCATTTTGGACGAGATGCATTTGGCCAAGGATGCCTTTTTACAAGACATCGCCATCTTGTTCAACTTTGAGATGGATTCGACCAACCCATTTGTCTTGATGTTGGCCGGGCTGCCCCATTTACAGGGGAAGCTGCGGCTCAATCAGCACCGCCCTCTCGACCAGCGGATCATCATGCGATACCGGATGGGGCCGCTGGAGAAGGAAGAGGTGGCGGGCTACATCGAACATCGGATGAAACAGGCCGGGGCGAAGCATCCGATCTTCACTCCATCGGCGTTAGAGGCGATTGCACTGCAGTCGCGGGGATGGCCTCGGGTGATCAACACGTTGGCCACGACGTGCCTGTTATACGGGTATCAGCTGAAAAAGGACGCCATTGACGAAGAAGTGGTGCGCATGGCCGCAGAGGAAATGGGGTATTAGCATGAAAGGGGCCGAATCGGCCTCTTTTGTGCTTTTTCTTTTCCATCGGTCCATCAGGCGCGCTGGAAATCTTCATCTGAAAGAGCGTGCAAACGTTCCGAAAGAATGTGCAAAATCCGGAACAATCCGCAAAAATTTTGCACATTATTTCCGAATCCGCCTGAAATAATTTGAAAAAGGGATTCTGAAATAATGTGCTAGTTTACAATCGGTTCTCAAATGTTCGCTGATCATCCCCCCTCTTTTTTGTTCCATTGTATGTAACTTGTTTTCTTTAAACGGAATTATTGAATGGATTATAACAAAGTTCGCTTTCGTTTGTCCATAACTTACTGAAAAATTTGAACTGTTTATGCAATCCGTTCAGACAATGGACGGGCAGGAAGACAGGCCTAACGCAGCATATGTCCCTTCACACAGACGTTTAAATGAAAAAAGGCTTCGCCGCCCTTTCTCTTGTTGAAAGCAAAAAGGAAAGAAACGCGAAAAAAAGCTTGAACGGCGGTGAATGAAGATGCTAAAATGGGAGTAATGTTCCACTGAAAGAAATGAAATTCCGTTGAACGGAACATAAGGAAGGGGGGAAACAAACAGGTGCAGGAAGAAAAAAAACACGAAGCCGGCTTGCGCACGGTGCAGCGGGCCATTGACATCTTGTATTGTTTTACCCTCGAGGAACAAGAGCTATCACTCACGGAAATTGCGAAAAAGATTTCGCTCGCCAAATCGACGACGACGCGCCTGCTCGCCACGCTGGAGCAAAACCGCTTGGTCGTCAAAGATCCGGAGACGTTAAAGTACCGTCTTGGACAAGGATTGTACTATTTAGGATATATTGCCGGCAAATCGATTAAAGTGCGGGAAATCGCGCGGCCGGTGATGGAGCGGCTGCGCGACGAGACGCGGGAGACGGTGAACTTATACGTGCTGGAACAAGATGCCCGCGTTTGCGTCGAACAGTGCGAGGGGCTTCAGGCGCTGCGCCATATGGTGAGAATCGGCGAGCGGCTGCCGCTTTGGGCGGGGGCGGGGGGAAAAGTATTGTTGGCCTATCAATCGCCCGAAGTTCAAGAGCGGATTTTTGCGCAAGTGCCGACAAAGGAACGATTGGATCGTCTGACGGCGGAGCTTGAGGCGATTCGCGAGCGCGGTGTGGCATCCAGCGTCGATGAACGGGAAGTCGGCTCTGCGGCCGTTGCGGCGCCCATTTTCGACATCCGCGGGGAAGTGGGCGCCTGCTTGTCCGTCTCTGGGCCGGCGCATCGATTTACACGGGAAGTGATGGAACAGTTCGAGAGGCTCGTAAAAGAAGGAGCACAAGCCATTTCCGAAAAACTAGGTTATCGACCATAAGGGGGAGAGCATATGGCGATTGCAAAGCGTGCTGTCCGTGTGCGCAATGTCTTGATCGGGGGAGACGAACCGTGCATTTGCGCCCCGGTCGTCGGAGCGGACGCGAAGCAAGTGTTGGAGGAAACAAGGCAAATCACGGAGAAAAAGCCGCATCTCATTGAATGGAGGGCGGACTTTTTCGAGGCGATTCGGGACGAACAGGAAGTGGCGGCCACATCGAGAAAGATGCGGGCGATTGCCGGAGACATCCCGATTTTGTTTACGGTTCGTTCCGAACAGGAAGGCGGGCAACCGATTTCGTTGACGGAAGAGGAAAAGATTCGGTTGTTTGAAACCGTCTGTGAAAGCGGGGCGATCGATTTGCTTGATTACGAGCTTGCCCATGGGCCGCGCATCCCGATCGTCCGGGAGCTGACGCGCCGCTATGGAGTGCGCCTTGTGTTGTCTTACCACAATTTTGATCATACGCCATCGAAGGAAGAGCTTGTCGCGAAAATGCGTCAAGCGGAACAATGCGGCGCCGACATCGCGAAAGCAGCTGTGATGCCGAAAACGCGGGGGGATGTGCTCACGCTGCTGCAGGCGACGGAAGAAGCGCGAAAAGAGGTGGACATCCCGCTGATCACGATGTCGATGGGGGCATTGGGCGCCATCACCCGCCTGGCAGGCGGATTGTTCGGCTCTGCCGTCACCTTTGCAGTCGGACGGCAAAGCTCGGCGCCGGGGCAAATTCCGATTGAAGACGTCCGGACCGCGTTGTCGGTCATCATGACATACGGACAATAAATCGAAATGGGGGAGGAGATTGTCATGGCGCGTTTGCCGCTGGAAGGCGTCAAAGTGCTCGATGTGTCGACAATGATCGCGGCGCCGTTTGGGGCGGTTTTGCTCGGTGATTTTGGCGCCGATGTCATCAAGGTGGAATTGCCAGGAAAAGGGGATACGCTCCGCCATGTCGGGCCGTTCAAGGATGGGGAGCCGCTCCGCTGGCCCGGACTGGCGCGCAATAAACGGTCGCTCACGTTGGATTTGCGCAAAGAAGAAGGAATGAATATTTTTAAAGAGCTTGTCCGCCACGTCGATATTGTCATCGAAAATTTCCGCCCCGGCAAGCTCGAAAAATGGGGCGGCGGATATGAAGAACTGAAGCGGATCAATCCGAAGCTGGTGATGATTCGCGTCTCGGGCTACGGGCAAACAGGTCCGTTTCGCGAGAAAGCCGGATTCGGCACGCCGGCGACGGCGTTCAGCGGGTTTACGTATTTGCAAGGGTATCCGGACCGTCCGCCGGTCAGCCCGATTTTGAGCATTAAAGATATTTTTGAGCATCCGCATTACCAAGCAAGGGAAAACATCATCGAAGTCGCCCATCCGCGCCTTAGCAAAATTAAAATGCCCGGCATTGTGCCGAAATTCGAAAAAACACCAGGCGCCATCCGCCGCACTGCTCCGGATTTAGGCGAGCATACCGAAGAGATTTTGCAAACGATGCTTGGCATGTCCAAGGAAGACATTGAGCGGCTGCGAGAAAACGAGATCATATGAATGAACGAACGGCGGCTTGCCGTCTTCCCGGCTCCTTGCCTTGTGCGAGGCTGCCGGGTTTTTTGTTTCGAAGTTTGTTTTCCCGGTAGCCCACGACTTGCATTGACACTGCTTGCCGCCAGCCTTTATACTTTTGATAGGTGAAAGCGACGGTAAAGCAGGTGATTCGAACGGTGTCAGATAAAAAGCGTTCCCGCGTGACGCTCGAACAAGTCGCCAAACACGCCGGCGTGTCGCGGGCGCCCGCCTCTCTTGTCGTCCGTGAGAGTCCGAATATTTCGAAAGAAACGAGAAAAAAGTGCTCCAAGCGATGAAAGAGCTTGGCTACGTCTATGACCGCGTGGCGGCCAATTTGCGTTCGCAGCGTTCGTCGACAGTGGGTCTTATTATCACCGAACTTGACAACCCGTTTTTTTTTCGAATTGCTCGTTGGCGTCCATGAGGCGCTCGATCAGGAAGGATATACGGTCATTTTAGGCACGACGTTTGACCGGCCGGAAAAACAAGACGCCTTATTGTCGACGATGCTGGAGCATCGGGTGGGCGGTGTGATCATGAGCCCGGTTCCTGGATGTTCGGCAGAGATGCTCGAGCGGCTGCGGCAGTGGGATATTCCTGTTGTATTGTTTGCCCGTGATGAACTTCCGGCCGGACAGTTTGATTATATTGGGATCGATAATATAGCCGGCGGGCGGATGGCGGTCGAGCATTTGCTCGAAGGCGGCCATCGGCGCATCGCCTTTATCGGTGGGTCTCCGCAATCGTCCGTATGGAAAGCGCGCCGGTCGGGGTACAGTGAAGCGTTGCGTGCGGCGGGCATCGAGATGGATGACACGCTGCTTGTGCCATCGGCGACGACAAGGCAAGGCGGGCGGATGGCGGTCAAACGCCTGTTGCAGCACCCGAACCCGCCGACAGCGCTCTTTTGTTACAACGATGTCGTCGCGTTTGGGGCGATGCTTGGCTTAAAAGAGGAAGGGATCGTTCCAGGGCGCGACATCGCGGTCGTCGGGTTTGACAATATTCAAGAATCGGCGCTGTTTCAGCCGCCGCTCACAACTGTCGCCGCGTTTCCTGAGAAGATCGGCGCCTATGCGGCCAAGCAGCTGCATGAACGCATGAAAGGGGATGCGAGTGCACCGAAACGGACGATTTTGCATCCAGAGCTTGTCATTCGCCAGTCTTCTGGGAAGAGAGAGGAAAAGAGGTGAAGCAGCGTGGAGAGGCAGACGGTCATCCCGCTTCGCGAGCGAAATATCATTTTGATCGGCTTTATGGGAGCGGGGAAAACAACGATCGGGCAGCTCGTGGCAAAGAAGTTATACCGCGACTTTATCGATGTCGATGCGGAAATCGAGCGGCGGCACGGGATGTCGATTCCGGAGATGTTCGCGCAAAAAGGGGAAGCGTATTTTCGGCAGGTTGAGCGGGAGCTGATCGTTGATTTATGTACGAATACGAGGTTGAAAATCCTTTCGCTTGGCGGCGGTGCGTATTTGCAGGAAGACGTGCGGCGCGCCTGTTTGGCCCACGGCATCGTCTTTTTCCTTGACTTGTCGTGGGAGCATTGGAAGGAAGAGCGGCTGCCGCTTATTGCCGACAGCCGGCCGGTGTTGAAAAACAAAACGTTGGAAGAAGTGGAGCAGCTCTTTTTCCAGCGCCAATCAGCCTATGCGCTCCATCATTCCCGCGTCATTATCAATGAGCTCGAGGCTGAACAGGCGGCGGACCAAATTGTTCAGTCGATTAAATGGACATGGGATGTGTACGAGCCGAACCGTTGAGAGGATTTAGCCGCGGGCAAGCAAGCTCCTAGGCAAAGGGGCTTGCTTTTTTGATTTCCTCATTGGCAAGGGTTGCCGCCACTTGATTGGAAATGGACTTCGGTTGACCAAAAAAGAAATTTCGAATGCCGCATCCGCCTGTTCTTGCCGGACAATCGTTTCGTGTGTTATAAATAGGGGAAATAGGTGAAAGATTGAGAGAGTGGGGAGATGGAGAAGCGGGTGTTCAGCTGGCTTTATGTGTATATGGTCTTGGCAGTGCTGGTTCTGTTCGCGCCCTATTGGCTTTGGTGGCTGAAACCAGAAACAAAGCTTGATTTGCTCATTGTCGACAAAACGGTGCCCGATCGGTCGTATCACGAGCATCAAGGGCTCGTTTGGGTCTTGAATCAGCAAAAATACGTCCACGGCAACGGAAAGCGATACAAAGCTGCGCGCGATTACGCCGGGTTTGCGCCGAAACAGGATGAAACGTACGAGGTGCGGCCGCTGCCAAAGGAGATGGCACGGTACGATGCGGTCTATATCGTTGACACATATGGGGTATATGAGGAAGAGTTTGTCCACAAGCAAACGGACGGCGCGCGGGCGAAAGTGTACGGCGGGCTTGAGCGGCAGGAGATGGAGTCGCTTTGGCGGTTTGCCCGCCAAGGCGGGAAAACGTTGATCGCCGAGTTCAATTCGATGGCCCATCCGACAGAAAAAGAAGTGCGCGCCTCGTTTGCCCAGCTGTTCGGCCTTGAGTGGACCGGCTGGATCGGCCGTTATTTTCCTGATTTGAACAGCCAGGAAGTGCCAGTGTGGGTGAAAGAAAACTACAAAGCGCAATACGGAAAGGCGTTTTCGTTCCGCGGGCCGGGTATGGTGTTGGTCGATGAGTCGGATCGGCTTCTTGTCCTCGATCGGCGCGACCTTGGCGGCGGTGGCGTCATGTTTTCCTCCACAAAAGCGGGGGAAGCCCGTTGGGGCGGCAAGATGCGCACATCGTATTCGTATTGGTTTGACATCGTCAAGCCGCTTGATGAGCGCATGGTGCTCGCAACGTACACGCTGTCGCTGTCTGAGCGCGGGAAAGAGAAGCTGCGGGCGATCGGGCTGCCGTTTTCCTTTCCGGCCGTTGTCCGCTATGAGACAAAGACGTATCAGTCGTATTACTTTTGCGGCGATTACGCTGATCAAGGGGAACTGCCTTCCGTTTATCAGACCGTGGGGCTGGATGTATGGCGCAAATGGACGGAGGACGGCCGCTCGGACAACGGCGCGGCCTTTTACTGGAAGGCGTACGTGCCGATGATGAAAGCGATTTTGCGGGAAATCAAGGCATATAAGGAAGATGGCAAGCTGCAGGACGCCGTTCAAACGGTGGAACAAAGCGGCGTCCGCTTGGCGGGAACGGTCGGGCGCGACTATTTGCAAGTATACCGCAACGGGAGATGGGAGCCGCTGCTCATCAAAGGAGTCAACCTCGGCATCAGCAAACCCGGCGCGTTTCCGGGAGAGGTGAAGATTACGAAGGAAGAATATTTCCGCTGGCTGCAGTACATCGGGGCGATGGGGGCGAATGCCATCCGCGTCTATACGATCCATCCGCCGGCGTTTTACGAGGCGCTTTACGAGTACAACCAAATAGCGAAGCAGCCGCTTTATTTGTTCCATGGCGTCTGGATCGATGAAAGGACGATGCTGCGGACGAAGGATGTGTGGGCGCCTGAGGTGAGTGAGGCGTTTCGCACGGACATTCGCCGTACGATTGACCTCGTTCATGGCAAGGCCCGCATTGCAAAACGGCCTGGGCATGCCGGCGGGATGTACCGATACGACCTTTCTCCGTATGTTCTCGGCTGGATTTTCGGTGTCGAGTGGGATCCGGACGTTGTGGCGGCGACGAACGAAAAACACCCGAAGCAGGGCGACTACCGCGGCAAATACGTATACACGAAAGGAGCCAGCCCGTTTGAGGCATGGCTGGCCCGTATGATCGACGAAGCGGTGGCGTATGAAACGGAAACATACGGCTGGCAGCGGCCGGTCAGTTTTACGAATTGGGTGACGACCGACCTCCTCCGCCATCCGGCCGAACCGTTTGTGAAAGAAGATTTTGTTTCCGTCAACCCGAATGTCATGTACGCCACTGACGAGCTGCAGGCCGGGCTGTTTGCGTCATACCATATTTATCCGTATTACCCTGACTTTTTGAATCGTGAGGAAAAATACGTCAGCTATGTTGACCAACGCGGCGAGCAGAACAGCTATGCCGCCTACTTGCATGACATGAAGGCGGCGCACCGGATGCCGATTTTGGTCGCTGAATTTGGCGTTCCTTCTTCGCGCGGCATGGCGCATCGAAATGTATACGGGAAAAATCAGGGGTTTTTGTCGGAACAAGAACAAGGAACGATCGACCGGGAGTTGTTTGAGGACATCGTCCATGAGTGGATGGCGGGAGGGCTGTTGTTTTCCTGGCAGGATGAATGGTTCAAGCGGACATGGAACACAATGGATTATGACAACCGGGACCGCCGCCCGTTTTGGCTGAACGTGCAGACGAACGAACAACAATTTGGATTGCTTCGGTTTGAGCCAGGTCCAAGCGCAGCCGCGATGATGAAGGTCGACGGCCGAAAAGACGATTGGACATTCAACGGAATCCGGCCGGCTTGGACAGAGGGCAAGCGGGCGCTGTACGTCACAAGCGATGAAGGGTATTTGTATGTGCGGCTTGACAGCGGACGCATCACCGATCGGACGACGGTCTACATGGCGTTTGACACGATTCCGAACCAAGGGCAATCGCTCCTGCCCGGCCTGTCTGGCGTCCGGACAGCGGGAATTGACTTTGCCTTGGTCATTCATGGAGAACAGAGCGCCCGGCTGCTTGTCGACAGCTACTATGACACGTTTTACTTCCATTACGGAAAAGAGCTGCATATGATGCCGGCGGCCCCGTACGCCAATCGCAAAGATAACGGTGTCTACCACCCGATTCGCCTGACGTTGAACAAAAAATTGGAGGAAGTCCGCGGCAAGGCTGTGCCGTTCGACTCATATGAAACAGGGGTGTTGCGGTTTGGCACGGCCAACCCGACGATGAGGCATACGATTCACTCACGGATATCAGCGTCAGCCGCGATGGCGATATGTACGAAATCCGCCTGCCATGGGCGCTTTTGAACGTGACCGATCCGAGCCGGCGCGAGGTGATGGGCGACATGTGGTCGAAAGGCGGGCTCAAAAGCCGTGTCATCGTTGAAGGCATTCGTCTTGGTTTGTACGTTGAGGATGGAGACGATTCGTTTTCTTTCCCGGCGATGAACGGGAATGTGCTGCCGGCCGCGCGATTTTATGAGTACACGTGGCCGGTGTGGGAGGCGCCGCGCTATCATGAGCGGCTGAAGCAGTCGTATGAGGTGATGAAAGAGGCGTTTTCACGCGTGGACATCGCAAAGCAGCAGGGAGTGGAATAAAAAGAAAAGGGCTTGCCTCCTCTCGACATCATGATCATTCATCAAAGCAGGCGCCTGTTCAAACAACAGAAGGCAGAAGCCAAACCGATCGTCAAGCAGGAAAGTGCCGGCGGCGCTTTGGCTGCAGGCGTTGAGCGTGAAAGTGTTCGGAGTGAGCGATTTTAGCGTGCTTCTTCCGGAAGCGTTGGCGGGGGTTGCCTCGACGTGGATGATGTACGTGATCGTCAAGCCGTGGGCGGGCGGATAGCGGCGCGCTGGGCAAGCTTCGTGTTTTCCTGCTATTGACCGGAAAGTGTGCGATCAGTTACGCTATATGAGAGAGCGAAGCCGGTTTGTTCGGGGGCTGGTAAGTTGGGTCGGCTTCCGGCAGACGGCGGTTGAATACGAGCGGGAGCCGCGTTTCGCCGGCGAGACGAAATACCCGCTCAAAAAGATGATTCGGTTTTCGTTTGATGGCATCACCTCGTTTTCATACAAGCCGCTGAAGCTGGCGAGTTGGCTTGGGTTCTTGTTGTCGGCGGCCAGTGTGGTAGAGATGCTCGTTGTCCTTTATCTTAAATGGTTTGCTCATTCAACGGTCGCTGGCTGGGCGTCATTGTTGATGGCCGTGCTGCTTGGCAACGGGGTGACACTGCTCATGCTCGGCGCGATTGGCGAATATATCGGCCGGATTTACGATGAAGTGAAAGAGCGTCCGCTCTATATTGTCAATGAAACGTGGGGAGTCGGAACGAAACATGAACGAAAGCCTTCGTATATTCCGTAAAGAAAAACAAGCCGTATGGCGGTTTGGCCTCGTTGGGGTGAGCAATACCGCGGTGGACTTCGCCGTCTTTTTTTTGTTGACTGCTGCAGGCGCTAAGGCGGCGGTTGCCCAAGCCATTGCCTACGGCGCCGGGATGGCGAACAGCTACATTTGGAATCGGCGTTGGACGTTTCAAGTCAAACGGAAAGCCAATATAAAGGAAGTTTTGCGCTTTCTTGTCGTCAACGGGCTGTCGTTCGGTGCATCGCTTGCCGTTTTGCTGGCCGCGGAACGGTTTGCATCGCTCTGGCTGGCGAAACTGGCGGCGACAATCGCCGGGATGGCGGTGAACTTTATCGGCAGCCGCTATTGGGTGTTTGTGGAAATGGAAAAATAAGAAAACGATCCGGAAGCCATGCGTTGGGTCCGGATCGTTTTATGCTTTAGAAACTTAGTGAAAAAGGAAGCCGTCTTCGTTGCAGCCATCGTTATGACTCCCGAATTTGCCCCGTCCCGTACACGAGCGATTTCGTTGTCGTGATGGCGACAAGCCCCATCGGACCGCGGGCGTGCAGCTTTTGCGTGCTGATGCCGATTTCCGCTCCGTAGCCGAACTGTTCGCCGTCCGTGAAGCGGGTGGAGGCGTTATGGTACAAGACCGCCGCGTCGACCGCTTGGAAAAAGCGGCGGACGTTCGCTTCGTTTTCGGTGATGATCGCTTCTGAGTGCTTCGTCCCGTAGCGGCGGATATGGGCAATCGCCTCATCGACATCGGCAACGAGCTTAACCGCTAAAATCGGCGCCAAATATTCCGCATGCCAGTCGTCTTCCGTCGCCGGTTTGATGAACGGGTGCGATGACGCGAGGCGGTCGTCGCCGCGCAGCTCCACACCGCGGGCGTGCAGCGCCTCAAGCAAGTCGGCGGCATATGGCCAACGCTCATGGATGAGCACCGTTTCGATGGCGTTGCAGACGGACGGACGCTGCAATTTGGCGTTCAGGACGATGTTGATCGCCATTTGCCGCTCGGCTGATTCGTCGATGAACATATGACAGTTGCCGACGCCGGTCTCAAGCACCGGCACGGTGGCGTTTTCGACGACCGAGCGGATGAGCCCGGCTCCGCCGCGCGGGATGAGCACATCCAAGTAGTTGTTGAGACGGAACATACGCTGCGCCGTTTCCCGGCTCGTGTCTTCGAGCAGTTCAATCGCCGTTTCCGGAACGGTCGTCGTGCGGAGCGCTTCTTTCATGACGCGAACGAGCGCTTTGTTCGAATGAAGCGCTGATGTGCTGCCGCGAAGCAAAACCGCGTTGCCCGTTTTCAAGCAAAGGCTCGCCGCATCGACCGTCACGTTCGGGCGCGCTTCGTACACCATGCCAATGACCCCAAGCGGCACGCGCACCGTTTGGATGCGAAGCCCGTTCGGCCGCGTCCACTCTGCGATGATTTCTCCGACCGGGTCAGGCAGCGAGGCGACTTGGCGGACGCCGTCGATGATTTGATCCATTCGTTTGTCGGTGAGCTGCAGCCGGTCGAGCAGAGCCGGTGACAGCCCTTGCTCGCGGCCTTGGGCCATATCTTTTTCGTTTTCTTGCAAAATGAAGGCGCGTTCGCGGTCGATGGCTTTGGCGATCTGTTCCAATGCTGCGTTTTTTTCTTTCGTAGACAGCATGGCTAACGTTTGTGACGCCGTTTTCAACCGTTCGGCTTTTTCGAGCAGTTCGCTCATTTCGATACACTCTCCTTTCGCAACGTGACCCAATTGTCGCGGTGGATGACTTCCGGGCGGTGAAGGTAAGAGTATTGCCGCGCTTCCTCACTCGGAAGTCCTTTTACTTTTTCTAAATCGGCGGCGGCATAATACACTTGGCCGCGGCCGATCGTGATCCCTTTCTCATTGACAACATCGACGACATCCATCGCATGAAAGTCGCCGGAAACGGCCGTGACGCCGGCGGGAAGCAAACTTTTGCCGCGCGCAAGGAGCGCTTCCTCCGCGCCGCTGTCGACGGTGATCGTGCCGGCGACAGGCGCGTGATACGCGATCCATTGCTTGTGCATTTGCATTTGCTTCGGAAATGGGGCGCCGATGTACGTCCCATCACCTTTTCCGGCTAAAATATCGGCGAGTGCTTCTTTGCCTCGCCCGGTGCCAATAAAGACGCTGACGCCGAAGGACAACGCTTTTTGAGCGGCGAGAAGCTTTGAGCGCATGCCGCCGGTGCCGACTGCCGAGCCGCTGCCGCCGGCCGCTTCGATCATTTCGTCGGTAATGTGCGGCAAAAAGGTGTATTTTTTCGCTTGTGGATTCGTTTTCGGGTTGGCGTCATACAGCCCGTTAATGTCGGTAAGCAACATGAGCGCATCGGCGTGCAAAAAGCCGGCGACAAGCGCCGACAGCATATCGTTGTCGCCAAACGTCAATTCTTCAACGGAAACGGAGTCGTTTTCATTGATGATCGGGATCGCCCCGTGTTCGAGCAGCGTCGTCATCGTGGCGAACAAGTTGCGAAACCGTTCGCGGCTGTAAAAGTCGCTGCGCGTCAACAACAGCTGAGCGGCCGTAAAGCCGAATTGGGCGAACGCCGAGCTGTACGCCTGCATGAGCAAGCTTTGCCCGACGGCAGCCGCGGCCTGTTTGCCGGAGATCGTCGTCGGCCGCGCCGGGTAGCCGAGCGGCCCGAACCCGGCGGCGACAGCGCCGGACGTGATGAGAATGACGTCATGGCCGAGCTGTTTCAGATAGGCGATGGCTTCAACATGGCCGTGCAGCTTGTCGCGGCAAAGGCCACCTTTCGGATCGGTGAGCGAGCTGCTGCCGATTTTGACCACTACGCGCTGCCGTTTCATCGCGTTCCTCCCTCCTTTGCGTGTTGAATGGCATGAGTTGGATTGCCTAGCCGTCCTGCGAAGCGGCCGGCCAATAAAAAACGCTTTTCCTCCTTTCGCAAAAGGACGGAAAAGCGTTCCGCGGTACCACCTTTTTTGGCGCCTAAAGCGCCCCCTCGAGCCTGTAACGCAGGCGTGCGGCTTATGTTTGCATAAGCGGCCGTCTAGGGCAGGTTCAACCGGCTTCCCGCGAGGAACCTTCCAGCCTATGGGTTCCACTCTCTGGCGCGTTCCCTCGGTTTACTAGTCCCGTGCCGTTCCTGTTGTTTTCTTGTCAAGGAGTGCAATTTGTAAGAAATTATGACGCCAAATGCTCCGGTTGTCAAGAGGAAAGGCTGATTTTTCTGACTTGTTTTTTCGAAGTGGATTTTGAAATCGCATTCATAATAAAGGTAATTGTCTTTCTATTAGAAAAAGTGGTACAATACTAGCAATCAATCAAACCGCATGATGGAGGGACCGATGATGAAAAAACGGCGCAGCGACATGATCAAAAAAGGATTTGACCGTGCTCCGCACCGAAGCCTATTGCGAGCGGCGGGCGTAAAAGAAGAAGACTTTGATAAACCGTTTATTGCGGTGGTGAATTCATACATCGACATTATTCCGGGGCACGTTCACTTGCAAGAGTTTGGGAGAATCGTGAAAGAAGCGATTCGCGAAGCGGGCGGCGTGCCGTTTGAAATGAACACGATCGGCGTTGACGACGGTATTGCGATGGGCCATATCGGGATGCGCTATTCGCTGCCGAGCCGGGAAATCATCGCCGATTCGATCGAAACGGTTATCTCGGCGCATTGGTTTGACGGCATGGTGTGCATTCCGAACTGCGACAAAATTACGCCGGGAATGATGATGGCGGCGATGCGTCTTAACATTCCGACGATTTTCGTCAGCGGGGGACCGATGAAAGCCGGCGTGACGAAGGATGGGCGGAAAATTTCACTGTCATCTGTATTTGAAGGCGTCGGGGCGTATTTAGGGGGAACGCTCGATGAGAAAGGGCTTGAAGAACTCGAACGGTACGGCTGTCCGACGTGCGGATCGTGCTCGGGCATGTTTACGGCCAACTCGATGAACTGTCTCGCTGAAGCGCTCGGGCTTGCACTGCCGGGCAACGGCACGATTTTGGCGGTCGACCCAGCGCGCAAAGAACTTGTCCGCCAGTCGGCGAAACAGCTCATGTATTTGATCGAGCATGACATCAAACCGCGCGACATCGTCACCGAAAAAGCGATCGACAATGCGTTTGCCCTCGACATGGCACTTGGCGGCTCGACGAATACGGTGCTGCATACGCTGGCGATCGCCAACGAAGCCGGCATCGAGTACTCGCTTGAGCGCATCAACGAAGTGGCGGCGCGCGTGCCGCATTTGGCCAAACTCGCCCCGGCGTCGGACATCCATTACATCGAAGACTTGCATGAAGCGGGCGGCGTTTCGGCCGTGTTGAACGAGCTGGCGAAAAAAGAAGGTACGCTTCATTTAGATACGCTCACCGTCACGGGCAAAACGCTCGGGGAAAACATCGCCGGCTGCGAAGTGAAAAACTATGACGTCATCCGGCCGATTGACAACCCGTATTCGGAAACGGGAGGGCTCGCCATTTTGTTTGGCAACCTGGCGCCGGACGGCGCCGTCATTAAAACCGGGGCGGTGCAAGGCGGCATCACTCGCCATGAAGGGCCCGCGATCGTCTTCGACTCCCAAGAGGAAGCGCTCGAGGGCATTGCCAGCGGGAAAATCAAGCCGGGACATGTTGTCGTCATCCGCTACGAAGGGCCAAAAGGCGGCCCAGGGATGCCGGAAATGCTGGCGCCGACGTCGCAAATCGTCGGCATGGGGCTCGGCACCAAAGTGGCGCTTGTCACTGACGGCCGCTTCTCCGGCGCCTCGCGCGGCCTATCCGTCGGCCACGTTTCACCGGAAGCGGCCGAAGGCGGACCGATCGCGTTCATCCAAGACGGCGATATCATCGAGATCGATACGGTGAAACGAACGATCAACGTCAAGCTGTCCGATGAAGAGCTCGAACGCCGGAAAGCGAACTGGAAAGGCTTTGAACCAAAAGTGAAAACCGGCTATCTCGCCCGCTACTCGAAACACGTCACCTCGGCGAGCACGGGGGGGATTATGAGGATTTAGCGGATTTCTGTAAGAGCGTTGTCCCCTTCTAAGCGCTCGAGGGACGCCATTAGACGATCAGAATCAAAAGAGGCGGTTTTTCCGCCTCTTTCATTTATTTTGGAAAGGAGCGTCCATCGCCTCCCTCCTGTTTTCGGTTGATGTTGACAATCACCATCCTAGCAGGGAGAGAGTCCTTTTTTCACGACATTTGCTTATTCTACCGCGCTTCGCTTGGTGGCCCCGACGAGCGTCGCGAACAAAAGTTCGCAACCCTCGTCGGGGATCATTTCGGAATGTCACCCACAAATATTTTACTCACACAATGCACGATATCTTTTCCGCTGCCAAGAACCATCCATTCATGTACCAATGCCTTACGGGGCGAGCAAAAGCGGCAATGAGGCGGTCGTCATCCTTTGATGGCAAGGCGCAAATCTGCAATTGCCGCTTCGTGTTCAATCGATCGGCGGCATAACATATCGATGATCCGTTCTTGGCGCAGCCATAGCTGCATTTGTTGCTCTTGATTTTGTTCAAGCCGTTTGACGATCACATCGATTTCCTGAATGGCTTGATGAACAGCGGCAACTCCTTTTTGCCATTTCAGCTTTGACTTCATTCAGCTCTGCTTTTGTCGCCGCATTGGTTTTGATGTCCTCGAGCTCCTGCTTGGTCGCCAGATTGTTTCTCATCTCTGACATTTCTTGCTGTATGACCCAATCTTGTCCAAAACAAGACGCCACGGTTCGCTCATTGGCAACATCCGTTCTGCATTGGCAATGAAGATAAGGAATTTGCGGTGGGCGCAAAGATGCAGGTGAAATGGAAGAGAGGAAATGGTGCTGTTGCGGAAGCGACGATTCCCTGTCATTGATTATACATGAATCAACAAGACGCGGAAAAGGTTTTTTCTGTACGATGAAAAGATGTATTTTTTATTTGAATAATATTATTTTTTCTTGATGTTTCTTTATTATAATGTGAAATTATGAATCATGCAAAATTTTTTTGACAATATAAACATAATGAATTATTATATTAAAAGAATTTAAAGGAGGTAAGTAGTGGTTATGTCATCCATTGACAAGCAACAAATCGCTGCTAGCGTTCCCCAGCGCGGCTTTTTCGGCCATCCGAAAGGGTTGTTTACGCTCTTTTTCACGGAATTTTGGGAACGCTTTTCGTATTACGGCATGCGCGCCATTTTAGTGTATTACATGTATTATGAAGTATCGAAAGGCGGGCTCGGGCTTGATGAGCATCTGGCGCTCGCGATTATGTCGATTTATGGGGCGCTGGTGTACATGTCCGGAATCATTGGCGGTTGGCTTGCTGACCGGGTGTTTGGCACGTCGCGCGCGGTCTTTTACGGCGGCCTTCTCATTATGGCCGGTCATATCGCCTTGGCGATTCCAGGCGGGGTGGCGGCGCTGTTTGTGTCCATGGCGCTCATTGTCTTGGGAACTGGGTTGTTAAAACCGAACGTTTCGAGCATTGTCGGCGATATGTACAAGCCTGGCGATGACCGCCGCGACGCCGGATTCAGCATTTTTTACATGGGGATTAACCTTGGCGCCTTTTTGGCTCCGCTTGTTGTCGGTACCGCGGGGATGAAGTATAACTTCCACCTCGGCTTCGGACTTGCGGCCGTCGGGATGTTTCTCGGATTGATTGTCTTCATCGCGACAAGAAAGAAAAACCTCGGGTTGGCCGGGACGTATGTGCCGAATCCATTGACGCCAGCGGAAAAGAAAAAAGCGGCTTCCATCATGGCCGTAGGGGCGGTCGTGATTGCCGTGCTGCTAGCCATCTTGATTCCAAACGGCTGGTTCACTGTGGAAACGTTTATTTCTCTTGTCGGCATCTTAGGCATCATCATCCCGATCATCTATTTTGTCGTCATGTACCGCAGCCCGAAAACGACGGCTGAAGAGCGGTCGCGCGTGATCGCGTACATTCCGTTGTTCATCGCTTCAGCGATGTTTTGGGCCATTCAAGAACAAGGATCGACCATTTTGGCGAACTATGCGGACAAGCGGACACAGCTGGATGTCGTCGGCATTCACCTTTCACCGGCTTGGTTCCAATCGCTGAACCCGCTGTTTATCATCCTCTTAGCGCCGGTGTTCGCGTGGATGTGGGTGAAGCTTGGCAAACGGCAGCCGACGATCCCGCAAAAATTCGCGCTCGGCTTGTTGTTCGCCGGCCTGTCGTTCATCGTCATCCTCGTGCCGGGGCATTTGAGCGGCGGAGGGCTTGTCCATCCGATTTGGCTCGTGTTAAGCTACTTCATCGCCGTGCTCGGGGAGCTTTGCCTGTCGCCGGTCGGCCTGTCGGCGACGACGAAACTTGCCCCTGCCGCTTTCTCAGCGCAAACGATGAGCCTTTGGTTTTTATCGAACGCCGCCGCGCAAGCGATCAACGCCCAGCTTGTGCGCTTCTATACGCCCGAAAACGAAACGGCCTATTTCGGCACGATCGGCGGGGCGGCGGTTGTGTTAAGCGTCATCTTGTTTTTGCTCGCCCCGAGCATTCAGCGGCTCATGAAGGGTGTTCGTTAATATCACGCTGATGTTTGTATCAACAGGGAAAACAGATGATCCAAAAGATTACAAATCTGTGACAGGATGCTCTGCGTTGGCAGAGCTTCTTTTTTTATTCAAAAAAATATTTACATAAATCAAAAAATAAGTTCAGATGTTGTTTACTGTTAAAGCCGATGATAAAATCCCCAATATAGCCGGAATAAAATTCCCCACTTACAATAGAACCATAGTGTCAACGAGAGGAGCTATGGTTCATGATTACGAGAGGGGAATTTTTTATGATCAAAGAGATGTATGAAAGGGGAATGAGTATTTCCGATATTGCGAGGGAATTGGGGATCGATCGGAAAACCGTCCGAAAATATATTCACTCCCCCAATCCTCCTTCCAAATCCAAGCGAAAACAAAGAAAAAGCAAGTTAGATCCATTTAAGCCGTATCTTCAAAAACGAATGTTAGAAGATGGGGTGTTTAATAGCGAAAAGTTGTTTTTTGAAATTCGACAACAGGGCTATACGGGAGGAAAGACGATTTTAAAAGACTATATGAAACCTTTCCGAGAGACGGCGAAAAAGAAATACACCGTTCGTTATGAAACGCTTCCTGGCGAACAAATGCAAGTCGATTGGAAAGAAGTTGGGGAGGTCGTGATCGAAGGGAAAAAAGTCAAGTTATCGCTATTTGTGGCCACGTTAGGCTATTCGCGGATGAAATACGCGGTATTTACGACCAGCCAGGATCAGGAACACTTAATGGAATGCCTGATTCAGAGCTTCAAGTACTTTGGCGGGGTTCCGAAGAAGGTGTTATTTGACAATATGAAGACCGTTACAGACGGGCGAGAACAAGGAGTGGTGAAATGGAATCAACGATTTTCCGAATTTGCGAGTTACTATGGATTTATTCCAAAAGTATGCCGGCCTTACCGGGCCCAGACAAAGGGAAAAGTCGAACGAGCCATTCAGTATATCATGGATCACTTCTATGTGGGGACAGCGTTTGAAAGCATCGAGGAATTAAATTTCCTTCTCCATCGTTGGCTCGATCAAGTGGCGAATCGGAAGCCAAACGCCACTACCGGTATTTCTCCGCAAGAGCGTTGGGCCGAGGAGTCACTCAAGCCTCTTCCGTTGAAAGATTACGATACGAGCTATCTTTCCTATCGGAAGGTGCATTGGGATGGCAGTTTCTCCTACAAAGGGGAACAATGGCTCTTATCGGCGGAGTATGCGGGCAAAGAAATTCTGGTGAAGGAGCGATTAAATGGAGATATTCGATTGTACTTTCGAGGGGAGGAGATTTCTCACGTGGACCAACAGAAAAAAGTGATTTCATTCGCCGAAAAAATAAAAAAGAAACAAACGGAAATGGCCGCCACCATTTCGCCTGTTTCGGTGGAAGTGGATACTCGTCCATTGTCCGTTTATGACGCATTCCTGCGAGGGGAAAGCTCATGAAAGAACGAATACACGAGTATTGCCACCGACTCCATTTGCCTGTCATGGCGGAACGATGGTCCGCCATGGCAGAATACGCCTCTACTCATAATATATCATATTCAGAGTTTTTATTCCGCTTATTAGAGGCAGAAATCGTCGAAAAACAGGCACGATCGATCCAAACGCTCATCAAGCTGTCCAAACTGCCGTATCGCAAGACGATCGATACGTTTGATTTTACCGCGCAGCCTTCGGTGGATGAGCGCCGGATTCGAGAACTGCTTACGTTGTCCTTTATTGACCGGAAAGAAAATATCCTCTTTCTCGGTCCACCGGGTATTGGGAAGACACATCTGGCAATTTCGATTGGAATGGAGGCGATCGCAAGAGGATATAAAACGTATTTTATTACCGCTCACGATTTGGTCAATCAGTTAAGAAGAGCCGACCAGGAAGGAAAGTTGGAGAAAAAGCTTCGTGTCTTTGTGAAGCCAACCGTTCTCATTATTGATGAAATGGGGTATCTAAAACTGGACCCGAACAGCGCTCATTACTTATTTCAAGTGATCGCCCGGCGGTACGAGCATGCCCCGATTATCCTCACCTCCAACAAAAGCTTTGGGGAATGGGGAGAAATCGTGGGAGACTCGGTTTTGGCGACAGCGATGTTAGATCGATTACTGCATCATTCCATCATTTTCAACCTAAAGGGGGAAAGCTATCGATTACGGGAAAAGAGGCTCCAAGAAGAAAAACAGAAGGATCAATGAAAGGTCCTTCTGGGGAATTTTAAACCGGCGATTTTGGGGAAAAAATAATCGGCCTTGACATTTACAAAAATGGATTACGATGGAATATAAAAAGAGGAAAGGGGAGAAAAGCGGATGGCGTTTCTTGAGCTGGTCGAGGTGACGAAATCGTATGGAGGCAAAAAGAGCGCGGTCGAGAATGTGAATGTCGCGATTGAATCAGGGGAGTTTTTTGTTCTTGTTGGCCCATCGGGATGCGGCAAAAGCACGATTTTGCGGCTGATCGCTGGCCTTGAGCCGCTGACATCAGGATATGTGCTGATCGATGGGCAGGTGGCGAATGATTGGCCCCCTCACGCCCGCCGGTTATCGATGGTCTTTCAAAATTATGCGCTATATCCCCATTTGACGGTGGAGCAAAATATGCGGATTGTCTTGCAGGCGCAAAAGGTGCCGAAAGAAGAACAAGTGAAACATTGCATGGAAGCGGCGGAATTGCTTGGATTGACCGATGTGCTGCATAGGAAGCCGCGGGAATTGTCAGGGGGGCAGCGTCAACGCGTTGCCTTAGGGCGAGCGATTGTCGCGCAGACTCCGCTTTGTTTGATGGATGAACCGCTCTCCAATTTAGATGTCAAGCTGCGTGCGAAAATGAGGAGCGAGCTTCGACGTTTGCAACGTCAGCTCGGCATGACTGTGATTTATGTCACGCACGATCAGACGGAAGCGATGACCATGGCTGACCGGATGATGATTTTGCATGACGGCCGTCCGCAACAAATCGGCAGTCCGCTTGATGTATACAATAGCCCAGATAACACGTTTGTCCCTTGACCTGATACGAATAATATTCGATGTCGTAGATGTCCCTAAACTTGGGTAAGCTAATCTAAACTATATAGATGCACCTTGAAAAGTTAACTTCTGGATTACACTGCACACCCTAGGCGTTGTAGCACTTCCTTCGGGCGTTCATGGATGTAGTCCACAAACCGGGCAATGGCTTGGGCGATATCGTTTTGATCTTTGTGAAACACATTGGCAATGACAGTGTCTTTCAGCCATTTCCACAAGCGTTCGATCGGGTTCAGTTGCGGAGAATACGGAGGAAGGTAAATGAAGTGAAAACTCCGTCCTTCTTCCCGCAAAAACTCTCTCACCATTTTGGCATGATGAATTCGGGCGTTATCCAGCACCAAGACGATGAGACGATCCGGGTAACGCTCTTTGAGAATCCGCCGAAGCGATGTCCCAGCCCAGCTCCGCGGGTGTCGTGGTCAACACAAGGTGTTTGATCTCTTCCTGCTGTTCTTCGGTGAGAAACGGCTCTCGCCCAGGGGCAAAATCCCGATGAAGCAGGAGTTCCAGGCCCCCTTCGTTAAACAGCGACACATAATGGGAAACGGTTTGGCGGCACACGTTGACCATGGAGGCCACGTCTTTGCCCAAATAGCCTTCCATGACCAGGCGGACGGCCATCACACGTTGGCGGAGATGGGCGTTTTTGATCTTCCGTTCCTGCTTGCGGAGTTTCCAGGGCGTCCATCCATGGTTGTCGGTGATGTTGAGACGTTTCATGCAGAATTCCGCTCCTTTCCCATGCTTTTCCTTAGGAGCAGTATAACCGGAGTGGGCACCGCTTATGCGAAGGTTAACTTTTCAATGAGCATGTATATACTTTCTTCAGCAAATACATCTCCTCCTCCACTTTCGCGATGCGGCCAAGTTGATAATCAAGCCGCTGATGAATGAGGGAGATGTCTTCTTTTGTCGCCATTTGCTCGCGAAGGCGGGAAAGATCGTCTTTTGTTGCCATCTGCTCGCGAATGCCGGCCATTTCTCCGCGGAGGTTGGCGATTTCATGGCGCATGCCGTCTTGAATGCTGCGCTGTTCGAGTTGATTGTCGCGGATCGCTTTGATCATGTCCGTGTTTTCTTTCATCTGCTCTTTCAGCCTGCGCAACTCTTCTTCCTGCTTGTCCATCCGCTGTTCCAGTTTGTCCATTCGTTGTTCAAGTTGGCCCAATTTTTGCTTCACCGTTTGCATGTCTTGCTTCAGGACGGACATGTCATCGACAAGTCCTTGAACAAGCGTCGTTAACTGCCGCAACAGCTCTTCCATGAAGAAACCTCCTTACATTATTAAAGATGGGATTCACTTGGGGCGTTTCGACCATGAAACGTGAGGAGTCCAAGATGTGGAAATAGGAGAGGAAACGCCTACAAGCTCATTATATCATGGCTTGGCTAGGTCATCACTCCTAAATTGAGGAAAAGAAAAGGGATAAAGAGGAGGTGTGTTGAATACGTCATTAGCAGAAGTTGTGGTAGTTTGAAGAAAATAGATGGATGGGAGAGGGAGCATGAACGGATGGACGAAGGGGAAAAACGCGGCGCTTCTGTGTATGGCGTCCGTCTTTTTATTTTCCTGCAGCAATGCGGCTGATCGCGGCATCGAGGAAGTGCTGGCAGCGCCAAACGAACTGGCGGGGCAAACCATCGAGCATCCACCGCTGCCGAGTCCGATCGATAAGATGGTGATAGCGTCAGCCTCTGCCAAACAAGCGGCGCCGAACCCGAACGAAGTGCGCATCACCATCAGCGCGGCGGGCGATGTGACGCTCGGGCGCGATGAAAATTATGGCTATGCGTATTCGTTTGATGAAGAAGCGAAGAAGCACGGCTTGCGCTATTTTACGAAATACATTGAGCCGATCTTCAAAAAGGACGATTTTACGACCGTCAATTTGGAAACGACGCTGACGACCTCGACGCGCAAGGCAAGCAAGACATTTCGTTTCCGCGGCCACCCGAGTTATGCGAAAATCTTAACTTATGGCGGCATTGAGGCGGTGAATTTGGCCAATAATCATACATACGATTATTTGCAAAAAGGATATAACGATACGATCGCCAGTCTAAAAAAAGAAAAGATCGGTTATTTCGGCCGTACGCTTCGGCTCATGAAAACGGTCAAAGGCATTCAAGTCGGGGCGCTCGGCTATGAAGGTTGGAGCAATACCAGCACGTTGCGCAAGCAAATCGCCAACGATATTCGCACGCTTCGGAAACAAGGAGCCGACATCATTCTAGTCCATTTCCACTGGGGAGTGGAACGAAGCTATGTGCCAAACAGCACGCAAAAGGTGCTCGGCCGCTTTGCGATTGACAGCGGCGCCGATTTGGTCGTCGGCCATCACCCGCACGTCGTGCAAGGGATCGAGGAGTACAAAGGCAAATTTATTGTCTACAGTTTAGGGAATTTTATGTTTGGTGGAAACAAAAACCCGAGCGACAAAGATACGTTTGTTTTCCAGCAGGTGTTTTCTTTTCAAAACGGCAAGCGGACAGCCAAAAAAGAAATCCGCGTCATCCCGTTTCGCATTTCATCGGTGACGACAAGGAACAACTACCAGCCGATGCCGTTAGCGGGAGGGGAAGCAGCCCGAGTGAAACGGAAAATTGTTTCGCTGTCGGCTAAAATCAAAAAGCCGACTTGGACCGCGTACGAGGTCAAATGAAAAAGGGAGGGTGTCTCGAAAGGGCGGGACACCTTTTCTTATTGATGGAACTATGTTGTATTTGTTGAAAAAGGCTGGCGGTTTGATGAAAAAGCAACCCAAAACCAGCTTTTCTGTTGGCAAACGCCCTGTTTCAACGAAACCAATCATTTTTCGCCGCTCTTCTAAGGAAAAACACCTTTTTGGGCCATCCCTTCGTCTGTTTTAGGCTTTACGGAACGATGGATGCGCATGCTCTTCTGCTTTTATCTTTTTTTGGCAGCAAGCCTTCGTGCGTTAACGTTTTCCGTGTATGACTTCCCCTTAACAACGTATATTAACCGTTGAAACGGAAGTCGTTAGGCGAAGGAGGTGTGTGTCGAATGAATCGCCTGTTTCAATGGTTTCGCATCCGGCGCAACCACCGTTTCTGGAATTCATGGTTGGCGCTTACCGGACGGCGGAGAAACAATGGCGCCATCTGGACGCTTGTCAGCTTAGGGGTAGGTGCGGCGGCCGCCGCGATGGTTGGCGCTAGAAGGAGATCGGGCATAGGGTGGATGACGGCAGGACCGATGCAAAATATGATCCGCGGCCTAAACCGCTGGATGGGGCGGCGAATGGGCACGACGCGTGTTGCTCCGGCGGAGTTTGCCGAAGAAATGGCTCCTTGGCAGCGAGACGGCCAAGGGAATCAGTAACGGCTTTTATTCTTTTTGCGGGCTGGCAGTGCGGCGCTTAACAGCTTGTTCCTTGCCGCATGCGGCCCGCCTTGTGTTTTGATCATGCGTCATTGCTTTTGGAAAAAGCAAAGGGGTAAGCGCCAGTTTGTAAACTGCGTGGTAAAAAGAAGGGGAAAGGCGGCCGGCGCTCTGTTTTTTTGCGGCAGTCATTGGCATTTTCTCTTGAAAAACAAGGAAATTTGCACCATAATAAAAGAAAATTCGGAATATAAAGATATTGGAGTCTGTTGGCGAGCAGCTTGAACGGTAGTCGTCGATTGAGGGAAAGAATCAAGGGAGAGGGGAAAGAGATGGCGCATGTCAACATTGAAGCGGTGGGGGATGGGGTATATCGTGTTCCGATTCCTGTCCCCTTCCCAATGAAATATGTGTATTGTTATGTATGTCGTACTTTCCGCCGCCGGTGAGCGTGCCGGTCGTGCTTGGCATGCTGTTTCAGCAAGTGCTCGCGTCGATGTACCATCGCCTGCTGGACAAAACGTATCATTTGTCGTCGGGCCGTCAGGCGTCGTTTGTCGAAAGCGCCCGGTAGGCGGTCAGCGGCGTCGGGCGAGGGAGTGAAGGGCCAAAAAGATTGCTCATCCGGGATCGGACGGGCACCGGCAGCAATCCAAAAAAAGGCGTTGCCGGCGGCAGCAGTTCGCGGATGGGCGATGGATCTGCTGCGGTGGAGGGACAGGGCTGAGCCGGCCTAGCGGCTTGGCGCATGTTCCCGTTCCGGTGAACGGATGAGGTGGCGGCGGAGGGGGAGGTTGAGCTCCATAATCCCCTCGACGACTAGCCGGGCGATTTCTTTCGCTCCTCGTTTGTGAAAATGCGTGTTGTCTTCGATTCCGTGCGGATAATTTGCATGCTCGCCGGGCGCAAGCCATAGAAACAGCTGTTTCGTCTGTTCCGGGCCGAGCTGTTCAAACCGTTGTCTGCTTTTTGCCGTCAAATCGATGACGGGAACGTGCTCTCTCTCCCCAAGCGCCTTCATGGCTGCAGGATAAAGTCCATGCGAGTTGAGCGCTCGTCCGTCGGCAGAAAAGCGCCGCCGCTCGACCGGAGTGATGAGGACAGGGGTTGCTCCTTTCGTGCGGGCGCCGTCAATATACCGTTTCAAGTATGATTGGTAGGAGGTGAATGGTTCGGTGTAGCGTGCCGGATCGTTCACCTTTTCATCGTTGTGACCGAATTGGATGAACAAGTAATCCCCTTTTTTCATTTCCCGCAAAATACGGGAGAGCCGTCCTTCTTCGACAAAACTTTTCGCGCTGCGGCCGGAAGCGGCCATATTTTTCACCATGACGTTGTCATCAAACCAATCATCGAGCATTTCACCCCATCCGGCCCGAGGAGCGCGGGAGCGGGGGGCGGCGGCGACGGTCGAATCGCCTGCCAAGTAGATCGTTATGACGGCCCGTCCGCCCGTTTTGGATGCTTTTCCATCCGTGTCCGGTTGGGCGATGAGGGCAACGCTGGCGGCGATAACAGCCAAGCAAAGGAATGCGGCTTTTTTTCTTCTCAATCGGATTCCTCCTATCCGGCAGCTGCTCGTCTTTTCGGTTTGTTCCCCGTTATCGTTGCTCGCTGCCATTGTCTTTATGCGCCATTTGGGCTAGTCCACCGTTTGGAATCGGCGGTAAAATTCCCATATTATTGAAAGAAAAAGACCGTAACCGGCAACTGAATACCAATGGCTCTATTCGGCCGTGTGGGTGAACAAACCGTACGTCTCGGCTTTGGCCTCCAATGCGGCCGCCAATGCCGACAATGCAGCGATGAGCCCCATGCGCCCAAGGCGGCTAAGCCGCTCCATGAGGGCAAGAAAGAAGACGGTGCCGAGCGGAAGAACGACGGCCGTAAAGAAAATATCGATCGAAAAGACAGAAGGAAAGGGCCGTTTCGGGAACGCATACAGCCCTTTTCCCACGAAATACAAATCCAAATACGTCCCCGTCCAAGACGCAAGCAGCGCTGAAGTCACGTAGGCGCGGCGGCTAGCGCGCATGAAAGAAGAATAGCCCACCATCCGTACGAGGCCGTGATGGAACGCTGCCATGCCAGAGTGCAGTCACTCCTGGAGAACGGAAGCCAAGAAGAGCGGGAGTACGCCAAGGAGCACAACGTGTCGTTGTCGCCGTTGTTTGAAGGCGGACATCGTTTTGTGTTGAGCGTGACGACCATCGCCACCCCTCATGACGGAACGACGCTTGTCAACATGGTTGATTTCACCAATCGCTTTTTTGACTTGCAAAAAGCGGTGCTGGAAGCGGTGGCTGTCGCCAGCAACGCGCCGTACACAAGCGAAATATACGATTTTAAGCTCGACCAATGGGGACTGCGCCGCCAGCCAGGCGAATCGTTCGACCATTATTTTGAACGGCTCAAGCGCTCCCCTGTCTGGACATCGACCGATACCGCCCGCTACGATTTATCCGTTCCCGGGGCTGAGACGTTGAATCGATGGGTGAAAGCCAGCCCGAATACGTATTATTTGAGCTTTTCTACCGAACGGACGTATCGAGGAGCTCTGACAGGCAACTATTATCCCGAACTCGGAATGAACGCATTCAGCGCGATTGTCTGCGCCCCGTTTCTCGGTTCGTACCGCAATGCGGCGCTTGGCATTGACGACCGCTGGCTTGAAAACGATGGCATTGTCAATACGGTTTCCATGAACGGTCCAAAACGTGGATCAAGTGATCGGATCGTACCGTATGACGGGGCGTTGAAAAAAGGAGTTTGGAATGATATGGGGACGTACAACGTCGACCATTTGGAAATCATCGGCGTTGACCCGAATCCGTCATTTGATATCCGCGCCTTTTATTTGCGGCTTGCCGAGCAACTGGCGAGTTTGCGGCCTTAAAACGAGTATTTTGCGAAAAAGCCCTCTCGATCGGATGGCTCTTTTTTTTTTTTTGAGGAGCAAGCTCTTGAGTTGTATGACGGCTGCGGATGTCCGATGGTATAATAGGGGCAAAGCAAGCGGATGGGGGAATGGACGTGAAGCCGCCTGAGCGGCAAAAGGAACGATATACGTATCAAGATTATGTCAAGTGGGACGGACGGTGGGAGCTGATCAACGGCGTACCTTACAACATGGCACCGGCCCCTTCATTTGTCTACCAGTCGATCGTCGGTGAATGGTATGTCGCTTTGCGGGCATTTTGTCGTGAAAAAGGATGTGCGGTTGTCATGGCGCCGTTTGATGTGCGGTTCGATGAACAGGCCGACTATGAACAAACCAAGCATGTCGTGCAGCCAGACATCTCCGTCATTTGCGATCAAAGCAAAATCGGCAGCCGAGGCTGCGATGGGCCGCCTGACTTGGTGGTGGAAGTGCTTTCGCCGAGCACTGCGCTGAAAGATCGGAACGAAAAATATAAGCTGTACGAACAGTTTGGCGTCAAGGAATATTGGATCGTCGACCCGCTGCATCGGACGGTGGAAGTGTACGGCCGCGGTGAGAAAGGGTATGAGAAGCGGAGCGTCTTTGGCGAAGGCGATGTGCTCGTCTCGTTTTTGTTCGCTGATTTGACGGTTTCGCTGGCTGGCATATTTCAAAATATAGAGGGTGAGGGATAACGATGCGGCTAGCGGAAGAGGAAGTGCAAGCGCTGCTTGAAAAAGCGGACGGCTGGAAGTTGACGGATGAACGATGGATTGTGAAAAAATACCGTTTCCAAGACTACTTGCAAGGCATTGAATTCGTCCGGCGCATCGCCGCGATTTCGGAAAACGCCAACCACCACCCGTTCATTTCGATCGACTACAAGCTCATTACCGTGAAACTGTCTTCATGGCGGGCGAAAGGGCTGACGAAGCTCGATTTTGACTTGACGAAGCAGTATGATGAGGTGTACGAACAGATGAAGCAGGGGGGAGGGGAATGATGGAACATCGCACAGCACTCATCACCGGCGCAGCACGGGGAATCGGGTATGAAGTGGCGAAAACGCTGGCGGAACATGGTGCAAACGTGGTGCTCGTTGATTTGCGTCAGGAAGAAGTCGAGCAAGCTGCTCGTTCGCTTCGGGAGTTGGGCTATGAAGCGGTCGGCGTGAAATGTGATGTGACGGTTGAACAAGAGGTAAGCAAGCGATCAACAAGGCCGTCAACCGGGGCGCCTTGATGTTGTCGTGAACAACGCCGGATTGCAACATGTGGCGAACATCGAGGATTTCCCGACGGAAAAATTTGAACAGCTCATCCGCGTCATGCTTGTCGGCCCATTTTTGGCCATCAAGCATGCGTTTCCCGTTATGAAACAGCAGCGATATGGCCGCATCATCAACATGGCATCGATCAACGGACTCGTCGGGTTTGCCGGTAAAGCGGCGTACAACAGCGCGAAGCACGGGGTGATCGGCTTAACGAAAGTGGCAGCGTTAGAAGGGGCGCCATACGGCATTACGGTGAACGCCCTTTGCCCGGGCTATGTGGACACCGAGCTCGTCCGCGGCCAGCTCGCGGACTTGGCGGCAACCCGCAACGTGCCGCTTGAGAAGGTGCTTGAGGAAGTGATTTACCCGCTTGTGCCGCAGCGGCGGCTGCTGTCAGTGGAAGAAGTCGCCCATTATGTCCTCTTTTTGGCGGGCGAACAAGCAAAAGGCATCACTGGCCAGGCGGTGGTGATCGATGGCGGGTATACGGCGCAGTAAACTCCCTCTCTTCGCCTTGCTTGAAGCGAGAGCCTTCCTTTCGGGATGATGATCAAACGCCCCCGGCACATGCCACGGGCGTTTCGATTCGAGTCGCTCAGCTCAAGGCAAATTCGAAGCTGGCTAGGATTTTGACTTCTTTCCCGACAAGGAATCCGCCGGTTTCGAGTGCGACGTTCCATACCAATCCGTAGTCTTCGCGGTTGATCGTTCCTTCGACATCAAAACCGACCGAGATGCCGCCGGTGAGCGGGTTTTTCACTTGGCCGTTGTATTCGACTTTGAACGTTTCCGTTCTCGTCACGCCGCGGATCGTCAGCTTCCCGGTCACTTCATATTCCGTGTCGGACAGCTTGCGCACGGATTCACTGACAAACGTAATGGTTGGATAGTTCTCGACATCGAAAAAGTCGGCCGAGCGGAGATGGTTGTCACGGTCGGCGTTTTTCGTGTCGATCGAGGCGGCATCGATCGTCGCTTTGATTTTCAGCGACTCGAGTTCGTTGATGTCGCCTTCGACCTCAACGTCAAAGTTGGTGAATTCCCCTTTTGCTTTGGAGATCATCATATGTCTTACTTGGAAGGCGACAGAGCTGTGCGCTTTGTCGAGTTGGAATGTTGTCATCGCTTTTCCTCCTCTTTATGATTCATATTCGCATCACTATCATAACAAATGTATATCTCGAAATCAAATATTTTTTATTAAAGATTATTAGTATGGAGCACAGGGGGCTTTCCATGATAAGATGAAAGAAAAATGATGTGCGGAAAGGGAGAATAAGATGAATGAATCGGCCTTTTAGCGAAAATCAAACAGCAAATGGAACGGTTTTCACCGGCGGAAGACACAGCGAACGTCTACGCGCGCGGGGAAGCGGAAAAAATCGTCGGCGAGGCGCTGCGCAAATATCCGCGCGAATCGTATGTCATCGCGACGAAAGTGTTTTGGCCGATGGGCGACGGCCCGAACGACCGCGGCCTGTCGCGCAAGCATGTGTTTGAGCAGCTCCATGCGAGCTTAAAGCGGCTGCAACTGGATTATGTCGATATCTACTACTGCCACCGCTATGACAAAGAAACGCCGGTCGATGAGACGTTGCGTACGATCGATGATCTCGTCCGCCAAGGAAAAGTGCTGTATGTCGGCGTGAGCGAATGGACGGCCCAGCAAATTCAAGAGGCGCTCGGCGTGGCCGACCGCTACTTGCTCGATCGGATCGTCGTCAATCAGCCGCAATACAACATGTTTCACCGTTATATTGAAAAGGAAGTCATCCCGGTGTGCGAACAAAACGGCATCAGTCAAATCGTCTTTTCGCCGCTCGCCCAAGGGGTGCTGACCGGCAAATACAAACGAGGTCAAGCGTTGCCGGCTGACAGCCGCGCCGCTGATCCAAGAGCGAATACGTTTATCCAAGGATTGCTCAATGACGAAGTGTTAACGAAAGTGGAACAACTCGAAAAAATCGCGGCTGAGCTTGGCATTACGTTGTCCCAGCTTGCCCTCGCTTGGGTGCTGCGCCAGCCGCCCGGAACAAGTCGAAGAGAACGTCAAAGCGGTCGATGTCGTGCTCAGCGAAGATGTGCTCGAGAAAATTGAGGGGATTTTGGCGTAAAAGAGGTGAGGGTGTCCCAAAAGGATCGGGACACCCTTTCTTATTACCGTATATAGACAATATGTTGTGTTTTGTTAAGGAAAATTACCCTTTTGGGTCAGTCCCCTTTTTATCACCTCGAACCGAGAAGGCCTTAACTTCCAAGCATGAGTGTAAGTGGGGGATGAACCGGCGTCTTCCACCAACGATCTTCCCCTTGCACCAAAAGAACAAAGGAAGGGCTTCGATTGCGATCTTTTTGAGGAAGCTTAACGGTAGGATGCACAGGGATGGCTTAGCTGACCGCTTACCGTATGTTAGGGTGTTCCCGAGAATCCCCTACTTCTCTACGTGAGCGCGGGTGAGGAGTGTTCAATTGAGTCGGTTTCATTTCCGGCGTATTGAGTATGTAGTAAAAATTTAGGGAATGTTATTCGTTCCGTGACTGCATCCAAAAGGAGCAGAGTGTGATAGAATAAAATAAAAAAGGGTGTGAGTTCGATGGCCATGGACTATTTTCAGGTGAACTTGCCGAAAGAGTTTTTGTCCGCCATTAATGAATTGGAAGGCAACACAGTTGAGGCAAAAATAAAGCTTTCATTGGCGATTGGTTTGTTTGTTGGAAAACAGGTGACGTTGGCGAAAGCGGCTGAATTGGCAGGAAAACCCTTAGGGGAATTTATCGATGTATTGCGTTCGAAGGCGATTCCTTGGATGGAATATACGGAGGAACACATCAAAGATGATTGGGACACGGTGCAAAAATTGAGCAAAGAAAATAGGGATCACAATGAGTAGGGTTACGGTTAATTCTACACCGATTATAGGTCTGTCGATCGTTGGTCAATTGACTCTTTTGTCTGAACTATTTGATGAAGTATATGTTCCGGAAGCTGTCTATCAAGAAATTGTTCATAACCATGCCCCACGCCATTATGGAAAAGAGGAGCTCAAACGATTGGTCAGCGAGGGGGTGTTTCGACTATACCATGTAAAAAATCGCAGCCTTGTTGAAAGTTTATATGGAAAATTCCATGCCGGGGAGTTAGAAGTTATTATTGGAGCGAAAGAACTTGGTGCTCAAGTCGTTGTGATGGATGAGCATGCTGCCAGATCATTGTCGAAACAATTCCTTTTACGGCCTATCGGTACAATCGGAGTTTTGATTCTGGGAAAGAAAAACAGGAAAATAGCGGAAGTCAAGCCGCTGTTAGACACTTTGCTTGAAAATGGATTTTATCTCTCCCAACGTCTCTATCGAGAGGCGTTGTCGTTGGCAGAAGAAACGCCGTAACCCCGCCCGCCGCGCTCGGCTTTTCCTTTTTAACCCCTGTCAACAACCCCATACCCGTCAAGTTTAGCGGTATAAAATTTTTAAGACGATACTCGTGTTCATCCCCGCAGTGAATGATGGGGATCACATCCATTATTGGGCATACCAAATCCCCCTCCAGAAGAGGGGTGTTTGGTATTTATATCCATATCTAATTCTACCATATCTCTAATTTCGTTACGATATCTGATGCCGTTTCTTCCCCTTTCCTTCGACCTTTCTTGGCATGTTTTCGTAACAGGGAAAGGAGAGAGAAAAGGTTGATTTCCGCCATATGCGAACGCAAAAGCAACTGGTGCCAATACGATTGGAGAAGATCGAGCGCTTTCCGTTCACTGATTTCAATGTCTTCCTTTTGATGCCAATACATCCGAGCTTGAAACATCCCCATGCACAGAGAGTCAGAAAGGCTTCCGCCGTTAACGAACGCTGCCGCCGGATAAAGCCTGTTTTCTGTGCGAGACGGGTTCATTCTTCGGGAGAAAAGAGTTGACGAATGGTTTGAATCCATGCTTTCATTTGTTTTTCCATGAAAAAAATCCTTTCTAACGTGGAGTGTTCGTTAGAAAGGATACCGTGTTTTTGACGATGCACAAAGACCAAAATTCTTAACTTGATGGGTATGGATTTTCACCCCCTGTTTGCGAATGGATAGAATCGAACACGTTCAAAGAGGGGTGATCGAATGGCCATTGACCATGACCGATTGTTCAAAGAGCTGATTCAAACGTTCTTCGAAGAGTTTCTCCTTCTCTTTTTCCCCGACATCCACGAGCATATCGATTTCCGCCATTTGTCCTTTTTGTCCGAAGAACTGTTTACCGATGTCACGGCAGGTGAAAAATACCGCGTCGATCTATTGGTCGAGACGAAGCTGAAAGGGGAAGACGGGCTGATCATCGTTCATGTGGAGAATCAAAGCTACGTGCAGCCATCGTTTCCAGAGCGCATGTTTATCTATTTCAGCCGTTTGTTTGAAAAATACCGCACCCGCATCGTTCCGATCGCTGTCTTCAGCTATGAGGCCCTTCGCGAGGAACCGTCCGTGTTCTCAATCGAGTTTCCCTTTGGCGACGTGCTGCAGTTTCGCTTTTTCCCCGTGGAGCTGCGCAAGAAACATTGGAGAGACTATATCCGGCATGACAATCCGATCGCGGCTGCCCTCCTTGGCAAAATGGGGTATACTGAAAGTGAGAAAATCGAGTTAAAAAAAGAGTTTTTGCGCATGTTGGTGCGATTGGAGCTGGATGAGGCGAGGCAGCGGCTCTTGTTGGGCTTTTTTGAAACATATGTGAAGCTGTCGGAGGAGGAAGAGCAACAACTGCAAAGAGAGGTGAAGGCGATGGAAACGAAAGAAAGAGAAAAAGTGTTGGAGCTGATCATTTCCTATGAGCAAAAGGGAAGGAAACAGGGGTTGGAAGAAGGGATCAAACAAGGTATGAAACAGGGAATGGAACAAGGAATGAAACAAGGAATGAAACAAGGAATGAAACAGCTGATCCGCAACATGGCGCGCAAAGGAATGAAGGCGGAAGACATTGCTAGGTTGGTGGATCTTCCAGAGGAAGATGTTTGGGAATTGCTTGAAGAGTAGGGGAATCCAATACAAAAGGCGGCCATCTAACGAGGACAGTTGGCGGTGGCAAAAGAGGTAGAGGAAATCACTGATTCGTAAGTGATCGATTGTAGAAAACGGATGATCGTCCGGTCACATGAAAGAGGAGGAACAAAAATCAGAAAGTATGTACCGTGCCAACGTTTTATGCACCGTCGGCCTTGAAGGCTGGCGGTCTTTTTTTGTTATGGGGCTCCGGCGTTCCGCTAGGCGTCTTGGCCATATGAGATCATGTCGGCTATATGTCCATGAACAAAATGCACAAAATTCATTTTATTTTCAAAAACTTCACACTCATCCCACGGCATGGTAAGGTTGTGATTGAAAACGTTATCAAAAACAAGGGGGCAAGGGAGAAATGAAGAAAACGAAATGGTGGGGATTGCTCGCTGCAGGGATGATGACACTGGCTTTGGCGGCCTGTGGGGGCAATGAATCGGCGGGGGCGAAATCATCCGGTTCGAACTCTGGCTCATCGGCCTCAAACTATCCGACGAAGCCGATTACGATTGTTGCTCCGTCTGGGGCGGGCGGCGGTTGGGATTTAACGGCCCGCGCCATTACGAAAGTGCTCGATGAGACGGGGCTCGTCAAACAAACAATGACGGTCGAAAACAAACCGGGCGGCGGCGGGGCGGTCTGTTGTTTGAGACAAGAAGTTATTCAGATGCGGCAGATGAGAAGCCGCCGCGGCAATATAAAAAGTCAGGCGTGTTGATTATCCAATAAAATCCAAAGGGTATAGAAAAAAGAGCACCTTTCCTGTAGAATGTGAGCAGCGACACAAACAAACCCAGGAGGTGCTCTCTATGAACAAGCATACCACACTCCCGAATTTGATGCAAAAACTTGTTTCGGATGAAGAGATTCAACTGATTGCCGAAGCGGTTGGGTATCGTGATTCGTCTCGAACCTTTACGTTGCGCGAGTTGATTCACTTCTTCCTGCTGGCCGCCATGCATCAATGGAAAAGCTTTCGCCACGGAGCCGATGTGGGGCCTCTGTATGGATTGCCGCGATTCCATTATTCAACTGTATACAAGAAAGCGAAAGAAGTTCCCTATGACATCATGAAACGCTTGTTGGCGTTGATCATTTCCAAGTGCAACCGCCAAACCCGCCGTTCGCTTCGGTTTCCCAAACCGCTTCGGGTGGTGGATTCGACGACCGTCACGGTCGGGAAAAACCGCCTGCCATGGGCGCCGTATCACGGCGAACGCGCCGGAGTGAAGCTGCACGTCGCGTATTCGCCGGAATTCTCGTTGCCGGCAGACGTGGTGGAAACGACCGGGCTGCGTCACGATGGCCCGGTGGGAGAACAGTTGACGAACGCTCAACAAGTGCTGGTGGAAGACCGGGCGTATTTCAAAATCGAACGCCTCGATCGATTTGTAGAGCAGCATCAGCTGTTTGTCATTCGGATGAAGGACAACATCGAACTTCATCAGAAAAAAAGCTTGAACCGCCTTCCGAGCGCATCCTCATCGGTTCAAGCCGACTTCACGTGCCAGTTGGGAACGAAACAATACCGCTCCACCAAGCGTCACCGGGTGGTGATCTTTCGAGATGCGAATGGCCGCGACATTCGGGTCGTGACGAACCTCTTCCATGCATCTGCGGAAACCATTGCCGACATGTACCAACAACGTTGGACTGTTGAGATCTTTTTCCGTTGGGTGAAGCAATATCTGAATGTCCCGACCTTGTTTGGCACGACGGAAAATGCGGTATACAACCAACTGTTTGCGGCGTTCATCGCGTATGTGTTGCTGCGATGGCTGTATGATCAAACCAAAAAACAGACGAACGTCTCTCTTTCCTTCATTTCGTTCGTTCGCCGTTTTTTCTCTGGGCAGCTTCCTCTCGATTGGAAATCCGGGAGGGCCGCTGCTTTGTTTGAGTATGCCCAAATTTATGGAAGGCGTATGTATAATTTTGGATAATCAACACTCGTGGATCAAGATATTCCTTCTTATATATGGACGGCTAACTACGTCGTGATCGTTAAGCGAAATACGCGCATGTACAACGATATTTCGTTTGAAAAGATTCCACGCAATCCAGTGTGTGAGTAACCGCCTTCTTTATAAGAAGCGGTTCTCTTATACAACATATTTGCTCAATATTTCACAAAGCTGACACACACAAACAGGCTTATCCTCGTTATAATGTGAATGTGAAAACAATCATATTTTTATTTTCAATTAACTTGTGAAAAACTTCACAAGGACAATACAGGAGGGGAAGGGTCTTATATGGCTGTTGATGAAAAAGTATTAGACCAAAAGAAAGAAGTTACAAAAATGATCGATACGCTCGTCGCGAATGCGCAAAAAGCGTTAAAAGCGTTTCGTGATTACGATCAAGAAGCGATTGATCATATCGTTAAGCAAATGGCGTTAGCTGGACTTGACAAACATATGTATTTAGCGAAGTTAGCGATTGAAGAAACAAAACGTGGCGTGTATGAAGATAAAATCATTAAAAACATTTTTGCGACAGAATACATTTATCATAACATCAAATATGATAAAACCGTCGGCGTTATTCGCGAAAATGAACAAGAAGGTATTATTGAAATTGCTGAGCCTGTTGGAGTCATCGCTGGGGTTACACCAGTAACAAACCCAACATCAACAACGATGTTTAAAGCGCTTATTTCAATCAAGACGCGCAATCCAATCATTTTTGCGTTCCATCCGTCCGCGCAAAAATGCAGCAGTGAAGCGGCACGCATTTTACGTGATGCAGCGATTGCGGCCGGTGCGCCAGAACATTGTATTCAATGGATCGAAACACCTTCCGTTGAAGCAACGCAACAACTTATGCATCACCCTGGTGTTTCGCTTATTCTTGCGACAGGTGGAGCAGGCATGGTCAAAGCAGCATATAGCTCAGGAAAACCAGCATTAGGGGTTGGACCTGGTAACGTACCTTGTTATATTGAAAAAACAGCAAATATTAAACGCGCGGTGAACGACCTTATTCTTTCAAAAACGTTTGATAACGGAATGATTTGTGCATCTGAACAAGCGGTCATTATTGATAAAGAAATATATGATGCGGTGAAAAACGAAATGATCGCAAACAAATGTTACTTTTTAAATGAAGAAGAAAAGAAAAAAGTCGAAAAGCTTGTCATTAATGAAAATACGTGTGCAGTAAACCCGAATATCGTCGGTAAACCAGCATATGAAATTGCAAAAATGGCCGGTGTGGACGTTCCAGTTGATACGAAAATTCTTGTCGCAGAATTAAAAAGCGTCGGTCCGCAAGAGCCGCTTTCTCGTGAAAAATTAAGTCCTGTATTGGCGTGCTATAAGGTGAATAGCACAGAAGAAGGGTTAAAACGAGCAGAAGAAATGCTTGAATTTGGTGGACTTGGCCACTCCGCTGTCATTCATTCGGAAAATCAAGACGTCATTCTTGAATTCGGTAAGCGAATGAAAGCAGGACGAATCATCTCTAATGCACCATCTTCACAAGGAGCGATCGGGGACATTTACAACGCATACATTCCGTCATTGACGCTCGGTTGCGGTACGTTTGGAGGCAACTCCGTTTCGACAAACGTGGGTGCGACACACTTAATTAATATTAAAAAATTAGCGAGAAGGAATGTAAACATGCAATGGTTTAAAGTTCCACCAAAAATTTATTTTGAAAAACATGCGACACAATATTTAGCGAAAATGCCAAACATCTCACGTGCCTTTATCGTTACAGACCCAGGTATGGTGAAGCTCGGCTATGTCGATAAAGTGTTATACTATTTGCGTAAACGTCCAGATTATGTGCATTGCGAAATTTTCTCAGAAGTTGAACCAGATCCATCAATTGAAACAGTGATGAAAGGTGCCGACATGATGCATGCGTTCCAGCCAGACGTCATCATCGCGCTCGGCGGTGGTTCGGCGATGGACGCGGCGAAAGCGATGTGGCTGTTCTATGAACATCCAAATACCGACTTTAATGGCTTAAAACAAAAGTTTTTAGATATTCGTAAACGCGTATTTAAATATCCAAAACTCGGTCAAAAAGCGCAATTTGTCGCGATTCCAACAACATCTGGTACAGGTTCAGAAGTGACATCGTTTGCGGTCATTACAGATAAGAAAAATAACGTCAAATATCCGCTTGCTGACTACGAGTTAACACCAGATGTCGCCATCGTTGACCCACAATTCGTCATGACGATGCCAAAACATATTACAGCGGATACAGGTATGGACGTATTAACACATGCGATTGAAGCGTACGTATCGAACATGGCAAACGACTACACAGACGGATTAGCACTAAAAGCCATTCAACTCGTCTTTGAATACTTGCCACGCGCATACAAAAACGGCAACGATGAAGTGGCGCGCGAAAAAATGCATAACGCATCAACGATTGCCGGTATGGCATTCGCGAACGCATTTTTAGGCATTAACCATAGTTTAGCGCATAAACTTGGCGCAGAATTCCATATTCCGCACGGACGTGCGAACACGATTTTAATGCCGCACGTCATTCGTTATAACGCGACAAAACCGAAGAAATTTGTAGCGTTCCCTAAATATGAACATTTTATCGCGGATAAACGCTATGCGGAAATCGCACGCATTTTAGGATTGCCAGCACGCACAACGGAAGAAGGAGTCGAAAGCCTCATTCAAGCGATTATCAAGCTTGCAAAAGAGCTTGAAATGCCATTAAGCATCGCGGAAACAGGCGTCAGCAAAGAAGAGTTTGAAAGCAAAGTCGAACAACTTGCTGAACTAGCTTTTGAAGATCAATGTACAACAGCCAACCCAAAATTACCATTAGTCAGCGACCTTGCCGACATTTATCGCCAAGCGTATAAAGGGGTTGAATGAAGAAACAGGGATGTCCCGCGGGGATGTCCCTTTTTATCATGATCAAAGACTTCTTCGCTTCCCTTGGTCCGTAAAAGTTGTTAAGAAAAGCGGTTTAAGGTAAACTAAACATGAAGCTACTTAATAGGTAGGGGAAATGAGATGAAACAAGCAAAAACGAACGCGATGCGTCTATTAGACCGAGAAGGCATCTTATATGATGTGTGGACATATGAAAACAACGATGGAAAAATCGATGGGGTATCCGTAGCGAAAAAAATCGGAAAAGACCCAAAAACCGTCTATAAAACGTTAGTGACAAAAGGAAGCAGCGGAACGATTTACGTATTTGTCATTCCTGTAGAGGCGGAACTTGATTTGAAAAAAGCAGCGAAAGCGGCACAAGAGAAAAAAGTAGAGCTTCTTCCTGTTCATGAGATTGAAAAGCACACAGGCTATGTTCGCGGCGGATGTTCACCGATTGGAATGAAGAAGCAATATGCCACGTTTATTGATGAAACGGCTCTTCAACTTAAAAAAATCATTGTCAGTGCAGGAAAGATTGGCATGCAAATCGAACTGTGCGTCGATGATTTGCAGAAGATGACGGGTGCAAAGCTCGTCGATCTTGTAAAAGAAAAAGAAAAAGACGGACACAACTAGGCGAGTCCGTCTTCAATTTCTACCTCTACTCCGAAATGGTCAGAAATGACATGGCCATTTTGGCCGTTAAAAATGGTTTTAGAGTATTTTACGTGTAAAAGCTTGTTTGATAGAATCAAATCAATGCGTAAGTTTTTTTCGTTTTCATTCCAACCATCAATTTTCCCTTGAACCGTAGTACCGCTATCCTTCTCTTTTGCTAGTACGTATGTGTCATAAAGCCCTCTACTCATCATGTAATCATAGCCCTCTCCACGAATGTGGGCGTCGTTATTAAAATCGCCCATGAGGAAGAAAGCGTCTTCATATTCAATTTTTTTAAGAAGTGTATCAAACTGATCGCCGAAAGGTTCTTCTTCATCATGCCACCAACCAAGATGACAAGAATAAAACGAGAGAGGGCGTCCATGCCAACGAATGGTTGCCCCAACGATTTTACGAGTTTTCCAAAATAAAGGATTCTGATTTTTAGAAACATAGAAAGAATGTTTCTTTATAATAGGATGTTTTGTTAAAATGGCTAATCCTTCTTCATATTTCTCATAGCCGATATGAGCAAAATCCCAAACGAGAGAATAATCACGACAACCGAGTTGCTCAAGATTTTTTAATAAAATGAATGCAAAGTTATCTTCTTTTATGTTTTCATAGATGTATGGAGCTTCAATCGATTGGCTTACTTCTTGCAAAGCGATGACATCGTATTTTTTTTCGTTTATGATTTCAGCTAAATACTTAATTTTTTGTAATTGATTTTCCTCTTGCCATGAGTGGCAATTTAATGTTAGTAATTTCATGGCTTAAACCCCTAAAAGATCTTGAATATTGGATTTTAAAACATCTGCTTTTGGTCCATAAATGGCTTGAACGCCTTTATCTTTTAAAATTAATCCGAGTGCTCCTGCTGTTTTCCACTCTTGTTCAGAAGCCACTTTATGAATATCTTTTACCGTTACACGTAAACGTGTCATGCACGCATCGACATCCTCAATGTTATCTTTGCCGCCGAGTAATTCAATAATATGAGCGGCTAAAGAATCGTCATTGGTTGTATTTTTTGATTGAGATTGAGCTGGCTCTTCTGCTTCTATATAGTTTCCGTTTCGACCCGGTGTTGGCAAGTTCAGTTTTTTAATCAGTGCATTGAATACAACAAAGTTGATGCCGAAAAATGCAAGGCAAGAAATAGCGAAGTTCACCAAATCTTTTACAAGTCCTGCTTTAATGATCATTGGTGTTCTTGTTAAAAATTCAATAAAGCCAAATGCGTGAATACGTAAATGGATTAGATCGGCAAGGGCAAACGCTAAACCAGTTGTAATCGCATACACAATATATAAAACGGGTGCGACAAACATAAACATGAATTCGATCGGTTCTGTCACGCCTGTCAAAAATACGGCTAATGCTGCAGAGAAAAACATGGATTTATATTTTTCGCGCTTGTCTTTATCAACATTGATATACATAGCTAATGCAACACCGATGAGAGAAGCGGTCGATGTAATCACTTGTCCAACTTTAAATCGTGCTGGATGAACGGTTTCAAGCAAATGATGGTATGTTTTTGTGTCTCCAGAAGCTAACAGGTTGTTTAAATCGGTGATCCATGCAAGCCATAAAGGATCTTGACCAGCAACGATTTGTCCTGCTTTTGAACCGGTTAAAATCGTATAGGTTCCACCGAGCTCTGTATAGTTCACTGGCACTGTTAACATATGATGTAAGCCAAATGGCAATAAGAGACGCTCCAACGTACCGAAAATAAAAGGTGCAATGATTGGCGCTGTATCTTTAGACGTAGCGATCCAACGTCCAAATCCGTTTAATAAGCTTTGAACAGACGGCCATACGATCGATAAAATAAGCGCTGTGATAACTGAACCAGCGATCACAACAAATGGAACAAATCTTTTCCCATTAAAGAAATTAAGAGATTTTGGAAGACGATCAAAGTTATAATATTTATTATATAAGGAAGCTCCTAAAAATCCTGAAATGATTCCTACAAAAACCCCCATGTTTAATGCCGGAGCTCCGAGAACAGAGATAAAGTAATCTTTAACAATTAGTTTGCTTCCAGTAATGGTGACGACAGTTGCTTCTGGGTCTTGCAACATGGCATTATTGACGCCAAAAATCGCTCCTGTGATACGGTTAATTAAAATAAATGCAATAAGTGCCGCAAAAGCTCCGCCTGCACGCTCTTTTGCCCAAGAGCCCCCGATTGCGACCGCAAATAAAATATGGAGATTGACAATGATCGCCCAACCGATATCCTCCATAATCCGTGCAATCGATTGCACGAATGAAACATCTCCGCTCATCATGCCAATTAATTTTCCTAATGAAATCATCAAACCGGCTGCAGGCATGACAGCAACAACGACCATCAATGCTTTCCCGAACTTTTGCCAAAAATCGAATGATGTCAATTTCATTTTTTTCATTTTTTCTCTCTCCCTTCTAAATGGTAGGGGGTTAGTTGAAAGTGAATACATTTTCTTGTGTGATTTTCAAACAAATTCATCAACTTCAATGCAACCGGTTGCATTATCTATTTTAGTTGAATGGGTAAAATTATGCAATAGAAAGAGATGATTTGTAAAAAAATTTTAACTGTAGATGAGCATTTTTCATTACAATAATTTCCATGGTTAGAGAGACAAACAGGGTACCCCTTACGCGATACGGAGCGGTTTTTTGATCACATCAATGGGAATATCTTGCTTTGCAGCGTCATAAATGAACTCGACGACGCTGTGGTCTTTCCGCGACCGAAGAAGCTCCAGCCCGGTGGAGAGGTTTTGTCGGGATTCGGCGATGCTGTACAAGCAGGAGAGCAGCACCACCGCCCAATACCGTTTCACCGCCCGAATGTGGCGAACGCGGTATCCATCCAGCTTCAGTTGATCTTTCGCCTGCCGGAAAAAGCACTCGATCGTCCAGCGCTGGGCGTAGTAACGCAAGATGTCTTCGTCTCCGAGTTCCCGGTCGGTGCTCAAGATGCAATGAAGATGTTCCGGCGCCATCGGCTGATCCGCCTTCCAAGCCAGCAGCACCACCGCGTCATCGAGGCCATGGATGGCCCCCTCATAGCGATACACGCGATAACGCTCCTGCCCCACCGTGACGAGGCGGGTGTCTTTGGACTCGATATAGCGGGCAAACTGCTTGGCTTGGATGGCGATGCCTTTCGGGTAGAGAATCCGGTTCGTCTTGAGCATCGCGATGACATGGAATCCCTGTTTCAGACAGGCTTCGATGAGCTTCTTAGACGGATACCACGAATCCATGAGCACATACACCGGCTAAGCCCGCTTCACCTTGAGCGAGGAAAGCATCTCGATCGCCAGGTCGATCTTGCTTTTTCCCGCTTTCTTGTCATACAGGCGGAACGCAAATGGGAACGCCTGCGTGAAGGTGTGCACCATCAGCCAAACGAGCGAATGCCCCCAGACCGATTGATGATCTTTATGCGAGTAGTGCCAGTCGCACCCTTGAATGGCGTGCACAGCCCGTGACGAAGGCTTCGTTTTTTGGCAAATCGTATCATCAATCGAAACAAAAAGGGGTTGATTCTTCCGTTTGGCCAGTCGTTCGACCTGGGAAAGGATCCACTCTTGAAGCTTCCCAAGCAGCCTTTCCTCGTTCCAAGGGCTTTTCGTGAAAAAGTGACGGAGCGTCGTTCGATGATTCGGATGAAAGCTCCAGTAATGAATATCAGTCAATGTTCCCGAGAATCCCTTGGTGGTCAAGGCATCGACAATATGAATGAGATGCTTGATGACCGGTTTGGAAAGCTGCAGCGTCAACCCCAGCGTGAAGTGTGAGTAAAATATTTGTGGGTGACATTCCGGAATGATTCCCCGACGAGGGTTGCGAACTTTTGTTCGCGACGCTCGTCGGGGCCACCAAGCGAAGCGCGGTAGAAAAAAGCAAATGTCATGCAAAAAGGACTCTCTCCCTGCTATGATGGTGATGACCAACATCCATAAAACAGGAGGGAGAGAGTCCATGAAACATCTTACCACAGAATGGCCTTTATTAAAAGAGCTGGAGGAACAATTAGTCAGAACTCTTCAAAAGGTGTTCGCTGTCTTGTTGGCGACCCTTTTGGAGGAGATTGATCAACAACTGGCGGAAGCGCGGGACAAGCGGCGGTATCAGCTGAAAGACAAACGGCCGACCACGATCCAAACGCTGTTTGGAGAAGTGACGTTCCGACGGAACTACTACTATGATCGGCAGGCGGGGGCGTATACCTTCTTGCTGGATGCCGAACTGGGCTTTGATGGAGCGCAGTCGATCAGCCCTTGCCTCGAGGAAACGGCGGTCGAGTTGGCCGTAGAGTGCTCTTCCTACCGCAAAGCGGCCCGTACGTTGGAGTCGATCGTGGGGTATGCGGTCCTAAGCCACGAGGCGATTCGCCAACTGGTGCTGGAGGCCCCTGTCTCGCTGCACCGCCCTGTTTCCCAACGGCACGGCCGGGTGCTGTTTGTGGAGGCGGATGGACTGTTTATTTCCCGCCAGGGGAAAGGGAAACGGGCGAAAGAAGAGAAAATCCTGGCGGTTCACGAGGGATGGAAACGAAACGGTTCGCAGCTCGAGCTCGTGAACCGGCGCCACTACCTCCATGAAGGGGCGGGAGACGTGTGGGAACGGTTTGAAGAGTGGCTGATGAACGAATATGCCTATGATTCGTGCCGGGACCTTTTGATCATCAACGGCGACGCGGCGTCGTGGATCACGGCCTGCCGGGAGTATTTTGGGAAGCGGGCGTGCTTTCAGCTGGATCGATTTCATGTGGCGCGGGAGCTGCGTCAGTGTCTGTCCGGCCATCCGCGTTGGCGGGAGGTGCGGAGGAAGCTGGCGAAACAAGACGAAGAAGGACTTTTGGTCGAGCTGAACAGCGCGGTCGGCACGTTGGGGGACGAAGGCAAAGAACAACAGCTGGCCGCCTTGATTCGCCGGATCGAGTCGATGCCGGGATGCATCCGGGACTATCGGGAGTGGCTGTCGGAGCAAGGGGTGGAGACGACCGGCATGCGTCCGATGGGCCACGCCGAGAGCGTGATGAGCCGGTTTGCGCATCGGGTGAAATCCCGCCGCAGCTGGAAAGACCAAGGGCTTCGGGCGTTTCTGAGGGCGATGGCGGCCCGAATCGACGGGATTTGGCGGAGAAATGGGCAGTTGGTGGAGGAAGAAGAGACCCGAACGGCGGCCTCGGCCTCAACAAAGTCCAAGCGGGTTGAACAGGCCAAACGGAAGGCCGGACGGTTATGGGCAGATGTGGTGCGTCAGAATCTACCGTGTCTGCAGCGGTCATCCGGGACGCCGATCCATCAAGCGTTGTCGGCGCTCCGGGATGGTGGTTGGGTGTAAAAAAAATGGAATACAATATCATCACTTCAAGATGAGGGATGAGAGTCCGAAAGCGCTTACGATATCAATTCCTGAAAATGGTTCGCTAACTAGTGATTGACAACGCCCGTAGTGAACCGAAAAAATGTTCTCCACAAAGTCTTGACTGACTCCCGGTCTTGGGAGAAGGCCGGTGCTTCTTTTTCGATGCGGCGTCATCATCACCTCGTGTCACACCAGTGGTTTGACCAGCAACAACTCATCTCGAATAGGAATGCCGTCAGGACTTGTTTTCGGAATGTTTGGCTTGATTTGTCGCGCCTTGTCGACAGCGTTGGGAAAGACGTTCACAATTTGATAGCCGCGCTTTTGATAGAAACGAAGGGCATGCAAGTTGTCGTTGGTAGTGATCAGTTGAACAGCCGTGCACCTTTGTTGTCTCGCCCATGCCTCTGCCTCATGCAAAAGGGCGCTGCCGATGCCGCGGTTTTCCATTATGCTGTCTAGCGAGATGATCTCGCATTCGCTGCCACGGATGATGAATGTAATCAGTCCGATGATCCGCTGACCGTTCTCAACAGCCGCAAATCCATCCAGCTCGCTGCAGGTATAGATGCCGGTTGAAACAACCATTTGCGGACTTCCCCAATGGTTGGTGAAAAACTGGTTGACGATGGCGCGGTCCAACTGTTTGGTTGGAACGATGTTCAAGGCGCTCCTTCTCCTTTGTGCAGATGATGATGTTTGATCACCCCAATGCATAAGACGTTCACTTCCGTGCGTGATTTTGACACTCCGCACGCCTAAAGGCGTGGGATTCTTGGGTCGTTTGCGTCCTCATCCATTTCTGGTTCGGACAACGCCCAAATTCAGGGGTGTGTCATCACCCCGTCCCATCGGGTTAGGATGTACCCCAATGGGCGGCGCACCTGTGACCAGTGCGCTAGGTTAGACGGGGCTCGCTTTCATCCCACCCCTCAAGGAGTGGGCTTTCTCGCTGATCTGTAACAGGGGATGTCCACATCCGTCCTCCTCTTGTGTCAAAGGGCCGAGTCTTTTTGCATCATCGTTCGTTGAAACGAGTGAAAAACAGCAAAGGAAATGAATGTTAGCACAATCCCTGCCATATATGGCAAACTGGACTTTAAGGTGAACAACCAGCCGGCGATCGCCGGACCGCCGATGCGGCCGAGCGAATCGAACGATGATAAGACGCCTGTTGCGCTTCCTTGGCCATCCGCCGTATATTTCGTCAACAACGCGGAGACGCACGGGCGGATGACGCCGTTTCCAATGCCGAAAATCGTTAAATAGAGCGCGGCTGTCCAAAAGCTGTGAACGAATAAAATGAGAAAAAAGCCAACTGCTGACAAGAACAGCCCGACACGAATGACAGCTCCTTCCCCGAATGAGCGGATCAGTTTTCCAAGCAACCCTCCTTGGACGATGGCCCCTGCAAGCCCCATGATCATAAAGATGTAGCCAAGTTCCGTCGACGAAAGCCCCGCACGTTCAGCGGCAAAATAGGCGAACGTCGCTTCAAGTCCAGCGAGGGAAAACGTTGTGATCAGCTGCAGTAAGTATAGGCGCGCTACAGGCCCTTGGAGGGAGGCCGCAAGCGAGGGCCGCTTTGTTCGTATATTCGTTCGTTTTTCTCTCGGAAGCGACTCATGCAAGAAAACGAAAACGAATAGAGCGGTCAAGAGCGCCAAGCTGCCTGCCATCCAAAACGGAGCGGTTAAGCTCGCTTTCGAGAACACGCCGCCGATCCCCGGTCCGAAAATGAATCCAAGCCCAACGGCCGCTCCGATCATCCCCATTCCTTTGCCCCGGTCTTCTTCCGTTGTCACATCTGCGACGTACGCCATAGCGGCCGGCATCGTGGCCGCCGATAGACATCCGCCGATGATGCGAGCGGCAAACAACATCCAAAGCTTTGTCGCGACGGCGAGCAAGAAAAACGAAAGTGCTAAGCCAGAAATACCGATGAGCAACATCGGTTTTCGTCCATAGCGGTCCGATAAATTCCCCCACATCGGCGCAAATAAAAATTGCATGAGCGAATAAACGGCCATCAACCAGCCGAGCTGCGTTGGTGTCGCGCCGATTTTTTCTGCGTAAAATGGAAGGACAGGGATAATGATGCCAAACCCGGCCATGACCAAAAACATCACGAGAAACAAAAGCGATAAACCACGGCGATTGCCCATGATCATCATCTCCACGATATGGTTTGCCTCTTTCATCATAATGGAAAGACAGGCGTTTTTCAAGCAGATCGCACCTTGCTTGGCCGTTCCGACGAGGCTGGCGATCACTCCTGAATGTCGCCCACAACCCATTTTCCTTCCTCCCCATTGACAATGGAAGCGGTTTTCGCGAGACTGGAGGTAAACGGTTCGACAAACAATGAAGCGGACTTTGGACCGGCATCCGCCAAGGGTGCGAAACGACAAACACGCATGGGAGAGGATGGTGCATGATGACCAAAAACGAAATCCAAAAGTGGGTAAAGGAATTCCCGCTGCTTGAAATGATCATGGCGGCCGAAGAGGTGTTTTGGCGCAATCCAAAATATCACGCGTTTGCGCAAGCCATTCAAACGATTCCTTTACGCGAACGCGATGTCAAGGAGGCGGAAGAACGATTGCGCCGCTTTGCCCCCTACATCGCGAAGGCATTTCCCGAGACGCGGCCGGCCTATGGCATCATCGAATCCCCTTTAGTCCGGATTCCGAACATGAAACAGCGTTTAGAAAAGATGTTTCAGACCAACATTGAGGGGGAGCTGTTGCTGAAATGCGACAGCCATCTTCCCATCTCCGGGTCGATCAAGGCGAGAGGGGGAATCTACGAGGTTCTGAAACATGCCGAAGACCTCGCGCTCGCCAACGGGATGATCACCATAGGAGACGACTATGCGGTCATGGACAGCGAGAAATTCAGGCAATTCTTTTCCCGCTATTCTCTGGTCGTCGGTTCGACAGGGAACTTGGGCTTGAGCATCGGCATCATCGGGGCAAAGCTTGGGTTCCGCGTCACCGTTCATATGTCAGCCGATGCGAAACAATGGAAAAAAGACTTATTGCGAAGCAAAGGGGTCACCGTCATCGAACATCTCACTGATTACAACAACGTGGTGGAAGAGGCGCGAAGACAGTCCGCCGAGGATCCAACGTCGTATTTTATCGATGATGAAAACTCGATCCATCTGTTTTTAGGCTATGCGGTGGCGGCGTTTCGGCTGAAAAAGCAATTAGAGGACATGAACATCACGGTTGATGAAAAACACCCGCTCTTTGTGTATCTTCCTTGCGGCGTCGGCGGCGGTCCGGGCGGGGTGACGTTTGGGCTGAAGCTCGTGTACGGCGATCATGTCCATTGCTTTTTCGCTGAGCCGACGCATTCGCCTTGCATGCTGCTCGGCCTGATGACAGGAGAGCACGACCGCGTGTCGGTGCAAGATTTTGGCCTCGACAATAAGACCGAAGCGGACGGGCTAGCGGTGGGCCGGCCGTCGCGGCTGGTGGGGAACATGCTTGAGAACGTCATCAGCGGCGTCTATACGGTGGACGATTCGACGCTTTACCGCTTGCTCGCGGCGATGGTGGAAACGGAGGAAATCTATTTAGAGCCGTCCGCCTTGGCGGGGGTGGCGGGGCCTGTTCGGCTGTTTCGTGATTTGGCGGGGCAAACGTACGTAGAGGCAAACGGTTTGAAAGAAAAGATGAAAAACGCCGTCCATATTGGCTGGGCGACGGGTGGAAGCATGGTGCCAAAGGATGTGATGGAGGCCTATTATCGGGAAGGCGTGCGCATCGAAACGATGACAGGGAACGGTTTTTCTGAAGGACGATAAGATCATTCCATGGAGTTTTGAAACGAATGCATGAAATGTTGGAGGGGTTCGATGAAAACCGAAAAAGAAAAGATGGTAGCGGGACACTTGTACAATCCCGCTGATCCGGAGCTCGTCAAGGAGCGGCGGCTCGTTCGTTTGTATAACGAAACGTTGGAAACGGAATATGAAAAGCGAACCGCTCTGCTGAAGGAGCTGTTCGGTTCAACGGGAGAACGGCTGTTTATCGAGCCGAACTTCCGCTGCGACTACGGCTACAACATTCACGTCGGTGAAAACTTTTTTATGAACTTTGATGCGTGATTTTGGATGTATGTGAAGTGCGAATCGGCGACCATTGTTTTATTGGTCCTGGTGTGCACATTTATACGGCGACTCACCCGCTCGATCCGCACGAACGAAATTCCGGGTTGGGGTACGGAAAGCCGGTTGTGATCGGCCATAACGTCTGGATCGGCGGGCGGGCCGTCATCAACCCGGGCGTCACGATCGGCGACAACGCTGTCATCGCCTCAGGGGCGGTCGTGACAAAAGATGTCCCCGCCAACGCGGTCGTTGGCGGAAACCCGGCGAAAGTGATCAAATGGCTCAAATAGCCAAGGCCGCGCCCCGCGCAAAGCATGTGCGGGGCGTTTGGTTGCATCATCCTTCTTTGTTACGCCCACTGCACCGCCACCGCCCGAACAGGCGAACCGTCGCAGCCAGGCAAGGAAAGGGGGAGGGCAATAATATACGGGTCATCAAAATCGATTCGCTCGAAGTTCACGAAATTTTCCCCGATCACCCCGTTGGCACCAAGAATAAGTTCGTGGGCGCGGAACGACGAGCTGTCCGGCGGGTCGATGTTGAGCGCGTCGATGAAAAACGTCCGCACGCCCCGCTCCAGCATTGCTTCAATCACATCCGGCGCGACGTACGGATGATGGAAATACCGCTTTGTTCCGGCGTATTGCGACCAGCCGGTATGAAACAACACAATGGTTCCCGGCGACAGCTTCGGGATATACGGAGCGGCATCGGCCATCGTCACCGCTTCGCCTTCCGCTTTTCCGGTGGCATTGATCACGGCGCCGCGGCCAAGAAAATACGTGAGCGGCACGTCATCGAGCCGCCAACCGTGTTCGTAAAAGTGAAACGGCGCATCCACATGCGTGCCGCTATGCGACCCAAGCACAAGGCGGCTGACGTGATAGCCGTCTTGGGCGAACGTCGCCGCCGGTTCGATTTTCGGCTTCGGATCCCCCGGGTACACCGGAGTTTGGGCCGTGATCGGCATGGTGAGGTCGATGAGTGTTTTGATGTTCATTTCCAAATCTCCCTCTACACTATTTTTGGCTGCTTTTATCATACAACAAAAACATAGGAGAAGGAGGAGTTAGAAAGCCATCATCATGCCTTGCGGAGCTGGACGGTTAGCTGGGGAAATGTTGCGCCGATGTTGGGCATCCGGTGACCAAGGGCTATGTTGCTTGTCTTTCCACGAACAGGGGCAAGCAGTTTGGCGGCAAACCGAGCGACGGAGTGTTATCATAGAGAGGGGAACGTCACCCGTAACGAGAGAGGCGAATGATGGCGCTGCATGGCAACGGACGGCTTTCGTAAACAAAGGACAAGTGGAAGAATTTTCATGCGCGATGGCGAATGAAACAAATAAACAGGGCATGCGGGACATATACTGAAGGGGAAATTTTCGGCCGCGTGCTTAAAAGAAGGGAAGGGTGAAAAGATGTCAATCGCGGTGCAGAAACAGAAGCTATACATCAACGGCAAATGGCGGGAAGCCAAGTCGTACACGGAGCTGAAATCGCCATACTCACGCGAGACGATTGCCGAAATCCCTGTGGCCACCGAACAAGAAGTCGACGAAGCGATCGCGGCGGCGTACGCCGCGCGGCAAACGATGGCGGCTATGCCGGCGCATGAACGAGCCGCCATTTTAGAGCGGGTCGGCGAGCAGCTGAAAGCGCGGCAGGAAGAAGCGGCAAGGTTGATCGCACTGGAAGCAGCCAAACCGATCACCACGGCGAAAGGGGAAGTCGCCCGCACGATCCAAACGTACAAATTCGCCGCCGAAGAAGCGAAGCGCATTCACGGGGAAACGCTGCCGCTTGACGCCGCGCCGGGCGGGGAACATCGCATCGCCTTGACGGTCCGCGAGCCGATCGGCGTCATTGGAGCGATTACGCCGTTTAACTTCCCGATGAACTTGGTGGCCCATAAACTTGGCCCGGCCATCGCCTCGGGCAACACCGTTGTGTTGAAGCCAGCCAGCCAAACGCCGCTGTCCGCCTACTTTATTGCCGAACTGTTCGAAAAAGCCGGTTTGCCGAAAGGGGCGCTCAACGTCGTCACCGGAAGCGGCCGCACGGTCGGCGACAAAATCGTCACCGACCCGCGCATCAGCATGATCACCTTCACCGGCAGCCCGGAAGTCGGCATCGCGATCCGCAATAAAGCTGGCTTAAAGCGGGTGACGCTCGAGCTCGGCTCGAACTCGGCCGTGATCGTCGATGAACAGGTCGATCTTGACCGCATCATCCCGCGCTGCGTGTTCGGTGCGTTCACGTTCCAAGGGCAGGTGTGCATTTCACTCCAGCGCATTTACGTGCATGAGAATCGTTATGACGAGTTCGTCGAAAAATTTGTCGCCGCCGCGAAACAGTTGAAAACAGGCGACCCGTTGGATCCAACCACCGATGTATCCGCCTTGATTACGCCAAACGATGTCGACCGGGCGCTCTCTTGGATCGAGGAGGCGAAACAAGGCGGCGCAAACGTCGTCCTCGGCGGCGAGCGCGACGGCAATATCTTGCTTCCGACGGTCATTGTGGACGCCGAACCGACGATGAAAGTGTCTTGCCAAGAAGTGTTCGCCCCGATCGTCTTGATCAACCGCGTCCGTTCGATCGATGAAGCCATTGAACTGGTCAATGACTCGCGCTACGGCTTGCAGGCGGGCATCTACACCGACAACGTCCATACCGCGTGGAAAGCGGCGAAACAACTGCACGTTGGCGGCGTGTTGATTAACGACATCCCGACGTTCCGCGTCGACCATATGCCGTACGGCGGCGTGAAAGAAAGCGGGTTTGGCCGCGAGGGGATCCGCTATGCGATCGAGGAAATGACGGAGTTGAAATTGATTATTTTTAACCAGAATTAAGCGGGATGAGAAGAGATTGGAGTAAAGTTTGTTCCTAAAATTCTAGAAGAATAGTTGCGCAGCCTTGGAGAGAGTGGCACTCCAAGGCTGTATGTTTAAGCATGCTTTTCCAGAATATATCCCCAACGGTTCGAGGCGAGAACAGACAGGTGGTATTGATGCTCGAGCTGTTTGCTGAACCATGCTTTTTTCACGAGAAGCAGGCTTCGGCTTGTATGCAAGAACGTTTTCAGTCCTCCGTGCCGAGGTTTGAGGTCATTCGCAAGCTCTGCTGTCAAGACCGCATTTTGCGGCCAGCGACCTTTCTCGCGCAACGGATGGGGCTTCTCGGGTAATTTGGTTTGGTCATGATGCAGAACAATTTAGCCAATTTCGCAAATCCACAGAAGGATACTACGAATGAAAGAAAGGGGCAGTATTGATGACCGCATCCCGCATCGTCTTTCCGCCGCTCAGCTATGTCGGCTGGGGGGGGCGCTTACGCAGTTGGTTCCAGAAGTAAAAAGGCTTGGGGGTACACACGTGTTGGTGATCACCGATCCAGCGCTTGAAAAACTCGGTCTCGTCGAGCAAGTGGCATCTCCGCTCCGGCAAGCAGGGTGCAGCGTGCATGTGTATACGGATGTTGTGCCGGAGCCGCCGCTTGAAACGGGGGAAAAGGCGGTGGCGTTTGCCCGCGGCGGAGAGTTTGATCTCGTCATCGGGGTCGGCGGCAGCGCGATGGATTTGGCGAAACTGGCCGCTGTTTTGGCCGTGCATAAAGGTTCGGTCGCCGATTATTTAAACTTGACGGGGACGAGAACGCTTGAGAAAAAAGGATTGCCGAAAATATTGATTCCGACGACATCAGGCACCGGGTCGGAGGTGACGAACATCTCCGTCTTGTCGCTAGACACGCCGAAAGATGTCGTGACGCATGACTATTTGTTGGCGGATGTGGCGATCGTCGACCCGCAGCTTACGGTTTCCGTCCCGCCGCGGGTGACGGCGGCGACTGGGATCGATGCGCTCACCCATGCGGTCGAGGCGTACGTGTCGGTCAATGCGAGCCCGACGTCGGACGGCTTGGCGCTTCAGGCGATGCGCCTCATTGCGCAAGGCGGTGGAACATGGAGCGGACCAACAGGCGCGCATCGATATGGCGAACGGCAGCTACCTGGCTGGGTTGGCGTTTTTCAACGCCGGCGTGGCGGGCGTGCATGCGCTTGCGTATCCGCTCGGCGGACAGTTTCATATCGCCCATGGCGAATCAAATGCTGTGCTCTTGCCGTATGTGATGGGCTACATTCGCCAAAGCTGCACGAAACGAATGGCTGATATCTTAAACGCCCTCGGCGGCAACTCGAGCTTTTTATCAGAGGAGGAGGCGTCGCACCGCTGCGTCGAGGAGCTTGAGCGCCTCGTCGCCGATGTCGGCATTCCGAAGACGCTCAGCGGTTTTGGCATTCCGGAAAGCGCATTAGAAAGTCTGACGAAAGACGCCGTCCAGCAAAAACGGCTGCTCGCCCGCAGCCCGATGCCGCTTTCGGAAGCCGACATCCGCGCGATTTATCAAGCAGCGTTTACAGGGACGATCGTCGAACCGGATAAAGGGTGAGGAGAAACAAACAGGGGCTGCTTCAGGCTCCTGTTTTTTCTTTGGCTGTTGGAAATAGGGTCTCACTTCTCAAGTTGGATCCCCCTTCCGCTCAAGGGGCGACGTTTTTCATGTTTTCTTGATGGTGAAGCAGGAATTTCCACGTCGTGAAGCGAACACATATACATCAGCCGCCGAAATTCGACAAAAGACGATTCCAGTTCTTGTGGAGGAGGGGCGTTCGTGTTTACGACTGTCATTACGCCGCGCGTGTCAGAAACGGACGGAGTCGGCCATAAACAATACGACAGTGCCCGTTTGGTTTGAAGCAGGGCGGCATGAAATTTTCAAGCTGTTTACACCTGACTTGTCATTCAAACGTTGGCGGATGGTGATCATCCGCATGGAGGTTGACTACGTCAACCAACTGTATTATGGGCAAGATGTGACTGTGTATACCGGCATTGGGCGCATCGGCAACACAAGCCTCACGATTTATGAAGAAATCCACCAAAACGGGGTGGTGTGCGCGAAAGGGCGGGCGGTGTATGTCAATTTCAATTTTGACACCGGGCGGCCTGAACCGATTCCGGATGACATTCGGGCGAAATTGCGCGAACATGTATGGCAGCCAGGCGAGTAGACGAAAGGAGGTGAGTGTGTGAAGGAGCACCATCTTTGGGAACAAGTGAAAACGAAGCTTGCGCAAAAGCTGCCCGGCCCGTCGTTTGACACGTGGTTTGCCTCGACGTCGGCGACGGTGGATGACGATTGGCTCATCATTGAATGCCTCAACGACATTCAATGTGAATGGCTGCAAACAAGATACGGCGAACTCATCAGTGAAACCGTCCGCGAAGTGTTCGGCCGCGAGATGCGCATCTTCGTCTCTGTCCACGGCGAGCGGCAGAAAATCGAAGAGCGGCTCGAACAGCGATTCGGCGCTCCGATGACCTTCCGTCAATACGTCACCCGCCTTGAGCGGCAGATGGAGGAGCTGGAGCGGCGCATTGACCACTACGCGCGCATTATCGATGAATTGCTGGAATCCCGTCCGATTCACTGATGATCCCCTTAACGAGTAAACCTCCAACAAGAAGCGGCCTCCGCTCCATCAAGCGGAAGGTCGCTTTTTTATGGTTATAAAAAAGTTACATTTTTCGACAAATACGTATATTAATCTGATTTTTTATTTTTATATGATTATTATGTTTCTTGTTAAAATTGTGTTATATAATCTTACAAAAAAATGCATGCTTCATGTTTGACGTGATATGATGGGCACAGCCAAGGCAAAGGGGAAATTGTGAGGGTGATGCGAACAAAAACAGTCGGATTATGGGAGCTGCTGGTGATGACGATCCGACTTTGGCTGCATCGATGACGATAAACAAAGTAACGAAGATGGAGGGATGGCGACGTGAGACGAAAACTCGTGTTAATCGGCAACGGCATGGCGGGGGTTCGCTGCATCGAGGAGATTTTGAAACTTGACCGCGAGGCGTTTGAGATCACGATTTTTGGCAGCGAACCGCATCCGAACTATAACCGCATTTTGTTGTCGGAGGTGCTGCAAGGAGATACGCGTCTTGATGACATTACGTTGAACAGTTGGGAATGGTACGAACGAAACGGCATTCGGCTGTTTGTCGGCGAAACGGTGACGGAAGTCGACATCAAGCGGCGGCTTGTCCGGACCGACCGTGGGAGGGTAGTCGAATACGATGAATTGATTTTCGCGACAGGGTCGAATCCGTTTATCTTGCCGGTGCCGGGGGCGGATTTGCCCGGGGTGACGGCGTTTCGCGATATCCAAGATTGCGAGCGGATGATCGAATATGCGAAGACATACAAAAAAGCGGCGGTCATCGGCGGCGGCCTGCTTGGCTTGGAGGCGGCGCGCGGGTTGCTTCACTTAGGGATGGATGTCGATGTCATCCATATTTTCGACTATTTGATGGAACGCCAGCTTGATCCGACCGCTTCCAAGCTGCTGCAGCGGGAGCTGGAGAAACAAGAGATGAACGTTTTGCTTCGCAAAGAGACGGCTGAATTGTTCGGCAACGGCCGTGTGGAAGGAGTGCGGTTTAAGGACGGTACGTCCATTGCCGCCGACTTGGTGGTGATGGCGGTCGGCATTCGTCCGAATGTTGATTTAGCGCGGAGAAGCGGCATTGAAGTGAATCGAGGGATCGTTGTCAATGACTACTTGGAAACGAGCGTGCCGCACATTTACGCGGTCGGTGAATGCGCGGAACATCGCGGTGTTGTGTATGGGCTCGTCGCTCCGCTTTATGAGCAGGGGAAAGTGCTGGCAGAGGCGATTTGCGGCCGAAAAGGAAAGCCGTATGAAGGATCGGTCGTTGCGACTCAGCTGAAAGTGTCCGGTGTCGATGTGTTCTCGGCTGGTGAATTTATGGATGGCGAAGGGACGGAGTCGATCAAACTGTATGACGAAGCGCGCTCGGTGTACAAGAAAGTCGTCGTTCGCCAAGGGAAAATCGTTGGGGCGGTGCTGTTTGGCGATACGAGCGAAGGTCGAAAGCTGTTCGATATGATCCAGCGCGGCGATTCGGTTGAGGCGCTCTCGCTGTCGCTGTTTGCCCCAGCCGCTTTAGGCGGGAAGGGAAGCCTTGCGGCGGCGATGGCCGACACCGATGTGGTTTGCGGTTGCAACGGGGTGACAAAAGGCGCGATTTGTCAGGCGATTGCCGAACACGGGCTTAAGACGGTCGCCGAGGTGCGCGACTATACGAACGCGTCTCGCTCGTGCGGCAGATGCAAAGGGATTGTCGCCGAGCTGCTTGAGCATATGCTTGGTGAAGAAGCGAACCGGTATGCGGCGAAAGAAACGATCTGCGGCTGCACGGACTTAAGCCGTGAGGAAGTGCTCGAGGCCATCGAACAAAGACGGTTGATGACGGTCAAAGAAGTGATGAGTGTATTGGGATGGAAAAACGAGGAAGGGTGTTTGAAATGCCGTCCGGCGCTCAATTATTACCTGGGCATGTTGTATCCGGGCGAGTACGATGAAGAAGCGGAATCCTTGTTTGTCAATGAGCGGCTGCACACCAACATCCAGGCCGACGGCACGTACTCCGTTGTGCCGCGCATATATGGCGGGGTGACGACAGCCGAACAGCTGCGGAACATCGCTGATGTCGCGGAAAAATACAACGTGCCGATGATTAAGATCACCGGCGGGCAGCGCATTGACTTGCTTGGGGTGAAAAAAGAAGATTTGCCGCGCATTTGGGCCGATCTCGGCATGCCGTCAGGCTACGCCTACGCCAAGGCGCTTCGGACGGTGAAAACGTGCGTCGGCAAGCAGTTTTGCCGCTTTGGGACGCAAGATTCGACCGGGCTTGGCATTCGGATGGAACAAACATTTGAGCGGCTGAAAACGCCGCATAAAGTGAAAATGGCCGTCTCCGCCTGCCCGCGCAACTGTGCGGAATCGGGCATTAAAGATGTCGGCGTCGTCGGCGTCGAGGGCGGATGGGAGATTTATGTCGGCGGCAACGGCGGCACCCATTTGCGTGCAGCTGACTTGCTTTGCACGGTCAAGACGGAAGACGAAGTGATCGAGATGACTGGTGCTTTTTTGCAATATTACCGCGAGTCCGCGCATTATTTGGAACGGACGTCCAAATGGGTCGAGCGCGTCGGGCTTGAGCATATCCGCGAAGTGTTGTTCGATGTGGAAACGCGCCGCGCGCTGCTTGAGCGGCTTCACAAAGCTCTTTCCACGACAACAGATCCGTGGCGGGACATCGTCGAAAACGAGAGAGTGCAGCAACTGTTGTTCCGCGATATCGGCGACAAAGAGCCGGTGCCGGTGGAATGAAGGGGGATGACGGCGGGCGGAAAAAGTTGATGTTCCGCCGCCTGGATTGATCATGGGTTAGGATCAATGCTGGAACGAAGAGAGGGAAATGATGGCCATCGTCCAGCCGGAAACGAGGTTTTCGTTTGCGAAACGACGATTTTACGTTGTTGTTCATGAAAGTTTGTAAAGGAATGGCCAAACAGGATCAGACATCGATGCAGAGGGAGGACGAAGAGAGGATGAAGGTGGAAGTGGGAACATTGGAACAGCTGCCGAAGCGGCTCGGAAAATGCGTGCGGGTCGGGAATCGTGAGCTGGCGTTGTTCCGGACGAGTGACGATCAAGTATTTGCCGTTGAAAACCGCTGTCCGCATCGAGGAGGCGATTTGTCACAAGGTATTGTGAGCGGCGAGTTTGTGTTTTGTCCGCTCCATGATTGGAAAATTTGCCTGAAAGACGGCCGGGTGCAGGCGCCGGATGAAGGGTGTGTCAAAACGTACCGCGCGGCGGTGAAAGACGGCTTGGTATATGTCGAGCTGTAGGAAGCGGGGGAATGGCGATGACGAACGAATTGCTGCGCTACTTTCGCGCCAAGGAAAAAGAACGGGCGTCAGAAACGGCTGCCGCGACGCAATGTCCGTTTTGCAGCGTCCAGTGCACGCTTCAGCTGGTGGAGGAGCGGATTGTAGAGCGGCGCCGCTACAAGGCGGTCCCGACCGACAACCCGACGTCCAACGGCCGCCTTTGTTTAAAGGGGATGAACGCCTACCAGCACGCTTTGCATCCCGAGCGGCTGTTGGTTCCGCTTGCGAAAGTGGGCGGCCGGTTTGTGCGGGTCCGTTGGGAGGAGGCGCTTTCGCTGATCGCGGAACGAATCATCTCCATTCAGAAGGAGATGGAGTCGATGCGTTTGCTGTTTACGGCGGCGGATCCTTGACGAACGAGGAGGCGTATTTGCTCGGGAAATTTGCCCGCGTGGCGCTCAAGACGCGGCACATCGACTACAACGGCCGTTTTTGCATGCCGGCTACCGCGGCCGCGATGAACGACGCGTTTGGTCTTGACCGCGGGTTGACAAATCCGCTCTCCGACATTCCACTCGCCCAGACGATCATTTTAGCTGGAACCAATGTCGCCGAATGCCAGCCGAAGTTGATGCCGTATTTTTATGAAGCGAAGAAGAACGGCGCTTTTATCATCGTGGTGGATCCGCGGGAAACGAAAACGGCGGCGTTGGCGGATCTGCACCTGCCGCTCAAGCCCGGAACGGATGCGGCGCTGGCCGTCGGCATCGGGAAAGTGCTGCTTGACGAAGGATATATCGATGAAGCGTTTGTGCGCGAGCGGACGGTTGGGTTTGTCGAATGGAAACAGCACATAGAAGCAGTGGAGATGGATGAGATCGTCCGGCTGACTGACGTGCCGGAAGAGAAGATTCGCTTAGCGGCGCGAAAGTACGGGGAGGCGGCCGATGCGATCGTGCTCACGGCGCGCGGCTTGGAGCAGCAGACGGACAGCTATGCGGCGGTCAGACAGTGGATCAACGTCGTGCTGGCAACCGGAAACATCGGCCGTCCTGGCTCTGGGTTTGGCTCGATCATCGGACAAGGGAACGGGCAGGGCGGGCGCGAGCATGGACAAAAAGCCGATCAGCTGCCGGGCTACCGAAGCATTGAGCATCCGCAACACCGGCGGTATATCGCAAGCGTATGGGGCGTTGCGCCGGATGAGCTGCCGCGAAAGGGGGGGTCAGCCGTTCTCCGTCGGGAACACAGTCCTTTCTTTAGGTTGACAAAGAGGGGGGTTCGCGGCGTTTCTTAAGTTTTTCCAGCCTTGGCGCTGATTTCGGAAGGATTTCTGTTGAAGAATGAGGGTGAAAAAAGGTGCCCGTGAAGAAATTCAGGGCACTTTCTCATTTGCGATCGTTTTACAATCGATTTTGCAAAAATCGAAGCAGTTCATCTGCTCGGTTGCCGATGAGCGCGATCAGTTGCTCAAACATCGCGTCGCGCTCAAGATCGAGTTCAATGATGCGTTTGGCCAGTTCGAGCGCTTGTTTGTCCATGGCGGCGTCCTCCTTCGATCGTGTGGGCGGGGTGGAATCGTTCGTATTCGCGTCGCAGTTCGGCCATTGTCCATTCTTCAAACCGATCACGGTCAGCGGCTAAGCCGAACCGTACGAGCTGTTCAATATAAAATTGCTTTTTCTTCCGCACGGCGTTTCTCATCCATGTCCCCATTCGATTCCCTCCCTGTTTTTACCTTTACCATACTATCTTTTTCTTCAGTGTACAGCAAATGTGTTAAGTACATTTACAGGAAATTTAAAAAAATATGTTAATTTTATTTACAAAAGTTAGCGGGCTAACATCATTTTTTGTATAATTACGTTAGAAAATACAACGAATTGAGGTGAGGAGTATGACAGATCATCCTCAAGAGGATCATTACAAATACAAAAAAGTCATTTCGATCGGGATTGTCAGCGAGCTGACCGGGCTGTCGCAGCGGCAAATTCGTTATTACGAGGAACGGAAGCTTGTGTTCCCTGACCGTTCGAAAGGCATCCGCAAATATTCGTTCGCCGATGTGGAGCAGTTGATGAAAATTGCCAATCAGCGCGAGGAAGGGGTGTCGACGTGGGAAATCCGTCAGGAAATGACGAAAGAGCTGCGTGAGCGGATGTTGAAAGGGCAAATGAATGCGCATTTTCGGATGCGTTCCTAGGGGCGCGGGCAGATTCGAATTTTGGATGCATCCCCTGCTTGGAAGCAAAGCATGCGGAAAACCGCCTGGCCGTGTGCCAACAGGATGTAAACACAGTGGCGTTTGTCCAATCATAAGAGCATGGTTGTTTGGCGCGCATAGAGATTCGTGCGCGCTTTTTTTGATAAAGCCTCGAGCAGGGGGCGAAATGGAACTGGACCTCAGTACGCACGTCTCCCGACTGGTCATGCAGCCATCTTTTCTCCTTTTTTCTCCATTTATAATGCCGCTCGATCGATTCCATAATGTAAATGGATAGAACGAACAGGGGAAGGATGCCGCCAATGAGAAGCAAAGCGACGCAGTGGCTGTTGTCTGTATGGGGACTGATGGATCCGCTCTATTATGCATGTTCACGCCTCGAATATGTTGGTGGGAAAGAGAACGGCTGTCGTTCCATTTTTCGCGTCCGTTTGCTTCGATACAAGGGTGAAACCATTCGCCTTTCGGACGGAACGACGATTGCGGCCAATGACTGGCTGTTGAAAATTCACCTTCATAATGTTCGTCTGCTTCGCGAACTGATGCAGTATCGAGGTGATATTCAAAAAGGACGTTATATTTTCGAACAGGTGAAGGCCAGTTTGCCGTATGTTGCCCATTATCTTTACCATCACGAACAGTCCGCCTGCATAAAAGGGATTATCGGCGTAACGATGTTAAACAAAGGTTGTGAGAGACTCGGATTTGATGTCATTGACATAGCGGATTCATTTTACCGTTGGTTGAAAATGGCATCCCATTGGCCGATGATGACAGTGGCCCAACACCGTCTCATGCCGCTTGTTCGCCCGCCGAAATATTTGTTGATGTCGAAGGAAAAGTTGTTTTCATTGTATGGTTACCATCTCATCCACTAACTCCCTCTTTCTTCTCTCCTCCGTTTCACTATAATAGTGATGGAGGGAGGAGAGAAGACAATGACGTTCGTTTTCATTATTCTATCAATCTTTTTATTGCTTGTTTTGGCCATTCGCAAAGCCCACCGCAACACGTATGAAGCGGTTTTGCATAAAGTTCAGGTCGGCAGTCTGGATGGTGGGAACCGCGCCATCCGCATTTTGCAGCTGTCTGACCTTCATTTGGAAAAGCTGTCCATTTCCCCGGATGATGTGTATGAAAAGCTGAAAGGGGAGCGCATCGATTTGATCGCCTTAACGGGCGACTTTTTGGACCGTGAGGAAAGCATTGTCAAACTCGGTCCGTATTTGACGGCGTTGAAACAGTTGAATCCGACATATGGCATGTACGCCGTGTTTGGCAACCACGATTACGTGCTGCAAGGCGAGTCGTTCGAGCGCCTGAAAGCGACGCTTGAGGCGCACGGCTGCGTCGTCTTGCAAAACGAGACGAAGACGATTACCGTCAACGGTCACACCGTCAATATCATTGGCATCGATGACTTTTACACGGGGCGCAGCGACATTGAAAAGGCGTATGCGGGCGTCAAAGACGGCCTTAACCTCGTGTTGACGCACGATCCAGACATCGTGCCGCATATGAAAGACTATCATTTTGACTACTTGTTGTCCGGCCACTTCCACGGCGGACAAATTCATTGGCCAAAGCCGTACCATTTGGCGAAAATGAGCAAAACGCTCACCGAACGGGATATGATCAAAGGCTATCACGAATGGGACGGGAAACCGTTTTACATTAACGAAGGGCTCGGGCAAACCGGGGTAAACATCCGAGTCGGCTCGAAGCCGGAGATGACGCTCCATTTGTTGGCGCTCTCGTCCCAAAAAGAAGCAGTGAAAGCTGTCTAATAGGCAGCTTTTTTATTTTCGGGGCAGGAAAGCGGTTTCATTCATGTATGTCCTCTTGCACTTTTTTCGCAGCTGTTTCCGTGTTGTTGGATGAAGATTCGCTGCGGATTGCATAGACAGAGGAAACAATCGCCATACTTTTTAAAGAAAGGAGTGAATGGCCAATGGAACCGTCGTGGAAAGCTCTCTTGCCATTTTTCGTCGTCATCCCGATTTCGATTTGGACGAAGCAAGTCATCCCGGGGCTGTTTGTCGGGCTGTTGGTTGGCAGTTATTTGATGACCCCGTCCTTGCTTGGTGGGCTGCGGACGATGCTTCATTACGTCGTCGATAACTTGATGCAGACGAACAACATCCGCATCATCATGTTCTTGTATGTGTTCGCCGGCCTTGTCAGCATGATCAAATACACCGGCGGAATCAAAGGATTCGTCCATCTCGTCAGCAAAAAAGTGAAGTCGGCGAAAACCGCCATGTTCTTGACGTGGATATCGACGATGGTGACATTCAGCGACCCCGATTTTCGCATCGTCACCGTCGCGCCGATCATGAAGGCGCTGAGCAAACGGCTCGGGCTGTCGTCCCAGCAAATCGGCTTTGCCATTGAGGTGACTTCCAACCCGGTCGTTGCCTTGATTCCGATCGCCACTGCCTTTGTCGGCTATATGGTGTCGGTCATCGACAAGGCGCTTGATACGGCCGGCATCGGTGCGGAGCCGTACATCGTGTACGTCCGAAGCATTCCGTTTAACTTTTTCTCGTACGCGATTATCGCTGTTGGGCTCTACTATAGTTTTTTTGTTTATTCGCGGCGAAAGCAGGCGGCGGTGAGCGAAGCGCGGGGAATGGAGCCGATTCGGCGCTGGAACAAGCGGTTGGCGCTCGAAATGGCGGAAGAACAGCAGCCTGATGGCAGCGAGCCGAACGAAGCGCAAGGGGAAGAAGGGGACGCGATGCAGACATGCCCGCGCGCCTATCAGAAAGAAACGCCGGTGAAACCGTGGAATTTGATCGTTCCACTTTCAGTCGTTCTTGTTTTGACGCTGTTTTTAAGCTGGTGGGACGGCCATCGCGGAGCGCGGACGTTTTGGGATGCTTTTTTGCGGAGCGATGCGCTCGGCGCGATGTTGGAGGCGCTGTTGTTTACTGTAATTATCGCTGTCGCCTTTTTCCTTTGGCAACGATTTAAATTGAACGATTTGTTGACCCATTTTGTGAAAGGCGGCAATGAGCTGATGTCGGTCATTGTCATGTTGGCGCTCATTTGGGCGCTGTCGGCGGTGGCGGAAGACTTAGGGTTTTCCCAATACATTACGAGCCATGTGCAACAATGGATTCCGCCGTTTTTTGTCGCCCCGATTTTGTTTTTGCTTGGCGCCGTCATTTCCTACTTCATCGGCTCGTCATGGGGGACGTGGGGGATGTTGATGCCGCTTGGTGTGACGCTCGCGAGCCAGTCGGGAACGAACATTTTGCCGGTCATCGGCGCGGTGTTTGCGAGTGGGACGTTCGGGGCGTTTGCGTCGCCGCTTAGCGACAATACGGTGACGCTTTGCACTATTTTGGATTTGCCGGTGATGGAATACGCGCGAACGAAGCTGATTCCGTCGTTGATCGCCGCCGGCATCGCCGCCGTTTTGTTCGGCGCGACATCGTTTCTTTTGCATTAACGCCGTTATCGCCCTCTTTCGTCTTCCGTGATACACTAAAAGAAAAAAGAAAGGGGAACGCTGATGGGAGAGGCGGAACGGCGGCTTGAGGAGCTCGGCCAATGGCGGGAGGAAGATCCGAAAGAACGGCTCGAGCAGCTGAATGAGCGGCTCGCGGTGGAGGATGCGTATCATCAGGCCGCAGAAGATGAGCGGGCGCGCGAACGGTATTACCGCCGTCTGCCGCTTGAAGGGGATGGATTGATGTTGTTTGTCCGCTATCATGAATTAGCGGCGCGCACCCATAAGCGACGGCTGCCGTATTTTTTCAGCAAGGATGAGTATTTGTACACATGGATCGACTTGCAGCCGGACGGAACGGTGCGCAGCTTGTATTCGGGCGAGCGGAAAGATCCGAAAACGTTAATCGTCCAAGATGTGGAAACGATGAAGCGGCGTTATGACGAATTCCGCCAGCTGCTGAAAAAAGCCAAACAAGGGCCGGGCGAGGTGCACGAGCGGGTGAACACGATCGAGCAGCAGTGGAAATTCAATGCCGAACATGTTGTCCCGCAGTCATGGTTTGGCGCGCGTGAACCGATGAAAGGCGATTTGCATCATTTGTTCGTCTGCCAGCCGGAGTGCAATACGATGCGGTCGAATTTTCCGTACGCGGATTTCCCGTTTTACAATCCGGAAGATCCCGACGAACAAATCCAAAACCGCTGTGGCGTCGTCCATAACGGCTATTTCGAGCCGGAATACGGCAAAGGGACGGCGGCAAGGGCGATGCTGTACTTTCTGCTTCGCTACCCGAAGGCAATCGCGAAGTCGTTTCGGCGCAAAATCGATATTCCGCTCCTTGTCCGTTGGCACGAACAATTTCCGCCGACAGTGTATGAGCATCATCGCAACAGCGCGATTTTTTTCATCCAAGGCAACCGCAATCCGTTCATTGATTTCCCGGAACTAGCGGGAAGGATGGTGTTTCCGTTTGAGGGGGCGTTGTGAAATGAGGTTGAAGGCGAATATCGGCTTTTTTGTTTCCAAAGCGCATCTGAATCGCTTGGAAGTGGAGAAACAAGAGTGATGGCAAAAAAGCTGTCTCCCGAAATAAACGACCGTCTTTCGGGGACAGCTTTTTGCCTTGCTGCTAGACAAAGTGTGAAAGAGATCAAGCGGAAATGGTTTGTTCGTCCGCCGCGTGGCGGTCTGCTTGTTTGCGGAAGTATGTTGCGACCATCGGACCGGAAATATTGTGCCAGACGCTGAAAATAGCGCTTGGAACGGCGGCGAGCGGCGAAAAATGGGCGGTCGCTAAGGCCGCACCAAGCCCAGAGTTTTGCATGCCCACTTCAATGGAAATCGCCTTTTGTTTTGGCGGCGACAGGCGAAACAGTTTGGCAAACCAATACCCAAGCAGCAGCCCCAATCCGTTGTGAGCGACTACAATCAGAAAAATAAGAAGCCCGCTTTTGGCAATGGCGGCTTGGTTTTGCCCGACGACGGCGGCGACGATGGCTACAATGGCGATGACCGAAACGAGCGGCAGCGCCGGGATGCACGCTTTTACTTGCTTTTGGAACAGCGCCTGGGCGATGAGCCCTAAAACAATCGGAATCAGCACGACTTTGACGATTGACCAAAACAACGCGGCAGCGGATACGGACAGCCATTTTCCAGCTAAAAGCAAGATGAGCGAAGGCGTCAAAATCGGCGCCAAAATCGTCGAAACCGAGGTGACGGCGACCGACAGCGCCGTGTCCCCTTTCGCCAAATACGTCATGACGTTGGACGCCGTTCCGCCCGGGCAGCAGCCGACTAAAATAATGCCAAGCGCCACTTCACGCGAAACCGGCAAGAAATAAGCGAGCAAAAACGCGACAAGCGGCATGATGAGAAACTGGGCAACGACGCCGATTAACACATCAAGCGGACGCTTGAACACCTCTTTAAAATCGTTCGCTGACAGCGTCAATCCCATGCCAAACATCACGATGCCTAGAAGCGGCACGATATACGGAGCGATCCACGTAAATGCGCTGGGAGCGAAAAAGGCGAGCGCTCCAAACAGAAGCACCCAGATGGCAAAGGTGTTGCCGACAAAGTTGCTGATTTTTCCTAGTGTGTTCATTGAGCTTCCTCCTTGAGCAAAGATGGGAAAGATATACAAAAAATTATATATACTTTTCAGAAAAATTCAACTGATGAGGTGGCGAATTTTGAAGAAATGGTGACAATGAGGAATGATTGTGAAAAATGTCACTCCTTTTTTCTTAGCTTATGGTATGATTGAAATTGAGAAGAAGAATCATTATTGAACCACAGGAGAGCGGATAGAAAAACAGGGGGAAATGATCATGGTGCTGACTGATTTGCATAAAGGGGAAACAGCGGTCGTCGTCCGTCTGGCCGTGGAGCAGGAGGCACTGAAACAGCGTCTTCTTCATCTAGGGGTGAAAGAAGGAAAAATGGTGCGGTTGAAAGCGGCGATGCCGTTTGGCGGACCGGTGATGGTCGAAGTCGATGGGCAGGCAATCGGCTTGCGGCGCAAAGAGGCGGCGTCGATTGAGGTGAGATAAATGTATGTCGCTCTATTTGGCAATCCGAACACCGGCAAAACGTCATTGTTTAACTGTTTAACCGGCTCTTATGAATATGTTGGCAACTGGAGTGGGGTAACGGTCGAGAAGAAAGTAGGAGTGCTTCGCCAACACGGTGTGCCGGTCGTCGATTTGCCCGGCATTTACTCGCTCCAGCCGCTGTCCCGTGATGAAGGAGTGGCGACTGATTTTTTATTGACCGAGCCGTGCTCAGCGATTGTCAATATCGTTGACGCGTCGCAGTTGCGCCGCAATTTGCATTTGACCGTTCAGCTGCTGGAATTTGGCTGTCCCGTTGTCATCGCGCTCAACATGGTTGATGTGGCGGAAAAACGAGGCGTGAAAGTGGACGCCGCTAAACTGTCGAAGTATCTTGGCGTTCCTGTTATCCCGGTCATCGCCCGAACCGGAAAAGGAACGAACGAATTGGTTCACGCCGTTTTGGCGGCAAAAGATAAGCCGCACCCGGCAATCACAATCGATTACGGCGCCGAAGTGGAGAACGCCATCAGACGCATTGCCGAGCAGCTGCCGGACGATGTGCCTGGAAACAAACGATGGGCGGCGTTGCAGTTCCTTGAGGGAAATGAACGCATGGCTGCGTATTTGCATAATAGCATGAACCTTTCGCCGCTCGCGGCGATTCGCGCGGAGACGGAGCGGGCGCTTGGCGGCGCGCTCGCCAAGCATATTTACGAGGCGCGCGACCGTTGGATCGCTGAGGTGATCGCTGCTTCAGCCATTGAGTTCAAACATAAGCCGTTGACATGGACGGAAAAAATCGATGCGGTGGTGACGAACCGCTACGTTGGGCTGCCGATTTTTTTGGCGCTGATGTATGTGGTGTTTATGCTGACGTTTAACTGGCTGGGGACGCCGCTTGCCGATCGGCTTGATGCGTTTTTCTCCGGTCCGCTGGCAGATGGGTTGTCCCGTTTTCTCGACTGGGCAGGGGCATCGCCGTTTATCAAGGCGCTCGTCTTGGACGGCGTTGTTGCTGGGGTCGGCGGGGTGTTGGTGTTTGTGCCACAAATTTTCATTTTGTTCTTTTTCATTTCGCTGCTTGAAGATTCTGGATATATGGCGCGCGTGGCGATGGTGATGGACCGGGTGATGGAAGCGATCGGGTTAAACGGCAAGGCGTTTATCCCGATGATCATTGGCTTTGGCTGCAACGTTCCTGGAGTGATGGCGGCGCGGACGATTGAGCAGCCGAAAGAGCGGCTCATGACGATCTTGGCGCTGCCGTTCATGTCGTGTTCCGCCCGCTTGCCGGTGTACGCCTTGTTTGCCGGCACGTTTTTCGCCCGCGAGCAGGCGCTTGTCGTGTTTTCGCTTTACGTGCTTGGCATTGTAGTGGCTTTGGGGCTTGCCAAGTTGTTCTCATCGACGCTCTTGAAAAACGAAAATTCGCTGTTTGTCATTGAATTGCCGCCATACCGCGTGCCGCAGGCGCTCACACTATGGCGAAGCACATGGGAAAAAGGGAAAGGATTCATCCGCAAAGCAGGAACCTTTATTTTCGGCGGTTCGGTCGCCATTTGGCTGCTGACGTATGTCGGGCCGCGTGGGGTTGGCGTTCCAATGGATGACAGTTTGCTGGCTGCGATCGGCGGGTTGATCGCACCGTTGTTGTCGCCGCTTGGCTTTGGCGCCTGGCAGGCAGGCGCCGCGTTGATCACCGGTTTTTTGGCGAAAGAAGTTGTGGTGTCGACGATGAATATTATTTACCACGTTCATGAAGCAAGCGGGCTGAAGAAAGTGATTGCTGCCCAGTTTACGCCGCTGTCGGCGTTCAGCTTTATGGTGTTCGTCCTGCTTTACACTCCGTGTCTGGCAACCGTGGCGGCGATCCGCAAAGAAACCGGATCGTGGAAATGGACGCTGTTGTCGATTGGCATCTCCTTAACGGTTGCTTATATGATTTCACTTCTTGTCTACCAAGCTGGAAAGATAGTAGGTTTTCCATGAAAGGAGAGAATATGATGATGGCGAATATCATCATTGGCGGAGCGATTTTTGCCTACGCCGGCTGGACGATGGTCCGACACGTGAAAAAAAGCGCCAAAGGGGCGTGCGCGTCATGCCATGCAGCGGACCATTGCCGAGGCAGCTGCGGGACGGAGAGATAATTCGTTCAAGACAAACGGATTCCTGACGATGATCGGAATCCGTTTTTTCATTTTCCGACGAAAGATTTTCGCTTCCATGGTTGTAGGATAGCCAAAAAATAAGCGGGGATGCAATGGGCAAACTTTCGTTTCAACGGGCTCTGGAGGACAAAAGATCAGGCCGCTCTTTGTTTTGGCTGTTGGGTGTTGTTGTCTCAATGATGGCCGAAACACCGGGGGTAGAAAGCTTTTTTCGTTCAACCGTTGAAACTCAAGGGAAGACCGTGAGTGTGGAGGATAAACTTTTGACAATACTCAATACCTGCCGCAAGGTAAAAGTATGAAAAGCTGCGAATAGCGAAAAGGCGTCTTTGGATCAAGGTTCGCACAGTTGCGTAAAAACAAAGCAGCAAAAAACGACGTTGTGGTCCTGTCATCCAAGTTTACTGGGTTGGCGATGGAATTTCACGCAATAATTGAACTTGACCCGAAATTGGCCCGCATTTTGTGTATTACTGTAGATGAGCATTTTTCATTACAATAATTCCCATGCCTTAAGAGACAAACAGGGTCTTCCTTACGCGATACGGAGCTGTTTTTTGATCACATCAATGGGAATATCTTGCTTTGCAGCGTCATAAATGAACTCGACGACGCTGTGGTCTTTCCGCGACCGAAGAAGCTCCAGCCTGGTGGAGAGGTTTTGTCGGGATTCGGCGATGCTGTACACGCAGGAGAGCAACACCACCGCCCAATACCGTTTCACCGCCCGAATGTGGCGAACGCGGTATCCATCCAGCTTCAGTTGATCTTGCGCCTGCCGGAAAAAGCACTCGATCGTCCAGCGCTGGGCGTAGTAACGCAAGATGTCTTCGTCCCCGAGTTCCCGGTCGGTGCTCAAGATGCAATGAAGATGTTCCGGCGCCATCGGCTGATCCGCCTTCCAAGCCAGCAGCACCACCGCGTCATCGAGGCCATGGATGGCCCCCTCATAGCGATACACGCGATAACGCTCCTGCCCCACCGTGACGAGGCGGGTGTCTTTGGACTCGATATAGCGGGCAAACTGCTTGGCTTGGATGGCGATGCCTTTCGGGTAGAGAATCCGGTTCGTCTTGAGCATCGCGATGACATGGAATCCCTGTTTCAGACAGGCTTCGATGAGCTTTTTGGACGGATACCACGAATCCATGAGCACATACACCGGCTGAGCCCGCTTCACCTTGAGCGAGGAAAGCATCTCGATCGCCAGGTCGATCTTGCTTTTTCCCGCTTTCTTGTCATACAGGCGGAACGCAAATGGGAACGCCTGCGTGAAGGTGTGCACCATCAGCCAAACGAGCGAATGCCCCCAGACCGATTGATGATCTTTATGCGAGTAGTGCCAGTCGCACCCTTGAATGGCGTGCACAGCCCGTGACGAAGGCTTCGTTTTTTGGCAAATCGTATCATCAATCGAAACAAAAAGGGGTTGATTCTTCCGTTTGGCCAGTCGTTCGACCTGGGAAAGGATCCACTCTTGAAGCTTCCCAAGCAGCCTTTCCTCGTTCCAAGGGCTTTTCGTGAAAAAGTGACGGAGCGTCGTTCGATGATTCGGATGAAAGCTCCAGTAATGAATATCAGTCAATGTTCCCGAGAATCCCTTGGTGGTCAAGGCATCGACAATATGAATGAGATGCTTGATGACCGGTTTGGAAAGCTGCAGCGTCAACCCCAGCGTGAAGAAAAACTTGTGGATTCCTTGGTGATGTGCTAATCTATTCATGAGACATGAACCTCCTTGTGTGAATGGGTTTTGAACACATCTATTTTACCCAAGGAGTCCGGTTCATGTCTCCTTTTTTGTTTAGTTGTCAATTTATGTCAGTGAATTTGCTCATCTACAGTATTTTTGATTAATATTGAGTGATAATGAATGTTTTTGATTGATTTTTTCGTTGTCTTGGGATATGATAGAGTTGTAAGCGATATCCCCGATGATCGGAGGTGGGAGTGTGCTGACCGAAGAACGCCACCGCCTCATTTTGGACCTGTTGGCGCAAAAAGGAGTCATCAAGCTGCAAGAGCTCGTTGACGCGACCGGGGCGTCAGAGTCGACGATTCGCCGTGATTTGACACAGCTTGAGACCGAAAAGAAACTGCGCCGTGTGCACGGCGGGGCGGCCTTGTTGCAGCAGAAGCGCGAAGAGTTGAGCGTGTCGGAAAAATCGCTGAAATATATCGAAGAAAAGCGGCGGATCGCTGTCTATGCGTCCAGCTTGGTACAAAAAGGAAACTGCATCTATTTGGATGCGGGAACGACAACGTGGGAAATGATTCCGCATTTGGCTGGCAAAGAGGTCATTGTGGCGACGAACGGCGTGATGCATGTCGAGCGGCTGCTTGAGCATAACGTCACGACGTATTTGGTCGGCGGCATGATCAAGCCGAAGACGAAAGCGTTAATCGGGCGCGGCGCCATCGAGTCGCTGCGGCAGTACCGCTTCGACCAATGTTTCATCGGCGCAAACGGTGTTCATTACGACTATGGCTATACGACGCCGGACCCGGAAGAGGCGCTGGTGAAATATACGGCCATGCAGCTGGCGCAGCGTGCGTATGTGCTTGCAGACCATTCGAAGTTGAATGAAAGCGCGTTCGCAAAAATTGCGGATTTGTATGAAGCGGTGTTGATCACCGATGAATTGGATGAAGAGTGGAACGATTTGTATCGAACAAAAACAACAGTAGAGGTTGTGGCTCCATGATTTACACATGTACGTTGAATCCATCTGTTGATTATATCGTTCATCTCGATGAGCTTCATGTTGGCGAACTGAATCGCTCGGTGAAAACGTTCACATTTCCGGGCGGGAAAGGGATCAACGTGTCGCGTGTGTTGAAGCGCTTGGGTGTTGACAGCACGGCGCTTGGGTTCATCGGCGGATTTACCGGCGGGTTCATTGAAAGCGAACTTCGGAAAGAAGGCATTGCCTGCGATTTTGTTCATGTCCCAGGGCAAACGCGCATTAACGTCAAACTGAAAGCGGGGCGGGAGACGGAAATTAACGGCGAAGGCCCGGCGGTTGCCGATGACGATGCCGCGCAATTGATCGCGAAAATTGGAGCGCTTTCGGCCGGTGATGTGCTTGTTCTTGCTGGAAGCGCGCCGACGTCGCTGCCGGCGGACATGTACGAGCGATTAGCGGCTCGGGCGGTGAACCGGCGCGTTCGCCTTGTTGTCGACACGAGCGGTCCGGCGCTCGGGGCGTTGCTTGCGTGCCGCCCGTTTTTGGCTAAGCCGAACCATCATGAGCTGGCCGAACTGTTTGGTGTTGCGATGGTGACAAGAGAAGACATCGTGTTGTATGGCCGACGACTGGTGGAAAAGGGAGTGGAACATCTCATTGTGTCAATGGGCGGCGACGGGGCGTTTTACTTCAACGAGGAAACAGCGTTGTTTGCCGAAGCGCCGCAAGGAACGGTGAAAAATTCGGTCGGGGCGGGCGATTCAATGGTCGCTGGATTTTTGGCCGCTCAAGCGGATGGGAAATCGATTGAGGAAGCATTCGCTTACAGTGTCGCCGCTGGAAGCGCGACCGCGTTTTCGGAAGATTTGTGTACGAAAGAGGAAGTGGAAGCGCTCGTCGACCGCGTCCATATCGTGCATTTATAAAGAAAATAAAGGGGGATTGGGCCAATGAAGATTACAGATTTGTTGACAAAAGAAACGATGATTCTCGCGCTTCAAGCGAAGACAAAGGGCGAAGTCATTGATGAACTGGCTGAAAAGCTTGCCGAAGCGGGAGCGGTCAGCGATGTGGAAGTGTTTAAGCAAGCCATTTGGGCGCGGGAAAAACAAAGCACGACCGGCGTTGGCGACGGCATCGCCATTCCGCACGCCAAAACGGCGGCGGTCAAGCGCCCGGCGGTGGCGTTCGGCCGTTCAGTGGAAGGCATTGATTATGAGTCGCTCGATGGCAAGCCAAGCCATTTGTTTTTCATGATCGCCGCGCCAGAAGGCGGGGAGCAGATGCACCTTGAGGCGCTCGCCCGCTTGTCGTCGATGTTGATGGATGCATCGTTCCGTGCTCAGCTTGAAACCGCTTCAAGCGAGGAGGAGATTATCCGTTTGGTTGCCGCGAAAGAAAGCGAGCAAGAAGCTCCACAGCAAGCGGTGCAGGCAGGGAACGGGCGGAAAGTGCTGGCAGTAACCGCTTGTCCGACCGGAATCGCTCATACGTATATGGCCGCTGATGCACTGAAGGCGAAAGCAGCCGAAATGGGGGTATCCATCAAAGTCGAGACCAATGGCTCAGATGGAGTGAAAAACGCTCTCACCGCACAGGAGATTGAAGAAGCCGCGGCGATCATTGTCGCAGCCGATAAACAAGTCGACATGGACCGTTTTGACGGGAAACCTGTCATCCAAGTGCCGGTCGCTCGTGCGATCCGCGAGCCGGAGAAGCTCATCGAGCAGGCGCTCCGCCAAGACGCGCCGATTTATCGGGCAGGCGGTGCGGCGCGGGGCAGCGTGGGGGCGGCGAAACCGCGCACCGGTTTTTACAAGCATTTGATGAACGGCGTATCAAATATGCTTCCGTTTGTCGTCGGCGGCGGGATTTTGATTGCCATTTCCTTCACGTTCGGCATTAAAGCGTTTGACCCGAACGATCCGTCGTATCATCCGTTTGCCAAACTGTTAATGGACATCGGCGGTGGCAATGCGTTCGCGTTGATGGTTCCTGTGCTGGCCGCATTCATCGCCATGAGCATTGCCGATCGACCAGGGTTTGCGCCGGGGATGGTCGGCGGCTTTATGGCGGCCAACGGCGGCGCTGGTTTCCTCGGCGGATTGATTGCTGGTTTCCTAGCCGGGTATTTGGTCGTCGGATTACGGAAACTGTTCAGCCGCCTGCCGCAGTCGCTTGAGGGGATTAAACCGGTGCTGCTCTATCCGGTATTCGGCATTTTTCTCACTGGCGTCATCATGATGTATGTGGTCATCGATCCTGTCAAAGCGCTGAATGAAGGGTTGAAACATTGGCTTTCCGGAATGGGAACCGCGAACTTAGTGCTGCTTGGTGCGGTGTTGGGCGGCATGATGGCGGTTGATATGGGCGGACCGATCAACAAAGCGGCGTATACGTTTGGGCTGGCCATGATTGAAGCGGGCAACTTTGCGCCGCATGCGGCCATTATGGCCGGCGGGATGGTGCCGCCGCTCGGCTTGGCGCTAGCGACGACGTTCTTTAAGAAAAAGTTTACGAAAGCCGAGCGTGAAGCTGGAAAAACGTGCTATGTCATGGGTGCTTCGTTCATCACGGAAGGGGCGATTCCGTTTGCGGCGGCCGATCCGGTGCGGGTCATTCCGTCGATTATCGTCGGCTCAGCTGTAGCCGGGGCGCTGACGATGCTGTTTGGCATCGGACTTCCGGCGCCGCACGGCGGAATTTTCGTCATCCCGATCGTCAAAGGCAGCGCATGGCTTTATATATTGGCTATTTTGATTGGTTCCATCGTGACCGCATTGATGGTCGGGCTGTGGAAAAAAGAAGTGGAAGAATAATAGAAGAAGAGGCGTTTCGCCAAAGGCGAAGCGCCTTTTTGATTTTTCTTACCAAATTTTCATGACAATGGCCATTTCTCATGGTAAAATGAACGGTTGTAAATGAGAGGAGAACCCATGATGAACACGTTTTTGCAGCTGAATACGATTTTTATCAGCATATTGATTGAATCGTTGCCGTTCGTCGTGCTCGGGGTGTTTGTTTCCGGAGTCATTCAAATGTTTGTCAGTGAAGAGGCCGTACAACGGTGGGTGCCGAAAAACCGCCTTTTGGCCATTGTTTATGCCACATTGCTTGGAGTGTTTTTCCCTTCATGCGAATGCAGCATCGTGCCGATCACCCGCCGTCTCGTCGCCAAGGGGGTGCCGCTTTACGCGGCCGTGCCGTTTATGTTAACGGCGCCCGTCATCAATCCGGTTGTGCTGTTTTCGACGTATATCGCTTTCGGAAGCAGTTGGACGATGGTATTGTGCCGGGCGCTGTTCGCTTGCGCCGTCGCCGTCACTGTCGGCGCCGTGATGGCGATTCGGCATGAAGGCAGCGAGTTGCGCCATGAACGGCGCGAGATGCCGATGATGCCCCGTACTTGGAAAGAGAAAATCGTTGGCACCCTGCGCCATACGATCGATGAATTTTTTGCGACCGGGAAGTATTTGATCATTGGGGCGTTCATTGCTTCGGCGATGCAAACGTATGTGAAAACGTCGGCGCTTGTGTCGATCGGCAATGGGAAAGTGGCGGCCTCTTTGGTCATGATGGCGCTCGCCTTCGTGCTGTCGCTCTGTTCCGAGGCGGACGCATTTATCGCCTCGTCGTTTCAAAGCACATTTCCGTTTCACGCGCTGGCAGCGTTTCTCGTTTACGGGCCGATGCTCGATGTGAAAAATACGCTCATGTTGTTTCAGTCATTCCGAGCCCGGTTTGTGTGGAAACTGATTTCCTATATCACGTTGTTTGTGTTTGCCGGATCGCTATTGATCTAGCAAGGAGGTGGCGGCATGATTCGCATGTATATTTTGCTTGGGTTTGCGTTTTTGTTTTTTCATTTATATATTACTGGAGAGTTGAGCAAATACATTAATATGCGGTATTCGTATATTTCGTTTAGTGCGATGTTTGTGTTTGCTTTTTTAACGATCGCGCAATTTGTGCTGGCAAGCCGCAACGAGGAACCGCACGATCATGGGGAAGAATGCTGCGGTCATCATCATGAGCCGTCCGCGCGCTGGAAGCGGGCGGTGAATTACCTTATTTTTGTTTTTCCGCTTGTTTCCGCCTTCTTGTTTCCCGTTGCGACGCTGGATTCTGAAGTCGTAAAGGCGAAAGGGATTCATGTTCCTGGGATGGCAGCTGACGGCAGCGATCCGTTTGCCCAGCGGCAGTTTTTGCGTCCGGATACGAGCATGTATTATGGGCGGGACGATTATCAAAATGCCATGGAAAAAGAGCTGAAAAAATATGGTCGTCTTGCTCGCTTGGAGTTGAATGATCAAAACTATTTAAATGCCATGGAAACGATTTATCAGTTTCCCGGTGCATTCGCCGCCCGCGACATTGAATTCACCGGGTTTGTTTACCGTGAGGAAACGACGCGCGCCAATGAGGCGTTTCTCCTTCGCTTTGGAATCATTCATTGTGTTGCGGATTCAGGGGTGTACGGGCTGCTCCTTCAGTTTCCAAAGACGGTGCCGCTTCAAAATGATGAATGGATTCATGTGAAAGGTACGCTATCCACCATGTATTACCAGCCGTTTCATATGACGCTTCCGTATGTAAAAGTGACGTCATGGGAGAGGGTGGCCAAACCGAAGGAGCCGTACGTATACCGCCAATTCAATGAATAAGAGCGAGCCGCGGACTGGCTCGCTCTTTTGGATAAAGTTGCGCTCATTCCTTTTGCCGCGCTTGTTTCACCGTGGTGATTGCGCTTGTTTGGCTGAACGAATTGTCGAATGGGGAAAGGGCCGTCAACGCTTGGGCGGCATCGATCACCTCGCCGAGCTTCAAGCAAAGCAAGCGCTCCTCTTCCAATTCGCGCCGCCGCCATTCAGCCCATAGGCGGTCAAGCGCTTCTTTCGGCGTATCGTCGGCCAAGCGGAACGCCCCGTAATGCATCGGCACAAACAGGCGGGCCCGGCAGTCCAAAAACGCCTGCACCGCTTCTTCCGGGGTCGTGTGCTGCGGCCCCATGAACCATTCCGGTTCGTACGCGCCGATCGGCAAGAGCGCATAGTCGATGGAAAAGCGTTCGCCGATGTCGCGAAAGCCGCGGAAGTAGCCGCTGTCGCCGGCGAAGTAAATGGTGGGGGCGCCGTTTGATGTGATCACCCATCCGCCCCAATGCGACGTGTTCGTGTCCCACAGCGTCCGCCGCGTCCAATGTTGGGCGGGAACAAATGTGAGCGATACGCCGTGAAAGGAGGCCGTTTCCCACCATGACAGTTCGGTGACACGGCGATAGCCGCGGCGGCGGAACAAGCGGCCGAGCCCCTCGGGCACGAATATGTGCGGGTCACCGTGCAAACGGCGGAGGCTGCCGAAATGCAAATGGTCATAGTGGCCGTGGGAAATGAGCACAACGTCCACGGGCGGCATCTTGTCAAGCGGAACACCAGGAGCCGTCAAGCGTTTGGCCGCGCCCATCCGCTTCGCCCAAACCGGGTCGGTGACGATCGTGATGCCGTTCATTTGCACGACGAACGTCGAATGGCCGATCCAACAAAGCTGCGGCCGTCCGTTCGGATGATGAAGCCGGTTCCATTGCGGCGGCACGGCGTGCGGTACGACGTACGACAAGTCTTTTTGCTTTTGTTTCCGTTCCCGCTGCCAGCGGCGGAAATCGGTCCATGTTTTGTGCGTCGAGACGTTGTCGAGATTCGTGTATCGTTTCGGCACGGCAGTTTCACCCCAATGGACTTTGCTAGGAGACTCCCGTTTCCATGCAGGGATGGCAGGTGGGAGGCCGTTCCATATGCTATAATTAAATGGTAGCAAATTTTGCGTTGTTCTACAAAATATTTGTTCAGGAGGTGAAAGACTTGCTTCAATCTTTTTCACTTCGCACGACAAAGCGCGATGAAATGGTGGAGATTACGTCATTTGTCGAAGAAACGGTGCGCCAGTCCGGGGTAGAAGAGGGGGTGGCGATCGTTTATTGCCTGCACACGACAGCCGGCATCACGATTAACGAAAACGCGGATCCTGACGTGAAGCGCGATATGATGCGCCGCTTTGATGAAACGTACCCGTGGGAGCATCCGCTTGACCGCCATATGGAGGGAAACACGGCCGCTCATATGAAAGCGAGCACGGTCGGCGCGTCGCAACATGTTATCATTCATGAAGGCCGGCTGCTGCTTGGCCGTTGGCAAGGCATCTATTTTTGTGAATACGACGGGCCGCGCCAGCGGACGTTTTACGTGAAAGTGCTGAAAGGGTAGCAACCATAATTATATTATGTAAACAAAATAGCAGGAAAAAGCAATGGCAACACAGCGGCCGCAACAGTCTGGCCAGAATAAAGAGAAGGGAACGAAAAACCCGGGCCAACGTGTACCCGGGTTTTTCGAATGTCGAAAAAATCAAGCTGTTGAGAACAAGAAATATCTGTATCCTTACGCCGTCGTCGTTAAGATCAGCGGCCCGTTTTTCGTAATGGCGATCGTATGTTCATATTGCGCCGAATACGAGCCGTCAATGGTGCGCGCCGTCCAGCCGTTTGCGTCCATTTTGCTTTGCCATGCCCCCATGTTAACCATCGGCTCGATCGTAATGACCATCCCTTCCTTTAAGCGCATCCCTTTTCCTTTTTCACCAAAATGGGGAACGTACGGCTCTTCGTGAATCGTCGGCCCGATGCCATGCCCGGTGAAATCGCGTACGACGGAAAAGCCGTGCGCTTCGACGTACGTTTGAATGGCGTGGCCGATGTCGCCGATCCGATTGCCGAGAACGGCTTGCTCGATTCCTTTATAGAGCGACTGCTCGGTGACGTTAAGCAGTTTTTGCACGTCTTCACTGACGTCGCCGATGGCGTACGTCCAGGCGGAATCGGCGAGCGCTCCGCGCAAATTGACGACAAAATCGATCGTGACGATATCGCCTTCTTTCAGCGGCTCATTGCGCGGAAACCCGTGGCAAATTTCATCGTTAATGGAAGCGCATGTCGCATACGGATAGCCGCGGTATCCTTTTTGTTCCGGTTTGGCGCCGTATTTGGCCAAAAACGTTTCAACGAACCGGTCGATTTCCATCGTTGTGACGCCCGGTCCGATGCGTTTGGCGATCTCTTGATGACAGGCGGCCAAGAGTTTCCCCGCCTCACGCATCAACTGAATTTCTCGTTCCGTTTTGACGTGAATCATGCAACTGTCTCCTTTTCCTTTGGTATGTTTCCATCCTATAGTATTGTAACAAAAACGCCAGTGGTGATAAACTGTCGGGAACATAGGACAAAGAAAAAGGACACCCGAACAGGCATCCTTTGTTTCGCTGGTTATTGTCTTCCCCCGGTTTGGCCGCGGCGTTTACAAGACGGCAAACAACTGCTTTTCTTTATCGGAAATCGTGGATAGGGATGGGGACGGAGCGAGCGGCAAATAAATCGATACCGTCGTTCCTTTATGTATTTCGCTTTCAATTCGAATTGTTCCGTTCATTGATTCGACAATGCGATAGACGACCATCATTCCGAGCCCCGTGCCTTTGACGCCTTTCGTCGTAAAATACGGTTCGCCAAGCCGTTCGAGCTGTTCTTTCGTCATACCAACGCCGGTATCAGCGATGCGGATGAGCACACGTCCGTTGTCAATGGAGACGTATACTTGCAACGTCCCGCCGTTAGGCATCGCTTCGATGGCGTTTTTCATTACGTTGAGCAAACATTGACGGAATTTTTCGCGCTCACCGATGACGGAAAATGGGGCAAGCGTCGCTTGAATATCGACGCAGCTCATATTGGCGAGCGGACGGATGATGTCGATGGCCCGCTTCACTTCCAGTTTGACGTTCAGCTTTTCCGGCATCTCCGGGGCCGGCTTGGCAAACGTCAAGTAATCGGTGATGATCGCTTCAGCTCGGTCAAGCTCCTCAATGGCGATGCGCGCATACTGGCGTCGTTTGTCGGCAGCGAGCGGCTGCTCTTCGATCAGTTGGATAAACCCACGCGCCGCGGTGAGTGGATTGCGTATTTCATGAGAGATGGAAGCAGCTAAATGGGTGACGGCTTCCATTTTCTCGGCGCGAATCACTCGTTTGCGCAGCGCGATGTTATGGTGCACCATTTCCTGAAACGAACAAACGATGAGCATGCTGATGGGCTGTACAAACAAAAAGATAAGCGCAACGGAAGGCGGAGGAGAAACCGCAGCAGCCATCCACTCCGCTATGGCGACGGTCAATAGGCCAGAGCCGAAGCTGAGCGATGCAGCGAACAGCGTGCGCTGTTTGGTTGGCAGCTCGACAAACCGTTTTGTCAATAAACTGCTTGTTGCAGCGATGGCGATGGAAACGACGACGGTGACGAAGACGCCAGCTCCGCCGAACAGCGAGCGGTAGGCGATCGCCGTAAACGCTAAAACCGTCGCCGCCCCCGCTCCGCCGTACAAACCGCCAAGCCACAGAGGAATTTGCTGCAAGTCGAAGATGAAATTGCTCTCTGTTCCGACCGGAAGAGTGATGCATAGGACGATTACAATGGCGTAACAAGCGGTCGGCAAATACAGGCGGAGGCGCTTTGGCCCTTTTTCTTGCTCCGTCCATAGCGGGACAAGAAACACCGGCAGGAGAATAAAAAACAAGTTCAGCAAAAAGTCTTTGAAAATATTCAGCATCGCGGCACCTTCTTTCCCATCGTCAAGATGCATAACCAGAATTTCTACAAAAACCGTGAATATATTACATTGTAACTGGAACATCACGGGTCTGTTAAGGTGAAATCGATAGTCTTTTTTTGCTATAAATCTCGTTTTTTCGACAGATATAGGCAAAAAGAACTGTTTTGTTCTTAGTCAAAAATTCCCTTTCGTTTTTTGGGATTATTCTATAATATTTTAATTGTATATATTTTCTATCAACATTTTATTTGATATGGAGGGATGTTTTTGAAGAAACGGTCGATCACATCACTTGTTGCTGCGCTGTCGCTTGGAATGGGCCTATGGGCAGTGCCGGCGGCTACCCCGCAGGCCGCCAATTCGGGAGCACCTTTGGCAGCCAGGCACGGCGGTCCGGTCGATTTGGCGGTGGCGAATGAAGAGAAGCTGGCGGAGATGTTGAAAAAAAGCGGCAAGCTTCGCGCTGACGCCACCCCAGCTGAGGCGGAAGCAGCGGTGCGCGCCTATTTAAAACAAAAGGCGGCCCACACTTCGAAAGAAAAAGGAGAATTGCACGAATACGAGGCAAAGCGGGCTGATGTGCTGCGCGAGAAGGGGCAGAAAAACAGTATTTTGAATGGGAAAGGAAAAAAGCTTGGCCAGACGAAAAAAGATTCCGTTCCGTCTGTCAAGCCAGAGGCATGGAACGGTGGCAAGCGGGTGGACCGCGTGCTCGTTTTGCTCATTGAATACCCGGATTTTCCGCACAACCGCATTCAACCGAATGAGACGGATATGTATTATAAAGATTATACCCGTGAACATTATGAAGACATGATTTTCGGCGGGGATGACGGCTATTACGCAGGACCGAACGGAGAAAAACTCATCTCGGTGAAAAAGTATTATGAAGAGCAATCAGGCGGCAGCTATTCGATCGAAGGAAAAGTGGCGGGCTGGTATCAGGCGAAGTATCCGGCTAAATACTATGGCGGCAACGTGCCGACCCCGGATGGCAATGACGCCAATCCGCGGGCGCTTGTGCGCGAGGCGCTGGCGGCGGCTGCGAAAGACCCGAGCATCAATTTGCGCGAGTTTGACCGAGAGGATCGGTATGATTTGGATGGCGACGGCAACTACCGCGAGCCGGACGGCTTGATCGATCATTTGATGATCATCCACTCGAGCGTCGGTGAAGAGGCGGGCGGCGGTTCGCTCGGCGGCGACGCGATTTGGTCGCACCGCTGGAATTTAGGATCGGTCTATCGCATCCCGAACACAACAACCGATGTGCCGTATTGGCGCGGCCAGCTGGCGGCGTACGACTACACAATCGAACCGGCCGATGGGGCGGCAGGGGTGTTTGCCCATGAATACGGCCACGATTTAGGGCTGCCGGATGAATATGATACGATTTACTCCGGCTTGGGCGAGCCCATTGCCTATTGGTCGATTATGTCCAGCGGGAGTTGGGCGGGGCGCATTCCGGGCACGGAGCCGACCGGCTTCAGCGCCTGGGCGAAACAGTTTTTGCAGTCGACCATGCCCGGCAGCAACTGGCTGAGCGGAACGACCGTTGAGTGGAACGAAGTAACGCCAAACGGTGTTGAAGTCGTGCTCGATGAAGCGAACACGAAAGGGACGAACAACGATGCCGTGCGCATCAACTTGCCGGACAAAGAAACGATCATCACGACCCCGCCAAGCGGTGCGTACGCCTATTTCTCTGGAAGCGGAAACAACTTAGATCATACGATGGCAACGACGATCGATTTGACGAAAGCGTCCAAGGCGACGCTGGCATTTGATACATGGTATGCGATTGAGAAAGACTGGGATTATGGGGCGGTAGAAGTAAAACCGCATGGCAGCAACGAATGGACAACAATTCAAGGAAACATTACAACGACCGACAATCCGTACAGGCAAAACCCTGGCAACGGCATTACCGGTACGTCAAACGGCTGGGTGAAGGCGGAATTTGACTTGTCGGCCTATGCAGGACAAACGATTGACCTCCGTTTCCATTACATCACTGATGCGGCGGTGTCGGAAGCCGGCTGGTATATTGACAACATCCAAGTGACAGCTGATGGGACAACCGCGCTTGCCGACGACGCCGAAGGGGACAGCGCCTTTGCGGTGGAAGGCTTTGAAAAGAGCGATGGCAAGCGGTATTCGGATCATTACTATTTGTTGGAATGGCGCAACCACCGCGGCGTCGATGAAGGGCTCGCCCATATTTTGCGCGGCGACCGGCTTCTTTCGTACGATCCAGGGCTTGTCGTCTGGTATGTGGATGAAGGCTATGACAACAACTGGACGGGCGTCCATCCGGGCGAAGGGTTTCTTGGCGTTGTGGATGCCGACCAGCATACGTTGAAATGGTCGGGCAATACGACAGCGTCGACTCTCTATCAAGTGCACGATGCGGCGTTCAGCCTGCAAAAAGGAGCCCCATTCCGCGTGGCAATCAATGGCTCACAGCTGATCGACAACGACACAGCGCCGACGCCGGCGTTTGACGACAGCCGGTCGTATGACAATAAAGGGGCGGAAGACGCCGGGCGGAACGTGCCCAACTATGGCCTAAAAATCCGCGTCATCGGTGAAAGCGCTGACCGCACGGCAGCGCGTGTGTTGATCCACCGCTGACCACCTCCAAAGGCGCACGGAATGTTTCCGTGCGCTGAACATTTATCGACACGGTTTGTCATCCCTTCGTCGAATTTGTTGATTTTTCTTTCCCCCTTTTTTTCGCTTTTTCCGTTTATAATCATAAGTAGGATCGGATGAGAAGGGGGAACAATCAGAATGGAATGGTATGAACAGCTGTCGGCGTGGATTGCCGAGAAGCAGCCGGTGCGTGTAAAAACCTATCAAGGGGAAGCGGTCGTGCTGCCGGTCAAGCTGTATCAGGACACGCGCAAACTGTTTGTTTACAACCGGCAAATGCGTCTAATGAACATTCCGTTGGACCGGCTCATTTCCGTCGAGCCGAAGCGCATCATCGGTTCCTTTGACCGTCGGGGAGAAGAGGCCATGGTACATACTCGTTGAACGGAGGGCACGCGTCTTTGGGCGCGTGTTTTTTTGATGGTGGTCGGCTGTTTCTGCCTGCGGTCTGTTCTGTTGCGCTGGGCTCTATACCCAATGAAGGCGGCATTCGCGTTGCGATGTGCCAGGGAGCGGAATGGTTTTTGTTGCATAGGCAAAGACCATCTTTTAGAATGGAAAGGACGAACGACTGACCATAAGGGGGAAGGGACATGCATGGCAAACGGATTGCCTTATGCGCGTCACGCAAACTGGACGAAATGACAACGCTTATTGAAAAGCAAGGAGGAACGGCCATCATTCGTCCGGCGCAAGGGACCGTCTTTTCAAAGGGAAGCGAACTGGGAGAGGAAATGCGAACCGTCATCGCCATGCGGCCGGACTGGATCGTATTTACGACGGGAATCGGCTTTGAGGCGCTGTTGGAAGCGGCCGACCGGGAGGGAATGGCTGCTCAATGGCATCGAACGATCAAGGAAGCGAACGTGGCTGCCCGCGGCTATAAAACGGTGACGGCGTTGAAACAAATCGGCGTCACCCCGGTGGCCGCAAGCGAGGACGGGACGACGAAAGGGTTGATTGCTGCTCTTTATGGGCACGACTTTGCGGAAAAAAACGTTGTTGTACAGCTGTACGGCGATACCGCGCCAGCCTTGAAGCAGTTTTTTCTTGAACAAGGCGCTTTGTATACGGAATTGTTGCCATACCGGCATATCGCTCCGGATGAGGGGACACTGGCGACATTGTATAAAGAAATTGTCGGGCGCGAAGTCGATGCCGTCTGTTTTACATCGGCGATGCAAGTCCGCTTTTTCTTTTCGTTCGCCCGCGAGAAAAAAGAGATCACACCGCTCTTTGACGCGTTTCGCACCGATGTCGTGGCCTGCGCCGTTGGCAAAGTGACAAAAGAAGCATTGGAAGAAGAGGGAGTCGATCGCGTCATCGCCCCGGAACATGAGCGGATGGGAGCGATGATTGTGACGCTTGCCCGTTATTTTCAACAATAAGCCCTGTTGAGGGTTGTTTTATATCAATTGTCCAACCTGCTATATAAGAGACCATCTTTTTGTTAAATGTTTTATATTATGTGTTTCATCAAAAATGCTAAACTGTTTATTTTTTGTCACAGTTTTTCGAACATTTTCCGCTTATAATAAAACTGGGTATGTATTTTTCATATGAAAGGGCGGGGCGAGCATGAAACGAAGCTCATTCCAGCAGATGGCGAGCACGGTTCGGCGGGGATTTGCTACGGCGCGTCGCTCATGGGGGCGAGCGTGCTGTTTTTTTTGCGCTTGTCTGTCGGCGGTGTGATATGACTCACAACGATGGAGATGCTGCACACAGTATAATGGAAACAACGGACGGGTCATAAAAAGGAGGAATTGATGATGCATTCATTTTGCCATATGGGCGGCCCTGAAGGGGTGAAATTATGCGCCGGTCTGGCGCAATTAAAACAAGAACACGGCCCGCTGCGCGCCCAAATGGAGCAGCTGCTTGCCGCAGCGGAGGCGATCGGCCGCGGGGAAAATGACCGCAACTGGCGTGAGCCGCTCGCTGATTTGAGAGAAAAAGTTGAATCGTTCGTCGCCGCCCTAGATCCGCATTCGGAGCGGGAAGAAGGCGTATTGTTCCCAATGATGGCTCGGTACATCGGGCGGACGACCGGCCCTATCGCCGTTATGGAATACGAACACGAACAGGCGAAAACGCGACTTTCCATGTTTTTAGAAAAGACCGCCCAGCTGCCGGAGAACATCGACAGCAGGCAGGCGTTGACGCTTGCCGGCGCGGTGATTGAGGCGTATCATATTTTGGATGAGCACTTCATGAAAGAGGAGAACGTGCTCTTCCCGATGGCCGAGCGGTTGTTGTCCGATGCGGAGAAAGAGGAGCTGTTTGCGCGCATTAACTAAGTAACAAATGGAAAACAGGATGCCCCAAACGACGGGCATCCTGTTTTTTATTATTGGTTCATTTGTTGGCCGGTTGTTATGCATGATCGTTAGGGTATGCGGAAGCGCACGTTGTTTCGTTCCCGCCGCCGTTAAAGTTGACAGGCCGGCTGTCAGGCAATCGGTTGCCCCCTCCGCCTGTTCAGTTTAGGGTTCCTGATGTGACGCCCGCCGCTCGCTTACTTGGCGCGGTTGACCGGCTCTGCTTGTTTTGGCATTCGCTTTCGATAGACGACGTAGCTGCGCTGCAAGTAGCGGAGCGGGAAGCTGAATACGTGAACGAGACGGGTGAACGGCCAGACGGCGAACAAACCGAATGCAGCGAGAATATGAATCTGAAACCAAAGCGGCACCGCTTCCATATAAGCTGGGTTCGGACGGAACGTAAGAAGGCCGCGAAACCACGGGCCGATTGTCGTCCGGTAATCAAACCCGTGCGAATCGATGTTCAGAAACGTCGACGACAACCCGCTGGCGATCACGACAAGCAAAAATCCGAGCGCGACCCAGTCGCCGGTGCTGCTTGTCGTCCGTACGCGCTTGACCGTCAAGCGGCGGCGAAAAAGGATCAACAAACCAACGAAGGCCGCCAAGCCGGCCGGAATGCCGCCTGCCAAGGCGAGGGCGTGGTACATCTCTTCTGTCACGCCAAGCGCCTCGTAAAACGGCTTGGGAATGAGAATGCCCATCACGTGGCCGACAAACACGAACAAAATGCCCCAGTGAAAGAGAAGGCTTCCAAGGCGCAACTGCCGTTTTTCAAGCAGTTCGCTTGATTTGGATGTCCAGCCAAACTGGTCGCGCTGGTAGCGCCAAATATGGCCGGCGACAAATAGGACAAGCGCCAAATACGGAAAAATCACCCAGAGAAATTGGCTGGCCATGCCGTTGCACCTCCTTTCGGGAGCGGCGTCACGCCGAGTTGAGTGAATGTGTGATTGAGCGCGTCAAACAACTGTGCATACGGGCTGCCTGCCGCTGCCAGCCGGTCGCCGATTTCGCGGATATGGCCGGCATAATCGGCGAGCAAGGCAGTCGTATGCTCTTGATCTGCATAGGCCATCCATTCAAGCATGAGCGGCAAGTAGTCGGGCAGCTCGTGATCGGAGACGGCGAATCCGGCCGCCTCGTAGCGCGCTTTTAAGGCAACGAGTTCGATTCCGCGCTCCCGCTGCTCGCCGTTTGTCATATACGTCAAGTACAAATTCGTTTTTTTGCCGAAATCAAATGTTTCGACATATTGCTCCATCCGCTCTCGAGCCGGGGTGACCGCGAGCTGTTCGGCCACTGCCAAAAGCGGCGCGCGGACGGTTTCATCGTCAAGCGAGCGGATGGCGTCTAGGCAGTCAGGAAGCGATTCGGCCCACTGTTCGTCCGGGTAAGACAACAAATACGATACACATAGAAAGACCGTTTGTTGTTGTTCGCTGTTCATCGTAAATCCTCCATTTCATTATTGAAGGGGGCGGGGCTCGCCTTCTTTCTCCTTTTACAGCGTGCCGCAAGCGCCCGGGCCGCCGGCGAACGCCAGCCCGCAGCTGCCTTGTTCGGCGTAGAGGTCAGCGACTTCTTCGCGGTGCGATGCTGGAATGACGAAGCGGTCTTCGTATTTGGCAATCGCGAGCAAACGGTACATCTCTTCAATGTCTTCACGGCTTAAGCCGAGCGATTCAATGAGACGGGTGTCCGGCTGTTTGTTCGTTTGTTTCGCCCGCATGTATGAGCGCATGGCCGCCATTTTTTTCAATGTCGTGCGGATGTGCGCCGTATCGCCCGCCGTCAGCAAATTCGCCAAATATTCGATCGGAATGCGCATTTCATCAATGGCCGGGAAGATGTCATCGGCGCTCGCTTGGCTTCCTTTTCCTTCGATCGTATTCATGATCGGGCTCAGCGGCGGAATGTACCATACCATTGGCAGCGTCCGGTATTCCGGATGCAGCGGCAAAGCGATTTTCCAGTCGACGATCATTTTGTAAATCGGCGAGCGCTGTGCGGCGGCGATCCATTCGTCTGGGATGCCCGCTTCTTTCGCGGCGGCGGCGACGGCTGGATCGTTTGGATCAAGGAAAATATCAAGCTGGGCGTGGTACAGCTGTTTCTCATCTGTGACGCTCGCCGCTTCTTTCACTTTGTCAGCGTCATACAGCATCACACCGATGTAACGGATGCGGCCGACGCACGTTTCCGAACAAATCGTCGGCATGCCGGCTTCGATGCGCGGGAAGCAGAGCGTGCATTTTTCCGCTTTGTTCGTTTGCCAGTTGAAATACACTTTTTTGTACGGACAGCTTGTGACGCAATACCGCCAAGCGCGGCAGGCGTTTTGGTCGACGAGGACGATGCCGTCCTCGTCGCGTTTGTACATGGCGCCTGACGGGCAGCTCGATACGCATGACGGATTGAGGCAATGCTCGCAAATGCGCGGCAAGTACATCATAAAGACATTCTCAAATTCCGTTTGGATCGCCTGCTCCATTTTGACAACGTTCGGATCACGCAAACCGGTGATATGGACGCCGGCCAGATCGTCTTCCCAGTTCGGCCCCCATGACAGCTCCATCCATTCGCCGGTGATGCTTGATTTCGGCCGCGCCACTGGCTGGTATTGTTTTAGCGGGCTGTTCGTCAACGTTTCATAGTCGTAATTCCACGGTTCGTAGTAATCGTCGATCGTAGGCTGGTACGGATTGTAGAACAAGTTGACGAGCCGCATCGCTTTCGAGCCGGATTTGAGCCGCAGTTCGCCGTTTTTCAACTCCCAGCCGCCTCTATACTTCTCTTGGTTTTCCCATTGTTTCGGATAGCCGATTCCGGGTTTCGTTTCAACGTTGTTAAAGTACATGTATTCAGCGCCGGGGCGGTTCGTCCATGTGTTTTTGCACGTGACGCTGCACGTATGGCAGCCGATGCATTTGTCCAAATTCATCACCATTCCGATTTGCGCTTTAATCTTCAAGCCAATCAACCTCCTCGAGTTTGCGGATGACGACGTACAGGTCGCGTTGGTTGCCCGTCGGTCCGTAATAGTTGAAACCGTAGCTTAACTGTGCATATCCGCCGATCATATGCGTCGGCTTTACGTGGATGCGCGTCGGGCTGTTGTGTGTGCCGCCGCGGTTGTTTGTCAGCTTCGTGCCCGGCACGTTAATATGGCGGTCTTGCGCGTGGTGCATAAACGCCATGCCGCGCGGCAGCCGGTGGGAGACGACGGCGCGGGCGACGACGACGCCGTTTTCGTTGAAACATTCGATCCAGTCGTTGTCGTTGATGCCGGCTTCGGCCGCATCATCTTTGTTCATCCACACGGTCGGCCCGCCGCGGAAAAGCGTCAACATCGGCAAGGAGTCGAAATACATGCTGTGGATCGACCATTTGTTATGCGGCGTCAAATAGTTCAAGATGACTTCCTTTCCGTTTTCTTTCGGGCGTTTGTTTGAAAACGGACGGTGCGGCAACACCGGCTTGAACGTCGCCATCGTTTCGCCAAACTCGTGCATCAGTTCATGATCGATGTAAAACGACTGCCGGCCGGTCAACGTCCGCCACGGGATGAGCCGTTCGACGTTCGTCGTAAACGGCGAGTAGCGCCGCCCGCCTTTTTCCGAGCCGCTGAACGCCGGTGAGGTGATGACCGTTTTCGGCTGGGCGGTGATTTGTTCAAACGTAAAGCATTCTTCCTCGCGTTCTTTCGCTAAATCGGCCAATTTCAAATCCGTCTTTTTCTCAAGCGCCTCCCACGCTTTCACCGCCATTTTGCCGTTTGTAGTTGATGACAGCGTCAAAATCGCTTCAGCCGCTTTTTTCGCTTCGCTGATATCCGGGCAGCCGTCGGCGATGGAAGCGCGCCGGACAGTGCCGAGCCGGCGTTTCAACTGTTCATACTCGTCTTTCGCTGACCAGGCAATCCCTTTTGTGCCGATCGGCTGGCGGGCGACATTTGGACCTAAGGCGGTCATTTGGTCGTAAAGAAGGGTATAGTCGCGTTCAATGACGTGAATGTTCGGCATCGTTTTGCCCGGAATCGGTTCAGTTTCGCCTTTGCTCCAGTCTTTCACTTCACCGAACGGCTGCGCCAGCTCTTGCGCCGTATCGTGCAACAGCGGAGTGGCGACGACTTCTTTCATTGGCTTTAAGCCGGCTTGTTTGGCGACATCAGATACGGCTTTCGCGAGTGATTTGAAAATATCCCAGTCCGAGCGCGCTTCCCAGAGCGGAGGCACGGCTGGATTGAACGGATGGATGAACGGATGCATATCCGTGCTGCTTAAGTCATGTTTTTCATACCATGTCGCTGCCGGCAGGACGACATCGGAGTAGAGCGCTGTGCCGGCCATGCGGAAGTCCAAGTTGACAAGCAGATCGAGCTTGCCTTCCGGCGCTTCATCGCGCCAGCGGATTTCTTCCGGGCGCAGGCTGTCGCGGTCATCGTTTAACAAGCCGTTCGTCGTGCCAAGCAAATGTTTTAAGAAGTATTCGTGCCCTTTGCCGGAGCTTGAGATTAAGTTGGCGCGCCAGACGATCAAGTTGCGCGGAAAATTCGCCTCGTTGTCCGGATCCTCGATCGCAAACTGCAATTCTTTCTTTTTCAGCTGTTTCGCGACGTAGGCGCCGATCTCTTCCGGCGTGCGGGCTCCATGGCTTACTGCTTCGTTATACAGCTCGATGCCGTTTTTGTTAAACGTCGGGTACGACGGCAGCCAGCCAAGCCGCGCGGCCAAGACGTTGTAATCGCCAGGGTGTGAATAGCGCGCTTTTTTGGCCAGCGGTGAGATGAGCTCATCGACCGGCCGCTCTTCATAGCGCCATTGGTCGGTCGCAAAGTAAAAGAATGACGTGCCGTTTTGCAATTTCGCTGGTCCGACCCAGTCGCGAGCGGTGGCGATTGTCTGCCATCCTTCCACCGGCCGCAGCTTTTCCTGCCCGACGTAATGGGCCCAACCGCCGCCATTCACCCCTTGGGCGCCGACGAACAAGACAAGGTTCAAGACGGCGCGGTAAATCGTATCGGAGTTGAACCAATGGTTGATCCCGGCGCCGACGATGATCATCGACCGGCCGTTTGTGTCGATCGCGTTGTCGGCAAACTCACGGGCGATTTTCACGACGAGTTCGCGGTCGACGCCGGTGATCGCTTCTTGCCATGCTGGAGTGAATGGCACCTCGTCATCGTACGAGCGGGCGACTGTGCCGCCGATGCCGCGGTCAATGCCGTAGTTGGCCAAAATCAAATCATAGACGGTCGTGACGTAAACGTCTCCTGTTACGGTTTGCACTTTTTTCACTGGAACCGCGCGTTCGATCGTTTTTCCGCCCTCAGCGGTGAAATATGGAAGCTGGATCGAGATGACTTCATCTTCGCTCCCTAAAAACGACAGGCGTGGCTCAAGCGGCTGTTCTGTTTCCTCATCAACAAGACGCAAGTTCCATTTTCCTTTGTCTTCCCAGCGAGCGCCGATCGTTCCATTCGGCACGACAAACGAGTCGGTGTTTTCATCATAGATGACCGGCTTCCATTCGGCATTGTTCGTTTGTTTGCCAAGGTCTTTCGCCAACAAGAAGCGGCCGGCCGTCCATGTGCCGCCGTTTTGTTTTAAGGTGACGACAAACGGAAAATCGGTGTACATTTTGGCATATCGTTCAAAATATGGAACGGTCCGTTTGACGTAATATTCGTTTAAAATAACATGTCCCATCGCCATCGCCAAGGCGCCGTCCGTCCCTTGCTTCACCGACAGCCAGTCGTCGGCGAATTTTGTCGACTCGGCGTAATCTGGGCTGACGGAGACGACTTTCGTGCCGCGGTAGCGCACTTCGGCTAAAAAGTGAGCGTCCGGAGTCCGGGTGAGCGGGACGTTCGAGCCCCAGGTGATGATGTAGCCGGCGTTGTACCAGTCGCTTGACTCCGGCACGTCCGTTTGGTCGCCCCAAATTTGCGGCGACGCCGGCGGCAAGTCGGCGTACCAATCATAGAAGCTTAACATCGGCCCGCCCATCAGCTGCATGAAGCGCGATCCGGCGGCATGGCTGACCATCGACATGGCTGGAATCGGGGAGAAGCCGACGTTGCGGTCCGGGCCGTATTTGACGACCGTATACAATAAAGAAGCGGCGACAAGCGTCAATGCTTCATCCCAGCTGACGCGCACGAATCCGCCCTTCCCGCGCGCCTGTTTGTAGCGCTTCGCTTTTTCGCGGTCTTCAACGATGCTTTTCCACGCCTCAAGCGGGTTGTTTGGATGATGGGAGAGCGCCTCGCGCCACATGTCAAGCAAGATGCCGCGGACATACGGGTATTTGACGCGCAGCGGGCTGTACATATACCATGAGAAGCTCGCGCCGCGCGGGCAGCCGCGCGGTTCAAAGTCCGGCATATCCGGCCCGGTCGACGGATAGTCGAGCTGCTGTCCTTCCCAGGTGACGATGCCGTTTTTGACGTAAATGTTCCAGCTGCACGACCCCGTGCAGTTGACGCCATGGGTCGAGCGGACGACTTTGTCGTGCTGCCAGCGGCGACGGTATGCATCTTCCCAGGCGCGGTCGCCGTAGGTTGTTTCGCTATGGCCGTCGGCTTGGCGCTCGATCGGCCGAATATATTTGAAACGGTTGATGAACGGAGATCGTTTTCGTTTCATTTGCTTCACTCCTTATTAGCGTTGTGTACTTTTAACTATAGCCATGATGTTAATAACGCGATGTTAACTTTGTCACACTTGGCATCATTGTCACAAATCCGTCAAAAAACGAACGAATATTCTTTTCTGTGGTATAATGGGGAAAACGATATGTGGTATAATGGGGAAAACGATAAAAGTTTGAGGGGATTTCGTTGCGATACTCCAGCCATGTCATTGCCACATTATGCCTCGGCGCGGCGGCGGCCGCGCATACAAAGCTGCCGTTTACCGCCGCCTATACGGTGGGGCTTGTCATCGGCAGCCTTCTTCCTGACATTGACGAGCCGTCGTCATACGTCGGCCGCCGTTCGTTCGGCGTCGCGGGGAAAGTAAAAGAAGCGTTCGGCCATCGCGGCATGACGCATTCGCTCATCGTTTGGGGGGTGCTTGCCGCCCTCGTCTGGCGCGACTCGGCGTCGCCGTTTACCGCTGGGCTCGTGCTCGGCTACTTGTTTCATATTGTGGAAGACTTTTTTTCTGTTCAAGGGGTGCCGCTGTTTTGGCCGTTTTCGTCCAAGCGGTGGAAAGTGCCGCTCTATCGGACGGGAAAAGGGATGGAGAAAGCATTGGTTGGCATCGCTTGGATCGCATTCGTCTATTTTGGCGTCAACGGCTTGTTTCACGAATGGTGGTGGTCATGGTTGTCGATGTGGTAACGGCGTCCGATCAAAAAAAGGAAAAAAGAGGTGCGGGGGCGAGCTGCCGAGGTATCTGGATTCGATCGGTTCGGACTTGAAAAATCCGGATGTGAAAGAGCTGGCATACGAGAAAATGCCGACCGCTTCTCTTCTTCAGCTGGCTAGGCTGATGGCACAGACAAAAGCGAAACTCGATCGCATCGTCTGTCCGGCGTTGATTTTTGTCTCTGACGAAGATCACGTCGTGCCGCCGGGAAACGCCGACATCATCTTTCAAGGTATTTCATCGACGGAGAAAGAGATCGTCCGCCTCCGAAACAGCTACCATGTGGCGACGCTCGATTACGACCAACCGATGATTATTGAACGGTCTCTCGAATTTTTCGCCAAGCACGCCGGATAAAACGAATCGGTATATGGCTGATCCTGTTCAAAGGAGAGGCCATTTTTTGTTTGTCGGTATTTTTGTGAAAAAATATGTGGCTGTTTTGCCGGGCTTGTTCTACACTTAATAAATAGCTGGAAAAAGAATAAGGGAGTTTTCTTTGTATGAATCATATCAAACCGATCGCATTGCTCGTTGAAGAAAAACGAATCGTGGATGCCCTTGCCCAGGTGCGGCCGCATTTAGAAAATATGGGATTGTTTCAATGGCGGCCGCTCATGGCTTCGTGGGACGAGATCGAACCGTTTCGGACGCTTGTCCGCCTGTTCGACTACGCGCTTATGTACCGGCATAGCGGGCTTGTCGCCCGGTACGCCCACCGGAAGTTCAACACGCTGCAGACGCTCGCGTGGTTGTGCGACGAATGGCTCGATCAACGCCGGCCGCTCGATGTGGAAGAGGCGCTCACTCCGCGCCTGACCGCCGCGCTCGATGGCCGGGTGGAGGAGCCGAGGGAAGCGATCGCCCGGGCGGCGTTTGCGTTGGTGCGCGCTTTATTGGATATGCAGCGGATCGATGAGGCGCACGAATGGATGGATGTGGTTGCCCGCTATGAGACGGCGCCGATGCATGACAAGTGGGGCTATTTTTATATCGAGACCGGCGACCGGAAGCGCGCCGAACAGGTGATTTGCGCCGGTCTCGATGACCCGGAGCGCGGCGATATGTGCTATTTGCTTCTTGCCGATTTGTATGCGCTCGATGGCCGCCACCGCGAGGCGCTTGCCGTTTTGGAAGAAGGAAAGCAGCGTTTTCCGCAAGTGTTAGCGTTTTACGCTGAGCGCGTGCGCCGCCTGCGCGATGTGCGCGCCTACCGCGAGGCGCTCGCGGCGATGGAGGAACTTGACCGCCTGAATCCGCTTCATATGCATCGCCGTTATTTCGCCCATTTGCGCGCCGAACTGTATTACCAGCTTGAGGAATGGGAGAAGCTTGAATCGCTTGTGAAAGCGGAGCCGCAGCTTGAAAAAACGCCGTACGCCCGCGCGCTTGGGCGGCAAGGGAAACGGTCGGTGGCGCTGCCGCTTGTGCCGGTCGTGCAAAAGCACAACTATTGCGTGCCGGCGAGTCTGGAAATGATGCTTCGATTGCTTGGTTCCCCCCGCACGCAGGATGAAGTGGCCGAACATATTTTTGATGTGCGCGGATCGAAGCTGTCCACGACCGTACATTATTTGGAAGATATTGGATTTGTTTGCCGCTTTTTCATCGGCACGCTGCCGCGCTGGAAGCGGCTCATTGATGAGGGCGTTCCGGTGCTGTTAAGCGTCGATTACGAACAGTCATCACACGTCCAAGTGCTGTTTGGCTATGACGAACGGCTCGAGGCGTTTTATGTGCAAGACCCGAATCTGTTTGATCCGTTTGTCGTTTCCAAGGACGAGCTTGCCAAGTGGTATGCAGGGACGCATTATTTGTCGATTGTGGCGCTTCCCCGGGAAAAAGCGGCGCTCGCCGCCGAGCTTCCGGAGGAGGAGGACCGCTATTTCCGTGAGCTGCACGCGTTGGCTGAAAAGATGGACGAGGACGAACAGGCGCATTTCGCCGCCTTTGTCGCCTTTTTGCGCCAGCATGAGCACATCCCGTACACATGGCTGTATGTCATGAAGCATTTCGGCATCGACGAGGCGAAGCCGCTTGTATTGGAGTATACGGAACGAGTCTTGAACGAGTATCCGGAACATAACGACTTGCTGCTGATGGCGGCGAAAGCGTATGTCTACACGCAAGAAATGGAGAAGGCTGAAGAGGTGCTCAAACGGGTGAAAGGAAAGGCACAAAGCCCGCTCTACCATTATTTGCGCGGCCGAATCGCCTTTTTTGCCAGCCGCTATGAAGAGGCGGCTCGCTATTTTCGCACCTCGCTCCAGTTGGACCCAGACCAGCCGGAAGTGTGGAGCTATTTCGGGCTCGCCTCGGCGTACGCCGGTCATATCGAAAAAGGGCTCATCTCTTCGCGCGTGGCAGTCAGCCTGTATCCGGGCGATTTGTTTATCGAAACGAATCACGGTGTGCTGTTGTTCCATGCGAAGCGGTTTGCCGAAGCGCGCGACTGGTTTGATCGTCTTGTGCGCCGCGAGCGGCGGGATGCCCAGCTTTGGTATGAGCGGGCCTGCTGCGATCGGGAGCTCGGCCGAAGGCGCAAGGCGGAACGCGGCTTTTGCGTCGCCAAAGCGCTCGACCCGCAGGAACCGTACCCGTATTTGATGTTGGCTGACTTGTATGATGACGACGGTGATCGGGAAAAAGCGAAAGCGGTGTTGGAAGAGGGATTGGCCGCCGCCTGGCGGTTGGCGCCGCTTTACGTCCGCCTTGGCGATCTCTATATGGAGGAAGGAGAGGCGGAACAAGCGGTTTCGTGCTACGAAGAGGCGATCCGCCATGACAGCGATGACGTGTTCGCCCATCTCGGCTTGGCGGCCGCCCTCGCGGAGCGCGGGGATGTGGAAGCGGCGCGCCGGTATGTAATCAAGCAGCGCACCCGTTTTGCCAACAACAGCGAATATTGGCTGAACGCGGGAAGATGGCTTGTCGCCCATGGGTTCGCCGACGAGGGGGAAGGACGCGAGACGGCGCTGTCGTGGTTGGAAGAAGGGTTGCGTCTGGCTGAGTTTGAGGCGGAAGAAGCGTACGAGTTTTACCTTGATCAGCTGGCAACGCCGTCTTTAGAGGAACGCGGCCGGGCGTTTTTAGAGCAGCTTGTCTCGGCTCGCCCGACACTCGCTTCGGCCCATTCCGCTCTCGGCGCCCTTTATGAACGGCAAGGCCGGCCGTCGAAGGCCATGGCGTTTTACCGAGAAGCTGCCGCCATGGGCCATGCGCTTTCCCTCTTCCGGCTCGCGGAGCTGTGCGCCTCGCTTGGACGCCACGAAGAGGCGAAACAACAGTATGAGGCTTGTCTCAAAGCCGATCCATCGTTTGTCCTTTGCCATTTTCGCTTAGCTTCACTCTATGAGGCGGAAGAAAACGAAGAGCGGCAGCACGCGCATTTGCTTCAGGCGGTGCGCTTGGCCCCGAAGCGCATCGATATGGAGCAGCTTGCCGCGATCGCGGAGCCTTCCGCGCTTCTCCGCGCGTTGGCTGACGCCCGTCCGCATGCAGGGGAGGTGTGGTATTACGACAGCCTTGGATATGTTTATGGAGCGCTTGAGCGCCGCGATCAAGAAAAGGCGGCCGTCGAGAAGGCGCTTGCTCTTGACCCGGACCATCCTGAAGTGCTCCGCCATTGGGCGATGGTGCTGATCGCGGAAGGAAGCCAAAAAGAGGCGGCGAAACTGCTCGAACAGTTGATGGTGCGCCATCCGGACGATGAATCGTTGTACCCGTTGTATGTGGCTCTCTTTCCGAAAACGATGCGCGGCTTAGGGAAGCTGCGCCATCGACTCGAGCGGCTGAAGGCAAGCCGCGAGGCGAAAAGCGTGATGTATCGGAACACTGCCTCGGCTCTTTTCCCGTATTTTGGCGAGGAGAAGGGGGGGCATGACGAACCGGTGCGATGGTGGACAAAAGCGAAAGAATGGGTCGGCACCGTTGTCTTGTTTTCGATTGTGACCGATTTCTACGACGAAGCGATTCGCCTCAACCGCAGCGATGCGGAAGCCTACAGGCGGCTCGCCCGCTTATATGCCGCGCTCGAATTGGACAGCGATGCCGTGAAAACGTGGCGCAAAGCGCTCGCCCGCGTTTGGGATCCGTCTTTGGCGCAAGAATTTGTGGAATATTTATTGGCCGCCGATGAGGAAAGAAAACGCGAGGAAGCGAAGCGCTGGCTGGAGCGGCTGCTGGCTGATGACCCGGATGATGTCGACCTGCGCGTGTTGCAGGCGGTCGTTTGGCTTCAAGAAGGACAGCGCGAGAAAGCCGAGCGGCAGCTCGAGGAGACTGTGGCGGAAGAACCGCTCGCCCGTGAGGCGCTCATGTTGCTTGGCGAGCATTATATGGAAACGGGCCGCTATCAAGAAGCAGCGGCGCTTTGGGAGCGCTATGCTGATTGGTATCCTGAGGATGAAGAGTTCCATATGCAGCTTGCGGCTGTTTATGAAGAAGCGGGGCGCATCGATCAGGCGCTCGCGACCATCGAGCGGTGCGTCCATATGGCCAACGATGCCCGGCTTCGCTACGAACGAGCCCGCTATCTCGCACTGCTTGGACGCTTCGATGAGGCGAAAGAAGAGCTTCGGGCGGCGCTGGCGGCCGATGAAAGCGGGGAGCTGGCCGTCTTGGCAGCCGACGAGCCGGCATTTCACCGCTTGGAGCGGATGTGATCAATTGTTGCTTTTCTTTCGGTTGAAAGTTTGCTATTGTATGGAAAGAGAACAATCGACAGGCGAAAGGGAGGTGGACGCATGGAAGCGCCTATTGATTTGCTTGTGTATATGTCGCTTGTCGGCGCGCTATGGATCATCATGAAAGGACATACGAGCGCGCGCCGGATGGCAGGTTCGCTGTTTTATGAACCGGCGTTGGCCGCGGTTCGCGAGCATGAAGCAGAGGGAGGCGCCGAACGGGCGGCGCTTCCATGGCGCCCGCTGTTTTTGCCGCAGCGGCGGAAAATTCCCGTTTGGGAACGGACAAGCCGAACGGATGAGGATGGAAGGCCCTTTCCTTTATGTTGAAACGGCATGATTTTGCAACATGATATTGAAGGAGGGCTTTTCATGAAAAAATGGGTATTGGTGCTGCTTGGCGCCGTTTTGCTTCTTGCCGGCTGTAACCGCAACGAACCGATCGACGAACATAGTCAAGGCATTTGGAACCATTATTTTGTCTATCCAATGTCGAAGCTTCTTTTGACGCTTGGGCACTGGTTTGGCGACAATTACGGCATCGCCATTATCGTGCTGACGCTCATCGTCCGCTTTTGCTTGCTGCCGCTCATTTTGAAGCAGTTCCGCGCATCGATCGCCATGCAAAAACTGCGCCCGGAGCTTATGAAGCTGCAAGAAAAATATAAAAGCAAAGACCCGGAAACGCAGCGCAAGCTCCAGCAAGAAATGATGCAGCTGTATCAAAAGCACGGCGTCAACCCGGCGAGCGGCTGCCTGTCGGTGCTCATTCAAATGCCGATTTTTATGGCGCTGTATTACGCGATTTCGCGGACGCAAGAAATTAAAACGCATTCGTTCTTATGGGTCGAGCTCGGTCATCGCGATCCGTATTTCATTTTGCCTGTTTTAGCGGCGTTGACGACGTTCATCTCGCTCCGCCTGTCGCCGTCGATGGCTGAAGAACAAATGCCGCAAATGGCGATGATGTCGTACATCATGCCGGTTATGATTTTTATCGGCGCCAGCTCCGTTCCATCGGCGCTGTCGCTCTATTGGGTCGTCGGCGGCTGCTTCTCGATCATCCAGTCGCTCATTTTGCGTGCTCAAATGAAAGCGGCCAAAGCGGCGGAAAACAGCTAAAACGACTTCGACAATCCCCTGTCTGCTTCAAAGCAGGCAGGGGATTTGTTGTCTTGTCTGCTGTCCATATTGCTATGGTATAATGGTAGAAAAGCCCAACAAGATGTAGGCGGGATGAAAAAACAGCAACCCGACCATGCAGGAAGAGGAAAAGGAGTGAACGGGAATGAACAAAGCGCTTATTAACATCGACTACACCGTCGATTTCATCGCTGATCATGGCGCGCTTACATGCGGGAAACCGGGGCAGGCGATTGAAAAAGAGCTCGTGCGGGTGACGAAACAGTTTATTGACAACGGTGATTTTGTCGTCTTTGCCATTGACAAACATGTGGCGGGAGACGACTATCATCCGGAAACGAAGTTGTTTCCGCCGCATAACATTGAAGGGACGGAGGGGCGAAAGCTGTACGGGGAGCTCGAAGAGGTGTATCAAGCAAATAAGCATAAAGACAACGTCTACTGGATGGACAAAACGCACTACAGCGCGTTCGCCGGGACCGATTTGGAGCTGAAATTGCGCGAAAGAGGCATCACGGAAGTGCATTTGGTCGGCTGCTGCACCGATATTTGCGTCCTCCATACGGCGGTCGATGCGTACAACAAAGGATTTCGCATCGTCGTCCACCGGCGGGCGGTGGCGAGCTTCGACGCGGCGGGACACGAATGGGCGCTCCGCCATTTTCGCCATACGCTAGGCGCGAAAATAGTGGAATAATGGAGAAAACGTGATAGAATAGACGATGAACATTGTTTTATTCGGCGGCGCCGTCATTCGTGTGTTGGAGGTAGCAATTCATGAAGACATATGCTGATGACAGCTTGATGCTTCATACGGACTTATATCAAATCAATATGGTCGAGACGTATTGGGAAGATCGTATGCATGAGCGCCGCGCTGTGTTTGAAGTGTTTTTCCGCAAGCTGCCGTTTGGCAACGGCTATGCGGTGTTCGCTGGGTTGGAGCGCGTCATTCAGTTTTTGCAGCAGTTCCGATTTTCTGACAGCGACATCGACTATTTGCGCCAAGAACTTGGCTACCGCGACGACTTTTTAGACTATTTGCGGACGCTTCGCTTCACCGGCACGGTCCGTTCGATGCGCGAAGGGGAAGTGGTGTTTGCCAATGAACCGATTATGCGCATCGAGGCGCCGCTCGCCGAGGCGCAGCTCATCGAAACGGCTATTTTAAACATTATCAATTTCCAGACGCTCATCGCCACGAAAGCGTCGCGCATTAAGCATATTCTCGGGGATGAGCCGGCCTTGGAGTTCGGCAGCCGGCGGGCGCAGGAGATGGATGCGGCGCTTTGGGGCGCGCGCGCAGCGTATATCGGCGGGATTGAGGCGACATCAAACGTGCGTGCCGGGAAGCTGTTTGGCATTCCGGTCGCCGGAACGCACGCCCATTCAATGATTCAAGCGTATCAGGATGAATACACGGCCTTTTTGAAGTATGCACGCCGCCATAAAGACTGTGTCTTTCTTGTCGATACGTACGATACGTTGAAGTCGGGGGTGCCAAACGCCATTCGCGTCGCGAAGGAGCTGGGCGACCAAATCAACTTTATCGGCATCCGCATCGACAGCGGCGATTTGGCCTATTTGTCGAAAGAAGCGCGGAAAATGCTCGATGAAGCCGGATTTCCGAACGCGAAAATTTTCGCCTCAAACGATTTGGACGAAGATACGATTTTAAACTTGAAGTCGCAAGGGGCGAAAATCGATGTGTGGGGGATCGGCACCAAACTCATTACGGCGTACGATCAGCCGGCGCTCGGCGCCGTGTACAAAATGGTGGCGATCGAAAACGAACGCGGTGAGATGGTCGATACGATCAAAATCAGCGGCAATCCGGAAAAAGTGACGACGCCGGGGCTGAAGCGGGTGTACCGCATCGTCAACAAAATCAACCATAAAGCGGAAGGCGACTACATCGCCTTAGAGAGCGAAAACCCGCAGCAAGAAGAGCGGTTGAAAATGTTCCATCCGGTGTACACGTTCATCAGCAAATTCGTCACCAATTTCGAAGCGCGTGACTTGCATGTGACGATCTTCGACAACGGCCGGCTCGTGTATACGTCGCCGCCGCTTCCGGACATTCAAGCGTACGCAAAAGAAAGCTTGCGCTTGTTTTGGGAGGAGTACAAACGGACGCTCAATCCCGAGCAATATCCCGTTGATTTGAGCCAAGCGTGTTGGGACAATAAGATGGAAAACATCCGCAAGGTGAAAGAAAAAATTGCAGGCGCATCTTTAAGTGAATAACCGTCTTGGCTGCGGGGCAAGCGCATGATGTCGCTTTGTACGCGATCGACCGCCTTAACCGGTCCCGCGCGTTGCAACGCAAAGCGATATTCTTTTTTCCGCCGCAATAACAAAGGTGTCCCGAACGGCGCGGGACACCTCTTTCATGTATATAGATGTAACGAAGAAGTTTAACATATCCTTGACGGAAAAGCGGTTTGTCCATTTTCGACTGTCGAAGGCAAGCGTGTGGCTTGCCCCGTCACGCCAAGGCGTGACGGAAGACCGAACAACCACCTGCTTCACAGACCCATATATGGGTCTTTAAGCGGCGTTGTTCGGTCACTCGACAGTCGGATGCAATGACCGGCAAAGACAAAAAATGTTAAAGCTTTAAATTGCATCTATATAGACCGCTGACGGTTTTGGCTTGGCAGCTGTCGATCGAGTTCGTCAACGAGTTCGGCGAAATGACCTAAGACCCGCTCGATCGGTTCGGGGCTTGTCATATCCACTCCGACTCGCTTGAGCAGACGGATCGGATCATCGGATGCGCCGGAGCGCAAAAATTGTGTGTACCGCTTCACCGCCTTGCCGCTTGCATCGGTTTGGATGCCGCTCACAATGGTGTACGACGCCGCGAGCGAAGTGGCATATTTGTATACATAAAAGGCGTCATAAAAATGTGGGATGCGCAGCCAGCCGCGCGCGGCGCCGGGATCGGCGGCGTACGCCGGGCCGTAATACGTTTTCAGCAGGCCAAGCCAAAGATGGTTCAGTTCGTCCGCTGTCAGACTGCCGCCTTGGCGCACTTTGTCATGAATCATCCGTTCAAATTCGGAATACATCACTTGCGTGTACAACGTGCCGCGGATTTGCTCGATTTGTTCGACGAGCAGGCGGAGTTTTTCTTCTTTTGTTTTCGCCTGTTTGTACAAATAATCGAGCATGAGCCATTCGTTCGCGGTCGAGGCGACTTCGGCGGTGAAAATCGAATGACCGGAATAATGGTACGGCTGCGCGCGGTTCGTGTAGACGGAATGCATGGCGTGCCCAAGCTCGTGAGCCATCGTCAATACGCCATCAAGCGAACCGTTGTAATTGAGCAAGATGAACGGATGGGTGTCATACGCTCCCGTGTTGTAGCCGCCGGTATATTTTTTCGGGCGCGGGAAGACATCAAGCCATCGCTCTTGAAACGCTCGGTGCACCTGTTTGATATAGTCGGCGCCGAGCGGCTTGAGCCCTTCGACAATGAACGTTTTCGCTGTTTCAACTGGGATCGATTTCGCCGTTTCGCCGACAAGCGGCACGTACAAATCATAGCTGTGAACGCGGTCAAGCCCGAGCGCGCGCCGCCGCAATTCGATATAGCGGTGCAGCGCCGGCAAATGGCGGCGGGTGGCGGCGATTAAGTTGTCGAACACTTCCTTCGGGACATCGTCGGCGGCCAGAGCGGCGGCCAGGCCGGATGGATAGCGGCGCACGTTCGCATACAATTCGTCCGCTTTGACCGAGGCGTACAACGTCGCCGCGGCGGTCTGCTCGAGCGCCTCATAGCTTTTCGCTTTCGCTTCAAACGCCGCCTTTCGATAGCGGCGGTCCGGGTGCTCGAGCATGGCGGCGTATTGGTCGTCGGTCAATGTCACTGTTTTTCCATTCGGCATCGTGACAGACGGCGGCTCGTAATCGCCGCGGACGGCGTGGTCATAAATGTTCTCCGCCTCGCCGAGCACCGGCGATAGTTTCGCGAGCAGCCGTTCTTCGCGTTTCGTAAGCGTATGCGGCTTTTGCTCGCGCAACTCATGGAAGTAATAGCGGTACGCTTTCAGCTCTTTGCTCGTTTGGAGCTTCTTGAGCGTCCGCTCGGGTAGGGCGAGCAGTTCCGGCTCGATGAACGCTGTTTTCGCCGCATATTGGGCGGCGAGCGCTTCTACTTTTGCCCCAAGCCGGGCCGCTGCCTCGTCTTCAATGTTCAGATCGCGTTTTAAATGGGTGTAAAGCGCCAGTTTTTCGAGCTTGCGGGCCGTTTGTTCGTTGAGGGCGAACAGTTTGGCGATCGTCTTTTCATCATCGAGTTTTCCTTCAAACGCCGCCAGTTTCGGCAAGGCGTTTTGCACCGCCTTGTAGTCGTGCATCCACTCGGCTTCGGATGGATAAATGTCGGCTAGGTTCCATTCGTATGCGGTTTCGGCGGCTGATGCCGGCCATGGGGAGGCGAAAAGAAGCACAGCGGCGAGCCCAAGAAGCCAGCGCTTCATATCATCACGTCCTTTCCGTTTTTTCCTCTTGTTGGTAGTATGCGCAAGCGGAACGATTTTAGCCAAAAATAAAGAAAGGGAGACAATCAATGGAACGAATTCGGTTGGCGGACGATTTGACGTTTTCCCGCCTCATTCACGGCTGTTGGCGGCTTGCGGACTGGGGCTATTCGCGCGAGCAGCTGCTCGGGCTCATTGAATTTTGTCTTGAGCGCGGCATTACGACGTTTGACCATGCTGATATTTACGGCGACTATACGTGTGAATCGCGCTTTGGCGAAGCCCTGGCGTTAAAGCCAAGCTTGCGCGGTCAGATCGAGATCGTGACGAAATGCGGCATCAAGCTGCCATCGAAGTACGGGATGAAATTATACGATACAAGCAAAAATCATATCATCGCTTCGGTTGAGCAATCCCTTCGACACTTCCATACCGATTATATTGATGTATTGCTTATCCACCGCCCGGATCCGTTTATGAACCCGGAAGAGGTGGCCGAGGCGTTTCTCCAACTCAAGCAGGATGGAAAAGTGCGCTATTTTGGCGTTTCCAACTTTAAACGTTCGCAGTGGGAAATGCTTCAGTCGTATTTGCCGTTTCCGCTCGTGACCAACCAAATCGAAGTATCGGCGTATCAGTTGGAAAATCTTGAAGACGGCACCGTTGACCTTTGCCTTGAGAAGCGCATTCCGCCAATGGTATGGTCGCCGCTCACCGGCGGGGTGATTTTTTCCGCTGACGATGACCGGGCGGTGCGGTTGCGCGGGACGCTTGAACAAGTGCGGGGTGAGGTGGGCGCTGAGACGATCGACGAAGTGTTGTACGCGTGGCTTCTCGTTCATCCAGCGCGGATGATGCCGATTGTCGGCTCGGGGAAACAAGAACGCATCGAGCGGGCGGTGCGGGCGTTGTCGCTTCCGCTTTCCCGCGAGCAATGGTTCGCTATCTTACAAAGCTCCATGGGGCATGATGTGCCGTAAGGGGAGAGGACGATGAAGGTCATTATCGCGGAAAAGCCGGACCAAGGGGCGACGCTCGCCTCGATTTTTCGGACGAAAAAACGGCAAGGCTATATCGAAATTTTGCCGAATGACTTGTTTCCCGACGGGGCGTATATGACATGGGCGATCGGGCATTTGTTCCAGCTCGCCCCGCCGGAGCGGTATCGGCCGGAGTGGAAGCGGTGGACGCTCGGCACGTTGCCGATCATCCCGGAACGGTTTGAGTATGAGATCGAAAAAGCGAAGGCGAAACAGTTCAAGGTTGTGAAAGAATTGCTGCGAAAGCCGGAAGTGACGGAAATCATCCATGCCGGCGACGCGGGGCGCGAAGGGGAGCTCATTGTGCGCAACCTCATCCGCCTAAGCGGCGTGAACAAGCCGATGAAGCGGCTTTGGCTGTCGTCCTTGACTCCGAAGGCGATCGAGGAAGGGTTCCGCCGCCTGCTTGATGAACGGACGACGCGCCCGCTCTATGAGGAAGCGTACGCCCGCGCCTGCGCGGATTGGCTCGTCGGCATGAACGCCTCGCGCGTGTACAGCCTCTTGCTGAAGGAACGCGGGATGAACGATGTGTTTTCCGTCGGGCGCGTGCAGACGCCGACATTGGCGCTGATCGTCCGGCGTGAGCGGGAAATTGAGCAGTTCCGCCCTGAACCGTTTTGGGAAGTCGTCGCCTCGTTTGTCATTGGCGACAAGCGTTATGAAGGAAAATGGACGGATAAAAACGGCCAAACGCGTCTTGGGGACGAGGAGATGGCGAAAAAGATCGCTGCCTTTTGCCAAGGAAAACGGGCGGAAGTCGCCGACGTCCACACAGAGCGGAAAACGTATCAGCCGCCGCTGTTGTTCAACTTATCGACGCTGCAAGCGACAGCGAACAAGTTGTACCGCTTCTCGCCGAAAAAGACGCTTGATGTGCTGCAATCGCTCTACCAAAAAGGGATCGTTTCGTATCCTCGTTCCGATTCGATGCATGTGACGAAAGGGGAAGCGGAAACGTTTCCCGCCATTTTGCAAAAGCTGTCCTCGTTTCCGGCGTACGCTTCGTATTTTCCGCTGCCGCAGCCGTCGATTTTACAGAATAAACGTTATGTAAACGAGAAAAAGGTGACGGACCATTACGCCATTATCCCGACCGAGCAAGTGGTGGATCCCGAGAAGCTGTCAGCCGACGAACGGAAGGTGTACGATTTGGTCGTCCGCCGCCTAATTGCCGCCCACCATCAGGCGGCGGTCATCGATTATACGACCGTCACAACGCTCGTTGACGGCCGGGCCCGCTTTGTTTCGAAAGGAAGACAAGTCGTCGAGGAAGGATGGCGCGCCGTCATCCGTCCGCATGAGGAGGAGAAAGATGCTGCGCTGCCTCTCCTTGAGCGAGGGGAGGCGGGGGAAGCGGCCGCTGTCAAGGTGAAAGAAGGGAAGACCGAGCCGCCGAAACGGTATACAGAAGGCGAACTCATCACCTTGATGAAAACGGCGGGAAAATTTTTGGACGATGAGGAACTGGAAAAAGTGCTCGCCAAAACGGAAGGGCTCGGCACGGAAGCAACAAGGGCGGCGATCATTACCATGCTGAAAGAGCGGAAGTATATTGAAGTGAAAAACAACCTCGTATATGCGACCGACAAGGCGAAAGTATTGATCGAGGCGCTCGGCGGCACGATTCTCGCCTCGCCGGAAATGACGGCGAAATGGGAGCAGCGCTTAAGCGAAATCGGCGAAGGGAGCGCCTCTCCCGCTGCCTTTATGGAACAGGTGAAAAAGTTGGCGCAAAAAGTGGTCGCTGACGCCATCGCCGCTGCGCCGAATTGGAATTTCAGAGGGGTTGACACCGCCTCGATCCAACGGACAAGGAAGAAAAAAACGATGGGCGAGAAGCTTGGACCGTGCCCGCTTTGCGGCGGGACCGTCGTCGACAAAGGAACGTTGTACGGCTGCGACCAGTACGCGAAAACAAAATGCCCGTTTACGATCTCCAAACGCATTCTCGGCAAATCGATTTCGGCGGCCAATGTGAAAAAACTGCTGGCGCAAGGGAAAACGAATGTCATCAAAGGGTTTAAAAAAGGCGAAAAAACGTTTGACGCCATCCTTGTCTGGGATGAAAACGAGAAGAAATTATCGTTTCAGTTTCCGAAGCGGTGACAAGGGCGGGGGAGGAAAGGATGGAGCGCTTGGCAAAAAGGCGGACCGATGGCGGACCGCCGATCTGACCTCCCGATTTATAACAAGGGATGGAGATTTTTTATTTTTACATCCTTCTTCATGTTCATTGGTTGTCATTTCTTCTTTTTTCACTGTCTTTAAATTAAAATTGTTCAACATTTCACAAACTATTCAATAATAGATGATTCTAAGCATCCAAAAATATAGTATCATAGAGATGAGATCTGTTATATATGATTGTTCTGAACAATTGGGAGGGGATCTGTTATGAAACAAGCTGTTGCTGTATTAGACCCGTGGCGAAATTTTAAAGGGTCTAAATGGAAAAAGTCCATTGACGTCCGTGACTTTATTTTAAACAACGTAACCGTTTACTATGGGGATGAATCGTTTTTAGAAGGACCGACCGAAGCAACGAAAAAACTTTGGGAACAAGTGATGGAATTGTCGAAGCAAGAACGCGAAAAAGGCGGCGTTCTTGATATGGACACATCCATTGTTTCCACCATCACTTCCCACAGACCAGGTTATTTAAACAAAGACTTGGAAAAAATCGTTGGCTTTCAAACGGATAAACCGTTTAAGCGCGCATTAATGCCGTTCGGCGGCATCCGCATGGCGCAGCAATCATGTGAAGCATACGGCTACAAAATAAGCGACGAAGTGAAAAAAATCTTTACGGAATACCGAAAAACGCATAACCAAGGTGTATTTGACGTTTACACCGAAGAAATGAGATTAGCGCGCAAAGCAGGAATCATCACCGGTCTTCCAGACGCGTACGGACGCGGCCGCATTATTGGCGACTATCGCCGTGTAGCATTATACGGTGTCGATCGTCTGATTGAAGAAAAACAAAAGGATTTGAAAAACACCGGCGCAAGAACGATGACGGAAGACATTATCCGCCTTCGCGAGGAAATTGCTGAACAAATTCGCGCGTTAAACGAATTGAAACAAATGGCATTAAGCTACGGTTACGACATTTCCAAACCAGCGCGAAACGCGCATGAAGCATTCCAATGGCTCTATTTCGCTTATCTCGCCGCCATTAAAGAACAAAACGGCGCAGCGATGAGCTTAGGGCGCGTTTCCACCTTCTTAGATATTTATATCGAACGCGACCTACAAGAAGGTACACTAACAGAAAAAGAAGCGCAAGAGCTTGTCGACCATTTTGTGATGAAATTGCGCCTTGTCAAATTCGCAAGAACGCCGGAATATAACGAACTATTTAGCGGCGACCCGACATGGGTAACAGAATCAATCGGCGGAGTCGCTATCGACGGTCGTCCGTTAGTAACGAAAAACTCGTTCCGTTTCCTTCATACGTTAGATAACTTAGGACCTGCGCCAGAACCAAACTTAACCGTACTTTGGTCGAAACAATTACCGGAAGCGTTCAAAGAATATTGCGCGAAAATGTCGATTAAAACAAGCTCGATTCAATATGAAAACGACGACTTAATGCGCGTTGAATTTGGCGATGATTACGGAATTGCCTGCTGCGTATCGGCGATGCGAATCGGTAAACAAATGCAATTTTTCGGAGCGCGCGCCAACCTCGCGAAAGCATTGTTATATGCGATTAACGGCGGCGTCGATGAAAAATTAAAAATTCAAGTTGGTCCTGAATTTGCGCCAATTACATCCGAATATTTAGATTATGGCGAAGTAATGCGTAAATTCGATCAAGTGCTTGAATGGCTTGCCGAACTTTATATTAATACACTCAATGTCATCCATTACATGCACGACAAATATTGTTACGAACGCATTGAAATGGCGCTTCATGATACCCACGTTTTGCGCACAATGGCAACTGGTATTGCCGGGCTATCGGTTGTCGCCGATTCGTTAAGCGCGATCAAATATGCAAAAGTAAAACCGATTCGCGATGAAAACGGCATTGCTGTTGATTTTGAAATTGAAGGCGACTTCCCGAAATACGGAAATAACGATGATCGCGTCGACCAAATTGCGGTTGATTTAGTCGAACGCTTTATGACGAAATTGAAAAAACATAAAACGTATCGCGATTCAAAACATACGTTATCGATTTTAACGATTACATCAAACGTCGTATACGGTAAAAAGACAGGCAATACACCAGATGGCCGCCGCGCTGGCGAACCGTTTGCTCCAGGAGCGAACCCGCTACACGGCCGCGACATGAAAGGTGCGCTCGCTTCGTTAAGCTCTGTGGCAAAATTGCCGTATGAACACGCCCTAGACGGTATTTCAAACACGTTCTCGATCGTTCCGAAAGCGTTAGGAAAAGACGAGGAAACACGTATTCACAATCTTGTCGCTATTTTAGACGGTTACATGGAAAAAGGCGGGCATCATCTCAACATTAACGTGTTGAATCGCGAAACATTATTAGACGCGATGGAACATCCAGAAAAATATCCGCAATTAACGATTCGCGTCTCTGGATATGCCGTCAACTTCATTAAACTAACTCGTGAACAACAAATTGACGTCATTAACCGCACGTTCCATGAAACAATGTAATCTCTCCCCCCTCCTTCTTGTGAGGGGGTATATTTCTCTTAGGAAGGAGAACATGCGTATGAAAGGATTTATTCACTCCATCGAATCATGCGGTACCGTCGATGGCCCGGGCCTTCGTTATGTCATCTTTACACAAGGATGTGTATTGCGCTGCCAATATTGCCATAACGCCGATACATGGGAAATCGGAAAAGGAAAAGAAATGACCGTAGAAGAAATTATCGATGACGTGAAAACGTACTTGCCGTTTATCAACGCTTCCGGCGGCGGGATTACCGTCAGCGGCGGAGAACCTTTGCTACAAATCGACTTTTTAATTGAGCTATTTAAAGCATGCAAAAAACTCGGCATTCATACAGCAATCGATTCGTCAGGGGGATGCTACACGACAGAAGCATCGTTCCAGCAAAAATTAAATGAATTGCTTTCCTATACGGATTTAATTTTGCTTGATTTAAAACATATCGATGAAAAAAAACATCGGAAACTGACAGGAAAAACAAATAAACACATTTTACAATTTGCTCGGTTTTTATCCGAAAAAAACGTTCCTGTTTGGATCCGGCATGTTCTCGTTCCAACCATTACCGATGACCCTAATGACTTGCGCCGTCTCGCCGCTTTTATTCGTACGTTAAATAATGTGGAAAAAATTGAAATTCTCCCGTACCATAAACTAGGGGTATACAAATGGAAAGCGCTTGGATTGAAGTATCCTTTGGAAGGAATTGAACCTCCTTCGGAAGAAAGCGTACAAATGGCCCAACAAATCTTAAATGGAACGGAAAATAGCACGCCTCTTACGTAATGTAAGAGTTTTTTTCTGATTTCACATATATATACCCGTGGTGCTAGTTGAGCTTTATCGCTCAACTAGCCCAAGTGTAACCAGGGAATAAGCTAACAATATACCGTCTAGTGCCACTTCAAATCCGATAATCGAATTGGCTCGGATCCCCGTGATGCGATAGTGATCAACCAGAACCGAGAACACCGTCTCGATCACTTTGCGTTTTTGTTGGATCCACTGCTCCCATGTCTCAGACGCACGATGTTTCTGGTTTTTTCGAGACGGAGTCCAAAGCGCCATTTGGTATTCTTCGTACAGCCTTTTTTGCAAGTCACGGCTAATGAATCCTTTGTCCCCGAAGTTATACGGGTGGGGAATTTGGGTCATCACGCTTTCGGCTGCGATTCGATCGTGGCAAGATGCTTCCGTCACCACATACCCCATTGGCAGCCCTTGATCGGTCACTTGAAGGTGCAGCTTCAACCCGTAGTACCATTGCTTTTTGGAAGCGCAATACCCGATGTCGGCGATCTCTTGAAACCGTTTGACGCGATGCATTCTTGCCGTATGGCACAACGGGAGCGGCAAGCTGTCGACGACGGCATAGGCATGATGTTGACCGCGTTTTGCCAGCTCATGACGGATCCATTTGATGGCGAAACCAAGCGCCCGGCAACGGCGGTTATACCGGGAACGTTCGAGAAACGAGCCGTTTGTGAACAAATTTCCCGTGACAAAACGATGCCACGCCCGTTCAGAAGTAAAACCGAGCAGCTTTCCTAAAAGATGAATGGCGATGATGACAGCGTCCTCTTGCTTGACCAAATGGCGATTTCGACGATGAAGATGCACCTGAATGCATGAAAGTTGAGCAGAAACAAAAACGAAAATGGCGGCATATTGCTTTTGAATCTTGGCCCGATCTGTAGTAAAATGAAAGTGCTCTTGCATGGGGGTTCTCCTTTCGAATGGCAGGTCGCACTTTCATTCTACAGGAGATCCGCCAGCAAGGGCTATTTTTATGCTTGCTCAAGTTTATCTAGCACCACGGGTAACCATAATAACATTATGTAAAAAATAAGCTCCCCCTGGCTCCCTGAAGGCGGGTCAATGACGGGGCAAACGACGGCAGGCGGCAATGCGGCCAGGGCGGTCTGGATAATCGGTGAACACACCGTCCACGCCCATGGCGCATAGGCGAGCGAGATCGTGTGGTTCATTGACGGTATAGACGTGAACCATGAGCCCGCGGCCATGGGCGGCGCGCACCCACTCTTCGGTGACGGCTGGGAGCGGCAAGCCGATGCCATCGGCATAGACGGCGATTTGTTGCAACAGCTCGTCGCGGCCACTTCGCGCTTCCTTTTCGCCGACCAATTGAATGAGCGGGACGCCGCGCGGGATGAGCGGGCGGAGCGCCTGCAAACTTTCTGGATGGAACGATTGAAACATGACGCTTCCGCGCTGGAGAACGCCGTGTTTTTGCAATAGGCGGGCGACCGCCCGTTCGATGCCGGGCTGTTTCGTTTCGACGTACAACGGAACGTTTACACGTTCCGCTTTCAGCATCCGAACCACCTCATCAAGCGTCGGAACGCATTCGCCGGCAAAGCGTGGATCGAACCACGATCCGGCATCCAATTTTTTGAGCTCACGCAATGAAAAATCGCTGACTCGCCATGGCGACCGGTGCGGGTAAACCGTTTCGACATTTGTCGTCCGGGCGAGCGTCGCATCATGCAGGACAACGAGCTTCCCGTCTTTCGTTGCGCGCACATCGACTTCGATATAATCGGCATTCATGCGGGCGGCGAGGCGGTAGGATGAGAGCGTATGCTCCGGCGCGTGTCCGGACGCGCCGCGGTGGGCGATGACGGTGGTTTTCGGCTGGCTGGGTGGCTGCCAGGCAGCCGCGGCCGCTAAGACGATCGGCAGCGATAACAAAAACAATGCGCAAAGATAGATGCGAAAAACCGTGATCCGGCGCATAGACATCTCTCCCTTCCAGTATCATATCGGAAAAACAAGTGCGAGAGAAAACGAGGGGATATAGCAGGGAAAGGATGTTTGTACCGATAGTGTCGCACATCAAGCAAAAGAATATTCAGGTTGATGCATAACGTGCACCATCATGACGCATACTGTAAACGACAACAAAACGTTGGGCTATAGCCAAGCGGTAAGGCAACGGACTTTGACTCCGTGATGCGCTGGTTCGAATCCAGCTAGCCCAGCTGAATCGCCGGACGGGGTCCGCACGTCCCGGCGGCCAAAACGGCTTCCGCCATGTTGTGCGGGGCCGTTTTTTCGTTCGCCGGAAAGCGGGGACGAGAACATCTTTTTATCGTTTTCAGCGGCCCCGCAAGGACACGCATCCGATGCCCGAGCAGAAGCAGCGCCGCAAAAAAATGTGGTGTCGGCAGGATTTTGACGAATGGTGGCGAATGAAAAAAAACGAAAGGGGAGAGGATCATGAAAACAGCTGATTTATGCGATCAATGTTTAGATGAGTTGCAAGTGTGCGAACTTTCGTTTCAATCGTACGGCGGAAAACGGATGTTTTCCGGGCCGATCGCGACGGTCGACGTGTTTGAGGACAACGTCCTTGTCCGTGAAGCGCTCGAGACGGTGCTGCCGGGGACGGTGCTCGTGGTCGATGGAAAAGGCTCGCGCCGCGTGGCGCTATTAGGCGACCGGTTGGCGCAAATCGCCTGCGACCGGGGGCTTGCCGGCGTCATCATCCACGGCTGCATTCGCGATTCGGCGGAAATCGGCCGCATGCCGCTTGGGGTCATGGCGATCGGCACGTGCCCAGTGAAAAGCAAAAAAGAAGGAAAAGGCGTCCGCGACGTTGTGCTCGAGTTCGGCGGCGTCCGCTGGGAGCCGGGCGCATACGTGTACGCCGATGCCGACGGCGTTGTCGTCGCCCGCGAAGATTGGTCGGCAAAAAACGGTTGACGGCAACGCATTGGTTGTACTACGATGAAAACGGATGCTTGTTCCATGACAGCGCATATATGGCGGTAAGACAAACAAGGTGCCTAAGCCTGCTCTAGGGTTTGGGTGAAAAGGGAAGCCCGGTGAAAATCCGGCACGGTGCCCGCCACTGTGATGGGGAGCTTTGCGGCAACAAGTCACTGAAGGATGCTTCGGGAAGACGCCGTCAAGCGATGATCCTAAGTCAGGAGACCTGCCTTGTTTGGATCGGACGGATGCCTACGGGACTATAGGCAGACGTGCGGGAGAATGATGGCTGCATTGGGCCTGTTTGGGCCGTTTACGGCTTTCGTATACATTTTTCTGCACCTCTGCTGTAGAGGTGCTTTTTCTTTTGCCGAAAACCTGCCCGTCTGTCTGCGTCTAAATTCTATCATTCTAGCCAAAAAGGGGGGATTCGGTGGCGACATGGGATTTGCGGGGAATGAAGCATCATGTGCTCATTTGCAACGGAGGGACGTGCCTCCGCCATGGCGGGGATGATGTGACAACGGCGGTGCGCGAGGAGATCGCCCGTCTCGGGCTTGACGACGCTGTCCATACAACAAGGACGCGCTGCAACGGACGATGCCAAGACGCGTGCGTGATGATCGTCTATCCGCAAGGCGTCTGGTATCGACAGATAACGCCGGAGCGGGCGAAGGAGGTTGTGCGCGCTCATTTGGGTGAGGGGGTTCCGATGCGGGAGTGGGCGACGTATGAATACGAAGGCGAATTGGTGTTGACGCCAGCCGGCGAACGGGAGGCGCCAAGCGGAAAACGGAAAACGGAACATGCTGCGAAAGGAGTGAAGGGATAAATGAAGAGAGCGGTTCGATGGAGCAAAATGGCGGCTTTGTTCGTTTCCTATTTTTTGTTGACGAATGAAAATGAAGCGTATGCCATGCACATTATGGAAGGATTTTTGCCTGTCAAATGGGCGCTGTTTTGGTGGCTGTTGTTTTTGCCGTTCTTTGTGTTCGGATTGCGGCGGCTTGTGCATACGCTGAAGCAGCACCCCGAACATAAGCTTCTGATGGCGTTAGCTGGCGCGTTTACATTTGTATTGTCGGCGTTGAAAATTCCATCCGTCACCGGCAGCAGCTCGCATCCGACCGGGATCGGCTTCGGCTCGGTTTTGTTTGGACCATGGGTGATGGTGGTGATCGGCACAGTCGTTCTTCTCTTTCAAGCGCTGCTTCTTGCCCACGGAGGAGTGACGACGCTTGGGGCCAATGCGATGTCGATGGCGATCGTCGGCCCGTTCGTCGCGTACGGAGTGTATCAACTGTGCCGAAAAGGGGCGGTATCCAATCGAGCGGCTTTGTTTCTTGCCGCTTGTTTGTCTGATTTGGCTACATATGTCATGACGTCCCTGCAGCTTGCCCTGGCGTTTCCGTCTCCTGATGGGGGAGTCACCGCCTCGTTTTTGAAATTCGCCGGCATTTTTGCCATTACTCAAGTGCCGTTGGCGGTGACGGAAGGCATCATAACGGTAATCGTCTGGAACTGGCTTTCCTCCTATCAAGCTTCTCCGCTGTTCCAAAAGGAAAAGGAGGCGTAATGCGATGAAGAAAAATGGCTTGCTCGTGTTGCTGGCTGCTTTGCTTGTCATCATTCCTCTTTGGTGGGCGCGCGGATCGGAATTCGGTGGAACGGACGATCAGGCGGAAAAAGCCATTCAAACGCTCAACCCGCATTATCGGCCGTGGTTTGAGTCGATCTTCACCCCTCCAGGCGGCGAAGTCGAAACGCTTCTGTTCTCGCTGCAAGCCGCGCTTGGCGCCGGCGTGATCGGCTACGTCGTCGGGTTGTACAAAGGGCGTTCGGAGCGGAAAAACAGCCATGATTCGCGAGTTTGACCGTTGGGCGTATGACAACCGGCTGCGGGCATGGCGGGCGGAGTGGAAGCTGATCGTGGCGTTTGTTATGCTTGCCGTTGTCATGATGGGCGGCTGGCGCGAACAATGGCTTGTGCTCATCGGAATGGCGTATTGGATTGTCGCTCGTGCACGAGTGCCGTTTTCCGTGTATGGAAAAGCGATGCTCGCCGCCTCCGTTTTTTTAGGGCTCAGCCTGCTGACGCTCGTTGTGTCCGTGTCGGTTCCTTTTCAAATAACTTTCATCGACAGCCAGCTGCAACCGGCTGCAAAGCTCGCCGTCCGCTCCCTTGCCGCCTGGTCGTGCTTGTTTTTCCTTCTCATTACGACGCCGGCGCCGGACTTGATTGCGGTGCTGAGGCGAATGCGGCTGCCGGCGGCGCTCGTGGAACTTTGCTTTCTTATGTATCGCTTTATCTTTTTGCTCGAGCAGGCGGCCGCAGAGCTGATGCTGGCGTTGCGGGCCCGCAGCGGGGGAACGCATTGGCGGCATGGCGGGATGCTGATGTACCAACTATGGATGAAAACGTGGCAGTCGTATGAAGCGTTCAGCCGTTCGCTTGCGGCGCGTGGAGGCGTCGCGTCGGCTGGGCATACGCATCAGCGGGAAAAAGCGCATGTGCCTCTTGTCGATGTTGCGGCCGGCATCATCATGGCCTTGCTGCTTGGGTGGGCATGGCGGAAAGGGTGAAAACGTTGCTGCTGCGAATGGAACGAGTGAAATACGCTTATCAAGCAGAACGGTACGTGCTGAATGGGATTGATTGGGAAATTCCAGAGCGAAAAAAATGCGCCTTGATCGGGCCAAACGGCTGCGGCAAAACGACGTTGTTTCTTCATTTGAACGGGCTGCTGCGGGCGCAGGAAGGAGCGGTGTATTGGAAAGGGCGCAACATGTATGAACGCGGCGCTGATTGGACGCAATGGCGGCGTGAAGTCGGCATCGTCTTTCAAAACCCGGAGCATCAAATCCTCGCCCCGCTCGTGCGTGATGAATTGGCGATCAGCTTAGTCCATGCCGGAATCGATCGAGAAAAAATGAGGGAGGCGCTTGCCGCGATTACGGCGGAATACCACCTTCAATCTTGGCTGGACCGCCCGACCCATCAATTCAGTCTCGGACAGAAAAAATGGCTGACGCTCTGCTGTACGATGGCGGCCAAGCCGGACTTGCTCGTATTGGACGAACCGACCGCCTATTTGGATCAGCATCAGACAAAGCAGTTTCTCAAACAAATTGACGCCATTCACCAGGCGGGGACGACTGTGTTGATCGCCACCCATGACATGGATTTCGTCTGGCAGTGGGCGGATGTCGTCGCAGTCATGCACGAAGGACGGATCGTGATGCAAGGGGCGCCCGAAGACGTATTCGCCGACCGCCAGCGGCTGTTGGACATTCGCTTGGATGTTCCGCTGTTCGTGCGGCTTTGGCAAGCATGGCGGCCAGAGGAAAAGATCGTCCCCGATGTGTTGCGCCGTGAAAGGGACATGAGCGGCGAATGGAGTGTGAAAAATGGGTGCTAGTCGGCAAAAGGAGGGATCATGATGAGCGGCAAATTGCTCATTGTCGGCTTCGGCCCGGGAAGCGTCGACCATATGACGAAACGGGCTCGGGAAGCGATTGAAGAAAGCGACGTCATCATCGGCTACAAAACGTACATCGAACTTGTGCGCGATCTCATTGCTGGAAAAGAGATCATTAGCACGGGCATGACCGAAGAAGTGAGCCGCGCCCAAGCGGCGGTGAAGTGGGCCGAGCGCGGCAAAACGGTTGCCGTCATCTCCAGCGGCGACGCCGGGTTGTACGGCATGGCGGGGCTCGTGTATGAAGTGTTGATCGAAAAAGGGTGGACGAAAGCGAGTCCGATTGAAGTCGAAGTCATCCCCGGCATTTCCGCGATTCATTCGTGCGCGGCGCTGCTTGGCGCCCCGATTATGCACGATGCCTGTACGATCAGTTTGAGCGATCATTTGACGCCGTGGGAGCTGATTGAAAAGCGGATTGACGCCGCGGCGGCGGCCGATTTTGTCATCGCGCTGTACAACCCGAAAAGCGGGCGGCGCACTCGGCAGATTGTGGAGGCGCAGCGCATCCTGCTTCGCCACCGGTCTCCGGAGACCCCGGTCGGTCTGGTAAAAAGCGCGTATCGCGAGCGTCAGCATATCGTCCTCACCGACTTGGCGCATATGCTGGACCATGAAATCGGCATGTTGACGACGGTCATTATCGGCAACTCGACGACTTTTGTTTACGATGGGCTCATGATCACGCCGCGCGGCTACCAGCGCAAATACCAGTTGACTGCCGCCGTCCAGCCGCTCAAGCCGCATGAGCGGCTGCGCAAAGAGGCGGAGCCATGGGCGCTCGACCAGACGAAGCCGCTGAGAGAGCCGGACGAAGAAAACGGAGAAGCGTTTCGGCCGTTTGCCGCGGCTGCCTCCGCTTTCGGGGACGAGAAAGACCGCGGTTTGGCCGCCGTAGCGGTTTTGCCGCCAGCTGTGGACGCGGCCGCGAAGGAAGCTGGATTGGCGCCGGCAGCTTCCGCTTTTCCGCTGCCGGAGGAGCCATTCGTCCAAACGGAAAACCGGCCGTCATCCGCTCTGTTGCATCGGGTGAGAGAGACAGCGGAGGACGCGCTTGCAGCATTGGAAAGAAGAACGACAAAGAAGGCGTCCGCCGTGCTGTTCGAAGCGGCAGTGAGCCCAGGGGTGGCCAACAAGCAGTTTACTCCGGAGCAGCTCATCGCGCTTGCCGAAGCGGTCGGACCGGACGGGAAAATGACGTACACGCCGGATCATTATATCAAAATCGAGCGGGTGACAGAGGATCCAAAAGGGCTTGTCGATCGGCTCGCTGCTGTCGGACTGATGGTGATGCCGGTTGGTGATGTGCTGACGGTGAAGGCATGCGACTTTTGCGATGGAGAGAAAAAAGACGCGATTCCATACGCGGAGGAATTGGCGCGGCGATTTGGGGGCATGGCGCTGCCGAAAGAGTTGAAGCTTGGCATCAACGGCTGCGGCATGGCATGCTACGGCGCGGTGCACGAAGACATCGGGCTTGTGTACCGGAAAGGGAAATTTGATTTGTTTTTGGGCGGGAAAACGGTCGGCCGCAACGCCCATCCCGGCCAGCTCGTCGCGGAAGGCATCCCGCCGGAAGAGATGGTGGCCATTGTGGCGGACATCATTGAACAGTACAAAGAACATGCTTACCCGAACGAACGATTTCATAAGTTTTTTGCCCGCGTGAAACAAATCGGCCGCTTTTCGTACGAGGAGGCCAAGACGGCGGCGAATATCGAAACGCCGGCATGCAGTGAGTAACCTCGGATGGAGCGATATAAAAGAGAGGAGAGCGAATATGAGAGCCATTTTGTTTGTCGGCCATGGAAGCCGCGACCCGGAAGGAAATGAGCAAGTACAGCAGTTTGTCGACCGCCTGCGGCCGCGTCTTTCTGCTTCTTTCCATGTTGAAACGAGTTTTCTAGAGTTTGGCCGTCCGTCGATCAGCGAAGGGATCGCGCGGTGCGTTGAGGCCGGAGCGGCGGAAGTGGCGGTCATTCCGCTCATTTTATTGCCGGCTGGGCATTCGAAGCTGCACATCCCGGCGGAAATCGATGAGGCGAAAGCGCGCTATCCGCACATCATGTTTCGATATGGACGGCCGATCGGCGTCCATGAGCAGACATTTGCTATTTTGCGCGAACGATTGCAAGAAATCGGCGAGCGGCCGGAGCAGCCAGACGACGGCACAGCGGTCATTTTGCTCGGCCGCGGCGGGAGCGACCCGGACGCGAACAGCGACTTGTATAAAATCGCCCGCTTGTTTTGGGAACAAACGGGCTATGCGCTCATCGAGCCGGCGTTTATGGGGGTGACGACGCCGTCGCTTGATGACGCCGTCCGCCGCTGTCTCATGCTTGGGGCGAAGCGGATCGTCGTTTTGCCGTATTTTTTGTTCACCGGTGTGCTCATCAAGCGGCTTGAACAGCAAGTGGCGCAATACCGCCTCGATCACCCGCACGTCTCATTTGCGCTGGCCGATTATGTCGGTTTTCATCCGAAACTGATCGATATCGTGCTTGACCGCCTGCAAGAAGTGCTCGATCAAACGGTGGCGATGAATTGCGACATCTGTCAATACCGGCTGCACGTTTCTCACCATCATCATCACCATCATCACTAAAAAACAAAAAGGGGGAGCGCTGATGATTTTGATGTTGGCAGGGACGAGCGATGCCCGCGAATTGGCGGTGATGATCCAACAAGCTGGCTATTCGGTCACGGCGACGGTCGTCACCGATCACGCGGCCGAACAGCTTCGGTCATCCGGCATTCGCGCCTATGTCGGCCGCTTGGATGCGTCCCAGCTTGCCGATTTGGCCAAAGCCGAGGGAGCCAAAGCGATTGTCGATGCGAGCCATCCATTTGCGGAGGAGGCGTCGAAAAACGCCATGCAAGCGTCGGCCGCTGCCGAATTGCCGTACATCCGCTATGAGCGGCAGGCGTCTTCGCTTTCATCCGAGAAGGTGACATTTGTCGATAGCTATGAAGAAGCCGCCGAGCTGGCGGCGGAAAAAGGCGGCGTCGTGATGCTGACGACCGGCAGCAAAACGCTCGACATTTTCGCCGCGAGGCTCATCGGTCGCCCGGACGTCAAGGTGATTGCGCGGATGCTGCCGCGGAAAGACAATCTCGACAAATGCGAGCGGCTCGGGTTTTCCCAAGAGCAGATCGTCATGATGCAAGGGCCGTTTACGAAAGAGCTCGATCGGGCGCTATACCGCCATTTTGGCGTCACGGTCGTCGTCACGAAAGAAAGCGGCAAAGTCGGGTTGGTCGATGAGAAAATCGCTGCCGCCGAGGAGCTCGGCATTGATGTCATCGTCATCCGCCGCCCACGGTTGTCATACGGCATCGTGCATCACGATTTTGCCGGCGTGCTCGAGGCGTTGAAGCAGCATGCGCCGCTTCCGGCCGTGTAAAGAATGGGATTCTAGTGGCCGCTCATGCAAGCGATCATGAAGAAAGGAGAATTGTCATGGACTTCCATACAACATTTCGTCCGGCGACGGTGCAGCCGGAACAAATTGAAGCGCGCAGCTTTCAAATCATTGATGAAGAGATCGGCGAGCATTCATTTACAGAAGAACAATACCGAATCGTTCAGCGCGTCATCCATACATCGGCTGATTTTGAGCTGGGCAAAAGCCTCATTTTCCACCCGGATTCGATCCGCTCAGGCATTGATGCCATTCGCAGCGGCAAGCTCGTCGTCGCCGATGTGCAAATGGTGCAAGCCGGCGTCAATCAAGCGCGGTTGGCGAAGTTCGGCAGCGCGGTGCGCGTCTATATTTCTGATGAAGACGTGATCGCGGAAGCGAAACGGTTGAATACGACGAGGGCGATTGTGGCGATGCGCAAAGCGGTGAAAGAAGCGGAAGGCGGCATTTTTGCCATCGGCAACGCTCCGACAGCGTTATTGGAGCTCATTCGCCTCATCAAAGAAGGAGAGGCGCGGCCGGGATTGGTGATCGGCTTGCCGGTCGGATTCGTCTCGGCGGCGGAATCGAAAGAAGAATTGGCGAAGCTCGATGTGCCGTTCATCACCAACCGCGGCCGCAAAGGAGGAAGCACCGTGACCGTCGCTGCCTTGAATGCGTTATCGCTGCTCGCCGAGCGAGCGTGACGAACGATGGAAACGAAAAAAACGCTGCGTGAAGGGTATACGACCGGATCGTGCGCGGCAGCGGCAACGAAAGCCGCGCTCACGGCGCTCATCACTGGCCAAGTGCAGGCGGAGGCGACGATTCGGATTCCGATCGGGCGGGTGGTGACCTTTTCGCTCGCCTCTTGTTCGTTCGATGGCGAAACGGCGACGGCCTCGGTCGTGAAGGATGGCGGCGATGACCCAGATGCGACGCACGGCGCGCTCATCGTTTCCACTGTCTCGTGGGCCTCGTCGCCGGGCGTTCATATCGACGGCGGTGAAGGGGTCGGACGTGTCACGAAACCCGGCTTGCCGGTGCCGGTCGGGGAAGCGGCGATCAATCCAGTGCCGCGGCAAATGATCCGCGAAGCAGTCAACGAAGTATTGGCGCAATACGGTTTACATCGCGGGGTGAACGTTGTCATTTCCGTGCCCGGCGGCGAGGAAATCGCCAAAAAAACGTTGAATCCGAGGCTTGGCATTATGGGCGGCATTTCGATTTTAGGAACGCGCGGCATCGTCGTTCCGTTCTCGACCGCCGCCTACCGGGCGAGCATCGTACAGGCGCTTCAAGTGGCGAAAGCGAACGGCTGCCGCCATGTCGTGATCACGACCGGGGGGCGGAGCGAGAAATATGCCATGCAAGAGTATCCGCATTTGCCGGAAGAAGCATTTATTGAAATGGGTGATTTTGTCGGGTTTACGCTGAAGCAATGCAAACGGCTTGGCATCAAGATGGTGTCGATGGTCGGGATGATGGGGAAATTTTCGAAAGTCGCCCAAGGGGTGATGATGGTGCACTCGAAAAGCGCTCCGGTTGACTTCGGTTTTTTGGCGGCGCTCGCTGAGCAAGCCGGCGCCTCTTCCGCGTTGGTGGCCGCGGTGCGCGGCGCGAACACGGCGGCGCAAGTCGGCGACATGATGCAAGAAGCCGGCTGCACGAAGTTTTTCGAACTGTTGTGTGAGGAGTGTTGCCGGGCAGCGCTCAACGAAGTCGGAGGCGGCTTGACGGTGGCGACGTCCATTTACACCTTGAACGGACAACGATTAGGAAAGGCGGTGCAAATTGATGGGGACGATGAAACTGATCGGCGTGGGAGCTGACGGGAAGGCAAGTCTTCCTGAGCTGTATCGGCGCTGGATTGATGAAAGCGAACTGCTTGTCGGCGGCGAGCGGCAGCTGGCGATGTTTCCTGAATACAAAGGAGAAACGATCGTCATCCGCCGCGGACTGGCGGAGCTGGTGGAGCGGCTTCGGCACGAGACGCGCCGTACTGTCGTGCTGGCGTCTGGCGATCCGCTCTTTTACGGCATCGGCAGCTATTTGGCCAGCAAATTGTCGATTGAGGTGTATCCGGCGATCAGCTCGGTGCAATGGGCGTTTGCGAAAATGGGGGAGTCTTGGCAAGATGCCGCATTTGTAAGCGCCCATGGCCGCCCGCTCACCGGCCTCGTGCAACGGATCGACGGGCGGCGCAAAGTCGCCATCTTAACCGATGAGACGAACTCGCCGGCCGTCATCGCCCGCTATTTGCTCGAGTACGGCATGACGGAATATGAGGCGTTTGTCGGCGAGGAGCTCGGCGGCCCGAACGAGCGCTGCCGCTTGTTTTCGTTGGAAGAGATGGCGGAAGCCGAGTTTCTTCCATTGAATATAGTCATTTTGCGGCAGACAGCGCCAAGCCCGGTTTGGCCGTTCGGCATTGAGGATGACGAGTTTTTTCAGCGCAAGCCGGACAAAGGATTGATTACGAAAAAAGAAATCCGAGTTTTAAGTCTAAGCGCCTTGCGCTTGCGCCCGGACAGCGTCGTCTGGGATATTGGAACGTGCACCGGTTCGGTGGCGATTGAAGCGGCGAAAATCGCCCGCGACGGTGCCGTGTTTGCGATTGAAAAAAATGAACAAGATATCGAACTTTGCCGGCAAAACTTGCGCAAATTCCGCGTCGATATCACACTTGTGCACGGCAGGGCGCCCGATCGGCTCGATGAGTTTGCCGACCCGGATGCCATCTTTATCGGCGGCACGTCAGGCGCGATGTCGCCGTTGTTGGACGTCTGTGCGAAACGGCTGAAGAAAAATGGACGCATCGTGATCAACGCGGCAACGGTTGAGACGCTTGCTGAAGCGGGCCGCGAGCTACGTAGCCGTGGATTTCATGTTGACATCACGCTCGCGCAAGTGTCGCGAAGCAAGCCCATTTTAGAGTTGACGCGCTTTGAGGCGCTCAATCCAGTGTATATCATGACAGCCAAGCGGGAGGGAGACGAATGACCGGCACGTTGTACGGCATCGGTGTTGGCCCGGGCGATCCAGAGCTCATGACGGTGAAAGCATACCGCCGCCTAAAAGAAGCGGATGTCATCGCTTATCCAAAAAAAGGGCGGCAAAGCAAAAGCTATGCCGAACAAATTATCGACGCGTATTTGGCGCCGGAGGAAAAACGCCGGCTTGGGCTTCATTTTCCGATGACAAAAGACGTGGCCGTGCTTGAACCAAAATGGAACGAAGCAGCCGACGCCATTTGGGCGGAACTGTCGGCTGGGCGCGATGTGGCGTTTGTCACCGAAGGCGATCCGCTGTTGTACAGCACGTTCATCCATTTGATGCATGTGATGGAGCGACGCTATCCAGACGCGCCGATCGAAGTCGTCCCCGGCGTCAGCTCGGCGAACGCCGCCGCCGCCCGGCTTCGCCTGCCGCTTGCGGACGGCGATGAAACCGTGGCGATCGTGCCCGCCCGCGACGATGTTGAGGCGATGAAAGCAGTGCTTCTTGAGCACGATTGCGTTGTCTTTTTTAAAGTGGCGAAAGTGATCGATTTGCTGGTTCGTCTGTTGCGGGAACTCGATTTGCTTCATCGCGCCGCTGTTGTGACGAAAGTGACGTCCGGCGAGGAAGTCGTGTGGAAGGTCGAGGAGCTCGACGGAGCGGAACTCGAATATTTGACATTGATGGTGGTGAGAAAGTGAAGCTGTATATCATCGGAGCGGGGCCGGGAGCGCCGGATTTGATCACCGTTCGAGGAGCGGAGCTGTTGGCCGCGGCGGACGCCATTTTTTACACCGACTCGTTAGTGAGCGAAGAACTGATTGAGCGTTACCGGAAGCCGGAGGCAGAGGTGTTTCATACAGCCGGCATGCATTTGGAACAAATGGTGGCGATGATGGCCGACAAGGTGAGGCAAGGCCGGCTCGTCGTCCGCGTGCATACGGGTGATCCATCGATTTACGGGGCGATGCTCGAGCAAATCGCCTTATTGAAAGGAGAAGGAATTGAAGTCGAAATCGTCCCCGGTGTCAGTTCGGCGTTTGCGGCCGCGGCCTCGGTGCAGGCCGAGCTCACCGTCCCCGAATTGACGCAGACGGTCATTTTCACCCGCGCCGAGGGGCGGACGCCGGTGCCACCGCGTGAGAAATTGCAGGAGCTGGCCCAGCATCATTGCACCCTTGTCCTTTTTTTAAGCGCGACGCTTGCCAAAAAAGTAAGCGCGGCGCTCCTTGACGCGGACTGGAGCGGTGATACGCCGGTGGCGGTCGTCTATAAGGCGACATGGCCGGATGAAGTGGTGATTCGCTCCACGGTGGCGACATTGGCTGAGGATATGCGGCGCTATGGCGTGACGAAGCACGCCATCATCTTAGCCGGCTGGGCGCTCGATCCGCATATTCATGGACAAGGCTATCGGTCGAAGCTGTATGACCGGACGTTTACGCACGGATATCGAAAGGGGGAGGCGTAAGGTGGGGGCTGTTGCCATAAACAACGAAAGGAACGGCGTCTATGCGGTCGTGGCCATTACGAAACACGGGGTCGAGATCGCCCGCCGGCTCGGCGGCGCTCTAGTTGGAGCGGACGTGTATTATACGGAGAAATTCGCCCGCGGCGATGAAGCCGAGCACGGGATCCGCTTGTTTTCCGGCAACGTGAAGACGTTGCTGCCGGAGCTGTTCGCCCGCTACGACGGGCTCATTTGCATCATTTCGCTCGGCGCGGCCGTCCGGATGATCGCTCCATTGCTGAAAGATAAAAAGACCGATCCGGCGGTTGTCGTCATTGATGATAAAGGAGAACATGTCATCAGCGTATTATCCGGCCATTTAGGAGGCGCCAACGAACTGACGCGGCGTGTGGCCGCCATATTGGGCGCCCGCCCGGTCATTACGACCGCTTCCGATGTGCAGCAGACGATCGCTGTTGATCTATTCGGCCGCGAATTCGGCTGGGAATGGGAGTCGGATGACAACTTGACGCCGGTGAGCGCGGCTGTTGTCAATGAAGAACCGGTCGCCATTGTGCAAGAGTCAGGAGAACCAAATTGGTGGCCGGCGGGCCGCCCGCTGCCAAAAAACATCATCGTGTACGGCTCGATCGCGGAGGCGCTGTCCGCTCGCCCGACGGCGGCGCTTGTGGTCACTCACCGGCTGCTTGCGCCGAAAGAAGAAGCGATTTTGCAAAACGGCGTCTTGTATCGCCCGAAAGTGATCGCCCTTGGCATCGGCTGCAACCGCGGCACATCGGCTGACGAAATCGAAGCGGTCATCCGCGAGACGCTCAATGAGCTGCGTTTTTCGCTCAAAAGCGTCAAAGCGGTGTGCACCATTGACTTGAAAAAGGATGAACAAGGCCTTTTGGAGGTAGTCAACAAATATCGATGGAAATTGGTTGCATATACGCCAGAAGAGCTGAACACGGTGCCGATCGAAGCGCCGTCGGAGACCGTGTTTCGCTACACCGGCGCCCACGGGGTGAGCGAGCCGGCGGCGAAATTGTACAGCGGGGCCGATCGAATGGCGCTCGTGAAAAAGAAATCGGGCAACGTGACGATTTCGGTGGCACTGATCGATCACAGACGCAGAAAGGAGAGCGAGCCATGCGACGGCTTGTCATCGCTGCGCCAGGAAGCGGAGCCGGCAAAACGACTGTAACGCTCGGCTTGATGGCGGCCATGAGGCAGCAAGGATATACGGTGCAAGGGTTTAAATGCGGCCCGGACTACATTGATCCGACGTACCATACGGCTGTGACCGGCCGGCCGGCGCGCAACTTGGACAGTTGGATGATGGGAAGCGAAGCGGTCAAAACGGTGCTCGCCAACGGTTGTCAAGGGGCTGATATCGCCATCATCGAGGGGGTGATGGGGCTGTTTGACGGGAAACAGCCGCTTTCTGACGAGGGGGCGACGGCTGAAATCGCCGTATTGACCGAAAGCCCGGTGCTGCTTGTCGTCGATTGTTCCGGCATGGCCCGCAGCGCCGCCGCCATCGTCCATGGGTTTCAAACGTTTCGCCCCGATGTGCGCCTCGCCGGCGTATTTGCCAACCGCGTCGGCAGCGAAGGGCATTTTCGGCTCGTCAAAGCGGCCATCGAGCAAACGTGCGGGGTGCCGGTCGTCGGGTTTCTCACGCAAGACGAAGCGTTGGCGCTACCAGAGCGCCATTTAGGGCTCGTGCCGTCGGTGGAGCGCGGCGAACTGGATTCGTTTTTTGCCAATCTGGGGAGAAAGGTGGCGCGCACGATCGATTGGGAGACGCTCCTTTCGATTGCAGAAGCGCCAGCCCTTTGTTCTCCGGCGCCGCTCATTCGCCCTTCGCGGCCGTATCGCGTGCGCGTGGCGGTTGCCAAAGATGCTGCCTTTCATTTTTACTATCCGGAGAATCTGGAGATGCTTTCTGCCTGTGGCGCGGAGCTTGTCTACTTTTCTCCGCTCGCCGGCGAGCCGCTTCCGGATGGGGTGAACGGATTGTATATCGGCGGCGGGTTTCCGGAAGAGTTTGCCGCCGAGCTCGCCAGGCAAGCCGCTGTCAAACAGTCGATCCGCGCCGCCATCGAACACGGGTTGCCGACGTTGGCCGAGTGCGGCGGGTTTATGTTTCTCACCGAACAGCTTGTTGCGACGGACGGTTCGGCCTATGAGATGGCGGGCGTCATCCCGGGGAAGGTCGTGATGAAGACGAAGCTCGCGGCGCTTGGCTACCGCGAAGTGCGCGGTCGAAATGGAAATTTTCTATTGCCGGAAGGAGAAACAGCGCGCGGCCATGAGTTTCACTACTCCGTTTATGAGCCGCGCGGTGAGACGCCGTTTGCCTACGAAACGAGCGGCCGGAAAGGAACGAAGCCTGACGGTTATTTGACGCACCGGCTTGTCGCTGGCTATGTCCATTTTCATTTCGCGTCCGCCCCGGCGATGGTTGAGCGGTGGCTCGCCGAATGCGAGAAGGTGACCATCAATGGCTAAGGCGCTGCCGATTATGTTTCAAGGCACCCATTCTGATGCCGGCAAAAGCGTCATCGCCACTGCGTTTTGCCGCATGTTCGCCCAAGACGGCTGGAAGACGGCGCCGTTCAAGTCGCAAAACATGTCGTTAAACTCCTACGTGACGCCGGACGGGAAAGAAATCGGCCGGGCGCAAGGCATTCAGGCGGAAGCGGCCGGAGTGGCGGCGCGCGTCGAGATGAATCCGATTTTGATTAAGCCAAGCCGCGAGCATGAATCGCAAATCGTCGTGCTTGGCAAACCGTACGGCAATATGCAGGCGTTCGCCTACCGGAACGAGTTTTTCGACCAAGGGCTGGCCGTCATCCGTCAGTCGCTTGAAACGCTGATGAACGAATACGACCGGCTTGTCATCGAAGGAGCGGGAAGCCCGGCGGAAGTGAATTTAAACGACCGTGAGCTCGTCAACATGCGCATCGCCCGCCTCGCCAACGCTCCGGTCGTGTTGATCGGCGATATTGAGCGGGGCGGGGTGTTCGCGAGCCTCGTCGGAACGCTGTCGCTGCTTGAGCCTGAGGACCGAAAGCGGGTCATCGGCGTCATCATTAACAAGTTTCGCGGCGATGTGTCACTGCTTAAACCGGGGCTTGATTGGTTTGAGCAGCACACCGGCGTGCCGGTGCTCGGCGTTGTCCCCTATTTGCCGGATTTGACGATCGATGCGGAAGATTCGCTGTCGCTTGAGCGGTTTGCTTCATCTGTCGGGGGAGAGGAAGCGATTGACATCGCCGTCATCCGCTGTCCGAAAATCGCCAATTTCACCGACATCGACCCGCTTTTGGCCGAACCGGACTGCCGCGTCCGGTTGGTGACGCACGTGGGTGAACTCGGCGAGCCGGATGTGATCGTGCTGCCGGGAAGCAAAAACACGATCGAAGACTTGATTTATATGAAGAAAAGAGGACTCGCTTCCCGCATTGTGTCGCTTGTCAATGAAGGAAAAGCGAGGGTCGTCGGCTTATGCGGCGGCTACCAAATGCTTGGCGCCGTCATCCGCGATCCGTATGGAGTCGAGACGCCGCTTTTGGAAGTCAAAGGGCTTGGGTTGCTGCCGATTGAAACGACGCTTGAGCGGACGAAAATCACGATCCGTACGGAAGGGATGCTTACGTGGGCGGGCGAGCGGTTTTCGGTGCAAGGATACGAGATTCATATGGGCCGCTCGGCGCCGCTTCCTGGCTATGCGCCGCTTATTGAGGCGGACGGCCGCCATGAAGGGGCGAAGCACAGTGATGAGCGGGTGCTGGGCACGTACATGCACGATTTGTTTCATAACGATGCGTTCCGCACCGCGTTTTTCAACAACATTCGCCGCCAAAAAGGAATCGCTCCTTCTGGCGTCCGACTCTTTCGCTCGCTCAAAGAAAAGGCGTTCGACCGGCTTGCCGCTCATGTCCGCGAGCATGTCGACGTCGGACGGATCGAACAGATGATGCGTCAATTTCAGCGGCTGTGATCGATATGGAAAATGGTGGTGCGGAGGAACGGCCGATATGGCCCGCTTTTGCCGAGCGATTGGCTCGGTTTGGGGGCTGCGAATTCCTCTGTAAAGCGGGAGGTCTCCGGCCTTCCACTGCGCTAAAGCGTGACGGGGGAAAGCTGCTTTTTCGCCCCTCAATCATAGACCCTCAATCATAGACGAGAAAGGAGGAAGCGCCTATTCCCGCTTGATGGGGATATGGTGCGACCGTGATGAATGCTTCCATCCCACCGATCCGCCGTGAAATGGTGGAACAAGCACGTGATTACATCAATCAGCTGACGAAACCGCCCGGCAGCCTCGGCCGTCTGGAAGAAGTGGCGGCCGCGCTTGCCGGTATGACTGGAGAGCTGCTCCCACGCGTCACTCCGCCCGGAGTGCTCGTGTTTGCGGCCGATCATGGCGTCACGGAAGAAGGGGTGTCTGCCTATCCGGCCGAAGTGACGGCGCAAATGGTGTACAACTTTGCCAACGGCGGAGCGGCAATCAACGCCTTCAGCCGGCAAATCGGCGCGTTGCTTCAGGTGATTGATGTCGGTGTCGCCGTGCCGATTGCTGATGAGCGCGTCATTCAGAAAAAGGTGCGCCCGGGAACGAACAATTTCGCCAAAACGGAAGCGATGACGCCGTCCGAGGCCGAACAGGCGCTTCATGTCGGTTACGAGCAGGCGGCATCCATCATTGAACAAGGCGCCCGCACGCTTATTGTCGGCGAAATGGGCATCGGCAATACAACCGCTGCGAGCGCTTTATTGGCCACGCTCTCCGAGGAGCCGCTTGAGCGCATCGTTGGCAAAGGAAGCGGCATTAAGGAGGAAATGCTTGCCCATAAACGGGACGTGATCCGACGGGCGCTCTTGCTTCATCGGCCGGATCCGGCGAAGCCAGTTGAATGGCTTTCGAAAATCGGCGGGTTGGAGATTGCGGCTATGGCCGGGGCGATGTTGGCAGCCGCTGAACGGCGCATTCCGATTTTGCTTGACGGCTTTATTTGCACGGTGGCTGCCCTTGTGGCCCGCCAGTTTGCCGTGAACGTCACAGACTATATGATTGCCGGCCATCGTTCCGAAGAGCCGGGGCACAGCATAGCCCTTCGTTTGCTTGGGAAAGAGCCGCTTTTGGATCTTGGCCTGCGCCTTGGTGAAGGAAGCGGCGCGGCGGTAGCGTTTCCGCTCTTGATTTCAGCAATGGCGATGGTGAACGAAATGGCGACGTTCGCTTCGGCAGGCGTTTCCACCGCTGATGCGAAAGGGAAGAACGGGAAATGACCATCGGCAAAGTGTATTTAGTCGGCGCCGGGCCGGGCGATGAAAAGCTCATCACGGTTTACGGCCGCGAATGCCTAGAGCGGGCGGATGTCATTATTTACGACCGGCTCATCAACCGGAAGCTGCTGCGCTACGCAAAGCCGGGCGCTGAGGTTCTTTACTGCGGCAAAGAGCCGGGAAAACATGACACCGTTCAAGAACAAATTCACGAGCTGCTCGTTTGGCATGCGCAACAAGGCAAAACGGTCGTCCGCTTAAAAGGCGGCGATCCATGCATTTTTGGCCGCGTTGGTGAAGAGGCGGAAGTGTTGGTGAAAGCCGGAATTCCGTTTGAAATCGTTCCAGGGGTGACATCCGGCATCGCTGTTCCGGCGTACGCCGGCATTCCGGTCACCCACCGTGATTACGCCGCCTCGGTGGCGATCGTCAGCGGGCATCGGAGTGAGCGGATCGATTGGGAGGCGCTGACTCGAGGATGCGATACGATCATTGTCTACATGGGAGCGGCCAACTTGTCGGATATTTGCGGCCGGCTGATGGCGGCCGGAAAGCCGTCGGATGCACCGGCGGCCGTCATTGAATGGGGGACGACTGAGCGGCAGCGCACCGTGGCGGCGACACTTTCGACGCTGTCAGACGAGGTGGAACAGGCGGGCATTTCCCATCCGGCCATCATCATCATCGGCGATGTCGTTCGTCTGCGTGAGACGCTCCAATGGTTTCCGGAGCGGCAAGGGGGCGTGGTCGATGCCGACGCCTCGTCGTAGCGGGCGTGTCATCGTTTATACGGGCGACGGAAAAGGAAAAACGACGGCCGCATTGGGGCTTGCCCTGCGTGCCGTCGGTCGGGGAATGAACGTCGCGGTTTTGCAGTTTTTGAAATCGCCGGAACGAACATACGGCGAGCAGTTGGCCCTAGAGCGCCTTGGCGTCGACGTCCGTCAGCTCGGCGCCGGCTTCACATGGACGAAAACGCCGGACATCCACCGGGAAGCATTGAAGCGTGCCTGGGCGGTGGCCAAAGAATATGTGTATTCCGGACGGTATGATATGATTGTGCTCGATGAACTGAACAATGTGTTGGCCATTGACCGCTTTCCCGTTGAAGATATCGTATCAGTCAGCGAGGTGCTCGAGCTGATCCGCACGCGCCCGCCGTCGCTCCATCTTGTCATCACGGGGCGCGCGGCGCGCCCGGAGTTGATGGCGGCTGCCGATATCGTTACGGAAATGAAGTTGGTCAAGCATGACTATGAACAAGGAAGGACCGCGATGAAAGGGATTGAATTTTAGAAGCAAAAAAAGCGGCCGTTTTTTAGCCGCTTTTTTGCAGGTTAGGCATTTTCATCGGTTTTGTCATTTTGGATTTTGTTTTGCCGACGTCCTTTGCTGTTATCGCCGGAAACCGGGCCGCGAAGCAAGGCCATCGGATCTTGCGTTGGCGCGTTTTGATTGCGGCTGCCGTTGTTTGGGCGTTTCGTCATGAGCTCCACCTCCTTTGGCTGCCGTTGTCATACGTTTAGCATGGACGATGCCTTCATTCCTATGCATGGTTGTCTACAGCCCAGCATAAAAAAAGCGGGAAGCGTTCGTGTTCCCGCTGCAAGCCGGCCGGATGAAGGCAATCAGTGATTTCGGTTAGTAGGCATATCCGCCCAAGCAGGCACATCCAACAATAATCAACAAAATAAACAGAACGACAATCAACGCAAAGCTGTTTCCATGCCAAGCGCCCATCATGTTCACCTCCTGGTGGAATCTATCGTATTGTATGTCAAAAAAAACTAAAAGAACAGGGCGATTGTCGAAACACGAAAACAATCGGCCAAAATGAGAAAAACGCCTTTCATATGTTTCAGCAAGGCGTTTTTTCGGGATGGTTCAAGTGAAATGATTGCATATATTGATTTCATTCCCATTCATAAGGCGTTTCTTGATACACGTAATAGTTCAGCCAGTTGACAAACAGTAAATTGGCATGCGAGCGCCATGTGTTCAGCGGCGGCTGGCTTGGGTCATCATTGGGAAAGTATGATTCCGGGATGCGAATCGGCAGCCCTTTCGCCAAGTCGCGTTCATATTCTTCTTTGAGCGTTGTCGCATCATATTCTGGATGGCCCGTTAAGAAAATGCGGCGCCCGTCGTTCGATGCGACGAGGCAAACGCCGGCTTTGTCAGACATGGACAAAATGGTGAGATCCGGCACTTTTTCGATGTCTTCGCGCTTGACGTCTGTATGGCGGGAGTGCGGCATGCGGAACACATCGTCAAAACCGCGCAATAGTTTTACGTTTTTCACTTCCACTGTATGGTTGAACACACCGAAGCATTTTTCCGGCAATGGGTATTTCGGAATGCCGTAGTGATAGTATAAACCAGCTTGTGCCCCCCAACAAATGTGCAACGTTGACGTGACGTTCGTTTTCGTCCATTCCATAATTTCCGTCAATTCTCCCCAATAGTTGACCTCTTCAAACGGCATTTGCTCGACCGGCGCTCCGGTGATGATCATCCCGTCGAACTTGCGATGGCGAATGTGCGGGAAAATCGTGTAAAATTGTTCTAAATGATGTTTGCTTGTCGTTTTCGGCTCATGGGTCGCCGGGCGCAAAAAGGTGACGTTCACTTGCAGCGGCGAGTTGCCGAGCAGCCGCAGCAACTGTGTCTCTGCTTTTTCTTTTTCGGGCATCAAGTTTAAGATGACGATGTTGAGCGGACGGATGTCTTGCGAATACGCCCGTTCTTCGTCCATCACGAAAATGTTTTCTTGTTCGAGTATTTCTTTCGCCGGCAAGTCTTTTGGAATGTTGATTGGCAATGGTGTCCCCTCCGTTTCCGTCTCGTTACTAAATACCTTAATTATAAAAACTTTGTCAACATTCTTCAATTGATTTTTTGACCTTAAAACAGCTTGTGAACAAAAAGGGGGAATCCCGATTGGATCCGACCGCCTTTGACAATTTAAAAACGGTGTTGGAAGGAGCCGTCTATGATGCCGACTTGCAAGGGCGCATTGCCGTCACCGACCGCCGCGATCTCGCCGATTTGGCCCGCCTGTCGCGCGAGTACGCCATTTCCTTTCAACAGGCCGGTGCGCCTGAACCGCCGGTCGTCTGCACGGTGCGGCTTGCGATCGATTTTGCCGAACTGGTGAATGAACGGCTCCATCACGACCAGGCCGGCTGCCGGCTTGCGGTCTCGTTCGCCTTGCCGGTGCGCCGCCTGTCCGTTTGTGCGCTTATCGAAGGAACGTTGCGGACGATTTGGGGCAAGGAGCGAATCATTCGGCAAACGCTCCGCTTTCCGTTTCCGCATGAACGCGGCTCGTATGAAAATGAAGCCGTGGTCGAATTTGCCCGCCTCATTTACGAAGAAAACGCGGCCGATTTACCGGAAATGGTGCCGTATATGATTTCCTCGCTCGAACAGCTGCAGCCATTTGCCGGCCAGTAACGGTGCAAAAAGTGGAAACAAACGAAGAAGTCGGCTATGATGGGGGTGAGGTGAGAACGATGAGTGTGTATGAATTCAGCGTCAAAACGATTCGCGGAGAGGAACAACCGCTTTCCGTCTATCGAGGCAACGTGCTGTTGATTGTCAACACGGCGAGCCGTTGCGGCTTCACCCCGCAGTATAAAGAACTGCAGGAGCTGTATGGCGAATATCGCGATCGCGGGTTTGTTGTGCTCGGCTTTCCGTGCAACCAGTTCGGCGGCCAAGAGCCGGGGACGGAAGAGGAAATTGAACAATTTTGCCAGTTGAATTACGGTGTGACGTTCCCACTGTTTGCGAAAGTGGATGTGAATGGCGATCACGCCCATCCGCTGTTTCAATATTTGAAAGAAGAGGCGCCGGGGGCATTGGGAACAAAGGCGATCAAATGGAATTTCACGAAGTTTTTGGTCGACCGCAACGGCAAGGTTGTAGCTCGTTTCGCACCGCAAACAAAGCCAAGCGAGCTGAGAAAGGAAATTGAAAAGCTGCTGTAAGGCAAGGAGGGGTAACGCTTGCCGTCGATGAGCTGTCGGCAGCCTATCCGCCCGAGCGGCTGGAGCGGATCGTCAACATGTTCCGCCGCGGCGAGCAGGAAAAAACGGTGCAAAAGCGTCCAAGCCTCAAAGTGACGAGCGAGATGCTCGATGACCCGGATTGGCGCAAACGGTATGCCGCGCTCGAACAGATGGCCGAGCCGACCGAGGACGATATCCCGGTGTTGGCCAAGGCGCTCAAGGATGAAAAAATGGCGATTCGCCGCCTGGCGACGGCATACCTTGGCATGATCGGCGGGAAAAAGGTGCCTCCGTATTTGTACAAAGCGCTAAAAGATCCGGCTGTCGCTGTCCGCCGCACTGCCGGCGACTGTTTGTCCGACATCGGCGACCCGGACGCCATTCCGGCCATGATCGAGGCGCTCAAGGACGAAAGCAAGCTCGTTCGTTGGCGCGCGGCTATGTTTTTGTACGAAGTCGGCGATGAATCGGCCTTGCCGGCGTTAAAAGCGGCGGAAAACGATCCGGAATTTGAGGTCAGTTTGCAAGTGAAAATGGCGATCGAACGGATTGAAGGCGGCGAAGAGGCGAAAGGCTCCGTCTGGAAGCAAATGACGGAAAGTCGAAAAAAAGAGAACAAGACGGAGAAATAAAAAAAGGCACGCCGGCCGGCGCGTCTCTTTCTTTGGCCAAAAAAGCGATTCTTGTTAAGTCGTCACGGTTGTGCTCAAGATACGTTCATTCTATTTGAATGTTCCACGCTGCAGTCACTGACGGCAGCCACTTCATTTTCGGGTTTGCGGCTGTTTCCCAGCCGGCGCTGATTTGGAGGGGCGTCTTCCCCCGGCCATCGGCTTTTCACTTGCCGCTGGCAGCCGTCTTCATTGATTTTTTCGTGCGAAGTATAGTATGCTGATAGCACAACGATGATCATATGGAGGGATGATGGCCATGTCGATGGCATATGAAGAATATATGCGTCAGCTCGTGCAGCCGATGCGCGATGAGCTCGTCCGCGCCGGTTTCCGCGAATTGCGCACGAGTGAGGAAGTCGAGCAGTTTATGGAACAAGTGGAAGGAACGACGTTTGTCTTTGTCAACTCAGTGTGCGGCTGCGCCGCCGGACTGGCGCGCCCGGCCGCGACGCAGGCGGTGCTTAGGAGCGAGAAAAAGCCGGATCATCTTGTGACGGTATTCGCCGGCCAAGACAAAGAGGCGACGGCGAAAATGCGCGAGTACTTTGTCGGCTATGCGCCGTCCTCGCCGTCGATGGCGCTCTTAAAAGGAAAGGAAGTTGTTCATTTTATCCCGCGCGAAGACATCGAGTTTCACTCGATGGAGGACGTGATGGAAAACATTTTGGCTGCGTTTGACAAATATTGTAACTGATGCCTTATGCCTTCCCAGGCCTTGCATACCACTGCCGGCGCCGGGGAACGATAAGGGCGGAGGTGATCGGCGTGCCGAAGCGGAAAAAAGACCGTTCGAAAACGGGCGTCAGCGCCCCGGAGGTGAGGGGACAAGGCACGACGCAAACGGAAACATGCGCCTACGAGCTTGATTCTGCGCGCAAAAAAACGAAAATCGACTGAAAGAAAACGGAGCTCCTGTGCGGAGCTCCGTTTTCGCTGCCGCCGTCAGGCATTGGCGATGCAGCTGTAAATGAAATACAACAACGTAATGAGGCTGGCCGCAAAAAAGATGGTTGTCATCGCTGTTTTCCCGCCTTTCTGTCTATGTTTTCCCCTTGAACATATGATACACTATTCATGTAATCATAGTATATACCAACCAAAAGTGAAAAGGAAAAGCGGTTTTTGTTTTGGCAAGGGAGAGGAAAGACGATGAAAAGGGCGAAACGAATGAACGCATTTTCTGCATCGATTTTTGCCGAATTGGCGGCGTATCGCCAACAGCGGCGCCATCTTCATGACGAGTGGATCGATTTAAGCGTCGGCAGCCCGGATTTGCCCCCGGCGCCGTTTGTGCGTGAGGCGATCGCCCGCTACGCCAACGAGCCGAATGCGTACGGCTACACATTAAGGGGCATTCGCGAGTTTCGTGAAGCGGTCGCCGACTATTATCGCACGGCGCATGGCGTCGTGCTCGATCCGGAGACGGAAGTAACGTACGTCATCGGATCACAGGACGGGCTCGTGCATTTGCCGATGGTGTTCGCCGACCCGGGGGATGTCATTTTATTGCCGGATCCCGGGTATCCGGCGTATGCGGCGGGGGTGGCAATGGCGGAAGCGGAGCCGTATTTTCTGCCGCTGAGGGAGGAAAACCGCTTTTTGCCGGATTTGCGTGCGATCCCGGAGGACATTGCCAAACGGGCGACAATCATGTTTATCAACTTCCCTGGAAATCCAGTTCCAGCTATAGCGACAGAATCGTTTTATCGCGAAGTGGTCGAGTTTGCGAAGCGGTACGATATTCTCGTTGTGTCCGATTTTGCTTACGGCGAGCTGTATTATGACGGAAACAAACCGGTGAGTTTTCTTTCTGTTCCAGGCGCAAAGGACGTTGGCGTGGAGATCAATTCGTTGTCCAAAAGCTACAACATGGCCGGCTGCCGGGTCGGCTATTTGTGCGGAAATGCCGAGGTGATTCGCACGTTCGCCGAGTTTAAGTCGAATTTGGATTATGGCGTCTTTTGGCCGATTCAAAAAGCGGCGGCCGAAGTGCTGCGTCATGGGGCCGACTTTTGCGCCGAAAGCCGCGCGATCTATCAATCGCGCCGCGATGCGCTCGTTGACGGGTTGGCCGACATCGGCTGGGCGGTTGACCGTCCGCAAGCCGGTATGTTCGTGTGGGCGAAAATTCCGGACGGCTTTACATCGCTTTCGTTTGCGAAGGCGCTCATCGACCAAGCGGGCGTCGTCGTACGCCCGGGCACGCGTTTGGGCCAAGCGGCGAGGGCTATGTGCGCATCGCCCTCGTCCAGCCGGAGGCGGTGTTGCGCCGGGCGGTCGCCAAATTAAAAGCGACCGGTTTGTTTGCGTCTTTAGCCGCTGATCGGCGGTAGTGGGAGGTGAAGGCGATGAAGCTGCCGTCTTGGCTTCGAAAAACGCTTGTTGCCGCCATTACCGTCTGCACGTTTGGACTCGTCACACCGCCCGCTTCGCTGCTCGCGGCCAAAGAGCCGCCGTCAGATGACGCCCCGTCTCCCGATTGGAAGCATTCCCAAGCAGACCATGCGGCAGAAGCTGTTTCTGTTTCGTTAACTCGTGAACAGTTTATCGAAGAGACGATGGAAAAGGCAGTGGCGCAGTCGTACGAAAAGTTTGGCCGCAAAATCGCCCCGGTTATTGAAGATGAATTTCGCACCGTCATCTTGCCGCGCATCGAAGAGGTGATTGCCGGGCTGGCTGAACGCTGTCCGGAAGAAGAGCTCCGTTATTTGGCCGTATCGGAAAATCCGTCCGGCGGGCAAGGGGAACGCATTTTCCATATTTACCGCGCCGATACGGCAGAAGATGTCATTCGCTTCCACGTCCGCCGCGAACATCCGCCGCAGGACGGGTACTGGTTTCAATTTCACTATCATACTTGCGATGATGGCTTTCAAGCTCACTATGAACTCGGGAAAATCTACTGGTCCAAAAATACGCCGCCGAATTGGCGCACATAAACCGCTTGCGGTTCTTTCCTGATTTTGCGCGTTTTTCCCTGCTTCGTTCTATGATATCATTTTCATAGAATAAAAGAAGCGGGGGAATACCATGAAACGATTGTGGACTAGTTTGTTGGCAGCGCTGTTCGCGATTCCGCTTCTATCGCTTTCGCCGTACCCGGCCGCCCACGGCGTGCTGCTTCAAGAAAGCGGCCTTGATCTTCGGGACATTCCGTCCCGTGACGTGCTCGGCCGCATTGTGATCGTGCCCGAGACAGCGTTTCCCGCTGCGGAGGCGAACAAGACCATTCAGACGCTTGCCCGCATAGATCGCAGCATTTTAGAGCAGGCGGCTGCTCATCATATTTACATTCAGCTGTTGACAGGCCCTATTACGAATGAACCGACAGCTCGCCACTTGCGTGGGAAAACCCCGCGCGGCTATGCGCCGGGATCCAAAACATGGGATGACGTGCCGGGCATCGGCGGGTCGCATTTGGTGCTCGTCCGTCTCGGCCATAGCGAAAAAGGGAAAGGACACGGCTCGGTCAATTTGGAGCTGCATGAGTTTGCTCATTCGCTCGATTACATCGTATTTGACCGCATTCATGAAACGGACGAATTTCAAGCGATTTGGCGGGAGGAGGCGCCGCGGCTTTTTCCTGGCGAATCTTATTTTTTGACCTATCCAGAAGAGTATTTTGCCGAGTCGTTTGCCTATTATTACGCAAGTGAAGAGACGCGGCACACGCTGCGGGCGGTAGCGCCGAACACATACGCATTCATCCGTGGATTGGCGGAGTGGGCCTCGTAAAAGGCTCGTTTTTTTTATCTTAATTAGGCGAGAAGACTCCCACTTCAACGAAGCGAAGCGGAGTAAGTGGGAGATGAATCGCCTTAACTATATTTTGCTGAAAATAGGATAGATTCAGTAAAATATAGTATAATATAGTTAAATGGGAGGTGAAAAAATGTATTTTTGTATCAAACAACAGCTAAATGGTTTGACCAAAGAAGAATACTTGACTCTTCGAGAACTGTGCCATATTGCCAAGAACATGTACAACGTCGGATTGTACAATGTCAGACAATACTATTTTAAACACAAGGAATTTCTTAATTATGAGAAAAACTATCATCTTGCAAAAACTAACGAAAACTATAAGCTGTTAAACAGCAACATGGTACAGCAAATTTTAAAAAAGGTCAATGAAGCCTTTAAATCTTTCTTTGGTTTGATCAGTCTTGCCAAACAAGGAAAATATGACCACAAGGCTATCAGTATTCCAAAATATCTTAAAAAAGATGGCTTTCATTCACTGATCATTGGCCAGATTCGTATAGACGGCAACAAATTCACGATACCGTATTCTCGCCTATTTAAAAAGACTCACAAGCCTATCACGATAACGATTCCGCCTGTGTTACTGGACAAAAAGATTAAGCAGATTGAAATCATTCCTAAGCATCATGCCAGGTTCTTTGAGATTCAGTACAAATATGAAATGCCTGAAGATCAAAGAGAATTAAATGACCAAAAAGCACTGGCAATTGATTTAGGATTAAACAATGTTGCCACTTGTGTCACATCAGACGGCAGATCATTCATCATTGATGGGCGGAGATTAAAAAGTATAAATCAATGGTTTAACAAAGAAAATGCCAGACTTCAAAGCATAAAAGATAAGCAAAAAATCAAAGGCACCACTCGTAAACAGGCTTTGCTTGCTATGAATCGCAATAATAAAGTGAATGATTATATCAACAAGACTTGCCGTTACATCATTAACTACTGTATTGAAAATCAAATTGGCAAACTTGTCATTGGCTATGCGGAAACATGGCAACGCAATATTAATCTAGGAAAAAAGACAAATCAAAACTTTGTCAATATTCCTCTCGGTAACATAAAAGAAAAACTAGAATATCTTTGTGAATTTTACGGCATTGAATTCTTGAAACAGGAAGAATCCTATACGTCTCAAGCCAGCTTTTTTGACGGCGATGAGATTCCTGAATATAATGCCGACAATCCAAAAGAATATAAGTTCAGCGGCAAACGTATTAAGCGCGGCTTGTATCGAACAAAGTCTGGCAAACTAATTAATGCTGATGTCAATGGCGCATTAAACATCTTAAAGAAAAGTAAAGCTGTAGACCTGAGTGTCTTATGCTCTAGCGGCGAAGTGGACACGCCTCAAAGAATAAGGATTGCTTGAAGCAGTCAAACTTCTTTGGAAGCCCCCACTTCAAATTTTCGCTAGAAAATTAAGTGGGGGTAGTTCACGGACAAGTGGTTCACCATGCGTTGCTTTATGGTATGATAGAGCGTGAGGTGAGGACATTGCGGCAATATTTACAGCTTTTGGAGGATATTTTGGAAAACGGCGTCGAAAAAGAAGACCGAACGGGCGTCGGCACGCTGTCGGTGTTCGGCCGCCAGCTCCGCTTCAACTTACAAGATGGATTTCCGCTCGTGACAACGAAAAAATTGCATATCCGCTCCATCATTTATGAACTGCTTTGGTTTTTAAAAGGCGATACGAACGTCCGCTATTTGCAGGAGAATGGCGTGACGATTTGGGACGAGTGGGCGGACGAAAACGGCGATCTCGGCCCGATTTACGGCGCGCAATGGCGCTCGTGGAAGGGAGCAGACGGGAAAACCATCGACCAGATCGCATGGGTTGTCGAAGAGATCAAACGAAATCCGCATTCACGCCGACTGCTGGTGAGCGCTTGGAATGTAGCGGAATTGGACGAGATGAAGCTGCCGCCGTGCCATTACGCCTTCCAGTTTTACGTCGCCAACGGCCGGTTGTCATGCATGTGGCAGCAGCGCTCCGTTGATACGTTTTTAGGGTTGCCGTTTAACATCGCGAGCTACGCGTTGTTGACGCATATGATCGCCCAGCAGTGCGACCTCGATGTCGGCGAACTCATTTTCACCGGCGGCGACGTCCATTTGTACAAAAATCATCTGGAACAAGCGAAACTGCAGCTGACGCGCGAGCCGCGCCCGCTGCCGAAGCTCGTGATCAAACGGAAGCCGCCGTCTATCTTTGACTATGAATACGACGACTTTGAAATCGTCGGCTACGATCCGCATCCGGCGATTAAAGCGCCGGTGGCGGTGTGAAGGGGAGAGCGCGATGATGTCGCACATTGTGGCGATGGATGAAAACCGGGTGATCGGCAAAGACAACGGTTTGCCTTGGCATTTGCCGGCTGATTTGGCGTATTTCAAACGGGTGACGATGGGGCATGCCATCGTGATGGGGCGAAAAACGTTTGAGGCGATCGGCCGGCCGCTTCCCGGCCGGGAAAACATCGTCGTCACGCGCAACCGTTCGTTTCGCCCGGAAGGCTGCCTTGTGCTTCACTCGCTCGACGAGGTGAAACAGTGGGCCGCCGGCCGCAACGATGAAGAGGTGTTTATCATCGGAGGAGCGGAACTGTTTCAGGCGACGATGCCGCTTGCCGACCGACTGTATGTGACGAAAATTTTCGCCTCGTTCCCTGGCGATACGTTTTATCCGCCGATTTCCGAGCAAGAGTGGGAGATCGTTTCATATACGCAAGGAACGATCGATGAAAAAAACCGATACGATCACGCCTTTCTCATTTATGAGCGAAAAACAGGGCGCGCTTAGCTTTTGGCTGGGCGCGTCTTTTTGCATAGAAGCGGGGCGAACAAGGAACGATAACAAGTAAGACCCAACAATGGAAATGGAGGAAGACAAATGAAGCATATCGTTCCTTTTATCGTCAAGCTCGCCGCTTGGAGCGTCGTCTTATTTTCCATGTTTACGATCTTCAACGTCCCGCTTTCGTTGATTTCGCTCATGACGGTCATCACGGCGCTCGTGTCTTACGTCATCGGCGATGTGTTCATCTTGCCGCGCGTCGGCCATTTTGTTGCTGCCGCACTTGACGTGCCGCTTTCCTTTTTGTTGATTTGGCCGTCCAGCTTTGCCCTCATTGCCCCGTCCGTCAACGTGGCATACGGCGCATTTTTCAGCGCCTTGGCGATCGGGGCGGTTGAAGCGTTTTTCCACTTGTATATGGAAAGCCATGTTCTCGAAGAGGCAAGGAGGGAAGAAGAGCACCGCTGGTATGATGAAGGAAGATGGGCAACGGAATTTGCCGAGGAAGAAGAGTTTAAAAAAGAGGACGACCGGACATAGCGCCGGTCGTTTTTTCGGTCCGCTTGCGCATGAACGAGCCGTTCGCTATGCCTGTATTGGCCGAGTGGAAGAGGTTTCTAGAAGCTCATCCGATGACGTCAAGCTAGGACCTCGGAAGCGTCCGGTAAAGCGGGATTATCGCGATGATCGTGAGCCAGCCCCTCTTCACTCAAAAACTTTTCGAAAATTCCCTTTTCTTTTTACGAATTTGTGATATAATCTACAAATCAAAGACAACTTAGAAAAGAAAGGGAACGAGAACATGGAACAACAGCTGAAACGAAAGCAAGGGGCAGTATACGTCGAGGACATTTTGATCGCGTATCATACGTTGAAGGATGTTGTGTTCCATACGCCGCTGCAAAAAAATCCGCTGTTATCCGAGCGCTACGAATGCAATGTCTACTTAAAGCGCGAGGATTTGCAAGTCGTGCGTTCGTTTAAGCTGCGCGGGGCGTACAACAGGATGAAGCATTTAACGGATGAGGAGCGGAGAAACGGGGTGGTATGCGCCAGTGCCGGCAACCATGCCCAAGGGGTGGCCTATTCATGCCGAGCGCTTGGCGTGCATGGGAAAATTTATATGCCGGCGACGACGCCGCGGCAAAAAGTGTCGCAAGTGCAGCTGTTTGGCAAAGACATGGTTGAGATCGTGCTTGTCGGCGACACGTTTGACGATTCCTACAACGAAGCGGTGAAGTGCGCCGAGGCGGAAGGGCGGACGTTCATCCATCCGTTTGATGACGAATACGTCATCGCCGGACAGGGGACGATTGGCGTCGAGGTGCTCAACGACTGCGATGAGCCGATTGACTTTTTGTTTGCCAGCATCGGGGGCGGCGGATTGATGGCTGGGCTGGGGACGTATGTGAAAAGCATTTCCCCGTTCACTAAAGTGATTGGCGTCGAACCGGCCGGCGCCCCATCGATGAAAACGGCGCTCGAGCATGGACGTGTCGTCACGCTTGAGGAGATTGACAAGTTCGTGGACGGCGCCGCCGTCAAAACGGTCGGGGAAAAAACGTTCGCCTTATGCCGCGGAGTGCTTGATGACATCGTCGTCGTTCCAGAAGGGAAAGTGTGCACGACGATTTTGGAGCTGTACAACGAAAACGCCATCGTCGCCGAGCCGGCTGGGGCGCTGCCGATCGCCGCGCTCGAGTTTTACAAGGAACAAATCCGAGGCAAGACGGTCGTTTGCGTGGTGAGCGGCGGCAACAACGACATCGACCGGATGCAGGAAATCAAAGAGCGCTCGATGATTTACGAAGGGCTGCAGCACTATTTCATCGTCAACTTCCCGCAGCGGGCCGGGGCGCTGCGCGAGTTTTTGGATGAAGTGCTTGGGCCGACGGATGACATCACCCGGTTTGAATACACGAAGAAAAACAACAAAGAAAGCGGACCGGCGCTTGTGGGCATCGAGCTGAAACGGCGCGAAGACTACGCACCGCTCATCGAGCGGATGAAGAAAAAAGGTTTCCCGTTCCAAGAGGTCAACAAAGACCCGAACTTGTTCCATCTATTGATTTGACGAAAAAAGTCGGAACAAATTCGCCGCATTTCGACAAACTTTTTCACCGGATTGGTGTATAATAAAAGTAAATCGGTGAAAAAGAGGATTGATATTTTGCTATTCAAAAGCCTCGAGTTTCAAAACGTGTATGGGCAGAAGGTCAAGATTATCGAAATCCCAGTATTGGAGGAAGAGAACACATACCGATTCATGATCCAACTGCGCTTGGAGGCGTTTATTGCAAAGGTGTACCGATCGAGAACGAGCCGTTCTGTGTATTCGTTCCGCGAACATTTGAAGAAAGTGCTGAAATGGCCTGTATATGAACAGATCTTTAAAGAAACGGCGTTAAAGCATAATGCATGACTGTTGTTGTTTTGCCCTTGGCGGCAAAACAACTTTTTTTTTGGTGGGATTTTCGCCGGTTTCATTATATAATGGAAACGAGATCATCAGTATTAGGAGTGAACGAATGAAATCAATCAAAATTGTAACTGACTCAACGGTCGATGTGCCGGCGGCGGTGCTTGCCGAGCACGGCGTTGAAGTCGTTCCGCTTCATTTGACAGTGGATGGGGAGGCGTTTATCGACCGGGTGACGATCACACCAGGGCAGTTTATGGCGAAGATGAAGGCAGCGCGTGAACTGCCGAAAAGCTCGCAACCGTCGATCGGTGAGTTTCTAGCTGTCTATGACCGGCTCGGGGCGGACGGAAGCGAGATCATATCGATCCATATGGCCGGCGAGCTGAGCGGCACGGTCCGTTCGGCTGAGCATGCGGCCGCTTTGACAGAGGCAGCGGTCACCGTCGTGGATTCACAATTTATTTCCTGTGCGTTGGGGTTTCAAGTGCTCGAAGCAGCACGTTTGGCCAAGGCGGGCAGAAGCGTCGCCGATATCATCCGGCGGCTTGACGAAATACGCCGTTGCACGCGGCTGTATGTTGTGCTTGATACGCTTGAGCATTTGATGAAAGGCGGCCGCATAGGCCGCGGCAAAGCGCTCGTCGGCTCGTTGCTGCGCATCAAGCCGATCGCTGCGCTTGTTGACGGGCTGTATACACCGGTGTCGAACGTGCGCAGCTTTTCGCAAGCCATCGCCGATTTAGCGGGCCGGTTGGTTGAGGAGAAGGCGGAAGCGCCGGTGCGCGCGGTCGCCATTGCCCATGCCGATGCTCCTCGGTGGGCGGAGCGGCTCAAGGAAGCGGTGACAGACATCATCGGCTATTCGCCGATTGACATCGTTGAAACAACGCCGGTCATTTCCATTCACACCGGTCCCGGGGCGCTGGCGCTCATGTACTACGCCGAGGAAGCGCCGCTTGATGAATAAACGCCGTTATTGGCGGCATCAACATATTTTGGTCGAAAAGGAAGGACCTATCGATGTGGAAACGAATCGCACTTTTTCTCGTTGTTCTTTTGCTGGCGGCGTGCGGAAAAACAATTCCGGATGCCAAAAACTGGCCGGTCGCTGACTTTACGTTTGTCGATCAGACCGGCAAGCCGTTTGGACTTCGCGATCTGAAAGGAAAAGTGTGGGTCGCCGATTTTATTTTTACCAATTGCGAAACGGTGTGTCCGCCGATGACCGCCCACATGGCCAAACTGAAAGAGAAGGCGGAAGAAAAGGGGCTCGATGTTGAATTTGTTTCGTTCAGTGTCGACCCGGAAGTTGACACGCCGGAAAAACTTGCGGCTTATGCGAAGCAATTTACAGATGATCTAGCAAACTGGCATTTGCTGACTGGATACAGCCCGGCCGAGATCAGCGAGTTGGCGCAAAAAAGCTTTAAAATGATCGTGCAAAAGCCGGCCAATGACGACCAAGTCGTGCATGGCACCAGTTTTTATTTGGTCGGACCAGACGGAAAAGTGGTTCAGACGTACAGCGGCGTGCAAGATGTGCCATACGAAACAATTTTAGAGCATATCAAAATCGTGCAGTCGTCGCAATGAGGCAAAAACGGCTACCGCCTTTTTGCCTTCTTTTCGTCTTTCCCCTTGTTGCAGCAAAAGGCAGGTGTCAAACAATGAGACGGTGGGGATGGTTGTTGTGCTGCTGGCTGCTCGCCGGATGCGTGGCGCTTTCGGCGGGCGGAAAGCCGGAGCGCCCGCATGAAGCCGCCGTCAAGCAGACGGAAGCAAAGCCGTTGCCGAAAGACATTCACCTCGTCGCGTTAGGCGATTCATTGACCGAAGGAGTCGGAGACGGTGAAAGGAAAGGCGGCTATGTCGGCCGCCTTGTCCCGCTTTTGGCGGCGGAGGATGGGGTGCGGACGGTGACCGTCACGAATGCCGGAAAGCGCGGCCGGCGCATCACCGAACTTGAACCGGTTATTCGCGCCCATCAGGCGGAGCTTGAGCGGGCTCATATCGTCATGATCACGATCGGTGGCAATGACGTGATGAATGTCGTCCGCGCTCATTTTTTTGACTTATCATACGAGCGGTTTGCGAACGAGAGCCAACGATTTGCCGAGCGGCTCGATCATTTGTTGATGTTGTTGCGCACGATCAACCCGGATGCGGTCGTTGTCCTGATCGGCTTGTACAATCCGTTTTCCGCCACGTTGCCGAACATCCCGGAAATCGATGATGTCATCGCCGAATGGAACCGCACAAGCCAAGCAGTGGTTTCCCGCTATCCGCGCACGATCTTTGTGGATATTCAAGACATGTTTGCCAACCGCGATGATTTGCTTCACCGCGATGAATTTCACCCGAACGCCGAGGGATATGCGCAAATGGCAGTGCGGGTGTATGAGTCGCTCGATGCGCGAAAAGAGTGGTGGGCGAACTGATGGAAACGAAATGAAGCAGCATAAGGAGTATGTTGGAATGAATTGGAAACGATCGTTTTTCGTTTTGGCGGCTGTGAATGCTGTTGTGCTCATTCTTGCCGCTGTTTGGCTGCTGCAGCCGTCTCCGCCGGTGAAACGGCCGGAGCGCCTGGATGTGGAAGGGGCTTCGTTTACGGTGTACTCCAAAAAAGCGCACTTGAACGCTGTCATTAACGATTATTTGGCGGAAAAAACGAAAGACCATCCGCTTCGCTATGACGTTTGGCTCGCCGACCGCGTTTACGTCTCGAGTGAAATTCCGATCTTTGGGCGCAACGTCGAGCTCGTCGTCTCGTTTGTGCCGAAAGTCGTGAAAGGCGGGAACGTCGAACTTGTCGAACCGGTCATTTCGCTCGGCGACTGGAAGCTGCCGGTGACGTACGTGCTTCGCTACTTGCAAAAGCATGCGCCGCTGCCGGATGAAGTCATCATCGATCCGGGACGGGCCCGCATTTATGTGGCGCTCCATGAGATTCGTTTTGGCAACGGGTATCAAGTAGCGGCGAAAAAAATCGATTTGGCGGCCGATGAAATCGTATTTACCTTAACGATCCCGACAAACCGTCCGCGGTAAAAACGTTGACGTCAACGTTTCCGTGCAACATCGTGAATCTTGTCGGCGTCTATTTGGAAGAAAAAGGGTGTCTCAAAGGCAATGAGACACCTTTTTTTGGCCGTTCCAGCCTCGTGCGGCCCCGCCGTTAGATCAGGCGCAGCCCTTTCGGATAAAAGTTTTTCACCGTCCCTTTGACTTCTTTTCCCCAGCCGAATGGAAACCCGTCGACCGTCACAAGCAGCCAGCCGCGGTCGCCGCCAGTGGAAAGCGTCTCGCCGCGCCAATATTGGACGATTTCGCGGCTTGCGCTCGATAGGTCAAGCACATGTTTCGCTTCCTCTGTCCGCAGCGCCAAGGCAAGGGCATGGTTCGGCTCAAACCGCTCCTTTTTGGCCTCGCCAAGATGAAGGCCAGCGCGCACCACTTTCAAGCCGGACAAATCCGGGCATCGGTCCGGGAGCATGGCCAAATGGCTGCCAAACGAGAGGATTGTTCCGTGCTGCACGGTTTGCAACGATTGCTGTTCAAATTGGCGGTACAATCGGACGGCCGCTTTTGGCGCGTTCGCTTTCGCCCACCGCCCGCTCCAAGGTGGAGTCGGCCGCTGTTTTTGCAGCTTGGCGACAAAATGTCCTTCCCCTTTGAGGCGATGCGGCCAAAGGCGGGCGGCGTGGACGAGATCGGATCGATTGGTTTTCGTCCATTCCGGCCGTCCCGGCTCGATGCCACCGATTTTCGCAATCGGCAGCAACCGCAAATCATCGTACGTCTCGAGCAGCCATTCTATCGTTTGCTCGTTTTCCTCCGGAGAGAACGTGCATGTTGAATAGACAAGAATGCCGCCTTCTTTCAGCATCGCATAGGCGCTTTCTAAAATGCGCCGCTGCCTTGCCGCACATTCTTCCACATAGGCCGGGCTCCAAAACGAGGCGGCCTCTTCTTCTTTCCGGAACATGCCCTCCCCCGAGCACGGAGCGTCCACTAAAATTTTGTCAAAAAAGCCCGGAAACCGCTCGGCAAGCGTTTCGGGAGCTTCATTGACGACGATGGTGTTCGTCAAGCCGAACCGTTCGACGTTCTCTGCAAGCGCTTTGACCCGTTTCGGGTGGATTTCGTTGGCGACAAGCAGCCCTCTGTTTTTCATCATCGCGCCAAGCTGGGTCGTTTTCCCGCCAGGGGCGGCGCACAAGTCAAGCACCGTATCCCCCGGCTCAGGCTGCAGCGCCTCGGCGGCCGCCATCGCGCTCGGTTCTTGAATGTAATACAGGCCGGCCGCATGGTACGGATGCTTTCCCGGCTGTTCGTCCGGTTCATAATAAAACCCGGTCGGGCAAAACGGCACCGGGGAAAGGGAAAAGGGCGCCGTTTTGACCCATGCGCCCGGGTCGGTTTTCAACGGATTGACGCGCAAGCCGTTGATTTTTTCGTTTTCATACACAGCGAAAAACTCGTCTGCTTCTTCATCAAGCAGCTTCTTCATTTTCGCGACAAATGCTTCCGGCAATCTCAACGCAGCAAATCTCCTTTCTCCGTCCGTTGTCATGAGGCTTTGCCTGACCATTTCACTTTTGGCTCCGTTTTGTTCAAGATGCGCTTGATGTTGGCGCGATGACGATAAAAGATAAACGAAGCCAGCAACAACACTGCCACCGTCAATGGAATGTCGTCCGTGAAAAAGACGGTGTACACGACCGCGTACAGCGCCGCGGCCATCGATGACAGCGAGACGTAGCGTGAAACAGCCAAGACGACAAGAAACACGGCGATGAGCGACAAAAAGAACAACGGCGAATAAAACAGCATCACCCCGCCCGATGTCGCCACCGCCTTGCCACCGCGGAACTTGGCGAACACCGGATACATATGGCCGACGACTGCCACCGCTCCGGCCAAAAGCGGATGCACGGGGACGGAAAAAAACATCGGCAAGCTCGCCGCCAGCGTTCCTTTCAACATATCCCCGACAATGACGATCGTGCCCGCTTTCGCCCCAAGCACGCGGAACGTGTTCGTTCCCCCGAGATTGCCGCTTCCATGTTCGCGGATGTCGATCCCGTAGCCGATTTTCCCGACAAGAAGGCCAAACGGAATCGAGCCGAGAAGATAAGAAAGAAGCAAAATGAGTGCGGTCATCGAATCAAACACCCTTTACTCAACAAGTTTGTGCATGTTTCTATTTTATCATGCGCCGGTTAAAACGGTAGACTGGAAATGAAGAAAAGCGGTTGTTTTGCATTTCCACATGATAACCGGTAAACTGAAAAGCAGGCAGGGACGGACGAGTTCATTCGTCCCGCAGCAAACGCAGAGAAGAGAGGAGCGGCTGTGATGAAAACGACCGTCACGTGGAACGGAAACATGTCATTCAGCGGCCAAAGCGCTTCCGGCGTCACCATTCCGATCGACGCCGCGAAAGACGTTGGCGGCAACGATTCCGGCGCCCGGCCGATGGAACTGTTGCTTCACGCCTTGGCCGGCTGCACCGGCATTGACATCGTTTTGATCTTGCGGAAAATGCGGCTTGACGTCCGCGCGTTTTCGATGGAAGTCGAAGGAACGCGCGCCGATGACCACCCGAAGCGGTTTACCGACATTCATATTCATTATGCGCTCGAAGGCGACTTGCCGGAAGACAAAGTCGCCCGTGCCATTCGGTTGTCAAAAGAAAAATATTGTTCCGTTTCCCATTCGTTAAATGCCGCCATTACAGCGAGCTATTCGATCAACGGCGTGCGCGGGAAGGAGACGATCTAACCAAAGAAAAGAACGTGGCGTTCATGTTTGTTTCGCGTGGCATAGCACGGAATGGCAAAACGATGAAAAAGGTGTTCCGATCGTTGGCGGAACACCTTTTTTGTGTTCGAACGAATAACGGCGATCAGTCGTTTGGATAGACGCCTTGCCGTCCCGCTTTTCTTCGCGTTCGGACGGGCTGATTATTTGGCTGCCTATTTGAAACAGCGGGAGGCGGAGGTGTCCCCAAAAGACTCGGGACACCTTTTCTTTACTCCTAACGGGCGGGCTTGCAGCCGCTTGTGCTTGGACGATCGAAAAAAGATCGTTCAAGAAAGGTTTTCCGTAGATCAAGATGCTTTTTGCTCGAACAGCTTGATGATCTCCACGATCACTTCGGCCGATTTCACCATTGTATCGGCGGAAATGTATTCGTAGCGGCCGTGGAAGTTTTCGCCGCCGGCAAAAAGGTTCGGCGTCGGCAGCCCCATGTAGGAGAGCTGCGACCCGTCTGTGCCGCCGCGGATCGGTTTCACTTTCGGTTCAATGCCCAAGTTCGTCATCGCTTCGTGGGCGATGTCCACAATGTGGCGCACCGGCTCGATTTTTTCGCGCATGTTGTAATATTGGTCGTTGATTTCGAGTGTGATTCGGTCGTTTCCATATTTTTGTGCAAGCGAAGCGGCGATCTCGTTCATTTTCGCTTTGCGAGCCTCGAACTGTTCACGGTCGAAGTCGCGGATAATGTAGTGAAGTTTCGTCTCCTCTACACTCCCTTGGAATGAAAGCAAATGGTAAAACCCTTCGTATCCTTCGGTATGTTCCGGCGCCTCATCGGCTGGCAGTTGCTGTTGGAACTCCATGGCGATTTTGATTGAGTTGATCATTTTTCCTTTTGCCGTGCCTGGGTGGACGTTTTTTCCTTTGATCGTCATTTTTGCTTCCGCGGCGTTAAAGCTTTCGTATTCCAATTCGCCAAGCGGCCCGCCGTCGACCGTATAGGCAAATTGGGCGCCGAATTTGGCAACGTCAAATTTGTGCGGTCCGCGGCCGATTTCCTCATCCGGGGTAAAGGCGACGCGCACTTTGCCGTGCTTGATCTCCGGGTGTTGGATGAGATAGTTCATCGCGGTCATAATTTCGGCGATTCCGGCTTTATCATCGGCGCCAAGCAGCGTCGTCCCATCGGTTGTAATCAGTGTATGCCCTTTGTAGCCGGCGAGCTCCGGGAAATCGTTTGGCGACAAGATGATGCCTTGTTCTTTGTTCAACACGATGTCGCCACCGTCGTACTGTTCGATGATTTGCGGGTTGACGTTGGCTCCCGTAAACTCCGGAGCGGTGTCCATATGAGCCAAAAAGCCGATCACGGGCACGTTTTTGTCCGTATTGGCCGGCAGCGTCGCCATGACGTAGCCGTTTTCGTCGACTGTGACGTCTTCCATGCCGATCGACTTCAGCTCTTCGACGAGCATTCTCGCCAGCTCCCATTGCCCTTGAGTCGACGGGCATGTGCTGCTTTCTGGATCGGACTGGGTATTCACTTTGGCGTAGCGGATGAAGCGTTCGATCAATTCTTGTTTCATTTGTTCATCTCCTTTTTATGTATGAGTGTTGGGTGAATGCGTGAATCGCTTCTCCAATGCAGCGGAGCGGTTCCGTGTTTATTTTATCATATGCGATCTCCAACAGGGAAAGAGGGAGCGCCATGCGGTGCACGAGTTTTCCGCGGCCGGCGAGGCGGTTGGGATTTCGAAAGCGAAGGAATTGGGCGTCAAACCATTGGCGATGAGGCGATTTTGGCCGAGAAGCGGACGGTGGCGGAGCTCGAAGGGGCGTTCGTTTGCCCGGAAGGAGCGGCGGCGTTTGCGGCGGTCCGAAAATTGCGCGAGAGCGGCTGGATTCGCGACGGGGAGACGGTCGTCGTGCTCAACACGGGGACGGGATTGAAATACGCCGATTTGGTTCAAGTCGCCCCACCGGTGCTTGAACCGGGAGATTCTCTTTCGATGCGGGAATAATCAAGCTGTGAGCAAAAAACATAGACAAATTGAAAACAGTATTGTATGCTAAACTCATCAGAATAATTAAAAATGAAAAACGATTCATCTTCGGGGCAGGGTGAAATTCCCGACCGGCGGTGATGAGGCGCTTCGCCTCTCAGCCCGCGAGCCGCAAGGCAGGATCCGGTGCAAGTCCGGAGCCGACAGTATAGTCTGGATGGGAGAAGATGAAGGTTTGCCGGCGTTCGTTTTGGCGCATGCGAACGTCTAGTTGCGCACACCCTTTTTCTCCCTTAAGCCTTGTTCGGTTTAAGGGAGTTTTTGTTGGCGCTCGCAGCTGCAGCCTTCTTCTTGTGAGGATGAATCACGAGAAGGGGAGGAGAACAAGCGTCAACTACCCCCACTTCGCTAACGCTTGAAGTGGGGGCTTGCAACTCCCCAGAAGTGCAAACGGACTTCGTCCTCCTTCCTTGACTTGGGGTTGCATCAGGGGGCAGGTTGACGACTACCCAACGACGCAGGTCATGCCTGCATCGTTACCGATTCTCTCGGTGTGTCTGTTGGCAGTACTTGGCTTCCACACACAACAGACGGACCTACGCTCGATGTTTTACGGTTACAACGTTTCCTGTAACCAACTCCATACATCGAGTAGCCGTGATTGGAGTGCCTTTATTGAACGGTTTTCTCCACGCCTTTATTATATCATACACAAAAGAAAGGGGGGGACGCGCATTCCTCTCCCACTTACTCCCTTTGGTCGTTGAAGTGGGAGTCTCCTGCGCGAAATAGGATGAAACGCATTTCCATCCGCGCCTTTGTCAGCATCGGAGTGTTGGGCGCCATGGCGCATGTGCTCATGATGCTCAACTTTCCGCTGCCGCCGTTTCCGAACTTTTTGCTTGTTGACTTCAGCGACATCCCGGCGCTCATCGCCGCCTTGTTGTACGGCCCGCTCGCCGGTGTGGCGGTCGAACTATTGAAAAACGTGCTGAACTACGTGTTCGTCGGCAGCGCGACCGGCGTTCCGGTCGGCCAGATCGCCAACTTCACTGCCGGGGTGGCGTTCCTTTTGCCGGTTTCCTATATTTATCGGAAATCCGCATCGAAAAAAGGCTTGCTGCTGGGGCTGGCGGCGGGAACATTGACGATGGCGCTCGTCATGAGCGTGCTCAACTACTACGTCTTTTTGCCGGCGTATACGCTTTTCCTCGGCGCTCCGCAGATGAGCGCACCGGAAGCGAAGGCGTTGGTGGTATCGGCGATTTTGCCGTTTAACGCCGTCAAAGGAGCGATGGCGGCCATCGTATTTCAGCTTCTCTTTTGGCGTCTTCGTGCTTGGCTTGACAAACAGGCGGCATCTCGCCAAGCCGCTTGAGAAACAAAAAGCGAGGGTTTTTCCCTCGCTTTTTTGCGTTTGTCAAAAGCGAATCCGCGGCACCCACTCGGCAAACCGTTCTTCTTTAAACGGATTGGCGGTCATCGAATAGCCGCGCTCCTCCCAATAGCCCGGCTCATCTTCTTTCATAAAGCGGATGCCGGACGCCCATTTCGCCCCTTTCCATAAATAAAATGTCGCCGGCGGGATGAACCGGAGCGGATAGCCGTGCTTCGGCGAGATGTCCTGCCAGTCGTGATGCTTGTCTTTCCATCGATAAACAAACAAGGCATCGTCGCCCATCAGCGCGTCAAGCGGCAAGTTTGCCGAATAGCCGAAACGGTCGCCGTTTAAGTAGCCGTAAATTTTCACATATTTCACGTCGGGATCGAGATCGACGAAGCGCAAAAACTCGCGGAAAGCGATGCCTTCAAACGTCGTATCAAATTTCGACCACGTCGTCACGCAGTGCATATCCACGGTCGAAATCGTCTTCGGCAGCCGCATCACTTCCTGATACGACAGCGTCACTTCCTCTTTCACATTGCCGAACAATCGGAAATTCCACGCCGCTTCATCGAATTCGTACACATCGCCTTCATGCAAAATCGGCCATTTTTCCGTTTCGAATTGGCCGGGAGGAAGTTGTTTGGTCATGGGGAGGCACTCCTTTTTCTGCTAAATTTCTCTTAATCATTCATGATACAAAATAGGGAAAGGGGATGCAATAAAAAGGGGCTCGGTTCAGTTGCTGCGGCGGCATTGTTGAGAGAGGACAAATTCCCCCAAATATTGATTGATTTTCGATTTTTCTTAATTATATAATAAAAATGATGAAATTGGAATAATTGTTCTGAAATACGGAACAACCGAAAGAAAGGGGGAAGAAAAAGCTAGTGAAGAAATTAAGGAAGCGAGATGAATGAACCACAATGTCAATACGATGTTTGGAGAGGAGAAGAGAAATATGGTGCTCATTGGCGTGTTGATCGTCATCATCGGCTTCATTGTTCGCATTAATCCGCTTCTTGTCGTGACAGCGGCTGGATTGGCGACAGGACTGCTCGCTCATCAATCGCTGTATGACATTAATGAACAGTTTGGAACGGCGTTTACGACCAACCGGTATATGGCGGTGTTTATTGCTACATTACCCGTCATCGGCCTTTTGGAACGCTTTGGGCTGCGGGAACAGGCGGAGAGTGTCGTGGCGAAAATCAAGGCGGCGACAACAGGGAGAATCTTGATGGTCTATTTAACCGGGAAGCGGCAGCCGCGGCTGGGCTTACTTCCATCGGCGGCCATGCTCAAATGGTTCGTCCGCTCGTCGCTCCTATGGCAGAAGGAGCGGCGGATTTGCGTGCAAGTGCCGACAGCGTTGATTCTGTTGGCGTTCAACATCGCTGCAATGTATGTGATTACACTCATAATTTATAAATTTCATCATCAAAAAGGGATGGAGATGCGATGAAAAAAGTGCTCGTGACCGGATTTGATCCGTTTGGAGGAGAAACGGTGAATCCGTCGCTGGAGGCGGTCAAGCAAGCAGCCGGATGGAAAACGGATCGGTATATCGTTGAAGTTCGGGAGCTTCCAACCGTATTTGGCAAATCATTAGTCATCTTGCATGACGCAATCATGCAAGTGGACCCCGATGTGGTAATTTGCGTCGGACAGGCAGGAGGGAGAGCGGATATTTCTGTTGAAAGAGTGGCGGTGAACATCAATGATGCCCGCATTCCCGACAACGAAGGCCAGCAGCCGATTGACGAACCTGTTGTTCCAAGCGGGCCTGTCGGCTATTGGTCAACCTTGCCGGTCAAAGCGATTGTCGAGGCGTTGAGGCGTCACGGCATACCAGCCTCTGTCTCTTATACAGCGGGATCGTTCGTCTGCAACCATGTGTTTTATGGATTGATGCATTACATCACCCAATCGAAGAAGCCCATTCGCGGCGGATTTATCCATATTCCGTATTTGCCGGAACAAGCCGCCCGGCATCCCGGGCAGCCCAGCATGGCATTAGAAACGATCGTGGAAGGGCTGCGTCTTGCCATTGACGTAGCGGTCGAACGTGAAGAAGATATCCAAGCGGTTGGCGGGCACATTTGTTAAGGAGGTTTCCGTTTATGGCGATCATAGAGAAAATCAGTTCTTTTGCAGGAAAATGGAAGTCGGAATGCAAAACTCCGGATTGGGCGTGGCGATCGCCACAGCCAATTTCTCACCCTTGGCGGCTGTTCCAAGCGCCATTTTCAGCGTGTGGCACAACATATCTGGATCGATCCTCGCGGCGATTTTCAGCCGGATGAATGAGGAGGATCATCATAGGATCGGATTAAAGGAAAAATCAAGGGCGAAGAAGAAGAAAAGAAGATCGTCAACAGCGGCTTTGTAAGAGAGGGCCGCTGTTTTTTGTATATTTCTACTGTAATAGAAAAGTTCTTCATCACATTGTCTAGATATTTTAAGTAGGTGTACGTAGAGAAAGAGTGAAAAATGCGAATAAAGAGAGAGACTAAGAAGGATGCAGCCACCTTCATAAAATCACTACCCCCTTCGTCGATAGGAATAATTTTCTTCTCATTGCACATCGTATCCAATAGAAACTTGGAAATAGGAGCGTTATGCCGATGGTCGAACAACGAGAACGATGGTTTTTCCTTTTGGCGCTTGGCGTCATCGCCCTTTACGTGTCCCCGCTCTTTCTCCTTGGCGAAAACGCCCATATTCGCGTCCACGATAATTTGGATTCCAATATCGCTTGGTATAAGGTGCTCTCCGAAAGTGGAAAAATCACCGGGCCGCTTGACGCGAACATTCCGCAAATTGCTAACGGCCAGTTGTCAAGAAACGCCTTCGGCTCGGAGCTGACCGGCATCGTCTGGCTGCACGCGTTATTTCCGACGATGACTGCGTATGCGCTCAGCCAAACGATCACAAGGGTTGTGGCGTTTTTGGGTATGTATTTGCTGTTAAAGACGCATTTTTTAACTGATCCACGCTGGATGGCCGTCCGCATCGGCGTGGCGCTCGCATTTGCGCTGACACTGTTTTGGCCGTCGGGGATGTTAAGCACGATGGGCATGCCGCTTGCGCTTTGGGCGTTTTTGAGCATCCGAAAAGGCGAGGGGAAGTGGAAGCATTACGCCGCGCTTACGCTTCTCCCGTTTTATTCCAATTTTGTGCTCGGGTTCTTTTTCTTTCTTGCCGCCATGGGTGTTCTCTGGCTCGCTGATGTGCTGCGCGGTAAGGGGTGGAACATCCGCTTTTTGACTTCCATCGCTTACATGACGCTGTTGTATTTGCTTGTCGAGTACCGGCTTGTCTACTCGTTTTTATGGGAAGACGAGCCGACAAGCCGGGATGAGTACTTCCATGCCCGCCTGACGTTTTGGCATTGCGTCCGCTTGACGTGGAAAAACTTTCTCCTCGGGCACCATCATGTCATGACCGAGCATACGTTTTTTATTTTGCCAAGCTGGTTGGTGGCGTTGCATCTCGTTTTCGTGAAAAAACGGTGGAAGCAAGAACGGCTATTCCTTTTCCTATTCGGACTGAATTTCGTCCTGTCGGCGTGGTATGCCTTTTGGTTTTATAAAGGGTGGCTGCCGCTTACGGAGCGGTTCCATTTTTTAGACACGTTTAACTTTGCCCGCTTTCATTTTTTGCGCCCGATGATCATTTATGTGCAGTTTGCGCTGGCGTTGAAAATCATGTGGCAATATAGCGAAAACGGGAGAAGGTGGGCGAAGCGGCTGCTAGCGGCTCAAGTGATCTTCGTGTTTTTGATTAACGAAGAAATCGTCTTCCGCTACGAGCCGACGGTGAAGCAATTTTACGCGGAAAAACAGTTCCAAGAAATCAAAGAATACATCGGGCTTCCCGTAGCCGATTACCGCGTCGTCAGCATCGGCATTCACCCCGCCATCGCGCAATACAACGGGTTTTATACGCTCGATACGTACAACAACTTTTATCCGCTGTCATATAAATACGAGTTCCGCAAAATCATTGAACGTGAACTGGAAAAAAGCAAAACGATCCGCACATATTTTGACGAATGGGGCGGGCGATGCTATATTTTTACAGCGGAACTTGGGAAACGGTACATGTTCACAAAACATTCGAAAAAGCGGCTGAAGAACTTGCAGCTGAATACAGAACAGTTGAAAAAATGGGCGGCCGCTATATTTTCTCGGCGGTTCCGATCGATAACGCGGCGGAAAATGGACTCGTGTTGGACCGTGTATTCACGTCCGATGAGTCGGCGTGGACGATTTACTTGTACAAGGTGAAATAAAAACAGCGGCTCCCTTTTGAAAGGGGGAACCGCTGTTTTCTTGATTTAGTGCTCATTCAACCGCGCAAGCTGCCGGTCGTGCCACCTCGAGAGCAGCCATAGGGCAATCAGTGTCCCAATCAATGTGCATACCGTATCCCATTGCGTAGCTGGCTGGGTGAATGGCCGACCAAACGAATACAGCAGCAACGATCAGCAACAACAGACCATGAATGCGGGTTTGCCTTGCTTGTTCCACCTTTTTTCCTCCTTGGAACAGCGAGATTTGTCTATGGTCATTATTCGGAAAAACGCGGATTTTATACAAATGAATTTCATACGGAGAAGGGGCAGAACGGGTTTGTGTTGAAAAGAATATCGACAAGCGAAACAACAGTTTTTCGAATGTCTGATGAAAACGCCGGAGTTTCAGCGGTTATAGGAGCTGCTGTGGAAGCAGCGAGAAAAGAGGCGTTTCCTCCATGGATAGGGAAACATTCCTAATTTTCAACGAGGATGCGAATGTATATTCGCATTTGATTGATTTGATGGTATAATGAAACATGCACAGCCAAATGCAGGGTGGGCAGTGGCCACTCCCTGAACGAAAGGGGGTGGTGCTGATGATGTCGATTGCCGACGCGCTGACGCTCATGATTGCGTTTGCGTCACTCATCGTCGCGGTGATCGCCGTATCCAAAGACAAAAAGTAACCCACCCTGCTAGGCCGAGGCGAGGGTAGGTTACGATGCCCGAGGCTTGGGCCACTACGCTTCTTGCAGCGGCTGTGTATGGACAGGGCATTGGTGGCCGCCAATTCCCTGCTTTATTGTACGTTCCTTCTTCTTTATTATACGCGTATAAAGAAGGGGATGACAAGAACTTTAGAGAAAGGGACAGTGAAGATCGAAAAAAATGAAAAAGAGGGTTGACTCTTTCATTTTTTTATAGTAAATTTTACATTGTCGTTCCGATTCTGAAGGAACTGAAATATAAAGATACAAAAAAACTTGACAAAGTTTTGGATTGCTTTATAATAGAAATCGTCGCCATTGCCTAGTGGTGATAGCGGAGGGGAAACACCCGTTCCCATCCCGAACACGGAAGTTAAGCCCTCCAGCGCCGATGGTAGTTGGGGCCAGCGCCCCTGCAAGAGTAGGTCGCTGCTAGGCAAACAACGTGGAGTATTAGCTCAGCGGGAGAGCACCACGTTGACAGCGTGGGGGTCACTGGTTCGATCCCAGTATACTCCACCATCATGGGGCGTTAGTTCAGGGGGAGAACGCTTCGCTGGCAGCGAAGAGGTCAGGGGTTCAAATCCCCTACGCTCCATTGTATGCGGTCGTGGCGGAATGGCAGACGCGCTAGGTTGAGGGCCTAGTGGGGGCAACCCCGTGGAGGTTCAAGTCCTCTCGACCGCATCGCTCCAAACAGTTATGGAGGAGTACCCAAGTCTGGCTGAAGGGGTCGGTTTCGAAAACCGATAGGGGTGTCACAGCCCGCGGGGGTTCGAATCCCTCCTCCTCCGCCATAAATATTGACTTAGCTCAATTGGTAGAGACGAGCACCTGCTTCGTCGAGTCGGCTTCGAGTTGTCCCGACGCATCCAGCGTCTTCGAATTGGCTGGGAGAGGAAGGGACACAACAGAAGCCAAGGAGTCACGGTCTACTTCTATCATGCCGACTTAGCTCAATTGGTAGAGCAACTGAATCGTAATCAGTAGGTTGCGGGTTCGAGTCCTGCAGTCGGCATCACGATTACGGAGGGGTAGCGAAGTGGCTAAACGCGGCGGACTGTAAATCCGCTCCCTTTGGGTTCGGCGGTTCGAATCCGTCCCCCTCCATTTTTATTTCTTATAAGCGGGCCTATAGCTCAGCTGGTTAGAGCGCACGCCTGATAAGCGTGAGGTCGGTGGTTCAAGTCCACTTAGGCCCATCACTTATGATGGACGACAAGAATGATTCTTGTCGTCTTTTTTGCGTTGTCGCTAAAGGCATAATGTGCTCTACCATCTCCATGGAGAATCCTCTGACTTTCACATGTCAACGAAAGGGTGCCCCCGTTCAGACACCCTCCCTTGGTTTTTACTTGAAAGTGGTTTTAGCAGAGAAACTTCCGCTTCAAACAAAACTAGAAGCCGTTCACGGAACGATAGTCCGTTTGCCTAATGGACGTACTTCCCATAATCAGGGGTAGCGATACGGTCAAAATTACGGGCGAGTTTTGTCAACCCTTCACGCAGCTCTTTGCCGGCGACAGGAGCACCGTGTCCGGTGATGGCGACTGACGGAAAGAGTGCGGCTAACTTGCGCACCGACTCGCGGGCGGCGCGCCAATCGATGGTATAATAGCGCGGCGGGCCGCTGATTTCGATTTGTTGGGTCAACACTTTATACAGTGAATCTTGGCGGACGGTGACGAACGCGTCGCCGGCGATTAAAGCGGCGTCGCGCGGCCGAAATAACGAAATGTGGCCTGGCGTGTGCCCCGGTGTGTGGATCCAGTGGAACTCCGGCAAGTGCGGAACAGTGCCGTCCTCTGGCAGCGGATGAACGCGATCGCCCAGTTGAATCGGTTCATTTGGGAAAAACGGTGATATTTTGGCGATGAAGCCGCCCTCGACGGAAGCGTCAGGTTCAGGATAGCTCGCCTTTCCAGTCAAATACGGCAGTTCAGCCGGATGGGCATACACCGGGACATTCCAATGCTTGACAAGCTCAACAATCGCTCCAACGTGGTCAAAATGGCCGTGGGTTAAAACAATGGCTTGCGGGCGGCTGCCGCTGCCAAAGCGGTCTTCCACGACTGAAACAATGTCATCGGCTGATCCCGGCATGCCAGCGTCGACTAATACAAACGCGCGGTCATCCGGGCGGCCGACAAGACAAATGTTCACGATTTGGATCGTATGGCATTACAAATCGGGCAGCACGCTGACTCCGAGGCCGCTCGCTGCTGACATCGCAGGTATGAAACGATAGTCTTCTCCGTAGTGCAGTTGTTCCTCTGCCATGGGAACTCCCTCCTTGCACGAATGGATAGCCCATCGATAGGATTCCTTATCGAGAAGTGGGATATGCAACGCTAGGTTCGAACGGAAAACACCTTCCGCATTTTCCTCTTTGGCCGCTTGCTCGACATGCCCCGCCAAATAATGGTACTATAAAGGAAAGAAGGAAAGGAGGAAAACAGGATGAGCATTTTGAAAAAAGGATTGGCGTTCGGGCTTGGGCTTGCGATCGCCAGCAAAGAACAAGCGGAAAAATTGATCGATGAGTTGGTCAAAAAAGGAGAGTTGTCGCTTGATGAATCGAAGGAAGTGATCGATCAATGGAAGCAGCAAACCGAAGCGCGGAAAGCGGAAGTACAGCGGCTTGTACGCGAGCAAATCAAGCAGGTGATCGATAAACTCGACTTGGCGACGAAAGAAGACGTGCGGCAGCTCGAGGAGCGAATCCGCCGTCTTGAAGAAAAGGAACAAAGCGGGCAGTAAACCGATGCGGCCTGTCCGCTCGCTTTTTACCGCCTTAGGAGAGATGTCTCGATGATCGGAAAACGGGTGCGCCATATCGGAAGGTACCACGAAATCGCCGCCTCCTTGCTTCGGCACGGATTCGGGATGATCGTCGATGAGCTCGGCTTTTCGTCGTTTCTTTCGTTGCCGCCGCGATGGAGAGCGGAGCAAGGGAAAAAGGAAGGAAAAACGGTTGGGGAGCGGCTCCGCCTTGTGCTCGAGGAGCTCGGCCCGACGTTCGTGAAGCTCGGGCAAATTGCCAGCACACGGCCGGATTTGATTCCCGCTCCGATCATCAGTGAGCTCGAAAAGCTGCAAGACCAAGTTCCGCCGTTTCCGTTTGCCGATGTCCGCCGGATTGTCGAAGCGGAGTTTGGAAGTTCGCTGGAAACACTCTTTCGTTCATTTGAGGAAATGCCGCTCGCTGCCGCTTCGCTTGGACAAGTGCACCGGGCGGTTCTTCCTTCCGGACAGGCCGTGGCGGTGAAAGTGCAGCGCCCGCACATCGTTGCGCGGGTGGAGACGGATCTGGAAATTTTGCAAGATTTGGCCGTGCTGGCGGAACGCCGTCTCGATTGGGCGGCAACTTACCAATTGTCTGAGATTGTCGATGAACTGGCGCGTTCATTACGGCAGGAGCTGGATTATACAGTCGAGGCGCGCCATGCGGAACGGTTTGCACGGCAGTTTGCCGGCGATTCGTCGGTGTATGTCCCGAAGGTGTTTTGGGATTATACGACGAAAACAGTGCTCACGATGGAATATGTCGAAGGGATCAAACTCGGGGAGATCGAGCGGTTGAAAGCGAACGGTCACTCCTTAAAAACGATCGCCGAGCGTTTGGCTGAAGCAACCTTTCAACAAATGTTTGAGCATGGATTTTTTCATGGCGACCCTCATCCTGGCAATGTATTTGTTCTTGACGATGGAACGCTTTCCTTCATTGACTTTGGCTTGATGGGCCGCCTTCGACCTCATGTCAAACTTCATCTTTCTTCACTCATCATCGCCTTAATGCGGCAAAACACGGATGGGGTGTTGGGTGCGATTTACGGTTTAGGAATTGTTCCTGACGGAGTCGATGAAGGAAAATTGCGCGATGATATTGACGAGTTGCGGGAGAAATACTACCGCGTCCCGCTCGGTGAGATCAGTCTTGGGGAAGCCGTCGAGGATTTGCTTTCGGTGGCATTTCGCCATGGCATTCGCATCCTAAGCGATTTGACGCTGTTAGGGAAAGCGCTGTTGACGGTCGAAGGGGTGGTGGAAATGCTTGATCCGCAGTTTCGCATCATGGATGTGGCCGAACCGTTTGGGCGGAAGCTGTTGAAAGACCGTCTTCGGCCTGACCGGGTGGCGGAAACGGCGTGGAAACGGATTTTCGACTACGGTGAATGGCTGCTTCGCTTGCCGGACAGCGTAAAGGAATGGACGAAAATGATGCGGCATGGCAAGCTTCGATTGGAAATCACGGCGCCTGATTTGGAAACGCTGCTAAAGAAGCTCGATCAGATTACGAACCGACTGTCCATTAGCATCGTTCTTCTTTCGTGGAGCATCGTCATGGCTGGCATGATGATCGCTTCATCGTTCGGACGGCAGTCGATGCTGCTATGGAAAATTCCTGCTGTTGAAATCGGATTAGGTGTGTCCGCTTTTCTTTTTGGTTGGCTGCTTTACTCGATTTTTCGTTCGGGAAAGTTTTAGCGTTTGTTGCACAATGATCTCTTTGTTCAGAAATTCTTGAAAGGTTGATGCAGTCCGATCGATGGAAGGTGTCCCAAAAACAGCGGGACACCTTTTTTCATCCATCATCCATTTGCGCGAAGCACGTTTGTTAAGCCATGCTAGGCAGCCTGATGGAGAGGAAAGCCGGTGAGGGCGCGGGAATAAATGCCATGCTTTGGATTATACTATATAGACTCTCATGACAAAAAAATTTCGTCACCATCAGAAGGATGAAAAGACCTCCTATGTTGAATTTTACAACTTTACACATTTTGGAGTTCGGGTATTTTCAGGATAGATGCAATTTGAAGATTTACCATTTGTAGCTTTTATCGACTGTCAGGCGACCGAACAACGCCGCTTCACAGACCCATATATGGGTCTGTGAAGCAGGTGGTTGTTCGGTCTTCCGTCACGCCTTGGCGTGACGGGGCAAGCCTATGGCTTGCCTTCGACAGTCGAAAATGGACAAACCGCTTTTCCGTCAAGGATATGTTAAACTTCTTCGTTGCATCTATATAACAGTGCTGTCAAGGACAGCGTTTAGGGAGTGGGAAATAAATCGTCCCCAAAACGCGCGCTCTCCGCTTGCGGCTTCCTCATTCCGCTACGGGCGATGGGGATGGATTGTCGTCCACCTCATGGCCATGACGACTGTTTTTTTAGCGGGCGTGTATGCGGGATGGGGCCTGCGTATAAGCGGCTTGTAGCCAAAACCGAAATGGAGCTGTTTTAAAAAGGGCTAAACCATTTTCTGTCTCATAGAAGGATTTTTCTTTCTCGATCGCGAAACAAGTACTGCAAAACCAAAGAGGGAAGGAGAGAACCCGATGCCCATTGTCAACCCAAGCCGGGAAGAAATCGGCGACATTTTGTGCAAGGCGAAGCGGATTGCCGTTGTCGGCTTGTCCAACAATCCCGAGCGCGAGTCGTATATGGTGGCGAAGGCGATGAAAGACGCCGGATACGAAATCATTCCGGTTAATCCGATGATCGAGGAATGGGAAGGCATTCCAGCGGTCGACAAACTGACGGATATCGAAGGACATGTCGATATCGTCGATGTGTTTCGCCGTTCCGAACATTTACCGGAGCTCGCCCGCGAGTTTGTGCAAATCGATGCGGACGTATTTTGGGCGCAGCTTGGCGTCGTCAATGAAGAAGCATACGCGTTTTTAAAGGAAAAAGGCTATACGGTGATTATGGATCGCTGCATTAAAGTAGAACACGCGCTCACGAAACGCCCGTAACAGGCAAAGCGCGCCATTGACGAAACGGCCATCTTCTCTAAGATGGTCCTTTCGTTTTTCAGGCGCCGTTGTCCGATTTTGTCAAGCGGTGTCAAAAGACAATGGACAGCTGGTCATTTTATGATACAATAAAACAGAAACAGATGTTCTTGTTTTGGCAGAAAGGGGTGGGCTTGTGGCAAAGCAAGCGATACATGACTATAACGAAGATGCCATTCAAGTGTTAGAAGGGCTTGAGGCGGTGAGGAAGCGGCCGGGGATGTACATCGGCAGCACCGACAGCCGCGGGTTGCATCATCTTGTTTATGAAATCGTCGACAACTCGGTCGATGAAGCGTTGGCCGGATATGGAAATTACATTTTGGTGCAAATACATAAAGACAACAGCATCACCGTCCTTGATGAAGGGCGCGGCATGCCGGTTGGGATGCATAAACTTGGCAAGCCGACGCCGGAGGTCATTTTGACGGTGCTCCATGCCGGGGGCAAGTTCGGCCAGGGCGGCTATAAAACGAGCGGCGGCCTGCACGGGGTCGGGGCTTCGGTTGTCAACGCTTTGTCGGAATGGCTCGTCGTCACGATCCACCGCGATGGCTTCATGTACCGCCAACGGTTTGAGCATGGCGGCAGGCCGGTGACAACGCTTGAAAAAATCGGGACGACGGACAAAACCGGGACGATCATTCACTTTAAGCCGGATCCGACGATTTTCAGCACAACGGTGTTCAATTACGAAACCTTGAGTGAACGGCTGCGCGAGTCGGCGTTTTTGTTAAAAGGGCTGAAAATTGAGCTCGTTGACGAACGGACCGGCATGCGGGAGGTGTTCCATTACGAAAACGGGATTGAAGCGTTTGTGGCCTATTTGAATGAGGAGAAAGATGTGCTCCACCCGGTTGTGTATTTTTCTGGTGAGCAAAACGGCATTGAGGTCGAGTTTGCGTTTCAGTTCCATGATGGTTACTCGGAAAACGTCTTGTCATTTGTCAACAACGTGCGCACAAAAGACGGCGGGACGCATGAAGCCGGGGCGAAAACGGCGATGACGCGCGTCTTTAACGAATACGCCCGCCGCGTCGGCTTGCTTAAGGAAAAGGATAAAAATTTAGAAGGAACGGATATTCGCGAAGGGCTGTCGGCGATCGTCTCGGTGCGCATCCCGGAGCATTTGCTTCAGTTTGAAGGGCAGACGAAAGGCAAGCTCGGGACGAGCGAGGCGCGTTCAGCCGTCGATGCGGTTGTTTCCGAGCAATTGACGTACTTTTTGCAAGAAAATCCGGACGTGAGCACGATGCTCATCAAAAAAGCGATCCGGGCGTACCAAGCGCGCGAAGCGGCCCGCAAAGCGCGCGAAGAGGCGAGAAGCGGCAAAAAGCGGAAAGGGAAAGAGGCGCTCTTAAGCGGCAAGCTGACGCCGGCGCAAGGGCGCAATCCGCAAAAAAACGAGCTGTATTTGGTCGAAGGCGATTCGGCGGGCGGTTCGGCGAAACAAGGGCGCGACCGCCGCTTCCAGGCGGTCCTTCCGCTACGCGGGAAAGTCATCAACACGGAAAAGGCGAAGCTTGGCGATATTTTGAAAAACGAGGAAATCAATACGATCATCCACGCCATCGGCGGCGGCGTCGGCGCTGATTTTTCGCTCGATGATGTCAACTACGACAAAGTGATCATTATGACCGACGCCGACACGGACGGCGCCCATATTCAAGTGCTGCTTTTGACGTTTTTTTACCGCTACATGCGTCCGCTCATTGAAGCGGGAAAAGTGTACATCGCCTTGCCGCCGCTTTATAAAATCAGCAAAAAAAGCGGCAAAAAGGAAGTCATCGAATACGCATGGACGGATGAGCAATTGCGGGAAATCACGAAACGAATGGGCCGCGGCTATACGATTCAGCGCTACAAAGGGCTTGGCGAAATGAACGCCGATCAATTGTGGGAAACGACGATGAATCCGGAAACGCGCACGTTGATCCGCGTGCGCATTGAAGATGCGGCTCGCGCCGAGCGGCGGGTGACGACACTGATGGGCGATAAAGTCGAGCCGCGCCGCAAATGGATTGAAACGCATGTTGCCTTTGGGCTTGAGGAAGAGCCAGGGTGGATCGGCTGATGGCGGCGCGAAAAGACGCCGCCATGATTGCGCCGATGTCTTGTAGGAAAGGAGAGGTATGATGGCAGAGCGATTGTTGGAATTGCCGTTAGAAGACGTGCTTGGCGACCGCTTCGGCCGCTACAGCAAATACATCATCCAAGACCGGGCGCTGCCCGATGCGCGCGACGGGCTGAAGCCCGTGCAGCGCCGCATTTTGTATGCGATGTACATCGATGGCAACACGGCCGATAAACCGTTTCGTAAGGCGGCGAAAACGGTTGGGAACGTGATCGGCAATTTTCATCCGCATGGCGACTCGTCAGTGTACGAGGCGATGGTGCGGATGAGCCAAGAGTGGAAGCTGCGCAACGTGCTGATTGAAATGCATGGCAACAATGGCAGCCTCGACGGCGACCCGCCGGCGGCGATGCGCTACACGGAAGCGCGCTTGTCGGCGATCGCCGCTGAGTTATTGCGCGACATTGACAAGCAAACGGTCGCGTTTGTGCCGAACTTTGACGATACGACGGAGGAGCCGACCGTCTTGCCGGCGATGTTTCCGAACTTGTTGGTGAATGGCTCGACCGGGATTTCGGCCGGCTATGCGACCGACATTCCGCCGCATGCGCTCGGCGAGGTGATCGATGCTGTCCTGATGCGGATTGACCGGCCGGATTGCACGGTTGAGGAGCTGATGACCGTCCTTCCCGGCCCTGATTTTCCGACCGGCGGCATCATCCAGGGGAAAGACGGCATCCGCAAGGCGTATGAGACCGGCCGCGGGAAAATCATCATCCGCGCCAAAGCCGCCATCGAGCAGGCGAGAGGCGGGAAAAAGCAGATTGTCATCACGGAGTTGCCGTATGAAGTGAACAAGGCGAATTTGGTGAAAAAAATTGACGAGCTTCGTTTGGACAAAAAGCTCGACGGCATTGCTGACGTCCGCGATGAAACGGACCGGAACGGGCTGTCGATCGTCATCGAGCTGAAAAAAGACGCCGATGCCGAGGCGATCCTTAACTATTTATACAAAAACACCGATTTGCAAGTGCCATACAGCTTCAACATGGTGGCGATCCATGAACGCCGGCCGAAGCTGATGAGCTTGCCGGAGCTGTTGGATGCCTACATCGCCCACCGGAAGGACGTCGTCACGAACCGTTCGCATTTTGAGCTCAAAAAAGCGAACGAGCGGAAGCATATTGTCGACGGGTTGATCAAAGCGCTCTCGATTTTGGATGAGGTGATCGCGACGATTCGGGCGTCGAGTGACAAGCGCGATGCGAAAGATCGGCTGATGGCAGGCTACGGGTTCACCGAGGCGCAAGCGGAAGCGATCGTGACGCTTCAGCTTTACCGGCTGACAAACACCGATATCGCCGCGCTTCGGCAGGAAGCGGAAGAGCTCGACAAAACGATCGCCGAGCTGAGCGCGGTGTTGGCCGATGAGAACAAGCTGTTGTCGGTCATTAAAAAAGAATTGAAGGCCATGAAAAAGCAATATGCTGACGAGCGGCGGACGGCGATTGAAGAGGAGATCGAAGAGCTGAAAGTGAACGTTGAAGCGCTCATTCCGGCTGAAGATGTGATCGTGACCGTGACAAAGGAAGGATACGTGAAACGAACGAGCTACCGTTCGTACAGCGCATCGAACGGTCAGGACATCGGCATGAAGGAGACCGACCGTCTGCTCGCCCAGCTCGAGATGAATACGACCGATGTGCTCTTGCTGTTCACCCGCCGCGGCTATTATTTGTATTGCCCGGTTCATACGCTGCCGGACATCCGCTGGAAAGAGGTCGGCCAGCATATTTCAAGCTTGATTCCGCTGGAACGCGACGATGAGCTCATCGCCGCTGTCCCTGTTTCCTCGTTTGAGACGGACGAACAGCTCGTCTTCGTCACGAGGCAAGGGATGGTGAAACGGACCGAGCTTTCCCAATACCAAGTGCAGCGCTACACGCGCCCGCTTGTTGCGGTCCATGTGAAAGACGATGATGAGGTCGCCGCCGTCTATGCGACGGACGGCCGCGGCCTCCTTTGGCTGGCGACGCATGATGGCTATGCACTTTTGTTTGCCGAAGAAGAAATCAGCCTGGTCGGCGTGCGCGCTGCTGGGGTGAAAGGGATTCAACTAAAAGAAGGAGACTTTGTCGCCGCCGCCTGCCCGCTTCGCCCTGAAGACCGCGGTTTTCTCGTTGTCGCGACGCAGCGCGGGGCGGTGAAAAAAATGGCGCTAGGCGAGTTTGAGCCATCCTCGCGCGCCAAGCGGGGTGTGCGAATCGTGCGCGAAGTGAAATCAAACCCGCACTGCGTGGCCGGAGCGGTTTTGGTCGGCGAGAGCGAGGGGACGGTCGGGCTGCGGACGGAAAAAGGGGCGACGGAGATGGTGGAGACTGCGTCGCTTCGCTTGTCGGACCGCTACGCCACCGGCTCGTTTGTCATCGATACGGATGAAGCGGGAGCAGTGGTGGACGTCTGGAAAGAACCGGCGAAGGGGATTGGCAAAGGAGAAGAAGGATGAGGGCGGACCGTTCGGATGTGCCTGCCGGTCGGCGCGCGTTGTTTGAGGGCGGAAAACCGCGGGCGAAAGCCCCGCGCTTTCAAACCAACGCTTGTTTGCCGCCAAGTCCATGTTGGAGATTGATCAACAAAATAGGGAACGAAAAAGGGCGCTCCTTTTCATGGAGCCCCTTTTTCGATTGCGGCCTTTCCATTCGGGAATTACCAAAACTTCCACCATTTGTTCGTCCGGGAGCGGCCGGCGTTGGTGTTGGCTGCTGTTTGCCGAAAGGAAAGCACCAGTTCCCGGAAAGCTTTTTCCCGCTCGATAATGCGCTGTTCGAGCTGTTTTCGCTCCTGTTCTTGCCTTGCTTTTTCTTCGTGACAAAAGGCGACGACCGTTTCCAAATGTTCGTGCAGCTGCTCGGTTTTTTGCTGCCACGCTTCTTGGTAGTCTTGAAGGGAGCGGCGCACGGTTTCCGCCGCAGCGCTCGTCTGCTCGCCGAGGTGGTCGAGTTGCCCTTTGACCTCCCTCATCGCCTGTTGGATGGTGTCGGCTGCCTCGCGCTTGACGGCGTCGACGAGCTCGTCTTTTACGCGGGCGACGAGCTGTTCTGCTATGTACGGGGCCCCATGGCGCAACAAACGGGGCACGTCAATAATTTCCCCTTCCATCACATCGGGTTCCACCGGAGCAGGTGGATCGGCGGGCCGCCCGTTCATCTGGGTGATGAGATCCGCGATTTCGCGCGGATGGCGGCCTTCCTCGAGCAACATACGGATTTGACGAAATCGATGGATCAGCTCGTCGGTATAAATGCGCGCCCCTTGGCTGGTGCGGGGAACGGTGATCCATTGAGTGAATTGCTTTTCCCACTGTTTCAAGTCGCGGGCGGTCGTCCCGATTTTTTTCGCTGCTTCGCGGAGTGTATAGGTTTTCATCGCATTTCCTCATCCTTTCTCGTCTTTTGGCATTGATTTGCGTTATGTTTTATTTTCCTACTCGGTCATTGATTTTCCTGCCGCTTGACAAAACATAACAAAAGAAGTGGAAGTTAGCAAAAAAACAACAACTATTGTCGAAAAATGAAGGTGGTCATCGAAAGATGTTGACAAACAAGGCGGGGGCTGGAATGCGCTCTTTTGGTGCAACCACGATCAGCCGCGCATCGTGTCGCGCTATGGCGATGACGGGACGTATTGGAAAGAATCAGCCAAAATGTTGGCGACGACTACCAAGGCGAAGAAATCGGCATGACGGATCCGAAATTCACCGATATCCGCGATTACCGCGACGTCGAGTCGCTCAATATGTACCGGATTTTGCTTGAACAAGGCAAAAGTGAGCAAGAAGTGATGGAAATGGTGATTCTTATATTTGTCGATTTTGCGCGCCGGAAATGACGGCGGCGGCCTGGGCCGCGAATCGAATCGCATGGCGCTGCGCCTTTGGGCCGCGGCGTTTTTTTTTATGGCGTCCGATGGTTATTTAATAAACAAAACTATGTTCTAAATAATCAACAAAATCATAAACGAACAGCATTATGGCTATCCTTGTTAACAGCAAGATCGCAAAGGGGGATGCCGGTGTGGAAGGAACATGGTGGTCGCTATTGCCTTTTCTTTTGATCATTCCGCTCGCCATTTGGCTGAAAGAAATTTTGCCCGGTCTTATAGCCGGGCTGCTTGTCGGGGCGTTTTGCCTTGAGCGGTCGCTTGTTGGCGGCATCGAGCGGGCGCTGTCCGCCATTGTTCATTCGCTCAGCGATGTTGAACACATGAAGGTGGCAGCGTTTTTGTACTTGTTCGGCTCGCTTGTCGGCATGATGCAAATCACCGGTGGGATCAAAGGGTTTGTCGAGAAGCTGTCTGGGCGCATCCGCACGAAGCGCAGGCTTTTGTTGTTCGTTTGGTTGACGGTGCCGGTGACGTTTTTTATGCCGATGTTCCGCATTATGCTCCTCGGTCCGGTGATGAAGGCGGTGCTTCGCCAGTTTCGCATCGACCGGCGCCGGATGGCGTACATCATCGATGTGTCCACTGAACCGATCATCGTGCTTCTGCCGGCGGCAACGGCGTTTGTCGGCTTTATGACGTCTGTTGTAGCGGCGGCGCTGGCGCAAAACGATATTCATGAACCGGCGTATGGCGTTTTTTTGCGCAGCTTGCCGTACAATCTGTTTGCCATTATCGCGCTGATAATCGGGCTGCTGACGACGATGCTGAACATCCGCATCGGCAAGCCGCGGGCGAAAAAAGGAGAGGAGAAAACAAACGAACTGCACGGCCTCGGGCTGCGCAAAGAATTGTCCCTTGTCACAGGAGAGCCGCTTCACCTTTTTGTCCCGCTGGCGTTGCTGCTCGGGCTAACGTTCGCTTTTTTTGCCTATGATGGTCGGCGGCGCGGGGCGCACGGCTGGCTAGAAGCGTTTTCGCAAGCGGATGCAACATGGGCGATGCTGTTGGCGCTGTTTGTGACCCTTCTTCTCTCGATGGGGTTTTATGTATGGCGCAGGCAGTCGCTGTCGGAGTTGATTTACCACTTTTTCGCGGGGGGCAACGAGTTGATGGCGCCGATCGGCATGCTCGTTCTTGTTTGGGCCGTCTCCGCGGTGGCGGGGGAGCTCGGCTTTACCGCTTACGTGACTTCGACGTTTGGGACATGGCTTCCCGGGACGTTTGTGCCCGCGGCAGTGTTTTTGGCCGGATCGTTTTTGGCGTATTTTATCGGGTCCTCGTGGGGGACATGGGGCATTTTCATGCCGCTTGGCGTCACGCTCGCGCACGCGACTGGAGCGCCGCTTGAGATGACGGTCGGCGCGGTGTTTGCGAGCGGAACGTTCGGCGCGTTTGCCTCGCCGCTTGGCGATACGACCATCACGACAGCCGCCATCATGGATATGGACTTGATGAACTATGCGAAATACAAACTGCGCATTTCCTTGATTGGCGCCGGGCTGTCGCTTGCCGGGTACGTGCTGCTTCCGCTTTGGGCCGGGTGAGGAGAAGTGAACGCTTCGCTCTCCCTGCTCCTCACCTCTATCTAAACTATGTTCTAAATCATCAAATATCAAAAAACAAAACAGTCGCATCCATAAGCGAATCAAGCTATGATAAAAACAACATACTGACTAGTTGGTAAACACACTGCTGTGTCTGCCGTCAAAAAGGGGAGAGGGAACACGAATGAAAACGCACACGATTACGGTCAATCCGCGTTTTTGTGAAACAGACGCGCTCGGACATTTAAGCAACATCAGCTATTTTATTTATTTGGAAGAAGCGCGCACCCGTTTGTTCGATGAGCTGAGCCACGGCGGACGTACGGACGAATGGCACTTTATTTTGGCGTCTACGAAGTGCGACTTTATTCGCCAAGCGTTTTTCGGGCGGCGGTTGCGGGTGGAAACGAATGTCTCCCGCATTGGCAACAAAAGCTTTCAATGCATCCATCGCATCGTCGAGGAGGAAACAGGTACGCTCATTGCCCTCGGAGAGGCGGTCGTCGTCCATTTTAACTTCCATACCCAAACAAGCGAACCGCTCCCGGACGAGCTGCGGGCGCGGCTGGCGGAGTACCTTGTTTCCACTGAACAAGCCGCGCCGTGCAACCCGCCCAAAAATGTATAATCCTCTTTAGATTGTTTGAACGATCCGCCCACCCGGCGGATTGTTGTTTTTTCTGGACCAATCGTCAAAAGGATACATACTCTGTATTGAGAATAGGCTGATTGCGGAAAGGGGGAGCAGTGATGATGATTCGGGCGACGATTGGCCATGCGACGTATACGTGCCGCGGTGAGCTCGAGACGTATTTTCAGCCGTTTCGCGACGGAACGATTGGCCGCTTTCATCCGTTTTCCACCCCGTTTGGCGAGCAGCGGCTTCTTTACGCCGACTGGACGGCAAGCGGACGGCTGTATCGCCCGATTGAGGAGAAAATGGCCCGTGAACTCGGCCCGTTCGTCGGCAACACCCATACTGAGTCGAACGTGACCGGGACGAAAACGACGCTTGCCTATCACTATGCAAAAGAAATCATCAAACAGCACGTTCATGCCGGGAAAAACGATGCCTTGATCATGCAAGGCGCCGGGACCACAAGCGCCGTCAACAAGCTGCAGCGTCTGCTTGGCTTGCGCGTACCGGAACGGTGGAAGCGCCGCTTGTCCCTTCATGATGAGGAGCGGCCAGTCGTTTTTGTCACCCATATGGAGCACCATTCAAATTTATTGCCATGGGTGGAAACGATCGCTGAAGTCGTGACGATTCGGCCGACCCAAAACGGGGATGTCGATCTTGACCATTTGCGGGAGCTGCTCGAGCGCTACCGCGATCGGCCGCAAAAGATCGGCGCATTCACCGCCTGCTCGAACGTAACTGGGATCGAAACGCCGTATCATGCCTTGGCGAAACTGATGCATGAATATGGCGGGTTTTGCTTCGTCGACTTTGCCGCTTCCGCCCCGTATGTGCGCATCGATATGCACCCGGATGACCCGATGGAACAGCTAGATGCCATTTATTTTTCGCCGCACAAATTTCTTGGCGGACCGGGAAGCGCAGGAGTGCTTCTCTTTGACAGCCGGCTGTATGACCAAAAGGCGCCTGACCATCCAGGAGGCGGAACGGTGTATTGGACCGACCCGTGGGGGCATTACGAATACGTAGAGGCAATCGAAGAGCGGGAAGACGGGGGAACGCCGCCGTTTTGGCAAACGATCAAAGCAGCGCTCGCCATCCAGCTGAAAGAGCAAATGAACATAAAACGAATGCGCGCCCGCGAACAGGAGCTCGTATCGCTCCTATTACCGGCGTTAAAAGACATTCCCGGCGTCCGCGTGCTTGAAGGACATCGGGACGACCGTCTTGGCATCATCTCATTTGTCATAGATGGATTGCATTACAACCTTGTTGTCAAACTGCTGAATGATCGCTTCGGCATTCAAGCGCGCGGCGGTTGTTCATGCGCCGGGCCGTACGGCCATTATTTGCTTGGCATCGATCAAGAGCAGTCCGCCGCCTTGCTCAACGAAGTCAAAAGCGGCAACTTGTTGGCAAAACCGGGCTGGGTGCGCGTGTCGCTTCATCCGACGATGACGAATGAAGAAGTGTATACGATCCTTCATGCCGTCCGCCAAATCGCCCGCTATGGCCGCCGCTGGCAAGAGGAGTATGTATACGATGCGGCGAAAAACGAGTTTGTCCATCGCCACGATGACCGATATGTCCGCCATTTCTTTCTGTTGTAATGCATTTTCATTTCCTCATCAATGCAAAACCGGTACAATAGAGGCATCCTGGAAAAAAGAAGGGGAGAACGATGAACGAATTGTACCATCTGCTTGTGCGGACCGAACGGGAAGAAGAGCTTCACCGCCGGGCATGGCGCCTCGCTGAACAGTTTGCCGCCCGCGCGGCGCATTATGATGAGCGGGCCGAGTTTCCGTTTGCCAACTTCGCTCTGTTAAAAGAAGCCGGATTTCTGTCGTTGACCGTCCCGGCCGAATACGGAGGCGGCGGGGCCTCGCTGTACGAGCTCGTGCTCGTGCAAGAGACGCTGGCCCAAGGCGACGGCGCCACCGCCTTGTCACTCGGTTGGCATTTAAGCATTGTCATGCGCCTGTATTTGCTGCGCCGCTGGCCGGAAGCGGTGCTCATCCGCCTGGCCAGCGAGATCACGGAACGCCATGTGTTGATAAACAGCGCCCATTCTGAACGGGCAACCGGCAGCCCGGCGCGCGGCGGTAAACCGGAAACGACGGCCGTCTTTCGCCATGGCCGCTGGGTGCTTCGGGGGCGAAAGACATTTGCATCGTTAGCCCCTGCGCTCGATTACGTATTGATTTCCGCCACGATGGAAGATGGTCGGGTCGGTGAATTTCTCGTTCCGATGTCTGCTTCAGGCATCCGCATCGAGCCGACGTGGAACACGCTTGGCATGCGGGCGACGCGCAGCGATGATCTTGTTCTTGAAGAAGTCGAAGTCGACCAAGAGGCGCTCGTAGAGACGCTTGGAGAAGCGAACGAAGCCACTCCGGCACAAGGATGGCTTTTGCATGTTCCGGCATGCTACTTAGGGATCGCCATCGCCGCCCGCAATGAGGCGCTCCGCTTTGCCCAAACGTACCAACCGAACACGTTGTCGCAGCCGATCGCCTCGACGCCGGAGGTGCAGCGGAAAATCGCCGAGATGGAGTGGCGCCTCGTTCACGCCCGTCATTTTCTGTATAGCATCGCCGATTTATGGGATCGATACCCTGACAAACGTCATGAAATGAAAGAGGAACTGGCAACCGCCAAGTTCATTGCGACGAATACCGCGCTCGAGGTTGTCGATTGGGCGATGCGCATCGTCGGGGGACAAAGTTTGTATGCTGATAGTCCGCTTGGGCGCTATTACCGCGACGTGCGCGCCGGACTCCATAACCCGCCGGCTGACGACTTGACGATCGCGTGGCTCGCCAAGCGGGCGCTTGCCGGCAGTCGAACGCGCGCAAAAGATGACGCCTAAGCAGCCAACCAATGCAGGTTGACTCAAGAACATTCAACGTGTGTTTTCCAGACAAATCGAAACCGCTGTCCCTAAATGCGAGGGACAGCGGTTTTTTAACGGTCATTTTCCCGTGTTTTCGTTCTCTGCCTCCAGCGCAGCGCGCAAAAAGGAAGGCAACGCGAAGCATTGGCGGAATACAGCGTCATTGACGTATTTTGTATCTTCGGGAATCGCTGTTTGCTTCGGCAGCTCAAGCGGCCGTTTCGAGCCGATTGTAAAGCTCCACAATCCGCCCGGGTACGTCGGCACAACCGCCGTGTACACGAGCACATGCGGGAACAATTCGCGAATGTTGCGGTATGTCCGCTTCAAAATATCGAGATGGAAAATGGGCGACTGGCTTTGGCACACCATGAGCCCGTCCTCTTTTAATGCCCGGTGCACGTTGGCATAAAACTCCGGTGAAAACAGCGCCTCAGCCGGGCCGACCGGGTCGGAGGAGTCGATCATGATGACGTCGTACTCGCGTTCCTTTCCGCGCACAAAGGCGACACCGTCGCCATAAATGAAGTGGACGCGCGGGTCGGACAAATTGCCGGAGACAGCCGGCAAATGTTCTTTGCACGCCCGGACGACCTTCTCATCAATTTCCACCATCTCGATCGCCTCGAGGCGGGCATACTTAGCCGTTTCTCTGGCTGCCCCGCAGTCTCCCCCGCCGATGATCAGCGCCCGTTTGGCTTCCGGATGAAACTGAAGCGGCACGTGCGAAATCATCTCATTATAAATATGGCCGTCAATCGAGGTCGTTTGCACGACGCCGTCCAGTACGAGCATGCGGCCAAAATCATACGAATCCAAAATCATGACATGCTGATACTCGGATGGCTCGGCAAAGATCACCTCTTTGATCCGGTAGCTAATTTTCAAATTGTCGCGGTCATCTTCGGTGAGCCAAAGCTCTCCGTTGTCCATATGCAAGTAAGGGGGTAAAGCGCTTCCTTCGTGTTTCATTGTGACCTCCTTTAGTCATGCAGATGTTTTCACACCTTTCTAATCTTAATATATTCTTCGTCTTGTGGCAAACAAAGGGGATGTGATCGGCCGGTGCCGGACGTGTTCATCCCGCCGCCCATGTTCGACGACTGGTTGCGTTTTTCCGGCCGCTCCTCGTCTTGGCCGCCGCAGCCGGCACAAAGGCTGACCGCTAACGCGCAAATGGCGGCAAGCGGCATCATCCATCGTTTTCGCATCTTTTCCTCCTCCTTTCGTTTCCATCATAAACTGAGACGGCGGGCGACGACCACGACATCGTATGATTCCATCGTTCCGTCTCCCTTCATGCGGCGATGCTTGCTTATAGTGTGCCTGTTCGGCAAAAAATAACACTCCCCGGCACCCGGCCGGAGAGTGTCTATCGATCGCGCCGCTTTCCAAGCAAAGCACGAAGCGACGTACGGTTTTCAAGCAAATCAGCGAGCGTATACGCATCGAGCACACGCAAAAACGCTTCTAACGCCTCGCGAAGCGCAAAACGGAGCCGGCATGAAGGCGTCAGCACGCATTCATTACCGTGAGCGGCGAAGCACTCCACAAGCGACAAATTGTCTTCCGTCTCGCGAACGACCGCACCGATGACAATCTCCTCCGGCCGTTTCGCCAGGCGAATCCCGCCGTTGCGTCCGCGGATCGTTTCGATGTAGCCAAGCTTGCCGAGCTCATGGACGATTTTGCTTAAATGATGCTCAGAGAGGGAAAACGCAGTGGAAATTTCTTTGATATTTGTTTTTTCGCCTTCATCGAGCGTTCCTAAAAACAGCAGCACACGCAACGCATATTCTGTATAGTTCGTCAGCTGCATGGTCATCCACAACCTTTAGACAAGATGGTTGCTTCCATTGTATCACACCTGTCTGTGCGAGGGAATTGTGAACAATTTATTAAAGATGTATTTGAAATGTTGCTTTTTCACTATGCGTATGATTGAATAAAACATGTATTTAAAATACATGTTTTATGAGAGGAGATGAAACATGGCTAAGACAACGGCTTTGCACCCAAAAACGATTGAAATCGTCAAATCGACCGTACCGATGTTGGAGCAGCACGGCGAACAGATTACCAAACGGTTTTACCAATTGATGTTTTCGAACCATCCAGAATTGTTGAATATTTTCAACCATGCCAACCAAAAACAAGGGCGGCAGCAACGCGCCTTGGCGGCAGCCGTGTACGCGGCAGCGCGCTATATCGATCAATTGGACGCCATTTTGCCGGTCGTGCGGCAAATCGGCCATAAACACCGGAGTTTAGGCATTAAACCGGAACAATACCCGATTGTCGGAAGGCACTTGCTGCTAGCGATCAAAGACGTGCTCGGCGACGCTGCCACTGATGACGTGATAACGGCTTGGGCGGCAGCGTATGAAGCCATTGCCGCTGTTTTCATTCAAGTCGAGAAGGAGCTCTACGATGAAGCTGCGGCCAAGCACGGCGGCTGGCGCGGTTTCCGCCGCTTTGTCGTCACAAAAAAGGTGAAGGAAAGCGACGTCATCACGTCGTTTTATTTCGAGCCGGAAGACGGCGACGCCATCAGCGACTATTTACCAGGTCAATACGTGAGCGTAAAACTGGACATCCCTGGTGAAACGTATACGCACATTCGCCAATACAGCTTATCGGACGCCCCTGGCAAAGGGTATTACCGCATCAGTGTCAAACGGGAAGCAGCAACAGCGGAAAAACCAGCCGGCATCGTGTCGAACTATTTGCATGACCACATTCACGAAGGCGATGTCGTCGAGTTAAGCGCTCCAGCCGGCGACTTTACGCTCGACTTGACACACGAAACGCCGGTTGTGCTGATCAGCGGCGGCGTTGGGGTCACTCCGCTTTTAAGCATGGCGAATACATTGGCCATCCGTCAGCCGAATCGTCCGGTGACGTTTCTTCAAGCTGCCCTAAACGGCCGCGTGCAAGCCTTTGACGAAGAGTTGCGGGCATTGGCCAAACGCCCGTCGTTTGCCTACCATCTCTGTTACGAATCGCCGTCTGAAGACGACCGCCGTCATCCGCATTTCGGCAAAGAAGGACGGATCGACCTTGCTTGGATGAAAACGGTCATTCCGACTCGCGACGCTGACTTTTATTTCTGCGGCCCAGTGCCATTTATGAAAACGGTCTACCGCGCCTTAGCAGAGTGGGGCGTGCCGGAAGAACGCATCCATTACGAATTTTTCGGCCCGGCCGGCGATTTGACGAAAGACTGATCACGGGCAGACCAAAGGGTGTCTCCTACATAACGAGACACCCTTTGATCTGCCATTTTACTCGAGGGGAGATGTTCTTTTGAATATCGCCCCTTCCGCCGCAGGGGCAAAGGCGGCTTTTCTTGCAAAAAAGATGGACCGTGCAGTTGGCAAGCGGATGATTTTTTTGTATGATGAAAACCAAACGACGGAAAGAAAAGGGAGAGAACAACATGACGACATTTCGCCAACATCGCTGGCAATCATTTTTGCAAGGCTATGAAGATCGCGCCCGCCTGCTCATTTCCTGTCCGGATCGTCCAGGTATTGTCGCCGCGGTCACGTCCTTCTTGTATGAGCAAGGCGCCAATATCGTCGAATCGAGCCAATACTCGACCGATCCGAAAGGGGGTACGTTCTTCCTCCGTTTGGAGTTTGACTGCCCGAACATCACGGAACGAAAAGACCAGATCGAAGCGGCCTTTGCCCCGATCGCCGCTGAATTTCAGATGCGTTGGCAGCTTCGGCTGCACAACGACATTCGGCGAATCGCGATTTTTGTCTCCAAAGCTGAGCATTGTCTGCTTGAACTTCTTTGGCAATGGCAGGCGGGAGAGCTGATCGCCGACATCGCCCTTGTCATCAGCAACCACCCCGACTTGCGCGAGACGGTCGAGTCATTTGGCATCCCTTATGTGCATATTCCGGTGACGAAAGAAACGAAAGCGGACGCCGAAGCCGAACAAATCCGTCTGCTTCGCGACTATCAGATCGACACCATCGTGCTTGCCCGCTACATGCAAATTTTGTCGCCGGCGTTTGTCGCTGAATTCCCGGGACGGATCATCAACATCCACCACTCATTTTTGCCCGCCTTTATTGGTGCGCGTCCGTATGAGCGGGCGTATGAGCGCGGCGTCAAATTGATCGGCGCCACATCGCACTACGTCACCGACGATTTGGATGAAGGGCCGATCATCGAGCAAGACGTCGCCCGCGTGGACCACCGCCACCATCCCGACGATTTAAAGCGGATCGGCCGCCTGATCGAAAAAACCGTGCTCGCCCGGGCGCTCAAATGGCATTTGGAAGACCGGGTCATCATCCACGGAAACAAAACGATCGTGTTTTATTGAACCCAAGCGGGAGAGGATTTTTCCTTTCCCGCATGGTATAATGAAGATAAGCAGGATTTGGCCGCCCAAAGAGCGAAATTTCATCCGTAGGGAAGGAGGGAAAAAGCCTATGGGAGAAAAACGGACGCCCAGCGGTTTTCTGTTAAAACAACGTGCGTTTTTAAAACTGTATTTAATCACGTTAACGGAACAAGAACGGTTGTATGGACTGAAGCTGCTTGATGTGCTGCGCCAAGAGTTTAAACCGTTCGGCTACCAGCCGAACCATTCCGAAGTGTACAAAGCGCTCCACGATTTGATTGAAGACGGCATTTTAAAGCAAGTCAAGCAGAAAAAAGAAGGCATGAAGTACCAAGAAGTTGTGTACTACCGCTTCGCGGAAGGGGGGCAGGAAAAGGCGAAATTGTACAAACGCCAACTGAAAGCGGAGCTGGACCGGTGTGCGGCGCTCATTCGCAAGGCGATTGAGGACAACTTCAGTTGAGGGCGCCTCTTTTTCTATGAAAATAATGAATCCATGAGCGGCTATTTTCATGCTTGGGTGGCGAGTAAAAGCTTACTCATGGATGTTTTTTGTGTGTATTTACATAACATTTTTATGGTGAATTCTGTTTGTTTTGCATCCCACCGAACGATTTAGTAGAATGGGAGAAGGACACGACAACAGAGAGGAAGACGTAGGATGTTGGCATGGCCACAGGTTGTCATAAGGGAAATGGAAACACGAAAAGCGTTATTCCGCCATGATCCAGATCACGCGCTGATCGGCTCCGGCGGGTATACGGCGGAAGACGAAGCGATCGTGCACGATGCGGCCATCGCCCTGGCGCTTGGAAAAAACGTACTGTTAAAAGGTCCAACCGGATCGGGGAAAACGCGGCTAGCGGAAACGTTGTCCGCCTTGTTCGGGCAGCCGATGCACAGCATCAACTGCTCTGTGGACCTTGATGCCGAGGCGCTGCTTGGGTTTAAAACGATCGTGCACCGCGACGGCCAAGCGGTGATCGAATATGTGCCCGGTCCGGTCATCCGGGCGATGGAGAAGGGGCATTTGCTATACATTGATGAAATCAATATGGCCAAACCTGAGACGCTGCCAATCTTAAACAGCGTGCTTGACTATCGGCGCCGCCTCACCAATCCGCTCACTGGCGAGGTCGTCGAGGCGAAGCCGACGTTTGGCGTCATTGCGGCGATCAACGAAGGTTATATCGGCACCGTGCCGCTCAATGAAGCGTTAAAAAACCGCTTCGTCGTCATCGATGTCCCATATGTGCAGGGGGAGACGTTAAAATCGGTCATCATGGCACAAACTACATTAACAGACGATGCGTTGATCAACCGTTTCGTCGCCTTGTCAGCCGACTTGCTGGCGCAGGTGCGAAACGGGCAAGTGGCAGAAGAAGTGGCTTCCGTACGCGCCTTGCTCGATGCGTGCGATCTGGCGGTGCATATCCCGCCGCTGCGCGCCATTGAACGAAGCATCATCGACAAGCTCGACGATGAACGGGAGCGGGCGGCGGTGCGCAATATCGCGGAAACATGGTTTGACGAGTAGGAGGCGGCCATGGAACGGTTTATGATGTTCAACGATCGGCCGATCGATCCGTTTTTGGTGATGCAGCTCGCCGATCTCGCCCGAACACTCGCCCGCCGTCCTGACATGACGGTCGAGTTCGCCGCCCATTCCGGGATGCATCCGGTTAAGCCAACGGTGTACGTCAGTCAGTTTTGGGATGTGTATCCGCCAAAGGAGAAAGAAACGGCGATGAAAAGCGATGTCGCCTTGCGCGTCATCGGCACGCGGCGGCATACGGACCTAGCGGCGGTCCGCGCATTTCGGCAAGCAGCCGAAGCGCACCCATGGCCGAAACTGGCGAAACAGCTGTTTTCGTTGGCTGAGGATCTTCGTGTTGAGGCCCTCTGCGAGCGAGAACGGCCCGGGGTGAAACGTTGGTTTCGCACGCGCCGCCGCCTTTACCGTCGCTACTTCACCCAGCAATGGCAGGCAAACCAAACCCGCGGCGCCGCCGCCGATCAATTTTTGGCGGCGATGTATTTGCGGCTGACCGCCGACTCGCCGCTTGATGACGTTCCGCTCGCTCCGATGGCGGATGAAACGGTGCAGGCGCGCCTTGACGCGCTGTGGCCGCAATGGTTTGACGCGATGTCCACCGCGGATACGGCCCGCTGGGCGTTAGCCATCGTCGCATTGATGGAAGAGGCGCTTGCCGGTGACATGGTGAACGCTTACACCTCGCTTCCATTTGTCGATGACGGGGACGATGAACCGAAGGTGACGGTTCGCGATTTGAAGCGGGTCGATCCGTTGGAAAACCGCGATGCAGCGGAAAATCCGTCAAACGGCAAAGCGCACCAGGAAGTGCTGTCGACGTGGCACCGGGAAACAAGCCGTCCGAATGGGAATTTTCTCCGCTTTGAGTTGGAACGCGGCACCCGCACTGGCATGCTTGGCGACGGGGCGAGGCCGGGGGACGATGGCGACCAGGCGCTCGCCATTGTCCAAGGAACGTCCCGGCCGGCGAAGCGAAACGAATACGGCCTCGAGGCGGCAGCCGCATTCCAGGAACATCGACTAGCCGGAGGCGGTGCTCCATATGGGGAAGCGAACCGCCAGGCAGCCATCATTGTTTTTTCTTCCCCGCCGCCAAGTCGTGACGAACGGGACGAATACCGCAGCAAACAGGCGGCGGCCGCGCCATACCGGAAGCGGCTTGTGCGCGTGATGGAGCAATGGCTCGAACACCAACGCAGCACGTGGCGCACGAACTTGCCGGCCGGACGGCTGCGCAAACAGCTCATACCGTTTTTCACCGACGAGCGGCCTCACCTGTTTTACAAAAAAGGCGAGCCAGCGCGGCGGTTCAACGCAGCGTTCGGCCTGCTTGTCGACTGCTCGGCGTCGATGCACGATAAAATGGATGAAACGAAAACGGGGCTCGTTCTCTGCCACAACGTGCTTCAAACGTTGCGTGTGCCGCACCAGATCGTCGGGTTTTGGGAAGACGCCAACGAGGCAACCGCGGCCAGACAGCCGAATTACTTGCAAGTGGCTGTTTCGTTCCGCGAGTCGTTGAACCCATCAAGCGGCCCGGCGATCATGCAGCTTGAGCCCCACGAAGACAACCGCGACGGGCTGGCGATCCGCTGGATGACTGAGCAACTTCTCCGCCGCCCGGAAACGCAAAAAGTGTTGCTCATCTTTTCTGACGGGGAACCGGCCGCCTATGGCTACGAACAAAACGGCATTATCGATACGCATGAAGCGGTGGCCGAAGCGCGGCGGCGCGGCATTGAGGTTGTCAACCTTTTTTTAGGCCGCGGGGCGGATGACGAATCGACGCGGCGGACGATTGAAAACATTTACGGCCGCTTTCGCGTTTTCGTTCCACAAGTGAGCGAGCTGCCCGACCGACTGCTTCCGCTTTTGAAAACGTGGCTGCAAAAAAGCTTGTAACAAAAGGATGGGAATCGATGATCAAACTATTTACCGACAGCGATTTAGACGGCATCGGCTGTGGATTGCTCGCCAAGCTGGCGTTTGCCGAGGTGAACATTTCGTTTTGCTCGTACCGGAACTTGGATGAACGGGTCAGCCAGTTCTTGCAAAGCGAGGAAGCGAATGGCGCCATGCTGTTTATCACCGACCTAGCCGTCGGCCAGGAGGTGGAGCAGCAGCTCGCCGAGCGGGCGAAGCGCGGCGGCCATGTGCAAGTCATCGACCACCACGTGACCGCGCTTCATTTCAACAGCTATCCATGGGGATGGGTCGCGCCCGAACGGGAAGACGGCAAAAAAACATGTGCAACCTCGCTCTTTTACGATTACCTCGTCCGCGAAGGAAAACTGGCGCCTAACGAAACGTTGGATGCGTTTGTCGAGCTCGTCCGCCAGTACGACACGTGGGAATGGGAAGAAAATGGGAATTTGCAAGCGAAGCGGCTCAACGATTTGTTCACCATTCTCGGGCTCGACGGCTTTTGGGAGACGATGAGCGAGCGGCTCGCCTCCGGGGAGGCGTTCGCCTTGACGGAGACGGAAGAGTTGCTTCTGGATATGGAAGAAAAGAAAATTCAACGCTACATCCGACAGAAGCAAAAGCAGCTCGTTCAGCGCTGGATCGGCGATTACTGCATCGGCGTCGTGTTCGCTGAACGCCATCTGTCGGAGCTTGGCAACGCCTTATCCAAACGGCATCCGCACCTAGATTTGATCGCCCTAGTCAATCTCGGGACAAAACATATCGGGTTTCGCACCATCCATGACAATGTCAACGTCGCCGAATTCGCGAAGCAGTTTGGCGGCGGCGGCCACCCGAAGGCATCGGGTTGTTTTGTGGATGACACGACCTTTCCGCTGTTTGTCATCGAGACGTTCCCGCTTGCGCCTGTTTATGGCGATGCGGAACAAAACCAACTGAACAAGCGGGAAGAGGCAGAAGGCGTGTTTTGGACGAATCATCAGGGCCAGTGGTGGTTAAGCCGCCAGACGGAACAGGGATGGACATGGTATGCCGACGGGGGAGAGGCTCGCACCTTTCCCGATGAAGCCGCGGGCGAGCGATGGTTAAAGCGGCAGTTTGCTGCAGGGCTCGCCTACGACGCCGCTGTGCTAGAGTTTTTAAGTGTGCGGCTTGGGCGGGACAAAGACTCCATCCAAGCCGACTATCCGTCGGCTGTCAAACAATACAAACATCAAACCGGCATCGAATAAGGTGCCGGTTTTCTTTGCGGCGACAAGAGGAGAGATCGCTGGCTTTGCAGCATGGCGGCAGGCTGATTCCGACGGTGACAACGAACATACTACGTGACACGGCGGCCCATTCCGCCAGCCATTTTTTCATAGTGCCGCGGCACAGAAAATGTTAACATAATTGTAACAGTTTTTGTGTTTAGAAAAAACAGTCTCTGATTATAATAAGTACTTAGGGAGGTGAAGAAGGGTGAAACAGTACGTCTTTTCCTTTTACACAGAACAAGGAAGAACGTCTGTCTGGGATGAGGCGATTTCGGCATCTGGGATGATGGAAGCCTTTTCAAAAGCTCGACGGCTGCTCATCAGGTACAAACAAGAGAAAGGCATACCGGTTCGCGTTCGGTATAAAGGCGTCCGCTATCGCCACACCGACATTGCATAACGTTGAAAGTTAAAAAGAAAGGATGGGAGCATGCCTTTCCTGCGACAATCGACACGCAGCGGGTAACGTGCAGTGTTTCATGAACCACTTAGGAACACTGCACGTTTTTATTTTATTTGCATCCGCACGCCATTCAACTCGGCAGGAGAAAGGGACAAGCCCAGCCACTGTCAAACGATCAGGAAGGATTGCGGTGAAACACATACATGTCCGCTGCATGCGTATGTTGCAAAAGCGCTCATTCATGACGGATGTCGTTGTTTTTTTGTTTTTTGTCTCACTATCAAAAGATTACTTTTTATTGAGACAAAACCGAATATAACTTCCTATAATTTATATTATGTTAACTTAAGATGGGAAAAAGAGAGAAAGGAACGTCACGATTCCCTCTACTCCCCCCTCGACTCGCTGCAACCGCAGCGCAGTGAAAAGCAGAAAACTATATGTAGTTCAATATTTCACGAGGCGCAAAGTTGTCGATTTTCTGCAATTCGTCTTTGCTCCACCATTTGAGTCCTTTCAGTGTGTCTTTTTCGTTCTTTGTCATATGTTCGATAGACAACACCGTATCGGATTGGATCGTAACGTGATAATAAATTTCCCGGCTAATAAAAGAACCTTGTTTTCCTTCAATCCATACATCCAGTTGGAATATGGGGCCACCGAGAAGATCAACCACTATGCCTAGTTCTTCGTATAATTCCCTTTTTAAAGCTTCAGCTGGGGTCTCGTTTTCTTCAATGCCCCCTCCTGGAGTAACCCATAACACTTTGTTCCCTACTACATCCCGAAATTCAAATTGCTGAAGAAGAATTTCGTTTCGCTCATTGATGATCACTGCTCTAGCACATTTGCGTATCCTCATCGGGCGCTCCTTTCCAGATCTATTTTACAGATGCAGCCGGCCATGACTGCCGAACTCGGGTTTCATAAATGGCCCGAATTCGAACGTCCATGATGGGAAAACTCCTTCTTTTCTTTGTGTGTCAAAGATTCATATTTATTGATAAAAAAACTAACTAAGAGAATCATAAAATAGAATAATTCCTACCCCGCCCTTCAATCTGATCCTTGTATCCGATCAGTGTGTTCTTCATGGTATTCGGATAGCCTGTCTTGAGTCTAAGCTCTTTTAGAGGCATCGCTGGATTCTCAACCATGATCTTTTGAATTCGTATTATTTCTTGTGAATCATATGCTGCTTTATAAGCCATAAAAGGTGATACATAGTCGCTGATATTGACAAAGGTGAGTTCTTCGTGTCCCGTCCATTTATATAGTTTGATTTGCTGTTGAAACTTCATTAAGTTATTTCCTTCAATAAGGAACCGGTATATTAAATCACTTTTTATCTTGGCAGTATTGGACGATTCAAGATAATTTTGTTCCAACAAAAATATAACCATCCCCATAAATGTATCCACTATTTGCAAAGGTATTGATTTAACAGAGTTTTGAGAAAGAACATTAACAACGCGGTAATTTTTATTGCGATAAGCCGAATGTGCGTTCATCTGTTCAATGATTTTCGTTTCAAGAAAAAGCTTATCATACTCATCATTCTGGTCTACCTTAATCTTCACCTTAATCGTTCCAGATTCTTGACTTGATAAATCCCGAGTCATTCCATAAAATAATCTTTCCGGTATTTTGATATAGAATAAACCCGTGGTGCTAGTTGAGCGTCAGCGCTCAACTAGCCCTAGTGTGACCAGGGAATACGCCAACAAGATGCCATCGAGTGCCACTTCAAACCCGGTAATGGAATTCGCTCGAATGTCGGTGATCCGGTATTGGTCTACGAGAATCGAAAACACCGTCTCGATGACTTTGCGTTTTTTCCTGATCCATTCTTCCCATGCCTTGGATGGGCCGTGCTTTTGATTGTGTCGAGACGGTGTCCAGAACGCGGCTTGGTGTTCTTCGTACAGCTTTTCTCGAAGAGCGCGGCTGATGTACCCTTTGTCCCCAAAGTTGTAGGGATGAGGGATTTGAGTCATCACCGTTTCAGCGGCTTTGACGTCGTGGCAGGACGCTTCCGTCACGACATAGCCCATGGCCAGCCCTTGATTGGTCACTTGAAGATGCAGCTTGAAACCGTAGTACCATTGCTTTTTGGAAGCACAATACCCCATATCCGCGATCCCTCGAAATCGCTTGACGCGCTGCATTCTTGCGGGATGGCACAACGGAAGAGGCAAGCTGTCGACGACCGCATAAGCATGGTGTTGGCCACGTTTCGCCAGCTCATGACGGATCCATTTGATGGCGAAACCAAGCGCCCCGCAGCGGCGGTTGTATCGGGAGCGTTCAAGAAACGAGCCGTTTGTGAACAAATTTCCCGTGACAAAACGATGCCAGGCTCGTTCGGAAGAAAAGCCCAGCAGCTTCCCCAAAAGGTGAACCGCCATGACCACTTCGTCTTCTTGCTTGACCAAGTGACGGTTGCGGCGATGAAGATACATTTGAATCAACGACAGTTGGGCAGAAACAAAACAGAAAATAGCGGCATATTGTTTTTGAAGTTTGGCTGGATCTGTAGTAAAATGAAAGTGCTCTTGCATGGGGGATCTCTCCTTTCGAATGTTGGGTGACACTTTCATTCTACTGGAGATCCGCCAGCAAGGGCTATTTTTATGCTTGATCAAGTTTATCTAGCACCACGGGTAGAATAAGTTTCTTAGTTCAGTCGCCGTTAATCCGATTTTCTGTGCCGCATACAAAGCATCCCTATTATTAACGGTTAGAATATTAATCTGTACATTCTCATTAATAACCGTATGAAGAGTTTGAAAATATTTCTTGACAAGGTTGTCTTTCGTATACTCTCGAAAATGAAGTTCACTAAAAGAATTACACTGTTTAAAGATGTTTCGAACTTGCTTAACAACCCTTGCCATTGCGGCATCGGTTCCTCCGTAAGCCCCATAGTAAGAATAGTTAGCGTTAAACTGGTCGAGTTTATTGCTCTCATCAAAATAGATTAAGTAGTGCATATTTAAAGTAAACTCCTTTACTTTCCATACATAAATTCATTTTGTGTTGACTAAAACACGTTTATACCTTACAATCATAAAAAGAAGGTGTTGTTTTCCCCGCCGCCGTTGGGCAGGGCTGAGCTGTCTTTTTATTTTGACGTGAACGTTTGTCCTGTCCCTTTCCCTATGCTATTTGATCTTGATTTGATTCTGCCGCAATCATACTGAAAAACACATAATTTGTCAATAAAATACATACTATTCTCAAAGATTCTCCAAAGGCTCTTTTCTCTCTGCAAATCTCTGACACATAAGCATAAAAACAGGTAATTGAGCGCTCTAGTTTCCTTTCAACGAATCTTTCCCTTTTGATCCACAACAAGTCTAAGAAATATAAAAAAACAGCTTGCCCCTTAAACGGACAAGCTGCTTTTTTTGCCTGGTTAAACTGTGACCGACTCTTTGGCTTGTTTCAAACGAATGTCAAAGCGGTCGGCGTTCATCACTTTCACCCAAGCGTTGATAAAGTCGCGGACGAATTTTTCTCGGTTGTCATCTTGGGCGTAAAATTCGGCGTACGAACGAAGGATTGAGTTGGCTCCGAAAATAAGGTCAACCCGGGTGGCCGTCCACCGCACTTCGCCCGTTTTCCGGTCGCGGATTTCATAAATGCCGCTGTCTGTCGGCACCCATTCGTAGTTCATGTCGACTAAGTTGACAAAGAAGTCATTCGTCAGCACCCCGACGCGATCAGTGAAAACCCCGTGCGGGAGATCGCGATAGTTCGCGCCCAACACCCGCAAGCCGCCGATGAGCACGGTCATCTCAGGTGCGGTCAACCCTAGAAGCTGCGCTTTGTCGATGAGCAATTCTTCCGGACCGACGCTGTACTCTTTCTTTTGATAGTTGCGGAATCCGTCGGCAAACGGCTCCAGTACGGAAAAGCTCTGGACGTCAGTTTGTTCTTGCGTCGCATCACCCCGTCCTGGAATAAACGGCACTTTGACATCAAAGCCAGCGTCGCGCGCCGCCTTTTCAACCGCCGCGCTGCCGCCAAGGACGATCAAGTCGGCGATGCTCACCTTTTTCGGCAGCTCGCGCTGGATGTCTTCATACACCGAAAGCACTTTGGCGAGCCGCTCTGGTTCGTTCACTTCCCAATCTTTTTGCGGCGCAAGGCGTATGCGGGCGCCGTTGGCTCCGCCTCGTTTATCGGAGTTGCGGAACGTGCTGGCTGAGGCCCAAGCGGTTTTGACGAGTTCACTAACCGTCAGACCCGAGTTCAAAATCTTCGCTTTGATTTCTTCAATTTCGGCATCGGTCAATTCATAGTCGACCGTTGGAATCGGGTCCTGCCAGATGAAATCTTCTTCCGGCACTTCCGGACCTAAGTATCTCGTTTTCGGCCCCATATCGCGATGCGTCAGTTTGAACCAAGCGCGGGCGAACGCATCCGCGAACTCATCCGGATTTTCATGGAATCGGCGGGCGATTTTTTCGTATTCCGGGTCAAACCGAAGCGCCAAATCGGTCGTCATCATCATCGTCGGAACTTTTTTCGACGGATCTTCGGCATCCGGAGCCAAGTCTTTTTCATCCGGGTCGACCGCCATCCATTGCCATGCCCCGGCTGGGCTTTTCGTCAGCCACCAGTCATAGCCAAACAGCATATCGAAATACGACATATCCCACTTCGTCGGTGTCGGCGTCCACGCGCCTTCGATGCCGCTCGTGATCGTGTCGCGGCCTTTTCCTTTTCCGTATGAGCTGATCCATCCCAATCCTTGCGCTTCAATCGGAGCGGCTTCCGGCTCGGGGCCGACGTGGGAAGCAGGGCCTGCGCCATGCGCTTTGCCGAACGTGTGGCCGCCGGCGATCAAGGCGACCGTTTCTTCGTCGTTCATCCCCATGCGGCGGAACGTCTCGCGAATGTCGCGCGCTGCCGCTTTCGGATCCGGCTTGCCGTCAGGGCCTTCCGGGTTGACATAGATCAGCCCCATCTGCACAGCCGCAAGCGGATTTTCCAGTTCGCGATCCCCGCTGTAGCGTTCCGAAGCGAGCCACTCTTTTTCCGCGCCCCAATAAATGTCTTCTTCCGGATGCCATACGTCTTCCCGGCCGCCGCCAAAGCCGATCGTTTTGCCGCCCATCGATTCGATGGCGACATTGCCGGCCAAAATCATCAAGTCAGCCCAAGAAATTTTGTTGCCGTATTTTTTCTTGATCGGCCACAGCAACCGCCGCGCTTTATCCAAGTTGGCGTTATCCGGCCAGCTGTTTAACGGGGCAAAGCGCTGCGTGCCGGTCGAACCGCCGCCGCGACCGTCGCCGATGCGGTACGTTCCCGCCGAATGCCACGCCATGCGAATGAACAGCGGTCCGTAATGACCATAGTCGGCCGGCCACCAATCTTGGCTTTCTGTCATCAGTTTGCGCAAATCTTCTTTGAGCGCCCAGTAGTCGAGTTTTTGAAACTCCTCGGCATAATTGAACTCTTCATCATGAGGATTCGTTTTTCGGTCGTGTTGATGGAGAATGCTTAAGTTCAGCTGGTTCGGCCACCAGTCTTTATTGGTTGTTCGATTTGAGTTGTAGCTTGTGACGCTGCCGTGATATGGACATTTGGAAGCATTTTGTTGGTTCCCCATTATTTCTTCCCCTTTCTATCTTTCTATAATTGATAATGATTAGTACATTAGAATTATAATAAATTAATATTTAGTAGTAAAGTATAAAAAATATTTTTTTTACATACAATATTTGTTTGCGGCTGGCGCTTGGGCGACAAAAACCCACATAAAGCGGCAACCACGCCAAGCGCTCCACCGCTTGTCAACGAAGCCACCCCTATTTCTTTCGCCGATAAGGCAAACAGAGCACGATGTGGACGGTTCGCGGATGGTTCTGGATGGGCGGCGGCTCCCACCTTGTGTTTCGCCTGTTCCACGCATCGTTGCAGGCAGCGGGCTTCTTCCTTTGATATGGCCCGAAGCGTCACTTCTGCTTCACCGAGGGCATCACCCGCCGCCTCAACATGTACTTGAACCACTCCCGCCATCCGTTGCCATATCCCCTCTGTCACTGAAATCCCATGGATGCGCTCGAACGGAATCGAACGTCTTTTGCGGACAAACACGCCTTCCTCCACGAGCAAGCGGTCTTCATCCCAAGCGTAGGTAAAGCGGAGCCAAGACAGAACCCCCATCACCACCTTGTATACGACATCCGCCAGCGGCACGATGAAATCCCGCCAAGAGAAGCGGTTCAGACTGCCCGCCACCATGATCACAAGGAGCGGAACGACCATGTTTTTCAGTTCTTTTCCGACTCCCGCCATAATCGCAACGGGATGAAGGCAGCGTCTAGGCGTCATCTTCATCCACCAATTTCCATGTTGGCGATGCCTTTTTTCGACAATCGTTGACAGAACAACTGAACTATTATATTCTGAAATTATCTTTTTTGCTTAACCGCATAAAAGCAAAAAAGCACATCTATGAATCAACATTAGAGCAGAAAGGTTGTTGTCAACATGGAACAATCCCGTCCTCAGCTGCAAAAAGGACTATTGCCCCGCCACGTTCAGCTGATCGCGTTAGGAGGGATGATCGGCACCGGCATTTTTAAAGGAAGCGCCGAGGCCATTCATATCGCTGGACCAAGCGTCGTGCTCACGTACTTGATCGGCGGCGTGCTGTTGTTTTGGATTATGGCTGCACTGGCCGAGATGGCGATCGCGTATCCGGGTTCGAACGTTCAACATTTGATCCGCCGGGCGTTTGGCTTTCGCCTGTCATGGATCGTCGGCTGGCTGTATTGGATCAATTGGACGTTGGTCACTGTTGTCGAACTGCTGGCTGCCGGCAGTTTTCTGAACTATTGGGTTCCGTCTACGCCGTTATGGCTGCTTGCCCTCCTGTGCGCGTGTCTGATCATGGGGTTGAATCTTTTCCCTGTGAAGTATTACGGGGAAGCGGAATTTTGGCTGGCCGGCCTGAAAGTGGCGGCGCTAGTGGTGTTTATCGTGCTCGGGGCGGGCGTATGGGCTGGCGTGATCCCAAGCGGCATAAGCGGCTCGTTTCCGTCTGCCAGCGACGGCGGATGGTTTCCGCACGGGTTTGCCGGAACGCTCAGCGCCTTGCTTATCGTGATGTTTTCCTATGGCGGAGCGGAGCTGATCGGGGTGGCGGTGACGGAGATGAAAGACGCCGAGCAGGTGCTGCCGCGCGTCATTCGCACCACAATCTGGCGGGTTGTCGGCTTTTATCTTTTGCCAATGGCTATCATTTGCGGCATTATGCCATGGAACACCGTTTCGGAAACGAACAGTCCCTTTGTCCAAGTGTTAGAAGCGATCGGGTTGCCCGGCGCGGCCCATGTCATGAACGCGGTGTTGCTCATTGCCGTCTTATCAGCGGCCAATACAGGCGTCTATGCGACTTCTCGGTTGCTGTACACCATGGCTGAACAAGGAGAAGCAAGCCGCCGCTTGCAGCGGACGACGAAACACGGGGTTCCGCTGTACGGGATGGGCATGGTCGCCATCTGCATCGCCGCTGGCGTGATCGGCGCCTACTTGGCGCCCGGGCGGATCATCGAGGAATTGATGACGATTCCTGGATTTACCGTGCTCATCGTTTGGATGATGATCGGCGCCGCTCAGCTGAAGCTGCGGCCGCACTACAAAACGAAGCCGTTTTTCCGAACGAAAGGGTTTCCGTACACAACGATGGCGGCGGTCGGGGCGCTCGGGGCGATTTGGCTTGGCTTTTTGCTTCAAAGAGAGCATCGAATCGGTTCGCTTCTCTGCGTGGCCGTCTTGGTTCTCTTATTCATCTATTCCACTGTCAAAGAAAAGCAGCATCAAGCAACAAAAGCGCCCGGGCGAACGGCGTAACCAAACCGCCTCTTTTCGCTCGGGCGACAGCTAGAGACGGGCGTCCTTTCATCATAGACGGCGCCCGTCTTCCTTTTTTCGTGTCCAACCGTTCCCACGATATTCGTCCCATGCCCGCCAGGCCATGATCGCCATGCCGAGCGCGAGAATCAGCGCCTGTCCGTCCATCCGGTGTTCCGTCCATAAGTGATGCCCTGCCGCTCCGATGCCGTAAAGCACCCAAACCACTGAAAACCACATAACTCCCAACCAAAATCTCCGCATCGTTTCTCCCTTTCTTTCTCCCGTTTTCCCAATAGGGGATTTTCGTATAATTATACCACAATTTTCACAAATGAGCCGAAAAAAACAAGCCATTCCCCTATGCTCCAAGGGAAATGGCTGCGCGGATCGCTCCGTAAGACTCAGGCGAAGCCGCCTATATTGTCTATTTTTTGAAATTTTGCGGAAACACCGATGATGATTCGTTAGTTGGCCGGCGACAGCTCGTCTTCGGTCACCCATTTGTGGTTGGTCACTTTTTGACCAGTTTCCGTATCGATGTAATCGACCATATACACCGTCGTTTGTTTCGCCGAATCAATGACTGCTTTGGCCCCTTTCATCCCTTCCATGTGATCGGCATTCAAGACGACTTCATCGCCCGGCTGGAACGGTTTGTCTCCGGCGTTTTCGATTTCTTCGTGAATGACCCATTTATGGTTTTTCACTGGGTCCCCGCCTGTAGTTGGGGTGTATGTGACCGTATAGACGATCGTGTCAAAGGCACCGGTGACAGTCGCCTTGGCTCCATCCATTCCCGGCATATGGTCGGCATGGATGATGACTTGGCTTCCAACCGGATACTTTGGTTGTTTCGCTTCCTTCAATCCAGCCGGCACCTCTCCTGAACCCGAGTGGTTCATTCCCTCATGACCGGTGTGAGAAGCCGTATTTTCCTTTGGCACTTTGTTGTCGTCTGCACCGGTGCAGGCCGATAGCAAGAGCGCTGCCATGACCGAAGTTGTGCCTAGCAACATTTTTAATTTTTTCATCGTTTTCACCCTCCTTGCCTTGTTAGCATACCCGGCATTTGTGCAGATTTTATGGAGATGGCCTTGGATTTGCCGCTAAAGGCCGTATGGCGCCTAGGCTGACTGTCCTTTTGGGCGGGGGCTGTTTCACCCCGCTGCTTTTTGCCCTATCTTTCGCCAGACGAACCACAAAAGAACGATCGATGCAACAGCGAGCATCAGTTTGCCCGCCCAGGCGGCCTCGAGGAATTGATGGACGGCATACGCTTCCAACCATAAAGCCGGGAGCTTGCCGAGTGAGCTAGCCGTTGCAAACACAGAAAGAGACGTGCGGCCGATGGCAGCAACGAACGTCACCGCCCCGGATGGCACAAACGGCAACAGTCGAAGCGCGAAAATAAGCCCAAATGCCTCCTTGCCACTTGCATGAAGCAACGGCTTCACCTTGGGATGGGAAAGCCATGTCGTCTCGCTCCATCGGCGAAGTCCTTTTCGATACAAGACAAACGAGACGACCGCTCCGATCGCCTCGCCGGCAAACGACACCCAAAAGCCGGGCCAAAATCCGAAAACGGTCAAATTGGCGGCAGTTAAAAAGGCGCTTGGGACGACTCCGAGCACGCTGATCACCACATTGCAGGCTAGACTCAAGAAGTACGCCGCTCCGCCGTATGCTTGAAGGAACTCAATCATCCGTTCTTCCATTTGGCCCAAACGCCTCTCTTTCCGAAAATAGTTATGACTTGCGCCCTTCCCATTTGTAGCCGACGCCCCAGACCGTCTGCAAATAGTCGTCCACTGGGAACCCCGCTTTCCGCAATTTTTCGCGGATGTTTTTCATGTGGGAGTCAACGGTTCTCTCTTCCGTATCAGCGAGATAGCCCCATAGCGATGCGATGATTTGCCCGCGGCTGAACACCTGATTCGGGTGCTTTAACAGCAGTCCCAAAATGGCAAATTCTTTCGGCGTCAACGCAATCGGCTTATCTTCGTAGCGGACCGTATGTTCCTCTTCGTCCCATACAAGCCCGGCCGCGCGAATGGCGGAACGACCGCCGGCTGTACGGCGCAGCACCGCTTCAATGCGAGCAAGCAGTTCCGCCTCGTCAAACGGTTTCGTCACATAATCGTCCGCTCCGATTTTCAATCCTTGGACAATATCCGCCGTCTCATCGCGAGCGGTGACCATCATGATCGGCACATTCGAAAACGATCGGATGCGGCGGCACGTTTCCCATCCCTCGAGTTCTGGCATCATGACATCAAGCAGCACCAAATCGGCATGATGGCGCCGCAAATAGTCAATGGCTTCCGCCCCCGAACGCCGTTTCACGCAGCGGTAGCCGTTCGGCGCTAAATACAATTCCAATAAATCAAGCATCCGCTCTTCATCATCAACCAACAGCAGGGTATACATCGTTATCCCTCCGGCAGCGTAATGAGGATGGTCGTTCCTTTTCCTTGTTCGCTTCTAGCGGCGATCGTTCCCCCGTGCGCCTCGACGATTTCTTTGGCAATCGCCAAACCGAGTCCGGTCCCGCCGCTTGTCCGCGACCGCGATTTGTCAACCCGGTAAAACCGCTCGAAAATCCGGGGCACATCTTCCGGCGGAATGCCGGTTCCTTCATCGGACACGGCAATGACGATTCCTTGCTTTTGAAGGTGAACGGCGACGGCCACCGTCGTGCCGGAAAACGCGTACTTTCGTGCATTGTCAAGCACGTTGATCATCACTTGCTCGAACCGCTGCCGATCGATCGCGGCCATGACCGAACCGGGGCACTGGCACACAAGCGACAACGATTTTTCCTGAAACGCGGGGCTCAGTTTTTCACACAATTTTGTCAAAAACGAACAAAGATTCGTCGGCTGCTTTTCAATCTGGAACGAGTGTTGCTCCAGTTTGGCTAATTCAAACAAATCTTTGACCATCTTTTCAATCTTTTCCGCTTCTTCGTAAATGATCGCCATATAGTTCGCCCGTTGCTCCTCAGACAGATGCGGACGCCTAGCAATGTCGGCGTATCCTTTCACATACGTCAGCGGCGTGCGCAATTCGTGAGAGATGCTCGCTAAAAATTCGCTCCGCTCTTGTTTCAAATACGCCAAATCGTTGGCCAGCGTTTGAATCGCTCTCCCGAGCTGCGCCAGCTCGTCGTTGCCTTTCATCTCGAGGCGGACGGAAAAATCCCCCCGGCTGAGCGCTTCGGTCGCTCGCTTCATGCGAAGGAGCGGCATCGTGATGGCGCGGGAGAAAAAGGCGATGGTCAACACGGTGATCGCCACCGACAGCACGCCAACGACAATAAAATGATGCTTCAGTTTATACACCATCGTCCGGATCGAGCGAGTGTCTTGAAACATATACACATATCCCCTTGTTTCCCCCCCGATTTGAATCGGGCTGACGGCAGCGATATGCGATGCCCGCTTCCAGTCGGTTTCGACCATCATTCCCCGGCGGGGAATATGGCGACCGTTCGTTAAAGGAATGATGCGCTTGGCAAACGGAACAATGCCGCTAGAAGCCGATACAATCCGGCGCCGGGCGTCAGTGATGGCGACATCGGTTTCCGCCTCTGATTCCATCATCACGACATGCGCCAACGTCGTTCGATCGTTATTTTTCTCCAAGACGTTGCGGTGGCTGTTTCCCCGCGCTATCAGTTGCGCGAATTCTTCCTCGATGCGCGCATGGACGAGCGTAGCGTAGAGGGAAACGAACAGCACCATTTCAATGGCCAAGACAAAGGCAAAAAACAGCATTCCGAGTTTCCATGACAGTTTTCGCACGGATTCCTCTCCTCATCCGTCAAGTCCGAGTGTCATTTCAATTTTACTATTTTATTTGGCAAATGTGCAGAAAGTGTGGAGATGCAGCTTTGCGCCACGCCAAGGCGTCTTGTCCCGCCAAGGAGACAAACCTTGACGGATGCGTCTTTTTCCTTCTTCCTTTATACTTAAGAAGCAGACTATGCTCATGTAGAGACGACAGAAAGGGGTTTATCGATGAAATCGCTCGTGTTAGCGGAAAAGCCGAGCGTCGCCCGCGACATCGCCCGCGTGCTCGGTTGCAAGCAAGCACATAAACATTATTTTGAAGGAAAGCAGCACATTGTCACCTGGGCGCTCGGCCATTTAGTGGAGCTGAAGATGCCGGAAGACTACGACCGAAAATACGAAACATGGCGGATGGAGGACTTGCCGATCATCCCAAAGAAAATGGGCTTGAAAGTCATTCGGCAAACAAGCCACCAGTTTCGCGCTATTGAACGGTTGGCGAAACGACCGGATGTGAAAGATGTCATCATCGCGACCGACGCGGGCCGCGAAGGGGAACTGGTGGCGCGCTGGATTTTAGAGATGATCGGTTGGACGAAGCCGATTTGGCGGCTATGGATTTCGTCGCAAACCGACCGCGCCATCCGCGACGGCTTCCGCCAACTCAAGCCCGGGGTGCAGTTTGAACGCCTGTATCAATCGGCCGTCTGCCGCGCGGAAGCCGACTGGCTGATTGGGTTAAACGTCTCGCGCGCCTTGACGACCAAATACAACGATCCGCTCTCAGCCGGGCGGGTGCAGACGCCGACGCTTGCGATGATCATCGAGCGCGAACGCGAGATCCAATCGTTCGTTCCCGTGCCATATTGGACAATTCGGGCCAAGATCGGGTCCATCACAGCCGTATGGGAGCGGCATGGCGGACATCGTCTGTTTGACCAAGACGAGGCCAACCGGCTGATGACTCGTCTCAAAGGCCAGCCGGCGCGCGTCACATCGATCAAACGGAAACGAAAAAGCGAGTCCGCCCCGTTGCCGTATGACTTGACCGAACTGCAGCGGGACGCAAACAAGCGGTTTGGCTTTTCGGCGAAAAAGACGCTCTCGGTGTTGCAGCGACTGTACGAACAACACAAGCTTGTCACGTACCCGCGCACCGATTCGCGTTATTTGCCAAGCGATATGGAAGCGACGATGACCGAGCGGTTGTTGGCGATGAAATCCGGTTATGAGGACGTCATCGCTCCGCTTCTCGCCAAAGGCAAAGCCAAAGCAGCCAAGCGGGTATTTAACGATGACAAAGTGACCGATCATCACGCCATCGTTCCAACGGATGAGCGGCTCGACCTTAGCAGGCTGTCCACTGATGAGCGCAAGCTGTATGATCTCATCGCCCGCCGTTTTTTGGCGCTTTTCTACCCGCCGCATGAATCCGAAACGACGACAGCCGTCTTTGACATCGGCGGCGAAACGTTTGTCGCCAAGGAGACGGCGGTTGTCAACGCCGGATTTCAAGCCGTTCTCAGCAAAGAAGACAACAAGGCCCAACCAACGTTGCTGCATCTCGCGGAAGGCCAGACGCTCCCATCAGTGCAACTTGAGCTGGAACAATCGTTCACGGAACCGCCTGCCCGTTATTCGGAAGCTGACTTGCTCGCGCAAATGGAGAAATACGGGCTCGGCACGCCGGCGACAAGAGCGGACATCATCGAACGGCTGGTTGAAACCGAAGTGGTCGAGCGAAAAGACGGACGGTTTTATCCGACGAAAAAAGGGAAACAGCTGATTGAGCTCGTCAATGAAGAGCTGAAATCGCCGGAATTGACCGCCCGCTGGGAGCGGGAGCTGGAGGCGATCGCCCGCGGGAAAGGAAATCCACAACAATTTTTGGCCAACATCCGCCGGCAAACGCAGCAGCTCGTTGCCGAAATTAAGCAAAGCGAGCAGGTATACAAAGCGCCAAACCTCACGAATCTGACGTGTCCAGAATGCGGCGCGCTTTTAAAAGAGCGGAAAACGAAAGACGGACGGATGCTTGTCTGCTCGAACTTACAATGCCGCTACCGCCGTCGGCGCGATCCGAAACTGTCGAACCGCCGTTGCCCGCAATGCCACCGGCGTATGGAAATGCATGAAGGAAAAGCAGGACTTTATTTCCAATGCCGCCCGTGCAATATTGTCGAAAAAGCGGACGAGACCAAACGCATTGCCGCCAAAGGCAGCGAACGGGCGCTGCTGAAAAAATACAGCCCGGCCAACGAATCGTTTGGCACGAGTTTAGGGGAGCTGCTCAAGCAGGCGTTGAACGAAAAAAAGGAATGAGGTTGCCGCACCGCGCTAGGGGCTAATGCCCCTGGCGGTTTCTTTTTCATCTTTGAATCTGAAACCTCCCTCTCATTGCCTCGTATATATAGATAAATCTATCACAAAGGAGCGATCACGATGTTGAAAAAATGGCTAAAATCCCTTTTCGGCCATCCCCATCATCCGTCGCACTACCATAAACATTACAGCAGCAGCGACCACCATTATTACAACCCGACGTATCATTCGCACCACTACCCGTCCCAGTACGGGCATCATCACTACAAAAAGAAACATCATAGCGGCAGCTTCTTCTCAAGCTTTTTCGGCAGCTGATGAAACGGTTTTTTGAACGCCATCCGTTCGTTTCCCGCTGGGTTGATCGGCCGCATCGGGGCGGGAAGGTGCTTTTGGGCCGCTATGAAATCATCGAAGAGCTTGGGATGGGAAGCTACGGCATCGCCTACAAAGGGCGCGATCACCTGACAGGCCGTCTTGTCGTCATCAAACAAGCGCGGCGGACAAAAGGCGAAGACGGCCGCCGCTTGCTTCAACGCGAAGCTGACGTGCTCGCCCACCTGCGCCACCCGCAAATTCCGAGGCTGTATGATCGGTTTGTGGAGCGCGGACAGCCGCATCTCGTGATGGAGTATATCGACGGAGAAACGGTGGAAGACCAGATTTTCAAGCTGGAAGCCAAGTACACGGAACAAGAGGCGTTTCGATTGTTAAAGAAGGTGCTTGAGGTCGTCCGGCACGTCCATGCTTTCGGCATCGTCCACCGCGATTTGCGCATCTCGAACATCATTTGGCGCGATGGAACGGCGGCGATCATCGATTTCGGCTTGGCCTGCCGCATCGGCGAACCGGTGGATTTCCGCGATGACGACCCGCTTGAGAAACGGCTGCGGCGCGAACCGCATCCACGAAGCGATTTCTATGCCCTTGGACACTTCACCTTGTTTTTATTGTATTCTGCCTATGAACCGACAAGTGACGAGGAAAAAAGCTGGGAAGAAGAGCTCGATTTATCGCCAAACGCTCGTCGGATCTTGCGGAAAATGCTGCAGCTGGATGCGCCGTATGACCATGTTGACGAGTTGATCGACGACGTGGATCAGTTGCTCGCAGAACCCATCCGGAATCAAGCAGGGGCGCTTTGACGTTTGATCGCACCGTTCCCCGACCAGCCACCCCTTTTCCCCATTTGGAAAGGGGGCTGTTTCAACACCATGCTGTTAAGGAAAAAAGAGGAGCCGCAGTTTTGGCTCCTCGTTTATCCATCGATAAGGTCAGCGGCGCTACTGGTGGTTCGGCCTTCATCATCTCCCCTGTCTTGAAATTTAGAAAAAGAACGATCGACACACGGAATCCAATGACTGCAACCGCTCGATCAGCCCCTGCAAATCGCACGTATGGAGCGTATCGCTCAGTTCGCGGCCTTCCTCCGTCACCAAGTACAAGTGAATTTCCATGCATCCGTCCCAGCGAACGTTGGCGTCAAGCCACCCATCTTCGCTCTCGAGCTCCAGCCCGACCGTCTCCCCTTGGTCATTTTCGTGTTTTGTTTTGATGACCCATACCATCCTTTGTTCCGCCCTTTCCTGTTCGCCGCCTCACTCTTGTTGTTCCGCCCCGATTCCTGACACCGGGGAGCCAGTGGACGTATGTTCATTCACCCAACGGAGTGCCGCGTCCACCACTGCATCGGCGTCAGAAAGCTGGGTGCGGTGCTCAATGATCCAATTGAGCCCGTCTTGCGGATCAAGGTTATGTTGTAAACATTCCACCAAAAATGATTGGACACATGCCACATCGCTCCACTCCCACGCTCCGCACTGGCGGCGCCAAATCGCTTCGATCGCATCTTTCCCAAATTGCATTGAGTTCCTTCCCTCCTGTTGCCCATATTGTCATCCATAGTATGCCTACAACAGATGACAGGGCTCCACAAAAGAAATTGGCGGGAAAGGATTTGATTTCCATTTGTACGGCATCCATCAATGGCCATACTGAGAATATGGAGGTGTTGGTTCATGAGAGAACCTTGGGAAGAACGCAGCGCCGCTTCCAACCTGCCGCGCTATACCCCGGGAATCGGCGTTCCCGATGAAATGAGTCCGATTCGCGATATCGCCCGCGGCTTTGAAAACGGACGGCCGCCGGTCATTGAAATCACGCCCGCTGACGGCCGCCAACAAGCGGACGATATCGATTTTCCGCCCGTTGACCGGGCGTTTTGAAACGTCGAGCCACAAAAGAGGATGTCACGCTGCTTGGCGGACATCCTCTATGCGTTGATGGCGCTATGCGGGTTGAAAATTGAGAAACAGGTGGAGCTACCATTATTTTGTACTAAATCACCAACCTCCTAGCGGTGGAGGAATCGGCCGGCTCAGCGGCGCACAGACGCCCACGGCCGCCCGTTCTCCCAATGAACGCGCATATGGAGGCGAAACGCCGCTGAAAGCCGCTCATCGGTCAGCACATCCTCTTTTCGCCCAGCGGCGGCAATGCGCCCGTCTTGCAAGAGCAGCACATGGGTGATCGATCCCACAATCTCTTCAATATAGTGGGTGACGTATAATACATGGCACGGACGGGACACGACCTGTTCGATCAAGGAAAGCACTTCTTCACGCGCCAATAAGTCTAGGCCAACGGTCGGCTCGTCCAAGATCAGCAGCTTCGGATTCGCCATCAACGCTCGGGCGATCAATGTTTTTCGCTTTTCTCCTTGCGACAGCGTCGCGTATCGCTTCCCTTTTACCGCTTGCAGGCGGAACGATTCCATCAATGCCTCCGCTTGATCCCGGATCCTCGCTAGTTACTGCATCATACAGGCCAATCGTTGCAAACTTGCCGCTGATGATGACATCTTCAACTGTTTCCGTTTGCAGCGTGTCGTGAAATTGATCAAGGAGCGCGCTGCTGACAAACCCGATGTGCCGGCGCAACTCCGGCAGACTCGCCTGTCCAAACCGATAGCCCAATACTTCAACATCCCCGCTCGTCGGGTACTGATAGCCGGTGACGATATTGAGAAGCGATGTTTTCCCGGAGCCGTTTAGTCTAAGAATCGCCCATTGCTCGCCTTCTTTTACTTCCCAGTTTATATCGCGCAAAATCATGCGCTCTCCTCTTGCCCATGACACATCGCGCATGCGGATGATGACGGTCATTGTTCCTCTCCCCTTTGTGGTTCGTATGGACGGTCCTGATAGAAAAAGTTGGGCAGCATCATCGTGTTGTCATACGACCGATGAAAAATGTGCGTTGTTGCCGGAGAAAGAGGCGGAATCAGCCATGTCCAATCGCCGGTGACATGGCGGCCGGCTGCTTTCTCTTGCTGTTCAAACAACTGAAATTGGCGCGCGGCGGTATGATGGTCAACGATGCTGACGCCCGCCTTTTTGTAGGAATACAAAACAGCGATATTCAATTCGACCAACGCCTTGTCTTTCCATAATGATGCGTTGGAGTTGGTGTCAAGCCCCATGCAAGAGGCCACTTTCGGAAGCATGTTGTAGCGATAATCATCGGCAAAATTGCGGGCTCCAATCTCCGTACCCATGTACCACCCGTTAAACGGTGCTGCCATATAGCGAATACCGCCAATTTCTAGACACATATCTGAAATAATCGGGACCGCGTACCATTTTAACTGCAGATCGCGAAACCACGGAAACTCCGGATGTTCAATGGGCACCTCAAGCACCAATTCTTTAGGGATCGGCGTCCAAACAGGCTTCTGGCCGCCTACCTGGATCACCAAGGGCAACACGTCAAAAGGCGTTTTCTCCCCCTTCCACCCAAGCTGTTCACAGGCGCGGGTGAACGTGAGGGAGGATGAGTCGCCGATAATCCCTTCTTCGGTTTCATAACCGGCATAACGAATCAGTTGATGATTCCAAATGCGCACTTCCCCATTGGGACGGAAGATCGTGATCGTCGGTCGGATTTTCCCGCCATTGGTTGCAACCTCAATATGATGGAATAGATACGAAAACACCTCTTCCTCGGTGACCGCTTCTCGCGCATCGATGACATGGAGCGATTGCCAAAACAAGCGGCCGATGCAGCGGTTGCTGTGGCGCCAAGCCATCTTAGCCCCATAGCTTAACTCTTCGTACGTATGGCGGTATGTTCCGGTTTGTTCCACTTCCCAACGGATTTCATTCACCCGCCGCTTTATTTCTTGCTCACTTTTTCCAAGCTCCCGATAGCTTGCTATGATAAACTGTTCTGCTTTTGTCATCAACTGCTCATCGTGCTGTCTGAGCTTATCGCTCTCGATCGTTACCATATATGCTTCTTTTCCTCCACTTCGCCGTCATTCCAATTCCAATCAAGAGGCAAATTCCCCCGACCCACCACATTTGCTCGATAAACATCGAAATCGCCAAAAAAATGAGCGCAAAACCAAGCAGTCGACGGATCGACATGATTCTCTCCCCTTTTCCCCGCCATCGAGCGCTCTCCCATCGCGCAAAAGCAGCAGTGAACAATGCTTGGGAGACGTCTATCCTACGGGGCAATTGAGAATGAAGCAACGCTCTCGTCCCTATTGTAACAGATGCTTCCATAAAGAGAACAGACAATTTTCAATGAAACAAACCACTTTGAACAGCTTTTTCCTTCAGCACGCGCATCCACGTGCTTAACGGGCCTTTCAACACAAGCCCAGCCAAAAGGGCGGCAACGGCAAACAAGAGAAGCCGCTTGACGTCATGCTCAACATTTTCCCATACGATCCCGCCGACTGCCTCGCGCATGATGTCAATGGCGTAGGTAAACGGCAGCCAAGGGTTTAATTGCTGAAAGAACGGAGGAATCAGCTCAATCGGATACGTGCCTCCCGCTCCGGCAATTTGCAAGACGAGCAACACAATCGCCATCGCTTTTCCCACATTGCCGAACAAGGAAACAAGCGAAAAAACCACCGCCATAAAGACAAAGCTGCACAAAAGGCCGAACGTCATGAACCATCCCGGCTCACGGACGAAAATATTCGGCAAGATGAAAGCCGCTCCAGCTGTCACGACCATCGCCTGCAAAGCATTCAGCGTCCAAAAGGTCAACAGCCGTCCGACATATTGTTCCCGCTCATTCGCTTCCGAAAACGAAGAAGGATCGGTCGACAAGACGGAAACAAGCAACAAACATCCTACCCATATGGCCAGCACCGTGTAAAATGGATTCATGCCCGAACCATAGTTCGGCAGCGGGAAAAGGCGGAACGTTTTGACGTCAACCGGGTGAGCAAAAAACGCCCCTTTCGCCTGTGGATCTTGTTTCAACAAGCGAATCAGTTCGTCGATGTCGGTTTCTCTTTTGATTTTCGATAGGAAGGCGGCCAGCTCGCGGACCTGGCGGGAGAGAAATGGATATTGAGCCTGTGCGGTCTTTAGCGCTTGTTGCGCGGCCGCTAAATCACGATCTGTGTTTGACAACCATTGCTCTGCCTCATGTAACGCTTGATCCATGCGAAGAAGCGTTTGTTTCGCTTGGCGCACCTGTTCCCCTGTTTGATTCCATTTTGCCCGCAGCATAGGTAGCAGCCGTTGGCGATATGCTTGATCAAGTTGCTGCGCCTGTGCGTCCAATAAGGCCATTTGTTCACGCAGGTGAGTGATCTTCCCTTCGACGCCTGTTGGATGTTGTTTCACTAGCGCCGCTGTTTCTTGAATAGACGCTAGCGTCTGCTCGATACGGCTGACTGTGCGTTGCACAGGTTGAAGCGAAGAGGAATCAATCGTCCCCTCCCATGTTCTCAACGTTCGGCGCAATTGCTGAACCAATGGGCTCGCGTCTGTTGCCGCCTGTTGGATGAGAGCCGCCCAACGCGCTTGCTTTTCCGGTGTATCGAGGGACTGTGGCGTCTGCTCTGCAAAGGAATAGAGCGCATGAACCGCCATTTCCACCGGCTTTTCCCATAAGTGCGATGAAGCATTGACTTGCATGAACAACTTCTCAACGCGGCCTGTCCATTCTAAACCGCGCCGCACCGTTGTTTTGGCAGCCGGCAGAAGCTCGCGGCCTGTACGAACTAGTGATCTTGCCTCTCCCACATCGCGATCTAGGGCTTTCAATTGTCGTTGAATCGTTGGCAATTCGTTTTCCAAACGAAACACGAACGCTTCAACGCGGCGAATGGTAGGAAGCTGCTGTTCGAGCGTCACTCCCGCTTGGTGGAACAAGGAAAACAATGCGGTATTGACCACCCTCACAAACTCATCGCTGACTCGCGCTGACAATGTACTTGCTCCGCGCTCCGTGATTTTGGGAGCGATGGCGTTCCGTTTGTCGTTTTCATAATAGTAAATAACCGCCCTTTTCGGACGTTTCTGCACTACAGTGGCTAATTTAGCCGAGAAATCAGCCGGAATGACGATCGTCGCAAAGTAGTCTCCCCTCCGAACGCCTTCCATTCCTTTTTTCCGCGTGACAAATCGCCATCCCAACTGGTGGTTGTTTTTTAAGGTCTTGACGATCTCATCGCCGGCGTGAAACCGGTGACCGGCGAGCTCCGCCCCTCGGTCTTCGTTCACGACGCCGACCGGTAAATCCTCTGTATGGGCATAAGGGTCAATCGAAGCCTCTACATTGATCCAAGCGTAAAGCGATGGAAGAACGATCAGACCGAGAGCCAATATGGATGCGGCCCAGTTGGTCGTGAGATGTTTCAAATCGCTCATATAAATGCGCCATGCCTGTTTCACTTTGATCCACTTCCTTTCAAGTCGATCATGCTGTTGTTAGTATGAGCGGATCACGGAAAACTAAACCAACTTGGCCAGTCCTAACGAGGTTGACGATCGACGCCATCGTGCTCGCCACGATGGTCGGCGGCGGCTGGATTGCTTGCGGCGCAGATCGCACTCGGCCCCTTGTTGTCTGGTTTGACCTCCCGCCTGCTATTGTGACCATCCATTTTCTCATAGCGTTTCTCTTGGCTGGCGCTGCTGTTGATCGATCTATATAAGTTGCAATTTTGTTTTACATGGCATTGTTCGCTCTTCTTGTCACCGTGCCAGCTTGTTAGGTGATAAAGTAAAGACGGGACATGGAGGTCGGAAATTCTTTATTACAACCTATGCGACCGGTCCGCCAAATGACGTCAAGCCGAGGCGAAGCGCCGTAATTGCGACCTCCCAGACGGAACCGTATCGGTCTGCTGCTTGTTTCTTTGCAGCCATGGATCCCGCTCCTTTCGTTCACGAGAGTGGTATGCTACAATCATATCATCATGCACGAGAGGAGAGAATACCATGAACGTTCGAACGATGGCGACAAACGGTTTGATCGCCGCCGTGTATATCGCCGTGACGGCGTTCATCCAGCCGTTTGGCTTTACGAACATTCAGTTTCGCGTCTCAGAAATGTTAAACCACCTAGTCGTATTCCGCCGAACATACGCCGTGGGCATCGTGCTCGGCGTCTTTTTGGCCAATTTGTTTTTCTCGCCGATTGTCGCGTATGATCTTGTATTCGGCGTCGGCCAGTCGGTGCTGGCGCTTCTCATCACGATTGTTTCTATGCGTTATGTCGAGAACATTTGGGCGCGTATGGCGATCAATACGTTGTCGTTTACCGTGACCATGGCCATCATCGCCTTTGAACTAAAGCTCGCGCTCGGCTTTCCGTTTTGGCTCACATGGCTGACGACGGCCATTGGCGAGTTTGTTGTCATGGCGATCGGCGCACCGATCATGTATGCGGTTGGCCGCCGGATCGCTCCAGAAGCCTTCCGGGCCGCTGACGGCCGCAACGACTAACCAAGTGTTCCTACGGCATCGAGCGCACCGCCCATTCGATGATCAATGAACAGACGGCGGCAAGCATCGACGCCGCCGTCATCGTGTGCGCCCGGCACGGGTGCAGTCTATAGGGTGAAAGTCCCGAACTGCGAAGGCAGAAGTAGCAGTTAGCTTAACGCAAGGGTGTCTGCGGCGACGCAGAATCTGAAGGAAGCAGGCGGCAAACTGGGATGAATACGGGGGCGAAAGTGAAGGATGGTGAGGCTGACAGCAACCCCTCCGCCCCATACGACAAGACCCACGGGCGTCATAAGCACGTCCCAGTCGCTAATCCAGAGATAAATCACAGCCGCATGGCAGGCCAGCAGCGCGTATATAGATGCAATTTGAAGATTTACCATTTGCAGCTTTTATCGACTGTCAGGCGACCGAACAACGCCGCTTCACAGACCCATATATGGATCTGTGAAGCAGGTGGTTGTTCGGTCTTCCGTCACGCCTTGGCGTGACGGGGCAAGCCATAGGCTTGCCTTCGACAGTCGAAAATGGACAAACCGCTTTTCCGTCAAGGATATGTTAAACTTCTTCGTTGCATCTATATAGATGCTCGTTTTCACCGCTCTCCCTCCACCCGATACGAAGGCTGGGCCTTCGAAACAGCCGAAACCGACCGTCTCCCAGACGATCCATGTCCATGGATGGCGCTTCATGTCGCGCCAAACCGGACCGAGATTGCGGCGGGCAAGAAGAATGACAAACAACAGCGGAACCATAAAGAAAAAACGAAGTGACGAGCTCCATGTCCAACTCCCGCCAGCTAGTTCCATAGACCGGTTCAATATGAACGTAACGGCAAAAAAGAACGAGGCGGCAAGGCCGAGGGCCATTTCCCGCATGGTCGGTCTCTCCTCTCCTGTGATTAGATTCATCATGTGGCAGGGCAGTTTTATTTTATTTCATTATTGAAAATTTTTCTATTTGTTTATTTGATTATTTAGAACATAGTTTTTTATGATAATAAGTACACAATAAGAATTGATCAACCCGAAACAGTGCTTCCAGGCGGCAATTCTATCATTAACGAATCAAAAAACGTCATAATGCGAACGATGTCAGCCGGCGCCGCAAGAACGGCGATCCATAAGCGCCGGTTGGCGAATACAGCCATCAATGTCCCTCCTTGGCAAACAGTCCGTTCGGTTTGACCGTTAAAATGATGACGAGGATGGCAAAAGCGATAATGTCTTTGTAGTCGTTCGACACATACGTCGCTCCCAAGCTTTCGCTGAATCCCAAAATATAGCCGCCGACAATGGCGCGGGAATGCTTCCCATGCCGCCGAGAATGATGATGCCAAACGCTTTCAAGATGACGAGATGCCCCATGCCGGGAAACACAAGGTTGATCGGCGAAGCGAGCGACGCGGCGAGCGCTGCCAAACTGCCGGAAAGGAAAAACGTCAGCATGGCGACTTTATTCGTGTTAATGCCGCCCAAATTCGCCCCTTCGCGGTTTTGCGCCATCGCGATGATGGAAGACCCGATGAACGTCTTTTTCAAGAAGAGGTAAACAAGATCATGATGATGACAGCGGATGCGATGATGAGGATGCGTTGAATGGTCAATGTGAATCCGAACAACGTGACGACATCGCCATACGGAGTCGGCATCGTCTGATAGTCCGCCCCCAGACGAACTGGGCGAATGCCTCCAAAAACAACAAAATGCCAATCGCCGCAATTTTGTCATGGAGCGGCGATGCGTCGCGAAGCGGATAAAACACGAGCCGCTCCATCAAGACGCCAAGCAGCCCGACCGCCGCCATCGATGCGACGATCGGCATTTCTTTCGTGTCATGGAATCTATCGATCTATTCCGCCTGTATTTGCTTGCGCACGCTAGCGACCGTTTCCCCGATTCCGCCATAAATGACAAGGTCAAACATCCCGTCCATTCTTGTCGCTGTTTTGTTGATCAATACTTTCCTTGTTGCCGGCGATTCGGCGGCGACATAAAACGGGATTTGATTCGCGGGCGCCACTTCCAAACTTGTTCCCATCGCCAGAAGCAAGTCGCTGGCGGCCGCCGCAGCAAACGCTTCTTCCATGCGCGGCACGAGCCCGCCAAACAAAACGACATCCGGTTTGACAATCGTCTGGCACTTTTCACAGCGCGGCACCTCGTGACGGTTGATAAACGACAGATCATACTTGTTGCCGCATGACGGGCATGTCGCCGTCTGCAGCGTGCCGTGCAGCTCAATGACATTCGTGCTTCCTGCTTTCGTATGCAGCCCGTCAATATTTTGCGTCAAAATCGTCACCGTCTTGCCCATCTCCTCAAGCCAGCAGAGAAACCGATGCCCGTCATTCGGGGCAAAGCCGCCCATCATTTTTAATGAAAACATCCGCTTGAATCGACGCCAAAAATCAATCGGATCTTTTTTGTAATAATGCTCTGACAAATAATATTCGACATGGTCCTCTTGGGCGTAAAGGCCGTTTTCGCTGCGAAAATCAGGAATGCCAGACTCCGTGCTCATCCCGGCCCCGGTCAGGACGGCGATTGTATTCGCCTCTTTGATCCATTGCGCCAGTTGCCGGATTTTGTCCACTCTCGTTCTCTCCTTTCTTACGAACCTCTTGGACTTCGGGAATGGGAGCTGGGGGCTCCCGCCTGCAGCGAGGCTACCGTAAATTGAACCCTTTCCCTTCCACAAACTCCTTCATGTACATCCGGACTTGGCGGCTGAGCATATCGGCCATCTGCCCGGTCCATGTGTCGCGGCGGCGGCCGTTTGTCCGCTGCTCATAATACGCCGAAACCGTTTCGTTGTAGCGTTGCAATTGTTCGAGGAATCGGGCGCGGTCTTGGTTGTATTCGTCCTCATGATAAACGTGTTCAAACGGCAACCGCGGCTTTTGATCCGGCGTTTGTGCAGGATAGCCGACGGCAAGCCCAAACAGCGGAATGACCCGCTTCGGCACATTTAGCAGCGCACATACTTCCGGCAAGTTGTTGCGCAGCCCGCCAATGTAGCAGATGCCAAGCCCCATCGACTCCGCGGCAATGGCGGCGTTTTGCGCCGCAAGCGCCGTGTCAATCAGCGCAACCATAAACTTTTCCGTACTCTCAAGCGATGGAAGCACGTCTTTTCCTTCTAGCTCGCCAATGAGCTCATGGCGGTGAAAATCAGCGCAAAAGACAAAGAAATGGCCGTTATGCTCGACATAGGATTGATTTCCCGCCAACTCGGCGAGCTTCCGTTTTTTCTCCGGATCTTTCACCCCGATGATCGAGTACGCTTGAACATAGCTTGAAGTGGATGCCGCCTGGGCGCATTCGACGATCGTGCGGATTTGTTCATCCGTGAGCGGCCTGTCTTCAAACCGGCGGATCGAACGGTGCTGGAGAATCGTTTCGATGACTTGGTTCATGACTATGTCCTCCTTGAACAACCCAACGGCTTCTTTTTGTGAACATGATAACAAAAAAGAAAGAGCCATACAACGAATCGGCTCTTTCCCTTCCATTATCGCCCAAACCGCCCTTCCTGGTAATCGCGAATCGCCTCGCGGATTTGTTCCGGCGTGTTCATGACGAACGGCCCGTAGGCGACGACCGGTTCGTTCACCGGCTCGCCGGCATAAAGAAGAAGGCGGAGTTTTTCGCGGGCGGTCACGTTTAGCTCCGTTTCCTCGCCGCGGTTGTGGCGGCTGAAAAACAGCATTTGTGCAAAATAATCTCCAGTGTGTCAATCCATGCAAAAAAGCGGGACGATCCGCCTTCTTTTCGTTGCTCGATTCTGCCTTTTTAACAAAACATCCGAAGGAAGTCTCCCGCCTCAAGGAGCGTGAAGGGCAAAAATGTACGCAAAAAGTATGCTAAAAGTGAACAAAAGGCCAATATAAATGGCCTTTCACGAAAGAAAAGTATGAATCAGATCCAAGCAATCCGAAACAACTTCATTGGGCGCCCGTCCTACTATTTGAAGCTGTCGGGCGCGCCAATCTAAACTTTTGACCTGATCGGTTAAAATCACGCCTTCAACGGCCAAGCCTGATGGCAATTCCACTTCAAATGGATATCCTTTTTGTTGCTGGGTGATCGGGCAAAGCACCGCAAACCCTGTCAATTGATTGAACCGCTTTGGTGATAGAACGATGCCGGGCCTTTTTCCTGCCTGCTCATGCCCTGCTTGTGGATTGAAATTGACGTAAACAAGATCCCCACGATCCGGCGCTTGCATCAGAACAATTCATTCCCTTCTGTTCCAAAATCAATTTCAGCATGGCGATTTTCCGGCGTGATTTTAGCCAAAAGTTCCTCCAATGTCGGCTTTTTCTTTTTCGGGATCAACTTGATCGCTTGGTTCTCAACGATCACCTCCACTTCTGATCCTTGATGAAGCGCTAAACGTTCAGCAATCACGCTTGGGATACGAACCGCAAGGCTGTTTCCCCATTTTTGAACTGTTATTGTCATGATTGACACTCCTTTCTGTTTGTTTAATTCCACTATACCTCTCTCCTTTCATTTCGTATATACATAGTATATACATAAATTCAAAAAAAAAGATGCCATCGAGACGGTGTTTTCGATTCGAAACGAACGATTACGATTGATGATAAGACGCTGAACATGTTAAAAGATTTGAAGAAAAGTCAAAAGGATTCCGAAAAAATGAAAAAACGACTGCCAACGCAGTCGTATCAAGGGGTTCATGATTTACAATTTGACAGGATGGATATTAGAAATGGAGGAAGAGGGATTCGAACCCCCGCGGGCTGTGACACCCCTAGCGGTTTTCGAAACCGCCCCCTTCAGCCAGACTTGGGTATTCCTCCGTATGAAAATGGAGCCTATCGGATTCGAACCGATGACCTCCTGCGTGCGGGGCAGGCGCTCTCCCAGCTGAGCTAAGGCCCCATGTCTATAATGGTCGGGAAGACAGGATTTGAACCTGCGACCTCACGGACCCGAACCGTGTGCTCTACCAAGCTGAGCTACTTCCCGACATATGCTGGTTTACCTTGCGACAATTCATATTCTATATGAACCTCAAAGGAAAGTCAATAGTTTTTTTATCTTTTTTTCGCCATAACGGATGAAAATTGATCTTTTTTCTGAAACGACCTGCATAGCTGCCGCTCCTTTTTTTCTACTACTAAAAACACAGCAACCGTGTAAAGGAAAGGGGGCGCTTTGTGAAACTCATTCCGCCGGCGCGGCGCAAACGGGCGCATTTGTCGCAATTGACAACCACCCATTTCCATTTGCGTCATCCGCTTGTCGTCGCCTTTTTTTCCTTTTCGTTTCCGGGTTTCGGCAATTTGATGCAGCAACGCTACGCCACGGCCTTTATGTTAATCCTCTGGGAGCTGTTTATCAACACAAAAGCCCATATCAATACAGGTATATTATACTCGCTGCTTGGCGATTTTGAAAAGGCAAAAGCCGTTCTTGACGAACGATGGCTCATGTTTTATGTGGCCATCTACATGTACAGCATTTGGGACAGCTACCGCGGCTCAGTCGACATGAACAAGCTGTATTTGCTCGCCGACCGCGAAGATGCGCCGATCTCTTCCATACCGAATGGGATCGTGCTTCTCATCCGTTGCGATGAACAGCAATGGCCGGCCGTGGAGCATATAGATGCAACAAAGAAGTTTAACATATCCTTGACAGAAAAGTGGTTTGCCCATTTTCGACTGTCGAAGGCAAGCGTGTGGCTTGCCTCCGTCACGCCTTAGCGTGACGGAAGACCGAACAACGACTCGCTTCACAGACCCATTCATGGGTCTTTAAGCAGCGTTGTTCGGTCACTCGACAGTCGGATGCAATGACCGGCAAAGACGAAAAATGTTAAAGCTTTAAATTGCATCTATACAGTTGCTGCGGGGCCATCACGCGCTTGGACTCGCCGGCGTTCACGACAAGCAGCCGAATAGATAGGCATTTCATCCCCTTTCACTAAAAAACCCGAGGGAACACCCCCTCAGGTTTTCGCCGCTCTGCCGTTTTCAATAGACATCTCGCCGCATAAAGACAAAAAAAGCGACAAGAAGCCCTGCAAGCCCCCAGACAGCCAGCACGGCCATCGAAAAGCCAAGCGTCATCCCCTCAATCGGCGGAGCCGCTCCTTTTATGTAATCCGTCAGCCGCAAATTGACCATAAACAAATATTTTGCCGAATGCCACGACGACACCATGTTCGACAAAATCGCGCCAGAAATCAATGCTGCCAGCATGATGCCCATCACCGCCGCCGTGCTCCTAAGCAGCACGGAAAACATAAACGTCAGTGTGCCGACGACAACGCTCACAAACGCTGCCAGCCCGAGCTCGATCAAAATGTATTTCCATTGCGGAATCATGTGGACATTCGCTGTATTGAGATCCTCTCCTTGCTGGACAAATCCGGTCAATAGCGGCAGACGGAAGCCGCCATATCCAAACACGAGTCCGGAGATGGCATACGACAGCACCGCCGCCATCAGCATAATGAGCGACACCGACAGGAGCAACGCGATATATTTGCTCAACAAAATTTTCCACCGCTTCACCGGCCGAACGAGAAGCAGCTTGATCGTTCCAGCGCTTGCCTCGGACGACACTAAATCGGCCGCAACCACCATCACTAAAAGCGGCAAAAACAAGTCGATGGCGTTTTCGATAAACGTGCGCATAAACGTCGGCGCTCCAGGGGCGGACGGATTAATGTTGTGCTCTAAGTAGTACTGCTGCTGCTTGAGGCGGATTTGCAAGTATTTCTGCCATTCCTCAGACATGCTCGGCGACTGCAAGCGGTTTTGCAAATCGACGATTTGCTGCTGCAGCTGCGTCCGCCAGTCGGTCGTGCCAAGCCGTTTTCTCAACTCTTCCGTCTCGCGGTATTGGGCGTATGTAAACAAGGCGACGAGCACCACAATGATGGCGGCGATCACCCATAGCCGCTTTTTGCGGACGATTTTCAACATTTCATTATACACGAGCTTACTCAATCGTTTCGCCCCCTGTCAGCTCGATAAACAAGTCCTCGAGCGTCGGCAGCCGCGGTTCAATTTCCGAAACCGAGACGCCGGCTTGGACAAGCTTGGCGTTCCAAGCGGCTAGTCTCGACGGCTCATATGGCGTGACGATCGTCTCTTCATCGGCGCGCAACACCTCGGTTTCCGCCGCTAACAGCGCCCGCGCCCGATCCGTTGGAGCGGCTTTCCAGACGACGCGCGCCTGTTGGTTTAACAGCCGCTCAACCGTGTCCACGGCCAAGAGCCGTCCTTTCGCCATAATGGCGACGCGGTCGCACATTAATTGAATTTCACTTAACAAATGCGATGAAACAAGGACGCTCAACCCTTCCGTTTCCGCCAAAAAGCGGATGAAGGCGCGCATTTCGCGAATGCCGGCCGGGTCAAGGCCGTTGGTCGGCTCGTCCAAAATGAGCACCTTCGGCTTTCCAAGCAGCGCCTGAGCGATGCCGAGCCGCTGCCGCATGCCGAGCGAATACGTGCCCACTCGGTCATGGATGCGCTGTTCAAGGCCGACGAGCTTCGCCACTTCCATGATCCGATCTGCACCAATTCCCGGTATCATGCGGGCGAAATGTTCAAGGTTTTCCCATCCTGTTAAATACGGATACATTTCTGGGTTTTCGACGATGCAGCCGATCTGGCGGATCGCGTCGGTAAACTGGCGGTGAAGATCATACCCGCAAATCGCCACCGTCCCCGACGTCGGCCGAATGAGCCCGACGAGCATGCGGATCGTTGTCGTTTTTCCCGCGCCGTTCGGCCCTAAAAAACCGAATACTTCCCCCTCATGCAACTCAAACGAAATGCCTTTAATAATTTCCTTGCCGCGAATCGTTTTCCGCAGCTCTTTGACCGCTAACGTCACCTGTTTGGTCATTGCTCACCCTCCTCCGTCAACGTGATGAGCGAGGCGACGCGCTCTCCAATCCGCTTGTAGCCTGCCGCGTTTGGATGAAAATGGTCGCTGTACAAATAGTCGTTGACATGGAGGGCAAACAAATCAAACGTCGGCACCGCGACGATGTTCGGATAGCGGGCCGCCACTTCCGCTGATGCAAAATTCCAATCGCGCACAACCGCCGACGTCCGTTTGGCATCGTCTAAATCGCCAAACGGGTTGTACAAACCGATCGCAAAAATGACCGCTTCGCTGTTGAAGCGGCGCAGCGCGGCGAAAATGCGGTCTAGGTTGGCTACATATCGCCGTTTCGCCTCATTCAGCTGCTTTCGATCCAGTTTCAACGCTTCCCCGCCTTGAAACAAGTCGTTGCCGCCGATGGTCATCACAATAAGATCCGCCATGGCGACTTGCCGCTGAATCTCAGGCTGGCCAAGCTGGCGAAGCAGTCCGTCAGAGCGAAGGCCGCGGATGGCCAAGTTCGTCACACGGATCGGTTTGTCCGTTTTCCGGCGAAGCTCATCGACCATATAGCCGACATACCCTTTTCCGCTTTCATCGCCCGTTCCTCTCGTCAACGAATCGCCAAGAGCAACAATATCCATTTTCTCGTCATGTTGCCTTGTTTCAGCCGTCGGCGGCCGTTGTTCTTTCGTCGGCGGCTTGGCGACCGAAAAAAACTGGTCTTGCACCGCCAATGCCAGGCCGCCAAGCCAAAGCGCTCCGGACAGAGCGGCAACAACGATGAGAAACGAAACAGCTCTCCGTCTCATGCCACCACCTCATCTCTTTATTGGCTTTCTTCCAACCGTTCCTCTTTTTGCTTAACATCATTGGTTTGATCCAACCGTTGCCGATTTATGCGCCAATGCTTCGGATTCCAATACGCTTTCAGCTTCCTCGCTGCTTCTTTTCCAGCCAGCAGCACCCCAAGCCAAAACATGACTTCCGCCGCCGCAATGACCGTGGCGACAATCGTTGCCTTGACAGCGGCTGAAAACGGCAGAAACGGCGCGATCGGCACCGCCACCCAAACGACGAACGAGGCGATGATGAGGTCAATGCCAATGCGATACAGAAACGGTTTCTCTTGCTTCGCGTCCCCACCTCCTTATGGCGTCGTGGTTGAGAACGAAGATTGGGATTCTGCACTCCCACTCTACCATATCCATCTCCCGTTCACGAAACGGCGCGCCTGAAGCCGTGCGTTTCGCCGCCAACCAACGCCTGTCTTGAACCGCAAAACGCACCGTTTGGAAGGAGAAAAACCGGCCTCATGGCATGAAACCAAGCAGACGGATTCGTCATCATCATCGTTATACGTATTAACAAAGAAAAGGTGTCCCTTTTATGCTTGGGACACCGTTCATTCACCCCTATCACCGCCGCTTATGCCAGTAATCGATCAACCCCATCGCGCACACTTGCAAATCCAGCTCGATCGCCGCATACACCGGCGACGAAGACGGGACGCCATATTCGTTCAAAAACGCTTCTACATCGCGGCGCAACCGTTGTGCAGCGACTTTCGCCTGCTCTGCGGGCGATGCTTCCGGATTTCGCTCGATCGCTTCTTTTCCTGCCGCCACGAACTTCGGCAGCCAAACGCGAAGCTGGCGGAACGCCTCCTGCGGGTCATCGAGCATGCCAAAATGACCAAAATAGATGCGCGACGGATTCAACTTCTCGAGCCGCTCAGCCGACCGCTCCATCGCTTCAGGGTCAAATTGGTTCGGAGATGTTGAAGGCAGGCAAAACGTAAGCCCCGCTTCTTGCAGCTGCGGGTAAAAAACGCCGATCGTATCGCCGGTGAACACGCCGCGGCTGTACGAATCATAAATGGAAACATGATGGTTCGCATGCCCCGGCGTATCATAGAACGTGAGCGTCCGCTCCACACTCAACGCCAACGTTTCCCCGTCCTCTTTCACAATCAATCGCTCTTCTGGCACCGGAAGAATCGGATCAAAGAGCGACTCAAACTGCGCGCCGTACACCGACCGCCTTCGCCCCGGCGATGAGGCGCGATGGATCAGCCAAATGCCGCTTCCCTTTCGGATGGACGACAACCATCGCATTCGGGCAATGCTGAAGAAGTAGCCCTACACCGCCGGCGTGGTCCAAATGAATATGGGTAACGATGATATAGCGAATATCAGACGGATCAATATAAAGCGCTTTCAACCCAGCAAGCAAATGCGGCACCGACGGACTTGGCCCTGTTTCCACGATCGCCAAGTTCTCTTCGTGAAGCACGTATGTACCGGTGCGCCGCGGCATGCGAAAATCATACAAATCGATGAGTGAAATGCGGCGGCCGAGATCAAGCGGCTGTGCCATGTTCCCTCTCCCCCTTTGGTTGATGATGCAGAATATTTTAACATAGAAACCGGCTTCCCGCTACAGGGGTTGATAAAAAAGCAGCCCCTGCCCAGAGGGCAAGAGCCACCTTCTCGTTTCAACTGTCGTCAACGGGGCAACAACTGATCCGCGCGCTATTTTTGAGGGCAGGCGCTGTCGACCGTTGCCCTTTGCAGCACGAACAAGCTCCCTGATGCTCAACCCGATCGCATCCAACGCTGCCGCCAACGGAAAGACACTGTCGTTTGCCAAGCGCCCCCTAATGCTTACGACGCCAACTCCCCACTAGCTGTTTTTCCTTTCCGTCCATTTCTGATCGCCACCCATACTGCCGCCGCCCAGCCGATGACGATGAGGCCGTACACAGCAGGATAAACCGGCGCCGGGGCTTCCCAAGCGTGCAGAAGCGTGCGAACGTTTGTCAAAATAATCAATCCGCCAACCAACACTCCAAGCAAATGGGACGGCAGTTTGCGCACAAGCCAAGCGGCGATCGGTGCAGCGACGACCCCGCCAGCCATGAGCGTCAGCACCCAGTGCCAGTTCACTTGCTCCCAACCAAGCGAAATGACGAATCCTAGCGTCGCCGACAGCGCGACGGCAAATTCGGATGTATCGACGGTGCCGACCACCTTGCGCGCTTCCGTGCTTTTATTGGCCAACAACACCGGCGTCGCAATCGGCCCCCAGCCCCCACCGCCGGTCGCATCAAGAAAACCGGCCGCCAAGCCGAGCGGGACGAGCTGCTTATTGGACCACTGTTTTCCTGACGCCGACGGCGCGCGGCCGTTCAACACTAAAAATCGATAAATAATGTAAAAGCCAAGCGCCAATAAAAACAACGATACATACGGTTTGATCAAATCCCCTGGCAAGTTGCTTAAAAAGCATGCTCCGATAAACGCGCCGACCGACCCAGGAATAATGAGCTTCCCGACCATGGCGCGATCGACGTTGCCAAATTTCCAGTGAGAGGCGCCGGACGCCGCTGTCGTCACCACTTCCGCCAAATGAACGGACGCCGAGGCAACAGCTGGAGCGATGCCAAACGTCAACAGCAGCGTCGACGAGGTGACGCCGTACGCCATTCCGAGCGATCCGTCGATCAACTGGGCGATAAATCCTACAAACACAAAAACGATCAGTTTTTTCATTGGTTTCCCTCCGCTTGCAATAGTTGAGCGTGTTACTTATAATTTAAATCCCATTATTCATAGATGTCAACTATGAATTTAAAAAATAAAAAAATGCAGTCATCTTTTCCTCCCCACGCGCAAGATGACGTTGCGAACGCCGGCAGCTTGGCGGCCGACGGGCGGAAGGCGCCGCGCGGCCGTCCATCAAGACAAACAGCTGCCTGCAGAAAAAAGGCGCCCCGAATATGGCGACGGGACACCTTTTGAATGCTGGCTTTCGATCAGAACTTTCCTTGATACCGCTCGACTTCCCAAGCATGAACCGCCGTGCGGTAGCTGTTCCATTCCTCTTTTTTCAACGCGACATATTCGTTGAATACGTGCTCGCCAAGCGTCGCGCGGCCGATTTCTCCGCTTTCTAGCGCTGCGATGGCCTCGCCCAAGTTTTCCGGCAAGTTGTCGATGCCAAGCTCCGCACGTCGTTCTTCCGACATATGGAAGATGTCTTCATCAATCGGCGCCGGAGCGGTTAAACCTTTTTCGACACCGTCAAGGCCAGCGGCAGCGATGATGGCATACGCCAAATACGGATTGGCCGACGGATCCGGGCAACGGAGCTCAACGCGCGTCGCGACGCCGCGTTTGGCCGGAATGCGGATGAGCGCCGAACGGTTGGAAGCGGACCAAGCGATGTAGCAAGGCGCTTCATACCCTGGCACAAGCCGTTTGTACGAGTTGACAAGCGGGTTCGTAACCGCCGCGAAGTGTTTTACGTTTTTCAGCAAGCCCGCGATGAATTGGTACGCTGTTTCTGACAACTGGTTCGCATCGTTCGGATCAAAGAACGCATTTTCCCCATCTTTGAAGAGGGAAATGTTGACATGCATGCCTGAACCGTTGATGCCAAACACCGGTTTTGGCATAAACGTCGCATGGAGGCCGAACTTGCTGGCAATCGTTTTGACAACCCATTTGTACGTCGTCGCATTGTCAGCCGCACCGAGCGCATCGGCATATTTGAAGTTGATCTCATGCTGGCCTTCCGCCACTTCATGGTGCGACGCTTCAATCGTAAAGCCCATCGCTTTTAAGGCGCGGTAAATTTCAAGGCGAACGCGTTCGCCCAAGTCTTTCGGAGACGGTTCGAAATAACCGCCGCCATCATGGAGCTCGAGCGTCGGATTGCCGTTTTCATCGGCTTTGAACAGGAAAAACTCCAGCTCCGGACCGACCGAGATCGTATATCCTTTTTCCGCCGCCCGCTCGATCGTTTTTTTCAGCACGTTGCGCGGGTCGCCTTCAAACAGCGTGCCGTCCGGATTGGTCACCGAGCAGAGAAAGCGCGCTTCCGCATAGCCTTCCTCGACCGTCCACGGCAAAACAGCAAACGTATTCAAATCCGGAAGAAGATACAAGTCGGAACGGTTGATCGGCGAGAAGCCTTTGATCGACGAACCATCAAACATGATTTTCCCTTCGACAACATCATCAAGCTGTTCAGCCGTCACGGTCACGTGCTTTAAGATCCCTTCAATGTCGACAAACTGCAAATGAAGAAGCTCAACGTTCTTTTGTTGGATCGTTTCTTTAATTTGTTCGAGCAATCCCGTTTGGGTGGAGGAAACGAACGTTTTCGACATGTAACATTACCTCACATTCGTACGTTTATTTTTCTAACATGCTTTTATTATAGAAAAAGAGTGGCCGTTTGGCAACACTTTTTTAGCAATTTTTCTGTATTTTTATAACGATTTTTTACAACCGTTTTCATATTCATGTAAAAAATAAACAGCCCAGAGGATGACCGTTCCTCACAGGCTGTTTCTAGATGTTACATTTTCTCCTCACGCCGCCGCCATGATCCGGACGGAATAAGCGGCAAGCCGGCCGCTTTTTCCGGCGGATAGACGTACACATATCCTTCGATCGGTTTGCACGCGTCGCGAACCCACACCCGTTCGTATTCGTTATCGCACCGCCCTTCAACGTAATCCTCGAGCTCATCCATTGCCTTGAGCCCTTCTTCCGTCACCGTCAGCCACTCCCCTTCCACTTCCCCCTCTTCTCCAAGCACAAGCGCGGGGTACGGACCGACATTGTATAAGCGGCCGTTTACTTTCCCTGGACACGCGGCGCGAAAGTATGGAGCGGCCACTTCATGGTTTTCTTCGCCAGTCAGCAACGTTCCATACACAAACACCCAATATCGCCCTTCCGCCATCTCCTCGTTCTCCTTTTGTTTACATAACATAAATTACGAAAACTCAAGGAAAGGAAACAAAAACAATGGAAGCCCTTCCTCTCATCCATCCTTGCCGCTCCGAGGCGGCGCCAGTGTGAATTTGTTCAGTAGATCGCGGCCACAAAAATGCCGTGCCGGCTGCACTCGCAAGCCAACGGCACGGCGGTGGCGATTCCGCAACGAACGAATGATGCTTTTTCCATCATACCCGCTTCACAATGAAAAGTCAAGCACATTGTTACAGTGTTTGTTTCCATTTAATGCTGCAGCCGATGCTCGGCTTTTGCTTTTCCGGCACCGGGCGGCCCTCCAACAAAGCATCCAGCGCGGTGCGGATCGACTCCCCGGTGACCGGGATGCCGTTGTTCGGGCGCGAGTCGTCCAACTGGCCGCGGTAGACGCATTTCAGATCCCGGTCGAAAATGTAAAAGTCCGGGGTGCAAGCGGCGTCGTATGCTTTCGCCACCTCTTGCGTCTCATCGTACAAATACGGAAACGGATAGCCGAGCTCTTCCGCCACCTTTTTCATGTTTTCGGGTGAATCTTCTGGATACTGTTCCGCATCGTTGGAGTTGATGGCGACAAACGACACCCCTTTGGGCATATAATCGTTCGCGAGGCGAACAAGCTCGTGCTGGACATGCTTGACAAATGGGCAGTGATTGCAAATGAACATAATGACGGTTGCGACGTCCGATTTCACATCCTCAAGACGGACGACGTTGCCATCGATGACATTCGTGAGGGAAAACGACGGCGCTTGTTTGCCGAGGGGAAACATGTTCGATTCGACAGCTGGCATCAACAACACCCTTTCTCCAATATTTTCTTTCATTATATCAAAAGGAAGGCGGGTGTCACAAATCCAGCGCCCAAACCGAACTGCACAGCTCGGCATATGATGCCACATAGACGACGGAAAGGAGGCGTTTGTGCATTGATTTATATGAATAAACACATGACCCCGCGCGTGTACGGGCCAGCTGCCACACCACCCGCATCCCACCCGATGTTTTATTATCGCCGCACTGCCGCGCATCTTGACGGGATTGGCCGATCCGCCGACGGCGGATCGGTTTTTTGCTAGGCGGGTGGACAAATGAATGGACAAACCGAAGCAAAACAGCGCATAATAGAAACTAATCATTATTTCCACCGCTGCGGCGGAAGAAGGAGGAATCGCAATGGCGCTGCAACTGAGCGTCCTCGACCAGTCGCCGATCGCCGAAGGCATGACGGCAGAAGAAGCGCTCGAGAACACCGTCAAGCTCGCCCAACACGTTGAGCAGCTCGGCTATAAGCGGTTTTGGGTGTCGGAACACCACGATACAAACAGCCTTGCCGGTTCGTCGCCGGAAGTGCTGCTCGGACACATCGGAGCGAAAACGTCGCGCATCCGCATCGGCTCAGGCGGCGTGATGCTGCCGCATTACAGCCCGTACAAGGTGGCGGAAAACTTCCATGTGCTTGCCGGCCTTCATCCCGGCCGCGTCGATCTCGGCATCGGGCGGGCACCCGGCGGCATGCCGCGGGCGACGATGGCGCTCCAAGACGGCCGGCCGCGTTCAGCGGATCGCTATCGGGAGCAAATCGATGACTTGCTTGGGTATTTGCACGATGCGCTTCCGCCCGTCCACCCGCTTTATGGCGTCAAGGCGACGCCGATCGTGCAGTCCCCGCCGGAACTATGGCTGCTCGGCTCCAGTTCGGAAACGGCGAAGCTGGCAGCCGATAAAGGGCTGCCGTATGTGTTCGCCCAGTTTATCAACGGGGAAGGCGGCGAACATTATATGCGGCTGTACCGTGACCGGTTTGTTCCATCGCCGTATTTGGCCGAGCCGCGCGGAATGGTCGCGGTGTTTGCAATTTGCGCCGAAACGGATGAAAAAGCGGAATGGATCGCCGGCAGCCTTGATCTGTCGCTTCTTATGATCGAGCAAGGGATGGCGCTGAACGGCACGCCAAGCCCGGAAAAAGCGGCTGCGTATCCGTACAGCCCGTATGAGCGCAAACGGGTGGAAGACAACCGGCGGCGGATGATCGTCGGCAGTCCGACGCGCGTCAAAGACAAGCTGTATCGGCTGAGCGAAACGTATGAAACAGAGGAAATCATGCTCGTGACGATTACATACGACTTCGAGGATAAACTCGCAAGCTTCCGGCTCATCGCCGAGGCGGTATGGGGGTGAACGCGATGCAGATTCTCTCCATTAATGTCGGGAAGCCGAAAACGCTCCACATCGGCGGCCAGCGGATCACAACCGGCATTGACAAAACGCCGGTCGCTCATCCCGTTGCGGTCGGCAAACAAAACTTGGCTGGAGATGGACAAGCCGACCTCGTCCATCACGGAGGAGAAGATAAAGCGATTTGCGCCTATCCGTCCGAGCATTTCGTCTATTGGGAAGAGCGATACGGCCGCCCATTTACGGCGGGGGCGTTTGGCGAAAACTGGACGCTTCTCGGGTTGACGGAAGACGATGTATGTCTTGGCGACATTTATGTCGCCGGCACAGCGCTCGTACAAGTGTCGCAGCCGCGCCAGCCGTGCTCCAAATTGGCGTTCAAACATCAGCTGCCCGATTTGCCGAAAGCCGTCTGCCAGACAGGAAAAAGCGGGTTTTATTTCCGCGTCTTGCAAGAAGGCGTCATAGAGCCGGGCGCGCCGCTCGTTCTCGTCGAACGGGGCGTGGGGGGCGCTGTCCATCGCGTATATCAATCACATTTACTATCATGAGCGCGACAATGCTGCTGCCATGAAGCAAATCGCCAGCCATCCGGCCTTATCCGCAAGCTGGCGCGAAACGTTTCAAAAGCGGCTTGCCGATCGGCCCCGGCCGTAAAGCACAAAGCGGCGGAAATGACTAACAAAATATCTTTATATTTTTGTTTAATTGTTTTTTTCATCCACTCTTCCTTTCCTGAGCACTCGAGTTCGCATGGAGGAGACACGCATTCATCTGAAGTCCTCCACAAACGTGAACACCATACAGTTATGCCTGCTGCACATTGCGCAACCAATAGCGCTGATACAATTGGAAGTAAAATCCTTTTGCTTCCAACAGTTCTTCATGCGTCCCTTGCTCGATCACGTTGCCTTCGTTGAGCACAAGGATGCGGTCGGCATGTTGAATCGTGTTCAGCCGGTGCGCGATGACCAAGCACGTCCGGCCGTTCATGAGCCGCGCGAGCGCTTCTTGAATGCGCACTTCGGTCACCGTATCGATGTTGCTCGTCGCTTCGTCCAAAATCAAAATGGCCGGGTCGGCGATCATCGCCCGAGCGATGGCCAACAGCTGCCGCTGCCCTTGGCTGATCCCGCCTCCTCCCGAGGTCAAAACGGTGTCATAGCCGTTCGGCAGCTTCATAATAAACGAGTGGGCGTTCGCCTGGCGCGCCGCCTCTTCGACTTCTTCATCGGTCGCCTCAAGCCGGCCGTAACGAATGTTGTCGCGGATCGTTCCGGCGAACAAAAACGTATCCTGAAGCACAAATGCCATATGCCGGCGCAAACTTGCTCGCTTGATCGTCCGGCTGTCGCGTCCATCGATCAAAATGACGCCTTCATCCGGATCGTAAAAGCGGGTCAACAGCTGCAATACGGTCGTTTTGCCGGCTCCAGTCGGACCGACAAGCGCGACCGTCTCCCCCGGGGCGATGAAAAAGGTGACGCCGTCGAGCGCCGGACGCTGTTTGTCGTAAGAAAAGACGACTTGACGAAACTCAATGCGTCCATCAAGACGGTCCAAAGCCACCGCTTCCCGCTCGTCTTCCTCTTCCTCCGGCAAATCCAAAATTTCCAACACCCGTTCAGCGCCAGCCAACGCCGACAGCAGTGTGTTCCATTGATTGGCCAGGTCATTAAGCGGTCTGGTAAACTGGCGGGCGTATTCGACAAACACGACGATCGTCCCGACCGATATCGTCCCTTTCGCCGCCAGCCATCCGCCGACGCCAGCGATGAGAGCGAAGCTTACGCTGTTTAAAAAGTTCATCAGCTTCGGAATAAAGCCGGAATACGTTTGCGCCCAAAACCCGGCTTGTTTCAGCTCGGCATTTTTGCGCGCCAATTCCTCCTCCATCCGCTCTTCTTGGGAAAACAGCTTCACCACTTTCTGTCCGGAAATGACCTCTTCGATAAAGCCGTTCATCTCTCCGAGCGCCCGTTGCTGCTCATGGAAACGCACCCGCGTCCGGTTTGTAATCCAGCGCATGCCTACATACATCAGCGGCACGACAACAAGCGTTACGATCGTCAACACAACGCTCTGTAAAAGCATGACCACGATCGCGCCCATCAACGTCAACGTGCTCGAGACGACCTGGACAACAGTACTGTTAAATGTCTGGCTCATATGGTCGATGTCGTTTGTAATCCGGCTCATCAGCTCCCCTTGCTGGCGGCGGTCAAAAAACGAAATCGGCAGCTCATGAAAATGGCGAAACAACCGCTCGCGAATCCCGCGCACCGTCCGCTGGCCGACATCGATCATCCAGTAGTTTTGCCAAAACGTCGCCGCGCCAAGGGCCATATAAATGGCAAGAAGCAAAACGAGCGTCGCCATAAACCCGTCCGTCTTCCGCTCCACAATGTACCCATCGACCGCCCAGCCGATGACGTACGGGCCGGCGAGCGCCAGCGCCGAGCTGGCCATCACCATGGCCATGGCTGCAAACAGCTTTCGCTTTTGCGGAGCGATAAATGCCCAAAGCCGCCGCAAAGTGCCGACGCTGTTTTTCGCCCGTTGCGCACTTGCGCCAACACGCGCTCCGTGCGGGCTATGCCGTAGTGACATCCACCGATCCCTTCTTTCCTTCCTGCGTGGCGACGATGCGTCGATACAGGTCGCTCGTCGCCAGCAGTTGTTCATGACTTCCTTGTGCGATCAAGCGGCCGTCTTCCAAAAGCAAAATCGTATCCGCCGCCATCGCGGTGCTCACCTTTTGCGTCACTATCACCGTCGTGCATGCATACTTCCGCAACGCTGCGAGCAGCTTTGCTTCCGTCTCTGCATCGAGCGCGCTTGTGCTGTCATCCAAAAGCAAAACGCGCGGTTGCCCCACCAAGGCGCGGGCGATCGACAGCCGCTGCTTTTGCCCGCCTGATAAATTGACACCCTTTTGACCGATCCGTGCGTCGTATCCATCCGGAAACCGAGTGATAGTTTCATGAATTTGCGCATCACGAGCCGCCTGCACAATCTCTTCCATCGTCGCTGTCATCTTGCCGAAGCGAAGGTTGTCGGCAACCGTTCCGGAAAATAGCAGCACTTCCTGCGGAACAAAGCGCACCGCCGTCCGCAGCTGTTCGGCGGAAAACTCGCGCACATCGACGCCATCAATCAACACGCGCCCGCCTCTTGGTTCGTACAACCGGGGAATCAGCTGAAGAAGCGTCGATTTGCCGGCCCCTGTCGCTCCTAAAATGGCGGCTGTCTCATGCGGACGGATGACAAACGATACGTCAGAAAGCGCGTCAAGGTCGTTGTCTGGATAGCGGAACGAAACGTGCTCAAAGCGAATTTCCCCGCGCTGAACGGCCGGACCACCGCCCGCATCCGCCCCGTGTCGCTCGCCCGGGGCTTCAAGAAGTTCAGCGAGGCGGGCGGCCGAGGCGCGCGCCCGTGAAAACGCCATCGTAATAAATGTAAACATCGACAACGCAGCCGTCGTCCTTGTGGCGTAATTGATGACAGCCACGACTTGCCCAGCGCTCGCCGTCCCGGCCTCGATATGGTGGCGGCCAAAAAGGAGAACGGCGACGATGGCGGTGTTCATCACGATCAGCAACACCGGCGTGATCGTCTCCACGAGGCGCAGCACACTCATGGTCCGTTCCATCAGCGCATCGTTCGCCGCCGCAAATCGCTCCTCTTCGTATTCTTTTCTCATCCACGCTTTGATGAGGCGCATGCCGGCCAAATTTTCACGCATCACGCCGTTGACGCGATCAAGCGCTCGTTGGACGGCGGAAAAGGACGCCGCCGCCTTTTGTACAACCCACAATAAAAAAACAGCGGACAGAGGAACAGCCACCGCCAAAACGAGCGCCAAGCGCGCATGAACGACAAACGCCATCGCGACGCCGAAGACGACCAGAAGCGGCGCACGCAAGGCGATGCGCAAACTCATAAACAACATGTTTTGCACTTGGGTCACATCGTTCGTCATCCGGGTGACGAGCGAGGCCGGCGACAACTGCTCGATGCGCGCAAGCGAAAACGATTGGATTTTGGCAAACAGCGCCGTCCGCAGCGCAAATCCGTACTCCTGACCGACGTAGGCTGCGGCAAATGAGTTGGCGATGCCTGAGGCAAACGCCAACAGCGACGCCCCGAGCATCACGGCTCCCCACGTGAAAATGGCCGCAACATCCTGTTTCATGACACCATCGTCGATGATTTTCCCCATCAACAGCGGCTGCCAAAGCTCGATGATGAGCTCGGTCAACATAAACAACCAAGCTAACGCCATCCACTTCCCATATGGCCGCAAATAGATCAGCACCCGCCCCATGTCTGCGCCACTCTCCTCTCCATTCCGATCGCGGGGCCCAGCCGCCGTTCATCGTTGTGTATAATTTTATTCTATATAAGTTGAAACTTTGTTTTACATCCAGTAGAGCGCCCACCGCATTCTATCAAAATGACTTGTTATGAAGGAAAACAGAATCGAACAATCGGAAAATCTTTATTGCAACTTATATATATAGACTCCCATGACAAAAAAATTTCGTCACCATCGGAAGGATGAAAACAACCTTCTGTCGAATGGTCTCCTTGCAGCTGGGGTCATGAGGTCGTTGTATCTATGGTACGTAAAAGTCCGATATATAGACGGACCCCAGTAGTCTGGTGCACTACGGAATGTCGCTCCTTTGGAATCAAATTCCGAAGGCTAGGCGGGTTCCGTTTTTTTATCTTAAATGGTGTTTTCAGGATAGATGCAACGAAGAAGTTTAACATATCCTTGACAGAAAAGCGGTTTGTCCATTTTCGACTGTCGAAGGCAAGCCACAGACTTCTCCGTCACGCCAAGGCGTGACGGAAGACCGAACAACCACCTGCTTCACAGACCCATATATGGGGCTGGAAGCGGCGTTGTTCGGTCGCCTGACAGTCGATAAAAGCTGCAAATGGTAAATCTTCAAATTGCATCTATATAGTCCGTTTTTCTTATTTTGCTGATTGTCCAAACCGCCGGCGAATCGCCGCAATCACAAGCAAGAGCACCGGGATGATGATTTGCATCGGGATGTGCAGATAGAACGTGACAATCTTTAATCCTTCATGAATATGTTCCCAGTAGTTGCTGGCCATCGCCACCGACCACAATAAGACAAGCACCCCAAACGCATAAACAAGCCGCTGGTGGTTCGAAAACCCGAATACATGAGCCACCCCCACGATGCCGGCATAAAAAAAGATGGAGACTTTAAAAAACCCCCCGATCACTAGAGCGACCATAAAAAAGACATCAAGCCGCTCTAAAAAGTGAGCGACTCGAATGCGGCGGATCGTATCGAGCAACGGAAACGATGAACGTGACACCGCATCAGCTCCTAAGACGGCCGTATTAACGACCATAATGATCGCCAGGTTGATCCCGGTCAACACCATCCCGGCAACGGCGGCCCGCCGCGCTTTTTCCGGACGATTCAAGTATGGAAACAGCATGGTAAACACGATCATTTCGCCAAACGGCACGTACAACGTTTCCGTGAACACCGTTTTCCACACCCGTTTCCACCCTTCCTCTAACACCGGTTGGATCTGGGTGAGATCAACAACTCCGGAAGCGATAACTAAGAGGAATCCAACAACTGCCAGTATATGCAACAACGTATAAAGCAGTTCGCCGGTGCGTGCCAATACTTCAATGCCTTTATAGGCACCGTACATGACCGTCATAGCCATAAGGGCATTCAAAACAAACAGCGGCGTTTCCGGATAGGCAAACGTGAGCAACAGTTCGCCAAAATCACGCAACACACGGGCGGTGATATGGAAAAAATAGGTAATATAGAGAACTGCCAACACCTTGCCGAGCGGCTTACCGACGATATGTGTCACATAGGAAGTCAGCGGCTGATCGGGATAATAATGAAACAAACGCTCATAAACCAAAATCAGCAATAGCCCAAGAACCAGACTGAGCAAAATGGCGATCCACGCATCTTGCTTGGCGCTGGCGCCGAGCGGAATGACTATCGCACTGCCATGCTCAAACAATACGATCAGGACAAACAGCTGGCGCATATTGATTTTACTATGTTCCATCTCGCTCCATCGCTCCTCACGCTACCGTATCCAAGTTTTTAAGCCGAAAACGCTTATTTGATATATGGCGTATTCCGCAATCCCGTGCGTCGAATGGAAGCATCCACTTTCACTGTCACCGGAAGATGAGGGAAATAGCGGTCATCCCACTCTTTTTTGATTCTTTTCCACAGGCGGGGGTGGGCGCGATGCACCGCCTCGCCAAAACCAAAAACATCCGTTTTTTCATGCTGGGCCGTTTCAATCGCCTGTCTCACTTCCCGTTCAATATCCCGACCAATCGCCTTTTCTAATTGAAACAATAATCGGTAATCAGCCAAATTGATCGGGACGTACGTCTCACTGATATCCCCTTCTGTTTGGATATGAACCAAAATGGAAGGATGGCCGTTTTTCAATTCCACTTTTAACCTCGTTGTCACTCCCATCGCTCGATAACCAATCGCTTCTTTTTTTCCTTTCCATGGGATCGTAATATTCGTTTGTTTGATTCGATCCAACCCCCAAAGCACGCCTCGTTCCGTTGAGCCGTTCACCCAGCGAACAAGACGGTCTTTTTTAAATAACGCCAGCCCATCCAAGCTGATGCGAGCATCTGGCACAGAGGATTGAACGTTTGTTTGCCGTTTGCCCCGCTGTGTGTTTCCTTCAATGACAACACCCGTCAAGACTATATTTTTTCCTGAAGATGTAAAATCACGAATCACTTCCCAGACATCAGTGCTGATTGTCTGCCCCAAGGCCATCTCGGAAAACTCCAACGTCTTAATAATTTGATTGGCGGGAATTTTGTCAATGGGTGTTAATACGCTTAACACCTCTTTCGCTGAGTGGCCATGAGCAATAACCAGCTTCGTTGTCGTCCGAAACTCTTGATTCCGTTCTATCGCATCGAATACCCCATTCAACCCTTGGCGTGCCAATTCCTCGCTGATGACCACCAAGTTGGTATGAGCGTAATACAGGATGCGCGACAACTTTTTCGAGGCTTTCCGGCTTGCCTCGACCAATGTGTCTCCGGTCGACGTATAAACGGAAATGGGCACGCCGCCCGCCCCGCCTCCTCGTTGGAGCGCTCCCGCAACGTTGCCCGGGTTGACGACTTGAAACGAGACCAAATATCTGCCGTCTTTTGTTTTATCGAGGCCGACGGCAATGACAACGGACAAATCGGTTAACTCTTTTTTACTCCAACAGCCAGCCAGCAACACTGCACAAACAAAAAAGGACACAAACATGGCGATAGATCGTTTCATGATTCATCCTCCTTTTCCTGGCGTGTTGGTGCCGGAGGCTGCGGTTTCTGATCCCCTGATTGGCGAATGATATTTTTCTGATTAATCAGGCGCGGCCGCTCGCGGTACATCCATGTCGGAATCCGAAAGAGGGTATCGCCTACATTGGTTGAAATAAATGGAGCAAGCGGCGACATGTATGGCATGCCAAATGAACGCAAGCTGCATAAATGGAGAATCATGATCAGCAGACCCATTATAATGCCATAAAACCCGAACATCGCCGCTAAAAACATCAACCCAAAGCGGATGAGGCGTGCTGAGATGGCGATGGCAAACGCCGGCGTTGCAAAGCTGGCAATCGCGGTGAGCGAGACAACGATAACCATGGCCGATGAAACAAAACCGGCATCGATCGCCACCTCACCGATGACAAGCGCCCCGACAATCGACACCGCTTGCCCGACCGCACGCGGCAGCCGAATCCCCGCTTCGCGCAAAATCTCAAATGTCACTTCCATGATTAATGCCTCGACAAAAGCGGGAAACGGCACAGCCTCACGCTGGGCGGCAATGGCGATGACAAGCTGAGTTGGGATCATTTCTTGATGGAACGTCGTCGCAGCAATATAAATAGAGGGCGCGACGAGCGAGAGAAAAAAAATCAATACGCGTAAAAAACGAAGAGCGGTCGCAATATCAAAACGGGAATAATAATCCTCTACTGCTTGAAAAAATTGGATAAACAAAGCCGGCACAATCAGGATAAACGGCGTCCCCTGAATCAAAATCGCAATCCGCCCCTCCAGCAAATTCGCCGCCACCACATCGGGACGCTCGGTATGGTAGATCGTCGGAAATGTCGTAAACGTTTGATCTTCGATTAACTGTTCAATATAACCGGACTCAAGCACGCTGTCCGTATCAATGCGGCGCAGGCGCGCTCTCACTTCCTCGATAACCTCGTCATTGGCAATGCCTTTGATGTACATGATCGCGACATCCGTTTGCGTCACGGTGCCGATTTGCATCGTTTCCAGCCAAAGATTGGGATTTTTAATGCGGCGGCGGATCATCGCGGTGTTTGCGCGCAACGACTCCGTAAATCCCTCGCGCGGCCCGCGGACGGCGAGTTGCGTCTGTGGCTCCTCGATTGCACGATATTGGCCGCCTTTGGTGCTGGCGCTGACAGCGGACGGCACCCCATCCAACAAGATGATGGTCTCTCCGGAAAACAGCTCCAAAAACAGGTGTTCCCAATCGATGACATGCTTCACACCGCCCACCGCGGCCAACTTTTGTTCGATCCACGGAAACGATTCTTTTTCTGTTAATGACAGTGGAAATGACGCCTCTAGCAACGGCGTTAGCAAAAACTCGTACACATGTTTTTCGTCAACAAGACCATCCACAAAGACGATGGCTGCATTGATTTGCTTCTCTTGGCCAAGCGAAAACCGGCGGATGACAACATCGCTGCTTTGTCCAGTCGTTTGGCGGATGATGTCAAGGTTGACGGCTAATTCAGCTGACATCGGCTCTTGCGGGACGTCCGTTGCCTCGCCGCTATGGTCCGGTCCTTCTTGTTTCACCCTGTCATTGATCTGCTTTTTTTGTCGGCCCATTCCCCATTGAAACAGCATGTTTTTCCTCCTCACTCCGCTTCCTTTTTATCCCTCATTATGGACACGAAATCGGGAGGGTATACGCCCGTGCATCAGTTTTGAATCAATAGCAAAAACTAAAGAAAAAAGAAAAACAGCAGGTGGAACGCCATGAAACTAATTGTTGTTTGGCTGATGTTTGCCTTGCTCGCCATAGGAACGATGGTAAGCATGGATCAGTTGATGGGGATGACCTTGCATCAATCGTTGTATATCGTGCTGAATCCCTTTCGGGCAATGGAAATGCCGGAACTATTTATTTTATCCTTGTTCATTTTTTTTCTGTTGCTCGATCTATTGAACGTTTGGATGTGGAAACGAAAAAACAAAACGTCTTGACCAACAGCCGGTGGAAAAAAGAGGAAGGTGCCCCAAAAGCAACGGGACACCTTTTCTCTTCATCGGGCGTTACCTTTTCTGTATTTGCTCCCAATGATGCCGTTGTTGCAACCACTCGCGAACATGGGTGCTGTGTGAAGATAAGGGAACGGTAAACGAATCGCCGTCGCTTTGCAGCAATTCAATATCCCCCTGCCATGTTCTCCCCCCGCGGATGATGTCCTCCACCGGCTCATTCCACAAATCTTGTTTGAGCGCCTGGACAAACGACTCGATCTCCTTCGGATCGGCCAGCACGACCACCGGACGCCCCGTTTCGACATTGCGGATCGTCACTTGGCGGATCGGAGAATAGCTCGGGCGAAGGAGCAAATAATATTGCTGCTTATATTCGTTTGAGCCCATGATGCGCTGAAAATACGGCATGTACGGTTCAATCGGCACTTCGTAGCGGCGGAGGAGACGCGTGCCGTCTTTGAGCACATACCCGATCACAATCGGCCGGACGTTGCCAAAACGTGACGGGAGCGGCTGATCGTGCACAAGCTGCGCATGAAGCGCCCTGACAGCTTTGATGTTGTCCTTCGTGCGCAAAAACTGATCGAATGCTTCAAACTCTCTTTCCATCAAGTTAGGATTTTGCCAATTCATCACCGACTGGCCGAAATAGACTTTCTCAATATCGGACAAATTCGGAACGTGTCTCACATATCCAACCGGATCAAGGCGCACAGTCAAAAATAAGACCGACATCACAGCGGCAAAGGCGATATACCCTTTCCATTTATGAAAAACACGCCATGTTTTCATCACGACCATTTGCGCAACGGCATACCCGATAAGCGAAAACGCAACATACCCAAAGATGATCCATCCCCACTGCCGTTGGACTTGTCCAAAGTAGAACCCGCCGGTCAAGCACATGCAAAACGCCACTCCATACACAAACAGTGGGCGAAGCACTGAAAAGGCGAGCGCCTGTCCGGCCGCTTCCGTCGGCCGCCGCTCGTACAACCAAATGGACAAACTGAAAAATAGAAGCGACAACAGCAGCAACAGTCCGGCTTCCCCCGCGCTCATCGCTTGATCCGTCAGCATCGCATAACGAATCGGAAGCGCCCAATCCATCAGATTTCCCGATAAATAGTACCCATCGGGGAATCCATACAACCATAACGGCAAATTGCTAAACAGCAACACCATGATGCCTGTCGGAAAAAAGAGAGCAATATTCGTTAACACAATATGAACGATCGATTGGCCGACGAGCACGCCGACCATGACACCTAGCGCAAAAATCACCGTCTCTACGACAAGCGTCTCGCCAAGCCATCGTCCCACATCCCCCGCTCCAATCGGCCACGGGAGATCAAGTCCGTACAGACATCCGATCGCAACCAAGGCGGTCAACACGAGCGGAACCGCCAAAAAGAGCCATCCAATAAACATCTGCCCGGCAAGCAGTTCGGTGCGGCGGATGGGCAAGCTATGGATGAAATCAGCCGACCGTTTCTCATGCATATAGCGAACCACGCCGGCCGCCGCCAAGATCGGGACAAGCCAAGCAATCAACGTCTCGAACCCGTTGGATATATCGTAAACGTCTTTCCATGGCGGCACATTTCCGACTTTTGGATCATATTGCGAGTACGAAAGCCCAATCGGCAATACGATCGCCGCCAGCCATAACAGCAGATGAATGATGGCTATCCAGCCGATTTGGCGAACATTTTGCGTCCACATGGCGCGGTTAGCCGACAACCGTTTCGCGGACATCGACAACATCCCCCATTTCGTACATAAAAATTTCTTCCAACGACAGCGGCAAGATGTCGAGAATGAGCGGAGCAAACGAACTCACCGTCTCTTCGATGGATCGTTTCTCGCCGCGGACGACAAGAAGAACGATGCTGCCGCGCTCCTCGCGATGCACGATGTCAAGGCGTTCGGCCAACTCGCTCGGAAATCTGCCGCGAAACGCGACTTGAATTTTATGCATCCCGGCGCGCAGCTCGTTTAAATCACGCTCCATCCGTACGGTCCCTTGCGCCATCAATCCGACGATGTCGCATAAATCTTCGAGCTCGCGCAAATTGTGCGACGAAATGACGACCGTCATCTCCCGTTCGGCCACTTCTTCTATGAGCAGCTGCTTCACATGACGGCGGACGAATGCATCGAGCCCATCAAGCGGCTCATCCATCATGAGCACATCCGGCTGGACGGAAAAGGCGAGCCAAAACGCCGCTTGGCGCTGCATGCCTTTGGAAAACTGCTGAATCTTTTTGTTCGGATCAAGCGCAAAGACGGACTGCAATTCCATAAACCGCCCGCGGCTGAACGACGGGTACAGTTGCTCGTAAAAATCCGCCATTTGCCGAATCGTCGCGTGCGGAAAAAAGTAGACAAAGTCCGGCAAAAACAAAAGGCGTTGCTTCACCCGGACATTTTCCCACACATCCTCCCCGTCCACTGTAATCGTTCCGCGATCTTGGCGGAGAATGCCGGCCATCATCTTTAGCAGCGTCGTTTTCCCGGCGCCGTTCGGGCCGAGCAGCCCGTAAATCGATCCTTTTGGCACCATCATGTTCGCGCCCTTGACAGCGGCAAATCGATCAAACATTTTCGTCACGTCCACAAGTTGAATCACGATTCTCCCCCTCTTTCTCTCCTTCTCGAACCCATTGCCATAACTGCTCATTTGTCACCCCTAAAAACCGTGCTTCCTTGACAAGGCGGACAAGCTGCTCACGGACCGCAGCGATCGCCTCGATGTTTGGTTCTTTCGAGCGCGGGGCAACGAAGCTGCCTTTCCCTGGAATCGAATAAATCCAGCCGTCGCGTTCCAGTTCGCGGTACGCTTTTTGAATCGTGTTCGGATTCACCATCAGCTGTTTCGCCATCGTCCTGACCGATGGCAGCTGATCGTGCGGCTGCCATAGTTCGCGGACGATCATTTCTTTCATTTTGTCAATCAGTTGTTCGTAAATCGGCTGGCGGCTGCGGATATCAAGCTCAAACATCTCCCCTCCTCCTCTCATTGTCACAACCGTACTATAACCAATAGTACACATAAAACAGAAGAAAGGCAAGAGTTTTTTCCAAAATAAAGAAAGAATCCATCCCTGGATTCTTTCTTTCTCTCATTCCGACGCCGTCGACCGCCGCGTTGACCGTTGCCGCTCGGCGGGCTGATACGTCTGAACAAACAGCCCATCTCCTTCGAGCCACTCGGCGATCAACACGTCTTTTGGCGAGGCAATTCCTTGTTTTTGCAGTTTGGCGGCCAGCCATTGCTCCGTTTTCCCAAGCTCCGCTAATTCGTCTGCCAACAGCTGGCCATCGCGGATCAGCGTCACCGGGACATACACCGGGTGGGGCGGCAGCTGGAAATCTTCACGCCGATCGTCAAATGAAGCCATTTCATGCTGCGCCCCCTTGCATGCCGTTGATGTTCGCCCTTTCTTCCCTGTATTGTGCCCCCTGCCGCCTGAGAAGTTTCGCTGTTGGGTTGCCGTTTGCGCGGATAAATTCCCCTGGACTGGAAACACTATCGTTTTAGAAAGCCAATCAGCGGCATTTCATCAGAAAAGAAGCCGGTTCAGCAAGGTTTCTGGAATCAGCAGCCTTTTGCCCTACATCCCCCGCCCTTTGGAGATTGCATGGAAAGAAAGGGATCCATGATGAACGGACAGCCGCTTAGCGCTCTGCAACTGTTATTTATGGTCATGCTGTCGGTCGGGCTGATGAATCATGTCATCATCATCCCCTTTATGCTTGAGGCCGCCCACCGCGATGCGTGGATCGCCGCCTTGGGAGCGTTGGCGTGTTTGCTCGTTTGGCTGCCGCTGCTTTATTTCACCATCCGACAACTGAACGGCGAGCGGCTGTTTGACTGGCTCAAGGCCCGATTTTCGAGCGCGGCTGCTTATGCGATGGCCGGTGTCAGCAGCGCATTCTTGCTTCTTCATAGTTTTGTCACGTTAAACGATACGGTCACGTTTACCACCACCTCTTATTTGACGGCGACGCCGAGATGGGCGCTGATTTTGGTCATCGTGGCCGTTTGTTTTTATAACTCGTACCAAGGCATCGACTCGATTGCCAACACTTCCATGATCATTTGCCCGTTCGTCATCGTGTTTGGTTTTTTCGTTATGCTCTCGACCACGCCTCATAAAGATTATTCACTGCTCAGACCAACGCTTGAACATGGTGTTGGACCTGTGCTCAACGGCATGATGTACGCCGGAGCAGGATATGTGGAAGTGATCGTTCTATTGTTTCTCTCCCATCGCCTGCCTCGCCCATTTTCATGGAAGGCGCTTGCCGCCATCGCTGTTTTCACAGCCGGGCTGAGCATCGGGCCGACGATTGGCACCATCACCGAATTTGGCCCCGAGCAGGCGACGCGCCTTCGCTATCCGGCGTTTGAGCAATGGCGGATGGTCAGTTTAGGGACGTACATTGAGCATGTGGACTTTCTGTCGGTCTATCAATGGCTGTCCGGCGCCTTTATCCGCATCTCCTTATCGACAGCGCTGATTGTGGAATTGTTTCCGATCCGCCATCCGCAAACCCGCCGTTGGGTGCTCATTGTCCTCTACTTGGCGATCACATTGGCGGCGCTGGCGCCGGTCAGCGATGAACAGTTTTTGCATTTTGTCAAACATGGGGTGCTGCCGGCATCGCTGCTGTTTAGTCTTGCGCTGTCCGTTGTGTTAAGTGGTTTCGCTTTGTTGGCATATCGAAAAAAGAAAAGAGGGGTGGCAGGATGAAACGACCCATGCGAGCCGCCGAAGGCAAACGGTTGAAAGACGATTACACGGGGCTCGAGACCGTCATCATCTCCGAAGAGGCGTTGCGCACGATGTACGCCAAATGCCCGGATGTCATCATGACGGAAGCCGCGATTCCAACCTCTTTTGACGGCTCGGCGGCTGTCGTGCACTTGCTGTTTATTTATTGTGAAGAACTGTGCGATACGCAAATGCTGCAAAAGGCCATTTATCCGATGTTCCGCGAGCTGTGCGAACAGCATCCGTGCTTTACGGCTGCTGACATCGAGGCCCGCAAACCGGCGGCGCTTGAGTATATGGGAAAAGAAGTGCGGATCGATGATCTCAACTTCAGGCTGTTTAGCGGCGATTTGCTCATTTATTTCCATGAAGCCGATGTCTTGTACACGATGCCGCTCGCCAGCCCGCCCAGCCGCGATCCGGAAGAGCCGAACACGGAAGTATCGATTCGTGGACCCAAAGATGGATTTATTGAAGAAATCAGCAAAAATGTCGCCCTCATTCGCAAGCGGCTGCGCTCACACCGGCTCGTCTACGAACCGTTTGTCATCGGCACACGCAGCCAGACAAAAGTCGGGCTCCTCTATGTCGATGATATTGCCAATACAGAAATCATCGACGAGGTGAGAAGCCGTCTGCTCAGTTTGTACATCGACTCGGTGACAAGCACCAACCAAATTGAAGAGTGGTTTTCCGACACCCGTTTTTCTTTGTTCCCGATGTTCGGCTACACCGGGCGGCCCGATTTTGCCGTCAATTCGCTCCTCAACGGCCGTTTTATCATCTTGGTGGACGGGGCGCCGACCGCCTTGATCGGACCGGGCAATTTAACGTTTTTGCTGAACACGGCGGAAGACAACAACACGCTTTTCTTGTTTGTCGTGTTTCAGCGCCTGCTTCGGCTCGTCGGCACTTCGGTCGCCATTTATTTGCCGGGCGCCTGGGTCGCCTTGACCTGCTTCCATCCGGACCAGCTTCCGTTCACCTTGCTGGCGACGCTCATTTTGTCGCGCCAAGGAGTGCCGCTTCCGGTGCCGCTGGAGATGTTTGTGATGATGATTTTGTTTGAGGTGTTTAAGGAAGCCGGGATGCGGCTGCCAATCGCCATCGGGCAGACGCTGTCCGTCGTCGGCGGCTTAATCATCGGCCAGGCGGCGATCAACACCGGGCTCGCCGCCCCGGCCACACTCGTCATTGCCGCCATTTCCGTCATCTCGACATTCACGCTCGTCAATCAAAATATGGCCGGCAGTGTCACCTTGCTGCGCTTTATTGTCTTGACGGCTTCCACCGTTCTTGGCCTGTTTGGCTTCATTCTGTCGCTGTTTTTCATCTTGACTTATGCGGTCAACTTGCGCACCTGCGGCGTTCCGTATCTCACGCCGCTGGCGCCGCCATCAAAAGATATCGGGAAAGTCTTTATCCCGAGTACATGGAAGCAGTTCCGCACGCGCAACCGCATTGTGCACCCAAATGATCTCATTGCGAAAGAGAGGGAACAAAAATGAGGAAGCGGCTCTTTCCCGTCATCGCTTCCGTCATCTTGCTCAGCGGCTGTTGGGACACGCGCAACATCGATCACATTGTGTATATTCATGCCATTGGGGTGGATTATAAAGATGGCCAAGTGGTCGCCTACGTTCAGCTGGTTGGTTTCACCGCCCTCGCCAAAGTCGAGGCCGGAGGCGGCAAAGAGAAAGCGGCCGTTTCCATCGGCAAAGCCGCTGGCGAAACGTTTAATATCGCGACCGACAAAATCTACCCTTCCATTCAACAAAGGGTGTCATGGGGCCATGTAAAAAGCATTGTCTTTACCAAACGGGCCTTGCAAAAAGGCATCGTGGCCGATGTGATCGACGTGCTGAACCGTTACAACGAAATTCGCCATACAGCATGGGTGTACGCCACCGATGAGCCGCTGTCCGAGCTGTTTGAAGCGACGCCGCTGTTAAACGCTTCCTCGTATTATTCGCTGTTGTCCAATCCGGAAGAAATCTTTCAACAAAGTTCGTTTATCCGCCCGATCCGGCTCAGCCGGCTGATTGTCGATATGGATGAAAAAGCCGATACGGCAAGGCTTCCGTATTTAACGCTCGACCGCCGGCGCTGGATCGAAAATAAAAAGCCGAAACCGATGCTCGCTGTTTCCGGCGTGTGTTTTGTCCACCATTACAGCCTCCAGCAATGTGTCCGCCGTTCCGATCTAGAGGGACTTCGCTGGCTCGAACACGACATTCGCCGCACCCCGATTTATGTCAAACAAAAAGGGAAAACGGTCGCCTCTCTTGTCGTCCGGGACCCGAAAACGAAATGGTCGGTCAAAGTGAAGGATGGAGAGCCTGCGTTTACTGTCCAAGTGCAGGCGCAAGGCGCCATCATCGAACTGCGCAAACCGCTCTCGCGAAAACAACTGACCAAACTGGCGGAACAAACGGTGAAGCAGGAGATCCGCCGCTTGTATGAACTTGGCAAGAAGCAGCAGATCGATATATTGAATCTGTCGGAGCAGCTGTATCGCCAGCGTCCGGATCTCTGGAAAAAACATCAGATCAACGGCCTCATCCCACTCCATAACAACACGCTATTCGTAAACGTCGAGCTCGTCATCAGTGCATCTGGAAAAGAAAAGCTGAATTACCGCGCTGGCGATTGAAAAGACAAAAATGAAGCGCCCTCTTGCCTGCGCTCACGCTGGGAAATGGGGCTTTCTCTGGTGGCAAGGATCAAGTATAATTTAGCCATATTAAGATCTATGGTTGGAACGGGGGAGAACGATGGGGGTTCATACGGAACGAACAAGCGCCGTCAGCATGACCGTCTACCCGATTTTTGTTCGCATCAGCCTCGGCCACTTTTTGAACGATGCGATGCAGGCGGTCATCCCGGCGCTCTTTCCGATTTTGCGCTCGACGGCGGCTTCGTTTACGCTCGCTGCCGCTCCTTGGCGCCTTGGCGGTTTGGCTGCTGAAAGACCGGACATAGCCAATGCATATTTTTCTTTCAATCTCTTTCCGCTATAATGAAAGGTGATGATGTCTATTCAGTTAGGAGATTTTTCGTATGGCCGGTTTATACATTAACCAGCACGTCTTGAACAACTTATTTTATATTTTAGTCACGATCTTTGCCTTTTCCTTTATTTATGACCATAGTCGAGCGATCCGGCAGCGCCCGCTCTATGGCCAAGCGCTGCTTGGCGCTTGCTTGGCGTTGGCGGCCGTTTTGTGCATGAAATTTCCGATTTACATGGATCCGCTGTGCGTCCATGATTTCCGGCAAATTCCGTTTTTGCTTGGGACATTGTATGGCGGCGGCGCGGTCGGGGCGGTGCTGTTTGTTGTCTTGATGCTGGCACGCACCGTTTTGTACGGATTTCAGCCGCTTACGTTGATCGTTTACACCATCATGTTTGCCATAGCGGCGGCCGCCTCGCCGCTGTTTCGCAAGCTACCGCGGCCGAGCAAGCTCGTTATGTCGCTTGGGCTGACGTTTTTGCTCGCGGTGCTGACGACATTTGTCGCCGTGATGATTGCTGATTTTCCGGTAACGAGGCCGTATATCGCGTATTTCATTATAATGCCGCCGTTCGTCATGATGTTCGCTGTCTATTTGATGGAGACGCTTCATGAGGCACAGCTCGCTCGAGCGGAGCTGATGAAGATGGAAAAAATGCAGATTGTCAGCCAAATGGCAGCCAGCATTTCCCATGAAATCCGCAACCCGCTCACCGTCGTCAAAGGATTCATCCAGCTGCTGCAAACGGGTCGGCTGCCGCGCGAAACCGAAGAGCGGTACATTCGCATCGCCTTAGAGGAACTCGAGCGGGCGGAAGCCATCATCCGCGACTATTTGACGTTTGCCAAACCGGCGCCAAAAGAGACCGAGCCGATTGATGTCGCCGTCGAGCTTCAAAAAGTGTTGCAAATGATTACGCCAATGGCGCATATGCATTCGATCCATGTATCCTCTTCCCTCGAACATGGTGTCGTTATCGGAAACGTACAATATTTCCAACAGTGTTTTCTCAACTTGTTGAAAAACAGCATTGAGGCGATGCCGAACGGCGGCACGCTCCATGTTGCGGCCGAGAACCGGTGGGCATCAGTCGTCATTACCATTTCCGACAACGGCGTTGGCATGACGAAAGAACAAGTGCGCCGCTTCGGCGAGCCATACTTCAGCACAAAAGAAAAAGGCACTGGGCTTGGTGCGATGGTCGCCGTCAAAATCATCGAACAAATGGGAGGAACGTGGACGATCGAAAGCGCCGTACAAAAAGGGACGACGTTGACGATCACGCTGCCGGCAAGCCGGTTGCGGCCGCCGACGGCGGAACAAAGCGCCGCCGGCTGATCGAAAAAACGGATGCCCTGTTTCGGACATCCGTTTTTTCTTGGTGATTGGCGCGATCACTTGACTTCCTCAAAATAATCTTTGTAAAACCCGCCGACTTTTCCGCTGTTGTCAATGACAAAATAAAACTCGTCGGTTTCGTTTTTTACTTCATATACTTTGCCCGGCGTCAATACATTGCTGACCATGTACTTTTCCGCGTTCGTGTGAACGCACTTTACTTTTTTGATCGTCGGCCGGGTCGCCCATGTGTGATGAATCATGGCGTCATCTCCTTCTCTTTATATTTTTCCCCTTCTTTATTGTAGCGACCCGGACAACCGGCTGCAACGTCCCATTCGCCATTTGCCGCTATGGCCGACGCCTCAAATCGTTGGCGGCGGCGGGCAACCGTGCTAACGACCTGTTGCTACGGCTCATCGCGCACCCCCTCAAATTCGATGATGCGCCCGCACGGCTCAACCATCGTTTCGCCGTTCGTTTCCACTTCGCGGAAAATTGGCTGCTCGATGCGGCGGATGGGGCGGTAGCCTTCCTGTTTCATTCGCGCTAAACAGGCGGCGATCGTTTCCCCTTCCGCTACCGTAAACCGTTTTTTCTTCATCGCTTCCGGCGCGTTTGTCAACCATCAGGCGCGCCTCCCTCCTTTCCCCTTTAGGTTGCCCAAAAAAGAAGCCGGATTTTTCATCCGGCCTAGCACGTTTTCTGCACATATTTTCGGTACAACCCATACAGCTCGGCTGCTTTGTATGTCTCAATTTTTTTCCGTCCGACCGGATGGCGGGCGATGCCTGCCTTTTTCAACTCAGCCACAAGCCATCCTTTCGAGCCGAAATGCGCCATGGCGCTCCCCTCCCCTCTTTTGTCATCCGCTTGTCTTTATGATGTATATGTGTGCAAAAAGGGAGCAAGAACATTGTTGTCCATAATGGCATAAAACAAAAAAAGAAGCGGCTTCTGCGCCGCTTCCTTTGTTTACGCTGATGGCGATTTATGCTTTTTTCCCTTTAAGAAAAACGCCATCATTAACGCCAATACCGTCAAGCAGGTGGCGACGAAAAAGGCATCGTTAATCCCTTCGACAGTCGATCTCTGCTGCACGAGCCCATACAGCAGCTGCACCACCGCTTCATCGCTCGGAATCGCCTGCTTCAGCTGGCCGACAAGGCTCATGAAAAACGGATTGTTTTCCGTCATCTCATTTCGGTACATGTCCGCATGGAATTTGGCCCGGTTGGACATGATCGTCACCAAGAACGCCGTTCCGAGCGAAGCGGCCACTTGGCGGATCGTATTGGACATCGCCGTGCCGTGGCTGTACAAATGGCGCGGCAAGGCGTTCAATCCTTCCGTCATAATCGGCATTCCGAGCATCGACATGCCGAACATGCGGAAAATATAAAGCCAAATTAACTGGCTGTACGGTGTATCCATCGTCAGCTTGCTGAATTCCCACGTCGTGACCGCGGTGATGATCAAGCCGACGATCGCCAGCGCCCGCGCGCCGATGCGGTCAAACACCCAGCCGGAAATCGGCGACATGATCGCCATGACAATCGCTCCCGGTAGCAACAGCAAACCGGCATCAAGTGGCGTAAAGCCGCGCAAGTTTTGCAAATACACCGGCAGCAACACCATCGCTGCAAACATCGCCATATTGATGACCGATCCGATGACGGTCGCCAACGTAAACACTGGGTAGCGGAACACACGGAAATTGAGCACCGGATGCTCCGAGCGCAGCGAACGCCATGTGAACATGATGAGGAACAAGGCGCCGATGACAAGCGAAACAACGACTTCCGTCTCGCCCCATCCTTTGCTTCCGGCCTCGCTGAAGCCATACAGAACACCGCCAAACCCGATCGTAGAGTAGACCGCCCCTTGCACGTCCAGCACTGGATTGCCTTTACGCGGCGTATGTTTCAGCCAGACGGAGGCGAGCACAATGTCTAAAATCGCGATCGGCAACACGACGTAAAACAACAGCCGCCATGTATAATGTTCAACGATCCAGCCAGACAGCGTCGGCCCGACCGCCGGCGCAAACATCATGGCGATTCCGACCGTTCCCATGGCCACCCCGCGGCGTTCCGGCGGGAAAATCGACAACATAATGACCATCATCAGCTGCATAATAATGCCGGCCCCGACCGCTTGTGTCAACCGCCCCGTGAGCATGACGGCAAACGACGGAGCGATCGAGCAGACAAACGCGCCGATGGCGAAAAACGACATGCCCGATAAAAACAACCGTTTCGCTGGAAACTTGGCGATTAAAAACGGGCTGATCGGGATAAGCACCCCGTTGACGAGCATATAGCCGGTCACGAGCCATTGAATCGTCGACGTTTCCACGTTGAAATCTTGCATCATATGCGGCAAGGCGACGTTGATCAACGTTTGATTCAAAATGGCGACAAACGCGCCCAGCATGACCGTCGCCACAACCTTGCCGCGGCTGCCGATATCCCCAAGGCCGCCTTGACCGGCCGGAGCGACCGGACGCCCATCCGTTCCTGTCGACGGCTCTGCTTTCGTTTCCGCTAACGGTTGAGCGTTGGCTTCCGCCGCTTCATCTGCCGCCTTCCCTGCGGCTGAAGCCGGTTTGCGGCGGCGCAGCGCGATGTTGACCGCCGCCAAAACCAAAACGGCAAACACAATATAACCAATGACAAATGCTGTCATCTTCCATCACCTACTTATGGATGCGGACGGTGACGTTCATGCCCGGCACAAGTCCGGCTCCGCTGTAGTTGTCAATGGAAATCGTCACCGGGATGACTTGGGTCACTTTCGTGTAGTTGCCGGTCGCATTGGAACTTGGCAGCAGGCTGAACGTATTCGCTGTCGCGTTGCCGATTTTTTCGACTTTGCCGCTGAATTTGCGATCCGGATACGCATCGACATAAATATCGACGTCTTGCCCGATTTTCACGTCTTCAATATCCGTCTCTTCAATATTCGCCGTCACCCACAAATCGTTCAAATCAAACCCGCGGGCCAGCGTCATCCCCGCAGCGACAAACGAGTCCTTGACTGCGTTTTGCTGCACGATCGTCATCCGATGCGGCACTGTCACCGGAATCGTTGTTTTGCCGTCAAACACCTCGCCGATTTCTTCCCCAGCTGAGAAGGTTTTTCCCGTGTCGCCCCGCCAGGATGTTAACTTCCCGGACAGCGGCGCAGCGACGGAGATGACCTGGCCGTCGATGCGGGCGTTGTCCGTTTTAATGTAGTTCGTTGCTTCATTCACATAGTAGTAGGCGGCAAAGCCTCCACCGACAAGCAAAATGAGCACAATGATGTTCAGCGCAACCAGTCGTTTCACGTTCACGTCTATTCCTCCCCGAGTAAAATCGCTTTAATTTTTTCATGAAGATGCAAAAACTGTTCAATCTCCTCTGGAGAGACGAGTTCTTGAATGCGGCCAAGCCGCCGGCGCAGCACCGACTGCTCGCCAAACGCTTCCGACACCGTCTCTTTTCCTTTTTCCGTCAAACTCAAAATGACCGCGCGCCGATCTTGCTTCGACGGCTCTCGGACAACAAGGCCGGCGCCGACGAGCCGGTCAACCGTGCCGCTGACATTGCTGTTGCTTAAGTTTAATTTTTCCGCCAAGTCATTCAGACGAATATGCTCTTTTTTCAGCAGCGTATATAAGACGATCAGCTGCACCTCTGTCACCCCGACGCGGGCGGCGTCCTCGCGGATGAGGCGATAAAGCGCCTTTTGCGTCCGGAAGACAGCATACATGATGTCCCGGCTGATCCCTTCCATTCATCCCCCCTCCTTGCCTCATCTTTCTTGTTGGAATAGTTTCAATACGAATTATTACTGTACGAAATATGGTTATTATAACATGAAAACAGGAAAAATCAACTATATTGTTTCATGTCTTTTTGAGAAAACATACGCAACGAAAAAGAGTCCAACCGGATGTTTTGCATCCAGTTGGACTCTTTTGCCAACTCCTCATTCGTGAATCCGCGCCGCTGTTGCCGTTGGCTGAATGCAGTTTCTCAACCACGCTCCACCAGGTGGGTGTTCGCAGAAGCGTTCCTGCCGTCCTCCATCACGAATATTGAGGCATGACATTCCCGCTTCAATGTAGAACTCCCTTTTGATTGCCATCGGTTGAAACTTCATTCTACAACGCACAACGCAGCAACGGATTGGTGATTATTATGATACATGATCGGCCGTCCCTTGGCAAGAGGGACATCCATCCATTTTTTCAAACTGGATACACCCCATGCTTCCGCTCAGAAAAGATCCATGGGCAATGGTTTGCCCTCCACCCAGGGATGAAAATCCCCCTTTTCTTCCCATAATGAAGAATAGGCGCAAACAGTTTAACAGGACGTTATACTTAATGGTGGCTTGGACCCTGTACAGAAAAGTGTTTGAATCCACTGGGTGCACCACCCATTGTCCGGCCTTTCCTGTGACAGAGGAAAGGTGACGACGAACGGAAAACTGCCGCATGTCTCCCGTGGATTCACTGTTTGCGCACTCGATCATCGAAAAGGAGGATTTTCATCATGGATGTCATCTATCCTCGCTGCGCAGGATTGGATGTTCATGCCGAAACCATCGTCGCCTGCGCGCTATGGGAAGAAGATGGACACATTCAAAAGGACATTCAAACCTTCTCCACGTTCTCGAAGGGACTTGGCGACCTGCTTGAGTGGCTCGAAGAACATGGCGTCACCCATGTCGCCATGGAATCCACCGGCGTGTATTGGAAACCGGTCTTCGCCTTCCTCGAGGGCTATGTCGACTTGACACTGGCCAATCCGCAGCGGATCAAAAATGTCCCGGGAAGAAAAACCGATGTCTCGGACGCCGAGTGGATCGCCAAGCTGCTCCGCCATGGACTCGTTGAAAAAAGTTTCGTCCCCCCAGCGGATATTCGCGAATTGCGGGATTTTACCCGCCTCCGCAAAAAGTGGGTCGGACAGCTGACTTCGGAGAAAAACCGGATTCAAAAAGTGCTCGAGTCTTCCAATGTCAAACTCGGCTCGGTCCTCTCCGATCTCTTCGGCGTTTCCGGAAAAGACATCCTCGCCCGGCTGCTGGAGAAGGGATACGTGGACAAGGACGAGTTGGATGAATGCCTGCGCGGAAGGCTCAAAACGAAAAAGCAAGCGGTGTACGATTCGCTGCTCGGCACCTTGACCGAACACGAGCTCCGTCTCCTTCGCCTCTTGTGGAAACACGTTGAGGAATTGGAGCGGCTCATCGAAGAAGTCGACCAACACATCGACCGCCTGCTCGAGCCGTATCGCGAGGAAGTGAACCTGCTGATGACCATGCCCGGAGTGAAAAAACAAACCGCCGCCGTCATCATCGCCGAGATGGGAACCGACATGAGCGTCTTTGAAACGCCGGAACGGGCGGCTTCATGGACTGGATTGTCCCCCGGCAACCATGAAAGCGCCGGAAAGCGAAAGAGCACGCGCACGACAAAAGGCAATCCCCATCTCCGATCGGCGTTATGCGAGGCGGCATGGTCAGCAGCTCGATCCAAGACGCATCCCTTGTCCCGAAAGTTTTGGTCGTTGGCGGCCCGGTGCGGGAAGAAAAAAGCCCTCATCGCCATTGCTCGGCGGATGTTGGTGATCATCTTTTGCATGATCTCCCGCAAAGAGCCGTTCCGCCAACCACAACTTATTTAGTCTAGCCAAAAGGCAGACAGGTTATACGAGATGCCTAAAATCGGGCACCTCTGCTTTCCTATTGCCTTTTTTGGCCATTTTCAGTATACCCTCACGGATCAGGAGAGTATACCGCACTCACCAAGTGGTGGGGATTTTCACGGAAAAGATCCATGGGCAGCACGCTTTGCCCTCCACCCAGGGATGAAAATCTCGCGTCAGTCCTGCATTTTCACGGAAAAGATCCATGGGCAGCACGCTTTGCCCTCCACCCAGGGATGAAAATCTCGCGTCAGTCCTGCATTTTCACGGAAAAGATCCATGGGCAGCACGCTTTGCCCTCCACCCAGGGATGAAAATCTCGCGTCAGTCCTGCATTTTCACGGAAAAAGAGACAATTTTAGGCTATACCTAACCAAAATTCATCTCCCACTTTCACTTCGTTTAGAAGTGGAAGACTTCTTTCGGAAAGATGTTAAAATTATGGTAAAACCCGCCTTTCGACGTATCGCTTTCCGCAACGATGCGGTCGACCGTCACGCCGTGGTAGCCGTATTTCTCAAATAAATGAAGCGCCGTATCGATAATGCGGTCTCTGAGCGGTTTGTCAGCCATAGAAAATCCCCTTTGCCATTTATAATACACTATTTTCTGAAAAAGTGAAATATTTTTTGTTTTTCCTTTACCATACCCGAACTGCACCATGATTGTCAACCATTGCTTCTCATGACCAACACGGTCGTACAGGGCCTGCTGATACATAATGGCCGCCATGTTTTCAAATGATAAAGATGGAGGTGGCTTCGATTGGAACCGATGCTATGCCCAAACTGCAAAACGAACCGGACGCGGTTTCATCTCATTGAGCAGCATCCGCGTGCGGTCAAGCTCGATCCGCACACCGGCGACATCGAGCATGAATACACAAATGAAGCGCTCGAACCGTTCCATCTCCCGTACCGCGGCCCGAGCTACCGCGTCCAATGCGGCGTCTGCGGGCTGATCGAAGATGCGGACATGTTCATTCAGCGCGCAAAATCGTCTCCATTGAGGTGATTCCATATGGCGAACAAAAAACAAACACCTTCTTCTTCCATCGTAGACCAAAAACAGCTCGTCAACGACAAGGCAAAAGCGATGCAAGAGCGCGGCGACGAGCACATTCGCCGCGTCACGCCAAACGGAGCGGACGGACAATAACCGCCAGCCTGCTTTTGTACACAAGCAAGCTGGCGGGACTTCCGCCTTCTAACGGTACATCGCCCACAATCCGATATCGCGAAAACCAAGGCGATGGTAAATGCGGCCGGCGTCTGGATTGTCATAAAACAAGCACGGCATCTTCCCTTCAGCGAGCAAATCGCAAACGAGCTTCGCCACGATGGTGCTGGCATACCCTTTCCCTCGATGCTCCTGATCCGTGCAGACACCGACGATCATCGCCGACAATGAGTTTTCCGCTGATGTCGATGCGGCGGCCACCATTCGGCCGTCTTGTTCAATGTAGTACGTTCTAGCTGAATTGGTTTCCATCCCTTTCACTAGCATATCGCGGGACGACGGCCTCGTTTCAAATTCGGCAATGCGGCGCCGCAAGTCGAGAATCCGGTCGACATCGGCCAATTCGGCTTTTTTGACGGCGAACGCCCCCATTTCTTGACGGGCGTATTCATCCGTCCGACACTCGCAAAAGTAAAGCGTTCGCTTCTCCCCAAGCGGCAGCCGCTCTTCGAACTGCCTGGCAATGTCCGCCTTGCCGGACAGCTGGATGGACGATGATGGGGCTGTCTCGCGGATGAGACGAGCAAAGCCATCGGCATCAAAATCGCCAGGCGCGTACGGAATGTAGGAATCGTAATAACGGAGCAGCACCGCCTTCAGCGAGCCGGCATCGTCAAACTGCCCCCAAACGTCTTGGAAATCGGCGTCATAGCCAAACGACTCAATATCGCCGATGATAAATAAATTGAACGACGGATCTTGCCGCAAAAACGAATAGACTTGTTGATGGTCTTCAGCCGTTAACCGGCGAATCATAGAATTCCCCCGCTTTTCGAATGATATTTTTTCCATTATACTATAACGTATACCCGTTGCCAATGGCGGGATGATCAGGGAGCGACCGGCTTCGGCCGACCGTGAGGAAAGGAGGAAGGCTGCCTCCAAAAGCAGGGCGGCCGTGCAGATGAAGTTTATTGACGATCTGTACGAATACTATAAAGATCGACTGACCGGGGATGAAGAAGATGCCGAAGCGGTGGCGATGTCGATTTTAGATGAACTTAGCCGCCGCGATGTGCTCAAGCTGATTGGTGAGATGACTGATGAAGAGCTGCTTGGCATGTTCGGTTTGTATGTCCTGGAAAGCTTGAAAGCGAAAATGGCCCGCGAAGGCCTCGGCGCGACGCGGCCGCAAGATGCGCCGCGCGTGCATTGACAAAACAAAACGGCTGTCCTGCATGTCATAAAGAACAGCCGCTATGTTGGGCAAATGATGGTTTCGTATTCATGTGGCAGCCCTGTGAACATGATTTCGAAGACGGCTTTTCCACTGTTTGCTTAACAGACAGTGGCGAAACACAAACCGTTTTCCCATCGCGCGCTCATCGGTAAAACTGTACATCGTAGCCTTCTTTCAACAACACTTGGTAGATTTGCTGAATGTGGTCTTCGTTTTTTGTCTCGAGCGAAAAGTGAATTTCCGCCTGACCTGGCAGCACCTTGGCGCCGATGCGCTGATGGTGAATCGACATCACGTTTGCCTCAAGCTCCGCAATAATGCGCAGCAGCTTGTTCAACTGGCCCGGCTTGTCGGAGATGACCGTTGTAAACGTCACAAACCGGCCCGCTTCGACAAGCCCCCGCTCAATGATGCGGGAAATGAGCGTCACATCGACGTTGCCGCCGCTTAAAATGGCGGCGATTTTTTTGCCGCGAAACGGCAGCTTTTGATACAACAATGCCGCCAACGGACAAGCTGCCGCCCCTTCGATTAACAGCTTGTTCCGCTCGAGCACATACAGCATCGTCCGCGAAATTTCCGCCTCTTTCACGCATACAACGCCATCGACGTATTGCTCAATGTATTGGTACGTAATATTGCCCGGCTTTTTCACGGCAATCCCATCGGCGATCGTATTCGATGCGGCAATGGAGACGGGCTGTTTATGGCGTATGGCCGCCGTCATGCCGGGGCAAGCCGATGACTCAACGCCGTACACTTCAACCGACGGCTTCAGCTGTTTTAACGTAAGCGCCACCCCCGCAAGCAACCCGCCGCCGCCGACCGGACAAAGAACGACATCGACGTCGGGAAGCTGCTCGATCAGCTCTAAGCCGATCGTCCCTTGGCCGGCCATCACCGCCAAGTCGTCAAACGGATGAACAAATGTCATCCCCCGTTCACGTTGCAACTCTAATGCATATTCCAAAGACTCGTCAAACACATCGCCGTACAGCACGACTTCCGCCCCGTAGCTTTTCGTCGCTTCAATTTTGCTGAGCGGCGCCCCTTTCGGCATGACAATCGTGCAAGGAATGCCGAGCATGCCGCTTGCGTAGGCGACCCCTTGGGCGTGGTTGCCGGCCGAGGCGGCGATGACGCCGCGCGCCCTTTCTTCTTCCGTGAGCGACATAATTTTATTGAATGAGCCTCTCACCTTAAACGAACCTGTTTTTTGCAAATTTTCCAGTTTCATATACACCTCATTGCCGGACAGCCGGCTGAACGTCTGCGAATGCTCAAGCGGCGTTTGGTGGACGATGCCTTTCATTTTCGCTCGCGCTTGTTCAATGTCTGTTAACGTCAACATCATCAAACCACCCTTTCCGATCGGGCGACCGGTTCTTGTTCACCCCGCTTTATTATATACAAAACATTCCATCACCGACAAATGTTGCTTTTCTTTAGTTGGTTTTGGATTATTTTTAGCATATAGTTTTGTTGCATAAAATCATGTTCAACAAACATCGCTGCAACCCGCTTCCTTTGTCAAACCGTTTGAACGTTGGACTTGTCTCAAAACATCAGAGTGTTTCTAGGGGAAGAGCTGTCTATGGTCTGTTCTTTTTCTTTTGTGAATATTGTTTATTTAGAACATTGTTCTATAGATTTAGTCAATTGCCAACGGGAAAAAGCGGCCAAAAAGATCGGCGATAGGCAAACGCGAGGGAATTTGCTAATATGAAAGAAAAGCATTCGGAAGACGAAGGGATGAAACGGTTGTGACGAAAAAGTTGTACTATACGGCGCCGGATGTTGAAGTGTGGACGACAACGGTGACAAGCGTCCGCCAAGACGGCGAAACATACATTGTCACCTTGGCGGAAACAGCGTTTTACCCGGAAGGCGGTGGCCAACCGTCTGACGCCGGCACGATCGCCGGCTTGCCGGTGCTCGATGTGTTTGACGAAAACGGGGAAGTGTATCACCGCCTTCCTGCCCACCCGGGAATGGGCGCCGTTTCATGCGTCCTTGATAGGAAACGGCGCCGCGATCATACACAACAGCATAGCGGCCAACATTTATTATCCGCTGTACTCGTTGAACAGCTCGGCGCCGAAACAGTCGGTTTTCACCTTGGGCGCGAGGTCGTCACAATCGACATCACGGCGGGTGCGCTGACGGAAGCAGACATGCTGGCAGTGGAAAACCGGGCCAACGAACTCATTTACGCGAATCTCCCGGTCGAGACGTATTGGGTGACGCCGGAAGAAGCAGAACGGATGCCGTTTCGCAAGCGTCCCGATGTCCAAGGTTCTGTCCGTGTTGTCGAGATGAAATGGATCGATTTGTCGGCGTGCTGCGGCACCCATGTGAAACGCACGGGCGAAATCGGCGTGATCAAATTGCTGAAAGCAGAGCGCCATCGCGGCATGACGCGTCTTTCCTTTCTTTGCGGCGGCCGGGCGCTTGCCGACTACCAGCAAACCCACCGCGTCGTGCAGACGGCAGCAGGTCGGTTCGGGACAAGCCGCGATCAGCTGCTCGACGTGATCGCAAAATGGGAACAAGAGAAAAAAGAATGGGAAAAACGGCTGCGCCAATACGAGGCAATCGTCTTTGCCGTCGAAGCCGAACGGGCCGCCGCCGAATCAGGACGTGCAGTGATTGGCTGTTACGACCAATATGGGGCAAAAGAACTGCAAATGATCGCCCGTCTGATCGCCGACCGTTATGGCAAAACCGCGCTTCTCGCCTCCACCTCCGATTGGCGCGCCGTGATCGCCAAAGCACCGTCTTCCTTGCTCCATGCAGGGAACTGGCTGAAAGAACAAGCCGCCCTGTTTGGCGGCAAAGGGGGCGGCAACGAGCGGCAGGGGCAAGCTGCTTTTCCGTCCCTTGAGGCGCTTAGCCAGTTCCTTTCCCGCGTGGAAACGGCAGGCATCGATTGACGGCTCCTGCCCGCACCGCCCGGTTGCTTCGATTCGTTTCGTCCTCCCGTCGGATCGATGCGATGTCCGCCATAGCCGACGGATGGCGGTTTTTGTAAAATGAAAAACGAAATATGCAGCTAAGGAGTTTGAAGAGATGAACGATCGACTCGTACAATCGCAAATCGAAGAGCTCGAACGAAAGCTGCGCGCTTATGAGCGGCTCATCGAAACGCTTCCGTTTCCGTTCACCTTTGCCGATTACGAAAGTGGAATCGCCATCGAAAAAAAAGCGCGGCGACGTCCGGCCGCACCTTCGCACCATTCCACCGTCCCTTGAAAAGGAAGCCAAATGGCAGTGGGATATTGACTTGTATCGCGACGTACCGTTTGAAAAAGTGGAAGCCTTTTTGACGCCGCTGCTCGATCTCGTGCCGCACCATATCGTTTTTGTCGACGACAAAGGGATCATCACGCTTTGCAATTTGCAGGCGGCCATTGACACGGGCGTCGAGCGCGACGCCATCATCGGCAAACATATTCGCGAGCTGCTGAAGCTGCCTGACGAGCTGATCGCAACGCTCGAATCGCTTGAAAAAGGCGAGCCGCTCTACAATCACGAGGTGCTCGACCGATTTTACGGCATCGTCAACACCCGTTTTATTTACAACGATGACGGATCGATCAAACGAGTCATCAGTATGTTTCAGTCGCTCAATATGATGAAAGAAACGGAAAAGCTCGCCGTCGCCGGCCGCATCGCCGCCGGCATCGCCCATGAAATCCGCAATCCGCTGACAACGGTGCGCGGCTATTTGCAGCTGCTCAAAACCGAGCTGCCAGACCGGATCGCCTCGCTCGTCGAACGCCTGCTCATTCCTGAGCTTGACCGGGCAAACGGCATCATCACCGACTTTTTAAACATCGCCAAGCCGGCGGACGTGAAGATGGAAACGTTCCGGCTGCACCGTTTTTTGCGCGACGATGTCGGCGTTCTGCTGCAGAGCGAGGCGTTGCTGCACAGTGTGAACGTCCATTTTGACCTCGACGAACAACTGGACGATTACGAAATGAGCGGCGACCGCCGCCAGCTTTTGCAAGTGTTTTTAAACTTATTCCGCAACGCTGTGGAAGCCAAAGTGGCCAAAACGATGAATGTCACGGTGAGCAGCCGGAAAGTGAACCATATCGTCCAGCTTCGCTTCTGCGACGATGGGCCCGGCATTCCGCCATCGGTCATCGACCATGTTTTCGATCCGTTTTTTTCAACGAAGGAAACGGGAACTGGGCTCGGCCTGTCGTTATCGAAAAAAATCGTCGAACTGCATCGCGGGACGATGAAAGTGCAAAGCGATGCACGCGGCACTTGTTTTTTGATCGAATTTCCGCTTTGCAGCCAACCGCCGTTTCTTTCGTCGTAAATTGCTTCCGAAGAGGGAGGCCATCCCGGCTTCGGAAACGATGAGGTTGATGATTTAGAACAATGTGTCACTTTATCATGGAAAAAGGGGGAACGATTATGACCACGCCCGCTCCGCCCAACGGCAAATGGCGGCGCCTGTTCGCCTTGTTTCTTCCCATTTTCGTTTCGCAAACGGGCCAATATGCCATGAACTTTGTCGATGTCGCCATGTCCGGCCACGCGAGCGCCGAAGATCTTGCCGGCGTCGCGATCGGCTCCAGCCTATGGGTGCCGGTGTGGACCGGCGTCGGCGGCATTTTGCTCGCCTTGTCCCCGATCGTCTCGCATCATCTCGGCGCCGGACGCCATGACTCAATCGCCCGCGCCGTCACCCAGGCGCTCTACTTGGCTGTCGCGCTTGCTGCCGCCATTGTCATGGCCGGCGCCGCTTCTGTGCCGTTGATCTTGAAACAGATGTCTTTGGACGAAAACGTTCGGCATATCGCCTTTCATTACTTACGCGCCTTGTCGTTTGGGATCGTCCCGCTGTTTCTTTATTCTGTGCTCCGCTATTTCATCGATGCACTTGGGCAAACGAACGTGACGATGTGGATTACGCTCACCGCCTTGCCGATCAATATGCTGTTCAACTGGCTGTTGATTTACGGGCATGGCGGGTTTCCGCGCCTTGGCGGCATCGGCACCGGCTATGCGACAGCGATCACGTACGCATACTGCTTCGCGGCCGCTGCCTTTGCCGCGGTGAAATTTCGCCGTCTGTCTCCCTATCGCGTGCTCGTCCGTTTTTACCGTCCGTCATGGGCCGCATGGAAAGAGTTGCTGAAAACCGGGGTGCCGATCGGATCAGCCATCTTTTTTGAAACGAGCATTTTCGCTGCGGTGACGCTGCTTGTCGGCCGGTTTGGCACCGAAACAGTCGCTGCCCATCAAAGCGCCCTCAACTTCGCTTCCTTGTTGTATATGATTCCGCTCAGCTTATCGATGGCGCTGACGATCGCCGTAGGCGTTGAAGCTGGGGCCAACCGTTATGAAGCGGCCAAACAATATTGCCTGATCGGTATCACCCTCGCCTTGGCGGTCGCTGCCGCCGCTGCATTGTTTCTTTCCATCTTCCGCGGCGATGTTGCTCGACTGTATACAAACGATCCGACAGTGGCGGCGTTGACGGGGAAATTTTTGCTCTATGCGATCTTCTTTCAAGTTTCCGATGCCATCGCCGCTCCCATCCAAGGAGCGCTGCGGGGCTATAAAGAGGTGAACGCTGTTTTTTGGTCCGCTCTTCTCGCCTATTGGGGCGTTGGCCTTCCGCTTGGCTGCGCGCTCGCTCTCTTGACTGCCGCCGGAGCGTTCGGCTATTGGATCGGCCTGATCGCCGGATTGGCAGCAGGTGCTCTGTTTCTCAGCTTTCGCCTGCGGGCCGTTTGGCGCAGACATGACAGCGGGCGTGCGCCGCTCGCCTCCTAAACGGCCGCTGCCCAAACACGGGCTGTTTTTCCTGAACCGAAACACCGCATAAATCATTGTCTGCGCATATGCAGTCATAGGAAAAGGTGTCCCGCTCCTTTTGGGACACCTTCGCTTTTCATACAACGCCATTCATCCGCCCGACCAACCATGCAGTGATCGTTTTTATTTTTTTATTTTTCCCCCTGCGGCGACGGCTGCTGTTTCATATACGCGAGCACGTCAAGATCGATTTTCCCTTTTTCTAGTTCGCGTTCCTCAAAGTTTTCTGTATGTATATACGCTTTCAGCGCTTCGTGAAGCGCCTCGCTGTCGGCGGCGCGCTCTTTCGGCAAGTAGCCGAGCCGGATCAAGTGGAAAGCCGCCTCTTCCTTGACCGCGCCTTCCATTACAGCCACTTTTTCGGGGCGCGGTTTCTCAAAATAAAGCTGGCGCAGCTCATACAGGCGAATGAGCTCCTCGATCGGCCGCGGGTGGTCGTCAACGTGCAAATCGATATAGCGGTCATTGTACCCGCCATAGCCGCCCCTTTCTTTCACAACGAGCAAGGCAGCCGACTGTTGCCCGCGGCGGTCGCCCCCCGCCGCCTGACCAGCTTGAAGCGCCTTTAGCAATCGCTCGGCGAGCGGCCCTTTGGCCTGCTCGAATGTTCTTCCCATCGCCAGCACCGTTTCCTCCCCGGCTAAAATATTGCCTTGCGCTGCATAGTTCGGTCCGGTAATGCCGCCCGCCCACGGGTAACATTTTTTTCCGGTGAACGTTGCTGCCCGTCCTTTCGCATCCACGATGCCGACCTGGCGCAAATCGCGCTCGCTGTCATCGGCAACGAGCAACTCAAGCGTTTCTTGCGCCGTTTTCCCTTGTTCCATCCATTCGAGGCCGCGTGGGCCGTATGACGTGTTGGCATATGACTGCGTCGCCACGGCGCCGACGCCCGCTTTCGCCCACGGAACAACCGCACCAACGCCTAAAAATTTCGATTGAACAGCGATGCCAAGCTCCCCGGTCGCCGGATCGAACGCGACGATCGAAAACGTCGCGACGATGTCTTTTGCAATATGTGTCATTTCCCCGTCCTCCATATGCTTTCCATTTTCTCATCGTTTATGATTTCTCCACTTCCTTTCGTTGTTCCTGCCTGTTCACAAAAAAAGCGGAGGGAAACAGCCGTTGCCCGGCCGTCTCCCTCCGCATGCCCATCATCCGCCTAGCACCATGTTGCCCCGACGATAATGAGCAAAATAAACAAAACGACGATCAGCACAAAGCCGTAGCCGTAGCCGCCGTAACCCGGATAACCGAAGCCATAGCCGCCCCAGCCGCCATAAAAGCCGCATGTCATATTCGTCACCTCCTTGCTAGAAAGTAGGGTTCGTTAGCACACCCAACCACCGATACATGCGCATCCGACAATAATCAACAAGATGAACAGAACAACGATCAACGCGAATCCGCCGCCGTAAGCTGCACCCATTTACCAACACCTCCTTTGTTTTTGTACTAGTAGACTATTCACAAACCAGGAAAATGGTTAGGGGGTTCGGCAAAAATAGGTATTTGCCGTAAAAACAAAAAAACGGCCCGTTCTCGGACCGCTTTTATGCTTTAAGCGAACTTCGCTTCCATTTTTTCTGCCCTGGCGCTTGCTTGATTTGAACAACGGAAAACACGATAAGCGCCGTCCAAATGCAGCTGAATGCGTACAAATGGGCTCGCGTAAACGGTTCGCCGAACAAAAAGACACCAAGGAGAAGACTAATCGTCGGCGAAATGTATTGCAAAAAGCCGAGCATCGTCATCGACACGCGCTTCGCCCCTTTGGCGAAATACAAAAGCGGCACGGCGGTCGCCGCCAAAAGAATGATCATAAAAGCGAACGACCATATGATGCGGTGCGCCAAAATCTCGAGCGCCGGGCGCGCCTCAAGCAGTTTCCAATAGAGTGGCAGCACTCCCCACAACAAGTATGAGGCGGCGGTGTACAAAACCCCTTGCTTTTCTTCACTGAAATGCCCCATATGATGTTCTCCTTTTCCCTAATCGCTTCCGTTCCATTATACCGCCGCCTCATTTTATCTATAAAAAAACACGACCGCGTCATCCGGCGTGTTTTTGTGAACAAAACGAGGGGAAACCGACGCAAAACGGGATGCGCCCGCCCCTTTCACCGTCTTGCCTAGCCGCACTGTTTGACCCGTCTTCCCCTTCTTTTCCGTCCGGCTTCCTACCAGGCGACACATACACAACCGACAATAATCAACAAAATGAACAAAACAATGACGAGCGCATAACCGCTGCTGACCAAACTGCTCATGGCGGACACCTCCTTGGTCCCGTTGATGGGACCATCATATGCGTCCGCCCGCCCAAACGACCGGGCCAACGCCCATTTTTGCAAGCTGGCGCCTATTTTTCTTTCGTCCCAGTCTCCCCCCACCAACCTTTGCGCTTAAAATACAGGGCAATGAGGACGGCGACGGTCGCCATCAGCAGCAGGGCGAACGGATACCCGTACCGCCATTTCAGCTCGGGCATAAACGAAAAATTCATGCCGTAGACACCGGCAATAAACGTCATCGGCAAAAATATGACGCTCACCAATGTCAATGTTTTCATAATGACGTTCATATGATCGGATTTGAGCGACAGTTGCAAATCGAAAATGGCGGACAATGATTCCTTAAACGCGTCGAGCGCCGCCGGCACGCGGGCGAAACGGGAGGCCACCTCATCGATGTATGGATTCGTTTCCGCGTTGATGTACGGCAGCTCGGCATGGCGGATCGTTTTGATCGCCTCTTCCTGCGCTTCGGCCACTTGCCGCAGCTCATGAAGATGGGTTTTCATCCGGTAAATTTCACGCCCGATTTCATTGGCGAACGGCGTCGCAAACACTTGCCGCTCAAGCGCCTGAATGCGGTCGGCGATTTGGTCGATCACCTGCAAAAAGCGAGCGACGGCTAAGTCCAGGAAATGGTAAAGAACATATCCAGGGTACAGCGCCTGATCGCGATGATCCAACAGCCGTTCTTTCACATGGCCGATAAACGGGTCATCTTCATCCATATAACTGATGATATGCCGCTCGGCGGCAAGCAGGCGAATGTTTGCCGTTCGGCCGGACGGACGGATGATAAACAACGATACAAAAAGGAATCCTTCGTACTCATCGACCAGTGGAATGTCTGTTCCACCTATAAGCCGTTTTCGGGCGAGCGGATGAATCGACAGCGAGGAGAGGAACCGTTCCAAATCCGGCTTGGCGGCGGCGGTGAAATGAAGCCAGCACGACTGGCCGCCCGCCGGCGCATGCCGTTCGTATATTCCGCCAAGCGGCAAGCGGGGGTTCGGATGGATGGACATACACGAGTCTCCTTTCTAACTGATGCGTTTATTCGTATTGTTTGCCGTTTGCCGAAAAACTACTCCTCGCCGGCCGCCGAAAAAACGGCCGGAACATCGGCGCAGCAACGCCGCCCCGTGCCCGCCGAAAGCCGCTTTTGTCCGCCGAATGGAACGATGCCTTAACAAAGCAGGAGCGTCCATCGGACGGCAGCATTCGAAAAAAAGGAGGACCATCCCTCCCTCTTGATCGGCAGGCGGTTGGGGCGCGACGGCCGCGCCCCCGTTTGCTTGGCCTCCGCTCAGCGCACCGCTTCCGGCTCCACATGAACGTGCGTCGCCCGGATGTTATGCCGTTTTTTCATTAAACGCTCGACCTCGTCGGCAATTTCATGGCTTTTCACTACCGTCAACTGCGAATCGACGCGGATGGTTACTTCGAGCACAACGTCATCGCCGAGCATGCGCGCCTTAATATCCGCGACATCACGCACCCCGCTGACCGCAGCGATTTCTTGCCGGTAAATGGCGAGCTTTCTTTCATCAAACCCGTCGGTCAACGCATGGGCCGTTTCCATAAACACCTCCCACGCCGTCTTGCAAATGAGCGCACCAATGACGAGCGCCGCCAACGGGTCAAGCCATGCCCACTCAAGATGCGCGCCGACAATCCCAAGCGCGGCGCCAATGCTGACGAGTGCATCCGATAAGTTGTCTTTCGCTACGGCCGCCAGCGCCATGCTGTTCGTCCGCCGCGCCAGCCGCACATTGATGACATAGATGATGAACATCACTGCTGCTGAAGCAAGGGCGACCGCTGCCGCCAGCCAATCGGGGGCGGCCTCCCTCCCGCCGCCAAGAAGCGTGCGGGCGCCGTCTGTAATCACATCAATACCGATGGACATCATGAAAAAGGCGGCCAACAGCGACGAAATGTTCTCCGCCCGCGAATGTCCGTACGGATGATTGCGGTCGCGCGGTTTTTTGGCAATTTTCATGCCGATATAGACAGCGACGGAAGCCATCACATCGCTCAAATTGTTCCATCCGTCCGCTTTCACTCCGTCCGATCCGGCTGCCGCCCCGGCCAAAAGCTTGCCGGCTGCCAGCAGAAGATAGATAAAGAGGCTTAACAACACCCCAGCCTCCGCCCGTTGTTTCCGTTCCACTCCATTCACCAACCTAGCGTTCTCGTTCTTGCACGTATCAGTGTACCAGCTTGATAGCGGTTGGGTCTATAGCAACAAAATTGCTTTTTTTCATGAGTATAGGGACAAGCCAATTTTTTTGCTCAAAGACAAAAAACGGCTCTCTGGCATATGATAAACCAACTGAGTGAAAAAGGAGAGAATGCCATGATGACGTATTTGGACTGGTTGGCGGACATGGGGATTGACGGCGCCCACCCCGGCGGTTTTGAGTTGACAAAACAAATCTTACGTAAACTTAATATTGACCGCTCAACCGCCGTGCTTGACGTCGGCTGCGGCACAGGGCAGACAGCGGCGTATATCGCTAGACAGTACGGCGCGGACGTGACGGCCATCGATCTCCATCCCAAAATGATCGCCAAGGCGAAGCAGCGTTTCGGTGCCATGGCGGTTCCGGTTCGCCTGCACCAGGCTTCAGTCGAATCGCTGCCGTTTCCCGCCGGCACGTTTGATCTTGTCCTTTCCGAATCGGTGCTCGCCTTTGTTTCACTGCCTGCTGCCCTTGATGAAATCTGCCGCGTGCTGAAGAAAGGGGGCACATTCATCGGCATCGAAGCATGCCATAAGCGGCTCACCGCCGCCGAGCAGCAGCGGATCACCGCGTTCTACGGCTTCAAGCGGCTGATGACGCCCGGCGAATGGAAAAAAACGCTTGAACAAAACGGATTCCGCTGCCGCCATTTCTTTTACAAAACGGCGGCGGAGGCGGCGGGCGAAGGGGCGCCGGCCGTCATCGTCTTCCCGACGACGCCGGAGATGGCAAGCATGTGGCAGAAGCATCAGCAGCTGACAGCTCAATTTGCCGACCGGCTCGGGTACTGCGTGTTTTGGTGTGAGACATAGGGGCTGCAACAAACGAACACGGGTACTGACTCAAAAGCCCCTTTTTGATGAAATGGAACCGAAAGTATGTAAAAAAGAGACCACCTCTGAAACCCTTGGTTTTACCGGGTTTTTCGCGGTGGTCTGTTTTTCCATGCTGCCCTAGATAGAAGCATTGCCGCTCTTTTAGGCAAGCCCCGTCTTTACACTTTTTTTACCGCTTGAAAATATTCTTCCATTGTCATGCCGCGCTCTTTCATCACGGCGGCGGCCTTCCGCCCGACATAGCGAAGATGCCACGGCTCATACTTGTAGCCGGTCACCGCTTCCTTCCCTTTCGGATAGCGGATGATAAACCCGTATTCGTGCGCGTGGGCAGCGACCCACTGTCCTTCTTTTGTCGCCCCGAACGCCTCGGTCAGCTGGCAGCCGATCGACCGGCTGCTAATGTCGACTGCAAGCCCTGTCTGGTGTTCGCTTTGTCCCGGGTGGGCGACGGCCTGGACGGCGTTTTTCTCCCCTTTTTGCCGCACCTCCTCCGCAAAAATCGCCTTCTGCCGCTCATACGACCGGTAAGCGGACACCATGACAAGCTCGATGCCATCGCGGCGGGCGGCGGCAAACATTTCTTCGAGCGCGGCGGCCGCCTCGGCCCGCATACGCCGCTTTTCTGCATTCGGGTCGGCAAACGAAAACGGCACGCGCGGCACAACCAAATCGGCCGGCTTGTAACCGGACGGAAGCGACTGCTCTTTATTGACGAGCACCAAAATGTTGTCCGGATTCATAATGACCTTTTGGCCGTTTCGCACCTCGATGACGTTCCAATATTTCGCTTCAAGCTGCAAATCCGGGTCAACCGGCCGGTTGAGTTCCTCTCGTTTATGAACGCTGGGCGGCGCCGTATGTTCCGCCGGCTGCCCGGGCGAGCCGGCCGCGCCGCCGTCACCGCTTCCTCCCGTTTGGCAGCCAACGAGCAACAGGCACATAAGCGCCGCTGTTTGCCAACGCTGATTCATTCATCTTCCCCTTTTCTGTTTCCCGGGGCGCACCGAACAGCCGCCGCATCATCAGCTGCTGCGAACCGCCGCTTCGAGCGCCACCTCGATCATTTCGTTAAACGTCGTTTGCCGTTCTTCGGCTGTCGTCTCCTCGCCGGTTAAAATATGGTCGCTGACCGTCAGCACCGACAGCGCCCGGCAGCCGAATTTGGCCGCCAACGTATAGAGCGCCGCCGTTTCCATCTCGACGGCCAATACGCCGTAGCGCGCCCACGTTTCCCAGTTTGGTTCGTCGTTGTAAAACATGTCGGCGGTAAAGACGTTGCCGACTTTGAGCGCCAATCCTTTTTCCATTCCAACGTCGTATGCCGTCCGCAGCAAGTGGAAATCCGCCGTCGGCGCATAATCGCGGCCGCGGAAAATGAGACGGTTCATGTTAGAATCGGTGGATGCGCCGATCGCCAAAATGACGTCACGCACGCGCACATCCGGTTGAATGGCGCCGCATGTTCCGACGCGGATGAGCGTCTTTACTCCATAGCTTTGGATCAATTCGTTGACATAAATCGAAATGGACGGCACTCCCATCCCCGTCCCTTGGACGGAGACGCGATGCCCTTTGTATGTCCCCGTAAATCCGAACATGCCGCGCACTTCATTGTAGCACACCGCCCCTTCCAAAAACGTCTCGGCAATGTATTTGGCGCGCAGCGGGTCGCCCGGCAGCAAAATGCGTTCGGCGATGTCCCCTTGTTTGGCTCCGATATGTACGCTCAAACTCGATTCCTCCTTATGACTTCGAACGGTTATGGTTCGGCCATGCCCTTGTTTATCATATCATATGTTTGCGGAAAATGGCAGTCTTGCCTCGAGTAGCTTGAGCGAAAGGCGGGCATACTATTCGCGCCCACACGGCGGGAAAGGAGGAAAGACGGTGAAAAAGAAACTTGAGCAGGCGGTGGAGTACGCCAACAAAACGAATCCATCCTCAAAAGCGAACAACCAGCCGTCAACGTCCAAAAAAGAAAAAACAAAATTTTAAGGGAGAGCTGCTCTCCCTTTTTAAGACGTTTTCGAACGATAATCGTCGCGATAGCGGCGCGCAAGATACCTTTCGTTGATATACAGCACCTTTTTGTCTTTGCTGCGCGTATATTTTTTCTCGCGCCCGCGTCGCCTGGCGAGCAGCCAGCTGGCGAACAAATAAAGCGGCAGCACAAGCTGCGTTGTTCCGGCAAATACATACCAAAATCCATCGATGTCGGCCAAATCACGCAAGTAGACGCCGATGCCGCTCAGCCGATAATAGGCAACCGCAACGATGGCCGCAATGATGACGATATTGGCCGCATGGAGAACAGGAACGTTTCTCCAGCGAAACAAAACGCGCTCCACCTGCTCTTTGAGCCAAAGCGACGCGGCGATCGAGACGACGCACAGCGCCAGCGCCAATGCGGCCATATTCCGTCCCCCTCCCAGTTCCCTTCAGTCTCCGCTCCGCCCGCCCGGCGCCGCCTGCAAACATTTTCCGTCGATGAACCGCCCTTTTGCCGCATACACTAACGACAACGACAGTTCAAGGAGGGAAAACGATGGGCAAAAAGCATCGCAACCGCATCAACGGGCAGAAAAAGAACAACCATATTCCAAAAGAGGCGTTGATCGCTGAAGACGCAGCGCACGCCAAGGAATACTCGGCCGCCGGCGGCCGGAAAAACGGCCCGGGCCATCACGACAATCCCGAATCGTAACAAACCCGGAGAAACCCTTGTGCCGCACAAGGGTTTCTATTTCGATCAGGGCTCCGACGGCTCGACTTCGTCCCACGCCAGTGTGACGACTTTCGTATAGTCTCCGCGCTCAATTTCCTCTTCCGTCGCCTTTTCGTTCAACACTTCATCATCGTCAATTCCCGGCGCTACCGTCGGCGTGTCGCGCCGTTGTCTTTGCTCTTCCATCTGATCCGTCCCCTTTCCTTTCTTATCCGTTCCCTAAACGGCCGGGCTTTATTCGATGTTATCGCTATTATACCATCCCCAATCGGTTGAAGGCGACTGTATTTTTGAATATTCCGTCAACAGACAAGCTGGCGTTCCACCCGTTTCCAGTCATCCGGGCAGAGGCGGTAGTACGTCTGTCCTTTCCGCCCTTCGTCGATCAAGACAATATCGCCGGTCCCCCTAAACCGAGCTTGGCAGTTTTTCGGAATCAAATCAGCCACGTTAAACATTCGGTACAAAATCGACAGCGCCTCATGATGATCGGCGGCCGTCACGGTCAACCGGCATACTTGACGGTATCCTATCCTGAAAATACCCGAACTCCAAAATGTGTAAAATTGTAAAATTCAACATAGAGGTCTTTTCATCCTTCCGATGGTGACGAAATTTTTTTTGTCATGGGAGTCTCACCCATTCTTTTGACGATCGGCGCGACTGGTTCACCGACGACACGATCATGCGGGCGCTCGAGACGCTTCCGCTTCCGGCCTCAGGCGAGATGACCGACCGCTACGAGCGGCATTTGGCCATGATGAAAGCGGCCGCCATCGCGGCGGCCGAGTAATTGTAAAAACGACGACGGTTACTCGTCGTCGACATCAATCTCTTCGTCGATAATGCATTTTTCCAGCAAATAGTCAAACGTAATATCCGCGAGCTCTTCCAGTTCCTCCTGCGTCGGCACAAAGCCGCGGCGGATGAGCTGTTGGTAAAAAAATTCGGCGATCTCCTCCGTATCAATAATCACTTCAATCTCCTTCACTCCATCTCGCCCCCTTTGTAATGTTGTATGTCGCCGCCTTCCGTTTTATGTCAAAAATCATGTTGTACTACTTTTTCCGCTTCCTTCATACCATATGTACCAATAAAACAAAAAAATACGGAGGCGGAACAAAATGGACAAGCTGACGATTGCAGATAAAATAATGGAAACAATTGTTAACAGAATGGCTGCGTTCGTCCTCTTCGCCGGCATTCCCTACTTTCTCTTTGTTCTTTGTCAGTTCCTATTATGGTAGTTTACAATCGTTTGCAACCGTTGAACAACCGTTTCCATCATTCGTTTGTATTGGTCATCGCCGAACCATTCATACAGCGCTTTGTAGTCATTGTACATATCAAGCAGGTCGTCAACCGACGGCCCACTCTTTTCGCCGGCGGGCGGCAGCGCGATCGAGGCCTTCATCGGCGCGGCGATCACGATATCTTGCACGAGCGTGACGGACGTTTCGTCCCCATCGGCCAGCGGAATCATATCTTCGAGATGGACTTCAATTTCCCAGCCGTCCGTCAGCCGTTTCAATTCATAAATCGTCTCTTCCCATCCTTCCCCATAATAGCGGTAAATTTCTGTCCGCACTCCAACGACTTTGAACAATTGGCCGCCATAATCGCGGACGCGGACAATTTCGCCAAGGAAAAACGGCAGCTCAATTTCAATTTCTTCGGCAATCCACAAATCGCCGGTAAATTCAGACAACAACACGAGCGTCTGCTCAGCAAACAGGCTATGGCCATGGTTGATTTCGTACAAAAACGTGCCGTCTACTTGCTGAATATCGGTGACGGTTCCGACTGTTCCGTACAATGTATTGACAACGATATCGCCGACAGAAAATTTCGGGCGTTTCGGCGCGCTCATTGGCATCTCCCACCCTTGTTGAACAAATGGTTAGTATAGTATATGCATGCATACAAGGGTGGACACCTTTGCCAGCGCGGAAAAACGATTGAAATCGCTGTCAATATTCGGAGCAAAACCCTCTTCCATGTTATGCTTCGTGTAAAAACTGCTCCCATAGTTCATCAAAGAGAACCATGCTTTCCAAATAATCGCCATGCACCTCCAAATACCCGCTGAGCTCCTCGTAGTCGGCCGATCCTTTTGGAAAGCTGTGGTCATCGTACGCCCCGTTCGCAAACCGGACGATTGGATCTTCTTCACACCCGTGGCGGAAGCGCAATAAGTAACGATAAAACGATCTTGCCATGTTTCCCCATCCCCTTCCTTTCTCTTTGTTGCTATTATAATGAGCTTTTTTCTGTTTGTGAAGCTTTTTTGCCGCTTGTATTGCCATCGTACGCGCCACGTTCGCGTTTCATGCCAACCATCGGGCCGCTGTTTCCATAAAATCCCCGTCCTTCTAGAAGCCGTTTCCAATGACCGATCCCGGACTAGCCATATGAAAAAGGGCTGACCCAAAAGAGCGGTAATGCTCCTATCTGGGGCGACATAAAAATAGACCACCATGAAAAACCCGGTAAAACCGAGGATTTCAGAGGTGGTCTCTTTCACATACTTCGGTTACATTCCATCAAAAAGGGACTTTTGAGTCAGCCCCGTCAACCGTTACACCACCCCGGCGGGCGGTGCTGGGGCAAATTCAATTTCAAATCCTAGATCTTCAAGCATTTGATAATCGGCCGCCTTTTCCTGCCCGGCCGTCGTCAAATAGTCGCCGACAAAAATCGAGTTGGCGGCATACAGCCCGAGCGGCTGAAGGGAGCGCAAGTTCACTTCGCGTCCGCCGGCGATGCGGATTTCTTTCGTTGGATTCATATACCGGAACAGCGCCAACACTTTCAAGCAATAGCGCGGGTTTAGCTCGTTCGTGCCGGCCAGCGGCGTTCCGTCGATCGCGTGCAAAAAGTTGACCGGAATGGAATCCGCGTCGAGCGCCCGCAGGCTGCGCGCCATCTCAACGACATCCCGCTTTGTTTCCTTCATGCCGACAATGACGCCGGAACACGGCGAAAGACCCGCCTCTTTCACCGTTTCCACCGTCCGCACCCGATCGTCGTATGTATGGGACGTCGTAATGTTCGGGTGGTGCTGTTTTGACGTGTTAATATTATGGTTATAGCGGTCCACGCCCGCCTCCTTCAGCCGCGCCGCCTGCTCCGGCTTTAAAATCCCCAGGCAGGCGCACACTTTCAGCCCGAACCGCTCTTTAATTTCCTTGACCGCGGACACAACGGTGTCGATCTCCTTATCGCTCGGCCCGCGGCCGCTCGCCACAATGCAATACGTTCCGATGCGCAGCCGGTGCGCTTCTTCCGCTCCGCGGAGCAGCGTCTCCTTATCAACCATTTTGTACGTTTTCACGGGCGCCGTCGCTACGGCCGACTGGGAACAGTAGCCGCAATTTTCCGGACAGAGACCGGACTTAGCGTTAATGATCATATTCAGTTTTACCTTGTTGCCGTAGTACGCCGAGCGGATGCGGTACGCCCCTTGCAAAAGAAGGAGCAGCTCCTCGTCCGGACAATCCAATATCGCCAGCGCTTCCTCGTCGGTCAGTTCATGGCCGTCGAGCACTTGTTCAGCCAAATGAAGCCAATTTGCCATCGTTCCTCTCCCCTTTCCACATCATTACATTTATCGTAACGAATCGGGCGATTGATTGTCAACCTAAATTTATTTTAAGTTTACTTTTCGGGCGAACGCCCGCTGATGAACCATCCGATGCAAAACAAGGCAAGCTTCCGTTTCGGACAGCCTGCCTTGCCGCCTTCAGCTTAGCGCGTCAATTTTTCGACGATGTCGCGGGCGATCCAGACGCCGCAAGCGCTCGCTTGGGCGAGGCCGCGCGTAATGCCGGCGCCGTCGCCGCCAACGTACAGCCCAGCAATTTCTGTTTCAAACCGGTCGTTTAGCTTCGGGCGCGCCGAATAAAACTTCGCCTCGACGCCATAAAAGAGCGTATGTTCCGACGCCAGCCCCGGGGTGACGTGATTGAGCGCTTCCGTCATCTCAATCAAGCTTTTCATCGTGTTGTACGGCAACACAAGGCCTAAATCGCCCGGCACCGCCTCTTTTAGCGTTGGTTCAATAAATCCTTCTTTAATCCGCTTTTCCGTCGACTGCCGTCCTTTTAAAAGCGTTGTCGGCAAAAAGAAAAACTGGTATGGTAGGAAAGGAGCAGCTTCCCGCTTGTTTCCGTCGATCGAAGTGGGGAGCTCCGCGCCAAAGAGAATGAAGGAAAGGGGAGCAAACGGATGCGCTTTTTGGCCAAAAATTTCCTAAACGGCATGTTGACGATCGTGCCGATTTTCGTAGCGGTCTATGTGTGCTACAAAGTATTCACCGTTTTGGACGGATTGCTCGGTCAATACGTCCGCCCACACCTGGACAGCCGCTACGTCCCCGGCCTTGGTTTGCTCGCAACGGTTGCGCTCATCACGGTCTTCGGCTGGCTGTCGACGCAATACGTGAGCGGCCGCCTCATTCGACTGATCGACCGGTTGCTTGAAAGCATTCCCTTCCTGAAAACCGTTTATTCGGTCGCCAAAGATACGATCGCCTCTTTGATCGGGGAAAAACGGTCGTTTTCCAAAGTCGTGCTCGTCACGCTGCCGGAAAGCGGCTGGAAATGCCTCGGCTTCATTACAATGGATGACGTCGGCGCCTGGCACGATCCGCTGGCCGATTATGTGGCCGTCTATGTTCCGCAGACGTTTCAAGTTGCGGGGCTGACGCTCCTCGTTCCAAAAGAACAAGTTGAAGTCATCGACATGGCGCCGGAAGAGGCGATGAAGTTTATCCTCTCCGGCGGAGTGGCGGCAAGAACGCAAAAACGGCTGCCCGAACAATAGGGCAGCCGTTGTTCCGCCGGCCGTCAAAAGTATCGCTTTTTCCAAAAGATGTACGCCGTCGCCGCTGACAGTGAACCGGCGAGCGCCATCGCGATCAAAAAGGCGTACGGAGAGTGTTGGTACGGAATCGGTACGTTCATGCCGTAGAAACTCGCCACCATCGTCGGCAGCGAAATGACGATCGTAATGGCGGTCAAAAACTTCATCACAATGTTTAAGTTGTTCGAGATGACCGAAGCGAACGCATCCATCATGCCGCTTAAAATGCTGCTGTATACTTCGGCCATTTCAATCGCCTGCTTGTTTTCAATAATGACGTCTTGCAGCAAATCTTGGTCATCTTCGTACATGCGCAAATAGTTGAGGCGCATAAGCCGCTCCATGACGATGTTGTTCGCCTTGAGCGACGTCATAAAGTAGACTAAGCTTTTTTCCATGCTAAGGAGCGAAAACAGTTCTTTGTTTTTCATCGACTGGTGCAGCTCTTTTTCAATTTCGCTCGTCCGCCGGTTGATTTGCTTCAAGTAGCGCAAATAATACGTGGAAATCATGTACAGCATTTGCAACGCAAACCGCGTCTTCATAAACGTGTAAAAGTTTTTGATTTTGTTTTTTGAAAATTCCTCAAAAATCGGATTTTCTTGCAAACAGACGGTGATAAAGCATGTGTTCGTAATGATCATGCCGATCGGAATCGTTTCATAAATCGGGCCGTCCACTTCATCATGGGCGGCGATCGGAATGTCGACGATAATGAGCACATGGTTGTCTTCCTTTTCGACGCGCGACCGCTCCTCGTCGTCCAACGCATCTTTGATCGAATCGATCGGAATGTCCAAATGGTGGGCGATGTAGCGAATTTCGTCCTCGGTCGGAGCGACGAGATTGATCCAGCAGCCGTTTTCGATCCGGTCAATTTCGCGCATTTTGCCGCTCGCATCAGACAAATACATTTTCATCATCTGGCATCCTTCCTCCTTTTCATGCGAGGAAGGCGGCGCCTCTTCCTTTCCGTCCGGAGCTCGTTTTCGTATGATGAGCAGCGGGCGGAAAAAGGAACAGGCCGCGTTCCCCGCTATATTCCGGTTCCGGTTCGTTCGGGCTCGAACTACTCATATACGAAAACGCCACTCCTTTCAAAAAAGATGTCCCTCAAGTAATGATAACGCGGATCGGCCCGTTTGTATAGTAGTTGCCATGAAAAAAAGCAGCCTACTGGCTACTTTATTCACAAAACAGCGCGATGTTCAACCATCGCCCGTTCGATTCGGCTTTTTTATTCGCTCGATGGCGTCGTGTTGAAAAAATCAGGCGCTTGTTTGCCCGTTTGCTGGCTGTCCGAGCGGCGCGGATGCTTTTCATTGCTTTTCCCCATCAGTCCGTCGGATTCGTAGCTGAGCGGAAACGTCCGCTTTTTGCCCACCGCCCTCACCCCCTTCGCTTTTACTGTTTGCCGCCAGCCAGCGTTTTACTCCAACCGATGAAAACAAGGACACCGCCACTTTATGGAAAGCATTTTATCCTAAAATTGTCAGCTAATGTTCACACAATCGTTTTACAGGCGCCGTCCATTCACTTATAATAAACAAGTGAGGAGGGGAAGCCATGAATATCATGATTACAAAAAAAGCGTTTGATTGGTACAAGCAGGAGCTCGGGCTGAAGCCGGGCGATGCGATCCGCTTTTTTGTCCGCTACGGCGGGTACAGCACCGTGCAAAAAGGGTTTTCGCTTGGCATGACGAAAGACGAGCCGGCAGGAGAGCCAGCGGCGCAGACAACGGTTGACGGCGTGACGTTTTTTGTCGAAGACAGCGACCAATGGTATTTTGACGGCCGCGATTTGACGGTTGATTTGGACGAAAAAAGCGGCGAACCGGTGTTTTTGCTCCATTAACCAGCGAAAAAAGCTAGCCGTGACGCTAGCTTTTTCGAATAATGGCGATCGTGCAGCGGGAGATGCAGACGAGCTCCCCTTGTTCGTCCGTAATGCGCACATCCCAAACCATCGTCGTCCGGCCGCGGTGCAACACCGTCCCTGTCGCCGTCACCGTCCCACGGCGAACGACGCGGACGTGATTGGCGTTGATTTCCAATCCAACGACGTTTTCCGTGTTGGGGTCCACAAGCGCGTACGCGCCGATGCTGGCGACCGTCTCGGCCAAGGCAACCGATGCTCCGCCGTGCAACAGCCCGGCCGGCTGATGCGTGCGATGGTCGACCGGCATCGTCGCCACGACACGCCCTTCGCCAAGCTCGATGATATCGATGCCGAGCGTCTCGATTAACGTATGTTTTGTCATTTCTTTTACAACAGCCAAATCGATCATGACTCCTTCTTCCCCCGTTTCGTGAATCGTTCCAGCTCATGAAGCCGGCCTTCTTGCCGCAAAATGCGCACCTGCGTCTCCCCAAGCAAATCGAAATGCGGAAACTCGTTGCGCCGGTCGATCCACTCTTCCTTCAGCCCGTATTGCCTCCCCCAGGCGGCAAGTTTTTCGACATCGGCGCAGCCGACTTTCGTCACCGTCGTGCAGTGCGGAAACCGTTCATCATGCCAATAATGGGTCAAAAAGGCGATTTCGCCGCGCTTCACTTTTTCTTTCCATGCCGCGAGCTCGTGGCGGCGAATGCCAAACGCCATCGCACCGCTCCCCTTTATCGTTTCGCCCGCTCATACGCTTCATGCCACTCGGGAAAATATTTGCGGATGACGATCGGCCGAAACGTATCGCGCTTGACGCAAACGTGCTGCGATTTGCCGGTCACGGCCACCTCGCCGTCCGGGGCGAGAATCTCGTAGCCGTATGTGACGCGGATGCCGTCGTAAGCGTCAATCCATGTGCGGACGGTCGCCGTTTCCCCATAACGAAGCGGCTTTTTGTACGACACTTGCAAATCGACAACAGGCGAAATGATGCCTTCTTTCTCCATGTCGGCATAATGAAAGCCAAGCTGTTTGATCAATTCCGTACGCCCGACTTCCATCCAAACTAAATAGTTCGCGTGGTAGACGACGCCCATTTGGTCTGTTTCCGCATAACGCACTTCAATTTGTTTTTCTGCCACTTTCATGTTCGTTCTCCCTCCATTTTTTGCCGGGCTTCTCCTTTATGTTACCATTTGTCCGTCCGGCCGCTCAAGCGGCAACCCAAAAAACAAAGCCGCCCGCATCGGGGCAGCTTTGTCATAATTGGTAGCCGTGCTCCCGTGCAGCGGCTTCGTCTTTAATTTCCGCGCGCATGGCCGCGATCGCTTCTTCGCGGCGGCGGTTTTTCTCGCGAATTTTCTCCCGCTCTTCCGAGGAAGCAAACTGCATCGTTTCTTCGGCTTTTTCAATATTTTCAATGGTGTTTTGCACCATCTCTTGCAGCTTCTCAACATTGTCGCTGCGGTCATCCGGTTTCGGACGCGGCATATAGGCTTCCTCCTTTACGAGATTTTCCAGCTACTCACCCTTCGTTTGGATGACTTGAGCATGCTGGCCGGATTGATCTTGCATTTGTTTGCCTTTGTTTCCTCCAGCGGCGCGAGGCTGTGTTCCGATATGGTTGGGAACAAAATGTTTGCGGCTTCCTTTCGGATTGCTCATTGTCTTCGCCTCCTCGCCATCTAGTCTGTCCGCCCGGAGGACCGCTATGCATGGGTCATTCTGCTTTCTTGAGCATCCGCTCTTCCAGCTTTTTCTCGATTTTCTCGAGCGCTTCCCGGTCGCTCAACAATTGCCGTTTGTTCTCGCTGATCAGTTCTTGGAGAGTCATTTTGCGGGATCGTCTCATCGCTATCAACCTCCCCTCATTTATATTGTAATCTTATTCATGCCCAAAAAAGATAAAAATTATGACAACTTTTCAAAAAATAATGAACCATAAAAAAAAGCGCCTTCCGTCAAAACTGTTCGGTCAACGAAAGAGCGCTGTCTTCTTTTCGAGTTGCGCGGCGGTCACCGGGCCGATGATTTTTTGCCGGATGACGCCGTTTGGGTCGATGATATACGTCGTCGGAATCGTCTGGATTCGGTATCGGTGAAGCGCCTCGCCGCGCACATCCAAGGCGACGGGCAACGTCAGTTTTTTGTCTTTCGCAAATCGCTCCGCATTATCGAGTGTATCTTGCGTCGTCAAATGGACGGCAAGCAACATGACTTCGCGGCCGTGCTGCTTGTAAAACGCCTCAAGCTCCGGCATTTCCTTTTTGCACGGCGGACACCACGACGTCCAAAAGTTGAGGACAACCGCTTTGCCGCGCAAATCAGACAGCCGGACGGCTTTGCCGCCAAGCGTCGGCAGCGTCAAATCAGGGGCCGTCTGGCCGATGCCCGGGCCGCTTTCTATTTCGTCTGTTTCCTGTTCGTTCCCGGCAGCCATCACATTCCAAAGACCATAGCCGGCAACGGCCAAAAACAATAGGACGACGAACCATTTCCGCACGCATTTCCCTCCCTGCCGGCCGGCGCCCTTTCTTCCATCCAGCGCCCTCCGCCGCTCTGCCCATCATTATAGCACATACGTTTGTGTTTGCCAACGTTGACGTCTAAGGACGAAAAAACGAGGGGCGAGCCCTCGTCATTAACGGATGTTTTTATGGTCGTTTTTCAGTTTCTCGGCTTCCACCTCGGCGTACGAAGCAAACTCGCTCGTCCATTCATTGAAGCCGTTTTTCTTTTTGGCGTTGTTGTTCCGTTGGGCATTGGCATTGCCAAGTTTGGTCCGGCCCATGCGTCTCCTCCTCTGCTTCCGTCGGTTCACCTATAGTATCCGCCAGCGGCCAAAAAACTATGCATACAGCGGCTTCAACCGGCGTCCGAAACAATGGAAGAAAAGCGAACCAAACACTAGGTGAAAATCGTTGAAAATCAACAACGCTTCGACCTCATGCGGACCGAAAAAAGAAAACGAAAAGAAAACAACGGTTCCATCCGACAACACCGAGGCGTCGAATGATGTTTCAGCCCGAATCGGAGAAAACTAAGCATCGGATGACGGGTCACCCGTTTCAATCGGGTACACCGCTCCGGGAATATGGTCTTCCCGGTAAAGAGACGCCCCTTTAGCCGGATCGCCAAGCCAAAACCGGCAATCAACAATACGGATGGTTTCATCGGACAAATGCGCCAACAGCCATTCGTGGGAAACGAGAGACGCCATTGTTTCTCCCCCCTCTTTCGTTTTCATCAGCCCGGCCTGCTTACAGGCCGGCAGCCGGGCAGCCAATGCCAACGCTTCGGCTGTGTGCGTTACTTCTCTTCAAGCTGGCGCACGTAGTCGCGCACCATCTCTGGCGTTACATAGCGGCGCGCCGGCACGAGGCCGCCGGCGGCCAGCTCGTTCATTTGTTTCGTCACTTCATTGATCGCCTCGACCGTAAACGGCTCACCGCGGCGGCACCGTTCAACCGCCTCATCGATGCGCCGCTCGCGCTCGAGCTCAAGGGCGGCAAACCGCTTTAAGATGGCGTGCTGTTTGTTGATATGGGCGGTGATGGCGTGATGTACTTCGCTCAATGGTCCTCGTCCTTTCCTGCTTCTTTTTCCATCAAACGCCGGACGTTCGGTTTTGGCGTCCAGCAGTTGAACCGATAGTTTGGCTTCGTCTTATAGCCGAGCCGGCGGCAATACGTGTACAGCCCGTCGGCTCGCTTTTCTATACGGTAGTAGATGCATTTAGCGCAAGCGTGAAACCGGTTCATCAACGCGCCTCCCCGACGCGGCCCGAAAGAAGGCCGCGAAGCGCCGCTTCGATGCGGGCGAGCGCCTCATGATCCGCCGCTTCGGCGAGCGCGGCAAGCAAGCCCTCCATATAGCTGTCGACTTGTTCCGCGAGAGCGGCCAAAAGTGCGGCGACGGCAGCCTTGTATTGTTCTTCGTACGTCGCCACAAGCCGCTCTTTTTGCTCAGCCAAATAGGCGTCGATCGGCTCGACAAGCGCCGCCTCAATTTCCTCTTTCATCCGCCGCTTTTCGTCGCGCTCAAAAAACGATTTGGCGTTTTTATACAGCGAAAGCGCCTTGGTAAACCGCACCCGGTCTACATCCCCAAGGGCGTTGGCAAACTCCGGCGCCGAAAAGGCAAACGGCTCAGGCGGCGTGAGCGCGAGCGCATCATCGAAACGACGAAGCTCATGGAATAGGCGCGAGAACTGCTCGGCCAGCTGTTTGTGCAAAAACGACTCAACACGCAAGCTCGTCGCCCGCAACTCTTGGGCCAAATCAAAGCCAACCGATGCGAGCAACTCGTCGAGGCAACGCTCAAGCGCCCGCCGCGCCGGGCCTTGGTCGTCGCGGAGCACCGCCGGGTTGAACGCCTCCTTAAACACATCGTTGAGGCGGAAAAAGACGCGCTGCTTGACGTAATAGAGCAATTCGTCGACTTCCTGGCGAAGCGCCTGCCGGCCGTAGGCATCATCAATGCCAGCAAGCACGGCGTGCATCTTCGTTTTCACCGCCTCAAGCGCCTGCCGTTTCTCCGCTTTTTCCGCTTCGCTTTGCCCTGCGGCGCGCGCGAATTCCTCTGCCGCCCGCCGCGCCCGCTCAAGCTCGGCATATGCGCTCTCGACGGCGACTTCCGCCAGTTCTTCCGTTAAGAAGCGGAAGAAGTCGGTTTCAAAGGCAGACAAGCCGGAGTCCGCCAAGACGCCGCGCGGACCGGGCTCGGCCCCCGTTTTTTCCGCCAGCGCCAAGCGGCTTGAGAGCGCATAAAGGCGCGGGAAGCGGATGCCGAAGCGGGCGAGCTCTCCGTTCATATAGGAAATGACGGCCTCAAGCTCCTCTTTCGACTGGGCCAAATCAGCCGCATTGATGATGAAAAACATTTTATCAAGCGAAAACGCATCTTTGACGCGCCCGAGCTGCAGCAAAAACTCCCGGTCTGCCTTCGAGAACGCGTGGTTGTAATACGTGACAAACAGCAGCGCATCGGCATGCTTCACTTTATCGGCATTTTCGTTGTCGCCGGCTTGCTGAAGCCGGTCGTGCATATTTGTCATTTTCGCCAGCCACGGCCGCAATGGCGGCCGCTCGATCACAATATTCCCATGACCAAAACCCCTTTGTTTCCGTCAATGTCATTTACATTCATTTTACTGTATTTCGCCCCGTTTCCCAATAGGAAAACAAAAAAATCCCGCCGGTTCGTTCAGCGGGATGAATGTTTTTCCCCGGCCCGCAGCCGGCGAGCCATTGGCGTCAATGGAACCGTTTCACAGCCGGCTGTCTTTGTTTTACTTGCGCACTGCCGGAAACACACGCCCGTTCTCCCCGCAGCGGCGGCACGAAGCGCGGCCGCAGCCTCAGGAACAGCTGATGGATTTCTATGAAAGCGATCAATACGATTATGAAATTTTTTGTTCCTGCAACGGCAGTGCAGCCGATTTTCTCGCCTTGCCGAAATGGAAGACGGCATTTAAAAGGATGGCGGTGAGGCCGCCGGCGACGATGCCGCTGTCCGTCAAAATGCGCAGGCCCGCCGGAAGCTCAGCAAACAAGTTCGGCACCGCCGTCACCCCAAGCCCTATGCCGACCGAGCAAGCAATGATCAGCAAGTTTTCTTGCATAGCCAAATCGGCTTACGGGCAACGACAAGCGGGATGCCAAGTTCATACGCGGCCATGATGGCCGGGCTGATGCCCGATGACTCAAGCGTCAACACTTTCGTCGGCCGCTCGCCGCAAAACCGGCCGGCAAACGCTTCGCCGATCCGCTTCATCAGCTGTGGGGCGACCTGATGGTTCAAAAAGCGATCGACTTTCAGCACCCCGCCGGCCAGCACCTCTCCTTCAGTGGCAATTTTTTCGAGCAATTCGCGCATGCCAATCCCCTCCAAAATAAAAAAGCTTAAAAAACACCGGCCTCACTCATTCCATGAGTCAGGCAATGTCTTTTAAGCCAAGGCAAAAGGAAGGCGCAAGACGGCCATGGCCGCCCCCCTTGACATTACCACTCATAGTCAGCCGATTTACGGTCGGCTGGTAGAGACTCGCAAGCCGTATTCTTGCGATTATATGAGTGAGTCAGCGTGATTCAGTTACTAGCAGTATACCATGGAAAGCGGCGGATGAGAAGCGGTTTTTTAATAAAAAAAAAAAACGAACATTAAATAAAAAAATAATTAATCATTCGTTTTTACTCTCCTTTGCCGTCAGCTATCTTCGTTCCGATTCTGTCCGGGACAAAACCGTTGCCGCTGTCCCTCATCAGACGGATCCGCCGCCTTTTTCCTTCCCGCCCTTTTCCTACATTGTTCACCATCGTCACCATTTGTTCAAACTTCTTGTGTTGTTTTTGTGAGAAAAGTCACTGTTGCAGCCGTTTTGTACGGTTATGATAGTGTCAAAGCAGGGAAACTCACGCTTGGCGCACCTGCCTGTCAACGTTATGGGGGATGAATCCAAAACGCACGAGGAGGGATGAAAGGATGGCCAAACCAGAGCGGACAAAACCGACGGCAATGGACCGGCAAACAAAAAAGGAAAAAGAGCCGGCGCTCAGCGGCACGCTGTCGTCCGTGTTTTTGCTCGGCTTTTTCATCATTTTCGCCTGGGTCAGCGTCTACTTTTTATTTTTACACCGCCTGTAAGCGGCAAGGGAGGGACTTGAGATGCACATTCATAAGTATGAAAAAATTTGGCTGACGTTCGGCATCGGTTGTTTGATCGTCTTTTTGACGGTCGTCGGCGTGAGCGCTTTCGCCGCCGGACAGCAGCCGCCAAGCTGTCTGACGACGATCGATCCGGAAAAAGTGGACACTACCCCGCCGTTTGATCATCCGGGGCTTGTGAAAAAAGGGGATGACGAATACGAACTGAACATCGTCGTGGCCGCGTTTTCCTTTACGCCAAATGCCATTGAAATTCCAAAAGGAGCGAAAGTGACGATCAACGTCACCTCAAAAGATGTCATTCACGGGTTTGAAATTCCCGGAACGAACATCAATATGATGGTCGAACCCGGCTATGTCAACAGCTTGACAACGACGTTTGACAAACCGGGCGAGTATACGATTCTTTGCAATGAATATTGCGGCGCCGGCCACCATATGATGACGGCGCGCATTAAGGTGGTGGAGTGAGATGGTGAACTCGTTGGAAAAAGTCGATCGCCGCGACGCCAAACTGGCGCTGGCACATTTGTTTGTCGCCTTTACCGCCCTGGCGCTCGGGGGATTCGCCGGTTTGTTGCAAACACTCGTCCGTTCCGGCAAGTTTGAGCTGCCGGCTGGGATCAGCTATTACACGATTTTGACGACGCACGGCGTCTTGCTTGGGCTTGTGCTGACGACGTTTTTCATTATCGGCTTTCAGTTCGCTGCGGTCAGCCGCACGACCGGAGCGCTCTCGGACGGTTCGCGCCGGCTCGGCTGGATCGGTTTTTGGATGATGACGGCAGGGACGGCCTGCACAGCCTTTTTCATCCTAACCGGCCAAGCATCTGTCTTATATACGTTTTACGCGCCGCTTCAGGCGCACGCTGGCTTTTACATCGGCTTGGCGCTCGTCGTCGTCGGCAGCTGGGGGAGCGGGTTTGGAATGTTTGCCCATTACGCGCGCTGGCGGAAGGCGCACCGCGGTCAGGCGAGCCCACTGTTGGCGTTTATGTCTGTCACGAATATGGTATTATGGCTCATCTGCACGCTTGGCGTAGCCGCCACCGTCGTCTTTCAGCTCATTCCGTGGTCGCTTGGGCTCACGGATCGGGTGAACGTGCTCTTGAGCCGGACGCTGTTTTGGTATTTCGGGCATCCACTCGTCTACTTCTGGCTATTGCCGGCGTATATGGTTTGGTACGCTGTCATCCCGAAAGTGATCGGCGGCAAAATATTCTCCGATTCGCTCGCGCGGCTGGCGTTTATCTTGTTTTTACTGTTTTCGATTCCAGTCGGCTTTCACCATCAATTGCTGGAGCCAGGGATTTCGCCGTTTTGGAAGTACGTGCAAGTCGTCTTGACGTTTATGGTCATCATTCCGTCGCTCATGACAGCGTTTGCCATGTTTGCGACGTTTGAATCGTACGGCCGCTCGCAGGGGGCAACCGGCCTGTTCGGCTGGTGGCGGAAATTGCCGTGGGGCGACGCCCGCTTTTTCGCACCGTTTGTCGGGATGCTGTTTTTCATTCCGGCCGGCACGGGTGGAATCATCAATGCTTCGCACCAGCTCAACCAAGTCGTTCATAACACGATTTGGGTGACCGGCCACTTCCATTTGACCGTTGCCACGACGGTTGTGTTAACGTTTTTTGGCGCATCGTATTGGCTCATCCCGCATTTGACCGGCCGGGTGATGACGAAAGCGATGAACCGGCTTGCCATCATCCAAACGATCGTATGGGCGGTCGGGATGACATTTATGTCCGGCTCGATGCACTTTGCAGGCTTGCTCGGGGCGCCACGGCGCTCAGCGTTCTCCACATACGGCAACTCGCCGCAGGCGCTTGAATGGATTCCGTACCAAATCGCCCAGGCGGTCGGCGGCACCATTTTGTTCATCGGCATCATTTTGATTCTTGTCATCGTCATTAACCTAGCGTTTTTCGCTCCGAAAGGCGAAACCGAATTCCCGGTCGCCGAAGCGGCCGCCCCGCAGGAACGGGCGGCGTTGGCGCTCGAAAACTGGAAGCTGTGGATCGGCCTCGTTGTGGCGCTCATTGTCATCGCCTATACGGTGCCGCTCATTGACATCATTCAAAATGCTCCGCCGGGGTCGAAAGGATACAAATTATGGTAAGCAAATCCCCCTCTTCCAAACCGGAGAGGGGGATTTGCTTTATAGACAATAAATCGCTTTATATTTTTCTTCTAAATAACGGATCAAGTGTTCGGCGTTGAGCGGCTCACCGGTGGCATCGCGCACAAGGTTGAGCGGCTTTTTCGTTTTTCCGAATCGATGAATGCGCTCGGTCAGCCATTCACGAATCGGCGCGATGTTCCCTTCTTCAAGCAACGCCGCCATGTCGAGTTCTTTTTCGAGCGCCTGTTTGAATTGCGCCGCGTACATATAGCCGAGCGCATACGACGGAAAATAGCCGAAGCTGCCGCCCGACCAATGGACGTCCTGCAACACGCCGACCGCATCGTTGTACGGGCGGATGCCAAGATATTGCTCATATTTCTCATTCCATACGTCCGGCAAGTCCGCCGCTTCGATATCGCCGGCAAACAGCTGCTTTTCGATTTCGTAGCGGATGATAATGTGAAGCGGATACGTCAGTTCATCGGCTTCAATCCGGATCAGCGACGGCTTCGCCTCATTGATCGCCCGGTAAAACGCATCCAGCGAAACGCCGGCAAACTGCGATGGCGCGTATTGCGAAAGACGTGAATAATGCCGCTTCCAAAATGAATAGTGGCGGCCAACCATATTTTCGAAAAACAGTGACTGCGACTCGTGAATGCCCATCGATGCCCCACCGCAAAGCGGCGTGCCGACAAGCGTTTCGGAAATATGTTGTTCATACAGGGCATGGCCGCACTCATGAATCGTCCCGAAGATGGCGGTGCGAAAATCGCGTTCGTCGTAGCGCGTCGTAATGCGCACATCGTTTGGGTTCAACCCGATCGCAAACGGATGAACCGTCTCATCAAGCCGCCCTTTGCCAAAGTCATAGCCGAGTTCCGGAAGCAGCTCCAAAAGAAACGCCCGTTGCCGTTCTTTCGGAAACGCAGCAAACAAAAACGACGTATCCGGCTTATTTGGGGCGGCGGCAACGGCTTGTACAAGCGGAACGATGCGTTCACGCAGCCGGCCGAACAGCTGATCGAGCAGCTCGACCGTCATGCCCGGCTCATATTGATCAAGCAGCGTGTTGTACGGATGCCCTTCATATCCCCAGTACTCGATAAAACGGCGCTGAAACTCGATGATTCGCTCCAAGTACGGGCGAAAACGGGAAAAATCAGCGGTTGCTTTCGCCTCTTCCCAGACGCTTTCCGCTTTGGAGCGAAGTACTACATACTCCTTGTATTCGGCAACGGGAATTTTTTTATTGCGCTCATATTCTTTTTTGCACTCATCGAGCGTGCGCTGCGTCACTTCACCAAGCTGTTCATACACCCCTTTGGCTGACAGTTTGGCGATAAACGCCGCCATCTCTTCGGATATCGACATTTGGAACGCTTCCGCCGACAGCATGCCGATCACTTCCGAGCGCTGTCCGACTCCTTTCTTCGGAGCCCCGGTCCGCAAATCCCAATACATGAGGCCGATCGCCTCATGGTATCCCATCATTTTTTTGACATATTCCAAAAATTGTTCTTCCATTCGCTTCATCGAGCCCCATCCTCCCACTGTTTTTGTTGGCCGTATCATCATTTCCATAACAAGTGGGCATTTTCCTGCTGACACATCGGGAAATATCCGCTTCGGCTGCAAAAAGAAAAAGGGAAGAACTTATTCTTCCCTCACCGCTGTCGGCAGCACCTCTTTGACCGCTTGGATGACTTGCGCATCGTCGCGGTCAGTGACAAAAATGGAGACGATGCCGCGATCATCGCGGGTGCGGATGAGCCGTCCGACCCCTTGACGGAGGCGGAGCAGCATGTACGGCACATCAACGCTCCAAAACGGATCGCGGTATGCCTTCCGTTTCGCCTGAAACACCGGATCGTTCGGCGGATACGGAAGCGACCAAATGATGACGTTTGACAATGACGGCCCCGGGATGTCAAGCCCTTCCCATAAATGTTCCGAACAAAGCACGGTCTCCTCATTGCGCTGAAACTCGGCGACCAAATCGCTGATTTCACGGTCTCCCTCAAACAAGAACGAAAACGGTTCATCGGCCGCTTCTTCTTTAAATTGGAGCAGCTCTTCGCGCGTCGGGAACAAGATGAGCGCCCGGCCGCCGGTTTCGCGCAATTTTTCGAGCGCATAGCGATATTTTTCCGCAAACAGCGTCTCGCCGGCGCGGAACGTCGGCATATAAATTGTCATTTGCTCATCGTAATCAAACGGCGATGGCACGCTGAACGACAAATAGTCATCAATGCCCAAGCTTTGGGCAATATAGGCAAACGATTTTCCGCTCGACAGCGTCGCCGATGAAAAGATAAACGGCATTCGTTTGCTGAACACTTTTTCGCGCAGCACTTCCTGCACGGTGCGCGGCATGACGACCAAAGTCGCCTCTTGGCGCGATGACTCAAGCCATGTGATCGCATCGGCGTTCGTCAAAAACAAGTCGAGCGAATATTGAATTTGATCCAAATATTCGTCCACGATGTTCAGCTGATAATGGTCGATCGTATACGTCTCGCTTTCAAACACAAGCTCATTGCCGATTTCAACGATTTGCCTGTGCAGCTGCTTCGCCCATTGCTGCAGGGCGGGCGACGGCAAAATTTCTTTCCGGTTCGATCCGGGAACGTCTTTCGCGCACGCTTTCAATTCCGCAAAAAAGCGCGCGCTCGTCTCCAACGTCTCCTCAATTAAATAAGCGAGCTGTTCACGGATGTCGTTTTCGAGCAGCCTTGTCAGCAGCATCTCAAGCGTCGTCTCTTTCATCCGGTACGTCAGCGCCTTTTGCGCGGCAAACTCAAGCAAATGCCCCTCATCGAACACGATGCAGCTCGCCTCCGGCAACAGCGGCAGCTGGCCTTCCCGCTTGCGCGCCTCATACGTCCAGACGTGTTCCATATAAAAATCGTGCGAACAGACGATCAAATCCGTCGCTTTTCGATAATAATCGCGCCAAAGCGTCTGGCCGCAGCGGTGCCGCTTTTCACATGTAAAACAATCCTGAAACGGGTCCCAGGCGATTTTTTTCCACTGCTCATCACTCAAATGGGCGTATTCCTTCCGGTCGCCATAGCGGTAAAACGACTGCATCGGTTTATTATCGTGGACGAATGCCGGAAGCTCATCAAAAATTCGCTCGTATAATTCGATATCCTCGTCATCATATGTCGTGACTTCTTCGAGCTTATTTAAACATAAATATTGATCCGGCGATTTGGCCAGCCGGACGTCGATATGCAGTCCAAGCACATCGGACAATTTGGCGATATCCCCTTCTTTTTTGACGAGCTGCTCGATCAATGTCTCATCCGCGCAGGCGATGATGGCCGGCTTGCCAGTGTAGCGGGCGTAACAAATCGCATACAGCAAATAGACGATCGTTTTTCCCGTGCCGACCCCGGCTTCGGCAAACATCACCTTTTTCTCGCGAAACGCGCGCTCGAGCTGGAACGCCATATAAATTTGCTCATCGCGCAGCTCAAACCCGGCCTCTGGCAAAATATCGTAAAAAACATCGCCGATCCATTGGCTGAGCTTGTCAAAGAAGTTTTCGTTTTTTTCTACTGTAAATGGATAACGATCATGGCTCATCGCCGCCACCCCTCCAAATTGGCATAAACTCCCCCGGCATCATCATGCATAAGCGCGCAACAAGTTTGTTGCGCGCTTATTCTCAATAACAAGACAATATTATGATGGATCGCCGCCGAGAAGTCAACTTCTAGCCTTCACGCGGCGGCCGCGGCCCCCAATATTGGTAGTAATGCGTTTCGATAAAGCCGTTAAACAGCTTGCGCCGTTTGGTTGCCGGTCGGCCGTAATGCGTTTCAAAGCCGCGGTGGGCGGTTAAGATATAGACCGACCACGTATCCAAAGAGGCGTAGGCGCGGCCGATAGCGCGATAGAGCGCTTCCACTTCCCGGCGTTCGCCAAGCCGCTCCCCATACGGCGGATTGCCGACAATCACTCCGTACCGCTTGTCCGTCCGAAACTGCTCCGCCCGCCCGACTCGAAACGACAATAAATCGGCAAGCCCTGCTTCCGCCGCGTTCGCCTTGGCGGTTTCCACCATGTGCGGATCGATGTCCATCCCGATAATATCCAAAGGCTGGTCATAGCGGGCCAGCGCTTCTGCTTCTTCGCGCGCGCGCTCCCACACTTGTTTCCCGATCCACGGCCATTGTTCGGAAACAAAGTCGCGGTTGAATCCAGGGGCAATGTTTTGGCCGATGAGCGCTGCCTCAATGGCGATCGTGCCCGAGCCGCAAAACGGGTCAACAAACGGGCGATCCGGCGTCCAGTTGGTCAGCAGCACCAAGGCGGCGGCGAGCGTCTCTCTGAGCGGCGCTTCCCCTTGGCGGAGACGATAGCCGCGCTTGTGCAGCCCGGCGCCGCTCGCATCGATCGTCAAGGTGGCGATGTCCTTATGGAGCGCCACTTCGATGCGGTAGAGCGCCCCTGTTTCAGGAAACCACGACAGCCGATAGCGCTCCTTTAGGCTTTCAACAACCGCTTTTTTGACGATGGCTTGGCAATCGGAGACGCTGAACAACGTTGATTTCACCGATTTTCCAATAACAGGGAACGAGGCGTCTTTCGGCAAATAATCAGCCCATGGCAGCGCCTTCGTCTGCTCAAACAACTCTTCAAACGTCGTCGCCCGAAACTCGCCGATTTTGAGCTTCACACGGTCGGCAGTGCGCAGCCAAAGATTGGCGCGGCAAATCGCAGCCGCATCACCTTCAAACATCACCTTGCCGTTTTCCACTTGGCATTCGTAGCCAAGCCGGCGCACTTCATCCGCCACAACCGCTTCGAGCCCCATCGCGGCCGTGGCAATGATTGAAAATCGCTCCATCCGCTTCCCCCTATTCTGGCAGGCAATATGTATTTCATCTCCAAGTATAACCATCCTGCAAAACAACCGATACAAGAAAAGCCCTCCTTCATGCAGGAGGGCTTTTCATGATGCCATCACCACGTTAATCATGCTCTATAAGCCATGTTCTGTACCTTCGTACTGCAAGCGGCTTTGCGCCTCGTACTCCGGCGGTAATCATCTATCTACAGGCTGCATGCGCCGCCTGTCCTTCCCTCCGTTCATTTCCTTCGGGAAGGTGCCCCTACCATCATTTGGGTTTCTCGCTCGTGGGGTTTACCGCGTTCCACCTCTAAGGTTTCCCTTAGAGCTCCGTCACTGTGGCACTTTCAGGGTAATCGAACCATATCCCGAGCCGGGACGTAGGTTCTTTCCCCGCCGTCAGCCCAGCCGAAGCCAGGCTGCCCTAGCTTATGGATTCGCTAGGCACGAACACTACGGGCATCTCAGCACCGTGCGAGCATGGACTTTCCTCTACGGCCGAAACCGGCCGCAGCGATTACCCGAGCATGATTAACGCTGCGAGCATTTTACAGTATAATCGATTTTTCACATAAGAGCAAGAGAAAAAAATTGGAATTTGTCTACATCGCCTACTCGTACAGCTTCCGGCCAAACACATGTTTCTCTAAATTGGACAGGCGCTGCAAAATATCGTAGTTTGTCGTCCCGGCCGATACCGACGGCCGCTTTTGCAGCTCCTCGACTTGCCGCTTCAGGCGGGCGTTTTCTTGTTGCAGCTCTTCAATTTCCTGCTGAAACGCTTCGTAATCTTTGATGATCATATCTAAAAACTGGTCCACTTCGTCTTGATTGTACCCCCGCATGCTCACCTTAAATTCCTTTTCTAAAATGTCTTTCGGCGTTAGTTTTACGCGATTGGCTGACATGGCTTTCACCTCAATCCGCTTTCAACTCTTTTCTTTATTTTTTCAGAAATCGGTCCGGTTGTCAATTGACGTTTTCTTTATTCCGGTCGCGAAACCGAATAAAAGGAAATGATTCCATCCATCCCCTCATACTTGAAAACGGATGTTCCAGCGCATGGTCCGGACACCGTTTGACAAAAAACAGAGGCCGGCGAGCGGCCCCTTCGTCCGTTTGTTTAATATCCAACCGGGAACGGCGGCATCGGCCCTGGGCAATACAGGTGCCGGTTGGCAGCCTGAGCGACGGCCGATTCCGTATGCGGGAAATAATGGTGATGTTCATACAATTGGTGATACACATGCATCGTATGCGACGGATGGATATGCGGCACAATCGTTGCTTGAAAATGATGTTGGACGCAGCATTGAGGCGGATGAACAATCGGCGCCGTTACATAAGGCGGGCAATGCATAGGCATCCTTCTCCTTTCATCTAGACTGTTGGTTTGCAATACTAGCCTATGATGAACGAACCGAACTCGTACTAGTGTAGATACCCATTTTGCACGGCGGCGCTGCCAAACCGAATCCGCTTCTTCAGCCCCGCCCACGCGGCGCCGGTCATCTCGGGCATCGTGAACCGTTAATAAACATAATGGAACACGACAAACGTCAAGCCGACGACAATAAAAAAGAGGTACAAAATTTTTTTGTACATGCTCCTCATCACATTCTTCTCCCTGCCCTCGTTTTCGTTCATTCCGACGCCATTGTACACGTTTTTTTATTTTTCTACAAGATTCGCAGCAAAAGAAGAGTAGGAATTTTTCTGTTTCTGTCACATTTTGCGCTTGCCGGGGAAATGGGCGTCTCATTTTCCCGGCCTGTTTTTCTTGCGCATAAGCCGCTCAAGCCGCTTGCGCCACTCCCGCTCCTCCCCGTCCGCCGCCTGCCGGCTCGCCCTGGCAAGCGACCGCCATGCCTCATACGCCGCCGCCGCATAACGGTGCGCTTCATCAAGGTCACGGAAATAATGTTCGTACGCTTTCGCCAGCTCAAGGCCCGCTTTCATCTTCCAATAGACGCCACACTCCAATAAGTCGCGCCAAAGCGCCGCCGCCTCGTCATACCGTTTTTCCTTCCGATATAAAAGCGACAGTTGCCACTTCGCCATATGCGCTTCTTTCGCCTGCCCGGCGCCCGCCTGTTCATAGACGCCCCGCGCGGCCGCCGTCTCCCCGACCGTTTCCAACCAGCGGGCAGCGGCCAGCTGTTCGCCTGGATCGGTGAGTTGGTTTGCGTCAAGCAGCTGAATCGACAAATGAATGTATAACACGATGAGCGACAACACGTCTTGCTCATTATGGCGCAAAACGGGCATGATCCGGTCGGGATGGGGCGTTTGCAAAAACGCTTGGTACATCATCGGCGCCAAAAAACCAGGCACATCATCGTTCCGTTTGACGCCAAGAATATGCCGCTCCACTTCAGCCAACCGCAGCGAATCGAGCCGGCCTTTCCATAATCGGCGGGCGGCATGGTACAAATCGAAATGACCGAACGCGGGCAGCTTCGGCACCATGTCACGGACAAGGGCATGGCGCGTTTTCAGCCGCGGCCAGTCGAACGCTTTTCCATTGTACGTAACAAGCGTCGTATAGTTGACATCGGATAAGAAACTTTGATAAAGCGCCACTTCCGCTCCGGGATGCGGCAAAAAATGCTGGCGGACGATGACGCAATCACCGGCAAAGCGGGCATGGCCGAGCAAAAACATGACATTTCCCGCTCCGCTTGAAAGCCCCATCGTCTCCGTGTCAAAAAAGAACAAGTCGCCAACGGCAAACCCGCGGCACGAGAGCGGGTGGGAAAACGGCGCCTCCTGCCAGCGCCGGTGCACCTCATAAAACGCACCGAGCCGATAGCGGCCATGTTCGTGATCAAGCGGGTACACCGTCTCGCGGACAAGACAATAATCGCCGGCAAACGAATGCGGAACAACGCCGCATTGTCGCCACTGCTCAGCAAACGGCACGTCCGCCGCCCGGCATTCACCCGCTTCTGCTTCAAGTTCTCCGGCCGCAGCCTTCGGTTGATGCCGGGCGGCCAGCAGCTCTTTCCATTGCGACAGCTTTGGCTTCATCCGTCTCGCCCTTCCTTTCCGTCCAGTCTCGATGACCGGGAAGCTGCGCCGCAGGGCGCGGTTGGCGCTAAGCCGAGGAACCGCTCCGCACAGCGAGCTGTTCAGCTAAAAACTGCACCAATTCATGCTTGACCGGCATTCCTGCCGCATCAAGAGCACCGATGCACGATGGACAGCCATCCGCACACGGACAGCGCTCCACCCACTCTTTCACTTTCGCCAGCATTTGTTCATACCGCTCAAACAGCGCTTCCGATAAACCGATGCCGCCCGGATAGCGGTCATAAAGGAAAATGGTCGGCCGTCCGGAGTGCGGCGCCTTCAGCTGCGGCACAACATGAATATCCGAGCGGTCGCACATGACAAACATCGGCACTAGATGGCCAAGCACGTTGGCGATGCCCACCAGAATGTGCTCAAACAACGCCGGGGAAAACCGCGGCGGCACTTCCATCCATTCGAGCCATGCCGCCGACGTATGAAGCGTTTCTTCCGGCAGGCGGATCGGCCCCCATCCAATGTTTTCAAACGTCGACAGTTTCAGCTTTTTAAACATCGTCGCCATCGCCCGGACCGATACATCGCCGTACTTGACGGCCATCGCCCCTCGTTCGGCAGTACGGTCTTCAGACAGCACTTCAAGCTGCACGGCCAGATTGGCATCGGTGAAATATTCGACATCCACTTGACGGACGTACGCTTTTTTCTCCTCCCAATCAAGCTGCTCAACTTGGTATTGCGTCCCTTCGTGCAAATAGATCGCTTCTTCATGGAGCAGCGTCATCGCGCTGAAGCGATCCATCTCACCGATGACACGATGGCGGGCGGTGTCAGAAACATCGATAATGACGACATTTTCCTGCGCCGCAGAGCGCAAACTAATGTTTTGCGCCGGAAACGCTTCGCTCATCCAATGCCAGCGGCCGCTGCGCTCATAAAGCACCCCCTGCTCAGCCAAAAAATCGAGCACTTCTTCGACCTCGACTCCACCAAACGTCTCGCCGCGCCGAAACGGAAGCTCGTACGCGGCGCATTTAAGATGGTCGACTAAAATGAGCATATTATCCGGATTGATGCGGGCTGTTTCCGGCGAGCGGGCGAAGAAGTATTCCGGATGGGCGGCGATGTACTGGTCAAGCGGACTTGAACCGGCCACCATAATCACGAGCGAATCGCCATGGCGGCGGCCGGCGCGGCCGGCTTGCTGCCACGTGCTGGCAATCGTTCCTGGGTAACCGGCGAGAATGCACGCCTGCAGCTGGCCGATATCAACGCCAAGCTCGAGCGCGTTTGTGCTGACCACCCCGATAATGTCCCCGCTGCGCAGCCCCTTTTCAATCGCGCGCCGTTCGTTCGGCAAGTAGCCGCCGCGGTAGCCGCGGACCATCGTTTCCCCAATCCGCCCCTTCACCGCCGCCTGCAAATGGCTTAAGATAAGTTCGGCGCGGACGCGGCTGCGGGCGAACACAATCGTCGGAATGTGGTTGCGTAAAAGCTGCCGCGCCAGTTCGACCGCCGTTTTCGTCGCACTTTGACGGACGTTCATCGTCCGCTCGACGACCGGCGGATTGTAAAACACGATATGTTTCCGTCCGCGCGGCGCCCCGTTGTTGTCAATCAGCGCCACCGGTTCGCCAATCAGCCGCTCAGCCAACTCCTGCGGATTGGCGATCGTCGCCGAGGTGCAAATAAATGTCGGCCGGCTGCCGTAAAAGGCGCAAATCCGCTTTAGGCGGCGGATGACGTTCGCGACATGGCTGCCGAACACGCCGCGGTATGTATGCAGTTCGTCGATGACGACGTAGCGCAACTGTTCAAACAGCGACATCCATTTCGTATGGTGCGGCAAAATGGCGGTATGGAGCATGTCCGGGTTGGTGATGACAATATGACCGGCCTGGCGGATTTTTTGCCGCAGCGCCGGCGCCGTATCGCCGTCGTATGTATAGCTGTAAATCGGCGTTCCCATCTCGGCGATGATTTCATGTAATTCGTTTTTTTGATCTTGGGCGAGCGCCTTGGTCGGAAATAAGTAAAGAGCGCGGCTTTCCGGCGCCTCCGCGATCGCTTGCAGCACAGGCAAATTGTAGCAGAGCGTTTTGCCGGATGCCGTCGGCGTCACGGCGACGATGTTCCGCCCGCTTCGCACCGCCTCATACGCTGACGCCTGGTGCGTGTAAAGCGAGGCGATGCCGCGCGCTTCAAGCGCCGCGCGCAGCCGCGGATTCAATTCGGTCGGAAACGGAACTGTGTCGGCTTCTTTCGGCTCAATTTCATGCCAATGAACGACGTTCGGGTCCTGACGAAGCTGTTCGATCCACTCGGAAAGCGTCTGTTTGTTCACGTTGCCAATCACCTCGTTTCTATTTTACATGCATCATTGCCGTTTGCACTAGCAAAACGCGGCGAAAAGCGGGCGTCTTTCGGAAAGCGAAGCGCAACACGGCTCGGCTGCATGCCCTTCCGTCCGCCATGCCCAGCCGGCCGTTCGCGCCGCAAAACAAAACGCCCAGCCGTTACGGCTGGACGGAATGAATCGGCCGATGGCCGAGCCGGGCGGAGAGTTCTTTGCCGATTTGGCGCATGCGCGCAGCAAGCCTCATGATGCGGTCATCCGTCATGCGGATCGTCGGGCCGAAAACGCTGACGGCGGCGACAACGCTTCCTGTATAGTCGAAAATCGGCACCGCGACGCAGCGGATGCCATATTCATTTTCTTCCAGGTCAAGCGCATATCCGTTTTGCCGAATGGTGTCAAGCTCGCGGAAAAACGCCTCGCGGTCGGTGATCGTCCAATCGGTATGTCTGGGCAACCCTTTCCGGTCGATGATCTCGGCGGCGACAGCCGGCGCTTTGGCGGCGACAAACGTATTGCGGAGCGTGCCGATGCCGTCCACTTCACATTCAATGACTGTTCCCGGGCCAACCAGCTCAGCGCCGACCGGGCTTCCGGTTAAAATGACATCGCCCGGCTGCAACGTCATGACATGGGACAAATAGGAGATCATTTTGCTGATCGAAATGATCATGAGCTCTGTCGGGCTGTTTTGTTTTTCGACGCCGTTCACGCGCGCTTTCACCGACACCGACAGCGGGTCAAGCTCCGTTTCAATAACCGGGCCGAGCGGCTTGCTCGCATCAAACAACACAAGCGGGTGCAAATTGCCGTCTCCAGAATGGAAAATATTCACAATCAGAAGCCCGTATTTGCGGCTGATGTTGGCGATTTCGTTCAACACTTCCGGCAGCCGGCTGCGCGGAATGACGCCGTCTTGCACTAAATAATCCGGCGAAATCGCCCCCATGGCGCCAAAGCCGGTTTTCCGGTTCGCCCACCAGCGCGCCCGCTCTTCCTCTGACTGGGCGACTTTCACTTCGCGCACATGGTGGCGGCGGCAAATCGTTAAAATATCGTCGATTTGCTCGTCAATCCCGGCGAAAATGCCGTCCACTTCAATGAGCAACAGCGCGGCGATGTCTTTCGGATGGCCGACTGGAAACGCGGCCGCGCGGAGAGTGCTGCTCTTGGCCGGTTTGTTCATACGTCGGACACGACTCCAAGCACATGCCGCAGTGGACGCAATCAGCCCACTTGCTCGGGTCCGGCAAGTCGGGAAATCGGGAGTTGCCGAGGCTTGTGGTCGCACACGCCGGGCTGTCCGTCCGTTCGTTGATTATCGTGCTCATGATTAAATCCCCCCAATAAAGCACTGATCGTTGAGCGTTTTGTTTGGATCTTTTCGCTTAATGCCTTCGAGCAAGAAAAAGTACGATGGCTTTCCGCCCCAAACGTCAACGCGCTGGCGCAGCGAAAATGGTAAATGTTTCACGATCGCATAGCCGCCAAGGCGAACTGCTGCCTGACGCAGCTCCTCAATGGCCGCCAACACCCCTTCTTCGCTTCCGTGTACATACACCTGGCAAAGCCCATGGCCCAATCCACCGTGCGCCTCAAGACGGACGTGGCAGCGATCAACGATAAGAACGCTTTCCTGCAAGACGGCGAGCACATCCAAGTTGACGACGCCGATTTTCACCGCCGCTTCCACGCCGTTTTTCGCCAGCGCCAGGCGCCCGTTCGACGCCGCTGTATAAAACGCCTGCCAAAAGACGGAAGCCTCCTCAGCAGCTAAAACGGACATTTCCGCCATTTTCGGCCGCAGCCGTTCCACCCATTGTTCTTGGTAATGGACGGCGTTTTCCACATCTTCACACCCGATCACAAGCGTATAAACCGGCCGTCCCGTCAGCCGCTCGGAAAGCGTGCTCTTGCAAAAATGCGAAAATCTCGCGATACGGAAGCGCTCCCGTCCCCGGCTCATGCCGCCCGGGGGCATCGGCAAATTGCACATGGTCAATCAATGGTTCATAGGCCGCAAACGTCGCTGTCACATCGCGCCCAAGCCGCGCCATATGGTAGATGTCGTATTGCACTTTCACATTTGCCCTGCCAAGAGCGCGAATGATGGCCACGGCTTCATCAATATCCGTTAAAAAGTAGCCCGGCATATCGAACGGATTGATCGGTTCAATCGTCAGCGTCAAACCGTGGACGCCGAGCGCAGCGGCCGCCCCATCCAAGCGGCGCATGTATATTTCTTTCGCCCGTTCCCGCGGCAAATCGGCCGGAACCACTCCAGCCATGCAATGAAGACGCGGCGCGCCAAGCGCGAGCGCATAGCGCACCCCTTCCTCAAGCGCACGGCGGAAATCGTCATGACGGCCGGGAAGAATCGCCAGTCCGCGCTCCCCCTTTTCCCAATCGCCGGCCGGCAAGTTGATCGTAACGAGCGACAGCCCGTATTCCTCCAGTTCAGCGGCAACCGCCTCAGGCGCCGCAGCGTACGGAAACTGGCACTCAACGTGCGAAAACCTGTGCTGCTTCGCCTTGGCAAAACCGGGCAAGAAACGGCGCTTCCGTGAAAATCGTCGAAACATTGACGGCAAACTTCATCATGAGGCCCCTTTCTTCTCCATTTCTTTCTTTTATTCGCCCCACCATTTGCCGATTCCTGCCTCACCGCGTTTCACCTTTCATGCCGTAAAAAAATAGCCGCACCATTTCGACTTGCCGCTTTGATCTGTGCCATCGTCATAGAAAAAGGGCTGCTCCTTTTGGCAGCCCTTTTTGGCACTCAATCCTCATCGCTGGCGAAAAAACGCAAAATGTAGACAAACAAATTGATGAAATCAAGGTAAATATTGACGACAATCATCGGGATATCCGCTTCCGTAAAGCCGTAGCGGGCCAAACGGTTGATGTCGTAAATCGTAAAGCCAAGGAAAATCAAAATCCCCAAAGCAGCGATGCCCATTTGCCCGACGCTGGAAAATGGAATGAACCATTGGATGATCAGCAAGCCAAGAAGCGCAAACGCGCCAAGCATCAAAAACCCGCCGAGGAACGAAAAATCTTCTTTCGTTCTCGCCGCGTAAATGGCAACGCCGGAAAACGAGACGACGGCCAGCGCAAACGCTTTGAACACCGCCGCTGCACCGATGACGGACAAGTAATAGCCGATGAGCGGATAGAGCGTCGCCCCCGAGACAAACATAAACGCAAACATGAGCGGATAGCCGACCGCTTTTTTGCTGCGGGCGAAGATCATCACCAAAAGCAAAATGAGTTCCAAGCCATAGAGCGGCAAGTACATCCCGGCCGGCACCCATTGCCCGGCATACAGCCCTGCGGTCGCAACAGCCAGCGCCGCTAAAAAGGAAACCGCCAACTTCGCCACCGGGCTGTGCGGACGATAAACGGTCGAATGGTTCATGGCAACCCCCCTCCTTTTTCTTTCTAGTTTAGCATATATTTGTTTCTTGTCACAGCCCTTTCTTTTGGATTGACGCAGACGGCATGACCCATCGTTCAATCGATCGAAACCAGCGGGCGGCAAACCATTTTTTCAGCACCGGCGGAACGACAAGCAAAATAAAAAAAATGCGGAACATTTGATAACTTGTCACAACAGCAAGATCGGCATGCGCTTCCCGCGCCAAAATCCCCATTTGATCCATACCCCCCGGCGCCAAAGCGATGAACGCTGTCAGCAACATCACCGGCAATTGCCGGCCCATCTCCCCAAGCGTTCCTGCCGTCATCGATGGAGGATTCGAAATGGTTCATGAAATCCGTCACTGTTTTTATCATTCCGACCATGACGCAGCGCTGCGCTCGTTCGATCTGCCAAAAGAACAGCAACGATTCACCGCACTCCCCGCTGAGGCGCTCAACGCATGCGCCAAGGAACCAGAAAGAAAGCCGATTGTCATCCTTCATCAAGAACGACCGGTCGGTTTTTTTGTTCTCCACACCGGCAAACGATCAAACAAAAGCATTCCTCTTTGTTTTGCAGAGAGGAATGCTTCACTTCCCAATGAAAGGCAAGAAATCCTCGCTTTTTTCGTCGATCGACGTCCGCTTAATCGGCGAATAAATCGGATGACAAATACCGCTCGCCGGAATCGGGCGCCATGCAAAGGACGCGTGCGCCTTTCGGGAGCTGTTTTGCCACTTTGATGGCGTAATAAGCGCTCGCCGCCGCTGAGGCGCCGACCAAAATGCCTTCCTTGGCCGCCAGTTGGCGCGCCATTTGCTGGGCATCCTCATCTTTGATCAAAAAAATGTCATCGTAAATCGAGCGGTTTAAAATTTTCGGGATAAACCCCGGACCCGTGCCGGGAATTTTGTGCGGCCCCGGCTTCCCGCCCGACAACACCGGCGAACCGTACGGTTCAACGACGTAAATGCGCAAATTTGGAATGCGCTTTTTCAGTTCCTCCCCTGTTCCCGTCACCGTCCCGCCGGTGCCGGCGGTGAGCACGAACGCATCGAGCCGCCCATCAAACGCCTCGTAAATTTCCACCGCCGTTGTATGGCGATGCGCATCCGGATTGGCCGAATTTTCAAACTGCATCGGAATGAAGCTGTCAGGGATTTCGCCAGCCAGCCGGTTCGCTTCATCAATTGCCCCTTGCATCCGCTTCTCCGCCGGCGTCAAATAAACTTCGGCTCCGTACGCCTTTAAAATTTTCACCCGCTCCACCGTCGCATTGTCGGGCATCGTGATGATGCAGCGATACCCGCGGGCGGCGCACACCATGGCCAACCCGATGCCGGTGTTGCCGGACGTCGGTTCGATGATCGTGCTTTTTCCAGGCGTAATTTTCCCTTCCGCCTCTGCCCGGCGGATCATTTCCCAAGCCGGCCGATCTTTGACGCTGCCGCCTGGGTTGAACGATTCGAGTTTTATATATACGTCCGCTCCCTCCCGATCCGGGAGACGGTTGAGCTTCACGATCGGCGTACCACCGATCAAATCTAAAATCGAGTCATACAATTTCACGATCGTCCCCAACCTTTTGCAAAATATTTGTTCGTCCCATTCATTATAAATGATTTTTCCGTTTTTGTTCAAACCACCCGCCTTTTTCGCGGAAGGAAACTAGTTTTCTCGGATATGCAGCCATTTTCCCTCTGTTCTAGTTCGATGTTCCCAATTATAATAAAAATAAACGACAGAAAGCGAGGTGGCTTTGTTGACATCTGCCGCACAGCAGCTTGTCACCCATTTGGAAACCCATTTGCCGGACTTCCTCGCCTATTGGCTGCAGCACATGAAAATTGCCGACGATGACAAATATATCGACTGTGTCGAACAAAACGGCTTGGCGGTGTTCACCTTGGTCAAAGAGGCGCTGCTGCAGTCGTGGCCCGGCGAGATGGTTGAACGGCTGGCGAACAAAATCGCCAAAGAACGGGCGGAGATGAACACCGGCATCGGCGCCCTTGTTTACAACGTAAACTTGGGACGGCGCCTGATCATCAACCATGCGTTGGCCGCACCGCTGTCCGTCGATGAGCTCGCCCCGCTCATTGACCATATGAACGAGTTGTTTGACCAGTTTTTGTTTCATGCGGTCACCAAATACAATGAGTTAAAAGAAAAGGAGCTGCATGAGAAAAATGCGCTCATTGCCAGATCGCATCAAGACCGGCTGACGCTGCTCGGACAAATGTCATCGAGTTTTGTCCATGAGTTTCGCAATCCGCTTACGGCTATTATTGGTTTTATTCAATTATTGAAGTTTGAGCATCCGCATCTTCCTTATTTAGACATTATCGACCATGAGTTGCAGCAGCTGAAATTTCGCATTTCGCAATTTTTGCATGCCTCACGCAAAGAAATTGTTGAAAGCGAAAAGGAAACGTTTTCGCTTTGCCAGCTGTTGGAGGAAATTATCGAGTTTTTATACGCCTCGATCGTCGACAGCGATGTCGACCTTTCGGTGGCGATCGATGAATCCATACATATATTTGCCTATAAAGATCAGCTGCGCCATGTGCTGGTAAATATTTTGCTCAACTCGATCGAAGCGTTGAAAGAGAGGGAAAAACCGCGGCGGATCAACATCGCCGCCCGTTGCCAAGACGGAAGCATCATCATCGAAATCGCCAACAACGGTCCGTCCATTCCGGCCGACATTGTGGAAACGATTTTCGAGCCGTTTTTTACGACGAAAAAACTCGGAACCGGCATCGGGTTGTACATTTGCAAAAAAGTGATTGAAGACCATGGCGGAGATATCCGCTGTTCATCCGATGAAGACATGACGACGTTTTCCATCCGCCTGCCCGCATAACAAAGGGCGAAAATGGGCATGCTGGATGTAAAAAAGGATGATGTCGATGACACCGTCATGGAAACATTTGCTGGAACAGACGGCAGCCGCCATTCGCGAATGGCTTCAGCGGGAAAACCATTCGTTTGCCGAGCTGGCGGAGCTGATCCGCCATCATCCGGACACCGTCCGGTCCGAGCGCACTTGGCTCGGTTTGACGTACCGCTTTTACTCGCTGACACTGGCGGATGCGGCGCTGAGGATGGAAACAAAAGTCGCCCACAACGGGAACGAGCGCATTTTATCGTTGTCGCTTCACGCTCCGCGGACCAAAGCAGCCGTGTATCGTTCTTATGACGAAGAGAGCGACTTGTCCGATGTCGTCACCACCCCTCCGCTCGCGGAAAAAACCGCACCGTAACCGAACCGGTGCGGTTTTTTTTAGCCTTTCATGCCCTGCAGCCATTCTTGGTAACATTCCGGACAAAGCGCTTCCTCGCGTTCTTCATCGTTCGCATGGAACGAGACGTAATGCACGTTGTCGTCGCACTCGCATTGGCAATAGAAACACGTTTCGTTCATCGATTGTCCCTCCTTGTCCGTTAGTGTGGACAATCCGAGGAACGTCATTGCAAGGAAAACATCCCCAAAAGCGATCAGCACGACGTGTGCGACAACAAATAGTCTAATGGCGAGCGACCCGCAGCTGAAATCGCTCATTCAACAAGACATGCAAAAAACAGAGCAGCACATCCGCGACTTGCAAAACTTATTATCGTAACGAACGGAGGAGGGACAACGATGCAGGCAACGATGACGCCGACCGGCGTATTCAATGATCAAATGATCGCCGCCGACTATCTCATTGGGGCGAAAAGCGCGATCAAAGCGTGCGCAATGGCCATTGCCGAAGCAACAACCCCGGAAGTGCGCAATACGCTGAAGCAACATGTGAACTACCCACCACCTACGCTTCGCTTGGAGGTGGGGGCTTCAAGCGACTTGTGCGTGTTCGCCGAACGGTAAGCCACACACAAGAACCCTTTACGCTTCCCTTCGTTCCGAAGGTGTCCGTTCTAGCCATATTCTATCCTATTCGTTGGCTAACGCCAACCGACATTCATCTCCCACTTTCACTGGTGCTGGCGCACCTTCACGTTTAGAAGTAGGAGACTTCTTTCGGAGGGAAGTTAAATGACGCGATTGCGTTTCACGAGCAAATTAGCCAATACATGATCAACAAAGGATACTATCATCCGACCAACGTCCAAGAGCAGCTGCGCGTCGATATGCAAACGGCGCAGCAAGTGTTGCAATCAGCCGGCCGCTGAACGCACAAATGGGATTCGCCTGCTGCAAGGGGAATCCCATTTTTCATGATTTGCCCTCCATTCGCCCATCCTAACAACAAGGAGGTGAACAGCGTGAAACGCCGATACCGAATATGGGCCGCGACCAGCGCGGTTGTTGCTCTACTCGTTGCCGCAGCCGCCTTGGGGCGACCGGCTCTAGAAGAAAACGCCCCGGCTCCACCACGGCTGAAGCCGTTTGACGCCGAGGTCGCACCCACCCATCCAACCGTTGTCGCCTTAGACAGCTTAAGCGCAGGCGAACAGCTGAAACAGCAGTTGAACAAGCACCCGCGCATTCGGGAAATCCTCCATAATCGCCGCGGTGACCGAAGCCATTATTTCGCCAATGAGATCGTCGTCCGCTTTCGGGCATTGCCATCGGAAAGCCGTCTTCAACAAATGGAGGCAGCCATCGCCGGCCAGCTCATCAAGCAGGTCGACCACGTGTTTGTATTCCGTTCGCGCGGGCAAACGTACGAAGAGATGCGCCGCTATTTCCGATCCCTTCCGATGGTTGATTATTGCGAACCGCACTACATTTACATGCAAAATGAGTGGAACAAGCCGGCGCTGATCCCGAACGATTCGTTTTACGCCCGCTACCAATGGAATTTGCCGGCCATTCATACCGAAGCCGGCTGGACGTTGTCGCGCGGCAAACAAACCGTGCCTGTCGCCATCATTGACAGCGGGGTCGATTTGACCCATCCCGATTTAATCCGCCGCCTTGGTCCCGGATACAACGTATTGGCCGACGACCGCTCTCCGAATGACGAAAATGGCCATGGCACCCATGTCGCTGGCATTATCGCCTCACAGCCGAACAACGACGAAGGAGTCGCCGGCATAACATGGTTCAACCCGATCATGGCCGTCAAAGCATTAAATGCGGACGGCTATGGAACGAGCATCGACGTGGCGAAAGGCATCCGCTGGGCGGTCGACCACGGGGCAAAGGTCATCAATTTAAGCCTTGGCAACTACCAACCATCCTCGGTGCTTGAAGAGGCGATCCGCTACGCCGACGCCCATGATGTCGTCCTTGTCGCCGCCTCCGGCAATGACAGCACATCACAGCCGAGCTTTCCGGCCGCGTATCCGGAAGTGATCAGCGTCGGGGCCGTCGACCCGGATCTATCCTACGCTTTGTATTCCAATTATGGCGAGTACATCGATGTGGTGGCGCCCGGGACGAACATTGCCAGCACATTTGCCGGCCATCAGTACGCCGCTCTTTCCGGCACATCCATGGCCGCTCCCCACGTCGCGGCGCTCGCCGCCTTGATTCGTTCCGTCAACCCGCAGCTTTCGAATGATGAAGTGCGCAGCATTATTTTAGAAAGCGCTGATGACTTAGGCGAGAGAGGAAAAGATCCGTATTATGGCTACGGACTTATCAACGTCTATCGTGCCCTCGAGCTGGCGAAACCGTGAACAAGCGCCCGCCTTCCATCTGGAACAGCCTGCATGCCGCCCGTTGCAACGGAATGACGCCATCTCAACGAAGCGTTGCAGGCTCGAACGCTCAAGTTCCATAACCGCCTCCCTTTCCGTCTTGATCATGACAGCGGACAGGCGGGGAATGGCCATGAAAAAACGGTGGGGACTGGATTACACCCCCATCGTTTTTTCGTGCGTCAATATCGTTGTCACCGCCCCGACAACCGTGACGACGACAAGCGAATGAACAAAGGGCACGGAGTCGATGATCAAGCTTCCAGCTGAAATGATGCACGCATCAATCACAAAAATAACGATCCCAACGTTCCAGTTCGTCAGCCGCGCGATAAACTGGGCGAGCAAGTCGGTGCCGCCCGTGCTTGTCTCCTCACGCAGCATCAACCCGATGCCTGCACCAACCAAGATTCCGCCGATCATGGCACTCCACAATGGATCGAGCGCCACCACGCCGCGCAACACCGACAATACGTCAATCATCCAAGAGGAAAACAAAAGACCGTGCAAACTGTTGTAAAAAAACGGGCGGTAGTAAAACCAAGCCGCCACGTAAAGCGGAACGCTTAAGACGATCATCATCAATCCGGCTTGCACGTTCCAGACATATTTGGCGATCAATCCGAGCCCGATCATTCCCCCATCAAGCAAATGGTGAGGAACTAAAAAGACGTTGATGCCAACGCCAATCAACAGGCTGCCGACGATCACCGCCGCCATTTTTTTGATCATCATGACTCCCCTCCGCCACCGGCTGATTGCAACGAACGAACGCACCTCCGTATATGTATATGGCGCTTGTCAGCAGAGCTTGTCTTTTTTTTTGCGGCGAGAGAACAATGGCCGACAAAGCAAAAAATAAGAGGCTAGGCTCTCGCCCAACCTCTTATTTTTGCGCTTTTGTCGCCTCGTCGTCGTCAATGATGCCCTTTGTCGCGTTTTTGAATTCACGCAGCGTTTTTCCAGCCGCTTGCCCTAACTCCGGCAACTTTTTCGGCCCGAAAATGAGCAATGCGAAAAAGACGATGAGCGCAATTTCTCCAAACCCGATGTTCATATTGCTCACTCCAATGTTCAAGCGTCATTTCTTTCGCTATTATATCATATTCGAACAAGGAGTGTCATCTGCTTTCCCTTGACAAAACAACGACAACTTGCCCGGCGCCTACAGCTCTTCAAGCAGGCGCACCGGTACGTCTTGCTCGCGTTCCGGCTCATCAGCAAAATAAATGCGCGCCATTTCCCGCCCTTCATCGACGTGCTGAATGATCACCCGTTTTCCTTCATACGTCACCGGGACGATCTCTCCGGTCTCGGCGATCCGTTTCGCCCGCAGCAACTCCATTTCTTATTCGCCTCCTTTTGCACTGTCTTCCGCCTGCGCCCGCAAGCTTTTCCAAAACAATTCATCGTTGCAGACGATGGCGTTCAATTCCCCTTCGTCCCCTTTGGCGTTGATGATTTGCAATAACTGCGTCATATCGTCCGTTTCGCGGCGGTCGTTTTTCACCCAATCATCACCTTTCTTTGTCAAACTGTTGCATGGACAGCCGCTTTCCGGCAGCGGCATGTTTCTGCGGTTGACTCCCCCAAAAAAAAGAAGTATGATTCGAATTGATGTGTTAGAAAAGGAGGAAACACTGTGAAGGAGCGGGACTATTATTTTGACAACGCGAAGTGTGCGTTGATGCTCCTTGTCGTGTTTGGCCATTTTCTGCGCCCGTACATTGACGGCGTCTTATGGGTGCACAGCTTGTATACGTGGATTTTCTTTTTCCATATGCCGGCGTTCATTTTCATTTCCGGCTATTTCGCCAAAAAGTTCTATGAACACGGCTACTTGCAAAAAATTACGAAAAAGCTGCTCATTCCGTACGTTCTGTTCCAGCTGCTGTACTCGGTCTACTACTTCTTCCTGTACGACAAACAGTCGTTGGAACTTGACTTGTTGACCCCGCATTGGAGCCTATGGTTTTTGCTCAGCCTGTTCAGCTGGAACGTGCTGCTGTTATGGTTCGGCCGGCTGCCGAAGCGGATCGCGCTGCCGATGGCGCTTCTTCTCGGCTTGGCCGGCGGGATGATGGAAGCGGAAAAATGGCTGAGCTTGTCAAGAACGCTCACGTTTTTCCCGTTCTTTTTGCTCGGGTTTTTCACGCCAAAGCCGGCGATCGAGCGCCTGTTTGCCGCACCGGTGCGCGTCGCTTCGCTGTTTGTGCTGACTGGCATGTTTGTGCTTATTCATTTCGGGTTTCCAGACTTGCCGCAAGACTGGTTGTACGGCTCAAAGTCATACGATACGCTCGGCGTGTCGGAGCCGGCCGGCGCGGCGGGCCGCCTTGCCATTTATGGGGCGAGCCTGCTCATGATGTTTGGCTTTCTGTCGCTCATCCCGAGCCGGCGCTTCTCGTTTTCCGTGCTTGGGGCGCGCACGTTTTACATCTATATCTTGCACGGGTTTATTTTAAAATATTTGCACGAAACGCCGTTTACGGATTTTATTATGGATGTGCACGGCTATCCGCTTCTGCTCGCGCTGTCAGTCGCCGTTATGCTCGTTCTCGGCAGCCGGCCGGTCGTCCGGCTCGTGCGGCCGCTGCTTGAATGGCGGTGGCCGAGGTGGCGGCAGACGGCTTCATAAGACGCAAAAAGGGTGTCCTGCGAACAGGACACCCTTTTGTCTTGTCTGTTTGATGGTCACCGTTTCACACGGGCAGCCCGCACCGCCTCCAATAAACGAGAAGCGGCGGCTTTAGGCGACGGAGATGACGCGATGGCGCTGATGACCGACACCCCGTCCGCTCCGGCCTCCATCACCTCTCTTGCATTGTCAGCCGTAATGCCGCCGATGGCGACAATCGGAATCGTAATCCCCGCTTCGCGGAGGCGGCGAAGAATATCGGGGCCTTGCGCTTCGTTCGCATCATCCTTTGAGCGGGTTGGATAAATTGGGCCGACGCCGATGTAATCAGCCCCTGCCGCCATAGCCGCCATCGCTTCTTCGACGTTGTGGGCGGAAACGCCTAAAATTTTATCACCGATTTTCTCCCGCACGCGCCGCGCGTCTTCATCATCTTGGCCGACGTGGACACCGTCGGCATCGATGGCCATAGCCAGCTCGACGTCATCGTTGACGATAAACGGCACGCCATAAGTGCGGCAAAGACGCTGCAATCTCTGGGCGAGCGCCGCTTTGTCTTCCCCTTTGAAAGCGCCCGGTCCTTTTTCGCGAAATTGAAACAGCGTCACGCCGCCGTCAAGCGCTTCCTCGAGCACCTGCTCCGCCGGCTTCTCACTGTTTGGGGTTCCCATAATAAAGTACACCGCCAACCGCTCTTTCATTTCTTCGCTTGTGATGCGCGTCACCCGTCTCACTCCCCATATTGCCGATACGCCCAATGGTTCGTCGGCCCGTGGCCTTGGCCGATGCCGAGCGGATGGGCAATCGCCGATTGTACAAACGCCTTCGCCGTTGCCACAGCATCAGCGGGGTGGCGCCCTTTCGCCAGTTCAGCCGCAATCGCCGCAGCGAACGTACAACCGGTCCCGTGCGTATGGCGCGTGTCGATCCGCTTGCTTTTAAAATACGAAAATCCGTCTCCATTATACAGCAAATCGACCGTTTCCTCGCCGTCGTCATCATGGCCGCCTTTAATCACGACGTAGCGGGCGCCCATCCGGTGCAGACGGCGCGCCGCTTCGCGGCGGTCATCCATCGTGCGGATGGCCGTGCCGGTCAGCGCTTCCGCTTCCGGAATGTTCGGCGTAATGACAAGCGCCAGCGGCAACAGTTCTTCTTTCAGCGCCGCCACCGCCTCTTCTTGCAGCAACGGGGCGCCTCCTTTCGCGATCATCACCGGATCGACGACAAGCCGCTCCCAGCCGTGTTTTTTCACCTGTTCAGCCACGGTGCGGATGATATCGGCGCTAAAAAGCATGCCGGTTTTCACCGCATCGGCGCCTAAATCAGCGGCCACCGATTCGATCTGGGCGGCGACCGCCTCCGCCGACAGCGGAAAGACGCCTTGCACGCCGAGCGTATTTTGCGCCGTCACCGCTGTGATCGCTGACATGCCAAACACACCAAGCTCTTGAAACGTTTTGAGATCCGCTTGAATGCCGGCGCCGCCGCCGCTGTCCGAACCAGCAATCGTCAACGCTTTGAATACCATGTGGCGCCCCTCTCCTTTTACCGTTGTTCGACCTGTCCGTCACGCTTCACATCATCGGCGCTTGTGTGCGCCAACGCGTCTAGAAACAACGACTGAAAACGGCCCGGACTGCGCTCCCCAGCTTCTGCAGCCGCCCGCTCCGCCGCGACGCCATAATAGGCGAGCGCCGCCACCGCTGCCTTCACCATATCACGCTCAACAGCGGCAAACGCCCCAATCACCGACGTCAACAAACAGCCCGTCCCGGTCACTTTCGTCAACAGCGGGTGGCCGTTGTGAACCAAATACGTCGTGTTTCCGTCCGTGACGACATCGTCCTTTCCGGTGATGATCACAACGGTGCCAAGCTTGGCCGCCGCCCGCTTCGCCAAAGCCGCGGCATCGCCGCTTCCTTCCCCGGCGTCGACGCCTTTAATCGCCCACGTCTCGCCGATCATATTGGCGATTTCCGCCGCATTGCCGCGGACCGCTGCAAGCTTCACCTGTTCGGCGATGCGGCGCGCTGTCTCCGTTCGATAGCGCGTGGCCCCGGCTCCGACCGGGTCGAACACCACCGGCACACCGGCTTCGTTCGCCGCCCGGCCGGCGATCAACATCGCCTCTACTTCCTCAGCGTTCAGCGTCCCGATGTTCAATACGAGCGCGCCGGCAAGCTTCGCCATCTCTGCCACTTCCTCTTTCGCATACGCCATCACCGGCGAAGCGCCAAGCGCCAGCAATCCGTTCGCCGTAAAATTCGTCACGACGACATTCGTCATATTGTGGACGAGCGGATTGGCCTCTCTCACCCGCTCGCGCAGTTCCGCCCATTCACGCCAATCGGCCATCACTTACCCTCCCCTTTCTCGACAAACACCCTTTGCCAGCTGGCGAAAGACCGCCTTCTCTGCATCCCCCGCCAATCCGCCATATCATTCCCATCCATCAGTCTACTCTTTCTTTTTTAGAATTGCAAGACAAAGAAAAACGGCGCGCTTGTGCACGCCTGCCGTTTCCTTATGGCCGCAGCCGCTTCTCCGCTTCCGCCTCCTCGGACGAAGCCGATGGCGACAGCCGCTGCGGCAGTGGCCAGTTCCATAAATCCAAATCGACGATGTAGCGCGGCCGCCGTTTCGTTTCCTTATAAATTTTTCCAACGTATTCCCCGATCAGCCCAAGGGCGATGAGCTGCATCCCCCCTAGCAGCCAAATCGAGGTAATGAGCGACGTCCATCCCGTCTCGGTATGTCCAGCCCACTTTAAAAAGAGAAAATAGGCGCCGAAGATGAGGCTGACGACAAACGAGAGAAAGCCGATGAGCGAAATAAAGCGAATCGGGGTGACGCTAAACGATGTGACCCCGTCGAGCGCAAAAGCGATCATTTTTTTTAACGGGTATTTTGTTTTTCCGGCCAGCCGTTCTTTCCGGTCGTAATAGACGACCGCCGAGCGAAAACCTAGAAGCGGAACGATGCCGCGCAAAAACAAGTTCACTTCCCCGAACTGTTCGAGCGCCTCGACCGCGCGCCGGCTCATCAGACGGTAGTCGGCATGGTTATACACGAGATCAACGCCAAACATCTTCATTAACCGATAAAATCCTTGGGCGGTATGGCGTTTAAACCACGTATCCGTATCGCGACGCCGGCGCACGCCGCAAACGATGTCATACCCTTCGCGAAACTTTTGCACAAATTCGCGAATGGCCGACAAATCATCTTGCAAATCGGCATCGATCGAAATCAAGCAGTCGGCGTGTGTTTTTGCCGCAAACAGACCGGCCAGCAACGCGTTTTGATGCCCAGCGTTGCGCGCCAGTTTCAGCCCTTTCACTTCCGGATGGCACAAGCTCGCCTTGTAAATGATTTTCCATGTATCGTCATGGCTTCCGTCATCCACGAACAAGAGCGCACTTTTGGGCGAAATCATTTTTTCCTCAACAAGTTCGCCGCGCAGCGCCTGCAAGCGGCGGATCGTCTCTGGGAGCACCTCTTCTTCGTTGTAACACGGCACGACGATGGCTACTACCGGTTCGGACATCTCACGTTCCCCCTTTCCATGCGACCTTGTATAAGTAAATCGTCCAAGCAGATTCGTCCGAGCGAAACACACGCTCAAGATGCAACGCGTTGTCGCTTGCGTTTTCAATCGGCAACGCCGAGAAAATATAACGCCCGCCCATGGCGTAAAACGCTTTTGTGTTCAATTCAAGATGGCGGATCGTCCGCTTCGACGTTTTCTTGAACATATAATGTTTGCCGAGTTCGTCGACAAAAAGGTAGCAACGCCCGCCCCATTCGTCAAAATACTCGCGCAGCTTTTTGTTTTTTTCCAGCTCCTTGGCGATAATGCAGCGGAACCGGTGTTTGTATTCCAACGGGTAAAAGTTATTGTACGTATCAAGCGTGTAAAAACCGTTGTACTGGGCGATCGCCGGGTGGATGCCGATGCTGGCGACGCGATATGTATGGACGGGACGGCCGATATACTCGCGGATGGCGGCAAATTGCTTCTCAGCGTAAAATTCGCGAAATGACGGCTTGTTGCGGTAGACGATTTCCTCATTGTGCAAGACAAGCACCAACAGCTGCAAAGCGATCGCCGCCGCGCTGACCGCCCGCCACCGCCGTCCTTCCTGCCAAATAATTTTCAGCGCCATCGCAAACAAAACGTAAATGACCATCGGCCGCAAAAAATGATAGCGGGCGAAATTGAACTTATCGAGCAAATCAAACCGTTCCGTGAGCGGCAGCCATCCTTTGTAAAACCAAAATGCATACCATGTCGACAACGCGAAGTTCAATACGTGCAGCACAAGAAACGGCATTTCCTGCCGCCAGCGCTTCCGCTTCCACACGAAGTACAAGGCGATGAGCGTCACCGGCAAAATGACGAACCCGTGCACCGTCATCACATGAGTATGGCCGAGCACATAGTTTTTGAACGTCAGACGGATCACCCGCCAAAGCGGCAGGCGGGCGTGGAAATATTCGTCTCGGCTTGTCGGTTCATCGGAAAACAAGAGCGAATGGACAAGCCGGTAGTCGACCGCCGAATAGAGCACCGTCATATAGACGATGGCCGCCAAAAACCGCCAATTCCAACCCTTGCCGCGGATGACATCAATGAGCCACCAAATCCCAAGCGCGCTTAGGAAAAAGAAAAAGCCAAGCACAAAGCTCGAGTAAAGCGGCAAGAGCGTCAACACCGCCCAATTCACCCATGAACGCTCCCCGCCCCGAATGTTTAAAAACGCCCAAAGCGCAAGCGGCATGCCGAGCGTGCTCAACATCCCCGACGGCCAAAACGGCGTCAGCGCGAACGTTAACGAAACGCCGATGCGGATCCATCCCCAGCGTCCGGCCGGCAGCACATGTTTTCGCAGCAGCAAATACATGCCGATGAACGCCAATACGCGGGTTGCGGCTTGACTGAGCCCATAGGCGTAAATGGACGGAAACAAAGCGTGAAGCCAGACGATGCCGCTGAACTCCGTCCCGAACGCGTTGCGCGGCAATCCGTTAATGATTTGCGGGATGATTCCGTCAACCGGTCCAAACAGTTCGCCGCTTCGGGTGAGCACTTTATACCAGGCAATGTTGGAATCCAAATTGTCATGGACGCGCATATGCGCATCTTCACCGAGCACAAAGTACGGCGACACATATAAGGCGATGGCCAGCAGTGAGAAGAACAGAAGTCGTTTTTCTGTCACCAGCGCCTCTCTCCCTCCTTTCGCCCGGCTGATGTCTTTCATTATTGTTCAACAAATGAGGAAAATTATTCATAATGATGGCAAAAAACGGACGGCAAACGGAAAACCGCTGTCGGCCGGGCAAAGCCGGCTGGCAGCGGTTTTGAATTCGGCGCTTAGCCGGCGAAAATCGGCACGTGCATGCTGTGCACCATCCCGGTGACATGGAAAAACGGCAATGTCGCCAACCCGAGAGCGATGGCCGATGTCGCCATCAAAAAAACGGCCCCGATCAACACGCTTAATCGGCTTTCATTCTTATGCATTGTCTCTCTTCTTATCGCAGCGCCTGAATGGCAATGCCTTCTTGCTGCAACGCTTCATACAACCGCTTGGCAAATCGCACCGCCTGCTCATTGTCGCCATGCAGGCAGACGGTGTCGGCTTCAATCGTCACGTCCGTCCCTTGCAATGAGCGGACGCGCTGTTCGCCAACCATGCGAAGCACTTGGCGGACCGCCTCATTTTCATCCACAATGATGGCACGTGCATCACTTCTTGGAGTGAGCGAACCATCCGCCTGATACGTCCGGTCGGCGAACACTTCGCTCGCGGTTCGCAAGCCATAAGCGCGGCCCGCGCGGATGAGCTCGCTCCCCGACAAACCATACAAGACAAGCGACGGGTCGACATCGCGCACCGCTTTGGCGATCGCTTCGGCCAACGCCGCGTCTTTCGCCGCCATATTGTACAAGGCGCCGTGCGGCTTCACATGCGTCATCACGCCGCCTTCCGCCTTGACAAAGGCTGCAAGTGCGCCGATCTGGTAAACAACGTACGCATACACTTCTTCGGGCGAAACCGCCATCGCCCGCCGCCCAAATCCGAGCAAATCAGGAAGACCGGGGTGGGCGCCGATGGCAACGCCATGCTGGATGGCGAGCTGCACCGTCCGCCGCATGACGAGCGGGTCGCCGGCGTGAAACCCACAGGCGATGTTGACAGAGGTCACGTACGATAAGATTTCTTCCTGCCCAAGCCTATACACCCCAAAGCTTTCGCCAAAATCGCAATTCAAATCAATCGTCCTCACCGTTCTCCCTCCCATTGACGGCGAATGGCGGCAATCCACCGATCCAGCCGTTGCTGTTGTTCGATATAAAGCTGCACCGCTTCCTCAAGCGCGATCGGTCGAAACTGGATACGGTCGCCGGGACGCGCCTGCGCCAACAAAGGCAAATCGACCGCTGCCACTTGGGCGATGCGCGGGTAGCCGCCCGTTGTCTGGCTGTCGGCCATCAACACGATCGGTTGGCCGGACGATGGCACTTGCACAGTGCCGAAGACGACGGTATCCGACACCATCTCCTTCTCGCGGGCGCGGACTAGCGCCGGGCCTGCGAGCCGGCAGCCGATCCGGTCGGATTGGGGCGTCACCTCATAGAAGGCGGCAAACAACTGAGTGCGGCTGTCCGGCGTAAACTCGTCATATTCCGGACCAGGGACAGCGCGCACCGTTTTCGTTTTTCCGCCGATATAGCGGCTGGCCAACCGGGAGAGCCCCCAACGCAGCGGCTTTGAAGGGAAAATGAGAGCGGCCGGCCCAATCTTCAACACATCCCCGCGCCGCAACGGCCGGCCCGATACACCGCCAAGCTGCGCCGGGACGTACGTTGAACGGCTGCCCATCACAGGCGAAACATCAATGCCGCCTGCTACGGCCATATACGCTCTCCATCCCACTCGGCATGCCCCGATTTCCAACACATCGCCCGGCTTGACGGCCGCCGGCTTCCAAAGCACCAACGGCTGCCCGTTCAGCGCGCATGAGAACTCGCCGCCGCATATGGCGATCACCGTTTCGGCGTGAAACCGAATCGTCGGCCCGGACATCGTCGCCTCGAGCACCGCCTCATCGCCATGGTTGCCGACAAGCGCATTGGCAAGGCGATACGCCCACGCGTCCATCGCCCCGCCCACCGGCACCCCGGCATGCCGGTAGCCGAAACGCCCGCTGTCTTGAACGGTCGTAAAAAATCCGCCCTCCATGACTTCAATCATGTTCATCTCTCCAACGTGCAAATTCATCGGCGCCAATCGGCCGAAATTCAACAATGTCACCGGCGGAAAGCAAGCTCGGCTCCTTCCGGTGCGGGTCAAATACGCGGAGCGGCGTCCGGCCGATCAGCTGCCAGCCGCCCGGCGTCGCCAGCGGATAGACGCCCGTCTGCCCGCCGGCGATGCCGACCGAACCGGCGGGCACTTTTGTGCGCGGCACCGCCCGCCTCGGTGTGGACAAACGCGGCGACAAGCCCCCCAAATACGCAAACCCGGGCGAAAACCCGATCATATAGACACGGTAGCGGCCGGCCGAATGAAGCGTAACCACCTCATCTTCCGATATCCCGTGAAAGCGGGCGACCTCTGGTAAGTCCGGCCCAAATTCACCGCCATAGCAGACAGGAATAACAACCGTTCGCGCCAAAGGCCGGTCCGTCTGTCCAGACGACTCGACCTTTTCGCGCAGCCACCGGCATACGTCCGCATAACCAATCGCCAGCGGGTCGTAATACACGGTAAGCGATGAAAACGCCGGCACAATTTCGTTGACCCCTTCTTTTCGTTTTCTCTTTAGGCGAACCGCTGTCTCATGAACGATATCATTTACGGTCTCATCGATATAATCGGCAAACCGGACGGTCACTGCATATTCACATAACGGAAACAGCGTATAGTTCATTTCCATCCCTTTCCTTGAAAGCCAAGTTCACGTGAAATCTCCATCGCCGCCTGCCGAAGCAACGGAACGATGCGCGCCACATCATCCGGCAAAAAACGCTGTTCCGGGCCGGCGACACTCAGCCCGGCGATGGCCGCGCCTTCATGGTTAAAAATCGGTACAGCCACAGCCGCCGAATAGTTTTCCAGCTCAGAATAGCTGACCGTATAGCCCCGTTTCCGATCTTCTTCCAACTGCCGACGCAACGCCTGCTTGTCCGTTACGGTATTTTTGGCGATTTTGACAAGTTTTGTTCGTTCCAAATAGCGTGCTTGCTCTTTTTCGTCCATAAAGACCAGCAAAGCGCGCGGGCACGCGCCGGCGTACAGCGGCGCGCGCCGGCCGACTTTCGTATAGACGCGCACCGGCTCGGACGTCTCGACTTTTTCAATATAGAGCGCCTCATCACCGTCGCGGATGACAAGATTCACCGCTTCGTTCGTCGCTTCTTTCAGCCGCTCCATCACCGGCAGCGCCACCCGACGAATATCGAGCCGCTCGGCAACGAGCGACCCAAACGTCAACAATGCCAAACCGAGTTCATAGTGATCGCCCCGCTTTTGCAAAAAGCCAAGCGCGACAAGCGACTGCGCCATCCGGTATACCGATGTTTTCGGCATCTGAAGCCGTTCGACCATCTCTGGCAAAGTCAACCGTTCGCAGTCGAGAAACAAATCAAGCAGTTCTTTTGTTTTTAACACCGTTTTGTTCATCATTGCCCCTCAATTCCGAATATCAGAATATTAATTCCAAAATACGGACTATATATTCTTATTATAATGAAAAGTAGGACAATTTTCCACCCCCAAAATGAAAAGCGTCTGCTGAACAGACGCCGTTGGATTCAACTCGATAAGCGTTTTGAAAACACATAACTGACTTTTGCATATTCCATTTTTTCCTCATAAAAGCGATGGGCGTCTATCCGTTGCAGGCCGGACGACAGCGAAACAATCCCGTAGCCGTGCTCCCTCGCCCACTCGTGCACATAGGACAACAACACCTTTCCATATCCTTTCGAACGTTCGCTCGAAGCGGTAACCAAATCGCACACCCAAATAAAGCGGCCGTTATAGAGCGTGATCATCGGCATGAATCCGACAACCGCAACCATTTTGTCCTGATCATATAACGCCACAAGCTGATACCCTTCTTGTTCTTGCGCTTCTCGCACGAGCGCCGTGTAGGTTTCCTCATCCAAATGGGTGCGCAGCTCACGCATCACCGGAAAGGCGCTTCTCACTTCTTCCTCCGTTTCAAGCCAAACGAATCGCGGCACGATTCCCATCTCCCTTCTTTTATTTCTACATTCACGATATCCCTATTTGTACAAAAATGGAGCTTCCGCCTTTCCGCAACGTTGATCATCGTTTCGAAAGAAGACTCTCGCTTCAAACGCGTAAAGGTCGCAGCCCAGCGATCAGCGGAAGCTGAATGTCGGCTGATAAACCAACCATTACAGCCGCAGGCGCAAATACGGCTTCAGCGTTGAAAATGGGATCGAGAATTCGCAAATGCCGGCGGTGTAAGGGGCTATTTCATACAGCCCATACGCCAGCCGGTCATCGCAAACCGGCAGGAATCGTGTTCATCCCCCATTGTCCCTTTCAATGGGCCGGTTGATCACGTCAGCGAAGTGAGCACAGCCGGCAAGGCATCCACAACGTCCGACGCCAATACATCCCAGGACGAATGACCGTGTTGAACAAGCCAATCAGCAGCCTTTCCATGCACGAACACTGCATTGCTCACCGCCGGCTGCACCGCCTCGTGCTGCAGCAAAAACGCCGCCACGATGCCCGTCAACACGTCGCCGCTCCCGCCTTTCGCCAAGGCCGGATTGCCGGTCGCGTTTACATATTGCGCCCCGTCTGGCGCCGTCACAATCGTATACGGCCCTTTCAACACGACATAGACGCCATATTCCATCGCCAGCCGCTTCGACGCGCCAAACCGGTCGCGTTCCACCTCGCTGACCGGGCGGCGAAGGAGGCGCGCCATTTCCCCCGGATGCGGCGTGATCACCGTCGGCGCGCTCCGTTCGCGCACCAGCTCGGCGTAGTCGCCCCAAAAAAACAAGGCATCGGCGTCGATGACAAGCGGCACCGGCTGGCGCACAAGCTCATTGACCAAGCGGCGAACCCCTTCCGTCCGGCCCATCCCTGGGCCGACCGCGATCGCATCGATCTCAAGCCCGTCCCAATCGGCCGCGCCGGCAAACGCGCCGCCCTCGGCCGGCCATAATCGACACATCGCCTCCGGCACGCGGTTGGCGACCGCCTCATACATCGCTTCCGGAACGGCGATCGTCACCAGCCCCGCCCCGCTGCGAAGCGCCGCCTTCGCGGCGAGTGTCACCGCGCCGGCCATCGCCTTGGACCCGCCGACAATGAGCAGCTTGCCGTACGTTCCTTTATGCGATGACCGTGTTCGCTTCGGCATCGTCCGCACCACATCGCTCTTTTCCCACAAAAACCGAGCAGCCGCCTTCGCCTGCACCGCCGCCGGCGGAATGCCGATATCCACGACGGTGAGCTCTCCGTAATAATCGGCCGCCGGGAACGTGTACGCCCCAAGTTTCGGGCATTGCACCGTCAGTGTCGCATCAGCGCGGACCGCCATGCCGGCTTCCCCACCGTCCGCCGGCACCCCGCTCGGCACGTCAATCGCATAAACGACCGCCGGCGAACGGTTCACTTGCTCGATGATTTCCTTATATGGCGGACGTACGTCCCCTTTGACGCCGATGCCAAGCAAGGCGTCAATGATGATGTCATAATGCGGCAAGAGCGCCGCCAACTCCCGCTCTTTTCCTTCATAAGCGATCCATGCATAACCGGACCGCTCGTACACCTCAAGCGCCGTGCGCGCCGCCCCTTTCACCTTTTCCTTTGGCGGAACGAGCCAGACATCGGTTTCATAGCCATAACTTTTCAACATGCGCGCGATGACGAACCCATCGCCGCCGTTGTTGCCCGTGCCCGCGAGCACCGCCACCTTGGCAGCGGGCGGAATCCGCTTCTTCAGCGCCCAAAACAGCGCCTGTCCGGCGTTTTCCATCAACGAGTCAGCGCTGATGCCGATCCGTTCTGCCACTTCCCGGTCAATGGCGTACATTTCCTCAGCCGTTACGATCGGAATCATATACGTTGCCCCTTTCGATTGTTCTTCCCATACATATAGGTTGACCGTTCGGTTGACTTCGGCGTAGAAAAGCTCCGTTTCCCCATCGATAATCGCCGTCTTGTCGGGAAATTTCCTCGCATTGCGGGCAAGCAGCTCTGAAATGTTCAACCATCCGATCCCTCCCATTGCCGCAATCGCTGTTCAAAATCGGAAAGCAGCGCTTCCATCTCCGCCTTCAGCTGCAGCAAATCCTCAATCCGCTCGTTCACCTCCTTCAATTTCCGCCGCCCGTATTCGACCGTTTTTTCCAGCTGTTTCTTCCCCGTTCGGTCCTCATCAAACAGCGAAATCATCTCATGAATCTCGTCAAGCGAAAAGCCGAACCGTTTGCCGCGCAAAATGAGCTTGAGCTTTGCCCGCTCCTTTTTCGTATACAGCCGCTGCCCTGACTCGGTCCGGATTGGGGAGAGCAATCCGCGTTCTTCATAATAGCGGATCGTCCGGGTGCTCACATCAAACTCGTGCGCCAAATCGGAAATGGTGAAATAGTGCATGGCCATCCCTTTTATAGAAGTAATATTATGAATTTTATTTTAATTGACGTTGACGTAAAAGTCAACGAATATGAAAGCAAAGAAACAGTCATCCTCCCCCTTCTCCGTGTCCATTCTCTCCGCCATCCAACCATCAATATGGAAAAAATGGATCTGGGAGTCGCCGGCGAAAGGAGAGCATCCCGAGCCAATGCAAGGAAAGAAACAATCAACCGAACGCTCGAGTCATAAACACTGGAACGCTTCCCCATCATTCACGGCGGAAAGAAGCGAATCGAGCAGCATGATGCTCGTCGATATACTGCCGATCACCGTCGATATCTTGGCCAAATAGCCATGACTAAAGAAAAAAAGCCCCCGTCTAGGGAGCCGTTTCCTCACCCGCCCGCCCCGGTGTAAAAGCGCAAGGCAAACCGCCAAAAGCGGCGGGAAGCCCATAAAAAGAGCATAGCCACAGCCAAAGCCGCCAGCACCGCAGCCATGCTCCATTTCCCAAGCAGCGCCAAAGCCGGCGTATTGGTGATCAACACCGCCGGCAGAACGTACGTAATCACGAAGCGCACCGCGCCGCGGTACATGCTGCCCGGGAAGCGGGCCGTATCAAAAAACGAATCGAAAATAAACGACAAATCATCAATGCGCACCACCCAAAACGACGTCGTCATGAGGATCATCCATAACGAATAAATAAGCAAGAGTGACGCGGTCATCACGACGAAAAACATCAAGACGTCCGCCGCCGACGGCACGTAGCGTTCGACATACAAGCCGTAGCCGATGACGCCAAAGCCAAGCGCCACATCGATCAACCGCCAAAAGACAAGGTGGCGGAAGCTGACGTAAAACATGCTGTCGACCGGTTTCGTCAAAATATAATCGAGCGTGCCGCGCCGGACATGCTCAAGCAAACGCGGCATGTTCGGCCGAAGCGCGAAATCGATCCATCCGCGCAGCGTATTAAAAACGCCGAGCAGCACAAGCACTTCCCCATACGTCCAGCCGCCTAACCGGTCCGTCTGATAAAAAAAGATATGGATCGTAAGCAGGGCGATGCCGAGACCAAAAAAGCTGGCGATGAAATTGCCGAAAAATTCGCTTCGATATTCCAATTCCTCAACCAAACAAGCACGGAAAAACTCGCGGAACACCCGCCCATACCGCCGCATATTCACCCACCTACCGCCTGGTTTTTTCGCATTCCTGCTTTCCAAAGCCACTGCACCCCCGCGACAAACACGGCCATCCACCCGACCGCCACCGCAAAGCCGCGCGCCAACTCTCCTCCATCCGCCGCCCCGGTGGCGATTTCAATCGGAAAACTGATCATATAGCGGAACGGCAGCCATTCGCTCCATTCGCGAAGCGCCGGCGGCAGCATTTCCAGCGGCGCGATCCGTCCTGACAAAAACAACGAAATGACGTCGATCACCCCGTACACCGCCGCCACCTTTGTGACCCAAAACGCGAGCAGCCCGCACGAGTAGCTCAACAAAAACCGAAGCGCCGCACCCAATACGACCGCCGCCAAAAACAGCACCGCTTGCCCTGCCGTCATATGCGGGCGAAGCGGCGGCCAAAACACCGCCCCCACCAGCCAAACCGGCGCTAAAATGACGGCAAACAGCCATTTGTAAACGATGTTTTCCGCAATCGCCCAATGGATCGGATGAACCGGCCTAAGCAGCAAATTCGAAAACGTCCCTTCGCGAATTTCACGGTCGAGCTCCCATACATCCCACGCGCTCGTCATCCGCTCGACAAAAATGACCGCCATAAAATAGAACAGAAACGACTCGCTCTCTTCCGGATGAATGTTCATCCAGACAAACATCGTAATGAGCGGCTGCGTGATGGCGCCCGTCATCCAGACGAACGTCGCAAGCCGATACGCAAGCATTTCGATGTATTTCATCCGCAATAGGGCGATATATTTGCGAATCATACGTGTTCCTCCCAAAACGCGCGCGCAATCACTTCCTCAAGCGGCGGGTCTTCGATGTTGATGTCGCGGACATCAAACCGTTCCAATAACCGCGCTGCTGTCTCCGCCGCCGTCTCGCGCGCCACCCTGAGCACAATCGTTCCTTCTTCGATTTCCACCACTTCGCCGTACTCGCTCCAATCGACATTCGGCAGCCGAGAAAACCGAACCTCAAGCCGCTTGTACGGCGCCAGCTTCTCCGTCAGCACCGACAGCTCCCCATCGTAAATCAATCGCCCGTAGTTAATGATCATCACCCGGTCGCAAAGCGCCGCGACATCCCCCATGTAATGCGACGTCAACAAAATCGTCGTCTCGTGCTCCCGATTGTAGTCGACGATAAAGCGGCGCACGTTTTCCTGCGTATGGACGTCCAGCCCGATCGTCGGCTCATCCAAAAACAACACGTGCGGCCGATGCAACAGCGCGGCCGCCAGCTCGCAGCGCATCCGTTGGCCAAGCGACAAGCTACGCGTCGGCTTGTCAAGAAGCGGCGCCAAGTCGAGCAGCTCCGTCAATTCCTCGAGTGTCTGGCGGAACGACCGATCGTCGATGTCATAAATCGCTTTATTGACCAAAAACGTCTCCATCGGCGGAATGTCCCAAATGAGCTGGCTTTTTTGCCCCATCACCAAGCTCATCATTTTTTTAAACTCCGGCTTTTGCTCAAACGGCACAAACCCGCCGACCGTGATCTCTCCTGACGTCGGATGCAAGAGACCGGCCAACATTTTCATCGTCGTCGTTTTCCCTGCCCCGTTTGGCCCTAAAAAGCCGACGATTTCCCCTTTCTCAATCGTAAACGAAACGTCCTTCACCGCCTCAATGACGCGATAGTCGCGCCGCCATAAATGACGCACCGCCTCAAGCCATCCCGCATCGCGGCGATGGACGCGGAACGATTTATGCAAATGGCTGACACGGATCACAGTGCCCATCCTCCAATAGTGTACTGTTGACATTCTTTTGTTATATCACATCGAGGGGGCGCGCCGCAAAGAAAAACATTTCGCCATCTTTTCTCTATCGTTCCCATCTTTCGTCATGTATAATAGAGAGAGAATCGAACGAGAAAGGAGATTGTCGAATGGGGGATATTACAAATGAAATGATTTGGCAAGCCATTAAAGAACTTGCCGAGCAGCTGCAACAAACGAACGGACAAGTGCAGCAACTGGGCCAACAGGTGCAACAAACAAACGAGCAAGTGCAACAGCTCGGTCAACAGGTGCAACAAACAAACGAACAAGTGCAGCAACTGGGCCAACAAGTCCAACACCTTAACAGCCAAGTGCAGCAGCTGAATCACCAAGTACAGCAAACTCATGAGCAAGTCGACCAGCTCGCCAAACAAGTGCAGCAAACGAATGAACAACTCAACCAATTAAGCCAGCAAGTGGCCGACATGGACAAACGGATCACCGATGTCGCCAACGGCCAAAACATTTTAGTTGAAGAGCTGTTCGAAAACAAAAAGGAGATCAGGCGGGTCAAGACGGCGCTCAATATGTACTAGACGTCAGTCCGCTCCATTTCGTTGATCTCTTCGACGTTGAACGCTTGTTCCATATCCTGTGTGAACATAGCCATTATCAAACAACATCCCCCTGCTTACGTCATACTAAAACTCCGAATCATCGTCGCCGCAAATGAAGCCCGGAAGGTTCTCCTAAACAGATCTTCCGGACTTTCTCATCATGAAAACGGACACCGTCTCGTCTCATCGCCCCAACATCTCTTTCACCGTCGTCCGCTCCTCAATCACCGATGGATTTCCAAACTAGCCTAGTCCGCTTGCTTTCTTCCATGCCCCCGACTCCTCTATTTATAATTCACTAATACATAGAAAGGTTGTTATTAAGCATCGTCACTTAATAACAACCTTTCGCATTTCAGCTTGTCTGCGTCTTCGCCGCCAGCGTCTTCGCCAGCTCGAGGAAAAAGTCGAGCGCCTCTGGATTGGCCATCGAGCCTGGGTTGACCGCCTTTTCGAGCGGGAAGCCAAGGAGCAGCTTGCGGATCGGAATCTCCATTTTCTTGCCGTTTAGCGTTTTCGGAATTTGTTCAGACTATTCATATGATAACATGATTTCCTACTGTTTTGAATAGTTGTTGGTTCGACAACTCTGTCAGAAAAAGATGAAACGAATTTGTTGACAACAGCGAGGCAACTGGAATATGATAAATTCAAAAGTTGGTCTAATCCAAAAAAATGTCCTTAACAAAAAATATTAACTGGAGGGAAACTTTTATGGCAAAAGCAAAATACTGCTGCCTCTCCGATATGAAACCGGGCGATCGATTTCGCATCGAAAAGGTTGATGTTCCTGATCCTATGTTAAAAAGGCGGTTGCTTGATTTGGGATTTGTACCCGGCGGGGAAGTGAAGGTGGGACAAAGAAGCCCGCTTGGCGACCCGACCGCCTATCGCGTTTGTGGCACGACGATCGCATTAAGGAAAGAAGAAAGCGACTATATTTACGGGGAGAAGATCCACCATGACTGATATGACGTATACGATTGCCTTAATGGGAAATCCGAACACCGGCAAAAGCACGTTGTTCAATGTCTTAACGGGCCTGCGCCAACATACCGGCAACTGGCCCGGGAAAACGGTCACTCATGCCGAAGGAGAATGCCGCCACCGCGGCGCATTGTACCGGATCGTCGACTTGCCGGGAACGTATTCGCTCTATTCCAATTCAGCCGATGAAGAGGTGGCGCGCGATTTTCTTCTGTTTCAACGTCCTGACGTCACGGTCGTTGTCGTCGATGCGACGGCATTAGAACGCAACTTGAATCTAGCGCTTCAAGTATTGGAAATGACCGACCGCGTCATTATCGCTATCAATTTGATGGATGAAGCGAAAAAGAAAGGCATTCATATCAATACAAAAAAATTAGCCGTCAAACTCGGCGTGCCGGTCGTGCCGATCTCGGCCCGCAACCGGGAAGGAATCGATGCACTGCTTGATACAGTGGATGCCATGGCGCATGGCCGCATCAACACCACCCCGCTTTCCATCCGGTACAGCCCGGAAATCGAACGAGGCATTGCCAAACTTCTTCCACTCGTGAAAGACGTGATGGGAGACACGTATCCTGCTCGCTGGATCGCTCTTCGTCTCCTTGACGGTGATGCATCGCTGCTTCAAGCGCTGAAACAACCGCCGCAACCATTGATCAAGGAGGGGAACGCGTATGCCTGCTGCGGATCTGTCAAATCAGTTTGACCAGCTCATGAACGAAGCCAAGTCATTAGCACCGGCTGACACGCGTGAACAGATCGTGTCTGCCATTTTCCAAACGTCCGCTGCGCTTTCTCAAGAATGTGTCACGCATACAGCGGTCGCAAAACGTGATCGAACGGAACAAATTGACCGGATCGTCACGTCGAAGCGGTGGGGATTTCCCATTATGCTGGCGCTTCTCGCCGCTGTCCTGTACATGACGATCGCCGGCGCCAACGTATTTTCCGATTCGCTCGCCCGCTTGTTCGGAACGATCGAAACGTATCTCACCATGGCCTTTCAAGCGATTCACGCCCCCGACTGGTTGCACGGCCTCATTGTACTTGGCCTATACCGCGGCACGGCTTGGGTCGTCAGCGTGATGCTGCCGCCGATGGCGATTTTCTTTCCCGTATTCGCGTTGCTCGAAAATTATGGCTACTTGCCGCGTGTCGCCTTTAACATGGATCGCTTGTTTAAAAAAGCGGGGGCGCATGGCAAACAATCACTGACGATGGCCATGGGCTTCGGCTGCAACGCGGCGGCCATCATGTCGACGCGCATTATCGAATCACCGCGCGAACGAATGCTGGCCATTTTGACCAACAACTTCGTCCCCTGCAATGGACGTTGGCCAACGCTGATCCTGCTTTCCTCCTTATTTATGGCAGCCGGCTATACAGGCGGATGGAACACGTTCGTGACAGCAGGTGTGGTCGTCGCCATGGTGTTGTTTGGCATCGTCGTCACGTTGACCGTTTCATGGGTCTTATCCAAGACGGCCTTGCGCGGCATTCCGACCCATTACACGCTGGAGCTGCCGCCGTACCGACGCCCGAAAATCATGGAGACGATCATCCGGACCACCCTCGACAAATCGCTCTATGTGCTGAAACGGGCGGTAACGGTTGCGGCGCCGGCCGGCATTCTGACATGGGTGCTCGGCAACGTTCACGTGGGAGATACGACCGTGCTGGCGTATTTAGCCGACTGGCTTGACCCATTTGCCAAAGCATTGGGATTGGATGGCTACATTTTGATGGCGTTCATTTTAGGCTTGCCAGCCAATGAAATTGTCGTGCCGATTTTGCTGATGGGCTATTTATCCGCGGGGGCGCTCATCGAAGCCGATGGTCTGCATTCTCTTAAACAACTTTTGCTCGACCACAGCTGGACGTGGCTCACCGCCCTTAATATGATGCTGTTTTCCCTGCTTCACTACCCATGCGGCACGACGCTCGTCAACATTTACAAAGAAACGAAAAGCGCAAAATGGACGTTCGTCGCCTTTGCCTTGCCGACAGCGATTGCCATTGCGGTCACCTTTACGACCGCACAGCTAGCGAGATGGCTCGGGCTCGTATAAACGGCGCAGCCCCGCTTCCCGATCGAGGAAAACGGGGCTGTTTTTTTGGATAACTAGACTTGATAAGAAAAAGCAGTTCTTCACCAAACGTTGTACTGGAAGGCGCCCACTCATAGCTTTCATCCATTTCTTGAATCATGAATGAGGATGCATGATGGCGCAAGAAACCGATCCGCTTGGCCAAGCGCATATTATGGCGATGAACCGAAGAAACAGCGCCGCCTCCAATTCTCCATCCTTCTTCCCTATCTATACTTCCTTGACTTCTTCTAGATGGGAAACATCGCCTTCCACAACCAGGCGAAACACGTCCGCATTCACCTCCACAATCGTCACGCTCGTGCCGTACATATACGGCGGCGCCCACAGCTGGTCAAGCGGCGCGCCCTTGAACGCCGCCATAAGCGTTTTCAGCACAACGCCGTGAGTGACGATTAACACCGTTTCTCCCTCGTGCCGCTCGATGATGCGCCGCACCGCTTCAAGCGCCCGCTGCTGCACGTCGCAAAACCGCTCGCCTCGCCTTGGAGCGTACAGATGGGGCGCGTTCCAAAAATGATCGAACCCAGTCGGATCCATTTGCCGAATCTCGTCATGCGTCTTGCCTTCCCAATCGCCAAGTTGAATCTCTCGCAGCCGCTCGTCTTGATAGATCGGAATGAGCCGCCCGCCGCGGACGAGCTCGGCCGTTTCCAGCGCCCGGCCGCTTGTGCTTGTGTAAATCGCGGCCAATTCCACCGCTTCAAGCCGCTTTCCAAGCCGCATGGCGTCTTGCCGCCCTTTTTCCGTGAGCGGCGAGTCTTGCCATCCTTGCATCCGCTTTTCGACGTTCCACTTCGTTTCCCCATGTCTGGTCAAATACAAGGTTGTCCCCATGTGTTCCTTTGCTTCTCCTCTCTATTCATCTATCGATCATTCAACCGCCCGCTCAGGCAAACGAAACGCAACAGATCCGCTTTTCATCTCTGCTTGAGCGCCTTTCGGCAGCACTGCCATTGGATCTGTATGGCCAAGATCGGCATTATGCACAACTGAAAACTCACACCCGCTTGTCATCCGCTTCGTTTCACGAGTTTCAGTAACTCGATTTTTTCTGGTGTTTCGATGCGCTCGATGGCGCGAAACCCATGGCGTTCGTAAAAGCAAATGGCCGGCGCGTTGCCGCTTCCGGTCGTCACGACGATCTCGCTGATCGACGGTTCTTGCTTGATGACAAAGTCAAGCAACGTGCTGGCGATCCCTTGGCGGAAAAAATCCGGGTCGACCATCAGCCGGCAAAGGTGAAGCGTCGGGCCGCTTCGCTCATAGGCGATCGCCCCAACGAGCCATTCGCCTTGAAAATAGCCAAAAAAGCGATCGCTGCATCGTTGCAGAGAAGCGATCGCATCGTGAAGCGGCGGAAGCGCTGTGCTGCCGATGAGCTGCGCCTCGATCGCATACGCCGCCGCTGCAGGCGTAGCACCATAGCGGCCATTTTTTCATCTGCTATGCGGAGTTCCGCAATCATGCTCCTCTCTCCCCTTCCGTCAGCCAAAAAAGCGGCCGAGCTGGGCCGCCTGCTTGTTAATGGATGATTTCTTTCATCGCCTCTTGCAGCGAATGAAAGCCTTTTTTCTCCCGACCGTCTTTTCGAACGGTCCATTCCTGCTTCTCAAGCGCCAGTTCACCGCGTTCGTTTTTGACAAACGGCATGTGAATGGTGATCATCTCGTCATTTTTGTTGATCGTATAACCGATATAATAGCGATTGCCTTCACCATGCTCTTCAAAAATGCCGACTTGGTCGAGGCCATACGCTTCCATCATCGGCTCAAGCGTGTCGATAAACTCGTCGATCACGACGCTTCTTGGCACAAATTCCATCTTCGTTTCCTCCTCTTTGCCCATGCTCAATGTTAGTGTGCGGCAAAACGAGGAAAAGAATGAACGGAAAAGATCGGCTACGCCGGCGGTTCGCCGCAAGCGTTGCGGTTGTGTTCTTCTAGCCATTGTTGCAGCTTTTCCGCTTCAAGCGAACGGCTGAAATAAAATCCTTGCGCGTAGTCGCAATCCATTTGCGACAGAAGCGCCACTTGCGACTCCGTCTCGACTCCCTCCGCCAACACTTCAATATCCAAACTTTTGGCTAAATGAATGATCGTATCGACAATCGTCGCATCTTTCGAATTTTCCGCAATGCCTTGAATAAAACTGCGATCAATTTTCAACAGCGACACCGGCAAATTGCGGATATACGCGAGCGAAGAGAAACCGGTGCCAAAGTCATCGATCGCCGCCTGTACACCAAGTCGCTGCAGTTCGGTTAAAATGTGTCTTCCTGTCTCAATGTTTTCCATCAGCCCGCTTTCTGTCACTTCTAAAATGAGCCGATCAGGCGCTAGCCCCGTCTCGCGCAAAATGCGCTTCACATGCTCGACAAGTTCGGGGCGGTTGAGCAAAAACGGCGATAAATTGACCGCTAACTTCAGTCTGGGAAATTTTCTTTCCCATTCTTTCACTTGGCGGCACGCCCGTTCCAACACCCATAGCGTAATTTCAAAAATAAAGCCGCTCTCTTCAGCCAGCGGGATGAAATCAAGCGGCGGAATGTCGCCAAGCGCCGGGTGGCGCCAGCGCAACAGCGCCTCAACGCCCATTGCCCGGCCTTTGGCAAGCCTCACTTTCGGCTGATAGCATAAATAAAACTGCCCGCGCATAACGGCAAACGGCAAATCTTGCTCGATCACCGCCTGCCGATGCTCGGTCGGGCGGTAAAAGGCATAGCCGTTCCGCCCCCGCTCTTTCACTTCGTACAACGCTTGATCAGCGTATTTCATCACTTGCTCGATCCGATCGCTGTCTTTCGGGAAAAAAGCGATGCCGATCGATAAAGTCGATTGGATGAGCTGTTTGTCGTAATAAAACGGCTCGTGAAACGAACTGACAAGCCGCTCGGCCAAGGCGGTCATCTCCGTTTTCGTGATGTTTGGCAACAAGAGAACAAACTCATCGCCGCCGATGCGGGCAAAAAAGTCGCCGGGACGCAACGCCCGCTCGACGCGCTTGACCGCCTCGCGCAAAAAGTAATCGCCGGCTTGATGGGAAAAATGATCGTTGATCCATTTGAATTTGTCAAAATCCAAATAGCAAAGGGCAAACGGCGTCTGACTCGCGATCAGCTCATGAATATGCCGCTCGAAATAGCTGCGGTTGGCGATGCCGGTAAGCGAATCGAAGTAGGAAAGCTGACAGAGCTTCTCTTCATACCGTTTCCGCTCGCTGATGTTTTTCACGGTTACAATGACGCAATCCAATGCCCCTGCCTCGTCGAGAATCGCCTCCCCTTGCGCTTCGACCCAAATCCATTCGCCCTGCTCCCCTTGTTTGCGAAACTCTGCAGCTTGCGTTTCATATGTATCGTACAGCTCAGCCAGTTTTTGCGCCACCGCCGGCGCATCATCCGGATGGACAAACGCCAGCACATCTTTGTACGTTATCGGATGGCGCTCATCCGTTTTGTGTTTCCACGACGGCGGAATGTACGCCAACTCACCGTGGCGGGAAAAAATCAATACATAATCGCTCGAATGTTCGACGATCAGCTGCAAGCGCCTTTCCGCTTCGGCCAGCCGCTCCTGCAGCCCGCTCTCTTCCGCTTGACGGCGCAGGACGCATAAGACGGCGGCCGTCTGTCCGTTTTCACCGATGATCGGCGACACCCCCGCAACCAATAAGCCGCCAAGCAACTCCCAGCGAAAGGCAGCCGGGCGCTGTTTCACCCGTTCAACCAACGCCCGTCCTTCGACGGACAGCGTCCTCTGTACTTCTTCACTCAGCGCCAAGCCGGCAAAAGCCGGATTGTTGTAAATGATCACGCCTTGCAAATTCAAGATGACCACTGCTTCTGTGAAGTGATGGAAAAAGGCCGTATATTTGTCCATGCAATTGCTACCTCGCCGTTTCACCAAAATAAGCGATGTCCACACTTCCATTTTCACGAAAATCACGGCAAAAATCAACAAATTTCGCAAACATTTTGTCAAAAATATGGAACTGCCCACCGGCGGCCTTCCGGTCACCCGGTTTGCCGCTGGCGGGCTTTGAGTGGGCACGTTTGGCAGCATGTCCCCCCGTTGGTTTGCACGTATAGGCAGCACGTTGTCCGCTGCATGCCGCTCGCGCCTTTCCAAAAGCGACGGAGCGGATTGTCTTTTTGGCCAAACAGGCGGCCGTCTGCGTCATAAACAAGGAAATAAAAATCATCGCGCAGCCGGTCGGCGACCGGAGCAAGCGACTCATCCTCAAGCCAACGTTCATATACCCAGTACACATAAATCGCGACATTTTCCCATAAGATGAGCGGCGATACACGCGTCAGGCGCCGCAACCGGACGATGAGCGGAGCGAACAAGCCGGCGAACACGTCGCGAACGGCCTGCTCGCGCCAACCGCTGCGCTCAATGCCGCACATCTCCGCTTCCGGCGGCGCAAGGCAAAAGCGCGGCATCCACATTTCCCCTTCGCCGTCCGTATCAAGCCAAATTCGCTCAGGATCGAGCACAAGCCGCTTGTTCCACACCGACATGGCGTATAAGGCCATCGGCGCCAAAAAGCTTAGGCGCTTGACGAGCATCGAAGCGGCAACCGCGTCGTTTGCCGCCCCCATCTCGGCGCGGACGTGCGCCACATACTTCGCGAGCTGCCCGTCATCATTCAGCAGCCGGGCCAACAACATCGATGACGAGACATCAGCAGCTTCGCTCGAAAAACGGTACGTTTCCAACGCTTTCACTTCTTCTTCACTTAACCTCATCACGATACGCCTTCTTTCTGTAGAATGCGCCGCCCTTTGCCGTACGGAATGCAAAGCGGAGTGCCAAAGAGCGGATCGTACGTAATTTGACAGTCCATTTGGAACACATCTTTCACGAGCTGGTGGGAAATGACATCCTCCGGCTTCCCTTCGGCGTACACCGTTTTGTTGCGAATGGCGACGAGATGATGCGCATAGCGGCACGCCAAATTTAAATCGTGAAGCACCATGACGATCGTCCGCTGTTCTGTTGCATTGAGTTCGAACAATAAATCCAAAATATCAATTTGATGCGCCAAATCTAAGTAAGTGGTCGGCTCGTCAAGCAAGATGATGTCCGTTTCTTGCGCCAGCGTCATGGCAATCCATGCGCGCTGGCGCTGGCCGCCGGACAGCGAATCAACCGGCCGCTCGGCAAGCTCTGTCAGTCCTGTTGCTGACAAAGCGCGCGCAACGGCGCGCTCATCTTCGTCGCTCCATTGCTTGAGCCACGTTTGATATGGGTAACGCCCTTGCTTGACGAGCTGAAGGACCGTCAATCCTTCCGGAGCCACAGGCGACTGCGGCAAAATGGCCAAACGGCGGGCGATTTCCTTGGTCGGCTGCTTGGCAATCTCTTTTCCATCAAGCAAGACAGCGCCGCCTGCCGCCAACTCGTATCGGTATATCCGCAAACGATGCTCATCCACATGGCGGCAAGCAGCACAATCAGCAAACCGATAAGGCCAACCATTTTTTGACGGTTTGTCGCCAGCATCTCTGAGATCTCCCTTGCTTCATTCTCTATATCTCTATCGTCAAGTCTATTTGATAATGAATCTCATCGTCAATATTTTTTTCGCATTTTCTTATGATTTTTTATTTATAGTTGACAATGATTCTCAATCTTATTTATTTATCAACGTAAATGAAATTCATTATCAAATACAAAGGGGGGGATTGGCTAGTGAAATCACGACATCTCACCCTTTTTTCCGCCTTCATTCTTTCTCTCCTGCTTCTCGCGGGCTGCGGCGGAAAACAGGAAGAAACAGCCAAACCAGCGGAAAACAATGGGGCGAAAGCGGAAGTGAGCTACACGGTCGAACACGCCATGGGCCCGACCGAAATCAAAGGAACACCCAAACGGGTCGTCATTTTGACGAACGAAGGAACAGAAGCGTTGCTGGCGCTAGGCATAAAGCCGGTCGGCGCCGTCAAATCGTGGACGGGCGATCCGTGGTACGACCATATTAAAGATAAAATGGAAGGCGTCAAAGAGCTCGGTTTGGAGTCAGAGCCGAACGTGGAAGCGATCGACGCCTTGAAACCGGATTTGATCATCGGCAACAAAATGCGCCATGAAAAAATTTACGAACAACTGAAACAAATCGCCCCGACCGTGTTCTCAGAAACGCTGCGCGGCAACTGGAAAGACAACTTTATGCTGTATGCGAAAGCTGTGAACCAAGAGGAAAAAGGGAAACAAATCATTGCTGAATATGACAAACGCATTGAAGACTTAAAAGCAAAACTCGGCGACAAGTTAAACATGAAAGTCTCGATCGTCCGCTTTATGGCCGGTGACGTGCGCATTTACCATAAAGACTCGTTCTCCGGCGTCATTTTGGATCAACTTGGCTTCGCCCGCCCGGAATCGCAAAACGTAAACGACTTTGCGGAAACCGGCGTGACGAAAGAACGCATTCCAGCAATGGATGGCGACATCCTGTTCTACTTTACATATGAGACGGGGGACGGCAAAGCGAGCGAACTTGAAAAAGAATGGATCAACGACCCACTCTTTCAAAACTTAAACGTCGCGAAACAAGGCAAGGTGTACAAAGTGAGCGACACGATTTGGAACACGGCTGGCGGAGTACTTGCGGCCCACTTGATGTTGGATGATATTGAAAAATATTTTCTGCAAGGCCAGTAATGCAGTGAAAGGCGATGCAAAGCCTCTTCTTCCTTTGCATCGTCTTCTTTTTTTCTTATGAAAACGCACTGCCTTGATCAGTCATTTTTATGCTGGAATGGTGAGCGCAGCGCGCCTAGCTACAAGATGGTTGCCGCCCAAGACAAAGTATGATACATTCAAACTGTCAATAACCGAGCCAGGAAACGACCAAAAAGAAAGGAAGAAGAAATTTGAGACGTCCAGTATGGATGGCGGCATGTATGTTGTCGTTTAGCGTTCTTCTGTCAGGATGCGCAGATGGCAACAGCCAAGAACAAAGCCATTCGCATATAACGAAAACCGCCACTGGCGATATTCGCGAAACAACAAAATCGATCGAGCATTTGCCAAGCTTTTTGAGCGCGTTTGAAGAAGAGATGGCGGTCTTGTACCAACAGGCTGCTGAACACCGCGAGCTGCTTGAGAATATCCCTTGCTATTGCGGCTGCGGGCAATCAGCTGGCCATAAGAACAGTTATGACTGCTTTGTCTATGAAACTAAAGAAGACGGCTCGGTCGTCTGGGATGATCATGCGACCAAATGCGGCGTCTGCTTGGAGATCGCCGCTGAATCGATCGCCGCTTACGATCAAGGGAAATCGATCAAAGACATTCGGCATATGATCGATGAAAAATATAAAGAAGGCTACGCCGAACCGACGCCGACCAAACCGCTCTAATACCAGCAAAAAAAGCGCCAAACTTAGCGCTTTTTTTCGTTCAGCCGATGCCCTAGGCCAAAACGACATTGATCCTGTAAAATCAACTCTTTGTTCACGGCGAACTCGATCGCTTGGCGAACAATGACCATTCTCCACCAACCTTCCAGTCCTCTGCCCTGCCTAGGAGCGTCAGTGGCGGCTGAGCGCGGCGTACAGATCATGCAGCGTGTCGATGCCGCGCTGGCGGAATTCATCGAGCAAAATCGCCCATAGCTTTGCCATCGCTTCGACGTCGCCATCCGCCGTATGGCGGCGCGGGCAACAGATGCCGTAACAAGCTAACGCATCGTCAAACGTCGGGCACGAATGGCCGATCAGCGTCATCATCGGCTGCAAGTCAAGAAATCGTCCGCTCCATTTTTGCCGATAATGGCGCCAAAGGGCATGGCGCAAAAACGCCAAATCATGGCCGATATGATAGCCGACTAAAACGCCTGTGGCAATAAACGGCACAAACGTGCGCAGCGCCTCGGCAAGCGGCGGAGCGAACACCACATCCTTCGCCTCAATGCCGGTCAAGGCGGAGATGTGTTGCGGGATCGGCTTTTCCGGCTTGACGAGCGTCATGTACATATCGGTCACGGCTCCTCCGACCGTTTTCGCTGCCGCCATGGCCAAAATTTCATCGCCTTGCTCCGGGGAAAAGCCGGTCGTTTCCATATCGATGATGACAAACGGGATGTCAGTCAAACGGTCATGCCAATTGATGATGTGCTGTTTTTCCTTTTGCAGCGAGCGAAGCCATGTTTCCTGTTGCAGCGAATGGTCATGCCCAAATAAGGCGGATGATGCCTCGCGCGGAACGCCAAGCGACAACAAGCGGAGCGCCCGCTGCCAAAAACGGTGCCGCTCATGCATGAATGCGAGCCACCTGCCGGGCGACAAAGCGCTGCAACCGTTTTGCGGTGCGCATCGCTTGCTTCAGCTGCTTTTGCTCTGTCCGCTCAAGCGTCCGCCATAACACATATTCACGACCATCCCTCGCCTCGGTGCTGTACTTGAGACGAATCGAATAGTAAACAGACAGCGCCTCGCCAACGGCGGTGGAAAGCGGTGCCGTCAATACGCCCGCCGCCTCAAGCGCCCGCCGCCGCTCTGCCGTGTCCGCCGCTGGGACTTGAGCAAAACAGGCTAACCATTTTAAGGCGTTGGCGAGTTGCACGTAGCCGCTTTGTTTCATATGAACGGCCCCACTATGCGGCCCCCATCGCTCCGTTTGCACGTTACCCAGCCAACCGAGCGGAACCGGAGGGAATTGAACGTGCTCCCCCATGCGCGCCAACAGCGGCGGCCGTTTGGCCACCGCTGAAAACAACATCCTCCTGCCCTCCTCAGCCAATCTCAGCTCGCCATAAAGCGGACGCATATCCATCGCGATCAACAAAAAACGAATGTCGTTCGGCCACCCGCTTTCGAAATAGGAAGAAAGTTGTTGCTCCCAACCGCGGACCGACTGCGCCCACCGCTTGTTCGTCGCCATCACGTAACCGGAGCAGTACGGATACCCAGCCTCATGCAACATGTCCACCCCAATCGCCGCCATATGGCGGATGAATTCATAACAATCCGCCTCCACTTCCTCGGGACAGTCGAATAAAACGCCGTGATCCTGATCCGTCCAGATCGTCGGCTCACGCCGGCCGATGCTTCCCATCACATACCAGCACCACGCCGAGGGACGAATGCCGACCGACTGTTTCATCGTCTCCCGCTCCGCAAGGAAAAACGCGCGGCGAAGGATGGCTTCATGCACACAAACGATGTCGCTTGCAAGCTGCTCCATTTGTTCAAGCGTCAAACAGCGCCGCAGTTCACGCGCCAGTTCATCATGACAAAAACGAAGTTCGGCGGCCGACTCGGCTGCACTTAGCCGTTCGGCCACCTTTTCCGCCAACGATTCCACCTCCTTTTCCCCCTTGGCTATTGCTGGGCAGCTGTCTTCGGCTGATACGCGGGATCGAGCTGTTCCGGATAGCCATAAGAGCCGTGCTCGCTAATATCAAGACCTGAAATTTCTTGTTCCGCCGTCACACGCAGTCCGATCGTTTTCTTCATGGCATATAAGATGATAAACGAAACGGCAGCGACATACACCGCAGCGCCGAGCACCCCGACCGTTTGCACAATCAGCTGATCAAATCCGCCGCCGTAAAACAGTCCGGCCTTCCCGATGCCCGTGATCTCGACTAAACGCGGCGAAGCGAAAAACCCAGTTGAAATCGTGCCGATAATGCCGGCAATGCCGTGGACGGAAAAGGCGTAAATTGGATCATCAATCCCTTTGCGTTCGAAGTAGATGGACGTCCAGAACGTGAACGATCCCGCCACTGCACCGATGATGACCGCCGCCCACGGTTCGACGAACGCGCACGCCGCTGTAATGGCAACCAATGCCGCCAACACACCGTTGACCATCGTCGGAATGTCCGCTTTGCCGACCAAAATTTTCGCCGTCACAATCGCAGCGACCGCCCCCGCCGCAGCAGCCAAGTTCGTCGTCAAGGCCACATAGCCGAAAAATCCGTCGCCAACCGCCATCGTGCTGCCAGCGTTAAAGCCGAACCAGCCGATCCATAAAATCAATCCGCCAATGACTGTATACACTTGGTTATGCCCCGGAATGACGTTTGGCGTCTTGTCTTTATTGAACTTGCCGATGCGCGGGCCAAGCAAGACCGTGGCGATGAGCGCCGCAATCGCGCCTTGCAAGTGGACAACGGTTGAACCAGCGAAATCTTGCATCCCGAGTTGCCCGAGCCAGCCGCCGCCCCACACCCAATGGCCGATCACCGGGTAAATGGCGATCGTAAAAATCGTGCCAAAAAGAAAATAAACAGACAGCTTCGCCCGCTCAGCGAAGCCGCCCCAAGCGATGGCCAGCGACACGCCGGCAAAGCCGAGCTGGAATAAAAATTTGAGCTCGAGCGGCACATTCGCCCACGACAACGAGTCAAACGTTCCTTTTCCTTCTTTTAAAAACCATCCTTCCGTCCCGATGAAGCTATTCCCAGCCCCAAACGTAATCGCAAAGCCGAACGCCCAAAACGCCAATGAGGCGATAGCAAAGCTTAAAATTTGTTTGCCAGCCACATGCCCGGAGTTTTTCATGCGCGTTGATCCGGCCTCAAGCAAAGCAAACCCTGCCTGCATGCCGATGACGAGCACCGCCGAAAGCATGACCCAGAGGGCATCCAGCCCAAGCGTCAACGTTTTTTCATCCATTTTACGCATCCCCCTTTTGTCATTTATCATCCCTTTTATATGTAATAATATATGACATAAAACAACCAAAAGCAACGTGTGTTTTTGGTTGCAATCGGTTTCAAACGCAAAAAGTTTGTTAAATTTCTTAACAAAAAAAGAATGCCTCTCATCACGAGGGGCATTCCTCACAGTGTTACGCCACACGAATGGGCTTGCCAAACGGCACGCGCGGCATATAATCGTCCGGCACAAGCCAAAACACTTCATAGTTGACTTCGAGTTCTTCATAAAAATAGCCGGTTACATCGGTGATGTAAAACAACGTATCGATTTTTTGCGCAGCGGCCCATTCCAGCACTTCGGTGTACGACGATTTCCCGTGCTTGAAATATTTAATCGTCGCCACGCCAACCGGAGAGACATCGCGAATTTTAAAATCCGCTTGGACGAGCAGCGTGTCCGGGCGCAGCTTTTCAAACAGCTTCACAATGTTTTGAATGAGCATTGGCCGCTCCGGACGGTTTGATGTGTCGATCGCCAACGCGATGGAATGGTCTTTCCGCTCTTTGAGCAACGCCAATAAAGCCCGCTGCCATCTCACGATGATCATCCCCCTTATATCGGTGAATCGCCGTGCGCACTACTAGTATAGACGACGATGGGGGAAAGTACGAACTGTTTTTCTTTCCTTTTACCCTTTCATTTCTCACCGATGGACAGCCTTAGCCATCAGCGGAAACGCCAAAGAGCGAATCCTTGGCGTTTCGGCTTTTACTCCGGCGGGGACAGGGGAATGTCTGGCGCGTTTTCTTGCTCGACCGCCGCCTCGATCGTCCCTTCCGCGTAGACGTCGCTTACTTGTTCATGCGTCTCGGCCAACCCGGCGCCGAGAGCCGCGGCTGACTTGTAATCAGACGGATCATACTGGCGCCCGGCCACCTCAAGCGATTGTTTGTTCTCTGCCATTCGCTTTCCTCCCTGTTCACATCGTTCATTATATTAATGTGAAACAGGGATGAAAAATAAAAAGAGGAAGTTTATGGATAATACATGTATACATCATGTATATATCAAGACAAATGCGGCAAACTAACGGTAAACAACCAAAAGAGAGGATGATGGCCAATGAGACAGCCACAACAAAACGACAGCTTGGAGCAGCAACGAAAAAAACAACAGCCGGCAAAAAATATGGAAAAGCAACCGGGGTACGGAGATAAAAAATTAGAGGGCCCGAACTCCCCTGCAGAGTGAAGGCGGCGGCGCAAAGATGAGACATTTGCTCGCATTGGCGCTGAAGTATTTGCTGACGGCTACCGTGATGTTCGCCATTTTGCCGTTGTTTTTGCGCATATCGTCCGCGGAACTATTATGGTTCAGCCTTTGGCTGACGCTAGTCGCCTACGCGCTCGGCGATTTGTATGTCTTGCCGCGCCTCGGCAACGTCTCGGCGACGATCGCCGATTTCGGCCTAGTGTTTGTCGCTACTTGGATCGGCGTTGGCGCGTTTTATGACGGTGCAGGGGGCACTATGATCAATGCGGCCTTTTTCTCGGCCTTGCTTGCCGCATTAGGGGAGCTGTTGTTCCATGGCTATGTGTTGCGTTTTGTCATCGGCCAACATGGCGAGGAAGGGGTGCCGCTGATCGGCCGCCAGTGGCAGACGGAAGCGGCGGAAGAGTTTGACATCCGCACCACCCGCCCCGATGGCCGCGAAGACGAACGGGTGGACGACGAAGACCGGCCGAAGCAAGAACCGCCCAACCCCCCGATTTTGTAGGCGAGGAGGCCGCCTAGCGCAAAACGCCATCGAACGGCGGCTCTTGGCTGCACAACCGCCTGCGGCCGAAACAAGCGGCCGCGCAAAACGACGAAAAGGGTGCCCATTTCGTGGCAGGCACCCTTTTCTATGCGCCGAGCCGCGGGCAAGCGATCCCCTAACGCTCCGGCCGCTTCAAAGACAGAAGCGTCTGTTTCAGTTCCGCTTCCATGGCCGCCAGTTCGCGTTCGGCCTGCTGCCGTTTCAAACGGCCTTCCGCTTGAATTTTCAACGTCTCCTCAAGCGTGGCGATCAAGTTTTCTTGCGTCCGCTTCAGCGTTTCGATGTCGACCAAGCCGCGCTCATTTTCCTTGGCAATTGCGATGCTGTTCGTTTTTAACAGCTCGGAGTTGCGCAACAGCAGCTCATTCGTCGTTTCAGCAACTTGTTTTTGCGCCTCCGCCGCTTTTTGTTGTCGAAACAGCGTCAACGCGATGACGACTTGGTTTTTCCAAAGCGGAATCGCGTTTAAAATCGATGACTGGATGCGCTCGACGAGCGTCTCGTTCATATGCTGAATCATGCGGATTTGCGGCGCGGTCTGGATCGTCACTTGCCGGCTGAGCTTTAAGTCGTGCACCCGCTTTTCCAGCCGGTCGGCAAACTGGCGCAAATCTTGCACCTCTTGCCAAGCCATTTGGTCGCCGGAGCGCTCGGCGGCCGCTTGCTTTTCCGGGATCGTTTTCGTCCGCAGCTCCTCCAGCTTGTATTCCGCGGCCGCAATATAAATATTGAGCGCCTCAAAATACTCTTTATTTTTCTCGTAAAGCGTCTCGAGCATCATGATGTCGCGAAACAACAAATGCCGGTGTTTTTCCAGCTGGTCGGCGATTTTGTCGATTTCAACGCCGATTTTTTGATATTTCGCCACCATCCCTTGCAGCGGCTTGGCCACTGTGCCAAACAAGCGGGACAAAAACCCTTTTTTCGCCGTCATTAAATCATCGGGATTGACTTCCTTAATTTTCGCCATCAGCTCGCTGATCACTTCACCGACCGGACCGGCGTCTTTCGTCTGCACATGATGCAAAATCGCATGGGAAAACTTGGACAGCTCAGCTTGCGCCGCCACCCCGTATTGCAAAATGGCCTGGTGGTTGGCCGGATCGATTTGTCGGGCCAGCGCCAATGCTTTTTCCCGATGCTCCGGTTTGAGCGCATCGAGTGCGTTAGCCGTCGTTTCCCCTTCTTCAAGCTGGGGGGCGGCCGGCGGGGAAAACGGCTGGGCCAGCAGATCGTCAAGTATGCTTGTCCGTTTCCGTTCATGAAGCTGTTCGAGTGACTCCATCTCATGATTCCGTTCGTCCACCGTCATTCTCCTTTCTTTGACAACGGCAAATGAAGCCGGGCCGATGATTGATGCAACGACTGCTCAAGCATTTTTGCTCCGGTGTGCAGCGACCAAACGTCGTTTGATAACACTTCGAGCAGCTGCCGCTCCGCCGCTTCGGTCAGCTCGCCAAGCAACCGCTCCGTTTGTTGCAGCGCCGCGGCCATTTCCGCATTTTGCACCGGTTGCTGCGACAAGTATACGTATTTTTCCACCATTTCCACCGCCGTCGGCCACTCATTTAAGAAAAACGGCTGGGCGAGGCGAAGCTGGTGCGGCTGCTGCTCGACCGCGCGAATGATCCGATCGACGATGGCACTCAATCGGGAAACGGTTTGCCACATCGCCACCGAACGAAGCCGATAGCGGGCCCGGCGCAGCCGCTTCCATAACGCGCGCGCCTCGCCAAGCTGGCTGCGAACGTATGCCTGCTCCTCGGTCGGTACGTCAGCTGCCAAACGGCGATGCCGCCTTTTCATCACAGCGGACACCCCCCACATCGCTCCCATTCCTGATAAAAGCGAGGGCAGGACGTGAAAATCGGCGGCAATAAATACCGTAACTGCAACGATGATCCCAATGTTCCATGAAACGAACCAACGCCATATCGTGCGAAGCAGTTGCTTCATTGTCCATCCCTTTCTTCATCTTTTCTTCCATTATAACATGTCCACGCCATGATACGTACAAGCGCCCAAAGAAGTTTCATCACCAACTAGACGGCGCGCATAGGACAATGGCCGCTTCGAATAAGCTATAGTGAAACCATCGAAAGGAGAAATGGGGATGAATTCGATCGACTGGCAATTTGCCTCCTTTGTCGTGATCTCGCTGTTGAAGGAATATTGGTGCTATGTCGGCCTGCCGCGTGTCTACTATTGGCAAGCGGCGGACGAGGATCAAAAAGCTGCCTAATGGTGGAAGGAGGGAATGAAATGCAGTCATGGCATCGTCCCGCTCCCCCTGCCGCTTCTCGCCCCACATTGACCATCACTGGCCAAGGAACCGTCATCGCCAAACCGGATACCGTCCTCATCGCAATCGGCGTTCATACAGAACATCACAACATCCAAGAAGCCCTGACTGACAATGCCAAACGCACCAATGCCGTCACCGAAGCATTAAAGGCGCTTGACATTCCAATAGAAGACATTGAAACGACATCGTTTTCCATCCGGCCAACATACGAACATCATAACGGAACAACCGCTTTATCTGGCTATGAAGTCGAACATTGGCTGGAAATCACCGTCCGCGATCCTAAAAAAGCCGGCGCCATTTACGAGGCGGCCGTTGCCCGTGGAGCAAACCTCGCCCGCGGCTTGGAATTCCGTCTAGCAAACGAACAAGCCTATTACCAGCAAGCGTTGGCATTGGCCGTGAAACACGCCAAAGAAAAAGCGCTGGCCATCGCCCGCGCTCTCAGCTTGCCTCTTTATGACACGCCGATTGAACTGAAAGAACAGTCATCGCCTCGGCCGGCGCCATACAATCCGGCTGTTCTCAGCATTTCCTCATCAGCGCCGCCTGTACAGACGCAAGATGTTGTCATTACCGCCGTCGTGGAAGCGGTATTTGCTTATTCGTTCATTTCGTGATATCGACCTCATGGACGCGGGCGCCGCCAAACAGCTCAACGCGGATGGTTTTCTTTTTCCCATTCGAATGGACAATGGTTACAGTGTACGCGCCCGGCAAATACGGGCCGATTTTTTTGACAAATGGGTCTTTCGTCGCCTCCTCTTCCGCTTTCACCCCATTGACGACAAGCGACGCCTCCGGATCATCGACGCGGACATGGAGAAAATAGAGGGCTGGCTCAAACACATACCGATCCTCAAACACATGAATCGTAAACACCGGCGGGCGGGACGTCAATCCTTTAATATACACGTGCCCCCCCTCACGCTGGCGGTCGAACTCCTGATCGAGCGCTTCGTACGCCTCAGAATGCTGTTCAAAATAGGCGAATAACGGCGCGAGCGTTTTCTCATTAATGGGCACCGTTTCATCGGTCGTTCTCAGCATCGTTTGCAAGGCAGCCGCATCGCGGTCTTCGATCGCTTCTTTCAACCGCGTGATGGCCAACTCTCGGCTCGCTGCCGTCTTTAATGTTCCGTACCCGCTCCAAACGAGCGTGCCCGCCCCCCATGCGACAGCGACCGCCAAAAGAAGCCAGCCGATGAAACGGTATTGTTTTTTTCTCTTTTCTCGGGACAATAGGCGCTTTTGCTGCCGTTTCTCATAACGCGCTAACGCCGCCGAGCCGTCTTGTCCGCCGCGGTTGTCCGCTTCCCCCCCGTTTATGTTCGTTTCCCACCGTTGCAGTTTCATGATGGCTTCCCCTCTCCTTCTCTCTGTCTAGTTCCACTTTATGTCAGAGACAGGGAATATATGTTACACGAACAACGACACGCTTTTTATTATACCGGGGAACACAAAAAAACGGGTAGCCATTTGCATAGCCCCCGTCATTGGGAAAGGGAAATGTCCGGCCGCTCTGTTTGCTGCCTGGCCTGGTGAAACATCCATGCATAGAGCGCCGCGCTGGCGAGCGCCAGCATTCCAAGGCCAACAAACGTCCATGTATAGCCGACCCACGTCGCGGCTGCAAGCGACATCGGCGCCACCATCCGCCCGATCGTAAAGCGGAGGCTAGCGGCGGCAAAATATTGGCCGCGCATGTCTTCAGGTGCCAGCCTGGATACAAATGACTGCTGCAGACCGGCCGTCATCAGCTCGGCCAAGGTGAACAGCACCATGACCGCCGCAAATCCGAAAAACGACGATGTTTGGCTAAACAGCCACATTGTGATGCCATATAAAAGAGCCGAGCCGATAAACGCCCACCGCTCCGAAAAACGCGCCATCTGCCGCGTCATCATGACCGTGCACAGCGCCACAAGCAGCCCGTTTTCCGCAATAAGCAGGCCAAAAGCATTGGCGCCGTCCACCGTCCAGCCAGCCCATAACGTTTCTTTATGAAGCGTCTCTTTCATATAGACCGGAAGCAACAAATCAAGCTGCATAAACGTCTGTGCGACAAGCACCCCGGCTATAATAAACAAGAAAAAGGTGCGGTCGCGGACAATGACGGCATACTGTCCTATTTGTTCCCGCCAAAACCGCAGCCACGGCACGGTTCGCCGCCCTCCCGCCGAATGCGGGGCTGTTTCGCGCAGCCGTCTGGCCAACACAGCCGCCATCGTTAAACAGGAGCACGCCGCCAAAAGCAGCAGCCAAAACAGGTGATCAGCATAAAACAGCCCGCCGACCGTCGGGCCAATCACGACCGAAATATTCACCGACGTATAAAACACCGCGAACACGTAGCTCCGGTCTTTTTCTGGCACGATGTCAGCAACCATCGCCTGGCTCGCCGGCCAATAAAAGGCGACGCAAATGCCGGCAAACGTAAAACAAAGAAAACCGACAAGTGGCGACGACCACCATGGGGAACTGGCCAAGGCAAAGACGAAAAACGCCGCCCCCTGCCCGTAAGCGGATAACACCATCATTCGCTTGCGCCCGAACACATCGGCGCAATAGCCACCCATCAAATTGGCGACCACGGAAAACAATTGCGACACAATCAATAACATACTGGCTGTTTCTTTGCCAAACGAGTCTGCAAAATAGATGGCCATAAACGGAAAAAACATCCAAAAAGTCGTATTCATCAGCGCCTCGCCATACAGGCGGGCTTTTAAGTTGTGATCCCAATCGCGTATTCGCATTGGTGTCTCCCCCGCGATCTTCTCATTTTTTACAGCCTGTTGACCATTATAGCATAGTTTCCCAAGTTGTTAGCGAAATATTTTTGTACAAAAAAACCCTGCCCATCTGCATGATGGGCAGGATCACCGTCAACCATCCGCCTTACTTGCGGATAAATTGTTGCGTCCAAATATAGCCGTTTTCTTCAAAACCAACGCCGATATGCGTAAAGTTTTTGTTCAAAATGTTCGCCCGGTGGCCTTCACTGTTCATCCACGCATTGACGACTTCTTGCGGGGTGCGTTGGCCTTTGGCGATGTTTTCCCCGGCGGCTGTGTACGAAATGCCGAATTTTTTCATCATCTCAAACGGGGAGCCGTACGTCGGGCTGTTGTGCGAGAAGTAGTTGTGGACCGCCATATCGCGCGATTTTTCGCGGGCGACTTTGCTGAGAGCTAAGTCGACTTGAAGCGGCGGCAAACCGTATTTTGCCCGTTCTTTGTTCGTCAGTTCTACGACTTGTTGCTCATAAGCGTTCAAGCCGGTTGTTTTTTGTGTCGTTGTTGTTGGCGCTGTTGCCGGTTTTTTCGCTGGCGCTTGCGTATTGGCTGCCGGTTTTGCAGCCGCCGGCTGTTTGACCGCTGCCGGAGCTTGCGGTTTCGCTGCGGCCGGCTGTTTCACTGCCGGTTGCTGCACGGCCGGTTTCGCCGGTTGGAACGACACAAACGGGAAGTATTGTTTCAACCATTTCTCGAAATCTTGAATGTTAGTGCTTGTATATTTTACTTGATACACGTTCGCTGTCGGACACGTCACCCCTGCCGCTTCCGTTTTCGTCGTTGCCGCAAACGAAGCGCCGACAAGTGCGACCGAAGCGGCGATCGTGGCTAACATTTTTTTCTTCATCGGAATTCCTCCTTCTTAACGTTTCTATTTTCAAAGTTTCAAAGACTTTCTCTATTCATCGTCACGCCATCCACTTAAGTTCTGTTTAGGAACAGTTCCAGCTGTTCTCTTGCCTGCACCCCCATTATAACACGGGTTTTTTGTAATATTTTTGGTTTAAATTTGGGAAAAAGGACTGTTGGAAAAAATGAGCAAAAAAAAGGCTTGTTTTCATTGCCAAATAAACGCCTAAGCCGCCGGCTGCAACGGCTGGCGATGTCATCCTTTCACACACTTCCATTCCTTTTTTTCTTCTATCAGCCGATCATTCTATATTTTTCTTGCAAAAAGGGAGTTGACAACCCCTCGAACACGCTGTTTCATTTAACAATTGTTACAGTATTGTTACAAAACAGACGGACAGCTTGTCCTATTGTTGCAAACAGAAAAGCCGGGGCGGCAAGCCCCAGCTTTGATGACCATCTTATTGTTTATCAACGACAAGCACGGTTTGCACTTCGTTCGGCTTCACCTCGACCGCAAACGTTCCGCATTCGTCCGCCACGAGCGAGTCAAGCAGCTCCTCATTGAGATTCGTGCGAAAGACGCCCAAGAGCGGCTTGTTCCATTGAAATACCGCCGTCGTCGCCTTTGGCGCCGGGTTGTAAAAGCGGAGAATGCTGTCAAGGTCCGCCGGCACCGGCAGCCGGTAGGCGATGTCAGCATAAGCAAAGCAGCTGTTTTGCCGGAGCGAATACGTCGCTTTGACTTCCTTATGAACTACAACCGCGGCGATTTGATGATGCTCGCCGCCGGCGTCGTCTGGGCGCTTTATTCGATCATCGGCAAAAAACTACCCGTCCCGCCGATTACAGCGACAACGTGCTCCGTTTTTTCAACTTGCTGCTGCTGTGGCCGTTCGCATTCTTTTATCCGTTTCCAGCTGATCACATAAGTGCAGCTGGGCTCGCCGGATTGGTCTATATTTGCTTGTTTCCGTCCATTCTTTCCTTCTTATTTTTTGGAACATCTCAGTGCAAAAAGTCGGTCCGAGCCATGCCGGTGTATATTTAAACTTAATTGCCGTATTTACCGCTGTGATCACGTTTTTGCTTGGCGGTGCTCTATCCGTCCTGCAGCTGGCCGGCGGCGCAATCGTCTTGTTCGGCGTCTATTTGGCGACAAAAGCGCCGAAAGTGAAGACGGAACAAGTGGATATCGCAGGATGACGGCCGGACCGTTTGGCGGACAGCATCATCAAAAATAAAACCCGCCATCAAAAGCGGGAACCTTTAGCCATGAAAAACAGCGCCGCCCGCCGCACCCAAAACCCTGTTGCATGCACAAGCGGTCTCCCCTCACCCAAAGGGAGACCGCTTTTTGGCTATTGGAGCAATCGAAGGAACTCACGCATAAATGCCGGCAAATCCGGCCACGCATGGGCGGAGACGAGGTTGCCGTCAACGTGGACTGTATGGTCAGACACATACGTCGCTCCTAGCGCCTCAACCCCCGGCTTGCAGGCAATATACGCTGTCAAACTCCGTCCTTTCAGCAAATCCGGCATTGTTTCAAAAATGAGCGAGGCGTGGCAAATGGCGGCAATCGGCTTATTCGCCTCAAAGAAATGGCGAACGATGCGCTGCACGTTCTCATCAAGGCGAATGTATTCCGGAGCGCGCCCGCCCGGAATGACCAATCCGTCGTATTGCGCCGGATCGACTTCGGCGAACGACGCATGGGCGTCGATCAAATAGCCTTGTTTTTCCACATACGTATCCCAGTCGGCAAAATCATGGACAACGGTGTGCAGTTTCTTTTTCTTCGGCGCGGCAATCGTTACGTCATGCCCTTCCTCCAACAAACGATAATACGGATAATACACCTCCAGCGCATCAACAGCGTCGCCGGTGATGATCAACACTTTTTTGCTCATGGATTTCCGCCTCCTTGTCCATTTTTTCTGGTTCATCACCAAATTTTGTGATTTAGTGACAAAAAAGAGAAAGTACTGACGAGATCTTGGCCATAATGTTAGCGGTGAAATCAACATTAAGGAGGTCTCGTAAGTGCTTTCGATACCACTAGGATTGCCAGAATTGAAAGTGATTAAGCAAGAACTTCATTCCTATGGTTATGCGATTCATATAGAGAAAACAGAGACCTTATTATCTGAAAGAGTTGTTTCGGGATTTTTACCGAACCAATGGATATAACGAAGCAAAGGAACGCTTGGAAGAATGGATTTAGTTAGCTAAACAGAGCCCTTTTGCTTCTTTTCAGGAAGCAGCCAACACGCTTGAAAGGTGGAAGGAGCCTATTCTTTCCTACTTTTTGTGCCCATATACGAATGCCCGAATCGAGGGGACGAATCACAAGATCAAAAACATCAAACGCCGGGCATATGGCTATCGAAATCTAGAACGGTTTCGTTTACGTGTATTTCTGGAGTGTACAGGGAACACTACAGGTAGTCAGGCTGCTTAGCGCTCACTTCTTCCGCTATCGGTATGATAGTTGGTAGAATGGAACCCGTCAAGGAAAGCACTTGACTGTTTCCATTCTACCAACTTCGTGGTCTGTATGCGGAAGGAGGATCCTGACTGATGAATCGATTTCATCCAGCTAACATGTTTCTGGGATTGAGTGAAAATCACAGAAAATGGTGAAGACCCTTTTTTTCATTTCTATCATACTAGAAACGAGTGAAAAGGAAAAGTAAAATGATTGGTGGAAAGAGATGAAGCATCAGAAATGAGAGTCGCTATGGTTGCGACAGTAAGGAGGGAAACGGAATGACCATCACCTCATGGCTGGCCGCCTCGCGCCGAACCGTCGTGCTGACCGGCGCCGGCATGTCAACGGAAAGCGGGCTGCCCGATTTCCGTTCGCCGCGCACCGGGCTGTGGGCGCGTTTCAATCCGAGCGAACTCGCGACCATCGATGCATTGCATCATCGCCGTGAATCGTTCGTCGAGTTTTACCAATATCGCATTCGCACATTGCAACAGTGCCAACCGCATGACGGACACCGCTTGTTGGCCGATTGGGAGCGGCGCGGGATCGTGCAGACGATTGTGACGCAAAATGTCGATGGCTTTCACCAAGAAGCGGGAAGCCGACGCGTCATCGAACTTCACGGCTCGCTCCGCACCGTCCATTGTCAGCGGTGCGGGCAAACAAAGCCAAGCTTTGTCTATTTGCACGGTGTGTTGACGTGCGAATGCGGCGGAGTTTTGCGCCCGTCGGTCGTGCTGTTTGGCGAGCCGCTGCCGGAGAAAGCCATCGATCAAGCGTGGGAAGCGGCCCGCCAAGCGGACTTGTTCGTTGTGCTCGGCTCCTCTCTGCAGGTATCCCCAGCCAACCAGCTGCCGCTTGTTGCCAAGCGGAGTGGGGCTAAACTCGTGATCATCAATTGGGAGCCGACTGACTTGGACGATCTCGCCGACGCTGTCATTCACGGCCGGAAAATCGGCCAAGTGCTGACCGAGCTCAATGAGCAATTGGCAGAGGTGGATCCATGACCAAAGAAATGATGTTGCAAATGGCGCTCGAATCGATCGGCGATCACTCCCGCATCCGCCATTGGCGCCGCGTCTCAGGCGGCGACATCAATGACGCCTATCGCGTCCAAAGCGGCAAGCAAACGTACTTTATCAAAATGCAACGTTTCCCGCCGAGTGGATTTTTCGCTGCCGAACAGATGGGCCTCGAGCTGATCAGGCAAGCACGCGCCATCAACGTTCCGCATACCTTCGGCTTCGGGGAAGCGAACGGCTGGGGCTGGCTCGTCTTGGAATGGGTCGAAGGAACGGAAACGGCGCAGACGGCCGAACAGCTCGGACACGGCCTTGCCCGCCTCCATCAATGCCGCGGCCCGGCGTTTGGCCTTGACCGCGATACGTACATCGGGACGCTGCCGCAGCGCAACGGCTGGTACGGCCGCTGGCCCGACTATTACCGCGCCGCCCGCCTTAGACCACAAATGACGCGGGCGGCGGAGAGAGGCCTCCTGCCCGCCAAGCGGCGCAAACGTCTCGAATGGCTGCTCGAGCGGCTTGACCAATGGCTTCCGGATGACTGTTTCCCGTCGCTGTTGCACGGCGATTTATGGAGCGGCAACTGGATTCCGGGGCCAGACGGAGTGCCGTATTTGATCGATCCGTCTGTTTTATATGGCCATCATGAGTTTGAGATCGCGTTTACCGAGCTGTTTGGCGGCTTTCCGCTCCGGTTTTATGAAAGCTATCGCGAGCTTATGCCGCTCTCGGCTGATTATCATGACCGAAAACCACTCTACCAGCTGTTTTACTTGCTCGTTCATCTCAATTTATTCGGCGAAACATACGGCAACGCGGTCGACCGCGTGTTAGAACGGTATGCGGGGGAGTAGTTTCTCCTGCTTTCCCCGCGCCATCTTTATTCAGCACGGATCGCTTCGAGCAACGCATCCCCGCTTTCGCTCACGCGCACATAGGCAAACCGAACATTCTCTTGCTGTGTCATCCCCGTTTTTTCCGGAATGAAATACGATTCAATGCCATACACGACTTGCGGGCCGTGGAACGTGCCGGTGATGATCACATCCCCAGGCTGCGGCGTGTATCCCGGCCTTTTGTTTCCATTCACCATATATACGCCAGCCAAACGATGCACCCCATCCGCTCCTTTTCGCAGCCCAACTTGCACCCGTCCGCTTCCATCAAGCGACGGAATGGTGGAAATATCGTACCGAAGCTGAATATAATCCCCTTGCAGCATGGAACGCGGATCCACCGGCTCAAGCTCCAGCTTTACGACATCACCATATCGCAGCAATCGCTCTTTTTGCCACACGGTATAACCTAAAAATGAAAATTGAGCGATCACGACTATGAGCGTCCACAATGAAACGCGCCGCCCCCAGCGCACTCCCTTGGCCCATGTGAAGCCATTCCGTTTCTCGAGCCACAATGTCCATGCAAGCAACGCCACGCCTGCCGCCAGCAAGCTGATCGATTTATGAAGCAAATTCCAGGCGAACTCGTAATATTTCAGCACGAGATAAAGCGCCGTGTACACCCAAGCGGTCTTCCGCTCCAGTTGCCGACCGCGGAAAAGAAAGAAGGCAAGCGCCAAGACCATGACGATATTCAACGCCGCGTACAGTCCATCAGCCGCAAATACATCGGCGCTCGTCGCGATCCCAAGCGCTCCGAACGCCAAGACAAGCGGAGTGAGAAACGGCGTTCCGCGAAAGCGGCCATACGCATACAACCCGCCGTTGACCAAAGCCAAGGTGAGCAACACCGTCCGGCCGTCATCCATCGCCGAACTTAAGGCGATCCCGAAATAGACCGTCAGCGCCGCCGTCGTCAACCGGCGCACTCCGCTGTCTGATGACCGGATGATGCCAATCGCAAGCCCAATGGCATAGAGGAACAGAGCCAGCCGCGAGACCTCCCCCGCCATCGCCACCCCGAGCCCATAACCAACAGCCAGCAGAGTATAACGAACGACCGCATTCCAATGCCGGCCCAATGAGGCGGGAACGACAAATCCAGAGATGGAAATGAAAAAGAGCACATAAGGCGACCATGACTCTGTCCAAAGAAAATACAAGCCAAGCAGGCTTTGGATGGCCAACGCGGAAGCCGCAAGTGTGACAATCGCCTGAAACGCCGCCAAAAACCATTTCCCGGCTTTCGTCTTTGCTGAAAACAGCCCCGTGCGCCGTAATAGCACAACGCCCCCGTACAACACGGCAGCAGCCGCCACGAGCCCAATGAGAAGCAACCATGTTCCATAATGATCAGCGAGCAAGCGAATGTATTGAATGAACAAAAACAGTCCAGCAAACAAACTCGTCAACAACACATACAACCGCTGCTTGGCGATGACAAGAAAATAATAAAGCAACACAGCGAGCAACACGGCATACACGTATGGCCACCATGCGTCGCGCCCATAGGAAAACCCGGTTATGTCCATCACAAGCAGCCAACCTTGCATGGCTAGGTAAGCGAAACAACGGATGAGCGGTGTCCGAGCAAACACAACGAGCGCACCGTTTACGATCACGAATAACGACAGCACTCCAAACGAAGACCATTCCGTCCACTCAATCCGATAAGCGGACGGAAAATAATAAAACCAGCACGCAAGCTGTAGCAGCCCAATCGCGATCACGGAAAGCACCCGTTCTTTTGTCAACAGCGCCAACAAAGCGGTTGGCGCAAGCCAGACAAGAAACAGCCAATAACTGTCCGCATGCGAGTTGTACATTTGACCGAGCAGCGCCAACGCAATGCCAAATGACAACACTCCGCTGATCAACATCCAACGCCCTAAGAAACGACGGCGGCCCCAAAGCGCCGCGCTTGCGATGTAAAATGCCGCCATCATGCCGATGCTGATCCCGACTTTCACCTCTCGCCCCATCTCCGGCCAATTGGCGGCAAAAAAATACACCATCCCGGCAATCATGCACAAAAACGCCAACGCATACCCCGTTTTCACGACGCGGACCGCCATATCGCTTTCTCCCCTTGTGGCTCGAATCTTTCTCTCTATAAAATATGCTGAAAAAGCTGTCTAGAAGACCAGTGAAAACACGCCTCATTCCATCGTATTTTCCTAGTTGCCGCTCACCCTTTAGACTGTTTTCTTTATTGCAGTACAGGACACTATGGTTGGAGATCATTTTTTAAGTGGAAAATGTCCATATCATGCTCTGCCACTTTTTTGATCAAATAGTTGATCGATGACTGTTGCGAAGAGAACTGCCGCGAAGCCATGTCAAGAGCGGCCTGATGCTTATGGAGCATGTTCTCGATATAGCGAAAGTGGCTCCGCATTTCTAGTGTGAGGTTGTCAACTTTTTCTTCGACCCGTTCAACTTTCCCTTCAAGCCGTTGCTGTCCTTCTTTCAATGTTTGCACATCGCCTTTGACCGCATCCATGTCGGCTTTCAGTGTTTGCACATCGCCTTTGACCGCGTTCATATCCACCTTTAATGTGCGCACATCTTCCTCAACCCGGTGAAGCCGTTGGTCCAAGCGGGCTTGTCCCTCCTGTAACAACTGCACTTCATCTACCAAACGCGCCTGGCCTTCCTTGAGCACTTGCACCTCGCCTTCGAGGCGCGCTTGCCCTTCCTTGAGTGCTTGCACTTCGCCTTCGAGGCGCACCTGCCCTTCTTTGAGTGCCTGCACCTCGCCTTCAAGGCGCGCCTGCCCTTCTTTGAGTGCTTGCACTTCGCCTTCGAGGTGCACCTGCCCTTCTTTGAGTGCCTGCACCTCGCCTTCGAGGCGCGCCTGCCCTTCTTTGAGTGCTTGCACTTCGCCTTCGAGGCGCACCTGCCCTTCTTTGAGTGCCTGCACTTCGCCTTCCAAGCGCGCCTGCCCTTCTTGAAGCGCTCGGACATTTCCTTCAATCCGATCGAGCCGCACGTGGATGGGATTGAGCTTTTGGTCAAGCAGTTCGGCCATCATTTGCACGAGTTCGGCTTGGCTCATCGTTTCACCTCCTTTTCCCCATTGTATCATTGTCTCGGTCAACGCGATAGTATAGAAAAAGAGATTTTCTCCCTAATTTCGACAACGGCAAAGCTCAACACAAAGCCGCAAAATTTGCTTTTCACCGCGCGAAATCAAAACAAAAATCGTTTTTTGTCCATGTTCTAAAATCCGCTTCAGCGAGTGAACCTACGGTAAAGAGCCAGGCAGGCTGATACATAGGCAACCCCGAGCAAAAACCCACCAAGCACATCAGATGGATAATGCACTTGCAGACTTAACCTGCTTAAGCCAGTCAACAGGGCAAGCGCTCCAAAAACGCCGTAAATCGCGGTCCGCTCGCCTCGCTTCGTGCGCGTTTGCGCCAAAAAGTACGCCAAAATCAACAAGTAAATCGTCCCGATCATCGCGTGGCCGCTTGGAAAACTAAATCCACCGATTTCAGCATGAGGAGGTCGAGGCCGTCCAATGATATGTTTTAGCCACTCATTGATGCCATATCCCCCGCCAACAGCGGCCACAACCAACACCATTCCGTAGACGTCGCGGCGAAAAAACCATAAACCAATGACAAGCATAATGCTGATGGTGCCAATCGTCTTTCCATTGCCAAGAAACGTAAACGGGTCAAGCCAATTCCAATAATCAAACAGACGCAGCCCCTCTTCATCCATTCTCTCCGTCCATCCAGCGGCCACGCCTGTCCAAACAAGCAAAAAAAGGCTCAGACTCATAGCCGCAGTGATCCATAATCGTCGATTCATGCTGAGCATCACTCTCCTCCTTATACCTTCTTTTCCAGCAAAACAAAAAATCCTCCTTAAAAAGCGGTGCTTTTTAAGGAGGGATCCATCACCACGGCAACTTCGTCTCTCCCATCAGGAACCGATCGACTTCACGAGCCGCCCCTCGGCCTTCATGGATGGCCCAGACAATTAAGCTTTGGCCGCGGCGGGCGTCGCCGGCGGCAAACACGCCCTCGATGTTTGTTGTATATTTGCCGTATGGGGCTTTCACTTTGTTGTTGATCGTTTCAACACCAAACTGCTTCAACAACGGCTGCTCTGGCCCTTCAAACCCGATGGCGATAAAAACCAAATCACACGGCCATACTTGTTCCGTCCCCGGAATTTCTTTAAAGATCGCTTTGCCGTTTTCATCAATGATTTTTTCCGTTTGAATCGTATGCAGCTCTTTCACGCGGCCGTGCTCGTCGCCTACGATTTTTTTCGTTTGAATGCAATATTGACGCGGGTCTGCCCCAAATTTCGCCTTCGCTTCCTCATACGCATAATCAAGCGTGAAAACGAGCGGATATTGCGGCCAAGGGTTATTGTCTGGGCGCTTGTCCGGCAAAGCCGGGTGTTTGCCGAACTGGACGACGCTTTTGCAGCCTTGGCGCAGCGCGGTCGCCACGCAGTCGGCGCCCGTATCGCCGCCGCCGATCACAATGACATGTTTGTCTTTGGCGTCAATAAACTGGCCATCGGCAAAGTTGGAATCCAATAAACTTTTCGTCACGCCGGTCAAATAATCCATCGCAAAATGGACGCCCTCCAGCTCCCGGCCTTCAATGGCCAAATCGCGCTGCTTTTGCGCACCGATGCACAAGACGACGGCGTCGTACTGAGCACGCAGTTCGTCAGCCGTAATATCTTTGCCGACTTCGGTGTTCGTAATAAACGTGATACCTTCCTCTTCGAGCAGACGCACCCGCCGCTCGACCACTTCTTTTTCCAACTTCATATTCGGAATGCCGTACATCAATAAGCCGCCGATGCGGTCAGCCCGCTCATACACCGTCACCGAATGGCCAGCTTGGTTAAGTTGGTCGGCACAGGCGAGCCCAGCCGGGCCAGAGCCGACGATGGCCACTTTTTTCCCTGTTCTTGTTTTCGGAATGCGCGGTTTCACCCATCCCTCGGCAAACCCTTTATCAATAATAGCCCGTTCAATCCCTTTAATGGCAACCGCCGGGTCGGAAATCGCCACCGTGCATGACCCCTCGCACGGCGCTGGACAGACGCGGCCGGTGAATTCCGGGAAGTTGTTCGTTTTCAACAAACGATCAAGCGCTTCTTTCCAGCGGCCTCGGTACACCAAATCGTTCCATTCCGGGATCAAGTTGTGCACCGGACACCCCGAAGTCAGGCCGTTTAGCTCCAATCCCATATGACAAAACGGCGTGCCACAGTCCATACAGCGGGCACCTTGGCGGGCCAGCACGTCTTCGGAAAACGGCTGCGTGTATTCTTTCCAATCATCAAGACGGGAAAGCGGATCGCGCTTTTTCTCTTCCTCGCGTGCATATTCCATAAATCCTGTTGCTTTTCCCACGATGGTTCCCCTCCTTCTTTCCGTACGTATCCTCTCTTCTCTCATGCGGCCTTCCCGCCTGTTGGCCGATCAAAAAGCGGGCCCCGCGAAGCCGCGGAGCCGAAGCGGCGTCGTCACTTCGCGGCCAATCGCAAGCCACAGCGTTACTTCGCCACCGCTTGCAGCTGATGGACGCCGCCGACAGCCGCTTTTTTCTGTTTTGCCACCGTTTCAAACGCCGCCATGACAGCTTCTTCGTGCGAAAGCCCGGACTGTTCGAGCGTTTCGATCGTCTCAATCATCAGTTTGTAATTGCGTGGAATAACTTTGACGAAGCGGCGGACGTAATCGTCCCACTCGTCGAGCACCAATGCAGCCCGCGGGCTTCCTGTATAGCGGTAATGGTTTTCGATCATCCGGCGCACGTCGCGAATTTCTTCCTCGTCTTCGAGCCGCTCAAATGAGACGAGCTCAAGGTTGGCTGTTTGCTGCCAGCTGTCTTCATCGGCAAGAACGTAAGCGATCCCACCGGACATGCCGGCGGCGAAGTTTTTGCCAACCGAACCGAGGATGACAACGCGGCCGCCGGTCATATATTCACAGCCGTGGTCGCCGACGCCTTCGACAACAGCATGGACGCCGCTGTTGCGGACGCAGAACCGCTCCCCAGCGCGGCCGCGAATGTACGCTTCGCCGCTTGTAGCCCCGTAAAACGCCACGTTGCCAATGATGACGTTGTCAGCCGCGGCAAACGGCGCCTCATGCGGCGGACGGACGATCACTTTGCCGCCGGAAAGCCCTTTGCCGACGTAATCATTCGCGTCGCCGACGAGCTCAAGCGTCATCCCTTTCGGCACAAACGCTGCAAAGCTTTGCCCAGCCGATCCGGTGAAATGGAGGCGGATCGTATCATCCGGCAGCCCTTCCTCGCCGTAGCGCTTCGAGATTTCGCTTCCTGTCATCGCCCCGACCGTGCGGTGGACGTTGCGGATGGCGAGGTGAAGTTCGACCGGCTCCTGCCGCTCAAGCGCTGGCTGCACCGCCGGTAAAATTTCCGTATAGTCGAGCGTCTCTTCCATTCGATGGTTTTGCCCTTTGCTGCCTGTGCGCGGGCCATCGACTTGATACAAGAGACGGGACAAGTCAAGATGTTTCGCTTTCCAATGCGCTTTCGCCCGTTCGCTCACTTTTAAGACGTCAACGCGGCCGACCATTTCGTCGATCGTGCGGAATCCGAGTTCCGCCATCATTTCCCGCACTTCCTGAGCGACGAAATACATGAAATTGACGACATGATCCGGCTCGCCGGTAAATTTCTTGCGCAGTTCCGGATTTTGCGTCGCCACGCCGACCGGACACGTATCCAAATGGCAGACGCGCATCATGACACAGCCTAAAACGACGAGCGGTGCCGTCGCAAATCCGAATTCTTCGGCCCCAAACAGCGCCGCCATCACAACGTCACGGCCGGTCATCAATTTGCCGTCGGTTTCTAGAACGACGCGGTCGCGCAACCCATTGAGCATGAGCGTCTGATGCGTTTCCACCAAACCAAGCTCCCACGGCAAGCCGGCATGCTTGATGCTCGTTTTCGGCGACGCACCCGTGCCGCCGTCATAGCCGCTGATGACAATGACATCGGCGTTCCCTTTCGCCACGCCAGCGGCGATTGTGCCGACGCCGGCTTTGGCGACGAGCTTGACGCTGATGCGCGCGTCTTTGTTGGCGTTTTTCAAATCGTAAATGAGCTGGGCCAAGTCTTCGATCGAGTAAATGTCATGGTGCGGCGGCGGGGAAATGAGCTCGACTCCCGGCGTTGAGCCGCGCACTTTGCCGACCCACGGATACACTTTATTGGCCGGAAGCTGCCCGCCTTCACCTGGTTTTGCCCCTTGCGCCATTTTGATTTGCAATTCATCGGCATTGACCAAATAATGGCTTTTTACGCCAAAACGCCCGGACGCCACTTGTTTGATCGCGCTGCGGCGCCAGTCGCCGTTGTCGTCTTTCACATAGCGGGCCGGGTCTTCGCCGCCCTCGCCGCTGTTGCTTTTTCCGCCGATCCGGTTCATGGCGATCGCCAGAGCCTCATGGGCTTCCTGGCTGATCGAACCGAACGACATGGCCCCTGTTTTAAAGCGGCGGACGATCGATTCAACCGGCTCGACTTCGTCAATCGGCACCGGAGGGCGCTTCGAATCGAAGTCGAACAAGTTGCGCAAAAACGTCAACTGTTCTTCATTGGCCAGTTTCGAATATTGTTTATAGAGGTTGTAATCGTTTTTCCGGCACGCCCATTGCAACAAATGGATCGTCTTCGGATTGAACACGTGATGTTCGCCGTTGCGCCGCCATTGCAGCTCGCTGCCTGCATCGAGCACATCGTCTTCATGCCGCGCTCCGAAAGCGGCTTCGTGGCGCATTTTCGCTTCTTTCGCAATTTCCGCAAGCCCGATGCCGCCGATTTGCGATGCCGTGCCGGTGAAGTATTCCTCAATGACATCGTCGCCGATGCCGACCGCTTCAAAAATTTGCGCGCCGCGGTAGCTTTGCACCGTCGAAATGCCCATTTTCGACATCACTTTGACAACGCCGTCAACGGCTGCCTTCATATACGTTTTCACCGCTTCGCGGTACGACAAGGCGATCGTGCCGTTTTCTGACGCTTGGCGGATCGTCTCCAGCGCCAAGTACGGGTTGATGGCGTCCGCCCCGTAGCCGATGAGCGCCGCAAAATGATGCACTTCACGCGCTTCGCCGCTTTCGACAAGCAGGCTGACGTTCGTGCGCGTCCCTTTGCGGACAAGATGCTGGTGAAGCCCGCTTGTCGCCAACAAAACCGGAATGGCGACATGTGTTTCATCAACGCCGCGGTCGGACAGCACAAGAAGCACCGCCCCGTTTTCGATCGCTTCATCCGCTTTGGCAAACAGCTCATCAAGCGCCTGTTTCAAATCATCAGTAAACAGCGTCGGCAGCACCGCGCACGCAAATTCCGGGTACGGATTGGCTTTTAACGCTGCGAGCTCTTCGTTCGTCAATAGCGGAGTTTCCAAGCGGATGCGCCGCGCCGCTTTGGCGTCCGGATGCAAAATGTTCCCTTCTTTGCCAAGCAGCGTCATCGTCGAGGTGACGACATATTCGCGGATCGCATCAATCGGCGGATTTGTCACTTGGGCAAACAGCTGCTTGAAGTAGTTGAACAAACTTTGCGGCCGCTCCGACAGCACGGCAAGCGGCGCGTCCATGCCCATAGCGCCGGTCGGATCTTTTCCTTCCGCCGCCATCGGCAAAATCGTTTTTTCCACATCTTCAAACGTGTAGCCGAACGCTTTTTGCAGTTTGACGAGTTGCTTCGGCGCTTCGACGTCCTCCGGAATTTCCAGATCGCCAAGCGTGATCATTTGCTCGTTGATCCATTGGCGATATGGCTTTTCATGAGCCATTTCTTCCTTGATTTCCTGGTCAGAGATGATGCGCCCTTGCTCGAGGTCAACCAACAGCATTTTCCCCGGGCTCAGCCGCTCTTTATATAAAATGTTGTTCGGGTCAACATCGATGACGCCGACTTCGGATGAGAAAATAATGTAGTCGTCTTTGGTGACATAATAGCGGGCCGGACGCAAACCGTTCCGGTCCAAAATGGCGCCGATTTGCTTGCCGTCGGTGAACGAAATCGCCGTCGGTCCGTCCCACGGCTCCATGAGACAGCTGTGGTACTCGTAAAACGCCTTTTTCGCCCCGTCCATCTGCTCATCCCAAAACCACGGTTCCGGAATGAGCATCATCGCGACATGGGCCGGCTTCCGGCCAGCGAGAACGAAAAATTCAAACGCATTGTCCAAAATCGACGAGTCGCTGCCGTTCGTATCCAAAATCGGCACGACTTTTTCCAAATCCGCGCCGAACGCTTCGGACACAAATTGTTTCTCGCGCGCCGCCATCCAGTTGACGTTGCCGCGCAGCGTGTTGATCTCGCCGTTATGGATCAAGTAGCGGTTCGGATGGGCCCGCTCCCAGCTCGGAAACGTGTTCGTGCTGAAGCGCGAGTGCACGAGAGCAAACGCCGAACGGAACCGTTCATCTTGCAAATCCAAATAAAACGCATCGATTTGTTCCGGCGTCAAAAGCCCTTTATACACGATCGTTCGGCTCGAGAAGCTCGCTACATAGCACTCGTTGTGTTCCACACATTTTTCGAATTGTTTGCGGATCACATACAGCTTCCGTTCAAACGCCAACTCATCAGTCACGTCATCACTTGCCGCGACAAACACTTGACGGATGAACGGCTTGCTTTGCCGCGCCAGTTTGCCAAGCTTTTCACGATCAACTGGAACTGTCCGCCATCCGAGCAGCCGTTGCCCTTCTTGAGCGACGATCTCATTGAACATCGATTCATAGTACGCCCGTTTCGCTTCCTCTTCCGGCAAAAAGAACATCCCGACCCCGTAGCGCCCTTTTTCCGGCAAGTTCATCCCGCCGCACACCGCTTGAAAATACTCATGCGGAATTTGCGTCATAATGCCCGCGCCATCGCCTGTTTCCGGATCGCTCCCTTGTCCGCCGCGGTGTTCAAGCTGGCGAAGCATATGGAGCGCTTTTTCGATAATGTCATGTGACGGTTTTCCTTTCAAATGCGCATAAAACCCGATCCCGCATGCATCATGCTCAAATTCCGGGCGATATAACCCTTGCGCTTCCGGTAATCCGTAGTGTTTCATGCTGCCTTCCCCTCCCGTTCCGAATTGTCTGTAATATTCATTGTAGTTTTCAAAATTAATATAAACAATATATAATTTAGATAAAATCCATCTCTTTTTGCGATCAATCAAAAGGAGGGAGAAAAATGGAGCTGCGGCAACTGCAATATTTCGTGGAAGTCGCCCGGCGCGAACACGTCTCCGAAGCCGCCGACGCCCTCCATGTCGCGCAGTCGGCGATCAGCCGGCAAATTGCCAACCTCGAAGCGGAGCTTGGCGTGCAGCTGTTTGAACGGGAAGGGCGAAACGTGAAGCTCACCCCGATCGGCCGCCATTTTTTGTCGCACGCCGAAGCGGTGTTAAAGGCGGTCGAGGATGCAAAGCAACAAATCGAAGAGTATTTGGACCCGGAACGCGGAACGATTAAAATCGGGTTTCCAACAAGCCTGGCAAGCCACATGATGCCGATGGTCATCTCCGCCTTTAAAGCGGAGCACCCAAACGTCTCGTTCCATCTCCGCCAAGGGTCGTACTATTATTTAATCGAAGCGGTGAAAAAACGGGAGATCGACCTTGCCTTTCTCGGACCGATTCCGGTTCATGAAATCGGCATTAAAGGAGAAATTTTGTTTTCCGAACCGTTTGCCGCCCTCCTGCCGAACAGCCATCCGCTCGCCCGCCGCGACCGGATCGTATTGAACGAACTGCGCCATGATCCATTTGTAACGTTTCCAAAAGGATACATTTTGCATCAAATCGTTATTGACGCTTGCCACCAAGCCGGATTTTCGCCCAACATTTCATCGGAAGGCGAAGATCTCGATGCCATTAAAGGGCTTGTCTCCGCTGGCATCGGCGTGACCCTCCTGCCGGAAAGCGCCTTGTCGGAAAGCCTTCTTCGCTACGCCGCCAAAGTGCCAATCGAGATGCCGCAAGTAAAGCGCAACGTCGGCATTATCATTTCCGACCACCACGAACTCGCTCCGTCGGTAAAAGTGTTTTACCGGTTTGTGAAAGACTTTTTCGCGGAGCTCGAGCGGTATCAATTGCGGGGGTGAACGCTCCCCCGCCTACGCTCACGTCGAAAAACGGATTCGAGATCACAAAAAAAGACGCAGGTGCTTCCCCCTGCGTCTTTCCTTTCTTCTTCTGCACACTTCCCCTTTCCATCGCCTTCACTCATCAAGGATCATTCAAAAGAAGATGTGGAGAGCACCAAGTTCGGACGCTGCTTCCGTTCGATTGCGTCCGAACGTCATCCTAACCGCACGACCGTCCGGCCGCGCAGTTCGCCGCGCAAAATGCGCTTAAGCGCTTGCGGCAATTCAGCGAGCGAAATCTCTTGAGCAATCCGCTCCAAATCCGGCTTTAAGTCGCCAGCGAGCCGCTCCCAAATGCGGAGGCGCACATCCATTGGACAATAGACGGAATCAACGCCAAACAAGCTGACGCCGCGCAAAATGAATGGATGGACGGTTGTCGGCACCTCGACGCCGCCTGTCAACCCACTCACCGCCACCGCTCCGCCGTAGCGGATGCGGCTTAACACCGTCGCCAGCGTCCGGCCGCCGACCGGGTCGACCGCCGCGGCCCAGCGCTGCTTATCAAGCGGACGAATGCGTTCAGCCGTGACGTCTTCGCGCGTCAACACTTCCTTGGCGCCGAGGGCGCGCAAATAGTCGTGCTCCGCCGTTTTGCCTGTGCTCGCTTCCACCGTATAGCCGCGCTTGGCGAGCATCGACACGGCCAGACTCCCGACGCCGCCCGTCGCCCCCGTGACAAGCACCGGTCCGCGTTCCGGCGTCAACCCATGCTCCTCAAGACGGTGAATGGACAGCGCCGCTGTAAACCCAGCCGTCCCAATCGCCATCGCTTCTTTCAACGTCAACCCTTTTGGCAGCGGCACGAGCCAATCGCCGTGCAGGCGAGCATATTCACTGTAGCCCCCGAAATGCGTCACACCGATTTCATATCCGGTCGCGATCACCTCGTCCCCTTCGCGGAAGCGCGGATGGTGCGACGAAACAACCACCCCGGCCAAATCAATTCCCGGCACGAACGGATACGTTTTCACAATTTTGCCATCCGGAATGGACGCCAATCCATCTTTGTAATTGACGCTCGAATAATGGACGCGGACAAGGACGTCGCCTTCCGGCAAATCATCTATGGACATCGTCTGCACACCAGCGGTAAATTCTGTTTCGGTTTTGTTGACAACGAACGCTTGAAATGCGGACATCATTCCTCTCCCTTTCTTCATGCATTCTTCTCTCATGTCATTCGACAACCAAACGCCAGATTCCTTTCTGAACCAAGAAAACCCTCGCTTCCGGTGGTACCGTCAAGAATTTTGTGTAATGTAATGGAGTAGGGTTTCTCTGAAATGGATTTGGAATGAATAGGGAACTAGTTTCCTCCACACAGGAGACTGAATATTCGGTCTCCTGTGTGGAAAGGGAGAATCCCCCTATTTTGTTTATTTACAGTATTTGGTTAATGTTAACGTTCTTCAAACATTCGCTCGAGGGCTTCATGCGCTTCGGCAAATCCTCGCAACTTTCGCCCTGCCCATTTCTCATTAAAATCTTGAATGGTTAAATACACGACTTTTTCCGCAGCTTCTAAACTGCTCAAACTGTTCATCGGCTTTAGACGTTTCCGAATCTCCTTGATCGTTCGTTCGATGGCATTGGTCGTATAAATCACACTTCGAATACTGCTTGGATCATCCATAAATGTAAGGAGGACATCCAACTCATTGGCCCAAGATTGAACTTCTCTTGGATATTTGCTGGACCATTTCGACTCAAACTGTTGAAACATTTGTAACGCCATCTCCTTATTCGGCGCGCGATAAATCAGCTTGAGATCCTCGGCCACTTCGAATTGGTCTTTTTTCCGAACACGGCTGAGGGTGTTGCGGACTTTGTGCACGACACAGCGCTGCACATCGACTTTCGGATACACCGCCCGAAAGGCTTCCTCCAGCCCCGGAAGGCCATCGAAGACGCCAAGAAGCACTTCCTTGACGCCTCTTTGGTAGACCCGAGTTCGACAGTTTTGAGGCCATTTTAGGCAAATAAAAAGTCCAGAAATCCCGTTATATCAAGGACTTTGGGGTTGTCAACCTAGGAAAAAACCCTGAATTCCATAGGCACACGTTTAGCCGAAAAGTATGATGGCAAATATCTTATCCGCACGTCCGATGACACACTGTCTGCCGAGGATGTCGCGCTGGGATATAAGCAGCTGGTGGATATCGAGCTGGCTTTTCGTACACTGAAATCGACATTGGAATTGCGACCCATGTATCATCGCTTGGAAGACCGCATTCGTGTGCATGCGCTGCTCAGTTAGCTGGTTCTCTTGCTGGTTCGCATCGTAAAGATTCGGACCAACGAATCGTGGCCGAAAGTAAGAGAGGAATGCTAGCGTCTCACACTCGGACATTTTTCTTCGAAATACGGGGACCTTTATCAGCGGACAGAACTGACCGCCAAATAAGGGCAAACCTTTGCGACTCTAGGACTAGAGCCTCCCCCGAAGATCCTAGACATTCATCCTCGCTCCTAGATACACGCCACAAGTATACCTAATCGCCTCTCAGCCCTTCTGCATCAAGGACTGAGAGGCGATTTATTTGCCTAGTCACTGTCGAACTCGGGCAGGAGAAAGCAGCTGTATAAGCTCAGCTGTTCCTCGCTGATTAGTGAGTCCATTATTTAGGAAAAATAAAAGAGGTAATACCCTATGTTTGTTTTTTTATCTTCTCTTCGATGTGCTTGTAATCAATAATACGAATTTTGTCAAAATCGATTTCAAGTGTTATTATATCAATTCCGTAAGGAGGGTTGTGAGCCCCTTTAAATGTTTCTACACGAATTTTGAGTAAGAATTTATAACGACTCCCGGGTTCTAAATTTTTAATCTCTAATATTTTAGGCTTCCACCACTGAATTCCAGATGGTTTTCCATAATAATCCTGTACTGCTTTGGTTATATAAGGCGTTAAGAAGTAAATTGAAAGGTCCTCTAAATCATTTTTATTAACCACTAATGTAGTTGTTGACTCTGTTTCATAAATTTTTGATTTGGCGACAATTTTAGTCCCGACACCATACATTCCGAATAATATTATCAAAAAGAGGGACATTACTCCTATAAATTTCCTGTTCATATTTGAATTCCTCCCACGAGGGCGATGCCTTTTTGCAGGAAGCTGCTATTTTCCCTTGTCAATCCTGCCCCCAACCTTATCTACGCTTGGCATACAAAATGACAATTTTTCGAACTTTCCACAACATCTATTATATCGACAACGACTACGTTATATACTGACATTAAGAATGATTTCACAAGTTAGGAGGACTTAAATAATGATCGTCCACGAACTGACAGACATCGAACATCTATTCACTGAACAATTGCAGGAAGGCTACTACGTGATTCGCGAAACATACCAAAACGTACTCGTGGAGCCGGAAGACGGCGACACCATCCGACAAGTGGACGCTGGAACGGAAGAAGTCGTCACCATCGTATTTGATCCCGGCGACGAATACTCCCTCATTTGCCTTGACACCTACACGTTCGCCGACGGCATCCCGTCTTTAGCGGAGCTCAAAGAAACGATTGCCGCGGAGTACGACGTCTTTGTCAACGACCGTTGGGATGCGGCGTCATTGTAAAAAGCGCCTGAAACGACGGACATCAGGGACTCGGAACATAGACGCAACGCCTGTTTTACCAAAGCGCTTTTCATCAGCCGAATCGAAAAGCAGCCCGTCCACCTAGCGAGCGGGCTGCTTCGATTTCTTCTCGAACCGAAACACGCGAAAGCCAATATCAAGCTCTGTCTTTCCCGTTTCACGGACGATTTTCTCCCCCGCGCGGCGGATGCGCTCGCGGCCAATGTCGCAAATCGTCCGAAACCCCACCCGATACGCCTCGGACGTTTCCGCAAGCGGCTCGGGAAGTTGCACCATTATAAACGACCGCCGGCCGCCGTCTTCAGCGTTTTGCTGCATGACGGCATGGGCTGTTGTCGCCGAGCCGGAAAAAAAGTCGAGAATGATGTCATTGTCCTTCGTTGTCAACGCCACCATGCGCTGAATGAGCTTCACCGGCTTCGGGTAATCCATCACCGCCAGCCCATCGAACAGCTCCTTCAGCTCTTTTTTCGCCTCCTGCGAATGGGACACCTCATCATGCGTCCAAATCGTAAGCGGTGTCACCGTCGGCTTCACTTCGCTTAAAAACCGCTTCAGGCGCGGCACCCCGTTGCCGTCTTTGCCAAACCAAATGCGGTTGTCCGCCGCCAGCTCGGCGAAGCGCTCCTTTGTCACCCGCCAACAATACCCGTTCGGCGGCGAAACGACCCGGCCGCCTGGCGTCACGATGTCATAAATTTTTTCCGGAATCGGCGGACCGACCGACAAATCTCCTGACGTCCACGGCCCGCGCGGGTCGTTGTCCGGATTGGCATACCGCCCGTCCGCTTCCGGATGGCGCGGCAAGCCGTACCAAGCTAAACGGTCGATATTTTTCGCGTAACAGAGGATGAAGTCATGGTTGCGCGAAGCGAACTTGTTCATGTTCACAGGCGAAAACGCCCGCTGCCAAATGAACGTGGCGACAAAATTTCGCTCGCCAAACAGTTCATCGCACATCTTTTTCAAATTCGCCTGTTCTGTATCATCAATGGAAATAAACATCGCCCCTGTCTCCGCCAACAGCTCCCGCGCCACCAAAAGGCGCGGGTACATCATGTTGAGCCAGCCGGCATGAGCGCGCGCTTCCTCTATATCCTTCCTACGAGCTGGCGCGCTCTTCTTTTGGCGCCAATGGTCTTTATACGTCAGCACTTTCCCGGTGTTGTACGGCGGGTCGATGTAAATCATTTGGATGGCCCCTGCATGCGACGTCCGCAGCAGTTTTAATACTTCTAAATTGTCTCCTTCAATATACCAATTGTTTGTTGTCTCCCACTGCTTGCTCGCTGCCTGATCCGGCCGCAATACTCCGGACGCAGGCGTTTCAGCGAGCCGCCTCGCCTCTTCCTTCCCCGGCCACATGAACTCATATGCTTCCTGCCGTTTGTGACCGCCATGCACCCTCTTCAGCCACTCCCAATCGATGCCCCCATCCACAACCGCTTCCGGAAAGAGCTTTTTGATCACCTCAAGCCTTGCATCCGACACCGATCTTCTCCCGCCGGCATTTGCCATGGCACGCCCCCCTCTCTTCCCGCGCATTCTCAGCGCAGTGTTTCTTATCGACGAATCTTATTTCCATTATTTCGCCATGGCTCGGCGGTTTCCTTCCTTAATTTTCTTATCAACTATTCACCGTTCGTACATCAATCCCCATTCCGTCCCCCACGCCCCCCTCTTCCGAACCGTGCGCGGCTGCGCTCAGCATGGAAACAAAACGAGCCAACAAACGGAGAAGGCGGCATGGCGGATGGTGACTGCTTATGCGGTTTTTGAGTAAGAAAATGGGGGATTCTCGGATGCATCAAAGAATTTCTCAAGTTGAACAGCGCCTTGATTCATCCTTTTTTCCTGTCAAACTCAGCAGCTTCATAGAGTGTCCATGTTTTCCATCTTCGGACGACTGACTCGGTACATTTGCAGCGCAACACCGTCGACCATAAACGTTTGCGCTTCCCCATGACGTAAAGCGTACTGCTCAAGCCCAACCATAAAGTTGACTCCTTCACGGTATTCCTCGTTGCCGATCACCTGAAGCGGCGGCGACATGAGTTGGCGCGAGAGGAAGAGGATCGCCTTTTTCCGCGCCCGCGTGAGCGAAACGTTGAGGCGGTTCAAACTATAGATGAACTCCCCTTCCATCACAGCCAGTTCCGGATCGGCGACGCCGTAGCTGATGATCGCCGCATCCACTTCTTGCCCTTGCATTTTATCAACCGTATCGACGAAAAACGGCGGACGCAGTCCTTGGTGTTCAAGGGCACGGCGAATGGCGCGGATTTGCGCCCGATGCGGCGAGATGATAAACAGCCCGCGGCGCCAAAACGCTTGGTCGCCTTCTGATGAGTCATCGTACCGTTTTTCCTCGCTGTCGAGAAGCCGTTCCCGCAACACCTTCGCGATGCTCGCCACCCAGCGCGCTTCCGCCTCGTTTTCTTGGGCACCGTACACGCCGTCATACGTGCAGACGACAAGCGGATAGTCAGGGTCGATCGCTGCTTCCACCCATTCATCGGCAGTTGGGGCATCGGCGAGCGCCAACGTTTGTTCGGCAATCTGGCGGGTGAACGCGGTATACTGGGAGCTGTAAATCCGCTCGGCCGGGTAGCGGCAAAGCGCCTCGTTCATGCGGAAATTGTCCGTCAGTTGGCGGGTATACCGCTTCTCCACATCCGCGTCAAACAGCAGGCGGAAAATCGAGTCGAACAGGTGCGGTTCCCCTTCCGCGGCCGCATACGTCCCTTGAATGATTGGCGGCAGCTGGAAATGGTCACCGACGATAAGCAGCCTGCCTGCTTTTTTGACATGGCGCAACACCAACAGTGAATCGGCCACGCGGATTTGCGACGCCTCATCCAGAATGACGACGTCAAACTCTTCTAGACAGCCTTTTTCATACGCTCTTTGAATGCCGTACAGCGTGGCGCCAAGCACCCGATGCCCGCCGTTGCCCAGCCATCGGGGAAGGTCACGGTCCGCCACCTCGGCGATTCCTTTGGCGTTTTCCGTCTGAATCTCACCAAGTTTCGCGATATGGACGCTGCGCCGCGGCGCAAGCTCCTGAATTTTGCGCAGAACGTTTTCGATCGCCGCATGGGTGAAACCCGAAACAAGAATGGCAAGCCTGCGCCCCTGCTTTTCGTAAATCGGCATAAGCAGCCGAAGAGCGACGGCAATAAAATGCGTTTTCCCGGTGCCAGGCGGACCCCAGACGAGCGTCAACGTATGACGGAGAAAGTGGAGAAACGCCTGACGCTGGCTTTTCGTCAGCCTGCTTTGGCGGAGAAGCGCCTTGACTTCCTCTGCATCCCAGTTGGGACGAAACGTTTTCCGATAGCGAATCGGATCGCGAATCAAGTCCAAGATGCGATGATTGTCCTTATCCAACTGTTGCAACGCCTGCAAGACGCGCGGGGTGGTAAAATCCGCATGCCGAAGCGACAGCCAATACTCCCCTCCTTCCACAAGCGGGAACCGGTCGAGCCATTTGGGCAACTTGAGCTCGAGTTCAGCTGTCTTGCCATTATCTTCGATGGCGCTAATGCGGGTAAAGTACAAATTGACCCGTTGAGGCGTCTTCCATTCACTGGCGTACTTATGATCAGGAAACGTCTGTTGCGCCTTTTCCCCTTCCTCATTGCACTCCGTCAAAAGCCAGCTCGCCTTCTGGTCGATCGCTTCAAGCGCCTGGCGGTTGTTCAATCGGAACCGATCGCCGCCAAGGTACGTGACATGAAGCGTCACTCCGTTCTCAAGCCGCTCCGAAAGCGGAAGCAGGCGCTTTTGGCGAATATCCAAGTAGTTTAATAGCGCCTCATAGCGCGCCATAAACGCCAGCTCGGACACAAGCGGATCACGGTAATCAGCCGAATGAGGAAACGCAAATTTTTCCGGCCAGACCATAAGCGGCGAAGGATGGACGCTCTCGGCCCACGCACGGATTCCTTGAATGATGCTGTGAGCGGCCCAAAGGCGGCGGCTCAGCTCCTTCTCGACCGCTTTTCGTTTTTCCTCGTCCCCCGTTTGCCAGGCGTCGTGCAGCACATCCAGTTTCATGGCGTTTGTCAAACGAAATGAAAAACGCTCACTCGCCGAGTACAGAAACGGCGAATCATGGTAGGTCGCAATATATCGCGACAAGTCTTCAAGACGGTACGCGACATGCGCCGGCAAGGCGAACAGCTGGCTCACAGCCGTTGTCAGCACAACGACAGGAAGCGGAACCATTTCGCTTGGGTGGTCGCTGGCACTTGCTAGTGAGCTGCTATGAAAATACGACAGCAGCCGAACAGCTTTTTCGTTATAGTCTGGATCGAACAAAAGCGCTTGAAGTAGCTGCTGCACATTGTCCCATTCATAGTTGTCGATGACATACACCTGCACCGATTTTTGCGACCGCCACTCTCGCTCCCGGTTGTAATCGTGCACCGTCTGAAGCAGGCGGTCCAGCGCATCGGCCAGCTTTCGGCCAACCTCGTCGCATTCCTCAAACGAACCGGCGATAACATGATGCATTTCCGATCCCGTTCCAAACACGTCTGTTCCACCAACACGGTACAACGATGCCGCCGCAATCTTCCCCGTCAACGGATCGCGTTGCGCGGTGAGAATCAGACGGATGTCTTCCCATATCGGCATATGCGTCACCGCCTGGTCATACGGAACGACCTTTTCCTCCGCAATCGCCTCAAGCTGCGCTTCAAGCCGCCGAAGTTGACGCGCCAATCCAGCGTTTTGTTTTAGGACGTGTCTCGTTTCTTGACGCTCAAGAAGTTGGCGAAACTCATCTATCGTCTCCGGAAGCTGCCGCTCGCGGATAAAGCGGGACGCATGACTCGATAAGTACGGAACGAGGGAAATATGCGACTGTTTCCGCGCTTTGTCGAAACAGTAATCATAGAACGGGCACCATTCACAGCGATAATCCAAATGCCAAAACAGCTCATCAAGTTGCTTCCCAGCCAGCGCCGTCAATTCGCTAGCCAAAAACTGCTCAAGAAACGGAAGCAGCTGTCCGATATCTGTCAGCTGCGGCTGCTCGGTTTTGTACGTCCATATCCCGGCTTCGCGCAAATCGACGCTGCCCTTAACACCGTGCTCCTCTAACACCGAGGACAACATCAACGCGTACAGCGCCGTTTGCACGCGGTGGGAAATCTTTAACACATCTGATGATTTGATGTCGATGATGCGGAACACAAAGCCGTTTTGCCCCGGAATGCACTCAATCAAATCCGGACGACACGCCGCAAACCGGATCATCGTTGTGTCCAGTCCGTACCGCTCGTAAAAGCGCGGCGGCGCGATCAATGTCGGCTGGTATAAATAGCGCTTGCTCGGCTGCTTCAGCTCGCGGATCGTCTCCTCTCCATCCAAATAGCAGTGGGAAATCGGTGCGCCAGGCTCTCGCTTCCCCATCTGCACTTGGCCGGCCAAATAGGTCGTAATCACTTCCTCTTCCCACTCAACCCCTCGGCGCAGCACGCTCTCATGAACCGCAGGCTGCTCAAACAGCTCTTCCGGCACATCGAGCTCGCTTCGCCGTTCTTTCGCCAACGACTGAAAATAAAAATTCCGCTCGCACTCGTGATAAAAATAGCTTGCGATTTTGGCAGGAGAAACGTAAAGCATACATCGATCCCTTTCTAAAAACATACTAGCCGACATCCGCACTGGGACTTGTCAGTTTGTTTATTCATTGTATCATATGTTTGTACGCTTTCCTATATACACCATTCGTGCTTGTCCGACAAGAACATATGTGCTATAATGAAAGAAATTAGAATGAAAGAGGGGCCAACCATGAGCGAAGAGATCCTCTTGCAGTTGTTCAACCGCCTTGGTCATATCGAGAACACGCTGCACCTCCTCGTCGAAAGCCACAAACGGCTGGAAGCAGAACAACAAGAAATGCGAAAAGAACAGCAGGAGATCCGTAGAGAACAACAAGAAATGCGAAAAGAACAGCAGGAGATCCGTAGAGAACAACAGGAAATGCGGAAAGAACAGCAGGAGATCCGTAGAGAACAGCAGGAAATGCGGAAAGAACAACAGGAGATCCGTAGAGAACAGCAGGAAATGCGGAAAGAACAACAGGAGATCCGTAGAGAACAGCAGGAAATGCGGAAAGAACAAGAAGAATTCCGGCGGATCCAGCAAGCTCTCCTTGAAGGCCAAAAGCGGTTAGAAGAAGAACAAGCCCATATCAAAGCCGGCCAAAAAGAGCTGTATGACTTGATGTCTGCCCTGCTTCACCGCCAGGATGAAACCGACGCCGCACTCGACGCCCTCGCGATGGACGTGCACAAACTTCACGGTGAAGTTTCTTCCATCCACCAAAGACTCGACTCCTTAGAGAAAAAAGTCGATTCCCATGCCCAATCATTCAATGAACAGCTGAACAACATCAAACTTGACATCACCTTCCTCTCGAACAAAGTCATCGAACACGAACGGGAAATCTACAAAATTAAGAATGTCATTTTATGACGATAAAGCAGGCGGGCCGCCTAAGCCCGCCTGTCCTTTTATTTCAATCCTTCTTCCACCTGTTTGATCATTTCCGACACCGACGTCAATCCGCCGCCTGAGAGATACCAATAATTTGGATCCAAGTAGACAATGTGGCCGTTTTGATATGCTTTCGTCTTTTTCACAAGTGCATTTTCAATCGTTTGCTTCGCTGTCGGCTTTCCTTCTACAACGGCGTCGCGGTCAATGACAAACAAGTAATCCGGGTTTTTCTCGGCAATGTACTCAAATGATACGCTTTGTCCATGAGGATTCGTCACTTTCAAATTCGGGTCTGCGGCTGGCACGCCGAGCACATCATGGATGAGCCCAAAGCGCGAACCTTTGCCGTACGCACTCACTTTCCCACCGGTCGTCAAAATGATCAGCGCTTTTTTGTCTGCAGCCTTTGTCTTCACTTCTTCGATTTGTTTTTCAATATTGGCCAGTTCCTCATCTACTTCTTTTTCTTTGCCAAACATTTGCCCGATCAGCTTCATATTGTTTGTAAATGAATCCCAATAATGTTGAGTGTCAATCCCTATATACACGGTTGGGCCAATCTCTTTCAACTTGTCATACAAATGTGCTTGACGACCGGAAATAAAAATGACATCCGGCTTGATTTCGCTCAATTTTTCAAAATCCGGCTCCTTCAAGCTGCCGACGTTTTGGTAGTCGCTGCTTTTATATTTCTCCAAGTATTTCGGCACGTTCATCTGCGGCAAAGCTGTCACCTTCACCCCTAGTTTATCAAGGGTGTCCAGCACTCCAAAATCAAAGACAACCACTTTCTCTGGATTTTTCTTGACTTTCGCCTCTCCAAGCTGGTGCTTGATCGTCATTTCCTCGGCCTGTTCCGTTTTCTTCTCGTCATTCTTCCCACTCGCTCCGTTGCTTGCAGTCTCCTTATTGCCGCAAGCAGCCAGTACGACAAGAAGCAAAGCAACCACTACCATCAGCCAACGCTGTTTCATTGGCTATACCCCCCTTTGGAAATTCAAATTATATGTTGACGGCTTTCGTATTCACTCAACAAGGGGCGCCCTTTCTTGCCGATGTCAACATGAAAGCCGGCTCAACCATTTTTTACTTAATTGGAATCTTCTTCATATACTTGACTTTGATCGCGTCTCCCCGTCCCATGTTTGAATCCGAGACGGAGCTCTTCACCAAGCATGCCCATAGGCTTCCACAGCCCGCTTTTTCACTAGTCAAGATGGACGCTTTCTCATGGGAATTTGCTAAAAATACACACAGATGCGCCGATTTTCAATCGTCTGCACGCGCACATCCAAATCATAAATGCCGCGAAGCACTTCATTGCGCATGATCGATGAAACATCCCCTTCACAGACGACCGCTCCATCTTTTAACGCGACCATATAATCGGAGTAACAGGAAGCAAAGTTAATATCGTGCATCACCATCACGATCGTTTTGCCAAGCTCATCGACCAGCTTGCGCAACACTTTCATCATTTGCACGGCGTGTTTCATATCCAAATTGTTCAACGGCTCATCCAAGAAAATATAATCCGTATCTTGCGCCAACACCATCGCGATATAAGCTCTCTGCCGCTGTCCGCCGCTCAACTCGTCCATATAGCGGTCTTGCAATGGCTCCAGCTCCATATAGCGGATCGCCTCACGCACATAGTCGCGATCTTGGCGCGTCAAGCGGCCGCGCGAATACGGAAAGCGACCGAACGACACCAATTCGTGTACCGTCAAGCGAGCCGCAATGTGGTTGGATTGCTTCAAAATGGAAATTTTTTTCGCCAACTCTTCTGTCCGATAACGAGCAATTTCCTTTCCTTCAATCCAGATTTCCCCGCCATCTTTTGGAATTAAGCGGCTCATCATGGACAAAAGCGTGCTTTTCCCCGCCCCGTTCGGGCCAATGAGCGATGTGAGCTTGCGGCGCGGAACAGATAAAGATACACGGTCAATCACGGTCTTCCCGCCGTATCGCTTCAATACTTGTTTCACCTCTACCATGCTTTTCGCTCCTTTAACAAAAGGTATAGAAAATAGACGCCTCCGACCATGTTGACAATGACAGACAACGTCGTCGAAAAGGTGAACACTCGCTCGACTACCAACTGGCCGCCAACGAGGGCGATGATGCCGAACAGAGCTGCTCCCGTAAGCAAATAACGATGTTCATACGTTTGAAAAAACGCATACGCCACATTGGCGACTATCAATCCGAAAAACATGATGGGACCAACAAGCGCGGTCGAAACCGACACCAACACCGCCACAATCATCAGCAGCCGTTTGACGACCGTTTCATACGCCACGCCTAAATTGATCGCATGATCTTTGCCGAGCGACAGCACGTCCAACTCGTAAAGATGACGGTATGTATACAATGTCGCAGCCGCAATGAGCAGGCCTGCCGGCCAAAGCAAGTCTGTTTTTATATTGTTGATGCTCGCAAACATTCGATCTTGAATGATGGAAAATTCATTTGGGTCAATCAAATATTGCATGAAAGACGTCAAACTTTGGAAAAACGTACCGAGAATCATCCCAACAAGCAAGATGAAATATAAATTTTGCCCTTCACGGCGAAACAAAAACGAATACAATAAAACTGAAAAACCGATCATCGCCCCAGCAGACAAGAGAAAGTGCGAGGTGTTGCCCATCATGGTCAACGTCGTCGAACCGAACAAAAACACCACAGCAGTTTGTACAAGCATATAAACGGAATCAAGCCCGATAATGCTTGGAGTTAAAATACGATTATTGGTCATCGTCTGAAATAAGATGGTCGAAACCGCCCCCGCCCAACCGACAAGCACCATCGCGACAATCTTTTCGCTCCGCGAGCGCAACACATAGTCAAAATCCCCTCGCAAGTGTGCAAACAAAAACAGCACGATCAATCCGAGCGCCAATACCACGAGCACAACCACTTTCATCCGATTAGACATACTGCTTCGTTCTCCTTACGAGCAAATATAAAAAGACGCCGCTTCCGATTACTCCAACCGTCAAGCCGATCGGAATTTCGTATGGATAAATGGCGACTCGGCCAAATACATCGCAAATCAGCACAAACAAAGCGCCAAATATGGCTGTCAACGGCAATACTTTGCGCAAATGATCCCCATAATACATCGTGACAATGTTCGGAACGATCAGCCCTAAAAACGGCAGCGTCCCAACCGTCAACACCTCAACAGCAGAAACAACAGCGACAATGAGGAGACCGGTGTAGACAATCGAACGGTAGCGAACCCCTAAGTTCGTCGCCATCTCCTCCCCCATGCCGGCGATCGTAAACCGATTGGCGTATACATAAGCGATTGCCATGAGCGGAACGCTCACATACAGCATTTCATAACGTCCTTGCATCATAACGGAAAAATCGCCGTGCATCCATGCGGACATCGATTGAATCAAATCATATTTATAAGCCAAAAACGTCGCGACAGAACCGACAATATTGCCAAACATCAAGCCGATGAGCGGAATAAAGATCGAATCTTTATACTTCACACGATCCAAAACCGTCATAAACAGCAGCGTCCCCACAAACGCAAACACAACGGCAATAGCCACCTTCACAAGCGGCCCTGCGGCAGCGAATGCAATCATGGACACCAACAGGCCAAGCCGCGCCCAATCCATCGTTCCCGCCGTCGTCGGCGACACAAATCGGTTTTGGCTCAACTGCTGCATGATCAAGCCGCAAATGCTCACGCTTGACCCGGCGATCAGAATGCTGATGAGCCTCGGCAAGCGACTGATCAAAAACACTTCCCACGCCTCACGGTCGCCGGCAAACAGCTCGCGAGGCGATAAATCATGCACACCGACAAACAATGATGCCGCAGCCAAAACAACAAGAAGCACCATCCATTTTTTCATGTTTTCTCATCCTGTCTCCCGTTCTATCCCATCATACAAGTCGAATGACGATGCCATGTCCAGACTCAATTGCTTTACAGGTGCAATTATGATATTGATTATCTTTCGTGATTAAAAAGATAAATTCTGCTTGTGTTGAGAAGCAACCAGCACCGCCAAGATGGCTGGCATCTCCTCAATCGCTGTTCTTTTCAAGTCAAGCCATTCTGTCCGCATGCGGCCACCACATCTCACTCCATTCTTTTGAAAACCATGTTCCCGCCTAAACCTCTAAAAAGAGAAGGATTATCATTTTCACACACCATATTTTAATTGATAAAAATTATCATTGTCAATATTTTCATCGTTTTTTTGTAAGCAAACCGTTTGCTCGCCGACAATCACCTTCACCAATGGCTTGACGCTAAAAAAAGCGCCCTGCCTAAACAGCAGCGCACTTTCATGATCTGAAAAATACAAGTTCATAACACTACTATAATATAGTTGAAATATTTCGCGAATTATATAAGTTGCAATTTTTTACATAGCATTGTTCGCTCTTTTTGTCACCGTGCCAGCTTTTCAAGTGATAAAGATAGGACATGGAGATCGGAAATCCTTTATTACAACCTCATATTGATTGAATGCGGCTACAATGAACAAAACACCAAAGCCATTGCATGAAAGCAACAAAAAAACCAACCTCCCCTAAACAAGGAGAGGCTGGTTTCCATTTCACCCTGACCACTTTAATCATGAAAATTCGTCCCATCCGTCACTTCTTTGACGATGCCGGCGCGGATGACGAAGTCGCCGAAATGTTCACCGTCGAGCCGCTCTTTCGCATAGCGGGATAGGAGAACGCGCAGTTCGCGCAAAATTTCTTCTTCGCCGATGTTTTCGCGGTACAGTTTGCCAAGGCGCGTGCCGTTGAACGCAGCGCCGAGGTACATGTTGTATTTTCCGACCGCTTTGCCGACGAAGGCGATTTCTGCGAGCACGTGGCGGGCGCAGCCGTTCGGACAGCCCGTCATGCGGATCGTGATTTCTTCATCGCGCAAACCGTTTTCGGCGATAATTTCCTCGATTTTATCAAGCAGCTTCGGCAAGTAGCGCTCCGCTTCCGCCATCGCCAAGCCGCACGTCGGCAAGGCGACACAGGCGAGCGCGTTGCGGCGCAAGGCGGTGTACCGGCGGCCGTCGGTCAAGCCGTATTCGGCGATGAGTGCCTCGATTTCCGGCTTTTTCTCGCTCGTGACATTGGCGATGATCAAGTTTTGGTTTGGCGTCAGCCGGAAATCGCCCGTATGGACTTTCGCGATTTCGCGCAGGCCGGTCATCAGCTTGTAATCGTCGTAGTCTTTGACGCGGCCGCCTTCGACAAAGAGTGTGAAGTGCCATGTCCCATTGACGCCTTCGACCCAGCCATAGCGGTCGCCGCTATGCTCGAAATGGTACGGGCGCGCTTCGCCGAGCTTCCAGCCAAGGCGGCGCTCAATTTCTTCTTTCACCGTTTCAAGGCCAAGGCGGGCGATCGTGTATTTAAAGCGGGCGTGTTTGCGCGATGAGCGGTTGCCGTAGTCGCGCTGAACGGTCATAATTTTCTCCGCCACCTCGACCACTTGATCCGGCCGGCAGAAGCCGATCACCTTGGCAAGCTGCGGATACGTCGTTTTGTCCCCATGGGTCATCCCCATGCCGCCACCGATGGCGACATTAAACCCGGCGAGCTTGCCGTCTTCGACAATGGCGATGAACCCGATGTCTTGCGAGAACACATCGACGTCGTTCGACGGCGGAACGGCGATGCCGATTTTAAACTTCCGCGGCAAATACGTCGGTCCGTAAATCGGCTCTTCTTCGCCGTCAACCGCCGGCGTCCCCGCCACTTTCTCGTCGTCCAGCCAAATTTCGTAGTACGCCCGCGTCCGCGGCAACAAATGGTCGCTGATCAGCTTTGCCCACTCATATACTTCTGCATGCACTTCCGACTGGTACGGATTCGGGTTGCACATGACGTTTCGGTTGACGTCGCCACACGCCGCAAGCGTCGTCATCAGCGCATTGTGAATGGCTTGCATCGTTTTTTTCATGTTCCATTTTAAGACGCCGTGCAATTGGAACGCTTGGCGCGTCGTCAGCTTCAACGTGCCGTTCGCATACTTGCGGGCGAGCTCATCCATGACAAGCCACTGTTCCGGCGTCGCCACCCCGCCCGGCGTGCGGACGCGAACCATGAACTGGTATGCAGGCTCCAGTTTTTGTTTTTGCCGCTCGGTGCGCACGTCGCGGTCGTCTTGCAAATAGCTGCCGTGGAATTTCATCAACCGGTTGTCATCCTCTGGAATTCCTGCGCTGAGCGGGTCTTCTATCGTTTCCGCGAGCGTGCCGCGCAAGTAACGGCTTTCCTGCTTGATGCGCTCCACATCGCTTGGCGGTCCGTCCGGCGCTTTTAACACGACTTTCGCCATTTTCGATCCCACTCCTTCTTTTGAGATTAATAGACGTCGCGTTGGTATCGTTTTTGCTTTTGCATCTCGGTGACATACGCTTCCGCCTGTTCGCGGCTCATTCCGCCTTCTTTTTCGATAATCTCGATCAACGTCTGATGGACGTCGCGCGCCATGTGTTGTTTGTCGCCGCATACGTAGACGACGGCGCCATCCTCGAGCCAGCCGAACAGTTCTTTGCTTCGCTCGAGCATCCGGTGCTGCACATACACTTTCTTCTCCGTATCGCGAGAGAAGGCGACATCCATTTTGGTCAGCACACCGCTTTTCAGCCAAGCGAGCCATTCCGTTTGATACAGGAAGTCGGTCATAAAATGTTGGTCCCCGAAAAAGAGCCACGATTTTCCGTTGGCTCCTGTCGCCTCGCGCTCTTGCATAAAAGCGCGGAACGGCGCAACCCCAGTGCCTGGACCGATCATAATGATCGGCGTCGATGGGTCTTTTGGCAGCTTAAAATTCGGGTTCGGCTGCACAAAGACCGGCAACGTATCGCCGATTTGGACGCGTTCGGCGCAGAACGTCGAGCACACCCCTTTGCGCAGGCGGCCGTGCGACTCATAACGGACCGCGCCGATCGTCAAGTGCACTTCATCTGGATAGGCCGCTAAGCTGCTCGCGATCGAGTACAGGCGCGGCGGCATTTTGCGCAAAATCGAGATGACTTGTTGCGGCGCCGCATCCCATGGGCCGAAGTCGCGGAACGCATCCAATAAGTCGCGGCCTTTGGCGTATTCTTTCAGCTTCGCCTCATTGCCTGGGGCAACGAGCGCTTGAAGCTCGCTGTTTTTCGACAGCGGCGCAAGCTTTTGCAACAGCGCTTTGGTCAACACAGTGATTTCAAAATGGGACGTGAGCGCTTCTTTGAGCGACCGCACTTCCCCGTCTTTGTCGATCGTCACCGTTTCTTCCGGGTTCCATTTCATTTCTTGAATGATGAGATCGACAAGCTCCGGATCGTTTTTCGGGAAGATGCCAAGCGCATCGCCCGGCTCATACTTCAACCCCGATCCTTCAAGAGACAATTCGAGATGGCGCGTTTCTTTGTTCGATCCGCGGCCGTTTAAGTTGATGTTTTCCAGCACCTCAGCCGGGAACGGATTTTTACGCGAATAGACGACCGCCGGTTCGGCTTTCGGCACGGCCGCAGCGGACGACAACACTGGTGCGGCCTCGGCATTGATCCCCTTGCTCAGCTCGGCAAGCACGCCGTCAATCCATTTCGCTGCCGCTTCCTCGTAGTCGACGTCACAGTCGACGCGCGGATAAAACCGCTCTCCCCCGAGCTCCTCGAGCCGCTTGTCAAAATCTTTCCCCGTCTGGCAAAAATGTTCATACGACGTATCGCCAAGCGCCAAGACGGAAAAGCGTAAATGATTCAGCTTCGGCGCCCGTTTGCTGTGGAGAAACTCGTAAAACGCCACCGCGTTGTCTGGCGGATCGCCTTCCCCATGCGTGCTCACGACGATGAGCAGCGTCTCGACTTTCTTCAATTCATTCGGCTTAAAGTCAAGCATGGACGACACTTTCGCCTCGAATCCGCGCTCCTTAAGCGCCTTGCCTGCTTTTTCGGCCAGTTTTTGCGCATTGCCGGTCTGCGAACCGTACAGAACGGTCACTTCTTTCGAAACCGGTTTCCCACCCCCGACAAGCAGTGCGGGCGCTTCGGCGTCAAGCACAGCAGCGGCCGACTCGGCGGCGGCCAAATACCCGCTCAGCCAAAATTTTTGCGCTGGCGTCAACGTCGGCAACAAACGGTTCAAGAGCTCAATCTGCTCCTGGCTAAACGGACTGTTGGTTACTTGCAGCTGCAACAGTGTCCACCTCACAATATAAAAATAAGATGGAATCGATTGGCGTTGCTTAACCCGCCATCATGGGCGGACGCCAAATTACATTAATCCCTATAAACAAAGTATACTTTATCCAAAATATCATATTTACACTTTACCGCAAAACAAAACATTAGTAAAATAAATATAAATTATTAAAACTATTAACATCACTAATAATAATCCGCAACAAAACAGTCAGGCTGCATGCGAGGGGTTGGCCAATGTATTACGACGAGTTGAAGACGTTCATTACGTTAGCAGAAGTGAAAAATTTCACAAAGACGGCGGAAATTCTCCATTTATCCCAGCCAAGTGTCAGCTTGCACATTAAAAATTTAGAGAAGGAGTTCCAGACGAAACTGTTCATCCGCTCCCCGAAGCGGCTGCGCATGACGCCGACAGGTGAACTTTTGTACGATCGCGCCAAACAAATGATGGCGCTCTATGAACAAACAAAGCAAGACATTTTGGAGCACCATCACTCAGTGAAAGGCAAATTGACCATCGGCACCAGCTTTACGATTGGAGAGTATATTTTGCCCCCGCTTTTGCCCGATTTCCAAAAGCGCTATCCAGAATTGGAGCTTGAGGTGATGATCGGCAACACGAAAGAAATTGTCGAACTCGTCAAATCGTATCAAGTCGACATCGGCTTGATCGAAGGGCAAACGAACGAAAAAGAATTGTCCGTCTACCCGTTTATGCAAGACGAGCTCGTCATCGTCGCCTCCAAGCGGCACGAGCTAGCACAAAAAGGCGAAGTCACGATCGGCGAGCTGCAAAACGAGGCGTGGGTGGCGCGCGAAGTCGGGTCGGGAACAAGGGAATATTTCAACCATTTCATCCGCTCGAACGGGCTGAAAATCCAATCGCTCATGATCATCAGCAGCAACCAAGGCATTAAAGAAACGCTGATCAACGGCAACGCCCTGTCCTTGCTGTCGCGCAGCGTCGTCGCCCGCGACATCGAGCACGGCCATCTGTCCATCGTTCACTTGAACCATCCACCGTTTTACCGAATGTTTTCCTATATTTGTGCACCGATTATGGAAAACAAGCAAAATGTACGTATCTTCCTTGAAACGTTGCAACACAATTGGAGATCCTAAAAAACACGGGGAGAAGCTTGGCAGCCCTCCCCTATACTTCCATCTCCCCATGGCGAATATGCGGCATTTCGATTTGAATCGTCGCATGGCGAATGTGAAAGCGCGTCTCGATCAAATCAATCGCCCGCTGCAAAACCGCCTGCCCATCGCATCCTTCCTCAATGAGCAAATGGCAGCTTAACGAATCAAGCCCCGAGGTGATCGTCCAAATATGCAAATCGTGGACATCGATCACCCCATCAATGCCCGAGAGCGCCGCCTTCACTTCCGCATGGTCAATCGCCGCCGGCGTTCCTTCCATTAAAATATGCACTGTCTGCTTGACTACGGCAAATGCTCCTTTTAGAATCAAAACCGCCACCGCGATGGAAATGAGCGGATCGGCCGCGTACCAATCGAACAGCCAGATGACAAGCCCTGCCGCCATCGCCCCGACCGAGCCTAACGCATCGCCAAGTACATGAAGATAGGCGCTGCGGACATTGACGTTCTCTTTGACATCCCCTTTGCGCATTAACACCCAAGCGCTTGCCAAATTAGCCAGCAACCCTATGACAGCAATGGCCATCATCGGCCCGCTCGCGACAGCAGGTGGATTCACAAACCTCGCGACCGCTTCCCAAATAATCCAAGCGGCAATCCCCACCAACGCAACCCCGTTTACGAGCGCCGCTAAAATCTCGAACCGGTAAAATCCATATGTCCTCTTCGGCGACGCAGGCCTCGCCGCCAGCCAAACCGCCGCCAGGCTTAATAGAAGTGAAATGGCATCACTCAGCATATGCCCCGAATCCGAAAGAAGAGCAAGGCTGTTCGTCACAAGCCCGCCGACAAACTCCAGAACCATAATCCCGACGGTAATGACAAGAGCGGCCGCCAGCCCTTTTTGGCTCCCCTCTCTGCCCAAGCCATGATGATGCCCGTGATGGTGGCCGCAATGGCCGTGTTCATGATGATGCATCGTTCTTCTCTCCCTTTTATGGATGTTGAGCGTGATCAATCGCCTGCCTCAGCAGCGAAATGACATGATCGTCATCGCACGAATACACCAGTGATTTCCCTTCACGGCGATATTTGACAAGCCGTAGCGCCCGAAGCAGCGCCAGTTGATGGGAAACGGCCGACTGCGACATGCCGAGCACTTCCGCAATATGGCCGACATGGCATTCTTCCTGCGACAACAAATACAACATCTTCATCCGCGTCGGATCCGCCAACGCTTTAAAGATTTTCGACACTTCCTCCACGACGCTTTCATCTAAAAACAAATGATCTTCTGCCTTCATCATTGTTCCCTCTCACTTTAACATATGAGCATTTGTTCATATATGTGAATCATAACCCTCTTTTTTTCCTCTGTCAATCCAATTTCAAGCCGCAAAACCCCATCAGCATCAACAGCCGATGCACTGACACCCCACAACGGCAGCCAGCAAAGCAAAAAAAGCAGGGGCCGATAGACCCTCTGCTTTTCCATTACGATCTCACCCGCACCGCCGTCCCTGTCGCAATGCACATCATCATGCCATCGCGCAGCGTTTCAAAATCAAGATCCACCCCGATGACGGCGTTAGCGCCAAGATGCTTCGCCTTATTGACCATCTCCTTGATCGCCATCTCCCGCCCTTCGGCCAGCTTGCTTTCATACGTTCCGCTCCGCCCGCCGATGATGTCGGTGATGCTGGCGAGAAAATCACGGACGACATTGGCGCCCAAAATGACCTCTCCCGCTACGATGCCCAAATACTCTTCAATTTCTTTTCCCTCAATGGTATTGGTGGTCGTGACAATCACAGCTATGTCCCCCTCGTGGCTCATCATAATAGGTGGAAGCACCCCATTCCATTATACTACATTGCCTCTATGACGTCGCCAGTCCACTTCCCCCTCTTAGCTAACGCTTGAAGGTTGCAACGCCATCGCACCTGGGAGTCAGTACGAACAAACATTCAGCGCCACGATTACGGCGTCAACTCCATTCGAAATAGCCATGGCAGACGCCGCCCTCAAACCTCGCGCAGGGGACCAGAGGAAATCGCCAACATCGCCCTGTTTTTAGCTTCCGATGACGCCAGTTTTCTAAACGGCGCTGTGATCGTCGCCGATGCCGGATGGACGGCGTATTGACGCGCCGCCCCCTTCCGCTTTTCCGGTTAGGGGAGAGAGGCACCTTTTGAAGACGAAATCGAAAAGAAAAAGCCGCCCCAACACGTTTCGTTCCCCGTGCGACTTGTACTGCCAAGAGAAAACGAAAGTCATCTTGCGCGAGGAAAACATCCCGGCGATCATCGCCTCCTTGCAACGCACGTTGACATACGATTTCGGCGACGTCTTCTGCGCCCATGCCGGCTATCTCCCAAACGGGCGCGAGGCCTTGCAGCGAAAACTCGATTACTTGCTTGAACTTCAAGGCAACATCATCGATTTATACGAAAAAGGCATGCCGCCGAAACAAATTCAAGAAACGCTTTTCCCGAAAAAAAATATCCGATCGTCTTTTTTTTCGGCGAAGGAGTGGGACTCCCTTCACATTGTCCGGTCGGTCATTCAAGAATATCAAGCGAAACGGGCAAGCTGAAGCGGACACTTCCCGGAAATGGCCATAGACCATTAGGGCAAGCCCATATTCCGTTTTCTTCCATTTCAAAAGAAAAATTACTATCTTCGCCAGCAACGGGACAAATTAAGAAAAAACGAAAGGATGGGTCCCGTCGATGAACGAAACACCGCGCGTCAAGCTGCACGGGTTCAACAACTTGACGAAATCGCTCAGCTTCAATATGTACGATATTTGCTATACGAAAACGGCGAAGGAGAGAGAGGCGTATATCGAATACATTGACGACGTGTACAATGCCGAACGGCTGACGAATCTTTTAAAACGTGTCGCCGACATGATCGGCGCCCATGTGTTAAACATCGCCAAGCAAGATTACGTTCCGCAGGGCGCGAGCGTGACGATGCTCGTTTCCGAGGGGCCGGTTGTCGAGGTGCCCGAAGATGACGGCCCTTTGCCGGAGGCGGTGGTGCTTTCCCTTGACAAAAGCCATATCACCGTCCATACATACCCAGAATATCACCCGAATGACGGAATCAGCACGTTCCGCGCCGATATTGATGTCGTCACATGCGGGGCAATTTCGCCGCTCAAAGCGCTCGACTATTTGATTCATTCATTTGACGCCGACATTATGATCATCGACTACCGCGTGCGCGGATTTACGCGCGACATTCACGGATACAAGCTGTTTATCGACCATGACATTACGTCGATTCAAGATTATATCCCGGAGCACATTCGCGAAAAGTACGATATGATCGACGTAAACATTTACCAAGAGAATATTTTTCACACAAAATGCAAGTTGAAACAGTTTGATTTGGACAACTACTTGTTTGGCTATGCAAAAGAGGATTTGAGCGAACAAGAAGCGAATGAAACAACCGCCAAGCTGAGAAGGGAAATGGATGAGATCTTTTACGGAAAAAATATGCCGAACACCGTTTGACGCGGGCGCCTTTTTGACGCCTGCCGGCTTTCGGGCCGGCCCACACCGGTTCCCGATTGGCGCCGTCTATGGTATACTAGTAGAAAAAAGGAAAAGGTGTTCATGAATGAAGTACATCATCGTCGGAGCCGGCATTTTAGGGGCCTCGACCGCTTACCATTTGGCCAAGGAAGGCGCAAACGTGATCATCATCGACCGCGGCGACAAAGGGCAGGCGACCGGTGCGGCGGCGGGGATTGTCTGCCCTTGGCTGTCGCAGCGCCGCAACCAAAAATGGTACCGATTGGCCAAAAACGGAGCGAAGTTTTACCCCTCCCTCATCGAAGAACTGCAAGCGCTCGGGGAAACGGACACCGGTTATGCGCGCGTCGGGGCGCTTTGCCTGCATACAGACGAACAGAAACTGGAACAAATGGAGGAGCGCGCTCGCAAACGGCGCGAAGACGCGCCGGAAATGGGAGAGATCGTGCGGCTTCATCCCCATGAGGCGAAGGAGCTGTTTCCGCCGCTTGGCGGTGAGCATCATACCCTATATGTGAGCGGCGCCGCCCGAGTGAACGGCCGAGCGGTGCGGGACGCCCTCACAAACGCGGCCCAAAAGCTTGGCGCCGCCTACATCCGCGGAAACGCCCAGATCCTGTTTGAAGGCTCCCGCGTCATCGGCGTGGAAGTCAATGGAGCGAAATACACGGCCGAAGCGGTCATCGTCACAGCCGGCGCATGGGCTGGCGAACTGCTTGAGCCGCTGGGCGTTCGGTTTGCCGTCACTCCGCAAAAAGGACAAATCGTTCATCTCGAATGGTTGGCAGGCGAGACCGACCGATGGCCGGTCGTCATGCCGCCGAACAATCAGTATATGCTCGCCTTCCCTAGAGGGCGAATCATCATCGGAACGACCCATGAAGATGAAGCGGGGATGGATGTCCGCGCCACCGCCGGCGGCATCCACGAAATACTGGACAAAGCACTCGCCGTCGCGCCAGGGCTGTCGGCGTGCACCTACGTGGAAACACGGGTCGGGTTTCGCCCGCGCACGCCTGGATTTCTCCCTGTCTTCGGGTCGCTTCCCGGTTTTACCGGCCTTTACGCAGCCAACGGCCTTGGCTCTTCCGGGCTCACCGTCGGGCCATATTTAGGCGCAGAACTTGCCAAGCTTGTACTCGGCCGCCCGACCGAACTTGATTCGTTCGACTACAACGTCGCCGAGGCCATCATCCCGCTTTCCTGACGCTGCCGCACGGTGCAACACTAGCACTCCCACCCGATGCCCAACTGCCGCGTTCAGCGGCCAGCGCCGGCTGCGGGCTTGCCCCATGCAGGCCCGCAGCCCGTTTAGCTGTTTTGTCCTTCGTATTTTTTTAACTGTTCCGTCAGCTGTTGAAACAACGCCATATCTTTTCGGTCAAGCGCCTGGTCAATTTGCATTTTCAACACCGATAGTTCATGACGTTTCAGCGCCTCATCCAACACTTGCTCGGCCGCCTTCGCCATTTTCTCATGCCGCTCGTGCCGTCTGACATTTTCAAACGCTTGGTGATCAATAAGCCGAAGGTACGAAAAATTCCTTGCCTTTCCTGGAAAATGGAGCGTCAAATAGAGCGGCTCGTTCGGATGCAGCGCCAAATCGCCCATAATCGAGGCAAGACTCGTGCTTTTTTGACCGCGCCGATAAAAGACGAGCCCTTCCTCTTCCGTCATCGCAGTCGAAATGATCAGCCACCGCGCCTGCTTTTGCTCGGTTTCCGTAAACTGGACGTTCTCAAGCAAATGGGGGTGCTGAAGCAAATACTTAAGCACAAATCGGGCATCCGGATGCTTTAAGCGATGATTGTGCAAAAACGTTGTTAAGAACTGCCGCTTTTCTGAATAGGACACCCATCTCGTCATAGCCTCACCCCCTTCAACTGCTTCTCCATGGAAGATAACAGCGGCCGCAGCGCAAGATCGTCTCAACAAGCCTTGATGATCCATTGCTATTCCATTCACGTCTTTGTTTTCCAGTATACTTGATTGCGCCCCACCGTGCATCTGAAAACCGCAGGGCAAGGCCCCTTTCATTCCGACATCAAGCGGCAAACGAAATAGAAAAACAGCCGCCCTTCATTTCCAGGCAGCTGCTCCTTCCAAGCAACGGGCTCTCGGCTTTCCTTTCCATTGCTCAAACCTATAAGCCTACGCCAACTGTATCGCAAAGTGGCCGTTCAACCCGAGCGCTTCCGCTGTAGACGCTTGCACTTGCCGCAACAGCGCTTCGTTTTTCATCAACGATTCACCGTAGGACGGAATCATTTCTTTCACTTTCGGTCGCCATTGTTTCATCTGCTCTGGGAAACATTTCTCGATGACTTCCAACATCACATGAACCGCCGTCGATGCCCCCGGCGAAGCGCCGAGCAACGCCGCGATCGAACCATCAGCCGCATGGACGACTTCCGTGCCGAATTGCAGCGTTCCTTTGCCGCCAGATTCCGTGTCTTTGATCACTTGCACGCGCTGACCCGCCACGACGATGTCCCATTCGTCGCTTTTCGCCGTCGGCACGAATTCACGCAGCTCTTGCATGCGCTGTTCTTTCGACAACAGCACTTGCTGGATCAAATAGTTGGTCAAGGCCATATTTTTCACGCCCGCCGCCAAGATCGTCAAGACGTTATGCGGCTTGATTGAAGTGAACAGGTCGAGCATCGATCCGTTTTTCAAAAATTTCGGCGAAAAACCCGCAAACGGCCCAAACAACAACATCTTTTGATTGTCGATGAACCGCGTGTCCAAATGCGGCACCGACATTGGCGGCGCGCCGACTTTCGCTTTGCCGTACACTTTCGCGTGGTGCTTTTCCACAACCTCCGGATTGTTGCACACTATAAACAACCCGCTCACCGGGAAGCCGCCAATCCCCTTTCCTTCGGGAATGCCGGATTTTTGCAACAAATGGAGGCTGCCTCCCCCGGCGCCGATGAAAACGAACTTGGCCGCATGGCGCTCCACCGCGCCCGTGTCCAAATTCCGCACCTTCAACTCCCATAAGCCATCGCTTGTCCGTTGGATATCCTCGACATGATGGCGGTAGTAAATGTTGACATTTTTCCGTTTCAAATGTTCAAACAGTTGACGCGTCAACGCCCCGAAGTTCACGTCCGTTCCCGATTCGATGCGGGTCGCCGCGATCGGCTCGTCCACCACCCGCCCTTCCATCATGAGCGGCACCCATTCGGCCAACTTTTTCGGATCATCGGAAAATTCCATCCCTTTAAACAGTGGATTGGCCGCCATCGTTTCGTGGCGCTTTTTCAAAAACGCCACATTGTCTTCCCCTTGCACAAAGCTCATATGCGGCAGCGGACGGACGAAATCTTTCGGGTCACGAAGAATACCGCTGTTGACTAAATAAGCCCAAAACTGCAAAGAGACGTAAAACTGCTCATTGATTTTAATTGCTTTGCCGATGTCAATCGACCCATCGGCCTTCTCAACCGTATAGTTCAACTCACACAGCGCCGCATGCCCCGTCCCGGCGTTGTTCCACTCGTTGGAGCTTTCCGCTCCCGCTTCCTCCAGCCGCTCAAACACGGCAATGTCCCACTCTGGCGCCAATTCCTTCAAGAGCGCCCCCAACGTCGCGCTCATAATGCCAGCGCCGATTAAAATGACATCCGTTTTTCCTTGTTTGTTGCCCATGTTTACCATCCCTATCCTCTCATATTTGTAAAAACGGTGAGCGACCGCTCGAAACGATTTCAGCACTCCCCCTCGCCGCTTGGGGGAGATGACGAGAATTATTATAACACATTTCAGTTATAGTATATCACTTTTATTTGCACTGCAAAAAATATACTTATATAATAAATTGTTTTGCTCTACAATTATGATATCAATAGTGGAAACCTACGCTCACCTACATATTTAATTTTACAAAATAGTTGAATATTTCGCCATCATCTGTGGAGAAAAAATGAAGAAATTTTGAACTTTAGGGATGGGCATGCACCGCCTTCTCATAAGATGTCATCAAACTTGGAAGCGGATTTGGCTGTTGGCTGAACGAGCCCTTCCAATAGCGAAATATTTTCAACTCATGCTGGGCGCGGGTGACTAGAACATAAAGGAGACGGGCATGCAAATCGTCATTAGGAAAATGTTCTCCATTCACGTTGACCAGCATCACCGCATCAAATTCCATTCCTTTGCTATGGCAAATACTCATCGAACACCATGACCGGCTGCATCTGCGATTCGTATCGTTCCTTTATTCCTTCGACAAACCAGTCAAGCAGCCGCATAAAAGACAACGAACCTTTGAACTCAATTCGTTTTCGCTCTAGTTCATCATCATCAAACAAAACGCTTTCAAAATACCAGTGATGCGACCGACCAAGCTGGCCCTTCGGCAAGAAAGGCAAAATCATCAAGGCCAGCTGTTGAAACGTCATTTGTTGAATGCCCTCTAAATTCAAATCCGGAAGCAGCCCTTGGAACGAACTGATAAACATTTTCGAAGGACCTAAAATCAGCACATTTTCCGGCTTTATATAAATGAAGCTGAAAAATCGTCTGTTCCGTCGGCAGAGCCTACTTCCCATCCCTGCAGCCGTGAGAAACCGCCATCATAATGAACAACCGTGACGAAAGACAGGCAAAACCTGTAAACAAGACGCAAGGAGCGGCGCAATGTGCAGCGCCGCTCCCCCTTTTCCTCTTTATTTTTATTACACTAACACGTTCCAAAAGTGCATTTTAGTTCAAATTAACTTCAAATTGAAACGGTTCGATAGTAATGTCATAGTTTTCTGAACTTCCCTCAAAATAAAGTTTAATCGTCTTTTCATTCTGGTCAATTGCAGGAAAAGGAATAATCGCATCAACTGTTGCTTTCGGCAAAATATCCGAAGGAATTTCTGGATAGCCTGCTTCAAAGTTATCCGCTTTTTCATGCTGTGTATTCCCTACTAACAGCTTTGCATTATGCTCCCAGAAGTTAATTTTAGCGTTGCTTTGATTGGAAATCGTCACATACGCCCTTGTTTCATCCTCGGCAACCTCAACTTTGCTTAATTTAACAATGTAGCCATGCTGATTAATTTCTTTGTTCACCTCAATTGTTTTCAAAGGCTTTGAAAACGCTTTTATATAGTCCGTTTTTTCTACTTTTTCTGCATCAATGACAGGAGCAGTCACGGTTCCACCTAATGCATTTTCTCCTTCAAATGATTCTCTCACTGTTCCAACAACATGAATAATATCCTCATTTTTCACATCCGTTTTCGGATCCGCCACCACAATCACGTTCTGTTCACTATTTTTTGGATCGGCGAACGCCTGAATGTAAACGCCGTCATCGCTCCTTTCCGGTTCAACAAAAATTTTCGCATAGAAGTCTACTTTCGAGCCTTTGTATTGATCCGGATCGGAAATCATTTTTGCAAACTCTTCCTTCGATAGCGGTGCCTTCGTTTCTTGCTTTTGGCTTTCTTTTTTGTCACCGGAAGATGGGGACGATGATTCCGATGAACAGCCTGCCGCCGTGGAGAACAACAATGCTAGTGCCAAAAAGAATGATAAGCGTTTTTTCATACTTTATCTTTTCCCCTTCCCAATAACTGATCTTTGTTCGAGATTTATCGGTGGTTCTAGTTCTAATCCTCTTAGCACACGAAAAAAGCTCATAGGCAACGTGTTGTCGCTGTCTGTATGAAAGTCAACAAGGCGTTTACATTATTATAGAAAAATCATTTGCCTACATCGTTTCACCTGCAAGACTAGCGGCTCATCCCCTAGCATGAATTCGTCAAACGTATTCTTGCCGATAATTCCCCAGCATCTCTTCAATCGTTCTTTTCATCTCTTCGCGAAACTCTTTTGGCTTGATCACCTCCAAATATTGCGCCTGGCTTAGCAGCCACATTTTGATACCGCGCCCGTATACTTCAGCCTCAATGACAAAAGCATCTCCATCTTTCCCTATAACTTTCGCGGTAGGAAGACGGTCCAAAATCGCCTGCAAAGACGAACCCCAAAAGCGGAAGGTGATTTTTATCAATTCCCCAGCATGCATAAATTGCACCCGTTTTCGAAACTCCCCCTCTTCAAAACGATTTTTGTAATCATAGTGAAAATGTTCGTCAGTTATCGTATAGCGGACAATACGGTCAATGCGATAAATCGTTGGAAAGTCAAAATCATAATCTTCCGGAAAGGCAATCAAGTAAAAGTAATAGTCGGAAAAAATAATGCCTACCGGTTTGACTTTCCGGGCAACGGGGGCATCGCTCCCTTCCTTTTTGTAGTCGATTAAAACAATGCGTTTCGTATGTACAGCGCTGCTTAACTCCCAAATGATTTCAATAAGCGGTTGGTTATGCTGCAAAGGAACATAGTGAAAACGTTCATTTTGGATCACTTCCTGAATAAACCGTTGATTTTGCGGATGGGATTGAAAAATGAGTTTTTTCAATATTCGATCCATCTCTTCCTTTGGCAGCGAACGACTTTCCAGCAGTATTTTAGAGACAACCAAAATTTCTTTGTTTGTCAACCATCCTTCTTCGTCCTTCTTCAGCACATAACCATTTTTCTTCCGATCATACTCCAATTCCATTAAACCTTGGAACATCTCGGCAATGTACGCACGCAACTCATCGAGATCACGCTGAATGGTTTTTTCGTTGACGCTAAACCGTTCCGCCTCCCTCTTTTTTGAAATCGCCTCCCCTTTGCGAAGCCTCTCATAAATGGATAGAACCCGCAATGACTTTGGGTGCTGATCATCCACGCTCATCCCCCCATTGTACTGTCGAAACGCCGATCAGCCCAAATTACTATAATACTCCTAAAATGGTCCCATTATGAATCCCCAACAATATATTACCATCTCCACTTGGACATTATATGTACTTCAAAAAAATTTTGCATTCTCTTTAACTTCCCTTCGAAAGAAGTCTCCTACTTCTAAACGTGAAGGTGCGCCAGCACCAGTGAAAGTGGGAGATGAATTTCGGTTGGCGTTAGCCAACGAATATGATAGAATATGGCTAGAACGGACACCTTCGGAACGAAGGGAAGCGTAAAGGGTTCTTGTGTGTGGCTTACCGTTCAGCGAACACACACAAGTCGCTTGAAGCCCCCACCTCTAAGCGAAGCGTAGGTGGTGGGTAGTTCACAGATATTCCACTACTAACATTGTCATTCAGCATGATGCGCAAGGAGAAGGGCGAAAAAGAAAGATTGAACGAGTGAACATTTCCAAGGGCAAATAGGAGTTCTGAAAAAAGCGGATCGTGATCCATCCACCTTATTAAGAACGGGAGGCTTCCAGAAACTTGGTCAACAAAAACAAAAGCAGCCAATTATGCATTACGCACAACTGGCTGCTTGTTCTTTGCCTAGCAGCGACCTACTCTTGCAGGGGCGCTGGCCCCAACTACCATCGGCGCTGGAGGGCTTAACTTCCGTGTTCGGGATGGGAACGGGTGTTTCCCCTCCGCTATCACCACTAGGCAAGCGATTCAGTTTCGACATCATTTATTATACTTAAAAAATAAATGTTGTCAAGAAGGAAAGCCATTCCTTCAAAACTAGATAACCGTTTCGGGAAGAAGCCGGGACGCTTTCACTTTTCATTGTCTAGCTCCGGCTCGCCGCCGCTTTTCTAGGTTAAGCCCTCGATCGATTAGTATCCGTCAGCTCCACGTGTCGCCACGCTTCCACCTCGGACCTATCGACCTCGTCATCTTCGAGGGATCTTACCCGCCTGACGCGGTGGGAAATCTCATCTTGAGGGGGGCTTCACGCTTAGATGCTTTCAGCGCTTATCCCGTCCGCACATAGCTACCCAGCGGTGCCCCTGGCGGGACAACTGGTACACCAGCGGTGCGTCCATCCCGGTCCTCTCGTACTAAGGACAGCTCCTCTCAAATTTCCTGCGCCCGCGACGGATAGGGACCGAACTGTCTCACGACGTTCTGAACCCAGCTCGCGTACCGCTTTAATGGGCGAACAGCCCAACCCTTGGGACCGACTACAGCCCCAGGATGCGATGAGCCGACATCGAGGTGCCAAACCTCCCCGTCGATGTGGACTCTTGGGGGAGATCAGCCTGTTATCCCCGGGGTAGCTTTTATCCGTTGAGCGATGGCCCTTCCATGCGGAACCACCGGATCACTAAGCCCGACTTTCGTCCCTGCTCGACCTGTCCGTCTCGCAGTCAAGCTCCCTTGTGCCTTTGCACTCTCCGAATGATTTCCAACCATTCTGAGGGAACCTTTGGGCGCCTCCGTTACCTTTTGGGAGGCGACCGCCCCAGTCAAACTGCCCGCCTGACACTGTCTCCCACCCCGCTAAGGGGTGCGGGTTAGAATTTCAATATCGCCAGGGTGGTATCCCACCGCCGCCTCCACCGAAGCTGGCGCTCCGGCTTCCCAGGCTCCCACCTATCCTGTACAAGCGATACCAAAATTCCATATCAGGCTGCAGTAAAGCTCCACGGGGTCTTTCCGTCCTGTCGCGGGTAACCTGCATCTTCACAGGTAGTATAATTTCACCGGGTCTCTCGTTGAGACAGCGCCCAAGTCGTTACACCTTTCGTGCGGGTCGGAACTTACCCGACAAGGAATTTCGCTACCTTAGGACCGTTATAGTTACGGCCGCCGTTTACTGGGGCTTCGGTTCGCACCTTCGCTTCCGCTAAGCGCTCCCCTTAACCTTCCAGCACCGGGCAGGTGTCAGCCCCTATACGTCGCCTTTCGGCTTCGCAGAGACCTGTGTTTTTGATAAACAGTCGCTTGGGCCTTTTCACTGCGGCTCGTTCGGGCTCTTCACCCAAACGAGCACCCCTTCTCCCGAAGTTACGGGGTCATTTTGCCGAGTTCCTTAACGAGAGTTCTCCCGCGCGCCTTAGGATTCTCTCCTCGCCTACCTGTGTCGGTTTGCGGTACGGGCACCTCTTCCCTCGCTAGAGGCTTTTCTTGGCAGTGTGAAATCGGGGACTTCCGGATGACTCCGTCGCCATCACCGCTTGGCCTTACAATCCGCGGATTTGCCTACGGATCAGCCTTGCGGCTTGGACAGGCTCTTCCAGCCGCCTGCTCGCCCTATCCTCCTGCGTCCCCCCATCGCTCAAACGGGAAGGAGGTGGTACAGGAATCTCAACCTGTTGTCCATCACCTACGCCTTTCGGCCTCGGCTTAGGTCCCGACTAACCCTGAGCGGACGAACCTTCCTCAGGAACCCTTAGGCTTTCGGCGCAGAGGATTCTCACCTCTGTTTTCGCTACTCATACCGGCATTCTCACTTCTAAGCGCTCCACCAGTCCTTCCGGTCTGGCTTCAACGCCCTTAGAACGCTCCCCTACCGATGACCAACGGTCATCCCGCAGCTTCGGCGGCACGTTTAGCCCCGGTACATTTTCGGCGCAGAGTCACTCGACCAGTGAGCTATTACGCACTCTTTAAATGGTGGCTGCTTCTAAGCCAACATCCTGGTTGTCTTTGCAACTCCACATCCTTTTCCACTGAACGTGCACTTTGGGGCCTTAGCTGGCGATCTGGGCTGTTTCCCTCTCGACCACGGATCTTATCACTCGCAGTCTGACTCCCGGGCATAAGTCGTTGGCATTCGGAGTTTGACTGGGTTCGGTAACCCGATGAGGGCCCCTAGCCCAATCAGTGCTCTACCTCCAACACTCTCCATCCCGAGGCTAGCCCTAAAGCTATTTCGGGGAGAACCAGCTATCTCCAAGTTCGATTGGCATTTCACCCCTACCCACACCTCATCCCCGCACTTTTCAACGTGCGTGGGTTCGGGCCTCCAGCCGGTGTTACCCGGCCTTCACCCTGGACATGGGTAGATCACCTGGTTTCGGGTCGACGACGACGTACTTTTCGCCCTGTTCAGACTCGCTTTCGCTGCGGCTCCGCCTCTTCGGCTTAACCTCGCACGCCATCGTCACTCGCCGGTTCATTCTACAAAAGGCACGCCATCACGCATGAACGCGCTCTGACTACTTGTAGGCACACGGTTTCAGGTTCTCTTTCACTCCCCTTCCGGGGTGCTTTTCACCTTTCCCTCACGGTACTGGTGCACTATCGGTCACTAGGGAGTATTTAGCCTTGGGAGATGGTCCTCCCTGCTTCCGACGGGATTTCCCGTGTCCCGCCGTACTCAGGATCCGCTCGGGAGGGAACGAAGTTTCGACTACAGGGCTGTCACCTTCTCTGGCCGGCCGTTCCAGACCGGTTCGTCTACCCCGTTCCTTTCTCACTCCCACAATGAGCGGTCCTACAACCCCAAGAGGCACGCCTCTTGGTTTGGGCTGTTCCCGTTTCGCTCGCCGCTACTCAGGGAATCGCGTTTGCTTTCTTCTCCTCCGGGTACTAAGATGTTTCAGTTCCCCGGGTGTGCCCTCCATGCCCTATGGATTCAGGCATGGATACTGCCCCATTACGGACAGTGGGTTCCCCCATTCGGACATCTCCGGATCAACGCTTGCTTACAGCTCCCCGGAGCGTTTCGGCGTTTGCCCCGTCCTTCATCGGCTCCTAGTGCCAAGGCATCCACCGTGCGCCCTTTCTAGCTTAACCTACAGCGCTCTCGGCTTCTTCCTTATTGTCTAGCGTCGGCTCGCCGCCGCTCGGGGTCAAATAACCTTCGCCTTCCGGGTGCAAGCACCCTTGCAGGCGAAGAACATTTGCCCATCGCGGCAACCCGCGAGCCTCCGCTTTTCCGGTTATCTAGTTTTCAAGGAACGATTTTTGTCATTGAGAGAACATGACTCGTTCCCTCAAAACTGAACGAAACGAAAGCGCTGTGTATCGACAGTTGGCCATTGCGGCCTCCACTTTTCGTCTTGTCTAGCTCCAGCGCCTGGCTCTCTTCTGCCAAATAACCTTCCCCCTCGGGGTGCCAGCACCCCTCCGGGTGAAGAACATTTGGCTTCGAGAGCCGAACGCGGCGCTTCCGCTTTTCGTCCTTAGAAAGGAGGTGATCCAGCCGCACCTTCCGGTACGGCTACCTTGTTACGACTT